>CAVTFS010000017.1:0-141478 GCA_963734005.1 uncultured Actinomycetota bacterium
AACCCACAGCAAAGCGGCGCCGCCAACAACAAGCCGCTGCCAGCGTTGCCGACCGCTCCGCCGGTCCCGTTGGACAAGGCGTGTGTCGCCGCCGATGGCAAGGGGACTCCGCCCGACCAGGCTCTGGATTGGCAGCCCAGCGAGGCTTGCCAGGCCGCATTCGCTGAATTCACGTGTCAGACCAAGGTGACCGAAGTTCCCGACCAGGGCCTGTACGCCTGCAACCAGGAGAAGACCGAAAAGTATCTGCTCGGACCCACCCTGATCGAGGGGAACCAGCTGACGACGGCCGTCGCAGGCATTCCGCAGAACAACGTCAACTGGGTGGTGAACCTGGAGTTCAACTCCCAAGGTGCTGCGGCCTTCGAACAAGCGACCCGGGAGATCTCCCAGAAGAGCGAGCCTCAGAATCGCTTCGCCATCGTTTTGGATGGTGTCTCCATATCGGCGCCGTCAGTGAATGAGGCCATACCGGGCGGCCGGGCCGAAATCTCCGGCAACTTCACCCAGAAGAGCGCAACGGAGCTGGCCAATGTGCTGAAATACGGCGCGCTGCCGCTCGCGTTCGATGTCTCCGAGGTCAACAACGTCTCCGCCACACTAGGTGGCGAGCAGCTACGTGCCGGCATCATCGCGGGGATCATCGGCCTGGTACTGGTCGTCGGTTACTGCTTCTTGTACTACCGGGGCCTTGGGATCGTTGTGGTTGCCTCGCTCGGCATCGCGGGCATCCTCACCTACGCCAGCATGGTGCTGCTTGGCAGCTCCGTCGGTTTCGCATTGAACCTTCCAGGCATCGCCGGCGCCATCGTCGCCATCGGGATCACTGCAGACAGCTTTGTCATCTTCTTTGAGCGGATTCGTGATGAGGTGCGCGAAGGCCGCAGTTTGCGTACGGCTGTCGAAACGGGCTGGCGGCGGGCGCGGCAGACGATCTTGATCGCGGACACCGTCACCATGCTCTCCGCTCTGGTGTTGTTCGTGCTGGCAATCGGATCGGTGAGAGGATTCGCGTTCACCCTTGGTCTGACCACGCTGATCGATGTGGTGGTGGTCTTCCTCTTCACCAAACCGCTGATGACTCTGCTGGCACGAACCAAGTTCTTCGGAGGCGGTCACAAACTATCCGGGCTCGATCCCGAACACCTCGGCGTTCAGGCCTTGCCGGGCTCACGGTCACGGCGGCCTGCGGTTAGGCGTCCGGCAGCCGTGAGCCAGGAGGGAGTCTGATGTCGAAGCTGGGCGCCATCGGGCATCGTCTCTACACCGGTGAGGTTTCCTACGACTTCATCGGGCGCCGTCGACGCTGGTACACCATCTCAGCCATCCTCATCGTCGTCTCGATCCTCTCGTTGGCGTGGCGGGGACTGGACTTTGGCATCGAGTTCAAAGGCGGCGCCGACTTCAAGGCAGCGACAGTGGTCAATGCCCAGACGGTCGACTCGATGCGGGACGCGCTTCACAATTCCGGCGTTCCAGATCTCGACGAGGCGACTGTCAACACGATTGGCAACAACCAAGTGCGGGTGCAAACCCGCACGCTCGACCCGACCGAAGAAGTGCCCAAGGTTCGGGCCGCGATCGCCAACGAGGTCGGCATCAATCCCGACCAGGTCGCGTACAGCCTCATCGGGGCGTCTTGGGGAAGCCAGATCACTGAGCGCGCACTGATTGCGTTGGCGGTATTCCTCGTACTCGTTGCGCTAGTCATCGGGATCTATTTCCGAGACGCCAAGATGTCGGCCGCCGCACTCATCGCGCTGGTTCACGACTTGATCTTGACCATCGGCATCTACGCCCTCGTCGGCTTCACCGTCACACCGGCGACCTTGATAGGCGTGCTGACCATCCTCGGCTACTCGCTCTATGACACCGTCGTGGTGTTTGACAAGGTGCGCGAGGACGTCCGTGACATTCGGTCCAGCACCGCGAGGACGTACTCAGAGGCTGCCAACCTCGCGGTCAATCAGGTACTCGTCCGCTCCATCAACACCACGATCATCGGCGTCCTGCCGGTCGCGGCCTTGCTGTTCACAGGAGCCGTGATCTTAGGTGAGGGTCCCCTCAAAGACCTTGCGCTGGCGTTGTTTGTCGGCATGGTCGCCGGGGCTTACTCCTCGATCTTCATCGCGACGCCGATTCTGGCGCAGATGAAAGAGCGGGAGCCCGATATGAAGAAGCTGGCGGCGCGCGTACGAGCGCGACGTGCCAAGGAGAGCCAAAAGGAGCGGGTAGCCGAGCCCGCCAGACCGGCCCCTGCCGAAGTCGCTGCTACGAGTGCCACCGAGGACGCTGAACCGAGTAAGGACGATGAACCGAGCAACGCAGAACTGGAGGAGGCCAGCTCAGCGGTCGGCAATGGCACTAAACGGGTCAGCGTAACCTACAAGCCGGACGTACGATCACATCGCGACGGGGCGGCGAAGCGTCCCCAGCCACAGAACAAGCCGCGTAGCCAGCGGAAGAAGTAGGCAGATGAGCTTGAGCGACCCGGTGCGCCGCCGGGACGGGTCGAGTAGGTCCTGGACGCACGACGCGCTCGTCAACCTGCCCGCCCGGACCACCTCACCGGCCGTTGAGTTGCTACGCCGCGGACTGCTGGCTCTGCTGTTGTTGCTGATGGTTGTCTTGATCGTCTTTGTTGACCGGGGCTCCTACACCGACAACTACGACGGCAAGGTAGGCCTCATCGATGCGATCTACTACGCGACCGTAACGATCACCACGACGGGCTATGGGGACATCACGCCGGTGGCCCCGCATGCCAGGGTGATAAGTGCGATCATCGTCACGCCCTTGCGGATCGCGTTCCTCGTGTTGTTGGTCGGAACCACTCTCGAGGTGCTGGCGCACCAGGGCCGTCGCGTCTTCAAAGACACACGCTGGAGGAAACGGATGCGCAATCACGTCGTGGTCGTGGGCTTTGGCACCAAGGGTCGTAGCGCGGTCGAGACGCTGGAGACCAACGGCACCAATCCCACGCAGGTGGTCATCATCGACAGCCGGCCTTCGGCGATTAGCGATGCGAACGTGCGTGGATACGCCGCCATCGAAGGTGACGCGACTCGGCGCGAGATCCTGCGTCGCGCTGAGATCATGAAAGCGCGCGAGGTGATCATCACTGTGGATCGTGATGACTCGGCGATCCTCGTCATGCTTACGGTGCGGCAACTGAACCCGAGCGCGCACGTGGTGGTTGCGGTCCGTGAGGACGACAACGCCTCGCTGCTCCGTCAGTCGGGGGCGAATGCTGTGGTGACGTCCTCAGAAGCGGTCGGACGGCTCCTCGGCCTGTCCGCGATAAGCCCCAATCTTGGGACGATCATCGAAGACTTGTTGTCCAGCAACGAGGGCCTGGAGGTGGCCGAGCGGCAGATCACCAAGGACGAGATTGGCCGCTCCCCCGGTGAGGTCGACGGAGAACGGGTGATCGCCGTGGTCCGCAACAAGACCCTGCGTCGTTTCTACGATCCCACGGTGGCCAGACTCGAGGGTGGCGACCAGGTCGTTGTGGTACGTCACGCCGCCGAGGAGGTCGAACAGGAGACCATCAGCGCAAGTCGACGGAATCGAGCGGGGCAACAAAGTCGATAGCAACCTTTTGTAGCTGCTCGCGCATCCGTGCGGCGGCGCGATTTCCGATGCTCGCAGCTCGAGGTTGTCGGCAACGCGGTTCAGAGGGTTATGCGGTGCAGGGGACGACTTGTGCCGGTCTAAGCAACCCGTTGTCTAGACTGGCATTCTGCTGAGGAGGAACGCGCTGTGAGTGATCACAGGGCGGCCATACCGTCGTCGATCCCAGACGTCAAGCCGCCAGGGCCGCGAGGTCACGTCGCCCACGAGCCTCGGCGCGCCCTCATTCTGCCCCAACCCGAGGCTGACGGTCCCCCCACCGAGCCCAGTCCGAGCCTTCCGGTCCGGATCAGCGCCTCCGCCGAGCAGCAGCGCGTCAAGATGCGGCAGCGCATCGCCCGTCTCGGTTCCAGTCGCCCACAGACTCCAGCGCTCGATCCGCTCTTCCGCGTCATTCGTGCCAATCATCCGAAGGCCGACCTCGGACTGGTGGAGCGCGCGTACCGGAAGGCTGAGCGGCTGCACAACGGACAGATGCGCAAGAGTGGGGACGCCTTCATCACGCATCCGCTCGCCGTCACCACCATCCTCGCCGAGCTGGGCATGACAGAGGCGACGTTGTGCGCAGCATTGCTCCACGACACGGTGGAAGACACCGACTACACGCTCGGACAACTGACCCACGACTTCGGCGAGGAAGTTGCGCTGCTGGTCGACGGCTGCACCAAGCTGGACAAGGTTAAGTACGGGGAATCGGCCAAGTCCGAGACGATCCGCAAGATGGTCGTCGCAATGAGCAGGGACATCCGGGTACTGGTGATCAAGCTCGCGGACCGGCTGCACAACATGCGGACGCTGCACTACTTGAGGCCGGACAAGCAGTCCCGAATCGCCGCGGAGACACTCGAGATCTTCGCCCCACTGGCGCATCGGCTCGGCATGAACACCATCAAGTGGGAACTGGAGGACCTTGCCTTCGGCACCTTGTATCCCAAGGTCTACGACGAGATCGTGCGGCTGGTAGCCGAGGCTGCGCCTAGCCGTGACGAGTACCTGTCGCAAGTCATCGACCAGGTGCAGGGTGACCTCCGCACTGCCAAGATCAAAGCTGCGGTGACGGGAAGGCCAAAGCACTACTACTCGATCTATCAAAAGATGGTGGTGCGCGGCCGAGACTTCCAGGAGATCTACGACCTGGTGGGACTTCGTGTACTGGTCGAAAGCAATCGCGACTGTTATGCGGCACTCGGTGTGTTGCATGTCCGCTGGAACCCGTTGCCGGGCCGGTTCAAGGACTACATCGCGATGCCGAAGTTCAACATGTACCAGTCTTTGCACACCACGGTCCTCGGACCAGAGGGCAAGCCAGTCGAGCTGCAGATTCGGACCGACGATATGCATCGTCGTGCCGAGTACGGCGTAGCAGCCCACTGGAAGTACAAAGAAGGCAAGGGTGCTGCGCTGCCCGTCAAGGGTGCCGACGACGCCGGCGAGCTGATCTGGGTCAGGCAGCTGCTCGATTGGCAGCGGGAGACCGCCGACCCCAGCGAGTTCTTGGACTCACTGCGCTTCGAGATCAACTCGAACGAGGTCTATGCGTTCACGCCCCGGGGCGACGTCATCTCACTGCCCCAGGACTCCACGCCGATCGATTTCGCGTACGCCATCCATACCGAGGTCGGGCACAAGACGATTGGCGCCCGGGTGAATGGTCGGCTGGTACCGCTGGAGTCCTCTTTGGCCAACGGCGACGTGGTGGAGATCTTCACCTCGAAGGCCGAGAACGCCGGCCCCACTCGAGACTGGCTGACCTTTGTTCGTAGCCCGCGCGCGCGAAACAAGATCCGCCACTACTTCACTCGTGAGCGTCGCGAGGAGTCGGTGGAAACCGGCAAGGAGATGCTGGCGCGACAGCTGCGCAAAGGTGGCCTGCCGCTGCAACGGCTGCTCACGCTCGAGCATCTGACCGCGGTCGCCGGATTCTTCAAGGTGACTGACGTCTCGGCCCTTTACGCGGCGGTCGGCGAAGGAACAGTCGGTCCGCAGGCCGTGGTGAACAGGCTGATCATCGTCGAGGGCGGCGACGAGACCGTCGCCGACGAGATCAATGAGGATCGAGTCATCACCGGTCGGCGGCGGCGCAGCAGTGGTGGCGCCAGCGACTGCGGAATCCGCGTGATAGGTGCAAGCGATCTCCTCGTCAAGCTCGCGAAGTGCTGCACACCAGTGCCTGGCGACGACATCTTGGGCTTCGTGACGCGTGGGTCGGGAATCTCGGTGCACCGTGTCGACTGCAGCAACGTCGAGAACCTGCGCTCCGAGCCCGAACGCCTGATCCCCGTCGAGTGGGCGCCCAACGCCAAGAGCTCATTCCTGGTGGCTATTCAGATTGAGGCTCTCGACCGCAATCGCTTGCTGTCCGACATCACCCGCGCCCTCTCGGACCAGCACGTCAACATCTTGTCCGCTGCGCTGAACACCAGCAAGGACCGGATCTGCCGGGCCCGATTCACCTTCGAGACCGCCGACCCGACCCACCTGGACCACGTGCTGCGTGCCGTACGTGGTGTGCCCGCCGTCTACGAGGCCTACCGCATTCAGCAATAACTATTGCTTCGCTCGCCAAGCTCGCTCAGCGCGGAGATTAACCACCGAGATCACTTGCTGTTCGCTGAGCCTGTGCGAGCCATTCCCGATAGGTAGCAGCCGAGGCAGCCGCCTCATGTGCCGCTTGATGGTCGCCACGTGCTTCTGCCTGCGCGGCTCGTTCCTCGAGCGCGGCGATCTGTGCCTCCAACTTTGCGGCGGTGTCCGCAGCCCGGGCCTTCGCTTCGGGATTGCTACGCTGCCAGCGCTCGTCCTCGGCGGCCTTGATGGCGTTGTCTACGGCGCGAAGGCGAGACTCCAGTGGACGAATCGCTTCGCGGGGCACTCGTCCGATGGCCGACCAGCGTTGGAGGATGTCGCGGTACGCGGCGCGCGCAGCCCTTGGGTCACGGACCGGCAGCAGTGCCTCGGCCTCGACCAGCAGTTTTTCCTTCGCTTGCGCGTTGACACGGAATTCGGTGTTCTGCTCTGACAAGGTGGCTTGCTTGGCCATGAAGAACCGATCTTGGGCTTCCCGGAATCGCTTCCACAGCAATTCGTCGACATCGCGCGGCGCAGGCCCGGCTGCTTTCCAGCGACCCATCAGGTCTCGGAAGGCACCCGTAGTCGGGCCCCAGTCGGTCGATCCAGCCAATGCCTCAGCCTCAGTGACCAGCTTCTCCTTGATCACGCGTGCCGCCTCGCGCTGCTCGTTCTGCTGGGCGAACTGGGCTTTGCGGCGCCGCGTGTAGGTAGTACGCGCACTGGAGAACCGGTGCCACAGCGCATCGTCAGTGGCACGATCGAGTCGCGGCAGCGACTTCCACTCCTCCAGCAGCACACGAAACCGGTTGACTCCGCCGCGCCAGTCATTGCCAGCGGCAAGGCGCTCCGCCTCCAGGACGAACCCTTCTTTTGCAGCCCTGGTCTCTTCGTGCTGTCTGGCTCGTTCGGCCTTGCGTGCTGCCCGCTGGCTCGCGATCACCGGGAACAGTGCCTCCAGCCGAGCCTGCAGCCCATCCAGATCACCGACAGCTCGGGCCTCAGCGACTGCGCTGCGCACCTTGCTGATCGAGGCCACGGCATCATCGGGCGACAGCGCTCCAGTCGCGATACGTCGCTCCAGAAGCGAGACCTCGAGCTCCAGCGACTCGAACCTGCGAGTGAAGAAGCTCAGGGCCTCCGCAGCGGGGACATCGGGCACCTG
Source organism: uncultured Actinomycetota bacterium (assembly GCA_963734005.1). Classification (GTDB taxonomy): domain Bacteria; phylum Actinomycetota; class Actinomycetes; order Propionibacteriales; family Propionibacteriaceae; genus Microlunatus. The sequence goes on from CAVTFS010000017.1 coordinate 7,367, forward strand.
CCCGACCACGCGTTCCCCAGCCGAGGTTCGGACATACACAGTGCCATCGCTCTCTACGCGTCCGAAGGCGGCCGGGCCCACGCCTTGAGGCCCAGCTTGTTCGGTCATAGCCCCATCCTGCCCGATAGTCTCGAATAGTCTCGAACGTGTGCTCATAGCCTCATTTCCTGCTGGGCCTTGGCAAACCAACTGTTATCTGGTGGCTGCGATGCCAGGCGCGGAGTGCGTGATCATCGATCCGGGGATGGATGCGGTGGCCGACGTAGCCGAGCTGATCTTGGAGCACCGGCTGAAACCCGCAGCTGTGATGCTCACCCATGGGCACCTTGATCACATGTTCTCGGTCACGCCGTTGTGCCGCTCTTACGCCTCGAGCTGCTGGGTGCATCCCGACGATCGGGTGCTGCTTACAGATCCGTTGCGGGCCATGGGGGATGAGACCCGGCTCCTGCTGGAGCGTTTGACAGGTTCGACAGTCTTCACCGAGCCCGACGACGTACGAGAGCTGACAGACGGCGCCGAGGTATCGGTCGTCGGGCTCACGTTCCAGGCAATCCACGCGCCGGGACACACGCCCGGCTCGACCATGTTTCAGATCTCTTATCAGGGGCATCCTGGCATCGACTCGGTTGTCTTCTCCGGCGACGTCTTGTTTGCCGGCTCGATCGGCAGAACTGACTTGCCAGGTGGAAATCTGGCCGACATGCTGAAGAGCCTGCGTACGAAGGTGCTGCCGTTGCCGGACACGGTCGCCGTGCTTCCAGGACACGGTCCGCAGACGACCATGGCCCGCGAGCGAGTCGGCAACCCGTACCTGCAGAACCTCGCAGAACTGTCCAAGGAGTAAGCGCGTGAGTCGCCCCAAGCCGTTGTCGGGCTTCCCTGAGTACACACCGGAAGCTCGGATCATCGAACAGTTCGTACTCGACCGGCTGCGAGAGACCTTTGAACTCCACGGCTTCGCCTCGATCGAGACCCGGGCAGTCGAGCCGTTGGATCGCCTCGCCAAGCAAGGTGAGATCGACAAAGAGGTGTACACGGTGCAGCGGCTGCACGCCGATCCGGACGAGCCAGCTGATCTTGGTTTGCATTTCGACTTGACCGTGCCATTTGCCCGCTACGTGCTCGAGAACGCCTATCAGCTTGCCTTTCCTTTCCGGCGCTACCAGATTCAGAAGGTCTGGCGGGGGGAGCGCCCGCAGGAGGGCCGATATCGCGAGTTCACCCAGGCCGACGTGGACATTGTGAACGCCGAGACGCTCGCCGCACATCATGACATCGAGCTGCCGCTGGTCACCTTGGCCGCGTTGGAGCGGCTTCATGTTGATCTTGGTCTCCCGCCAGTGCTGATGCGAGTGAACAATCGCAAGCTGGCCCAGGGGTTCTATTTGGGTTTGGAGATCGCCGATCCCGCCGCAGTGCTGCGGCACGTGGACAAGATCGACAAGATTGGACCCGATCAGGTGATCGAGCAGTTGATCAACGATGTCAAGATCACCGAGGCACAGGCGCGAAGCTGTGTGCAGCTGGCCGAGATCCGCTCTGCCGATGCGTCGTTCGTCGACGAGGTGCGCGGGCTGGGCGTCAAGCATGATCAGCTTGAGGAGGGACTCGACCTGCTGAGCGAGCTGGTCACAACTGCTGGCCGCTACGTGCCCGGCAGACTGATCGCCGATCTCAGGGTCGCCCGTGGCCTCGACTACTACACCGGCACCGTCTATGAGACCGAGCTCGTCGGCTTTGAGTCCTGGGGGTCGATTGCCTCCGGTGGTCGTTACGATTCGCTGGCCAGTGACGGCCGGATCACCTATCCCGGCGTCGGGCTCTCGATCGGGGTGACGCGCCTGCTGACTCCGCTGCTGGCCAGAGGAATGCTGCGGGCCTCTCGACCGGTTCCGACGGCCGTGCTGGTGGCCGTGGGCAGCGAGGAGACGCGCGCAACGGCGATCGAGGTCGCTGAGCGGCTTCGGGCTCGCGGGATCTCGACAGAGGTGGCTCCACGGGCGGACAAGTTTGGCCGGCAGATCCGCTACGCGGACCGTCGCGGCATCCCGTACGTGTGGTTCGGCGGAACCGTCGGTGGGGAAGTCAAGGACATCCGGACAGGCGAGCAAGTTGCCGCGGACCCAAAGTCGTGGATGCCGAACGCTGAAGATCTGAGACCGAAGGTCCTCAGTCTTAGGCCATCAAGCTGAGACTGCGCACAGCCCGGTCGATCCGGTTCCATGCGCGCTGATGCAGCTTGCGCGGTCTGGTCCGCTTCGAGACAGTGTTGAGATCGTTGTGCGCGACGTGCAGCTCACGGCCGAGATCGGTGACGGTGCGCCTCATCGCGTAAAGCTCCTCCGGCGAGAAGCCCATCAAGGTGCGCACTGGCGGTGGGAACTCGGTCGCAGCAAGCCGATCGTCAAAGTCGCTGGGATCTTCACCCTCGTCGTAGACATGTGTCAGCCCGTGGTCTCCCAGGAACGACGCGAACGTGTCCCACCGATCGGGGTGGACCTTGTTGAGCCGATTCCAGTCGCATTCGGCGTAGAGGCTAAGGGCGTCAGCGTCGTCTTCGATGCTGGTGATCGTGCGATGCGGGATCTCGTGGTACTCGGCCAGCTCGAGCGTGCGGGAGTCATGAGCGAGCAACAGGGCCGGCGTCCCGGCCAGCAGCGCCGCGATGTTGCCGTGAATCCGGGTGCCGAATGAGAAGTCGTACTGCGCCAGGTGCTCGAACCAGGTCTTCGGGTCAAGGAAGAACCGTACGCGGTCAGACCGGATCAGCGGATGGTCCAGTGTGATGGGCGCCCCAGAGGCAGCCACGGCGTTCATCCTCTTGCCCTTGGGGTAACTGCCGTACAGCATCAACTCGAGGGTTTGGATGTTCTGCGCCATGTACACCAGGTTCGTGAAGTGGTCTGCGGCATACAGGGAAAGCGGGCCCATTTCCGGCACGTATGGCGATACGTTGAAGGCGATCGGGGAGTCGTAGCTGAGCGACTCCACCTTCTTCTCCACCTTCAAGTTGGGCCCGTACATGAACATCGAGGGGCAGCCGATGACCTTGACGTGCTCATCGCCGAAGCCCAGCGACTTCAGGTAGTCCCTCGTGTGTTCGCCGCGCACCCCAATCGACGGTGAGTGGTTCAGCACGGCGCGGACGAACCGGGTGGTTGCCGGGTTGATTGTGTCGGCGCCTTTGTAGACGCCCTCCAAGGAGGCCTGCGATCCGACACCCAGCACGGTCACCGGGATGGTTAGCTGCTCGATCAGGTTGCTCAGGGCATCCAGCGTCTCGATGTATGAGGACCGGAACGCGTTGGCGAGTGGAATTACGACGTGGTCGAACCGGGAATTGATAACGCGGGGATGGCTCCTGGCCAAGCCTGAGGTCTCCACGTCGGCGCCGGCTGCCGACAGCAACCGGTACACCGCCTGGCTGAAGACCAGGTTGCCGGTGTTGTTGCCGATGAGGTTCTGCCGGTAGGTGGTGTCAGCGTCCGCCACCGTGAACGGGTTCTTGTGTGCACGGATCAGAATTTGAGGCATTAGGGGGCATCCTCGCGTCCGGGTAGAGCCTGCCTCGGGGAGTCTAAGACAACGTGACGCTGGCGGGGCCGAAAACGGCAAAGTGGCCCGGCGAGTCGGAATTTGGGCCTAGAACGGGATATCCGCCGGTGCGTCGCCGGCTGCGGCTAGTGTCCGAACATCGTGACAGAGACGACTCGACGAGATGTGCTGCGCCGCCGCCTGGCGACCCAGCGGTTGCAAGGTGAGGGGTTGCCCAGCGCAGCGGATGTGGTGCGGCTACTGGGTTGCGTACAGTCGCAGGAGTACGCCCATGCTTTGTGGTCGCTTGGCATGCGGAGCTCCGCGCAGACGGTCGCGGCCGTGCAGGCCGAGTTCGACCGAGGAGAGTTCCTCCGAACACACATCCTGCGCCCGACCTGGCACTTCGTGGCCGCTGAGGACATCCGTTGGATTTTGAAGGCCATAGCCCCACGAGTTCAACAGCTCAACCAGACGATCTACCGCCAGGTCGATCTCGATCCTGACACTCGGGACCGCGGCATCAGATTGATCGTCGAGGAGCTCGAAGGGGGACGCTATCGGACCCGGGCCGAGCTTGGACGGGCGTTGGCCGACCGAGGCCTTGTCAGTGAAGGACTCGTCGGGCAAGGGTTGTGGTTGGCCTACATCGTCATGAACGCCGAACTCGAAGGCGTCATCTGCAGCGGGCCGATGCGCGGCGCTCAGCAGACCTACGCACTGCTGGACGAACGGGCTCCGCGCTCGGCAGACACGGACCCGCTGCGAGCGTCGGCAAATCGCGCGCCGCCGCACGGAGGAGGAGCGAGCGGAGGCGTTCTTTCCTCAGCGAGCGACGACGACGGCGGCGGATTCCAAGCGCGATGCGCGAGCAGCGCAAAAACAGGAGACACCACCGAGCTGGCACGCAGGTTCTTCCTGGGTCATGGTCCCGCAAGCATCCAGGACCTGGCCCGCTGGTCCTCACTCACCATCAGCCATTGCCGCGACGCCTTGGAGGCGATCAAGGACCGGCTGGACTGTGTCAATGTCGAAGGACACGAGCTGTGGTTCAACCCGGAACCACCACCACCGGCAGAACCGTCGACAGAAGCTCTGCTACTACCGCTGTACGACGAGCTGACCCTGAGCTATCCAGTGATCAATTTTCCGAAAGCCGACGACCATCCGCATCCACCCGGCGAGGATCTGTTCGTGGGCTGCGTGATCATCGCTGAAACGAATGTGGGTACCTGGCGTCGCACCGTGCAGGGTCGGAAGATGATCATGGAAATTGCCCTGGCTCCGGGTATCGTGGTGAGCTCAGGAGCGTTGGTCGAAACGGCGGCCGGCAGACTCGCGACCTTTGCCGGAAAGCAGCTGGAGCTGACGATCACCAGCTGACCCTTGTCTCTCTGCTCGCGCGGCGCCCCAGGAAGCTGGTGCCGTCGTCGCTCTTCGCGAAACGAGAAGCATGTTTCGCTGATCGTTCCTCCGGTCACCAGCGGGCGCCTACCGACGCTCGCAGAGAACCTTGTCTCTCTGCTAGTCGCCAGCGCCTACCGATGCTCGCAGAGAAGGAGCCAAGCGCTATAGGGTGACCTGCAATCAAAGCGAGGAGGAGATTGTGACCGTACGGCCAGGCGGACATACCGTTCTGGCGTCGGCGGACAGCGAGGTCTATGCCTCGCTTCGCAAGCGTCCCAGCTCGCGCGCGGAGCGGTACGCGATGGGCCGGGCACTGCGGCGCGAGGTGCCGCGCAAAAGCCTGGCCGCGTGGCGGCCATCGGCCGACCGTCCCGATCCAGTCCAGTTGATCATGGAGTCGCACCAGGGCCGTCTCGACTGGCTGATTCCGGTGCGGGTGGCGCGCATGGTGATCTCGCCGTACGGCTTCCTGCGCGGCACCGCAATTGTGATGGCCGACGATGTGGCGCGGCTTCCGGCGACAGGTATCACCCCCGTTGTCTGCGGCGACGCACATCTAGGCAACTTCGGCTTCTACGCCTCACCCGAGGGCGAGTTGGTCATCGACCTGAACGACTTCGACGAAGCCCATCCAGGCAGCTGGGAATGGGATCTGCGCCGGCTCGCCGCCAGCATCTGGGTGGCTGGACGGGAGAACGGGTCGTCGGAGGACCAGTGCCACGCGTCAGTCCTGGCGTGTGTCGCGTCCTACCGCAGTGAGGTGAGGTTCCTCGCTGACCAGCCGCTGCTCATGCGCAGCTACAACCGTCTCGATGTCGGCCGGTTGCACGAGACGGCCACGGAGAAGTCGCTTCGCGATGAGATCGAGCGCTCCGCTAAACGTGCCCGCTCGCGTACCAGCGACCGGGCGCTTCCCCGCTTCACCGCCGAGCGCGAAGGCCAGCGGCAAATCGTCGAGGATCCGCCGTTGATCACCCGGGTGAGCGATGAAGGCTACGAGGCGATCGCGGAGGGGCTGGACGAGTATCTTCAGACCCTGGCACCCCACTGGCGGCGCGCGATTGGTGGCTACACCCTGATCGATGTCGCGCACAAAGTCGTTGGCGTGGGCAGCGTGGGGCTACGGGCGTACGTGGCGCTGCTGGAAGGCAGTAGCCCTGACGACGTTGTGTTCCTGCAGCTCAAGCAGGCGCGCCGCTCGGTGCTGGCGAAGTATGTGCACGGCGACTCCGCGTGGCACGCGCACCAGGGTCAGCGAGTCGTCGCGTACCAGCAGGCGCTGCAGACCGTCAGCGACCCGCTGCTCGGCTGGACCACGATCGACGGACTGCAGTACTACGTGCGGCAGTTCCGCAACATGAAAGGGACCATCCCGCTGGACGCGATCGACGCGGCGGCGTTGACCGACTACGCCGGCATCGTCGGTCATCTGCTTGCCAAGGGCCATGCTCGAACCAGCGGTGCCTCCATGATCGCCGGCTACGCGGGGGACACGGACAAGTTGGATCGGGCGCTGGCGAGGTTCGCCCGAGCCTACGCTGATCAGACTGAAGCTGACCATGCGGAACTGGTGAAGGCGGTGCGTCGAGGAGCGCTTCCTGTGACTGAAGGTGCGCTGGATCGAACCGGCTCAGCCTTTCGCCCGTGACGGCGTTGCCGGCCGATCACTGCGAGCGGCCGGGTCTCCAGATCACACCTAGGCCGATCACGGCGATGGCACCAACGACGAGCGCTCCGATTCCCGCGATGGCGAGCCCGTGCGTCAGGACCCGATCGGTGTTGGTTGATCTCTCCTCCCGATCGGATGCTCCATCCAGCGGTGGCCTCGGACTGCGGAGGAGCAGTGGGGGTGGGATGCCGGTCGGCAGGTTGCCGCTGCACAACGTGGTGATGAGCCGGTTCACGGCCCGATCTCCCTCGCCCTCGATGCCCTCGATGGCAAAGATCACCCAGGTGGTCCCGATCTCAGGGTCGAGACCACATGCATCCGAGTCAAGCGAGGAGGCCACCACCTGCTCCCGGTAGACGGTGCCCTTGTAGACCTGGTCAACCATGAAGCGGATGTCGATCCGTGCGTCACCGGACCGCCCCACCTGCTCTTTGCTGCTGACCGTGCCGCGGAAGACCGCATCCGCCTCACGCAGCGCTCGATTTGTTGAAATGCCGGCACAGCTGCACGCGAATGCCGCCGTGGTATCGACGAGTGCGGCGCAGGTGCCCAGCAGCAGTGAGGCCACAAGGGCCAGCAGGCGCACCGTGAGCGTCCTCACTTGGCCAGTCTGTGTTGCGTCGAGGCCGAATACAAGATCGCTAGCTGCCAGTCGGTGCCACGGCTTGATACCACCGGCACCACTCTCTCGGATATCTCGGCCTCTGGACCTGATGCGAAGTCCAAACACGTGATGCGAAGTGTCAGACCGATGCGGCGAAACCGGCCGTCATAAGGTGCACGCGCTAAGTCTCATCACAGTGCACGCTTGGGTTCCACATCTCGAAGGTGCCGGCAGGATTGTCCTTCCAGACCCATGCGTGCAGCGAATAGAACGGTGGCAGGCCGTACCTGTTGGGTGCGTCGGTGAAATTGAACTCCTGTCCGAAGAGCATCGGCGGTGCGGCGGCATCCCGGCTCCCGACCCCCAAACTTGGTTGGGCGGCATCCCAGTCGGACTTGATCACCACATACTCCAGCGCGGCCAGGTGCAGCCGGCCATGCCGATCAGGTGCATAGACAAGGGCTTCAGGATGCGCGGCATCGATAGCAGGGTTCTTCACCAAGTCACCTTTGACGTAATGCACTCCCATTGCGCCCATCTGCGGCTCGGCGATGCAGGTGATTCCGGCACTATCGGCCAAGATCGAATAACCGCCCTTTTTCGCAACCGTGAGGCTGTGGTATTTGGCCGTGGCCGAACGAGCCGGGGCAGTCAGGGACGTTGCGGCGTGTTGCTCGCAGGCGAACGCGGCAACCGCTTGACCCATCAGCAGGACAGCGCTGGTGCTCGCAACAGCCAGAGTGCGGAGCAGTCTCATGATCCCTCCTGCACTTGGTAAATCTCTTCAGCGACGAGACCATGCGCCTCGCGATGAACCGTCGCCGCTGCGTCGGCGTTCGGGGCCTCAACGAGGCAAAAGATCTTTCCGTGGCTCCCGTCCACCCAGTAGCGGAGATAGCTGACGTCGTAGCCTCCCTGGGTCTGCAGGTCCGCCTGATGTGCTTTGCCCACATCCTCGAAGGTGACTGCCCCATCGAGGCTGTGGACGTCCATGTAGAGCGGCATGGCTCCTCCTTCGGTCGAAGTTTGAAACGACCGTAGGAGCCCATGACCTCACTTCTCATGGGAGCTGATCTCCCATGTTGGTGTGACGACTACCTAGATTTCGTGGCCCCCGATACCGATATCGACATGCGGTCGGCATGGGTAAGGCCCAACTTGAGCGCCTCCTTGGCGGCGTCCTTGCGCGTGGTGGCGCCGAGTTTGCCGAGGATCGCGGATACGTGGTGCTCGACGGTTCTGACCGAAATGAACAAGCTTGCGGAGATCTCCTCGTTGGACTGGCCTTGGGAAAGGAGTTCGAGGATTTCCTGCTCGCGTGCGGTCAGCCCTCGTGGGTGGGCCCTAGTTGCCGTACGCGCACCCGTGGGAACGGACCGGATGCCAAGGTCTCGCATCCTGTGGCGCACCAGCCGCGCGGCAGACTCGGCACCAAGATCAGAAAGCCGTGCCAGCGACTCTCGAAGCAGGGCCTCGTCCCTGGTATCCAGCAGCGCCAGAGCGGCTTCATAGCGATAACCCAGCTGATCCCACAATTCCGCAGCGCGCGCACCATCCCCGGCGATCTGTGACGCGAACGGCTCAAGATCAACTGGCTCCGCGATTCCGGTGAGGCGTCGCGCCCACAGGGCAATCCAGCCCCGGGAGAGAACAAATATGCCAGCCGAGACATCGCGGACCCGATCCAGCTCGGCCCGTGCGGCATCGAGACGGCCTTCGAGCCAGTACGCCTCGATCCGCGCTACTCCCACAAAGCTCACCCACTCCGCCTCGTCCAGACCGAGGGCTAAGTGCATCGCCTCGTCCAGATACGGCCAAAATCCGTCTTGTCCTCGACGCGCCATCACTTTCGCCTGGTAGCACAGCGGCTGCATCCGGTTTGACGGGGAGACCGATTGCTCCTCAAGCATTGTGTGAGTAACGGAGACGCACTCGTCCCAGCGGCCAAGCTTCTCAAAGACGCCGGCGCGCTCGGCAAGCAAGCAGTTGGCGAAGGTGCCGATGTCGTGTACGTCGCAGTAGGCCATGGCCTGGTTGTAAATCTGCTCACCCTCTTCGTGGCGGAGATCGCCGCAATACTTCCAGTACGTGTCCGCGAAGACCCCGCCGACTTGATACTCATGGCCGCCGGACAGCGCGGTCTCCAGGGCTGCCCGCATCAGGAGCGTCCAGTCATCGCCCATGGCATGGACCACGTGAGCCTCAATGCCGAGGGAATCGCTGATCACGTCACCCTGACCGAGTTGCTCTGACATCTCGCGAGCCTGCCGGGTGAGCGCAAGGCCTTCCTCGTAGCGGCCTCTGCTCAGGTGGCGGTGCGCGAGAGTGTTGTATGCCTTTGCCAGCTGAGGGCTGGGGCCGAGCGGCTTAGCCAGCTTCAGCAGCGCGTTGGCGGCCTGCCCGGAGTCGGCTCCGCGGCACAGCCACCACAGATTTCCGGCAAGCCTTAGCAGCGAATCAGATTCACGTGTGGAGTCGCCCAGCTCGTGCCACAGCGCCACCGCGGCAGAGCACGTCTCCAGCAAATCCTCCCGCCGATCAACGAAGTCAAGTTGCTGGGACAGACCGTCCAGCAAGTCAGCCCGAGTTCGAAGATCGGTCTCTGGGACGAAACGAAGGGCCCGCTCATACTGAGCCGCAGCCTCCCGGCGTGCACCCAGTGCTGCGGCACGACGGCCGGCCCTCGGAGCGTACGCGAGGACCAGCTCGGCGTTCCCAGCACCCTCGGCATGGAAGGCCAACCGGGCATCGTCATCGCAACCGGAGGAGAGCAGCGCATTCAAAATCCTGGTATGAATGGCCGCTTTTCGGTACGGCGGGACGTCCGCCTCGATCGCGACCCGCGCTATCTCATGGCGGAATCGAAGATCATCTTCATCCTTGATCAACAGGCCGTGGCCGATCAACTCATCCACGACAACCGGATCATCCACCAACGAGACCAACAGGCCGGACTGTATCCGGGAACCGATCAGCGCGGCTACCTCGAGTGCATCGCGTGCCGGCGTGCTCAATGTCCTGGTACGGGCGAGGACAGCATCACGAATGGACACGGGCAGAGCGTCGGTGCCGGCCTGCACCACCTCGGTGACGAAGAAGGGATTGCCGGCGGTCAGTCGGTGCAGCTCGGTCGCGTCGATACCTGTGCCTTGCGCCAGCGTTGCTACGCCGGCCGCCGATAACGTTGGCAGGCTGAGCCGGCGGGTCGCTCGCTGGCTTGCCAACGCTCCGAGCGTGAGCCGCAACGAATTGTTGGCCCCCAGGGCGTCGTCGCGGTATGTCACGAGGAGAAGCACCCGCAGGTGTTGGATCCGCCTGCCGAGGTAACTCAGCAGATCCAGCGTTGCCTCATCAGCCCAGTGCACATCCTCGATGGCGAGAACAGTGGGAGTTTGCAGGTCGCCGAGTTGTCGTAGCAGCGCTCCGTACAGCTGATCTCGCCGCGCCTCGGTGCGGTAGAGCCGGAGCAGCTCACCATCTATTTGGTGGGCGATATCAAGGAGAGGTCCAAGCGCGGCAGGCGTAAACAACCCATCACAGCCCGCCCAGAGCCAGCGAGCGTCGTTGACCTCCTGGGCAAACTCCTCCAGCAGCACCGACTTACCGACGCCGGCCTCGCCCGAAATGAGCACGAGCCGGCCCTGCCCCTGGCTGGCCTCACGCGCGTACTGATGCAGCGCGGCCAGCTGGCTCTCCCGCTCGATCAGCCGCATTCGTTGATTGTCCGCCTCAGTGACACCTAAGACCATCCCCCTTGATCAGGTGAGTGACAATCTGTGCTACCGGTAGGCAGCGGCCTGGATCCGGTAGAGCTCGGCGTACGGACCATCGCGCTGCATGAGCTCGTCGTGGCTGCCCACCTCGACGAGTCGCGAGCCGTCGAGGACGACGATCAGATCGGCCATCCGCACCGTGCTGAACCGGTGCGAGACCAAGATCGTGATGCCACCGACGTCGTTGCTCGCCGACTCGCCGAGGCGGGCCGCCGATGCATAGCGTTCGAACAACGCGTGTTCGGTCTCGGCATCCAGCGCCGCAGTCGGCTCGTCAAGCATCACCAGCAGGGGCGTGGGCCGCATGTAGCCACGGGAGAGTGCCAACTTCTGCCACTGGCCGAAGCTCAATTCCTGACCACCCGGCCAGGTCGGGCCCAACTGGCTCTGCAGGCCTTCCGGCAGTCGTTCGACCACATCGGTGGCACCCGCTCTCCTCACAGCGTCAGCTACCGCGGACTCATCGTTGAGCCTGCTCAGATCCCCGAGACCGACACTGTGCTGGGCACTGAACTCGAAGCGGAAGAAGTCTTGGAAGGCGCCGGTCAGCCGGCTTCTCCACTCCGCCGCGGCCATCTGGCGCAGCGGCTGGCCGTCGATCAAGATGTCGCCGGAGCTTGGTTCGTACATTTTGGCAAGCAGCTTCACCAGCGTGGATTTCCCGGCGCCGTTCTCCCCGACCACCGCGACAACCGCGCCTGGTGGCAAGTGCAAGGTGATGTCTTTCAGTGCGAGGCTGTCGGTGCCGGGGTACGCGAACGACAGGTGCTCGAGGCGGATGCCGTCGACCAGTCGGTCCGGCACCGTGATTTGGGTGTCGGCACTCATCGCGGCGGTGTAGTTCTCCAGCCATACCAGCCGCCTCGAACCGTCGAGCCAGATGCCGCGCAAGAAGCCGATTTCACCAATCGCGCCCGCGACGTAGGACGACAGTCTCGCGCCTGCGGCCAAAATGAGGAGCACTGAGCCGATCGAGGCTTCGAGCCTAACGACAACGAACGCAACGGCGCCGACGTAGCCCAACCCGAGGATCGCCCACGCCACACAGTGCGAGATGGCCGTGCCCCAGCGGGCCCGCGCGACGGGCGCGAACCAGCGTTGCCACTCCGTACGACGTCGTGCTGCCAGCTCACTGGCGATGCCGGTGACCCGCACCTCCTTGGCAGCGGCCGCACTGGTTGCGATGAAGAACAGGTGCTCGGCCATCCGGTTGTGCTGGGCGAACCGCTCCTCCACCCTCCGCTCGATGCCCGGCCGCCATGCGGAGCTGACCACGGTGGGTAGCGCGAATACCACGAGCAGCGCAAGCCCTGGGTGAATGCTCATCAGCAGTGCGATCGTGACGGTCAGCCGTACGATCCAGCCGAGCGTGTCCAGCAACGACACATACATGTGGTCCAACACGAATACCTGGTTGCGAAGCACCGCCAGACGGTCGAGGTAGTCCTGCCGCTCCTGGAGCTCGAGTCCCGGCACTGATGCCTGCAGTGTGGCAACATGCGTCTCAAGCGCGATCGTCACACGATCGCGGAACCGACGGGTCAGACGCGTCGCGAGCACCCGAAGCAGCCAGGTCAAGGTTGCCGATGCCGCCATCGCTGCCATCGTGGCGAACAGCAGGGTGTTGTCGCCGTCCTCGAGCGCATCGGCCATGAGCTTCAACCAGAGCGCAAACAAGGCGTCTGGCACCGCCTGCAGCAAGGTGAGGGCGACCACGAGAACAACCAGCCGCGGCTCGTGGGTGTAGCCGAGCTTGCACAGCCGCCACATCGATGACAGCGCTGGCGGGAGCTCGTCGTGCGCGAACGGCGACGATGGGGTGGAGGTCTGTTTCGCCGTCGTGTCAGAGGACATCGAACACGGCACCTTCTTCATCCATGGTTGCCCCGAACCTCTTGGCTTGAAGTTCAAACATGGTCTTGTAGCGCCCGCCCAGAGCCATGAGTTCGTCGTGACTACCCAACTCGATCACGCGGCCGTGCTCGAGGACGCAAATACGGTCTGCATGTCGCACCGTCGAGAACCGGTGTGAGATCAAGATCGTGGTGACCTCGCGGGTCGCCTGCAGGACCCTGTCGAAGACTTCTGCCTCGCCTCGGACGTCAAGGTGCGCGGTCGGCTCGTCGAGCAGCACCAATCCAGCGCCGCGTCGTACACCGCACAGCGCTCGTGCCAATGCGACACGCTGCCATTGACCTCCCGACAGATCGGTGCCGCCGGAGTAGCCCTTGGCCAGCGGTGTGTCGAGCTCGGCAAGATGCTCGGCGCCTGCGTCGCGGAGCGCTGCCCGGATGTCGTCGTCGCTGGCCTCCCTGGCGGGGTCGACATTTTCGCGCAGGGACAACTCGAAGCGCACAAAGTCCTGAAATACCGCCGCCACGCGGCGGCGCCAACTGGCCAACTCGATGGTGCGCAGGTCGACTCCGTCCACCCTGACCGCACCGTCGATCGGGTCGTACAGCCGGCAGAGCAATTTGGCGAGCGTCGTCTTGCCGGCTCCGTTCTGACCGACGATGGCCAACGACGTGCCGGCCGGCACGATCAGATCGAGTCCTGCCAGCACGGTGTGCTCGTTGCCGGGGTATCTGAACGACACGTCACCGAAGGCGATCTCGTGCCTCGGCCTCCCTGCCGCGGGCTCCTGCCCGAGAACCAAACGACCTAGTCGTGCCATCGAAGGCCCGAGCCGAGCCACGGCTACGACTGGTGCCGCGGCGCCATCCAGCGCCCAGTTGAGACCGCCGAACGCGATCAGACTCACGCCGAGCGCCACCTGGACGTACACGACGAGCCGATCCAGCGGGAGGCTGCCTGAGACTGCATCGAAACCGAGGGCTCCGAACACGGCCGCGTTCGCTACGACCACGATGATCATGCACCAGATCACCGGTTTCTCCCGCAGTCGCGTAGCGCGGTACTGCAGATCGAACAGCCGCTTGCGGCGGCTGATGAAGCGCTCAACAGTCCAGCCGCCGAGGCCGAAGAGCCGGAGCTCCTTGGCGGGTTGCGGATCAACAGCTAGCCGGTATGCATAGTCGGCATGGCGCTGCGCCGACCGCACCTCTGGGGTGTTGCGGTCCTTCCAGACACCGCTCTCGCGGAGCAGCCAGTGCGTGGATCCCCAGGCCGCCATGAGCACCAGCGGCGCCCACCAGGTGAACCCGAAGAGGATGACTGCCGAGGCAACCCCGCTTAGGACGCTGACCAGACTTGTGGCAATGAAGTCGACGTTGAGATACATCGGTGGCCCGGTCATACCCCTGTCGAACTCGCGCGCGGTCGTGAGATCCTCGGCCAAGTCTGGGTCCTCCAAGTGACCGATGCCCGGCGGATCCACGCAGCCGCGAATCAGCACCTCGTTGAGCCACGCGGACACTTTGTTGCCGAGGTTCATGCTGACCGCGGTCTGGATCGGGTTCATGATCAGCATCAGCACGAACACCACGCCAATCAGGGCAAGTGGACCGCCTACAGGCTGACCCTGCTGGATCACGCTGACGGTGAGGCCGGTTGCGACTGCGAAGATTGCGGGCATCGTCCCGGTGAGGATCAGCAGAACCCACCAGACCGTGGCCAGCTCTGGATCGGCTTTCGGCAGTACAGCGAAGAACTGCCACTCCGGCCTGGCGCGCAGGCGCTTCAGCACAAATACGACTCTGCCACCTGGTACCGACATCGCGTTGCTGCCAGGGTGCGCGGCCGTGAAAAGCGTTACGGGAGCGAGGTGCTTGGCCCATAGGATCGGATGTCGCTCCACCCCGTCGGAAAGGAACAACTCGTGATGCGCACCCACGGCGCCGGCACTCTCCGTGCCGCGCATGCCGGAACCACAGTGACTCTGGCTGGCTGGGTGGCCCGCCGCCGCGATCATGGTGGGGTCGCCTTTCTTGATCTTCGGGATGCATCTGGTGTGGTCCAGGTCGTAGTACGTGACGAGATGTTGGCCGCATCAGGCGCTCATGATCTTCGCAACGAGTACTGCATCCTGATCACTGGTGAGGTCGACCTGCGACCCGAAGGCAACGCCAACCCTGAACTGCCCACCGGGGAGGTGGAAGTGGTGGCATCGGAGCTCGAGGTACTGAGCCCTTCCGCGCCACTGCCCTTCCAGATCGACGAACGCGTCAATGTCGGCGAGGAAGTCAGGCTCAAGTACCGCTACCTTGACCTGCGGCGCCCTGCGCCGGCCGCTGCGCTCCGGTTGCGCAGCGAGGTCAATCGGGTGGCTCGTACGCTGCTCGCCGAGCGTGGTTTTGTCGAGATCGAGACGCCGACCTTGACTCGCTCCACCCCCGAGGGGGCACGCGACTTCCTGGTTCCCGCACGACTCAAGCCGGGCTGCTGGTACGCACTGCCGCAGAGCCCGCAACTGTTCAAGCAGCTGCTCATGGTGGCCGGCATGGAGCGCTACTACCAGATCGCCCGGTGTTATCGCGACGAGGACTTCCGGGCCGATAGGCAGCCTGAGTTCACCCAGCTCGACATCGAGATGAGCTTCGTCGAGCAAGACGACGTGATCGAACTCACCGAGGCGCTGATCACCGCGATCTGGTGGCTGATCGGTGTGGAGATCGCCGTTCCGGTGCCGCGCCTGACCTACGCCGATGCCATGAACCGCTTCGGCACCGACAAGCCGGACCTGCGGTTCGGGCAGGAACTGGTCGAGCTGACGGACTACTTCGCTGAGACACCGTTCCGGGTGTTCCAGGCTGAATACGTCGGCGCAGTGGTGATGCCGGGTGGTGCCAGCCAGCCGCGTAAGCAGCTAGATGCGTGGCAGGAGTTCGCCCGGCAGCGCGGGCACCGCGGCCTGGCATACGTCTTGGTTGGTGAAGATGGCGAGCTCGGCGGACCGGTAGCCAAGAACCTGTCGGAGTCAGAACGCAGTGGGCTGGCTACCGAGGTCCGCGCCGCACCAGGGGACTCCATATTCTTTGCGGCCGGTCCACGGGCACTGGCACAGTCACTGCTCGGTGCCACCCGGCTTGAGATTGGCCGCCGCGTCGGGCTGATCGACGAGAATGCCTGGGCGTTCTGCTGGGTAGTCGATGCTCCACTGTTCGAGCCGGCGAATGTTGCCATGGCCGCCGGCGATGTCACAGTCGGAGCTGGCGCCTGGACCGCCGTACACCATGCCTTTACCGCCCCACAGGACTTGGAGACCTTCGACAGCGATCCCGGCTCAGCGCTTGCGTACGCCTACGACATCATCTGCAACGGCAACGAGATCGGCGGCGGCTCGATCCGTATCCACCGCAGGGACATTCAGGAGCGCGTGTTCGCTGTCATGGGTTTGCCCAAGGAGGAGGCGCAGCAGAGATTCGGCTTCTTGCTGGACGCGTTCAACTATGGCCCGCCGCCGCACGGCGGGATCGCCTTCGGGTGGGATCGGATCTGCGCCCTCTTGTCCGAAACGGATTCGATCCGGGACGTGATCGCCTTCCCGAAGTCCGGCGGAGGCGTGGATCCGCTGACCGACGCTCCTGCGCCCATCACGCCCGAGCAGCGTAAGGAGGCTGGTATCGACGTCCAGCCGGAGATCTGATGCTGACTCGAGTCCCAATGCACATTCTTGATCGCCAAATCCCAGGCTGATAAGTAAATTTAGGTCTAGGCTCTATCGGCGCAACTGAGGGAGGCGTAGCGATGGCCGCGAGGTTGCTGACCATGCTGGACGTCAACTGGGACCTGGAACGCGCGGCCTTCAACATTCTGGCGGACCAGCAACCGGCCGGCATTGCGGTGCCGCAGAGCGCCGAGGAGGTGAGCGATGTTGTCCGTTCCGCGGCCGCCGACGGCAAGCGGGTCGCCGCCCAGAGCACAGGACACAATGCGCTGCCGCTTGGCTCGCTCGCGAGCACTGTGCTGTTGCGCACGGCCGGCCTTGGCGGCGTAGAGATCGATGCCGATGCCGGCAAGGTCCGGGTCGGTGCCGGCGCCCTCTGGTGTGACGTGGTGCCTCGGGCGTCCGAGTTGCGCCTCGCCGCCCTGCACGGCTCGGCTCCAAATGTCGGCATCGCCGGCTACACACTTGGCGGTGGTGTTAGTTTCTACGCTCGCAAACACGGCCTCGCCTGTAACCGGGTGACTGCGATCGAGCTGGTTACCGCCGGTGGCGAGCAGATCCGTGTCGATGCGAAGAATGAGCCTGATCTGTTTTGGGCGGTGCGCGGAGGCGGCGGAAGCTTCGGTGTCGTCACCGCGCTTGAGTTCGATCTGCTGCAGTTGTCCGAGATCTTTGCAGGCGCTCTGTTGTTCCCTGCTGAACAGGCGAGCGAGGTTCTGCACGGCTGGATCGACTGGACCGCTGGGATGCCAGAAGAGATGACATCGGTCGGTCGGCTGATGAACTTCCCGCCGATTCCCGAAGTGCCCGAGCCCGTCCGCGGTAAATCATTCGCCGTGCTCGAGGTGATCTATTGTGGCGACCCGGCAGACGGCGCGGAGCTGGTGGCGCCCCTGCGCGAACTGGGCAATGTCGGCATGGACACGATCGAGGCCCAGCCGCCGGCTGGCATCGCCGAGCTGCACATGGACCCGCCCACGCCGGTGCCCTATACCAGCGAGGGGCTGCTGACCACGGAATTGCCGGCGTCCGCAATCGACTCGCTGGTCGAGGCGGTAGGCCCAGGCTCGGGCTCACAACTCGCCTCGGTCGAACTGCGCCATGGCGGCGGCGCTTTGTCGCGGGCACCACAAGACGCCGGAGCGCTCGCCACTTTGCCCGGCTCCTTCATCGCCTTCGGGGTTGGCTTCGTTCCGGGGCCGGAGGCCATGGCGCCTAACCGCGCGTGGCTCGGCGCCTTTAAGGCTGCCCTCGAGCCCTACGACGCCGGCCGATACCTCAATTTCGTTGAGGAGAGCTTCGACATAACCAAAATATTCGCGCCGGACGTGCTCGAGCGCCTCCGCGAGGTCAAGCAGCGCTACGACCCCGAGAACCTCTTCCACTCAAACCATCCCGTCACCGCCTAAAAGGCGCCGCACGTACTTAGGAATCCGCGGCGGTTTGCAGTTCCCGTGTCATGTTTTCGACTTGTTCAGGACGCCCGTGGAACTGTGCGGGAGTGTTTTGGAACAGCACAATCCTCCATTGACCGTCCTGCTGTTCGGCCACGACAGTCTGGTGAGAGTTGGTCTCTGGGTTGATGCCAGTCTCGCCAGGAGGCACCAATCCGGCAATGGCTCTCAAGATCATCGCCTGAGGTCCTAGCGAACGAACGGACTGCACCTTGACGGCATAGCGTCCAGTTTCATGGTCGGCGAAGATGTTCGACATTTCGGTGCCGATCGTCTGCCGACCGGAGTTCACACTCCCATCGAATCCAATGATCACGCCGTCTTCGGCGAACGGCTCAGCCATCGCGTCTCCGTCATGATCGTTCCAGCCTGTGATCAGCCTGTCGTACAGCGCCCTAACGTTCTCTTCTCCCATAGGCGCATCATGCTCTTCATCTAGGGACGCTGTCCGTAGGATCGTTGGCGATGAGCGAGGATCTCTTCGGCGGCACAGTCGGCGGTCCAATGGCGACACCTAGTGGCAGCCTGGCCGACGCCGACCGTGCCGGCCTGCCGCTCGCGGTACGGATGCGACCGCGCACGCTGGAGGAGATCGTCGGTCAAGATCACTTGATGGCGGCCGGTTCCCCGCTTCGGAGGCTTGCCGCTGGGGAGCCGATGTCGGTCTTCCTCTGGGGCCCACCGGGCACCGGCAAGACGACCATCGCGGCGGTCGTCTCACGCCAGAGCGACTCGAGGTTCGTTGAGCTCTCCGCGGTCACTGCCGGGGTGAAGGAGGTTCGGGCAGTGCTTGACCAGGCTCGGCGGGACCTGCGTACGGCGCGGCAGACAGTGCTGTTCATCGACGAGGTGCATCGCTTCTCCAAGACCCAGCAGGACGTGCTGCTGCCGGCGGTGGAGAACAGGCTGGTGACGCTGATCGCCGCGACCACCGAGAATCCGAGCTTTTCGGTGATCTCGCCGTTGCTGTCGCGATCGCTGCTGCTGACTCTCAAGCCGCTGACCGACGAAGACATCTCGAGTCTGCTGGATCGGGCGTTGAGCGACGACCGGGGATTGGCTGGTGACTACCAGCTTGATCCTGATGCTCGCGAGATGATCGTGCGTCTTGCCGGAGCTGACGCGCGCCGGGCCCTGACCTTTCTGGAGGAGTCCGCTGCGGGCGCGGCCGCCGTGAATCAGACCATGATCACGACCGAGATGGTGGAGCGTGCGGTGGACAAGGCCGCGGTGCGCTATGACCGCGCCGGTGATCAGCACTACGACGTGATCAGCGCCTTCATCAAGTCGATTCGAGGTTCCGATGTTCAAGCGGCGCTGCACTATCTCGCCCGGATGATCGCCGCAGGGGAGGATCCGCGCTTCATCGCCCGGCGGCTGGTGATCTTGGCCTCGGAGGACATCGGTCTGGCCGATCCAACCGCGCTGCAAACAGCAGTCGCCGCGGCTCAGGCGGTCGAGTTCATTGGCATGCCTGAGGGGCGGATCAACCTGGCCCAAGCTGTTATCGCGCTTTCCCTCGCCCCAAAGTCCAACGCAGTGATCAAGGCGGTGGACGCCGCGCTCGCCGACGTGAACTCCGGCAGGATTGGGCTGGTACCGCGGCATCTGCGAGATGCTCACTACCAGGGCGCCAAACGGCTAGGCCATGGGCAGGACTACACCTATGCTCACGACGAGCCGCACGCGATCGCGGCTCAGCGGTATCTACCCGACGAGCTGGCTGATGCCCGCTATTACGTTCCCAGCGAGTACGGTGCCGAGGCGGCCATGGTGACCAGGCTGGCGCGCATCGAGGAACTACTGGGTCGCTCTGATGACTGAACCGGCTGCGCGGAATCCCAGCATCGCCTAGGTAGCGGGCAGGGTAAGGTCGCATAGTCACGCCGCTTGGCGCGCTTTCGTCTGTCCACAACGAGAAGGAAATCCCATGTCTGGAGGGGAGATCGCAGGCCTGATCGCCGCTGTTGCGTTCGTTGCATTGGTGGCATTCACGGCCGTGCCGCTGCTCAAGCTCGGGCGCGTGTTGGAGGAGGTCCGGCTGGCGGTACGTGACATCGGCCATGAGTCGGTGCCCATTCTCACTGAGTTGCAGGGCACCGTGCGCGCGACCAACGATGAACTGGGCAAGCTCAGCATGGTGACCGAGGATGCGGCCAAAGTCAGCCGCAACGCGACAGTCGTCAGCGAGAACGCAGCACAGATGACCCAGCTCTTCTCAGCAACCCTCGGCGGACCTCTGGTCAAGACAGCGGCGTTCAGCTACGGCATCCGGAAGGCGATCAAAGGCAACGGCTCAGGCCGCAAGGCGAAGCGGAGCGCGTGATGTTGCGGCGCTTGATCTGGTTCGTCATCGGTGCGGGCGTCGCGGTCTTTGCTTACACGAAAATCCGCCAGTACATGAAGAAGGCGTCTCCAGATGCGATCGGTCAACGCGTCGCCGATACCGCGAGTGGCATCAGTGACTCAGCCCGTGGGTTCGTTGACCGGATGCGAGCCGGAATGGCCGAGCGCGAAACCGAACTCCGCGAAACGCTCAACCTGCCTGAAAGTCAACCTCCCCGCTAGCCCCTTCTCGATTTCCACGCAAGGAACACCGTCATGAAAACCGCCGAAATTCGGCGCCGCTTCCTGGATTTCTTCGCAGCGCGTGATCACGAAGTCGTGCCATCGGCGCCGCTGCTGTACAACGATCCAACGCTGCTGTTCGTGAACGCCGGCATGGTCCCGTTCAAGCGGTACTTCATCGGAGCCGAGACACCGCCCTTCGACCGTGCGGCGAGTGTCCAAAAGTGCGTTCGCACCCTCGACATCGACGAGGTCGGCAAGACCACCCGCCATGCCACGTTCTTCCAGATGAACGGGAATTTCTCCTTCGGCGACTACTTCAAGGCGGAGGCGATTCGGTACGCCTGGGACCTGGTCACCGGTTCGCAAGCGGGCGGCGGATACGGGTTCGACCCTGACAGGATCTGGGTGACTGTCTTGCGGACTGACGACGAGGCGGCGACGCTCTGGGAGAACATTGCAGACCTGCCACCGGAGCGGATTCAGCGGCGCGGCGTGCTCGACAACTACTGGCACATGGGCGTGCCGGGACCGGGTGGGCCTTGCAGCGAGATCTATGTCGACCGCGGCCCCGAATACGGCCCGGACGGCGGGCCAGTAGTGGACGAGGATCGCTTCCTGGAGATCTGGAACTTGGTCTTCATGCAGGAAGAGCTGTCCGCGGTCCGGAAGAAGGACGACTTCGACGTCGCCCGCGACCTGCCACGCAAGAACATTGACACCGGGATGGGTCTGGAGCGCGTCGCGTACCTGCTGCAGGGGGTGGACAACCTCTACGAGATTGATCAGGTCTATCCGGTAATCGACCACGCCGCTCAGCTCGCCGGCAGGCGCTACGGCGCCCGGCATGAGGACGACGTACGGCTGCGGGTGGTCGGCGACCACATCCGGTCTGGACTGATGTTGATCGCCGACGGAGTCACTCCAGGCAATGAGGCCAGGGGTTATGTGCTCCGCCGGTTGCTTCGTCGGGTGGTACGCGCCATGCGCCTGCTCGGAGTGACCGAGCCCGTGTTGCCCGAGTTGTTGCCGATCAGCCGGGACTTGATGGCTGAGTCCTACCCAGAAGTGGCTTCTGATTGGGCACGCATCTCCCAGATCGCGTACGCCGAAGAGGATGCGTTCCGGCGCACCCTTGCCACCGGTACCCAGATCTTTGACCTCGCGGTTGCCGATGCCAAGCGGGAGCATCAAACGGTGCTCAGCAGCGACCGCGCGTTCCAGCTGCACGACACGTACGGTTTCCCGATCGATCTCACTCTGGAGATGGCGGCCGAGCAAGGGCTGAGCGTCGACGAGACAGGCTTCCGACGATTGATGCAGGAGCAGAAGGATCGTGCCAAGGCCGACGCCAAGTCCAAGAAGGCAGGCGCTCAGGCCGTGGAGATCTACAGGGAGTTGCGAGCCCTCGGACAGACTCCATTCACCGGATACACCGAGCTCGCCACGGAGTCGAAGGTTCGTGGCATCGTCGTGGACGGGACGCTGGCCGAGGCCGCCGAGGAGGGCGACCTCGTCGAGGTTGTGCTCGAGCAGACGCCGTTCTATGCGGAATCGGGCGGCCAAGACTCTGACGCCGGCCGGATCATCGGCGATGGCGTGGAACTCGAGGTGGTCGATGTTCAGCGTCCGGTGAAAGGCCTGATCGTCCATCGCGTTCGGGTCAAGCAGGGCGAGCTGCTGAGTGGCGCTCAGGTGCTGGCAGCGGTCGACGGTGAATGGCGGATTGGTGCCTGCCAGGCGCATTCAGGTACCCACGTCATGCACGCCGCGCTGCGGCAGGTCCTTGGGCCGACGGCGCTTCAGAGCGGCTCGTACAACAAGCCGGGCTATCTCCGCCTCGACTTCGCGTGGCAGAGCGGGCTCAGCAAGCAGGTGCGGGTCGACGTCGAGGAGGCGGCCAACCAGGCGATCCGCAAAGATTTGAACGTCTCCGCGAAGATCATGCCGCTGTCCAAGGCTCGCGAAATCGGTGCACTGGCGCTGTTCGGCGAGACCTACGACGAGCAGGCGGTACGGGTCGTCGAGATGGGAGGTCCCTGGTCGCGCGAGCTGTGTGGCGGTACCCATGTCCAACACAGCTCCCAGATCGGACTTGTCACGATCACCGGCGAGTCGAGTATCGGATCAGGCGTTCGGCGTGTTGAGGCGTTTGTCGGCATCGAGGCGTTCCGCTATCTCGCGAAGGAACGTTCGCTGGTACTGGAACTCAGCGAGGCGCTCAAAGTGCAGCCCGACCAGCTTCCCGGCCGGGTAAGCAAGCTCGTCGCGCAGCTCAAAGAGGCCGAGAAGCGGATTGCGGATCTGAGGAGCCAGACTGTGTTGTCCGACGTCGGCAACATCGTCGCCAAGAGCCACGACATGTGGGGCGTTGGCTATATTGCCCACCGCACGGACGGCGTAGCCGGCAACGATCTGCGCACCCTCGCCCTGGAGATTCGTAACCGCATACAGGACTCGCCCGCGGTGGTAGCCGTGGTCGGCGGAACCGTCGATAAGCCAAGCGTTGTCATCGTGACCACCGAGGGTGCCCGTGACCGTGGTCTCGACGCTGGCGAGCTGGTGCGGGTCGCCAGCGAGACCCTCGGAGGCCGCGGCGGAGGCAAGGCCGACATTGCGCAGGGCGGCGGCACCGACAGCAGTCGTGCCGAAGACGCCCTCAAGGCCGTGGAGTACGCCATCGGGCACAAGCTGCAGTTGTGACTGCGCGTTCGCCCGGGGCCGATGGCCATGGGCTCGGCCGCGGGCCGGCAAAACGTGGTGGTCGAGTTCGGCGGACGACCAGACTTTGTGAGCCTTCGGTTTCACGCATCTTAGGTTTCGCCGGCCCGCGCCCGAGCCCATGGCCATCGGCATGCGGTCGCTTGGCCTCGGCAGCCGCGCGCCTCGATGGCCTACTGCCGCGACCTGAAGCCACCTGCGGGCGCGCGGCGGAATCGAGCCGCCGCCTGCCATGTCGGCCTTGGGGGTCCCGGCTGATTACGAGGCGAGCGGTCGGGGACGGTGCCGGGTGCCGGGAAAACCTAAGATGCTTGAAATCTGGAGCGCACGAAGTCTTGCGGTGTGCAGAACCCGACCACCACGTTTTCCCGGCACCCGGCAGCGTTCACGGCCGCGTCTGCGCTGAGCGATGAGCGTGGGCATGCGGCGTGGCGTACGGCTGGCCTTCGACTGGGGGGATGCGCGAATTGGGGTGGCGGCGTGTGATCCGGATGGGACGCTCGCGTATCCGCTGACAACGATCCGGGCCGGCGTGTCCGAGATCGCCGACTTGATCACGGTCGTGGCTGAGTACAACCCGATCGAGGTACTTGTGGGTTTGCCGCGGAGTTTGAGTGGCGGCGATGGTCCAGCGGCGATCAAGGCCAGGGAGCGGGCCGCGCGGCTGGCTGGTGTGATCCGCGTGCCGGTCCGGCTGGTGGACGAGCGGTTGACGACTGTGACGGCGTCGCAGCGGCTCCGCGAGGGCGGCAAGAGGGCCAAGGAGCAGCGGGAGTTGATCGATGCGGCCGCGGCGGTCGCCATTCTTGAGCAGGCCTTAGCGTTCGAACAATCGCGGGGAATGCCTCCAGGGGAGCTAGTATCAGCTCCTGGCGGCCCGGTCACCGACGGGCCGGACCTGCCTGGCGACTCAGGGCAGGACAGGCCTCTGCAGACCTGAGGGAGATCAGCCAGCGTGTCATCGATGCTCGACCCGGAGGTCAAACCGAGTCAGGCGCAAGAGATCGCGCGCACAGCCAAGGGTTGTATCGCGACCTTTGTTGCCGCGGCGGTGCTGATCCTCGGCGGCTTCTTCGTCTGGGACAAGGCCAGCACTTTCTTGTCCAGCTTCGGTGAGATTCCCGATTATCCCGGGCCGGGCAACGTGAAGGTCCTCGTCGACGTTCCTGACGGCGCTTCGCTGGATGTGATCGGCGGGATCCTCGTCGACCAGGATGTGGTCAAGTCGACGAAGGCCTGGGATAGAGCTGTGCGCTCCGAGGAGCGGGCAACCAGTGTTCAGGCTGGCCGGTATCTCATGAAGACCCAGATGCAGGCCATCGACGCACTCCGGCTGCTGATCAATCCGGGTAGTTCGAAGATCAGATTGCAGTTCACTATTCCCGAGGGACTTCGGCTCACATCCCAGGTGAATGCCCTGGTGAAGGGCACCAAGATCAAGAAATCGGCGTACGAGAAGGCGTTGGACAAGCCCAAAGCCCTCAAATTGCCTAAGTACGCCAAGAAGAAGCCGGAAGGCTTTCTCTTTCCCGATACCTACGAGCTGACCGCCGACTCGACGGCAACCTCGACCCTCAAGCAAATGGTCGACCAGTACAAGTCGGTGACGCGCGAGATCGAATTCGAGGCCGCAGCGAAGAAGCTCAAACAGTCACCGTACGAGGTGCTCATCGTGGCGAGCGTCGTCGAGCGCGAGGTGAACCGGGAGGAGTACCGGGCGAAGGTGGCGCGGGTCATCTACAACCGGCTCGCGAAGAAGCAGAAGCTGGACCTTGACTCCACAGTGGCGTACGCAGAGAAGCTGAAAACCACTACTACTACCAAGAAGGACCGGGCGAGCAAGTCGAAGTACAACACTTACCGCTACAAGGGGCTGCCCCCAGGGCCCATCTCGGCCCCGGGGAAGGCCGCAATGGAGGCGGCGGCCAACCCTGAGAAGGGCAAATGGCTTTATTTCGTCACGGTCAATCTCGATACCGGTGAAACCAAGTTCGCTGATACGCCGGAGGCCCACGAGAAGAACGTGGCGGAGTTCCAAGCCTGGTGTCAGGCGAACCCCGGCCGCTGTGGCAACTGAGTTCGGTTCGCTGGGTGACGGACGTCGCTGTGCGGTTCTCGGCTCACCCATCGAACATTCGCTCTCACCAGTGCTGCACCGCGCTGCGTATGCCCATCTCGGCCTGAACTGGTCCTACGACCGGATTGAGGTCGATGAGCACCAGCTGGCTCCCTTCGTCTGCGGGCTAGACGCCTCGTGGCGGGGCCTCAGTTTGACCATGCCGCTCAAGGTTGCGGTTCTTGGGCTCGGCCAGGTGGATGAGCTGGCCAAGCTGGCCGGCGCAGGTAACACGCTCGTCATGGAGGGTGGCGAGCGGTGGGTCTACAACACCGACGTCGGCGGCTTGACCTGGGCAGTGACTCAGGTGGCTGCAGCGCCACTGCCACGGGTGATCATCCTGGGCACCGGGGCAACCGCACGGGCGGCGCTGCTCGCCGTCACTCAGCTCGGCGCGCAGCTGGTCACCGTGGTGGCACGTACGCCGGCCCGGGCGGAGGGGCTCCGCGCACTGTGTGCGGAGTTGGGCGTACGGCTGGAAATCAGGCCGTGGTCAAGGCAGATTCCTGACGCCGACCTTGTCGTTTCGTCTGTCGTCTCCGGAGCGGCCGATGGCATCGCGCAGGCCGTTGCCGGTCGTGCCCCGCTGGTCGTCGACATCATCTACGACCCATGGCCCACTCCGCTTGCGGTTGCCGCCGAGCATGCCGGCTGCACGGTGGTCAGTGGCCTTGATCTGCTGGTCGGGCAGGCGTTGCTGCAAATCGAGCTCATGACCGGCCATTCCGTGGCATCCGACGTCCTTTACGCTGCTTTGGAATCAGAACGGGCCGACCGACAGCACGTGGAAGACTGCTGATCATGCTCCGATGGCTCACAGCCGGCGAGTCGCACGGTCCGGCGCTGGTGGCAATCCTCGAAGGGTTGCCGGCTCATGTCCTCGTCACCAGCGGCGACATCGCTGACGCGCTAGCGCGCCGGCGGCTCGGGTTCGGGCGCGGTGCGCGGATGAAGTTCGAGGCGGATGCTGTCACGATTCTGGGTGGGATCCGCCATGGCGAGACGCAAGGCGGCCCAATCGCGATTCAGGTCGCCAACACTGAATGGCCGAAGTGGCAATCGGTGATGGCGGCCGATCCGGTTCCACTGTCGGAGCTCGAGGGACAGGCGCGCAGTGCGGCCTTGACCCGACCGCGTCCTGGCCACGCTGATCTGGTGGGGATGCAGAAGTATGACTTCGGGGAGTCGCGGCCGGTGCTGGAACGTGCCAGCGCCCGGGAGACGGCGGCCCGGGTGGCGCTGGGTCGGGTGGCCTCGGCCTTCCTGCAGCAGGGCCTCGGTGCCACGCTGTTGAGCCATGTCGTTGAGCTCGGAACCGCCAGGGCGCCTGCTGGAGTGATTCCGACTGCTGCGGACTTGGCCGCCATCGATGACGACCCAGTTCGCTGCTTCGACCCGACTGCGAGCGCCGCGATGGTTGCTGAGGTGGAACGGGCGCAGCAGGACGGCGACACGCTCGGCGGTGTCGTGGAGGTCGTGGTCTGGGGGCTGCCGCCCGGACTGGGTTCGTACGTTCACTGGGATCGCCGCCTGGACGCGCAGCTCGCGGGTGCCCTGATGGGGATCCAGGCGATCAAAGGTGTCGAGGTGGGCGACGGATTCGAGTTGGCTCGCAGCCGAGGCAGCGCTGCCCATGACGAGATCGTTCCGGGTGAGCAGGGGATTGCCCGCGCATCGCACCGGTCTGGCGGGACCGAGGGCGGCATGAGCACCGGTGAGGTGCTGCGGGTCCGTGCGGCGATGAAACCAATTTCGACGGTGCCGCGCGCCCTGCGTACGGTCGACGTTGCCACCGGAGAGGCAGCCGTCGCACATCACCAGCGCTCCGACGTTTGCGCCGTACCGGCGGCGGGCGTTGTTGCCGAGGCGATGGTGGCCTTGGTGCTCGCCAATGCGGCAGTGGAGAAATTCGGCGGCGACTCGGTTGGTGAAACCCGGCGCAACTACGAGAGCTATCTCAAGCAGCTGGCTGACCGCGGACTTCAGGTGCGACCCCAGCCATGAGCACCCAAATAGTAGTTCTGGTTGGTGCTCCGGGCTCCGGCAAGAGCACCGTCGGAGCCATGCTCGCCGAACGTCTGGGTGTGACCTTCCGCGACGCCGACGCCGTCATCGTTGATCGGTCCGGAAAGTCGATCGGAGAGATCTTCACCGATGATGGCGAGGCAGCATTCCGTGCCCTCGAGGAGGAGATCACAGCGGAGCTGCTGGCACTGCCGGGTGTCTTGTCGCTCGGCGGCGGCGCGGTCTTGTCGGCGTCCACCCGGGCCGCCCTGCGTGGCCATCGAGTGGTCTGGCTGAGGGTAGGGCTGACGCAATCGGTGAGGCGTGTTGGTCTCGATACTGCTCGTCCGTTGCTGCTCGGCAACGTCCGCGGTCAGCTGCTGAAGTTGCTCAAGGAGCGGGCTCCGCTCTACGCCGAGGTGGCAACTGAGGTGGTCGACACCGACGACACGACCCCGGCCGAGGTCGTCGAGACGATCATGAACGCGCATGTTGCCCATCGCTGAGCCGGTCCGGATCGCTGTCGCGGCGGAGCGGCCGTACCAGGTGCTCGTGGGCAACGGACTGCTGGCCGAGGTGGCCCCCTTGTTGGGTGCCGGCGTGCAACGGGTCGCGCTGCTCCATCCTCCGACGATGATCAAGACTGCGGAGCAGCTGTCGCACTTGTTGACGGCCGCAGGCTTGGAGCCGATTCGAATCGATGTACCGGACGCGGAGGCGGCGAAGAGTGTCCCGGTCGCCGAGCGTTGCTGGTCGATTCTGGGCAACGCTGGTTTCACACGCTCCGATGGCGTCGTCGGCCTCGGCGGCGGTGCCACCACCGATCTGGCGGGGTTCGTGGCAGCTACCTGGCTGCGGGGAGTGCGAGTGGTCATGGTCCCAACCAGCTTGCTGGGCATGGTTGACGCCGCAGTGGGCGGCAAGACCGGCATCAACACAGCGGAAGGCAAGAACCTCGTCGGTTGCTTCTACGAGCCGGTCGGAGTGATCTGTGATCTTGATCTGCTGGCAACGTTGCCGGCCCCACACCTGGTTGCCGGTCTGGCCGAGGTGATCAAGTGCGGGTTCATCGCCGATCCCGAGATCTTGACCATCATCGAATCCGATCCGACCTTGGCGGTCCGCCCCGATTCGCCTCTGCTCCGCGATCTCGTGGAGCGCGCGGTTTCGGTCAAGGCACATGTCGTCGCTGCCGACTTCCGCGAGACAACGTCGACGGGGTCGTCGGTGGGCCGTGAGCTACTGAACTACGGCCACACCATCGGCCACGCAATCGAGCGTCGGGAACGCTTCGGCTGGCGCCATGGCGACGCGGTCAGCGTCGGTATGGTCTTCGTCGCTGAGTTGGCGAGGCTCGCCGGGCGGCTCGACCAGCCAACCGCCGCTCGGCATCGCGCTGTGCTTTCCAGCGTGGGACTGCCAACAAGCTACGCGGCCGACGCATTCGATGACCTGCTGCACACCATGGCTCTCGACAAGAAAACCCGCGGCTCGACACTGCGGTTCGTGATCTTGAACGGGCTTGCCAGCGCTGAGATCCTGACTGCGCCGGAGGAGGATTTGCTGCGCGCCGCGTACGCTGCCGTGGCACAGTAAGCGCCGCGAGCGTCGGAAATCGCGCGCCGACGTACGGAGGAGGAGGGAGCGGAGGCGTTCTTCCTCTGCGAGCGACGACGACGGCGGCGGATTTGAAGCGCGATGCGCGAGCAGCGCACAAAAGGAAGCGCCGCGAGTGTCGGAAATCGCGCGCCGACGTACGGAGGAGGAGGGAGCGGAGGCGTTCTTCCTCTGCGAGCGACGACGACGGCGGCGGATTTGAAGCGCGATGCGCGAGCAGCGCACAAAGGAGGGTCGAGCATGATCGAAGCCTGGGGCGAGCTCAATGTCCGCGAGACCTTCGCCGAGGCGGCGCGGACCTTCGTCGATCTGGTGCGTCGTCTTCCTCACCACCGTTGGGACGGCCCGGGACTGGGGGAGTGGGACTTGCGTTCCCTGGTCGGGCACACTTCGCGATCACTGGTGACGGTCGAGACCTATCTCGGACAGCCCGTCGACACCGAGGAAGTGCCCACGCCTGCGGCGTACTACGTTGCAATTGCCGATCTCGACAACGCGGCCGTAGCGGACCGGGGACGTCGGGCGGGTCAAGCTCTTGGCGAGAATCCCGCCGAGTTCGTAGATGCGCTCGCAAAACGCGTACTTGCACAAGTGGAAACCGCTGGCAATCCGCTGATTCACACCGCAGCAGGGGGTATGCGACTCGAGAATTACCTCTCCACCCGCACCTTCGAACTCGTGGTGCACAGTCTGGACATTGCTGCAGCGGTACCAGACGTGGAACCGCCAGAGTTCAGCGATCAGCTGCTGAGTGAGGTTGCGAGGGTAGCGGCGACGGCTGCGGTGCTGCGTGGGAGTGGCGTTGAGCTGATGCTTGCGCTCACCGGTCGGGCGACTCTTAGCCCTGGTTTCAGCATGGTCTGAACACGTACCACCAGGGTCTAAACTGGGCGGCTGCCAATGTGGCAGGAGCTGCGAGCGTCGCGCAGTTTGCAATGCGCGAGCAGCTCAAAAAGAAGGAAGGGTGGGCACGGTGGCCTCGACGAATGATCTGAAGAACGGCATGGTGTTGGATCTCGACGGACAGCTCTGGTCCGTGGTGTGGTTCCAGCACCACAAGCCCGGCAAGGGCAACACCGTGGTACGCACCAAGTTGAAGCACGTGCTGTCCGGGAAGGTCGTCGACAAGACTTTCAACGCCGACACCAAGGTCGACACCGCGAACGTCGATCGGAGGGATATGCAGTACCTCTACCATGACGGTTCCGGCTTCGTGTTCATGGACAACAGCACCTACGACCAGATGACGATTGCCGACGAGACGGTCGGGGATGCAAGGAACTACCTGCTCGAGGGACAAGTGGCGACGGTGGCCATTCACGACGGCAACCCTCTCTATATCGAACTGCCCGCCTCGGTGGAACTGGTGGTTAGCTACACCGAGCCGGGCCTGCAAGGTGATCGCAGCACTGGCGGCACCAAGCCCGCCACCGTTGAGACCGGCCTGCAGATTCAGGTTCCGCTGTTCCTGACCACCGGGGAGAAGGTCAAGGTCGACACTCGGACGGGCGAGTACCTCAGCCGCGTCGGTAGTTGATCATGACTCGCAGCTCATCACGCAGCAAGGCCCGCAAGCGGGCGCTGGACATCTTGTTCGAGTCTGAGCTGCGTGATGTTGATCCAATCACGACCCTGGAGGAGCGTACGGCAGCGGGAGACCCGCCGGTACGCGAGTACACAGCCCAACTCGTCCGCGGCGTGGCGAATCATGCCAGCGAGGTCGATGAGCGAATCAGCGCCTGCCTGGCCCCAGGCTGGACCCTGCCGCGGATCCCCCGGGTCGATCGCAACGCCCTGCGGATCGCGGTATACGAAATCGACTACGGCGAGGTACCTGAGGCAGTCGCGATCTCCGAGGCGGTCCAGCTCGTCTCCGAGTTGTCGACTGATGAGTCGCCGGCGTTCGTGAACGGTGTGCTCCGGGCGGTCGCGACCTCGAAGGTTGGCTGAGTCTTCGGCGTCACGCTCGCGCCCCGGGTCCTTCGTCGGGAGCTACCGCAGCTGCGGCAGGACCTTGGCCCCGAAGGTCTCGATCCAGTCGTCCTGCTTCTGTCCGACGTGATGCAGCGCGATCTCATCGAAACCCAGCTCTGCGTAGCCGGCGAGTTGGGCGGTGTGCCAGCCGATGTCGGAGGAGATGTTGACGACTCGGCGTACCCGCTCGATAGGGACATGTTGGGATACGGCATCGAAGGTCTCGACGCTGTCGATGTCCCAGCAGGCCGGCGGCGGGAACACGTTGTTACGCCACTGCTCGTCGGCGATGGCCTCGGCCTGTGCCTCGTCGGGTGCCCAGCTCAGATGGACCTGCAGGTGCAGAGATCCCCGGCCACCCGCCGCCCGGTAGGCGTCGATCATCTGGCGCAGATGCTCCGGGTCGGCATTGACTGTGATAAGCCCGTCGGCCCAGGCTGCGCACCAGCGGGCCGTCGCCACGCTGACAGCGGCGCCAAGCAGCGGCGGCGGGTCGGGCGGCCGGGTCCACACCCGCGCCCGGTCGACGCGGACCAGGCCGTCGTGCGTCACCTCCTCGCCGCGTAGCAGTGCCCGAATGATGTCGACGCATTCCCGCAGCCGGTCGTTGCGTACCTGCTTGGACGGCCAGCCGGTACCAGTGATGTGCTCGTTGCTGGCCTCACCGGTGCCGAGTGCCGCCCAAAACCGGCCCGGATACATGGCGCCGAGGGTGCCGATGGCCTGGGCAATCACAGCAGGGTGGTAGCGCTGGCCTGGCGCGTTAACGACTCCGAACGGCAGTGCGGTGGCCTGTAGCGCGGCACCGAGCCACGACCAGGCAAACCCGGAGTGACCCTGCCGCTCGCTCCACGGCGAGAAGTGGTCGGAGGACATAGCTGCATCGAAGCCGGCCTCCTCGGCGCGCTGCACCGCGGCCAGCAGCTCGCTGGGATGAATCTGCTCGTGCGAGGCGTGAAAGCCGAAGGTGGGCATGCAGGACCTGTACCCGTTCACTCAACTTCAAAGCCAGCTGTGCAGCAGCGAACCGGTTCCGGTCAAGCGCCGCCTGCCGAACCTTGGACAGGGCCGGCTCAGCTGAAGGCCTCTCGCAGGACCAACTGCGCCATGCTCGGGAGGTTCTGAGAGGTGGCGACCGCGAGGATCTTGCCGACGTATCGATCGTCGTCGATCTGGGCGAGCATGGCGGCGGCCAGGTCGGAGCGTGCGGTGAACCGTCCGCCGATGTGGTTCTCGGCCAGGTGGTAGGGGGAGACGAAGTCGGTGTCGAACAGCCCCGACGGCCGGACGATCGTCCAGTCGAGGTTGGAGTTACGGACCAGCTCCTCCATCCGACGCATGTCTTCGTACACGGTCTTGCCCAGGACGTTCACTACGAACGGCTGGACTACCCGGTTGAAGAAGAACCCGGCGTCGGGGTAGGGCTTCGGGTCGGTGGCGCTGGAACTGACCACGACCAGCCGCCGCAAGCCGTGGCACTCCATCGCGGCAAGGATGTTCTGAGTACCGCGAGAGTAGACCGTGACCGGCTGCCGGCTGAACGGCACACCAAGCGTGGAGAGTACGACGTTCGCGCCACCGACGACGGTTTCTACCGCCGACTGGTCGAGGACGTCGGCCCAAGCCACGGTCAAGTTGGGGTGCTTCTGCGGGAACTCGGCTGGCCGGCGGGTCACTGCGATCACCTCGTGATGGGCTGCGAGCGCTTGTGAGACGAGGAGGCGGCCGGTTGGGCCGTTTGCTCCGAAGACAACGATGCGCATTTTGTTCTCCTTGTTGGGGTTTTCGGGCGTTCGGTGAGGGCCGGTGGAATCTGATATGCTTTTCATATTATACGAGATTCATATTACTCAAGGAGAGTGCGGTGTCCAACCGTGAGCGACGCAGGCTGGTGAGCGCCACGAAGCGCGGCCTGCGCGATCTACGGATTGAGCTGTCGGTGCTCAACCACCGGGTGGGCAACCGGGTGGATCTCAGGGACGTCGACTTCGATTGCCTCGACGTGATCGTGCGCCACGGACCGCTTTCTCCGAGCGTGCTGGCTCGTCGCGTGGGCGTGCACCTAGCGACGATGACCGGGATCTTGGACCGGCTCGAATCCGGCGGCTGGATCATCCGCGAGCGTTTGACCGGCGACCGCCGCGGGGTCCTAGTACGAAGCCTTCCGGATCGCCAGCGCGAGCTCCTTGGGCACTTCGCCGGCATGAACGCCGCGATGGACGAGCTCTGCGACCACTACACCGACGACCAGCTGGAGATCATCGTGGACTTCTTGAAACGCACCACAGCAGCGGGACGCGTTTCCTCGGGCGGCCTCGGCACCGCATGAGACCCGTGACGACCGGACCGGCAGCTTCGACCCGTTCATCACCCAGTGAGGTGGTCGAAGTCCCCTCGGACCCACGCGATGTAGCGGTCGGCGGATCGGCGTGTCCATCCGGCGGCGTCGCCGATGACCTGCCCCCCGAAATTGTCATAGAGCCGGTCGAAGTCGAGTTGCAGCACCCGGTCAGCCACCTTCGCCACGACCGCCGCCGACAGTGGAATCTTGTTCGGGAAGCTGCGCATGAACGAGACCCAATGCTCGTCGGGTGTGCAGGCCACGGTGTCACCGCTCAGCAGTACCCCGCGACCGTCAGCCCCTACAAAGTGAGCGACAGCGCTGCCGGGGAAGTGTCCGCCGATTCGATGGAGCACTGCCCCGGGCAGCACTTCGGTCTTCTCCTCCCAGATGGTGACTACTGGGTCGTCCCGCTGCAGCCACTCCCGGTCGGCCGCCTGCACATAGACCGGAGCGCCGTCGAACCGGTGCGACCATTCGACCTGCACGCCGAACATGTGTGGATGGCTGGCAGCGACCGCAGCCACCCCGCCCAACTGGTGAACCGCCGCAACCAAGTCGTCGTCGAGGTACCCGGTGGGATCCCACAACAGGTTGCCCGACGTTGTCTGGACCAGCAGTGCACGCTGGCCGATCCCGACCGACGGCTCGATCGTGATGCCATGCAAACCGGGCTCGACTTCAGCAGTCGCTCCCGTGTGCCCAGCAGCAGCCAGCTCCTCCAACGTGGTCCACTGCTGGCCGGTCGGACGCACATATTGCCGCTCATCGCTGCAAATCGCACAGACCGAGGCTGGCTCATCGGTGTCGGGCTGCTCCACGGCGCACGTACGACATATCGAGACGGACACGGTTCCTCCCTGAGGTTGCAGACAGAGTTCGACTCAAGCCTGCCTCTTCTGTGCCCCCTGCACCACGGTTCCGTCAACAAGATCACGTAGTGTCGCGGGCATGAAGTCTGTCGTCTACTCGCGCGCCGGGGACCCGATCGGTTCTCCAGCTCGTCGATCGCGATGTCACTCGAGCCGGCGCCTGGCGAAGTCCGTGTCCGCATGGTCGTCTCCGGTGTCAACCCAACTGACTGGAAGTCGCGCCGCGGCTCCGGCGACGGTGCGGCGCCGCCGTTCCCTGAGGTGACTCCGAACCAAGACGGTGCAGGTGTCGTCGACGCCGTCGGGGAGGGTGTCGTGGACCTCGCTTCGGGAGATCGCGTCTGGGTGTATCTCGCTGCGCACCAGCGGCCCACCGGCACCGCCCAGGAGTACACGAACCTGCCCGCCGCCCGGGTCGTACGCCTTCCTGAAGGCACGAGCTTCGACATCGGTGCCAGTCTCGGTGTACCGGCGATGACCGCGCACCGCGCGCTGACAGTGTCGGAGGACGGCCCGGCGCGACTACATCCCGGTGCCTTGGACGGCAAGGTGGTGCTGGTTGCCGGCGGCGCGGGTGCGGTCGGTCACGCCGCCATCCAGCTCGCACGCTGGGCTGGTGCCACGGTCATCACAACCATCTCCAGTCCAGCCAAAGCTGCGCTGGCGACCGCGGCTGGCGCCCACCATGTCATCAACTACCGCGACGGGGACGCAGCAAACGCCATGAGGAAGGTCGCGCCCGACGGCGTCGACCTCGTGGTCGAGGTCGCGATCGCGGCCAACTCGCAGCTCAACATCGCCGTGATCAAGCCTCGCGCGTCCATCGCCATCTACGCCAACGACGGCGGCAGCGAGTTCACGCTGCACATCAGAGAGAACATGATCAAGAACGTGCGGTACCAATTTGTACTGCTCTACACAGCTGGCGACGCTGCCCTTGCCGCGGCCTTGGAAGACATCACAGTCGCCCTAGTTGACGGTGCACTGCCCGTCGGAGAAGACGCCGGCCTACCGCTGCACCGGTTTCCGCTCGCCAACACAGCAGATGCGCACCAAGCCGTGCAAGACGGCGCAGTCGGAAAAGTACTCATCGACGTGCCCTGAGACGCTGTGCCGGCGAAGGTCCACCGACGCGCCTTGCCAGTCAGGACAGATCGTCCTCGGCGATAGCTTCGTACTGTGCACGCGACTCGGCTACCGCTCCTCGATACTGCCGAGGACGGGTTTGAGGTCGACGATCGGCGTTCCATCGATTGCCTCGAGACCACTGACCTGGAGGCGTCGCCCGTCCATGCCGAGGACGCGTACGCGATGCAGGCCAATGGGGTTGGGCCTACTCGAGGCTCGAGTGCTGAAGACACCCTGCTCGGGTCGGCTCAGGTCTCCGCGGGGATGCACTCTCAGGATGCTGCGATCGGCCTCATGCAACCAGGACAGCAGGATGATCTCGTCGCCAACGGCAATGCCGTGCAGCCCGGCCTGAACCTCAGAGTCCAAGATCAGGTATGCGTCCGGCGCACCTTCATCGCCCTGCCGCGGCGCGTCGGCCGCCGAGGTGAGCGGACTCACTACGTGCCCTATCGGGCGGACCGTGAAGTCGATCGCGGAGAAGTCGGCCATGGAAGGCACTCAATCACAGCCTTTGTGCTGCAGGCTCCCGGGAGCCAGCAGAATCTGCTCCATGAGGAGCGATCCGAGTACAACCGTGATCACGATCGATGGGCACGCTGTCGAGTACCGGCTGGAGCATCGCGGAGATACCACGGTGTTGATCTTGCACGGCGGACACATGTCCGCACTGTGCCGGTTCGGTGAAGAAACCTTCCTCGATGCCGACTACTCGGTGCTCGTCCCGTCCCGTCCCGGATATGGCCGAACTGCTGTGGCGGCCGGACCGTCGGCGCCAGAATTCGCCGTACGTTTGGCAGACCTTTGCCGCCGGCTTGGGCTGAACGAGGTGACCGTCGTCGGTATCTCCCTTGGTGCCCGGACGGCGCTCACGATGGCAGCGTTTTACCCAGACCTGGTGCGGCGGGTGATCTTGATGTGTCCGACCAGCTTCCGCCAGTGGCCCGACGGTCGTGGCCGCCGGATCGCGTACGCCGTCTTTGCGCCGGGAATCGAGCGCGCCACCTGGGGCACGCTGCATCGCCTTCTGCGAAAGGACCCTCAGAAGTACTTACCTGGCATAGTGGCGAACCTCACGACCCTCGACGGCGAGACAGCCGTACGCCGGCTTGGGATGGATGTCGGGAAGATCACCGAGTTCCTGCTGCACTGCCAGTCGGGTCGCGGCTTTCTCGTCGATCTTCGGCCACCCACCGATGTAGGCGACAACGTTGGACAGCCAACGCTGATTTTGGCAACCCGAAACGACGGTGCGGTGAGCTTCGACCATTCCGAAGACCTCGCCACCACTCTGCATCAGGCAACGCTGGTCGAAGTCGATACGCCGACTCACCTGCTCTGGCTCGGCGAGGGATCGGATCGCACTACAGCGGCGGTCGATTCCTTCATCAGGTCATGACGGATCGGTCGAGGAATGGCCTGCGTGTTCGTCAGTAAGGTGAGAAGGCGGAGAGCCCGCTTGGGGAGAAGGAGAGCCCATGAAGTACCTGCTGCTGATCTACAACGACGAGGCAGCTGCGGCGTCGGCGGTGGCCAACGTCACGCCTGAGCAGCAAGGCGCGCAGATAAAGTCCTGGTACGACTATGGCGACTGGCTCACCGAGAAAGGCTGGCTCGTGGCCGGCGACCCATTACAGCCAACCTCCACAGCAACCTCGGTCCGCGCGGCTGATGGCAAGCCCGTCGTGACAGACGGGCCCTTCGCGGAGACGAAGGAGCAGCTTGGCGGCTACTACCTGCTGGATGTCGCCAATGTCGACGAGGCGATCGAAGCGGGAAGCCGTTGTCCTGGTGCGACGTACGGCACGATCGAGCTGCGTCCGGTCCAGGAGTTCCCGGCCCGACCGCAGGGCTGAGGCACGGACAATACGAGCGGAGACGTCGACCTCCTGTTCCGTCGCGAGGCGGGGCGGGCGGTCGCGGCCCTGATCCGGGCGACCGGCAGCTTCGACTTGGCTGAGGAGGCTGTCCAGGACGCTTTCGAACAGGCGCTCCGCACCTGGCCGACGCGCGGTGTCCCCAAGAATCCGGCGGCATGGATCATCACCACGGCCCGCAACCGGGCGATTGATCGCCTGCGACGCGAGCGTGTAGGAGCGATCAAAGCGGAACAGGCTGAGGAGCTCTGGGCACTCGAAGCGCTGGGAGATGACGTGCACCAGATCCCCGACGAGCGACTCCGGCTGATCTTTACGTGTTGCCACCCCGCCCTCGCCATGGAGGCCCGGGTTGCGCTCACCCTCCGCACCGTCGGCGGACTCTCCTCGCGCGAGATCGCTCGCGCCTTCTTGCTCAGCGAGCCAACAGTGCAGCAGCGCCTGGTGCGAGCGAAGCGCAAGATCCGCGACGCCGGGATCCCCTACCGGGTGCCCCCACATGAGCTATTGCCCGAACGTCTGAGCGGGGTGCTGGCCGTCCTGTACCTCGTCTTCAACGAGGGCTATACCTCGACCGAAGGGGAACTGATGCGCGTCGAGCTCTGCGACGAGGCAATCTGGCTGGTACGCGTCCTGGACCAGCTCATGCCAGCAGAGGCCGAGACCATGGGCTTGCTTGCACTGATGCTGTTGCACCACTCCCGACGCCACGCCCGGGTAGATGAAAACGGCGATCTGGTGCTGCTCGAGGACCAGGACCGCGCTCGCTGGGATCAGGAGATGATCGATGAGGGGCTCGCGATCATCGATGCGGCAGTGGAGATGCGGCGGCCTGGCCCCTATCAAGTGCAGGCGGCGATCGCCGCGTTGCATGCGCAGGCACCACGACCGGAGGACACCGATTGGCCACAGATAGCGACCCTCTACCGCGGCCTGACGGCCATGCAGCCCTCGCCGGTCATCGAGCTCAACAGGGCGGTCGCGGTTGCAATGGCCGATGGACCCGATGCCGGGCTCGCGCTGATGCAACCGCTCGCCGACGAGCTGGACCGATATCACCTCTTCCACGCGGCCCGGGCCGACCTGCTTCGCCGCAGCGGACGCAGCATCGAGGCGAAAGCTGCGTACCGACAAGCAATCGCGCTTGTCACCAACCCGATCGAGCGCAGGTACTTGATGCAGCGCTTGTCGGGGGCCTGACCCTGGGCGGCCGCCCCTGAAAGCGGCACAACCCTCCGCCTTGACTCACTGTCTCGCCGTCCCGGCGGCGGCCGAATTCGCTGATAACCTCTGTTGCGGCCTACAAGCCTTTACGTCAGGTCCCTTGAGGCACGAAAGGGCGATCATGTGTGCAGCCGATAGCGCGCCCGGAAGTCTCGGTGGTTGAGTCGTCTCCGCCCGCGCTTCTAGTGCTTGAGGACGGCCGCACCTTCCACGGACGGGCATTCGGCGCCATTGGTGAGACCTTTGGTGAGGCAGTCTTCACGACCGGCATGTCTGGCTATCAGGAGACGCTGACCGATCCCAGCTATCACCGTCAGGTGGTGATAGCGACGGCGCCACACATCGGCAATACCGGCTGGAACGACGAGGACGGCGAGTCAGGGCGGATCTGGGTTGCCGGATATGTGGTACGCGACGCTGCCCGAATTCCCTCCAGCTGGCGGTCCCGCCGCAGCCTCGATTCTGAGCTCCAGACCCAAGGCATCGTCGGGATGCGCGATGTCGATACTCGGGCCCTGACGCGGCACATCCGGGAACGGGGCGCGATGCGGGTTGGTGTCTCCAGCGTGGAAGCCAGCGCAGCTGCGCTGCTGGAGCGCGTCCAAGCTCAGCCGTCGATGGTGGGCGCTCATCTTGCTGATGAGGTGAGCACCGTCCAGCCCTACGTCGTGAGGCCGGCCGGTGAACCGCGATTCCGAGTCGTGGCAGTCGACCTCGGCATCAAATCCATGACTCCGGCTCGAATGGCCGAGCGCGGGCTTGAGGTTCAGGTGGTGCCGTCGGCGATCACATTTGACGAGGTCGAGGCGCTGCATCCCGACGGTGTGTTCTTCTCCAACGGCCCCGGCGACCCGGAGGCGGCCCATCAGCAGGTTGCGGTTCTCAGGTCGGTACTGGCGGCCGGCATCCCATACTTCGGCATCTGCTTCGGCAATCAACTCTTCGGCCGTGCGCTCGGCTTCGACACCTTCAAGCTGGGCTATGGGCACCGCGGCATCAACCAGCCCGTAATGGATCTCACCACTCGCAAGGTTGAGGTCACGGCGCATAACCACGGGTTCGCTGTCGCCGCCGCACCTGGGGAACGGCACGAGACGCTGTTCGGCATCGCCGAGGTCAGCCACATCTGCCTCAACGACGACGTGGTCGAGGGTTTGCAGCTCACCGATGCCGACGGCCGGCTGCTGGCGTTTTCGGTGCAATACCACCCCGAGGCAGCCGCCGGCCCTCATGACGCCAGCTACCTGTTCGACAGGTTCGTCGATCTCATGGCGAATCATGGCGGGACCGGGTAATGCCGAGACGTACTGATATCGAGTCGATCCTCGTCATCGGCTCTGGTCCCATCGTGATCGGGCAGGCCTGCGAGTTCGACTATTCAGGTACCCAGGCCTGCCGCGTGCTGCGCGACGAGGGCTTCCGGGTGATCTTGGTCAACTCCAACCCGGCGACGATCATGACCGATCCCGAGTTCGCTGACGCAACATACATCGAGCCCATTACGCCGGACTTCGTGGAGATGGTCATCGCGAAGGAGCGGCCCGACGCCCTGCTCGCCACGCTCGGTGGTCAAACAGCGCTCAACACCGCGGTCGCTCTTGATGAGAACGGCGTTCTCGAGCGTTACGGCGTGGAGCTCATCGGGGCGTCGATCGAGGCCATTCAGCGCGGTGAGAATCGTCAGCATTTCAAGGCGGTCGTCGAGGGACTGACCGGCATCCCCGGCGGCGCCGCGGAGGTGGCGAACAGCCGCATCTGTCACTCGATAGAAGACGTGCTCGATGCCGCGGATGATCTTGGTTATCCGGTGGTGGTGCGGCCCAGCTTCACCATGGGCGGAGTGGGCTCGGGCATGGCGCACGACGAAGCTGATATTCGCCGGATGGCCGGCGCCGGTCTGTCCGCCAGCCCCACCACGGAGGTGCTGATCGAGGAATCGATCTTGGGCTGGAAAGAATACGAGCTCGAGGTCATGCGCGACAAGGCCGACAACGTGGTGATCGTCTGCTCCATCGAGAATCTGGACCCGATGGGGGTGCATACCGGCGATTCGATCACCGTGGCTCCCGCAATGACTCTCACTGACCGCGAATACCAGCGGATGCGCGATGTCGCGATCGGCATCATCCGTGCGGTCGGAGTGGATACCGGCGGCTGCAACATCCAGTTCGCGATCAACCCGGCCGATGGACGAATGATCGTCATCGAGATGAACCCGCGGGTATCACGGTCCTCCGCTCTGGCTTCGAAGGCGACCGGCTTTCCGATTGCCAAGATCGCCGCCAAGGTCGCTATCGGCTACACACTCGACGAGATCCCCAACGACATCACCGAACAGACGCCTGCCAGCTTCGAACCCACGCTGGATTACGTCGTTGTCAAGGTGCCGAGATTCGCATTCGAGAAATTCCCTTCAGCCGACTCCACCCTGACCACGCACATGAAGAGCGTCGGTGAGGCGATGGCCATCGGCCGGAACTTCACTGAAGCTCTGGGCAAGGCACTGCGGAGCCTCGAGGATGCGCAGGCGCCGTTCCACTTTGCCGACGAGATCACCGAGTCGGCCGACGAACTGCTCGCCAAGGCTGCTCGGCCGCATGACGGCCGGCTCAACGACGTCATACAGGCGCTGCGCGCCGGCGCCACACCCGAGCAGGCGCATGAGGCGACCAAGATCGACCCCTGGTTCATCGACCAGCTGATGCTGCTGCTGGAGATCGCCACCATGATCAAGGCCGCGCCTGAGCTGAATCTCGACCTGCTGCGGACTGCCAAGCGGCACGGCTTCTCAGACGCTCAGATCGCGGGCCTGCGGCACCTGAGCGAGGACGTGGTACGCGGAGTGCGCTGGGCTCTCGGGGTCCGGCCGGTCTACAAGACGGTCGACACATGTGCCGCCGAGTTCGCCGCCCGGACCCCGTACCACTACAGCTGCTACGACCTGGAGACCGAAGTAGCGCCGCGGCGCAAGCCCGCGGTCTTGATCTTGGGCAGTGGACCGAACCGGATCGGTCAGGGCATCGAGTTCGACTACTCGTGCGTCCACGCTGCGATGTCACTGTCGAGTGCCCCAGACAACGAGGGCGCCGGCTACGAGACGATCATGGTCAATTGCAACCCCGAGACCGTCTCAACCGACTACGACACTGCGGACCGGCTGTACTTCGAGCCACTGACGCTGGAAGACGTACTGGAAGTGGTGCATGCCGAGCAGGCCGCGGGACCACTAGCAGGTGTCATCGTGCAGCTGGGCGGACAGACCCCGCTCCGACTTGCTCAGGCGCTCAAGGACGCGGGGGTTCCGATTGTCGGCACCAGTCCCGAAGCGATCCACCTGGCCGAGGAGCGAGGCGCCTTTGGCCGCGTGCTGGCCGAAGCCGACCTGCCGGCTCCCAAGCATGGGCTGGCTCGCTCTTTTGACGAGGCGAAGAGCATCGCCGACGAGATCGGCTACCCAGTGCTGGTGCGGCCCTCGTACGTGCTCGGCGGCCGCGGCATGGAGATCGTCTACGACGAGTCGACACTGTCGGCCTACATCGAACGGGCCACCGAAGTCTCACCGGCCCATCCCGTGCTCGTCGACCACTTCCTCGATGACGCAGTCGAGATCGACGTCGACGCGCTCTACGACGGCACCGATCTCTACCTGGGCGGCGTCATGGAGCACATCGAGGAAGCAGGCATCCACTCCGGTGACTCAGCGTGCGCACTGCCGCCGATCACTCTCGGTGCGGAGGTTGTCGACCGCATCCGTTCCTCGACCGAGGCGATCGCACGGGGCGTCGGGGTGTGTGGCTTGATCAACATCCAATTTGCGATGGCCGGTGACACGCTGTTCGTCCTGGAGGCCAACCCGCGCGCCTCGCGTACGGTGCCCTTTGTCTCGAAGGCGACAGCGACACCGCTGGCCAAGGCGGCTGCCCGCGTCATGCTGGGCGCGACAGTGCAGCAGTTGCGTGCCGAGGGGTTGCTGCGGGCAGTGGGAGACGGCTCCACCGAGAACTCAGCGTCACCGATCGCGGTCAAGGAAGCCGTGATGCCGTTCAACCGCTTCCGTACCCTTGAAGGGATTTCGGTCGACACCGTCCTCGGTCCGGAGATGAAGTCGACCGGCGAGGTGATGGGCGTCGACCTCAGCTTCGGCACGGCCTTCGCCAAGAGCCAGGTTGCCGGCTTTGGGCCGCTACCCACCAAGGGCACCGTCTTCGTCTCCGTCGCCAACCGCGACAAGCGATTCGTGATCTTTCCGGTGAAGCGCCTTGCTGATCTTGGTTTCGAGATCTTGGCAACGGCTGGGACAGCCTCGATGCTGCGCCGCCACGGGGTAGTGGTGACGACGGTTCGCAAGTTCAGCCAAGGCGTCGGACCAGACGGCGAGAAGACGATTGTTCAGGCGATCTTGGACGGCGAGGTCGACATGATCTTCAATACCCCGCATGGGCTGAGTCTTGACGGCCGCCCGCGGTTCGATGGTTACGAGATTCGCACAGCCGCGGTGCTGCGCAATATCCCCTGCGTCACCACCGTGCCGGGCCTGGCTGCCGCGGTGCAGGGTATCGAGTCGATCATTGCCGGCAATGTTGGCGTACGGTCCCTGCAGTCCTGGAGCAGCGTCGATGTCTCCTGAGCCGCCCGCAGCGTGATCATCGATCTTGGCTATCGCAGAGTGCTGCGGCCGCTGCTGTTCCGTGCGTACGACGGGGACGCGGAGCGCATTCACGAGCAAACCCTTGCCGCAGTTGCCCGGGTCGGACGGAGCCGGCCGGCACGCGCCGCCAT
Organism: uncultured Actinomycetota bacterium; assembly: GCA_963734005.1. GTDB lineage: Bacteria > Actinomycetota > Actinomycetes > Propionibacteriales > Propionibacteriaceae > Microlunatus. The sequence continues at coordinate 50,598 of CAVTFS010000017.1, forward strand.
CGCAGCACTGTGCGCCAGGCACCGTGCCCCGGCAACAGTCGCCGGGATCCAGTTCCCCGGCATGGTCGGGCTTGCCGCTGGGATGGACAAGGACGGCGTGGGGACCAAAACTTGGGGTTCCCTGGGCTTCGGCTACATCGAGCTGGGCACGGTCACTGCGCAGCCGCAGTCCGGCAATGACAAGCCGCGGCTGTTCCGGCTGCCGGAGAGCCGGGCGATCATCAACCGGATGGGATTCAACAACCGCGGTGCACCAGCACTAGCCGACCGGCTGGCAGCCATCGGGGTGAGTCGGGGCAACCTGGCTGTCGGCATTCCGATCGGCATTTCCATCGGCAAGACCAAGAGGGTGCCACTGGCCGAGGCAGCCGAGGACTACCTCGCTTCACTCCGGACGGTCGCTCGATATGCGGACTATGTCGCCATCAACGTTTCCAGCCCCAACACTCCGGGACTGCGTTCCTTGCAAGATGCGCGGACTTTGGCCGAGCTGATCTCAGCACTGGTGAACGAGGCATGGCAGCTGGCCGCCGGCGGGACGCCGGTGCCGATCTTCGTCAAGGTGGCGCCTGACTTGACCGAGGCAGCACTGGAAGAGGTCGTTCAGGTGTGTACCGAGGCCGGCGCGGAAGGACTCATCGCCACGAATACGACGTCTGGCCGCGACGGCCTCTCGGCCGATCAACCTCTGGCCGCCGAAGCCGGTGGTCTCTCGGGAGCTCCACTCACCAGACGCGCCCGCGAGGTGGTGCGGTTTCTGGCTGGACGCACCTCGTTGCCGATCATCGGCGTTGGAGGCATCATGAGCCGCGACGACGGCCAGGCAATGCTGGATGCCGGTGCCAGCCTGCTGCAGATCTACACCGGCTACATCTTCAGCGGTCCTGCATTGGTCGCTGATCTAAATCGGCTGACCCCGGATCGCGCGCCGCCGTGCTGAGGAGGAGCGAGCGGACACGCTTTTCGTCTGCGAGCGAGGATGAAGTCGGCGGGTTCCGAGCGCGATCCGCGCCGCGATGTTCGCGCCGCCGATCTGCAGGAGGAGCCGACGAAACGCGTGAGGAGCAAAGCTGGTTCGTTCGACACAGTCGTTTCGTCGGATTCGACGAAGACGGCGGCTCCCGGCGAACGTCGCAGCGAGCGGAGCGAGCCATCAGACAGAGCGGAGCGAGCAATTGAACACCGAGCACATGATCAGCTCCTACGGTGAACGCCTCGCCGCCCTTGTCACCGAACGCGGTCCGCTCTGCGTCGGTGTGGATCCGCATCCCAGCCTGCTGGCGTCGTGGGGCCTTGCTGCCGACGCGCAGGGCCTGGAGCGCTGCGCCCGTGGCATGATCGATGCGCTGGGCGGGATCGTGCCGGTCTTCAAACCACAGTCGGCGTTCTTCGAGGCGTACGGCGCGGCCGGAATCGCAGTTCTGGAGCGCACGCTGGCCGACATCAAGTCCGCCGGTGCCATCTCGCTGCTCGATGTGAAGCGGGGTGACATCGGGTCAACCATGGACGCGTACGCGGCGGCCTATCTCAGCGATGGTTCGCCGTTGGCCGCCGACGCGGTGACCCTCAACCCGTATCTCGGCTTCGGCTCACTGGACTCGGCCATCGAGCTGGCCGATCGAGGCGGGCGCGGCGTCTACGTTCTTGCCCTGACCAGCAACCCGGAAGGTCGTCAAGTCCAGCATGCTCGCGCAGCTGACGGGCGAACGGTAGGCCAGATCATCATCGATGAGGCGGCCAGCCGCAACGCCTTCCGTCGCAAGCCGGGAGCCGATCTTCGGGCCGGTCGGGGTCGTGGTCGGCGCGACGATCGGAGACACGCAGACCGACTTCTCTGCTCTAGGTGGATCGATCCTTGCTCCAGGCATCGGAGCACAAGGCGGTACTGCCGCCGACCTCGCTGCGGTCTTCAAGGAAGCGGCCCAATTCGTGCTGCCATCCACCAGTCGCGAGGTCATGTCGGCGGGCCCAGCACCAGCTGACCTGCGGGCCGCCGCGACACGGATGCTGGGTGAGATGAAAGCAGTGATTGGGTTGCGGTAAGTTCTCAAATCTCCGACTGATTCGCTGCGTATCGGCGGATCAACTACTGCACTGCGAGCGTCGGTCGCGTGAGCAGTGCCCAAGAAATTTGCCTGGCCGCCAGATGAGGACGCGAGCTGTGACGATTCCCCCCTTGAGCGACGAGCAGCGCCAGCAAGCACGGCATGCCGCGACCGAGGCTCGCCGCCGCCGCGCTGAGATGAAGCAGGCTCTCCGCTCAGGCGAGCGCAGCCTTGCCCAGGTCCTCGACCTTGCCGAATATGACGACGTCATCGCCCACGCCAAGGTCATCGATGTCTTGAAGGCACTTCCGCGAGTGGGCACAGTGCGTGCAAACAAGGTCATGGAGAGGCTCGATATCGCCGCCAATCGCCGGCTTGCGGGGCTTGGGCAAGCATCAGGCGGCAGCCCTGATCGCCGAGTTCTCTGATCGATCCACGCCGCCCCGAAACTCGTGACCTCGGCGCGTCTCACCGTGGTCTCGGGTCCGACCGCGGTGGGCAAGGGAACCGTCGTCACGCGCCTCTCCCAAGGAACATCCCAGAGATCTTCGTTTCGGTTTCGGTCACCACGCGCCCGCCACGGCCGGGTGAGATCGACGGTGTGCATTACCACTTCGTCTCTGCTGATGAGTTCGATGCGCTGATCGCCGAGGGTGCGCTGTTGGAGTGGGCGACCGTGCACGGTGTGCACCGCTACGGCACGCCACGTGCCCCCGTCGTGCAGGCGATCGCTCAAGGACGTCCCGCCTTGTTGGAGATCGATCTGCAGGGTGCGCGGCAGGTACGCGACAGCTGGCCCGAGGCTCAGTTCGTCTTCCTTGCGCCGCCGTCGTGGGAGGAGCTGGTACGCCGGCTGGTCGGGCGTGGCACGGAGTCGGCTGCGCAGCAGGAGCGCCGGTTGGAGACTGCGCGGGCCGAGATGGCGGCTCAGGCCGAGTTCGACCACGTGGTCGTCAACGGTGAAATAGGCCAGGCGGTGAAAGACTTGGTAGCCTTGGTCTGTCTGTAGCCGTGCAGTCACTTTGGCATGTGCTGACTCAGTTCCATCTGACGTGGCGCAACCTGTGCAGCGGCTGGCTTGTTCACCCAAACCGAAGGTTCATACGTGTCTGGAAAGCATCTGCTTGCTGAGGGGATCACCAATCCACCGATCGACGAGCTTCTGACGAAGTCAGATTCCAAGTACAAGTTGGTCTTGTTCGCGGCCAAGCGCGCTCGACAGATCAACGCCTACTACTCCCAGCTCGGCGAGGGCCTGCTCGACCACGTTGGTCCGCTGGTCGAGACCACGGTGCAGGAGAAGCCTCTCTCCATTGCCCTCCGTGAGGTAAACGAGGGCAAGCTGGCGTGCATAGACGTCGACGCTGAAGCACCGGCTGACGAGGATCCCGAGTCGCCTTTCGAGCCTGCCTGAGCAACTGCCGCCGGTGACCCCTCGAGGAGGACGCGTGCGTCGCATCGTCCTCGGGGTATCGGGCGGCATCGCCGCGTACAAGGCGTGTGAACTCTTGCGTCGGCTGCAAGGCGCCGGCCACGAGGTCACTGTGGTTCCGACCGCGGCGGCGCTGGAGTTCGTGGGTGTGGGCACCTGGGCCGCACTGTCCGGCCGGCCGGTGCACACGTCAGTGTTCGACGACGTGCATCTGGTGCCCCACGTCAAGATCGGGCAAGAGGTCGATCTGGTTTATGTCGCGCCGGCGACCGCTGACCTGCTCGCTCGGGCCGCTTCAGGGCGTGCCGACGACCTGCTGACCAATGTGCTGCTGACCGCGCACTGCCCGATCGTCTTTGCGCCCGCCATGCACACCGAGATGTGGCTGAACGCCGCCACTCAGGCCAACGTCAATACGCTGCGCAGCCGCGGCGCCGTCGTCGTGCGGCCCGATGTCGGGCGGCTCGCCGGACCCGACGCCGGAGTCGGACGGCTGCCTGATCCCGCCGAGCTCTTTGCCGTCGCGGCTGCCGTTCTCGAGGACCCGAGCACTGCGGGTACGCGCCGCCGGTCAGGACATGGCGGGCCTCAAGGTTGTCGTCAGTGCCGGAGGCACCCGCGAGCACCTGGATCCGGTGCGCTTCATCGGCAACTCGTCCTCAGGGCTGATGGGCTGGGCGCTCGCGCGCGCGGCGGTGCTGCGCGGTGCGGACGTCCGCTTGGTTGCGGCCAATGTCGGTCTGCCAGCTCCGCCAGGCGCCGAGGTCGAGGCGGTGAGTTCGACTGCCGACCTGGCACAAGCCATGGCGGTCGCTGCCAAGGACGCCGACATCGCGATCATGGCGGCGGCACCCGCCGACTTCACACCGGCCGACAGCCAGTCAGACCAAGATCAAGAAATCAGCCGACGGAGGGCTCGAGCTGAGACTGGTGCAGACCACCGACGTGCTCGCGAGTCTGGTTGCGGCCAGGACAGACCCGCGTCAGATTCTGATCGGTTTTGCAGCGGAAACGCCTACTGCCGACGACACGCTGCTCGATCTGGGTCGTGCCAAGCTCGCACGCAAGGGTTGCGACCTGCTGGTCCTGAACGAGGTCGGTCCCAATCTGGTCTTCGGCCAACCCGACAGCAAGATCATCCTCCTGAGCGCAGAAGGTGCGATAGGGCCGATCTCCGGCAGCAAAGACACGCTTGCGCATCAAATTTGGGATGAGGCACTCGCGCAAAGAGCACGCCGGTAGGTTCGGGCGCATGGCTCGCAGACTTTTCACCTCGGAGTCGGTGACCGAAGGGCACCCGGACAAGATCGCCGACCAGATCAGCGATTCTGTGCTCGACGAGCTGCTACGGCAGGATCCGAACAGCCGGGTGGCGGTGGAATGTCTGGTGACCACGGGGTTGGTTGTGGTGGCCGGCGAGGTCACCACCGAGTCGTACGTGGAGATTCCGCGGGTCGTTCGCGAGCGCATCATCGACATCGGCTACGACTCATCGACCAAGGGCTTCGACGGTGGCTCGTGCGGGGTCACCATCGCCATCGGCCAGCAGTCACCTGACATTGCGCAGGGTGTCGACGTGGCATTTGAGAGCCGCACCGGTGAGTCCACTGATCTTCTCGATCTGCAAGGCGCCGGCGACCAAGGTCTGATGTTCGGCTACGCCTGCAGCGAGACGCCGTCATTGATGCCGCTGCCCATCGACGTGGCGCATCGGCTCGCCGAACGGCTTGCCGCGGTACGCAAAGACGGCACGATGCCCTACCTGCGTCCCGACGGCAAGACCCAGGTGACCGTCGAGTACGACGGTGATCGCCCGGTCCGGCTCGACACCGTCGTGTTGTCGACCCAACATGCCGCCGACATCGATCTGAACGCGCTGCTGGCTCCCGATATCCGCAAGCACGTCGTCGACCCCGTCCTGGAGCGCTATCAGGTCAACTCACAGCGACTATCGGCTGTTGGTGAACCCCACTGGGCGATTCGAGATCGGCGGGCCAATGGGTGACGCGGGTCTCACCGGACGCAAGATCATCGTCGACAGCTACGGCGGAATGTCGCGACACGGCGGCGGGGCGTTCTCCGGAAAGGACCCCTCGAAGGTGGACCGGTCCGGGGCGTACGCGATGCGCTGGGTGGCCAAGAACGTTGTGGCGGCCGGGCTGGCCGGCCGCTGCGAGGTGCAGGTGGCGTACGCGATCGGCAAGTCTCATCCGGTCGGGTTCTATGTAGAGACCTTCGGGACCGAGCGGGTGCCGGTCGAGCAGATCCAGCAAGCGGTGCTCGAGGTGTTCGATCTACGGCCGGCCGCGATCATCCGCGATCTGGATCTCAAGCAACCCGTCTACGCCCAGATGGCGGCGTACGGGCACTTCGGCCGGGAGCTGCCTGGGGTGAGCTGGGAGAGCGTCGATCGAGCCGGTGCCCTGGCCGCTGCCGTGCGCGGCTGACATCCGCCGTCCCCTCTGAGCCTCGAGTGTCGGAGCGTCGCTGCCTATCATCTGGTGTGCCCGAGCTCAGCCAACCGGAACTTCCGGTTGCCAGGGTGGCTGTCGATATCCCACTCAGTCATCTGGACCGGCCCTTCGACTATCGGGTAACGGCTGAGCAGGACACGCGACGCAGTGCCGGGGGCCCGAGTGCGGGTGCGGTTCGCCGGCCGGCTCCGGGACGGGTTCATCCTTGATCGAGTTGCCTCGGCTGATCATGAAGGAGCCTTGACGCCGCTTTCCAAGATCGTCTCCAGTGAGCCGGTGCTCACGCCCGAGATCGCTAGGTTGATCAGGAAGGTTGCTGATCACTACGCAGGGACGTTCGCCGATGTGGTGCGCCTGGCAGTACCCCCGCGCCATGCCGCGACCGAGCTCGCTGAACGGGTCAGAACTCACCACGATCTGCCCGCTGATCATCCAGCCGGACCACTGGTCGACTATCCCGTCGGGACAGGGTTCCTAGCAGCGCTGCGCGCCGGCAGGCAGCCGCGCGCCATGTGGCAAGTCACTCCGAGCGCGGCGCCCAGCGGTGACTGGGCCCTCGGGTTAGCCACGGCGGCACGCGCCTGCGTCGAGAGCGGGCGTGGCGCGGTGATCATCGTGCCGGACCAAGCTGATCTTGATCGGCTCAATGAGGCCTGTACCCAGGTGCTCGGTGCCACAGGCTTCGCGGTGCTGGTGGCCGAAGCCGGACCGGTCGCGCGCTATCGCGCCTTCTTGTCGGCTTTGCGCGGCGATGTGCGGGTAGTGATCGGCAACCGTGCCGCGGCATACGCGCCGGTTCGTGATCTTGGTCTGGTTGCGCTCTGGGACGATGGCGACGACCTGCTGGCCGAGCAGCGGGCTCCGTATCCGCATGCACGTGACGTCCTGGCCCTGCGAGCCCACGACGAACAGGCCGCCGCGCTGTTTGCCAGCTACGCCAGAACAGCGGAGCTGCAAGCCTGGCTGGAACGCGGCTGGCTGCGAGAGCTGGCCGATGACCGTGCTGTCGTACGGCATACCGCACCCAGGGTGAAGGTCACTGCGGACTCAGACTTCGCGCTCCAGCGCGACCCCGCGGCCGAGCGGCTCGCTTGCCGCACGAGGTGTTCGAGATGATGCGAGCGACCTTGCCGCAGGGACCGGTGCTGGTCCAGGTGCCGCGCGCCGGTTATCTCGTGGCCCTGGTCTGCCAGGAATGTCGGGAGCCGGCGCGGTGTGGCTTCTGCGGCGGTCCGACCAGGGTTCCAGCCGGAGCGCCTCATGAAGCGGCTACCGTTCGGGTGAGCTGCGCCTGGTGCGGCAGACCGCAGACCAACTGGGAATGCCCGATCTGCGGTTCCCACCAGGTTCGAGCGCCGATCATCGGCGCAGAAAGAACGGCCGAGGAACTGGGCAGGGCGTTTCCGCAGACTCCCGTCCGGCAGTCGATCGGCGGAAAGCGGATCGCGTGCCGTGCCCGACACCTCGGGGATCGTGGTGGCCACGCCTGGCGCCGAGCCGCCCGCCGCAGCAGGCTACGCCGGTGCGGTGCTGCTGGACACGCCGTTGTTGCTGCTGCGCCAGGATCTGCGGGCCGCCGAAGAGGCGTTACGCCGCTGGCTCAATGTCGTGGCACTGGTCAGAAGCGGCGCTGACGGCGGTTCAGTCATCGCGGTGGGGGAGAGCTCAGGACGCGCGCTGCAAGCTCTGGTCCGGGTGGATCCAGGCGGTTTCGCCGCGCGCGAGCTAGCCGAACGAGCCGCCGCACGGTTTCCGCCTGCGGTCAAATTGATCACGATTGAGGGCTCTGCTGAGGCGCTGGGCGAGTTCGTGTCACTCGTACAGGCTCCTGTCACTGCACAATCTCTGGGGCCTGCGGACCTGGTCATGCGGCGGCCAGCAGCTGGCGACGAATCAGAACCCACTTGCAGCGCCTGATACTGCGGGCTCCATTGGCCGAAGGCTCCCACCTGGTCGGTGCTGTGAAGGAGGCCGCTGCAGTGCGGAGCGCGCGGAAGAGCGAGGGTCCGCTCCGGATCAGGGTCGATCCGGTCGAACTGAGCTGACCGATTAGCCATACGTTTTTACATTGCCACGCATTTCACGATCGTGACGGCCGTCAGGAAAGTGATACGGTCGAGACTGAGAGTGAAGGAGCCGTCAGATGAGCGTGCGTGAAGGGTTCCGGCCCATCGAGGCAGGAGTACATACCGATTTCCGGGAAGCGATGAGCTATGCCAACTACCTGGAGCTGGACACGCTGCTGGCCGCGCAGCACCCGAGGAGCGACCCTCCGCATCACGACGAACTGCTGTTCATCGTGCAGCACCAGACCACCGAGCTGTGGCTCAAACTGATCCTCCACGAGCTGCGGGCGGCACGGGCCTACCTCGACGCCGACCTGGTGCATCAAGCTCTGAAGTGCTTGGCCCGCGTCAAGCACATCCAGCGCACACTGACCGAGCAGTGGTCGGTGCTGGCCACCCTGACACCTAACGAATATGCAGAGTTTCGCGGGACGCTCGGTACCGCCTCGGGCCTCCAATCAGCGCAATACCGCGCGGTCGAGTTCATCCTGGGCAACAAGAACGAGCACATGCTCAAGGTTTTCGCCTCCGACCAGGCCGCGTTCGCGATGCTGTCGGAGCTGCTGGATGAGCCGTCGGTCTACGACAGTTTCCTGGCTTTCCTCGCCCGTCGCGGGCTGGACATTCCTCGTGAGGTGCTGCAGCGTGACGTACGCCGACCGTGGGTGCATGCAGCCGGCATTGATCCCGGTCTTCCAATCGATCTACGACGCCGTTGACCGGGCGTTACGACCTCTACGAGGCCTGCGAATCCCTGATTGATGTCGAGGACAACTTCCAGTTCTGGCGATTCCGCCATCTGCGGACCGTGCAGCGCACCATCGGCTTCAAGACCGGCACTGGTGGCTCATCTGGGGTGCGCTTCCTGCAGAAGGCGCTGGACCTGACGTTCTTTCCCGAGCTGTACGCGGTGCGGACCAAGATCGGCATGATGCATGCGCGGTTTGCCGTTGACGATCTTTGGATCGGCCATCGACTCGGACCGGCAGTCGTCGAGCGAGTTGATCATGAGCTGCGGCCGGTCGCGTTGGGACTCGAGGCTGTGCAGCGGGCTGGAGTTCCGAAGCTTCCCGGCGCGGTCATGCCCGGCATCATCGACCGACATGTTCACCTGGGTCTGGTGGATGCCGCCGCGTTGGCCGACGACTGCAGTGGTTGAGGTCCACGATCTCGGCTGGGTGCCGCGCATCGCACGTAGCTGGAAGATCGATCCACCTACGGGTGGCGTCGTCAAGATCGCTGGACCGTTCCTGACCGCCGTGGGCGGCTACCCGGCTGATCGGGCCTGGGCTCCATCGGAGTCCGTACGTGAACTGACAGGTCCTGCCGACGGCGTACGCGCCGTGGAGGAGGGCGCCGCGCATGGGCACGACCTGATCAAGGTCGTGCTGCACAGCGGAGGCCCGCTGCTCGACGATGCGACACTCGCTGCGGTGGTTCGCGCCGCACACCGACATCAGCTGCCGGTTGGCGTACATGCCGAAGGTGAGGGTCAGGCGCGCCGCGCCTTCGAGGCCGGCGCTGACATTCTCGTCCACGCACCCTGGACTGAGTCGCTGCCTGATGATCTGCTCCGTGCGATGGCGGGCTCCATGACGATGGACTCGACGTTTGCGATACACCATGACGCAGACCGAGACCGAGCACTGGACAATGCCCGCCGGTTCGTCGGCTCTGGTGGGCGGCTCGATTACGGCACAGACATGGGCAATGGCCCGATGCTGCTTGGGCCGCGACCTGAGGAGATCAGGGCGCTGCATGAGGCGGGCCTGGTCGGTGATGCGTTGCTTGAGTCACTGACTCGGCTACCGGGCGACCGACTACTGGTTGACGCTGCTGTCTACGCGCCGTTTCGCTGCCGGACAGCGCCGAAGATGTCGCAGTCTGGATGTGCCAGGCTCGCCGGCTAGCTGTCGTGCTCGAGGAAGGTGCCACTGCATGACCGACCAAGTAACTGACTCTGCACTCCCGGAGAGTCTCGCTGCCAAAGCCGGCGACACTGATCTTGCTGGCCAGGCCGCTGCACTCGACGCGGCCGATCCGTTGGTCCACTTCCGCGATCAGTTCATTGGTTCGGACGATTCCGAGATCATGGCCTATCTCGATGGCAACTCTCTGGGTCGTCCGCTCCGGGCAACCCGTGATCGGATAAGCCGCTTTGTCGACCAGATCTGGGCGAGACGGCTCATCCGCGCCTGGGATGAGGGCTGGATGGACGATCCGATACGGATCGGTGACCAGATCGGTCGCGTCCTGTTAGGCGCGGCGCCCGGTCAGACCGTAGTCGGTGACTCGACCAGCGTGATGCTCTACAAGTGGATTCGGGCCGCCCTGGCGAGCCAGCCTGGGCGTGACGAGATCATCGTCGACATCGGCAACTTTCCGACCGACCGCTTTGTCGTGGAAGGCATTGCAGCCGAGCTTGGGATGCGGCTGAGATGGCTCCAGGCAGATCGGAGGAGCGGAATCAACGTCGATCAGGTTAGCGCTGTGATCGGGTCGCGTACCGCCCTCATTCTGCTCAGCGACGTGGCCTATCGATCGGGGTATCTGGCCGACGTTCCAGCTATCACCAGCGCTGGCTCATGATCATGAGGCGCTCGTGCTCTGGGACGTGTGCCACTCAGCTGGCGTGATCCCGCGGTGGCTCGATGACTGGCGGGTCGACCTGGCTGTCGGCTGCACCTACAAGTACCTCAACGGAGGGCCGGGCTCACCCGCCTTCGGTTATGTGCGTGCAGATCTCCAGCAGCGGCTTCGGCAGCCGATCCAGGGCTGGATGGGCTCGGCCGAGCCGTTCGCGATGGCTGCGCACTACACGCCGTCCGATGGCATCCGTCGCTTCCTCAGCGGCACTCCATCGATCATCGGAATGCTGGCCATGCAGGACATGCTGGCGCTCATCGAGCAGGCAGGTCTCGAGGCGATCCGGGCCAAATCCATCGCGCTCACCGAGTTCGCGATCGAGATCTCCGACCAGCTGCTCGCCTCCGCAGGGCGTACAGATCGGCTCACCTCGCGACCCGGCGTTGCGTGGCAGTCATGTCACCCTGGAGCATCCTGAGTTCCGCGGCGCGACCGCGCGGCTGTGGGAGCTGGGCGTCATTCCAGACTTCCGGCCACCCGACGGGCTCCGAATCGGCCTCTCGCCGCTGAGCACCAGCTTCGGCGAGGTGTACCGGGGGCTCGCGGTCCTACGGGGGGTGCTATGACGGCTGGCCAGGTAACGACATTCTCTGCCGGACGGACCCCCGCCGTCCTCGACGACACTGACATGCGTCCTGGCAGTGCTACCTCACTGCTTCGCACCATCATCGGCTGCTATCTGCGGAGCCTTGGCGGGTGGATCACATCAACCGCCCTGGTGGAGCTGATGACAACTGTCGGCGTCAACCAGACGCGAACCAGGACTGCCATTCTCCGAGTGCGTGGCAAGGGGATGCTCGCGGCTGAGGTACGGGATGGTCGCGCCGGTTACGCGCTCGAACCCGCTGCACTGCCACGGTTGGCCCGGGGCGATCGGCGGATCTACTCACCACGTGTGATGAGTGCCACGGACCGCTGGTGCCTGATTTCGTACTCCATTCCCGAAAGCCAGCGGCAGCTCCGCCACCAGCTACGGCGTCGCCTTTCGGGGATCGGTTGCGGCACCGTCTCGGCGGCGCTGTGGATCTGTCCGGAGTACCTCACCAGCGAGGTGGAGGAAATCCTCACAGATCTCGAGGTGCGCGGGTCAGCAGCGATCTTTCTGGTCGGCGAGGCACGGCTCGATGGTGGGCTCGAGCGGGCCGTGGAGCAATGGTGGGACCTGCCGGCCATCGCTTCCGCGCATGAGGCGTTCCTCTCTGCGTACGGTTCTCTTGCGGCGAACGAATTGACGCCGCGCCAGGCGTTCGCCAGCTGGATCGGATGCTTGGACGCGTGGCGGGTGATTCCGTACGTCGATCCTGGACTGCCTGCCGCGTGGCTGCCTGCCGACTGGCCGGGCAAGCGCAGTATCCCGCTCTTCTCCGACCTTCGAAAACGGCTCGAGGAGCTCAGCGGCAGCTATGTGCGGCAGGTGACGTCTGAGTCTCCGGTGCCGCGCTGAGGTTGCATCGGGCCAAGACGTCCTAGACTCCTGCGGTGCGAATCGTCTTTGGCGGTACCCCGGATGTCGCGATTCCGTCATTGGATTCGCTGGTCGACTCCCGCCACGAGCTGGTCGCCGTGGTCACCCGGCCAGACGCCCCAAGCGGCCGCGGCAAGAAGCTGACCGCCAGCCCAGTTGCTCAGCATGCGGCCGAGCTGGGCATTGAGGTACTGAAGCCGCAGCGTCCTCGTGATGAGGAGTTCGTCAGCCGGCTGACTGAGATTGCGCCTGACTGCTGCCCGGTGGTCGCCTATGGCGCGTTGCTCCCACAACGCGTCCTGGACATCCCGCGACATGGTTGGGTCAACCTGCATTTCTCGCTGCTGCCGGCCTGGCGCGGTGCCGCGCCGGTCCAGCACGCCATCCTGGCCGGTGATCAGATAACGGGTGCAACGACCTTCCGGATCGCCCTCGAGCTCGACGCCGGCCCTATCTTCGCCACTGTGACAGAACCCATTCGCCCAGATGACACTGCCGGTGACCTATTGCACCGACTCTCGTTGAGCGGTGCTCGGCTGCTGGTCGAGACTCTTGATGGCATCGAGGACGGTACCCTCGCTCCGACCCCACAGCCGGAGAGCGATTCCCAGGTCGGCTACGCCTCCAAGATCAACGTCGAGGACGCCAGGATCGATTGGGCGCAGCCCGCCGAGGTGGTAGACCGGCTGATACGCGCCTGCGCTCCAGCACCGGGGGCCTGGACCACCTTCCGCGGCGAGCGCTTCAAGATCAACTCCGCGGCTGTCTCCGACACTGTCCTGCCGCGCGGGGCGCTGGAGATCACCAAACGATCGGTACGCGTCGGCACCGCGACTCAGGCACTCGAGCTTGGCGAGATACAGGCCCAGGGCAAGAAGCCCATGGCTGCCGCCGACTGGGCACGCGGCGTCACCTTCGACCCAGAACTCAGGCTCGGTACCTGAGTGAGCGGTCCAGGCAGCGCTCAGCAACAGCGACATCGTCGGGGAGACCGCGCTAGGCGGGCTGCGTTCGACGCGCTGCGTGCCGTGAATGCCGAAGGCGCCTATGCCAATCTGGTGCTGCCTGCGCTGCTTCGGGAGCGCGGCCTCGGTGGCCGCGACGCCGCGTTCGCTACCGAACTGCTGGCCGGTACCTGCCGGTGGCAGGGCAGCTACGACGCGATCATCGCCACCGCGGCCGGCCGACGGCTGAGTGAATTCCAGCCGGCGGTGCTGGATCTGCTGCGACTTGGCGTACACCAGATTCTGTCGATGCGGGTGCCTGCGCCGGCCGCCGTCGCCGCCTCGGTAGATCTAGCCGCCGTCACGGTGGGGGAGCGGGTCACTGGACTCGTCAACGCAGTGCTGCGACGTGTTGCCGAGCGAAGTCTGAATGACTGGTTCGACCAGCTGTCCCAGGGGTTTGACGATCTTGATCAGCTTGCGCTACGCACGGCCCACCCGCGTTGGATCGTGGAGGCGTACTCGGCATTGCTGCAGCCGGAGGAGCTTGCAGCGGCGCTGAGTGCGAACAATCTCAGCCCGCAGGTGTGTTTGGCCGCCCGGCCCGGCCTAGCCGACGTGTCGGATCTGGTACACGCCGGTGCGCAGCCTTGTCCGTACTCGCCCTTCGGGGCCTATTGGCGAGGTGATCCCGCTGATCTGCCGCTCGTCCGGGAAGGCAGAGCTGGGGTTCAGGACGAGGGCTCGCAGCTGGTCACCTGGGCCCTTACCAAACCGGCCGCTCCGCCGGGATGGTGGCTTGACATGTGTGCTGGTCCAGGCGGCAAGTCCGCCCTGCTCGCCGGTCTGGCGCGGCTGGACGGCAGCCGACTGCTGGCCTCGGATCTGGCACCGCATCGGGCGAGCCTGGTTGCCTCGGCGGTGCGGGCATACGCCAGCCAAGGATCAGCTCCGGCCATCGTGGTGGCCGACGGTATCCAACCGGCGTGGCGAGCCGGCTCGTACACCCGAGTGCTTGTCGATGCCCCCTGCACAGGCCTCGGCGCCCTGCGCCGCAGGCCGGAATCTCGCTGGCGGCGCAAACCGGCCGACCTGGAGCAGTTGCACTCCTTGCAGCTGGCACTGCTGGCGTCCGCTCTCGACAGTGCTGCCCCGAATGCGGTTGTCGGATACGTCACATGCTCGCCGCACCGCCGGGAGACAACCGACGTGCTCGAAGAAACCCTCGCCGTACGCACTGACGTCGAGGTGATCCCAGCGGCGCCGCTGCTGCCCGAGGTGTCAGACGCTGGTCTCGGTCCCTACCTCCAACTCTGGCCGCACCGACACGGCACCGACGCCATGTTCGCGGGCTACCTGCGCAAAACCGCCTAACACTCGAAACGCTCCGACACTAGAGTCGACCCCGTGGCCCTGAGAATCATGCCGAGCATCTTGTCGGCCGATTTCGCGAATCTGCAGACCGCGATCGAATCGGTGCCGAGCTCGGACGCGATACACGTCGACGTGATGGACAACCACTTCGTCCCCAACCTCACGCTCGGGCTCCCGGTCGTCGAATCCATTCGCAAGATCACCGAACAGATGCTGGACATCCACCTGATGATCGAGCAGCCCGACCGCTGGGCGCTGGCGTACGCAGAGGCCGGAGCCGAGTCAGTCACCTTTCACGTCGAGGCAGCCGGCGCGCCGGTGAGGCTGGCCCGCGAGTTACGCATCCGCGGAGCGCGAGCCGCAATGGCGCTCAAGCCGGCAACGCCGATCGAACCGTACGAGGACCTGTTGCCGGAGCTGGACATGGTGTTGATCATGACGGTCGAACCCGGTTTCGGAGGCCAGAGCTTCCTTGACCTCTGCCTGCCCAAGATCACTCGGACTCGGGCGATGCTGGACAAAATCGGTGGCGACATCTGGTTGCAGATCGACGGCGGTGTCTCAGCTCAGACCATCGAGCGGTGCGCGGCAGCCGGCGTCGACTCCTTCGTGGCCGGATCGTCGGTATTCGGCGCTGCCGATCCCGACGCGATGGTTGCCAAGCTCCGCGAACTTGCGGCTGCAGCGACCTGAACTGCTCAGTAGCTCCTTGGGCTTCTGCAGAAACCTACGTTCACCTAGCTTTCTGACGGTCTGCATGGGTTGCTACCTGTGCAGACCGACCGCAACCTACGTGAACGTAGGTTGCGACGTAAGAGTCAGCTAGCCCTGGCGGCGGCGCAGGTAGCGCTCGAACTCCGCGGCGATGGCATCGCCGCTTGCCTCCGGCAGCTCAGTTGCGTCCTGCATCTGTTCCAGCGAGGCGACGTACTCGGCAACCTCGGAGTCCTCGGCCGCAAGCTCGTCCACCCCACGCTCCCAGGCCCGGGCCAGCTCGGTCAGCTCACCAAGATCGAAGGATGCGTCGAGCACCTGCTCCAACTGGGAAAGCAGCGCGAGCGTGGCCTTGGGGCACGGCGGATGCGACACGTAGTGCGGGATCGCCGACCAGAGGGTGAGGACTTCCACTCCGGCACGCGTCAGTGTGTCGCCAAGTACGCCGATGATGCCGGTCGGACCCTCATATGTCGCTGGTGCCAGGCCGAGTTGCTTCATCAACTCGCGGTTGGTCGTCGACACCGACACCGGGATCGGGCGAGTATGTGGAGTGTCGGCAAGCAGGGCACCCAGCAGATGCACTCGCCTTACGTTGGCTGAGCTAAGGGCAGACGCGATCATGGTGCTGAACTGGCGCCATCGCAGGTTGGGCTCTAGGCCTTCAACCAGGATCAGGTCACGGCCGTCTGTCAGCTGAGCGATCTTGAGCTCAGTGGTTGGCCACGTGACCTCACGCTCATCGTCCTCGGTGAATCCCACCCGAGGTCTGTTGACCTGAAAGTCGTAGAAGTCGTCTGGGTCAAGCGCGTACACGGGCTCGGCCTGGTAGGCCTCGGCGAGATGCTCGATGGCTCCGGTTGCCGCGTTCCCCGCGTCGTTCCAGCCTCCGAATGCCACCACTACCACCGGGTCAACCAGATCACGAAGGTCACGGCTGACCGAGCTGGGGGAGTCGGGCATGGCACTCACTGTAGCCGTCGGCTCGGCGATGCAGCGCCGCTCCACATGGTGGTAGTGCTCCCACTTCGGCGGCGATGGCGATTATTCTCACGAGATGCCCGGTGGCCAGTCTGCCGTTCCCTCCCCGTCTGATCTCCGCGCGACATTGTCACCAATTGACCTTCGCGCGACGTTGTCGCGACGTGTCGTGATCGCCGATGGCGCGATGGGCACCATGCTGCAGCGCCACGATCTGACGCTGGAGGACTTCCAGCAGCTCGAAGGCTGCAACGAGATCTTGAATCTCACTCGGCCCGACATCGTGCGCGCGATCCACGATGCCTACTTCGAGGTCGGAGTAGATGCGGTCGAGACCAATACGTTTGGCGCCAATATGTCTGCTCTCGGGGAGTATGGCATCGCCGAGCGGATCACCGAGTTGGCCGAATCCGGCGCTCGCATCGCACGCCAGTCGGCCGACGCATACAGCACCCAGGAGCGCCCGCGGTGGGTCCTCGGTAGCGTCGGCCCAGGTACCAAGCTGCCGACTCTCGGGCACGTCTCCTACGCCCGGCTGCGGGACGCCTACCAGCAGCAGGTCGAGGGTCTGATCGCTGGCGGAGTCGACGCGGTGTTGATCGAGACCTCGCAGGACCTGCTGCAGACGAAGGCAGCAACGCTGGGTGCCAAACGGGCGTTGGCGTACGCGGGTCGTGATCTTCCGGTGATCGTGCACGTGACAGTCGAGACCACTGGCACCATGCTGCTGGGCTCGGAGATCGGTGCCGCGCTCACCGCCCTTGAGCCGCTCGGCATCGACCTGATCGGTCTCAACTGCGCTACCGGTCCGGCAGAAATGAGTGAACACCTCAGGCACCTCTCCCGGCATGCACAGATCGGCGTGAGCTGCATGCCGAATGCTGGGCTGCCGCAGCTGACGGCCGACGGTGCGGTCTATCCGCTACAGCCGGTCGAGCTGGCTGACGCCTTGGAACAGTTCGTTGGCGAGTTCGGACTCGGCCTGGTAGGCGGCTGCTGCGGGACCGGGCCGGAGCATCTGCGACAGGTTGTGACGCGCCTGGAAGGCCGGCCAGTTGGTACTCGCTCACCGAGCCACGTGCCCGCCGCAGCATCGTTGTACGCCGATGTGCCCTTCCGCCAGGACACCAGTTACCTCTCGATCGGGGAACGAACCAACGCCAACGGGTCAAAGGCGTTTCGTGAGGGGTTGCTGAATGAGCGCTGGGATGACTGCATCGAGATCGCGCGCTCCCAGATCCGCGACGGTGCCCACCTGCTCGATCTCAATATCGACTATGTGGGCCGAGACGGCGTCGCCGACATGCGAGAGCTGGCCTTCCGGCTGGCGACAGCCTCGACGCTGCCGATCGTGTTGGATTCGACCGAGCCGGCGGTGTTGCAAGCCGGCCTGGAATGTCTCGGTGGCCGCGCGGTGATCAACTCCGCCAACTACGAGGACGGCGACGGACCCGACTCCCGATTCTGCCGAGTCATGAAGCTGGTCGCCGAGCATGGGGCGGCAGTGATCGTCCTGACCATCGACGAGGAAGGCCAGGCGCGTACGGCGGAATGGAAGGTGCGCGTCGCCCAGCGCGCGATCACCGACATCACCGAGAACTGGGGACTGCGCCAGAGCGACATCATCGTCGACTGCCTCACGTTCCCGATTGCCACTGGCCAGGAGGAGACTCGTCGGGACGGTATCGAGACCATCGAGGCGATCCGCGAGGTCAAGCGGCTCTTCCCAGACGTTCAGACGACGCTCGGGCTGTCCAACGTTTCCTTCGGTCTCAACCCGGCCGCTCGAGTGGTGCTCAACTCGGTGTTCCTGAACGAATGCATCGAAGCCGGCCTGGACTCCGCCATCGTCCACGCCGCCAAGATCATTCCCATGGCCCGGATCCCTGACGAGCAACGCGAAGTGGCACTCGACATGGTCTATGATCGGCGGCGTTCTGGCACCGCGACCGAGCCCGCGTACGACCCGCTGCAACGCTTCCTCGAGCTCTTCGAAGGGGTGACGACCGCCGACACCAAGGCCGAACGTGCCGCGGAGCTGCTCAAGCTCCCCATCAGCGAACGACTGCAGCGCCGCATCATCGACGGCGAGGGCAAGGGCCTTTCGGATGATCTTGATGCGGCGCTTGCGGAGGGCAAGCCGGCGCTGGAGATCATCAACACCGATCTGCTGGCCGGCATGCGGGTGGTTGGTGAGCTCTTTGGGTCGGGCCAGATGCAGCTGCCGTTCGTACTGCAATCGGCCGAGGTGATGAAAACCGCAGTTGCCCACCTCGAGCCGCACTTGGAGAAGACCGATGCCCGCGGCAAGGGCACCATCGTGCTGGCAACCGTGAAGGGTGACGTGCACGACATCGGCAAGAACCTGGTCGACATCATCCTCACCAACAACGGCTACACCGTGGTGAATCTCGGTATCAAGCAGCCGATCGGCACGATCGTCGACGCAGCAGAGGAGCACCACGCCGACGCGATCGGCATGTCGGGACTGCTGGTGAAGTCCACGGTCGTCATGAAGGAGAACCTGGAAGAGCTCAACCGGCGGGGCATTGCCACGGCGTACCCGGTCTTCCTGGGCGGAGCAGCACTGACCCGCGCGTACGTCGAACAAGATCTGCGTGAGGTGTTCGCTGGCGAGGTGCGCTACGCCCGAGACGCCTTTGAAGGGCTGCGTCTGATGGACGCGCTGATGGCGGTCAAACGCGGCGAGGAGGGTGCTGCGCTGCCAGCGCCACGGGAGCGGCGGGTCAAGGCCCGCGGGACGACCCTGGTCGAGGAGCGGGTTGCCAGCGAAGTGGCCCGTCGTTCCGACGTCGCGGTAGACATCGATGTGCCGACCCCGCCGTTCTGGGGCGACCGGATCGTCAAAGGCATCTCCCTGGCCGACGTCGCGGCCTACCTCGATGAGCGGGCCACCTTCATGGGCCAATGGGGGCTCAAGGGCACCCGGAACGGGCTGTCGTACGAGGAACTGGTGGAGAGCGAAGGCCGGCCCCGGCTGCGCGCCTGGCTGGACCGCATCCAGACCGACGCGATCGCGGAGTTCGCAGTGGTCTACGGGTATTGGCCCTGCTACAGCGAACGGCAACGAGCTCGTCGTACTCCGACCTGGTAGGCGATGCGTCCGACCCAGCCGCAGAGCTGCAGCGCTATGACTTCCCACGGCAGACCCGCGGGCGCTTCCTCTGTCTCGCCGACTTCTTCCGTGATCGGCAGTTGGCCGAACTCAAGGGTCCCGACGTCGTGGCGTTCCATCTGGTGACGATGGGGTCGCAGGTCGCAAAGGTGACTGCCAGCCTGTTCGAGCAGAACGCCTACCGGGACTATCTGGAGCTGCACGGCCTCAGCGTCCAGCTGACCGAGGCACTGGCCGAGATGTGGCACGCCAGAGTGCGGGCGGACCTTGGCTTCGCCCCCGATGACGGTCCGATGGACGAGATGATCCGTGACCAGGCCTACCGCGGCTCGCGATACTCCTTCGGCTATCCCGCATGTCCGGAACTTGACGACCGGCGCAAGCTGGTCGCGCTGCTCCGTCCGCAGCGAATCGGCGTTGAGTTGTCAGAGGAGTTGCAGCTGCACCCGGAGCAGTCCACCGATGCGCTGATCGTGCACCATCCCGAGGCGAAGTACTTCAACGCCCGATAGCGTCGACACGACGCTGATTTGCGCAGGTTGCTGCGGCTGGAAGAATGGCCGCGCCATGAGCGACACGACAACCTCAACGCTGGCGGCTGCCCTGTGGGATTTCGACGGCACGCTGGCCGATACTGAGCCGCTCTGGATCGCCGCGGAATATGACCTGATCCACCAGCTGGGAGGCACGTGGTCGGACGAGGACGCCGAGCAGTTGGTCGGCAACTCGCTGCTGGACTCTGGCTCCTACATCCTGAATGCCATCGGCCGAGTGGATCTCAGCCCGGCATGGGTCGTGGAACAGCTGCTTGCCGACGTTGTGGGCCACATCCGCCAGAACCCGCTCGTCTGGCGACCCGGCGCGATCGAGCTGCTTGACTCCTTGGCGGCGGCCGGTGTTCCTTGCGCGTTGGTGTCAGCGTCGTACCGGGTGCTCTTGGATGCGGCTCTCAGTCAGCTGCCTGAGGGAACCTTCCAGGTATCGGTGGCCGGCGACGAGGTAAGCCGGGGCAAGCCACACCCGGAGCCTTACGAGAAGGCATGCACGGCCCTGGGAGTCTCCGCTCGGCATTGCGTGGTCCTCGAAGACTCCGAGACCGGCTGCCGCGCTGGTAACGCTGCGGGCGCGGTGGTGGTCGCTGTGCCTAACCGCGTGGAGATCCCGAAGGCTCCGCGGCGGCTTCACGTACCCTCTCTCGCTGACCTGGACGCGACTGCTGTGGCGAGAATGCTGGAGCAAGTCAATGCGAGTTAACAACCTGGCGCGTGGCGTGCTGGCCGGAGCTGCCGTCCTGCTGCTTCTCGGCGGCTGCCGAACGCCTGGGGAGCGACCGGCGCCGACGCCCACCGCCAGCTCGACGCCGCGGCCGTTCACCGTGATGTCCACTGACCAGATCCGTGTCACGGATCCAGCTGCCATCACTGATGCCGCATCAACCGTGCTAGCGCTCAACGTCTTCCAGCGGCTGATGACGGCCGATCCCGGAGGCTCAGTACTGAAGCCGGACGCGGCACGGGATTGCCTGTTTACGTCCTCAACTACCTACCAGTGCACCCTCAACGAGAATCTGGCGTTCCACAACGGGCATCCATTGACCTCCAGCGATGTGAAGTTCAGCATCGAGCGGGCTGCAAGACTCAACGTTCCGGGTTCCTCGGCGGTGGCGCTGTCCTCCCTCCGCAGGATCCAGACGCCGGACCAAAGGACAGTGCGGTTCGTGCTGAGCCGGGTGGACACCCAATTTGGCTGGGCGTTGGCTTCACCAGCGGCCTCGATAGTCGACGAGGAGATCTACGACGCGGATCGGGTGCAGGACCTGAATGATCCGATCGTGGGGTCGGGTCCCTTCGTGGTGAACAAGTACACCGGAAACCAGCTGCAGCTCAGCCGCTACGGGGACTACGTCGGGCGTAACCCCGCCCAGCTTTCGGATCTGGTGTACCGAAGTGTGGCTGACTCTCCGACAATCGAGGACGCAATGACCAAGGGCGCCGTCGACGTGGTCTGGAGAGGTCTCGATACGCCAGCGGTCACCCGATTCAGCCAGCAAATAGTCCAGAACCCCAATCATGAGACCGTCAACGGTTTTACCCAGAACGTGCTGGGTGGCGCGCGGGTGCTGCAGCTTGCATGGTCTCCCACATCGCCTATGCGGTCGAACAAGGCGTTGCGGCAGGCGATAGCGGTTGCCTTGCAAGCGGGACCGCACGTCCGATTCGATCGTTCCGAACGGTGTGGACGGGCATACCGCCGCATTTCCGCTCGGCGGAAGGGCCAAGCCCAAGGTGACCTGGAAGAGCCGAATCAATCTCACTCTGGGTTACGACGCCTCCATGCCCAATGGCCAGGACCTCGCCACTCAGATCCGTGGTCGGCTGGAGAACACCGGAGGGCTGAGCGTGCAACTCAGGCCAGGCGATCTGAACGCGGACCTGAATCTCGTCGACCGGAAGGCCTGGACGGCGACAGCTCTGGCATGGCTGCAGCCCTATCTCGATGCGCCGCTGCCAGCGGCCGCGTCGACCGTACGGACCATCGAAACCGAGTTCCGGGCTACCACGGATGCCGAGACCGCAAACAATCAGCTGGCCGCGCTGCAGAAGCAGGCGGCTGTGGATCTGATCGTGCTGCCGATCAGCCAGTCGGAGGAGCATGTCTACGTGCGGCGCGGCGTCGAGATGAGCGGCGGGTCCTATGGCCCTGGCATGCAGCTGGGATTCTTCGGTATCAGCAATGGCTGATCAGATCCAGCTATCCGGCGTCCGGTTGGGACCATTCGGGGCGGGGGAGCGGATCACCCTCACAGATCCAAAGGGGCGGCGGCATTCGATCGTGCTCACTGTGGGCGGGAAGTTCCATACAGCCAAGGGCGCGGTCAATCACGACGACCTCATCGCACAGCCGGAGGGGATCGTGGTGAGCTCCAGCTGCCGGCGCACAGTTCTTGGCAATGAGGCCGCTGCTCAACGAGTTCACCGTGACCATGCCGCGTGGCGCGGCAGTGGTGTACCCGAAAGACGCCGCCCAGATCTTGATGAGTGCCGACATCTTTCCCGGCGCCCGAGTGCTGGAGGCGGGCGCCGGATCCGGTGCGCTGACCTGCAGCTCTGCTGCGTGCGATCGGTCCGAGCGGGCGGTTGATCTCCTACGAGCGGCGGGAGGACTTCGCGACCATCGCCCGGCGCAATGTCGAGAACTTCTTCGAGGTGAGCCCGTCCAGCTGGGATCTCCGGGTGGCTGATCTGCTCGAGTCACACATCGAAGAACCCCTCGACCGCGTGATCCTCGACATGCTCGCTCCATGGGATTGCGTTGCAGTTTTGGCCGAGGTGCTCGTCCCAGGCGGCGTCTTCTGCGCCTACGTCGCGACCACCACCCAGCTCGCCGAGACGGTGGAGACTTTGCGGGTTCACAGCGGCTTTACGGAGCCGGAGGCCACCGAGTCACTGGTCCGAGCCTGGCACGTGGAGGGGCTGGCAGTACGGCCGCGGCACGATATGGTAGGCCACACTGGATTTGTGATCACAGCTCGGCGACTGGCACCAGGTTTCACAGCACCGTTACGCAAACGTCGCCCAGCACGCGGCGCGTACGGGAACGATTACAAGGGACCGCGCAGCCAGCCCGGGTAGGGTCTTGGCAGGAGGTGTGTCATGACCGGACCTATCCATGATCGCGGTGCGTATGAGGACCGCGAGTCTTTGGTAGCCCAGATTGGTGCGCTCAGAGACGAGCTCGATCGGCTACGGGATCGGGTTTCCTCGCATCCGCACGACATCGCGATGCTCGAGCGCCGGCTAGCCGACGCCCGCTCTGACGCCCGGACCACCGCCGCCAACAACGAACGCCTTGCGGCCACGCTGCGCGAGGCGCGGGACCAGATCGTGTCCTTGAAAAATGAGGTTGATCGTCTGGCGCAGCCTCCTGCCAGCTTCGCAGTCTTCCTCGCCGCGCGTGAGGAGCACACCGCGGACATCTTTACCGCTGGTCGAAAGATGCGAGTCAGCGTAAGCCCCGATGTTGATCTTGACGCGTTGACGCCGGGCAAGGAGGTGATGATCAACGAGGCGATGAACGTGGTGAAGGTCCTTGAGTTCGACGAGGTCGGCGAGGTCGTGCTGCTCAAGGAGATGCTTGAGGACGGCGATCGAGCACTGGTGATCGGGCATGGCGACGAGGAAAGCGTCGTGCGCCTCGCGTATCGGCTTCATGATCAGCACTTGCGCTCTGGCGACTCCCTGCTGATCGACCGGCGGGTGCATTTCGCGTACGAGCGGATCCCGAAGCTCGACGTCGAGGAGCTGGTGCTGGAGGAGGTGCCCGACATCGACTACTCGGTGATCGGCGGCCTAGGCAACCAGATCGAGGCCATCCGCGATGCGGTCGAGTTGCCCTTCCTGCACAAGGAGCTCTTCGCCGAGCATGAGCTCAAGGCGCCGAAGGGGATCTTGTTGTACGGACCGCCAGGCTGTGGCAAGACCTTGATCGCCAAGGCTGTCGCGAACTCGCTGGCGAAGAAGGTCAGCGAGCGAACGGGAGAGGAAGGGCGCAGCTTCTTCCTTAATATCAAGGGACCTGAGCTGCTGAACAAGTACGTCGGTGAGACCGAGCGGCACATTCGGCTGGTCTTCCAGCGCGCCCGGGACAAGGCAACCGATGGCATGCCGGTGATCGTCTTCTTCGATGAGATGGACTCGTTGTTCCGGACCCGCGGCTCTGGTGTCTCCTCCGACGTGGAGAACACGATCGTGCCGCAGTTGCTGAGTGAGATCGACGGCGTCGAGGGCCTGGACAACGTGATCATCATCGGAGCCTCCAACCGGGAGGACATGATCGATCCGGCAATCCTGCGACCCGGGCGACTGGACGTCAAGATCAAGATCGAGCGGCCTGATGCGGAGGCTGCGCGGGAGATCTTCAGCAAGTACCTCACTCCGACCTTGCCACTACATCCGGAAGATCTTGCCGAGTTCGATCATGATCCGCAGATGTGTGTGCAGGCCATGATCGACCGCACCGTTGGCCGGATGTATGAGGAATCGGAGGAGAACCAGTTCCTGGAAGTCACTTACGCCGGCGGTGACAAGGAGGTCCTCTACTTCAAGGACTTCAACTCCGGAGCGATGATCCAAAACGTCGTCGACCGGGCCAAGAAGATGGCGATCAAGGACTTCCTGGAGACCGGCGTACGAGGCTTGCGAATCGGGCACCTGCTGCAGGCCTGCCTGGATGAGTTCGCTGAGAACGAGGATCTGCCCAACACCACCAACCCGGACGACTGGGCGAAGATCTCTGGCAAGAAGGGTGAGCGGATCGTCTTCATCCGGACACTCATCTCCTCCAAGCAGGGCACCCAACCGGGCCGGTCCATCGACACGGTGTCCAACACGGGACAATATTTGTAGGCCTTCCTTCGCGCACGATCGCGCTCAGAGCCGAGTCGTTCGTCGCCTTGAGCGAAACGAAAAGCGTGTTTCGCTCAAGCCTCCTGCACTCCTCGGCGCGCGATCTCCGACGCTCAGGAAGGCAGCGGTCGCCTGGTCGCCAAGTTTCCGACCAATGCGTGGGCTCAGGGAACGCGGTGCGGCGTTCTCCGGGATATGTGGACATCGGGCGTTCGCTCGGGCTCGGCGGTTTTGGCGCGGGCGCGCTGAATGAGCCGGAGGCCGGCACGCCAGCCGACGATGAACAGCGCTAGCACGCAACTGGCGATAACGACGAAGGACAGCTGTACACCGGCGCCCGTGAGCACTCGAAGGGTCATTCCTCCGATGACCGTGCCCAGCCAAACTGCCACGCCCGACGCCAAGACGTATGGGTGCCGCCAGGTGCGTCCGATGAGCGTCCCCAGGAAGCAGCCGGCGAGGAACGGCCAGGCCGTGTGAGCGACGCCAAGCAGGTCGGTTGCCTCCTGGTGGCTGCTTCGTCCGATGATCGCAAACACCAGGATGCAGATCACGTCCACCGCAATCGCTGGAAGGATCTGCATGAACCTCACACTACGCTGAGGCCATGGCTTCCACAGGCAATCGTGACGAGTCCGCTGCTGCGGGCTCGGACATGGCTGCCCGCTTGAACACTCGGGTCATGGGAATCGAGACCGAGTACGGGATCAGCGCCCTTTCACCGGGGTCGCACGCGCTGCCTGGTGGATTCGGCAACGCGTTCCTCGAAGAGGATCTGCATCCCATGCAGCTGTCCAATCACGTCGTCAAGGCGTACGGCGCCTCAGCTGCAGGCCAACCGGCCGGTTGGGACTACGAGACCGAGACTCCGTTGCGTGATATCCGTGGCTACGAGATCTCCCGCGCTGCCGCGCACCCGGATCAGCTGACCGATACCGATCTCGGCATGGCGAACGTCATCTTGACCAACGGCGCGCGGCTGTATGTCGACCACGCCCATCCGGAGTACTCCAGCCCCGAGGTGACCTGCGCGCTCGACGCAGTGCGCTACGACAAGGCCGGCGAGGTCGTGATGGCGATCGCCGCCCAGCGGGCCACCCAGTCATTGGGACGCTCGGTCCGGCTCTACAAGAACAACACCGACGGCAAGGGTGCCTCGTACGGCACACACGAGAACTATTTGCTGCAGCGCAGTACACCGTTCGACCGGATTGTGACGCAATTCACAGCATTTCTGGTCTCGCGCCAGGTGATCACTGGAGCCGGTCGAGTAGGCGTGGGCCAATCCAGTCAGACTCCCGGCTTCCAGATCAGTCAACGCGCGGATTTCTTCGAGGCTGAGGTGGGACTGGAGACCACGCTCAACAGGCCGATCATCAACACTCGCGACGAGCCGCACGCCGATGCCAGCCGGCATCGCCGGCTGCATGTGATCACTGGAGATGCCAACTTGTCGGAGATCTCCACCTATCTCAAGGTGGGTATGTCCTCCTGGGTGCTGCGGGTGATCGAGGCGGGGGAGCTGGCCACCGACGTTCGGCTGGACGGGCCTGTGACGGCCATGCGGGCAGTCAGCCATGACCTCCTGGTCCGCGAGCCCCTCTATCTGCTCGAGGGCTCTAGCATGACCGCCCTGGACCTCCAAGAGGTGTACCTGGACGCGTGTCGTAACCACTATGAACGGATCGCCGGAGATCTCACCGAGACGGCTCGGATTGAGGCGAAGGACATATTCAGCCGCTGGCAGGAATGTCTCGATGCGCTGCGCACCGACATTTTCAGCGTCGCTGACCAGCTCGACTGGGTCGCCAAGCTCAAGCTGTTGGAGTCCTACCGGCAACGCGACGGATTGAGCTGGTCCGCCCCCAAGCTGGCCCTGATCGACCTGCAGTACGCCGACGTCGACCCACGCCGCAGCCTGTACCGGGCGCTGCTGAGCAATGGAAAGATGCGGCGACTCGTCAACGATGACGACATCGAGCGGGCTCGCACCTCACCGCCAGATGACACCCGGGCATACTTCCGGGGCAGGGTCATGGAGAAGTTCGGATCCTCGGTGGTTGCGGCTTCCTGGGACTCAGTCATTTTCGACGTGCCCGACCGCCCTGCGCTGCAGCGGCTGCCGCTCCTCGACCCGCTGCGAGGCACCCGGGAACAGGTAGGCCAGATGATCGACGAATGCAATTCCGTCACTGATCTGTTCGCAGCTCTGGGTCGTTGACACCTGGCCCGGTATCACGCCCACTCTGTCGCCGAAACCTACGTTCACGTAGCTTGCGCGCGGTCTGCACAGGTTGCTACGTGTGCAGACCGTCAGGAAGCTAGGCAGACCTCTCCACGGTTAACCCTGGACGCCCGGCTGCACACGCTGGGAATGTCGTGGTGTTGTCGTTTGCGTTGGTTAGGCTGGACGCCAGTACAGACGAGGAGCAGGTATGGCTGAGTCAGAGCAGAGCCAACGCAAGTCACGGCGAGCCGACGATCGTGAGGTTGAGGAGCTGGCACCTGCTGATACTGCCCACAAGGCTGAACTGGACTCAGAGGTGGACTCGCTGCTGGACGAGATCGACGACGTGCTCGAGGTCAACGCCGAGGAGTTCGTGCGCTCGTTTGTTCAGAAGGGCGGCCAGTGAGCGACCGACGACAAGTCGTTGAGCTGACATCAGAGTTCTTCCGTTTCGGGTCTTCTTCCTTTACCGAATTCGTCTCGCGCGTCGCTCCCGATGTACTGCCGTCCTCGCGTGCGGCTTCTGCCGGGATTGCCGACCTCACGCCGCACGGCACCACTATCGTGGCTGCGACATTTCCGGGTGGCGTCGTTGTCGCTGGTGACCGCCGAGCCACCATGGGCAACTTCATCGCCCAACGTGACATCGAGAAGGTGTTCGCGGCTGATGAGTTCTCGATCATCGGGATTGCCGGGGCTGCCGGGATCGCGGTCGAGTTGGTCGGCTTGTTCCAGGTCGAGCTGGAGCACTACGAGAAGATCGAAGGTGCTCCGCTTTCCCTTGTCGGCAAGGCGAACCGGCTGGCCACGATGATTCGGCTGAATCTAGGCCTTGCCATGCAGGGCCTCGTAGTGGTGCCCCTCTTTGCCGGCTGGGATGAATCGACCGGGGAAGGCCGGATCTTTTCCTACGACGCAACCGGTGGCCGCTACGAGGAGCATGCCTACTTCTCAGTTGGGTCCGGGGCCGTTTTCGCCCGAGGATCGTTGAAGAAGCTCTATCGCCCGGATTTTGACGCGAACGAGGCGGCAATGGCGGTGATCCAGGCGCTCTACGACGCGGCCGACGACGACTCAGCGACCGGTGGCCCTGACTTGACGCGGAAGATCTTCCCGGTAGTGCTGGCCGCAACCGGGGACGGTGTGCAGCGGATGAGCGATGAGCAGATCAGCCGACCTGATCGACCAGCTCATGGCAAGCCGTGCCGAACGACCCGACGGACCGGGGGCTCCACTTGCCTAAAAGGACGCACCGATGAGCATGCCGTTCTACGTGGCGCCCGAACAGCAGATGAAGGATCGGGCCGACTACGCGCGTAAGGGCATCGCCCGGGGCCGTTCTGTGGTCGTCTTGCATTTCGCGGACGGCATCTTGTTCGTCGCCGAGAACCGGTCCCAGGCGCTGCACAAGGTCAGCGAGATCTACGATCGCATCGCCTTCGCGGCGGTCGGTCGATACAACGAGTTCGAGAACCTGCGGCAACTCGGCATCCGATATGCAGACCTGCGTGGTTACAGCTATGACCGGACCGACGTCACGGGTCGTGGGCTGGCCAACACGTACGCCCAGATACTCGGCACGATCTTTTCTTCCGGCGGTGACAAGCCGTACGAGGTGGAGATCGTGGTCGCCGAGCTCGGCGCTACGCCCGGGCTCGACCAGATCTACCGCCTGACCTACGACGGTTCGGTGGCCGACGAAGCGAACTTCGCGGTCATGGGCGGGTCTGCAGACGTCATAGCTGAGGTGGTCAGTCGCGGATTCGGCCCCGGCCTCAGCCTCGCCGACGCGGCCCAGCTCGCGGTGCGCGCCCTCAGTTCCGACGGAGGCCCAAATGCCTCCCCGCGCGAGTTGGGCGTGGAGGCCTTGGAGGTCGCCGTCCTTGATCGGAACAGGGCCATGCCGCGCAAGTTCCGGCGCATCAAGGGTGACCGGCTCGCCAGCTTGCTCGCTGATGGGCCGGAACCGCCCGGCGACAACGGCGGGGAGGAGCGCCAGCAGAAGCCCGCGACGTGAAAGGGAACACGCCACCCGCCGGCATCGAGCAGCGCCGGATCAACCGCGTCGTGATCATCGGTGCAGGGCTCATCGGGGCGTCGATCGGGTGTGCGCTCTCGGCGGCCGGCTACGCAGTGCACCTGCGTGACCACAAGATCAGCCATGCCAGAGTCGCCGCTGGCCTGGGTGCCGGCACAATCGACCCTCCAGTATCAGCAGACGTGGCCCTGGTGGTGATAGCCGTTCCGCCAGGGGCCATTCCCGATCTTGTGATCCACAGCCTCCAGGTCTATCCGAACGCGACGGTCACCGACGTCGGCTCGGTAAAGGCGGGGGTGCTCGACACTTTGTGGCAGCGAGATCTCGACCTCAGTCGCTATGTCGGGTCGCACCCGATGGCTGGCTCACATCACTCCGGGCCGATGACCGCCCATCCCGACCTGTTCGCTGACCGGACTTGGGTCGTGACACCACACCGCCGGTCGGCAACCGAATCGGTGGAGCGGGTCAGGGCCGCGGTACGAGCCTGCCGCGCCCGCGAGATGATCATGGACGTGGCCGACCATGACGCGGCGGTAGCTCGGGTGTCACACCTGCCGCACCTGATGTCGGTATTGATTGCGAGCCGCCTCACCGGAACTCCAGACCAGGACCTGATGTTGGCTGGCCAAGGTCTGCGCGACGTGACGCGCATCGCTGGCAGCGATCCGGCGCTCTGGGAGCAGATTGTGGGTGCGAACTCGGACGCGGTGCTGGAGGAGCTGCGGAGTGTGCAGGACCAGCTCGGCTTGTTGATCAAGGCTGTTGAGGCAACGCCGGCCACCAACGACTTGCGGAGCCAACTGGAGCAGGGAGTCGCCGGGACACGCAAGATCGCTGGCAAGCATGGGGCGGCAGCGGTCCGCTACAGCGAGGTCGTCATCGCGATTCCTGACGAGCCCGGCGCGCTGGCACGACTGTTCGGCTGACGTGAGCGCTGCCGGGGTGAACGTGGAGGACATCTCGATCGAGCATGATCCTGTCCGGGAGGTCGGCTATTTGGCTTTGTCGGTCGCGCCGGAGCACGCGGATGCACTGGTCGAGACCATGCTGTCGCACGGTTGGGCAGTTTCCTGACCGGCGGCCGGTACTCTGAAGCGCGTGTCTGAGGCAGCAATGACAGACCAGCACCAGACTTCGAGCGAGCCCAGCCGAACCATAGATTCACCTGGGCCACTCGTCATTGCCATCGATGGGCCCAGTGGTTCAGGCAAGTCGAGTACGGCTCGAGGCGTCGCAGATCGGCTCGGATTGGCCTTTCTCGACACTGGTGCGATGTATCGCGCGATCACGTGGCTCGCGCTCCAAGAAGGCGTGGATCTTGACGACCAGGCGGCTGTTGCGGAGCTGCTGGGCCACGCGTCGATGGAAATCGATCAAGACCCTCGACGCCCTGCGATTGCCATCAACGGGGTGGACGTCACCGAAGCAATCAGAGCCCCTGAGGTGTCGGCGGCTGTCAGCTCAGTCGCGACAAATCTCGATATTCGTGCTGATCTGATCGCGCGGCAGAAGAAGCTGATCGCCGAAGCGGTCGGCGGCATCGTCGCTGAGGGACGGGATATCACGACGGTGGTGGCGCCCGACGCCGACGTACGCGTGCTCTTGGTCGCGGATCCGGCCGCGCGAGTGGCTCGGCGGCATGCTGAGCTCACCGAGCATCAGGTGGATGTGGACACCGTGACCGATCAGGTGATCCGGAGGGACCGCGACGATTCCACGGTCGCCGAATTCGAATCGGCGGCTCCTGGCGTGCACGTAGTCGACTCCACTTTCTTGAGCCTGGAGGAAGTGATCGAAACGATCTGCTCATTCGTTCCGGTCCGGCCACTGGGAGACAGGCGTGATCGAAGGGGTTAGCCCTGATCTTCCGCACACCGATCAGCTGCCGGTCCCGAAGGAGTGGGTCTTGCGGCTCACTAGGCCTCTGGTACGGCTCGGACTAGCTGCGTGCTGGCGGGTGAAAGTGCATGGTGCCCGGCACGTTCCGGGCTCCGGAGCGGTGATCTTGGCAGCGAACCACATCGGCTTGCTGGACGGGCCTGTCCTGGTGGCGCTAACCAGGCGCCTCACGTTTGCGATGGTGAAGCGGGAGGCCTTCACCGGCGCAGTCGGCCAGGTTCTCATTCACATAGGCCAGATCTCCATCAATCGTCGAGAGATCGATCCTCAAGCAATCCGGAGGGCAGTTCAGGTACTGCGTGCGGGCAAGGTGCTGGCGGTATTCCCCGAAGGAGCGCGGGGTGGCGGGGAGGTCCGCTGGGCGAAGGGAGGCGCCGTCTACCTGGCGATGGTGTCGGGCGCGCCCATCGTCCCGGTCGCCATTCTCGGTACTCGCGAACCTGGGCAGTTCAAGAGCCAGGTGCCCCGCTTGGGCAGACCGATCCACGTTGTGTACGGCGAGCCATTCAACGTACCCCGATCATCTTGGCCACGCCGCAAGGCCGCAGTCGCGGAGTGGACTGAGGTCGTACGGCAGCGCCTTGCCGATCATGTGGTCGCGGCACAGGCCCTTACCGGGCTACCCTTGCCGGGCCCACCGAAGATCAGATCTGCCCTCTCCACCGCCTAATCAGCAGCCGCCAGCCGGCTCCAGAATCCCTAAGCGAAGCGAATATGAGTGACATCGCGACCGTCGAAGAGTCGCAGGTCTTGCCTGTTGTGGCCGTTGTTGGCCGGCCGAATGTCGGCAAGTCAACGCTGGTCAACCGGATGCTCGGCCGCCGCGAGGCCGTCGTGCAAGACGTGCCAGGAGTAACTCGGGATCGGGTCTCCTATGACGCCACCTGGAACGGACGCCAGTTCGTGCTGGTCGACACTGGTGGCTGGGCACCAGATGCCAAGGGAATGGCTGCCCGAGTTACCGAGCAAGCAGAGCTCGCCGTTGCCGCCGCGGATGCCGTCGTCTTCGTTGTGGACGCGACCGTTGGAACACAGGATGTCGACGAGGCTGTCGTGAAGGTGCTGCGCCGTAGCGGGAAGCCCGTGATCCTGGCCGCCAACAAAGTTGATGATCAGCGCACCGAGGCCGAGGCAACCACCATGTGGCAGCTCGGCCTCGGCGAACCCTTGCCGGTGTCGGCATTGCACGGCCGGGGGAGCGGTGACCTACTGGACGCGATCTTGGCGGCGATTCCGGAGGCGCCACGGATGCTGGACGATCTGGACAGTGGTCCGCGCCGGGTTGCCATCGTGGGAAAACCCAATGTCGGGAAGTCAAGCCTGCTCAACAAGATCGCCGGACAACAGCGAGCGGTCGTCGATGAGGTAGCGGGGACCACAGTGGATCCCGTCGATGAGCTCGTCGAGCTCGGCGGCGAGATCTATCGGTTCATCGATACGGCCGGAATTCGTCGCCGGGTGAAGGAGGCTTCAGGGCACGAGTACTACGCCAGCTTGCGCACCCACGGCGCCATCGAGCGCGCGGAGGTCTGCGTTGCGGTCGTCGACGCGAGCGAGCCGCTCACAGAACAAGATCTCCGCATCCTCACCTCGGTGGAGGAGGCCGGGCGCGCGCTGGTGATCGCGTTCAACAAGTGGGACCTCACCGACGAAGAACGACGCCGCTACTTGCGGCGAGAAATTGAGCGTGATCTTGTCCAGTTCGAATGGGCCGCAAAGATCAACATTTCGGCATTGACAGGGCGCCACGTCGACCGTCTCGGCGCGGCGATCACGGAAGCCTTGGGCGGTTGGGAGACCCGGATCTCAACGGGGAGGCTGAACGCGTTCCTGGGTCGGATCGCGGCAGCCCACCCACATCCGGTGCGAGGCGGCAAGCAGCCGCGCATCCTGTTCGGGACGCAAGCTCATGCGGCACCACCTACCTTCGTGCTGTTCACCACAGGACAGCTCGAGCCTGGCTACCTCCGATTCTTGAGGCGTCGGCTTCGGGAGGAGTTCGGCTTCCCGGGCACACCAGTCCATGTCGAGGTACGGATGCGGCAGAAGGGAAAGCGGAAGTGACGCGCGACGATGTGCAGGTGAGTGATCAACAAGCGCTCGTGATCGAGCTTATGCAGGCGCTCGAGTCCGGCGTTCATGGCGACGAGCTGCGCCGCTTCTTCCACGATGATGCGGAGCAGATCGAGTATCCGAGCCTGGTGGATCCTCGTGTTGGGCGTCGTGGTCTCGACGGCATGATCGCGGCTAGCGAGCTGGGTGCCGGAATGTTGGCGTTTCAGCGCTACGACGTGAGCCGCTGGATCGAGAGCTGGAGACACCATCGTCTGCCAGGCGGAGTGGCACGCCGAGCTTGCCAAGGAAGCCGGTCCCTTGCGCCGCGGACAGCGGCTTCACACGTACAGCGTCCTGATCTTCACCTTCCGCGATGACAAGATCATCAGGCAGGAGGCGTACGACTGTTACGAGCCGTTTGGGAATGCGCCTGAGTCAGCTTAGTCAGTGTTGAAGTCGTAAGCCTCACTCAGCCACTCCCGAAGTTGATCATCAACTTGATCAGCACTCGTTAAGTTGATCATGTAGGCGATCCGGCCCGCCGCAACTGGCAGCGCACGGGCGATCCGAGGATCGGTCAGTTCGTATGGCAGAAACAACGCCAGCAGCACTGACCGGACCCGCGGCCGAAACGAGGCGATCTTGCGGTCGCTCTTCAGGAAGATGCCAACGTTGACGGCGTCCTCATGAACCGGGCCCAGGGTAGTCAGATGCTCGAATGACCGCCTTGTAGATCTCACCCACCCAGCTGGGATGCCGGCGTAGCAGCTCGCTCACCGTGATGCCCGGGACGCAGACGTGCGCCTGATTAGCAGAGGCGAACTCGCGTTCACAGTTCGGGCAGACCCAACGCGTCATGCGCGCCGATTGTGCCGCAGCAGCGGCCGCCCGATTTGCTCAGCGTGGATGACAGCTGCTTCAAAGGTTCGGGCAATGTACTCGGGAGAGAAGAAGGCCTCGGGCGAGAGCGTCCCTGCATTGACGCTGACGAAGTCGTCCATGGCCGCCTGGTTGCCCTGAATGGCGGCGAGCAACTGCTGCATCTCCGCTGGCGGCGGTTCGAGGGTGGCGAGCTGGGCGGTGAACTTGTACGTCGGGAGAACCTCCCGGTCCCGCTCCCGATGCCATGCGAGGAACGCCTCGTCGAATGGGATCCGGCCGCTCAACCAATGATCAATCGCCGTCGAGCACAGTTCGGCGTCGCGGAAGGCGTCGGTGATCCCCTGCGCAGTGATCGGGTCCTTGGTATAGCCGGCGTCGCCGACCAGCGCCCAACCACGACCGAACGGTACCCGCAGGTAGTTGGGTACTGCGCCCCCGAGGAACGGTGCCTCCCGCCTCGCGGCCTTGACCCGGGCAGCAAAATGTGGCGCCAGCTCCAAGGTGGCGTAGTAGTTGCCCTCGACATCGGCCTTGTACGAACGGGCCTCCGCGTAGGGCCAGCCCACCACGAGCATCGTCAGGCCATCATTGGTGCCTGCGGCGGCGAATCCGCGGAACGGTCGAATGTAGGTTTCGAAGCCATCGACCGGCAGTCCACTGAAGTAGGTGTAGAAGGGCCATTGCAGACGCGGCTCCTCCTGGTATGTGCGGGCGTGGACGGCTTTGGCGACGTGACTGGCTCGACCATCTGCACCGATCACAATTCGTGCCCGCAGACTCTCCTGGTTTCCGTTGGTGACGTGCCCGCGTATGCCACATACCTTGCCATCGTCGAAAATCAGGCCATCGACGTTGAACTCTTGCCGGACCGTCGCGCCCGCGGTGGCAGCAGCGTTGATCAGAATCTCGTCGAGCACAATTCGTCGCGGTGCATACGCCGTGGTGTGACCATCGGCTGGCCGGGTTGTGCCGCTGATAACGACCGGCCCGAAATCAAAACTGTAGTGCTTTATTGGAGGACAGCCCGTGGCCAGCACGGTATTGAGGAGCCCCCACCGATCGAGTGCGGCCACGCCGGGAGCATGAATGACATGGGTTGACAGGGTGTCGCTAGGGAATCTTGCTCTATCAACTACCAGCACCCGGTAACCCCGTCGGGCCAGCAGCATGGCCGTAGTGGCGCCTGCACACCGCGCGCCCACCACGATCGCATCGTATTGATCATTCATCCGAGCCTTCCAAGTGTTTGCCATGCTTTGGATCATCGGCTGGCTCGGACTTGTCCGGATCGGTGAACTCACCTATTTGGCGCCTAGCTTCGTCCGCACCGCGTACGCTGCGGCCTCACTTCGGGTTCGGAGACCCAGCTTCGACAGCACGTGAGCGACGTGATGCTCGACTGTCTTGCGGCTGATGAACAATCGCTCCGCTATCTCCGGGTTGCTCAGCCCGTGCCCCAGCAGGTCGAGCACCTCTGCCTCGCGTGAGGTCAATGCCGATCTCCCCGCGGCCCGGCCCGGCGCGACCCGCAGTCCCAGCGAGCGCAGCAATGCGGCTGCGGCATCGATGTCCCGGGCCGCCTGCAGCCGTACAAAACAGTCCAGCGCGGCCTTGGCTTCGGCCTTGGCGACGTCTGGCAACTCGTCTGCGAGCACTGCGGCAAGCGCAAGCTGCGAGCGGGCGGACTCCAACGGTAACTGGGCCGCCGTGAACTCGTCGATCGCGACCTGCAACCATGCTCGCGCGGTTGGCTCGCCAGATGCTGCAGCCAACCGACCGCGTGCCGACGCCCGGGCAGCCGTCAGATACGGGGCATCATGGTTGGCTGCACAGGCTTCGAGGGTCGCCACCACTTGCCCGGCATCCTCGAGAGCGCCGGCTGCCAGGTGCACGTCAACGAGCACGGCGAGCAGCGGAACTGCGCTCGTGCTGGTTGGGTCAAGTTTGGCCAGTGTGCGCTCGAGAATCTCGCGGGAGCGTTGGACCTGGCCCTGTGCCAATAACAGCATGGCAAGCGGGTGGGCGCACTCCTCGTCGAGTGACAGATCGGCGAGCAGCTGCTCAGCCTCCTCCAGCCGGCCCTGCCGGATCCGCAGATCCGCCAAGCGGGCAAGCGCGCCTCTCTTCAATGTGCGCCTGCCGAGAGCCCAGAGGCGAATCGCGTCAGTCAAGGCTGCCTCGGCCTCCGGCCACCGGCCAGCAGCTGTCATTACTCCGCCAAAGTGCGTGTGGCAGTACGCGACGACAGCCGGCAGATTTCGCTGCGCAGCGACCGCCTCACCGACCCTGAGCCATTGTTCGGCGCGGACGACGTCGTGCGCTCGCTCGCAGGCAGCAAACATCTGGCAGAAGATTTCTTCGATGACGAAGAGATCCCCGACCTCGCCGCCTGCGACGGCGGCTAGCGACTCATCGAGCCGAACCATTCCTTCCTCTACCTTGTCGGCGTGCACCAGACTGGCTCCGAGGTAAGCCATTGTGGCGAAAGCCAGGTCGTTGTCGTGGGTTGCGGAAGCGACCTCAAGCGCTTCCTCGAATCGTCGATGCTTTGTTGACCGGTCACGCTCGAACATGCCCAAGGTAAGTGCGATCCACCCTCGCTCGGACGAATCCGCGGCACCGCCCAGCAGGTGTTGTGCACGTGCGATCCATCCGGATCCTATCGCCCACTCTCCAACGACGATGCCGTACATGTAGCCGAGCATGCGGGCAACTCGAACGGCGCCGAGACCGTTGCCATCCGCGCGGTAGCCCGCGTATGACTGCCGCCAGAAGTCGATCGCTTCGTCGAAATCCATCGCGAGATAGGCCGCAAACCCCAAGCCCTCGAGAGCGGCGCTATTCGGGCCGACAGACAAAGCAGCCTGGAACGAAGCACGGGCGGCAGCTGCATCCCCTTTTCTGAGCGCTGCCTGGCCGTCCGCGATCAGATCACTCGCCGTCGCGGTCACGATGATGATCATCTCACGGCCAGCAGGCGATCTCTGAAGCGCTCAACGCGGCACGAGCCGACTATGCCGTTCCAGTCGCTACTGATCAGAGGCGTTCGCGTAGTAGAGTTCCCGCTCGTGGCCGCTGCTCCGCTGGAGCAGCGGTCAACGGGCTGTGGCGCAGCTTGGTAGCGCACTTGACTGGGGGTCAAGGGGTCGCGAGTTCAAATCTCGCCAGCCCGACTAAGTAAATGGCCTCGTCAGAAGGGCAATCTGTCTTCCTGGTCGGGCTGGTTTCAAGATCTTTATCATCTTTGACCACCATTTTTGACCACCATTTTCACGCAAGGGCGTCGCTGAGCCGAGTCAGTGCGTTACGAGACACGTCAGGCGAGACGTGGCCATAGACGTCTCCAGTGATCGCGACGCTCGCGTGACCGAAGATCTCAGAGACCACTTTGAGCGGCACGCCGGCCGACAACATGACCGAGGCAGCAGAGTGCCGCAGGGTATGCAGCCCAACGGTCGAAGGCAGCTTGGCACGCTTCGCCGCTGCCTTGAGAGCCCGCAGCGCATTGCGAGGGTCGCTTGGCTGGCCAAACTCGGTTGTGAAGACGTACGGGGTCGGCTGCCACATCGAGCCAGCCATCAGCCGCTCAGCCCTCTGCCTGGTGCGCACGTCGCGCAACACATTCTCTGCAGTGGGGGAGAGCGGCACCACCCGGCGTGACTTCGCCGTCTTCGTCTCCGTGACGACGAGCTCGCCGTCAACCCGGGCCAAGGTGCCACGTACCCGTAGCAGCTTCGCGTCAAGATCAATGTCAGACCAGTGGAGGGCGAGCGCTTCGCCTCTCCGCAAGCCGCTGTTGACGAGCAGCGCGAAGAGTGGTGCGTATCGGCTTCCTTCCGCAGCGGCCAGAAGCGAGCGCACCTGATCGGGCGTCAGGTAGGCAGCCTCGTTGGCGGTCACTTTCGGCCGCCGTACAGCATGGGCCGGGTTATGCGCTATCGCCTTGTCGCGCACGGCCGTATCGAGCACGGCGCGCAAGACCGTGTACGCCGTGCGGATCGAGGACTCAGCCAGCCCGCGGTCTTTCAGCTCAACCTTCCACGCGTCGATGTGGGACGGCCTGAGCCTGTCGAGCGGCCTAGCGCCGGTCCTGCTACCGATGATGTGCGTGCGCGCCATCGTGCTGTAAAGATTCTTCGTGGTCGCTTTCCGATCCGACGCCTCTAGGGCCGAATCGATCCACTCGCTCGTGAACTCACCGAGGGTGATCTTGCGATCCTTGGCGGGCAGGTTGGCACGCAGACGAGCCCTAACCTCTGCAGCCTTGTCTCGCGCCTCCTTGGCGGTGCTGCCGTAGACGGTGTGACGGCTGCTCGAGCCGTCCTCGTCGGTGTGACGGATGTGCACTTGCCAACGTCCGTCGGCGCGTTGGACCGGATTTGAGCCCTCGCTGTTGCCCCGTCGTCTAGTGGTGCTCACAGCAGGCCCCGCTCGCATGGGAGGCTCACCCAACGTCTCTGGACGATGATCATTAATCGCATGACCGGCTCCTCCGAATTGTCCAGCGGCCGCCAAGCGCATCAGCACTACGGGAACCGGCCGCGTTCAGTTGATGTTCACCGCCGATGCTGGCACGCCGATCTCACACAAACACAGATTCCCGAACACGTCCGCCAGCAGATCATGAGAAGTCAGCCTGATGTTAGCAACGGTTGGGAGATCACCAATCAGGCAGACTTGTCGACAGGGTGAAGCCCATCAACATAGGCGCGTAGATCCGAGCTGCGCACCAGACGAATGCGATCAATCTTGACGGATTCAAGATCGCCCGAACTGAACAGCTCGTAGACCTTTGATCGGCTAATATTCAAGATCACCGCAACCTCGGGGACCCGGTACAGCAGTCGATCCTCCATTGCGCTACCTCGATTCTTGAAGATGCCAGTCCTTGCCCGCATCCCCTAAGCCCGTCCATCCGGCGCTGGCGATCGTCGCGGAGCGTGAAGGCAGGAATCGAGAGTCGGCGGAGGAAGTGGCTCTATGGCGCAGCTGCCAAAGTCAATCGTCCTTGATCTGCGCGGCTGCAAGAGGGCAACTCTGCCTGTGTGGCCGCGCGTCCGCAGCGCAACAGGAGGCGCCAATCGGAGCCCGCTCAGCGTGGCGGGGGTTCCTTGCCCATGAGTTCCCTAGATCCAGGCAAGACGTCTGCAACCGTCCGCGGAGGTCCGCGCCCTCGGTGACATAGGCCAGACCGTGCATCCTCGGCTGGTGGAATCACGGCTGCGTAGCTGTCACGGCTGCTGTCAAGCTCCCTGCCTATCCGGTCAAGCCACATAGCCCGCGGGGGCGGCTGCCCATGCATGTGGTCCACGAACGTCCGGCGACAGCCCGGGAAGTCGCATCCGGTGTCACCCTGCTGATGGTTCACGGAGTCATCGACTACACCGGCTCGGGCGGCCATGCGCGCGGCCTACGACCCCGCCTCCAACCCGGCGTAGCGCCAAACCTGCGACAGGCCGTCCACCGAGGGGTGCCCTTCCAGCGCGTGACTAGTGCGAATCGAGGGCGAGACTGCTGGACAGGTCGCGGTAAGCGTTGGCTTGGGCGAGGAGGTTGTTAGCCCTTCTCTCGAACGCGGCGACCGCGTCAGCGCCGGCGGCGAAGCGCAGCGGCGGCTCTTCCAGACCGGCGAGGTGGACCAGTGCGTCGGCGAGCTTCGCCGGATCGCCGCCCTGCTGCCCGTTCATGCTCTTCCAGTCGGTGATCGTTTGCTCGGTCCGCTCCGCGTAGTCCTCGATTGAGGAGGCGGCGTACTTGGTCGACTCCGGGGTGAGCAGCTCGGTGCGGAAGAATCCGGGCTCGACCAGCATCGTGCGTATTCCGAACGGAGCAACCTCCGGGGCCAGCGACTCCATCCAACCTTCCACCCCAAACTTCGATGCGGCATAGGCACTGGTGAACTCTCCGCCCTCAAGGCCGGCGGTTGAGGAGATCGTGACCACCAAGCCGGAGCGTTGCGCGCGCATCACCGGGAGGACGGCGCGGGTGACGTTGACCGGGCCAAAGAAGGTGGTCTCGATCTGCGCCCGGAACTCCTCAGGGCTCAGCTCCTCAAAGAAGCCGGCGTTGAAGTTGCCCGCGTTGTTAACCAGCACGTCAACCCGGCCGAACCGGTCGACCGCAGCCGCCACGGCCGCCGCTGCGTCGCCGGGGTCGGTGACGTCCAGCTTGATCGGTAGAAGGCCGTCATGCTCTCCAATCGCAGCGGTGACCTTCTCCGGGTTCCGTCCCGTGCCGACGACCGCATGACCAGCAGCCAGGGCAGCCCTGGCAACGTCGACGCCCAGGCCACGGCCGGAACCGGTGATTAGCCAAACCTTCTTGTCGCTCATGTTGCTGCACGTCCTTCCGCTGTGGGGGGCGCCTCATCTCTGTGTACACCACAGGCGCGCGGACCATCCAACGGCCTCAGATGCGCCTCGCAGGCGTGTTCGGCCTCGGGTGTGGGTCATTGTCAGGCAGTTAGCTCCGCGACAGTAGCAGTTGCGCGACCCGGTCTCGACACAGGTTGGTGGGTGATGATCAGTAAGCCAACCTGCTGATCATCGCTGCTCATATAGCGGCGGCTGTGGCTGCGTCGGGACGGATTGTCACGACTGTGGCTGACCGCTTCGGTGTGAACCCGGCTCCGGTCAGTCTCCTGTGCCTTTTACGCTCAACGGGAGCGCGGAACCGTCCGGTCTTGTCCGGCCTCGGGTGAGGTCATTGTCAGGCAGTTAGTCAGGCAGTTGGCGGCGGGCCCATTGAAGCCAGATACCCGCGTACGACCCGGGACTCCTACTCCGCTATGGCCTGCCCTAGCGTCGGCAGCATGACGCAGCCAGGCAACGACGCCGCCGGAAGCGGCAGCTTGACCCAGGATGCGGCCGCGCTGGACTCGGGGGCTTTGGCGCCGCTGCGCCAGCGCGCGTTCCGGTGGCTTTGGATCGGGGTGCTGATCAGCTGGACCGGCACCTGGATGCAGACCGTCGGCGCGCAGTGGTTGCTGGTGGACGCGCCCAATGCCGCCGTGCTCGTCTCCCTGGTACAGGCGGCAACGACACTGCCGGTCATGCTGTTCGCGCTGCCCGGCGGGGTGCTGGCGGACTCCTTCGATCGGCGCTGGCTGCTGTTCTCGATCCAGGCATACTTCTTCGTCCTCGGCATCGTGCTCGCGGTGCTGACCGCGCTCGGACAGATGCCGCCCGCCCTGCTGATCGCTTTCACGTTCCTGTTTGGTGTCGGGGCGGCGATTCAGCTGCCCACCTGGGCGTCGAACATCCCCGAGCTGGTACCGAGGACGCAGCTTCGGGCGGCGTCGCGGCTCGATCTGGTCGGCGTGAACGTCTCCCGTGCCATCGGGCCGGCCATCGGCGGCGTGGTCATCGCGCATTTCGGTGGCGTACCGGTCGTATTCGCGCTGAACGCCCTGTCGGTCCTCTTCCTGGCGGTGGCTTTGCTCCGCTGGCGCCGCCCACCCGCCGAGGCGCGCCGCCGGGAGCGTTTCGTACGGGCAGTGCGCGCCGGTGGTCGCTATGTCTGGCACGAACCGGTGGTGCGCCGCATCCTGCTCCGTGTGATCATCTTCGTCGCGCCCGCGGTGGCGATGTGGGCGCTGCTGCCGGTGATCGCGAGCCAGCACCTACGGCTGCAGGCTGACGGCTACGGCGCTCTGTTCGGCGCTCTCGGGGCTGGCGCCATTCTGGGGGCGGTGTTGCTGGGACGGATAAAGAACAGCTTGTCCACTAACGCGATCCTCGCCGGCGGAGCCGCTCTGTACGCCGCGGCACTGGCCCTGCTCATCCTGGTGCCCAGCTTCTTCGCGGCGCTGGGGACTCTGATCCTCAGTGGCATCGCCTGGATGGCGGTGACCTCGACGCTGCAGGCAGAGCTCCAGCTGATCCTGCCGGGCTGGGTACGGGCTCGCGGGATCGCCATCTTCACGGTCACGTTCATGGCGTCCCAGACCGGCGGTGCGCTGCTCTGGGGCCTGATCGCTGATCAGGTCGGGCTGCGACCGGCCGTGCTGGGCGCCGCGGCCGCGGTGGCCCTTGGTGTCGTCGCCGCCCTGTTCCTCCGGGTGCCGGAGACCGGCCACCTCGATCCGCAGCTGGCCGTCCCCTACTGGACCGACCCGGAGCTGGCCTTCGATCCCGAACCCGACACGGGGCCGGTGCTGGTCGCCGTGCGCTTCACCGTCGCGGCCGAGCGGCAGGAGGGCTTTCTGGAGGCGATGATCAAGCTCCGCCGGTCCCGGCGCCGGACCGGGGCGATCAGCTGGGAGCTCTACCGGGACGGTGAACGTCCGGACCGGTTCGTCGAAATCTTCCGCATCGCTTCCTGGGAGGAACACCTTCGGCAGCACGACGGCCGGCTGACCGCGACCGATCGCGTGATTGAGGAGGCCGCCCTGGCCTTCTCCGATCCTCCGGCGGAAGCGGAACACCTGCTGCCTCCGTAGGTCCTCATGACTGGCCGGGCAGCGAAGCGTTCATCTCACTCGATCCGGACGGCGACGTCGCGCCGGTTGGTCGCGCCATCGATGATCAACAGCTCAACCCCGAGCAGGTTGCCGAAGTCGACGAGCTGGTCGATCTCGGCCGGGTGGACAACACGGTGTGCTGCGGATCGCCCGCGGTGATCCAGGATTCGGCGGAGGTGGCCAGGTTGGGCTCAGGTCCCAGACGGACAGCGACAGCATGATCCTGTGGAGCGGGTGACGAGGATCGAAAGCCCATCTCCAAATCGAGGCTTAGGTCAGGCGGCCGGACGGCACCAGTCGCGACCCATCCGGCATGAGCCCCCGTAGGGCTCGGACGACCTGAAGACAATATTGTGCCGGTAGTGATGGAGCGGCAAGACGGTAGCAGCGGTTCGTCGGTGTCTGATGGAACGGAGGGCCTCACGTGGACTACACGAAACTGGGCAACACCGGGATGGACGTGTCGCGGATCTGCCTCGGCTGTATGGGGTTCGGGGACGCCGAACGGTGGGTCCACAAGTGGGTTCTCGACGAGGAGAACAGCCGGCCGATCATCCAGAAGGCGCTGGAGCTCGGCATCAATTTCTTCGACACGGCGAACGTGTATTCCATCGGGAGGAGCGAGGAGATCCTCGGGCGTGCGCTGAGGGACTTCGCCAATCGCGACGAGGTCGTCATCGCCACCAAGCTGCACGGCAGGATGCGTGAGGGGCCAAATGGCGAAGGGCTGTCGCGCAAGGCGATCCTGAGCGAGATCGACCAGAGCCTGAAGCGGCTGGGGACGGAGTACGTCGACCTCTACCAGATCCATCGCTGGGACTACCAGACTCCCATCGAGGAGACGATGGGAGCGTTACATGACGTGGTGAAGGCAGGGAAGGCCCGATACATCGGTGCCTCCGCCATGTTCGCATGGCAGTTCCAGAAGGCGCTGCACGTCGCCGAGAAGCACGGCTGGACACGGTTCATCTCGATGCAGGATCACCTGAATTTGATCTACCGCGAAGAGGAGCGGGAAATGCTGCCGCTGTGCCGCGAGGAGAATATCGGGGTGATCCCGTACAGTCCGCTGGCCTCGGGACGATTGACGCGCGACTGGTCGTCGGAAAGCACGCTTCGATCCGAGACCGATCAGATCGCGAAGACCAAGTACGACGCTACGGCTGACACGGATCGACAGGTCGTGGAGAGGGTTGCGGAGCTCGCGGACAAGCATGAGGTTCCGCGCGTCCATATCGCGCTTGCCTGGCTGTTACAGAAGAAGCCGGTGACAGCGCCGATCATCGGGGCAACAAAGATCACCCATCTGGAGGCTGCAGTGGGAGCCCTCTCCGTCATGTTGTCCGAGGACGAGGTCACATACCTGGAAGAGCCGTATACGCCGCATCCCATCGTTGGACATCAGTGAGCCGTTCGCCATGGTGGTGGCGAGAGACGACTCCGGCGACTGAGTTGCGGGGCTGATCAGTCTTGCAGTCGCCGCAGCATGAAAGGCTCGCCGGGTGCCAGGACCT
This sequence comes from uncultured Actinomycetota bacterium, assembly GCA_963734005.1. Classification (GTDB taxonomy): domain Bacteria; phylum Actinomycetota; class Actinomycetes; order Propionibacteriales; family Propionibacteriaceae; genus Microlunatus. The sequence continues at coordinate 94,359 of CAVTFS010000017.1, forward strand.
GGATGCGTTCCGGGTTCTCGACCCGATCCGGCAATGAGTCCGGGTCGGCGTTGAACGGCGGGAAGTCGGGCGCATCCACGCTGCCCCAGTGGTACAGCAGCAATGGGGTGTGGGGGTAGGCATTCGCCATCTCGATTGCGCCATCGAGTCCGAAGTGCCACTCGCTGTCGGAGAAGTCGAACAACATGGCATCGGCGGTGGGCATGCGCAGGTGGTGGTCGGGGATGAGCCGTGAATCGCCGGGCGCCCAAATGGTGCCGTCCGGGGTGTCGATCCAGAATCCGCAGGCATCCTCCAGTTCGAAGATGCGGTCGCTGGCGCCCGGGGATGCGTTTTGCCAGGCGTGGTCGGCGGGAGTGACCTCCACTCTGACCCGTCCAATCGCGAAATGCTCGCCGATGTCGTGACCGTACGCCGGGAAGCCTTCCCGTTTCATCAGCGAAGCCACGTATTGCGTCGAGTGGTACTCACCGGTGACCGCGGCAAGATCACGACAGGTGGGGTCGCTGTAGTGGTCGTTGTCGCTGTGCGTGATCAACACGGCATCCAACCTCGGCACGTCAGCTGCGGCGATTGGGAACTCGATCATCACCGGCATGTCGAAGTCGCCCAGCAGGGGATCGACCATCAGTGTCGTGCCGCGGCTGTTGATCAAGAACCCGGCCATGCCCAGCCACCGCAAAACGGTCCCGTCGCTGGCCTCGAAGGCTCCGGTGCCGAACGGTTGGGTCTTGGGGGCTCGGGCTTGCCGCTGCATAGCTGGACGTTACCGCTCAGGGGACAATGCCAGTGAGCTCAGCCGACGTCGGGGGATCGGCACGTTGGTCATCCAGGGCGAGCAATCATGATGAAAAGGGCCAGATTCGGCAGTGTGCTGCCTGTCCTGCCATCGCCGCGTGGAGTGATCATTTGCCGGGCGCCGCGATCTGACGATTGAGGTGTGTTATCGGCCGGGCGCGGACGGCCCGATTGGACGCCGTTCGGGTTTTTGGTACGGGCGCTGCGTGTCGTCGTGCCAGCGTCTAAGTGCGGTATGCGCTGCCTGTCGCTCGTCGGCCCTCGCATCTGCTGGCGGGTAGGTGGCGCGCGCGATAGCTCGATCGAGGCGTTGTTTCCACAGGGCCGGGAGCGTTTCGAGTTGGCCTCCTCCGGTTGGTCGTGGATCTTGGGGATTGAGGCCGTTGGCGGCCCGCCACACCGCGATTTCGCCGACGAGGGCGGTGTCCGGGTGACTTCCCGAAGGTGCCCAGACTGGCTCGGCGTCACCTTGGCAGGCGTGATCTTGGACTTGGTCGGCAAGGTTGGCGACTAGTTGGGATCGCTTTGCCAGGTAGTCGGCCCAGACGGGATGGTCATGAAGCGTTGGTGGAATGCCCGGGAGCCAGGGGAGCGGACCTGGGTTGGTAGGCGTGAGCGCTGTGAGGCGCCAGTAGAGGACGGCGGCCATGTCGCCGGCAGTGCTGAGGTCGCGTCCGGCGGCGGCTGTCAGCATGTGGCGGAGTGGGTGTTCACCGGTTTCGGCGGCGAGGGCGAGCAGTTGGGCCCGCAGGGTCGGCCAAGCCGGTTCGTCGGTGAGTCCGGGGATGTACTGGTCGGCTTGGTCGAGCTCTGCGACGGTTGGGGCTCCAACGAGCTGTTCGGCTGCGACGTGGAGGCCGTCGGTGTAGCGCTGGACGGCATGGAAAAGCCGGGCAGCTGGATGGTTGAGCCCCAGCAGCACGGTGCTGGTAGAGACGGGAGCTTCATCGCGGGCGAGGATCTGCTGCAGCGTCTCGGTCGGCGTGCGCGGTGCGATGGTGCCGGGTCGGATGACGGTGTGCGGGTCGCCGTCGCCGACGACTTGGAGGTAGAGGTGGTTGGCATGCCGACCGCGGCTGATCATCGTGTATAGCTGCTGCCGGGACTCCTGCCCGGTCAACACGCCGTGCATCGTGTCGGCGGAGACGCCTTGCGCGGTGTGGATCGTGGTGGCATAGCCCAGACCAGTCGAGGTAGAGACGTAGTCGGCGGGCAGCCGGACGGTCAGCTGGCTGCGGTTGTGCCGGACCGTCAGACCACCGCCTCTTCCGACGTGGGTGATGGTCCAGCGGTCGCCGTTTTTGACCCAATCGGTTGCGGTGAGTCGGAGTCGGCGGTCGTTGCTGCGGGTGATGATCACATCTCCGATACTGGCCTGGTTCCCGTCGGCGAGACGCACTTCCCGTCCGACCGGCACGTTGCCGAGGCGATGATCACGGGCGCGCCGGTTGAGTTCGGCGGCCAGTTCGCGGGTCGGGGCAAGCATGATCGCGTCAAGGCCGGCCGATCGGTCAGAAAGCCAAGCAGTGAAAGCATCCTCGGTGGTCTTGGCAATGTCGCCGAGGTGGATGCGGCCGTGATCAAGGTAGAAGTCGAGTGCCTCTGGTTTGCCTTCGCGGAGGGCTAGTGATGCTGCCCGCTTCGGCGGGGTTGGTGAAGCGGTGCAGCTCGGTGAGGCGGAGGGCGCCGTGGCTTTGTTGGATGTCGCGGAGGACACCGCCGGCGCCGATCGCGGCGAGTTGTTGATCATCACCGACTAGCCGAACACTCGTACCGCGACTGATGGCGAACTGGACGGCGGCGTCGAGGGACAAGGTGTCGGCCATGCCGGCTTCGTCGATGATCACCAATGTCGACGGGCCGACCGCGGCCGCCCAATCGGGCAGCTCGCCATATGCGAGTGACCAGGTCAGTTTGGCGAGTGTGTCGGTGCGGATGCCGGTTTGCTCGGCAAGAACAGCGGCTGCGGCAGCGGACGGGGCGAGGCCGAGCACCTGACCGCCGTCTTGGGTCCAGGCGAAGGTGAGGGCGCGCATGGCGGTCGTCTTGCCGGCGCCGGCGGGGGCGATCGCGAGCTGCAGACGGGCACCCGGAGGTGCACATCTGGCGGACCAGTGAGGCCTGCCCGGCATCGAGTGCAGTCCTATTCGCCGCCATCTCGAGCAAGGCCAGATCAACCGCCGATCGATCGACAGTCCCGTCGTGGCGGCCGGCGGCGGCAACGAGCCGCTGCTCGGCATCGAGGATCCGTTGCGAGGTGTAGAGATCGGAGCCGGCGACGGTGTAGACCGAGGATCCGTTCGTGCGCCGCAGCGCTTGCGGTTCGTCGATGCCGTCACGCGGCGGGACAAGGGCGACAGACCTGCGATCCAGCACCTCATCGACCAGCAGATCCACCAGCCCACTTGCCCGCTCGACAGGCACATCCGCCGTGCGGACCTGTCGTTGGGCTTCGGCGCGGACATGCCACATCTGCCAGGTCGAGCGGCTGTTCTCCATGACAGCCAAGACGTGATCGGCCGTCTGGGCGACCCAATGCGCGTCGGCGATCGTGGCGGCCTCGGCCGCCGGGGTAAGCGCTGTCTGCACCATCGCCGCGACGGCGCCATGTCCGCCCAGCACTGCTGCCGCCTCGTTCAACCAGGTCGCGCGTTGTTCGGTCAGCGATCGCGGTTCGTGTTTAGCGTCGCGGGTCTCCAAGGTTGCCTGCTGAGCCAGCTGCAGCGCTTCGACCGGCGTCGGCGGTCGGCCATGATCATTCTGGAATTGGATGGCCAGCTCGCCGCGGCGGATGTTGATGTGGGCGCGGCGGGTCGACCAGCGCTGGTTCAGTCGGGGGTCGACGCCGACGATCTCCCGGATCGGCCGCTTCGTCGGGTCGGTGCCGGGTCGTTCGGCGAACCGCACGCCTAAGGCCTCGTGTAGATGCTGCTCGAGCGCGGTGTTGTAGGTCTCCGAGGCGGCAACATTGGCCTTGAACAACACCCGCCCGTCGATCGACAGCCACCGTCCGTCGAGGGTCTGGACCTTGTTGGCGACCGCGACGTGGGTGTGGAGATCGGGGTCGCCGGCGCGGCTGTCGCGGTGGGTGAACGCGGTCGCAACCATGCCGCGGACGTTGACCTGACGGATCCCTTGCGGCCCGGTCCGGGTGAACAGCGCATGCTTCTCGATGAACATCAACGCATCCCTGATTGCAGCCTGATGCGCCTGTTCGATGACGGCCGCCACGGCCGGGTCGGCGACCGCCCACAATGTTGAGACACTCTTCACCGGGGAGAACGTCAGGTCGTAACCCGCGACGGTCTGGGTTCGTGGCCGCGAGTCTTTCGCGATCTGCCCGGTCAGCTCGCGGGCGTCAATCGGCTCCCGGCCATGCTCTGCCCGGAAGAACTCCCGTGCCACCTGAGTGCGCACCCGGGCCCGGTCAGCCGCCGCGATCGAGGCGTCGGCTGGCCATCCGATTGCCGTGTTGAGCGCGGCGATGCGCTTGGCCACCTCGAGCCGAAACGGGCGAAGATCGTTGTCGACGATCTTGAACGGCACCCCAAGCCGCGCCACGTTCTGGAAGTCCCGCAGGGTGAGGTCGGGTCCTTCCAGCTGCTGCTGCCGCAGCTCGGCCAACGGGTGCAAACCGCAGCCAAACAAGGCCCGCATCTGCTCCGCGGTCACCGCGTCGCCCGCCGCCAGGCCGTCGATCCCGTCCATCCCAGACCCAATCCACAACCCAGGTGATTCACCGCGTTCGGTGTAGTAGGACGCCAGGCCGGTGTGACCTTTGTCGGTGGCGTCCAATGCCGCGACCTGCCGGGTCAGGTAGTCATACCCGGACCCTGCTGTGAGCTTGTGGATGCTCATTGTCACACCCACCCGAAGGGGGTACATGCCGCCAGGGCGGTCAGGCCGACCCGAGCTACTTCCGACGGTGCATGGGGTGTGTCGCACATGGGATTTTGAGGTCGGTTGGGGGTACGTGAACCAGGTCGACATCGTCGGTGATGACCGCTCGAGTCGTCGGCAGCTGCCTACGGCTGAGTGAAAGGCCGGTGTCGATAGGGGAGATGCGATGAGTCAGCAGTCGGTGAGGCAAGCGGTGCGGCGCTCAGCGTTAGATGCCCGGGCGGCAGTGCGCACATACCGTGCCGACCGAGACGCCGCCTCGAAGGTCTGGCGGCCGCGGTGCTGACCGCGCTCGGTGGACGTGATGCTAATGGTCCGGGAGGCTGAGCGGCGCGCTGGCCGGGCGCTGCTGGCGATGACCGACGACGAGGGTCTTTCGCTGCGTGGGGCGGTCGACTGGTGCGGCAACGGCGTCACCGTGCGGGAGATGACCCGGCTGCGCCGCATGGCCCAGGAGGATCCCGGCGGGAACGGCCCGATGAACGCTCGACATGTCAGTGTGGGCCCGCAGCGCCGCGTTGTGCGAACGTGAACCCCGGCGACAGTGCAGCGGTTTCGCTGAAGGTTGGTCCAGGTGCCGGGGGTTGGGTTGTGTGTCACTGTGCTGTGTAGCCGCCGTCGACGGGGAGGGCGACGCCGACGACGTATCCGGCTCCCGGGCTGCACAGCCAGAGCACGGATGCGGCGATCTCTTCGGCCGTGCCGAGTCGGGCGATCGGTGTCGCCGCGGCGGCTTCGGCCCGGTCGAGCTCGCCCTTGGTGATCATGTCGGCGACCATCGGGGTCTCAATGGTGCCGGGGCAGACAGCGTTGATGCGGATCCCGCGGGGCGCGTATTCCAGGGCGGCGCTGGTGGTCAGCCCGATCACGCCGTGTTTGGATGCGTGGTACGCGGCCCGCCCGGGGAGTCCGACGAGACCACCGAGGGAGGAGCAGTTCACGATCGCGCCACTGCCCTGGGCGCGCATCTGAGCCAGCTCGTGTTTCATGCAGGCCCACACCCCGCGCAGGTTGACCGCGTTGACACGGTCGAAGATTTCGGCTGGTTCGTCGGCGGCATCGCTGGGCGGAACCTGAATGCCGGCGTTATTGAACGCCATGTCGAGCCGGCCGAACGTCTCGACGGTTGCGGTCACCATGGCAGCCACGCTGTCTTCGTCGGACACGTCACAACGAACGCCCAGCACCTGGTGGCCGACAGCGGTCAGGTCATCGGCAGCTGAACTGAGCGTGGTCTCGTTGATATCGGCGAGGACGACGGCGGCCCCGGCTTCGGCGAAGGCGCGTGCAGTGGCAAGACCCATGCCGGAGCTGGCACCGGTCACGAGTGCCACTTGCCCGGTGAAGTCGTAGATCGGGTTCACAGTGTCAGTTCTCCTTCTATGTGTTGGTGAATGGTCGATCCGAGCAAGTCGGAACGGAGGTCCTGCCCGGACAGCCTCTGGGGCGGCGGTGGGAGTGGCAGCACGCCCTCGTTTACCTCAGGGGTGATCAGGCGCGTTCGATGGTGACCTGGAAGTTGTCATCTTGGTGTTCGATCAGTTCCATCGTGGTGTCGAATCGTCCGATGCGGACGATGCCGTTCCAGTAGCCGACGTCGCCGTAGTAGAAGACTAGGTCGCCCGACGGTGCGTAGTAGCCGATATCGCGAATGTCTGGATCGTCTCCAGCTGGTGCTCCTTCCATCGACAGCGGCCGGGGAAGTTTCGCAATCTTCTCGACCTGGTTGAAGTCTCTGAAGATCAAGGTAAGTGGCAGCAGGGCGGCGAGGTCATGGGCAGTGGCGTTGTCGGCCAGTCGTGCGGTGATCACCGTGTCTGCGGTGGTGATCTTGATCGGTACCTCGCCGGCCCCTAGCTGCGGTGTGGAGGTTCCCGCGGACGGTGCTGCCGGACGGGACGATTCGGTAGGTCGGCCCGGTGAGCCTGGGTTGTCCGGTGCGCTGGCCCGCGACCGGGCGTCAGGTCCATTCGAGCAGGCAGTGGCCAACCCGGTGGCAAGGAACAGTGGAGGAACGAGCGCCCAGGTCGGCCGAGCTGCCGACCAGCGGGTAGCGGTAATCAACCTGATGATCATGGCAACAGCGGACGTCTACAGGGTCTGGCCGCCGTCAGCGACCAAGGCGTGGCCGGTGACGAACGAAGCGGCGGGTGAGCACAGCCATACGACGGTCGCGGCGATCTCCTCGGGTCTGCCCATGCGGCCGATCGGTTCTTGGGCGATGACCCTGTCCCGTTCTTCGGGGGTGCCGCCGGTGAAGCGGTCCATCATCTCGGTGTCGATGATGCCGGGGCAGATGGCGTTGATCCGGATGTTCGACGCGGCGTAGTCGAGTGCGGCGTCTTTGGTGAGGCCGACCACGCCGTGTTTCGCGGCGGCATAGGCGGCGCCGCGTCCAAAGACCTTGATTCCCGCGCCGGAGGAGGTGTTGACGATCGCGCCGCCGCCGTGTTGGAGCAGCAGCGGGATCTGGTACTTCAGGCACAAGAACACGCCTTTGAGGTTGATGGTGATGATCCGGTCCCATTCCTCTTCGGCGATCTCGGCGGTCGGCTTGGGCTGCTGCTCGGCGCCGGCGTTGTTGAAGGCGTAGTCCAGGCGCTCGAACCTCTCCACTGTCTTGGTGAGCGCGGCCTGCACGTCCGCGCCGCTAGTCACGTCGCAGCTGACGGCGAGGGCCTGGCCGCCGAGGACCTCGATCATCCGGACCGTGTCCTGGCTGCCTTGTTGGTCGATGTCGGCGACCACGACGTTGGCGCCTTCACGGGCGAACGCCAGTGCGGTGGCGCGGCCGATGCCGCTGGCCGCGCCGGTCACGAACGCGACCTTGCCGTCGAGGTTTCCATTCGTGTCGGGCATGTGTGCTCCTTGATTTTTGGTTTGTCAGGCTCGCTGTGGTGGGTCGTGGTTAGGGACGGAGGAGGACCTTGATCGCCTGCCGGTTGCCCATGGATTGATAGCCGGCCTCGACGCTCCGCTGCAGGCGGCTGTGGCTCTGCCGTCGGTGTGACGGCGCCGTCCGCGATCGAAGTTGCCGGCAGTAAGAAGGGGCCGCAGTCCAAGGATGCGCAGCGACCACCAGATCAGGTTGAACATTGTGATGATCCCGGTGACGGTGGCGAAGATCATGGTGCCGGCGTCGGGCACCAAGATCGCCCAGGACAGCCAAAGCCCTTGGTTTACCACGGCGAGAATCAGGAACAGCACCGAGACACCGACGATGCGCGGCGCGCGGACCAGCTCGATACTCTGGCCGGCGTTGGCGACGACTGCTGCGATGATCGCCGCCGTGCCGAAGGCGGCAGACCCCAGGAACTGGTCGACCGCGATCAGAACTCCTGCGGCCAGCAGCCCTGGTAGCAGCACCGGCAGCAAGTGGCGTTGCAGGTCGCGCGCCATCAGATACAGGATGGGAACGGTAGAGCACAGACTCAGGGCACTGGTCACGATCTGCGGAACCTGTCCGATGCTGATGCCGTGCGCAGTCCAAATGAGGTTGACCACCAGCATCGCCCGCCACGCCGTCAGCGACAGGCCGTCGACCCGGCCGGTCCGGACAAGCCGCAATAGCTGGGGCAGACCCAGGATCGTCCCGGACACGGTGCCGGCCCAGCCGATGACCTCAACCGCACTCACAGGGTGAACTCACGAACGTCCGGCCGCCGCGGAGGACTCGTCCCGTCAGCGACACGAATCGCACCGGGACCGGGCTGTCCACGCGGACCTGACCGTCCTCGACCTCACCCGGACGAGCCCGTGTGGAGTGGGTACCGCGCCGGCCACGCGTTCGATCGTGCCAGGTCGGGGCGCGACCCGGACTGTCCGATCCTGGCTCGGCGGGGGTGACGCCGAGCACGTACCAGACCAGGTCCTTGGTCGGTGTGGCGCTCCAGGCGTGGACCGGTGTGCCCCAACCCCAACACTCTCCGAAAGTGTCGAAGCCGTCGTGCAGGAACACACTCCACCGCCGCAGGAGGCTCGGCAGCTGGTCGCCTCGGCCAGCCGCGGCGACCGCGTCGTGCACGACGTAGCTGAAGAACGGTTCCGCCAGCACGATCTCACGGTCGACATCCCAGTCGATCCGGTAGATCCCCTGGGAGTGCTCCACGATCTTGGTCATGTCGTAGCCGCCGTCCTCACCGCCGATCCATGACCGGACGACGAGCCGGGAGGGGTCGGTGATCACGTCGACGATGCCGGACCAACGGTCCTGCGGGGCGAGCCCGGACACGATCGCGACGGCACCGGCAGCTTGGGACAGGGCCGGCTGCCGTTCGCCGGCGACGATGTGATCGACGTAGCTTCCGCGTGCGGGGTCCCAGAAATCCTCGTATCCCTGTCGTGCCTGGTCCCACAACCCGCGAGCCCAGGCTGCCGACGCCGTGTTCCCCAGCCAGTCGGCCATCTCGGCGTACTCGGCGAGGCCCCGGGCCCATAGGCCCGTGATCAACGATGAGCGGTGGCTGGAGAACACGCTGGACCAGTCGATGAGGTTCCATTCCGGGATGTCGCTGAGCGTGCCGTGGTCATCGATGTAGGGCTCGTACCAGCGCAGCACCCGCTCGACCGCCGGGAGCAGCCGCAGCATCGCCGACCGGTCACCGTCGTGTCGGAACTGGTTCCAGACCCCGTGGATCCAGTGCAGCGCCCAGTCGGGGATGGTGTAGCCGCCACGGTACTCGATTTCACCGGCCACCGTCATTGGCAGCATGCCGTCCGGCGCGTGGCGAGGCACCCAAGGTGACATAGTTCCGGGCCAGCCGCCAGTCCTCGTTGGCGACCAGGTGCACCATCTGGTGCACCACACCGTCACCCACCCAGGCCCGCTGCTCCCGCGTCGGGCAGTCGGTGAAGGCGTCGAAAGAGTTCATCTCCGTGGTGCGGATGCCCGCCTGATAGAGCCGGTTCAGCTCCGGGTCGCTGGAGGTGAACGCGGCCCCTCCGGTGAACGGGTAGTGGTACTCGCTCACCGCAATGTCGCGGACGGTGACCTCCCCGGCTCTCGGCGGGATCATCAGAAAGATCTGCCGGAGCCCGTTGATGTCGACGGCCTTGTAGTGGTCGGCAAAGCCGCGGGTGATGTAGCTGGCGCTGCTGCGGGGCGCGGAGGCGACCGGGCCGGCGACAGCGTCGTAGTCCGCGGACTCCTGGTAGAACATGTCGAGCCGCACACCAGGCGGGGCGTCGACCTCTAGTTCGACGTGGCCGGCGACGATCCGGCCGAAGTTGACTGTGACCAGAGTTGCCACATCTTGGCTGCGGGCGACGGTGAGTGGCAGCTGAACGGTTCGTTTGTCCCCTGCCTCCTGTAGCTGCCGGACCAGCCGCTCGGCGGGATGGTCCGGCAAGTCCGCGACAGCCGGCGCATTTTGCATGATCACCGAGGGCGCCACGACTCGAGAGCCGCCGAGCATGCCGATGCCCCGCGGCAGTATCGCCCCGTAGGGGTCGACCGGAGGGCGGGACTCCCCCAGTGCGCCGTCATGGGTGGCCTTCAGCACCGTGGCCTCGACCCAGGAGGAGTCGTCGAAGTTTGGCTCCATCCAGAACGGGTCCAGTTCGCGAGCATCGAGCAGCTCGATCGGAACCCCTTCCAGCGCCTGACCAGCGCCCAACCCACGCCACGCTCGCGACCGGAGCACCCGCCACCGCTCGTCGGTGACTAACCATTCCTCACCAACCCGGGCCTCCAGCACGAGCTGCGCGTCGCGACCCATCACCCCGCTGGAGGCAGCTGGCTGCCAGAACGAGTTCGCGTGCCCGTAGTAGGTCACCAGCACCGCCACGACATTGCGTCCTGGCCGCAGATACGGCGCGATGTCGTACTCGTCATACCGCAGCCGGCGCGGCTGCGAGCGGATCGGACCCCGACCGACCTCGGCACCGTTGACCCACAACACGTACCGCGAATCCGCCGACAGGCGAAGCGGTACCCGCGGCGGAACATCCTCGATGTCGAACACCCGACGAAACTGTGCCCGCGAGAACTCGGCGGGCGGAAGATCAGAACCAACACTCGTCGGATCGATCACGAACTCAGGAACATCCGGCGCCACCCAGCGACCGCGCCACCGCACACCGGGGAAATCGGCAGTCGACATATCAGAACCTGACGTGGTCAGCGAGGTAGATCTGGACCGTAAAGCGGTTGCCGGCATCGGCGATTCGCTCCGTCCTGGTGTCCACCGTTCCAAGCAGGACTAGACCCGGATCAGGGATGGACTGACCAAGGTCGTCGTAAAAGATCGCGAACGTGCCGCTGGGGGCCGAGTAGTAGATCCCGCCGACGGCGGGGTCGAACACTCGCTCGCCACCAATGGCATCGATCGGCCCGGGCAGCGGGCCGGACTTGGCCTGGCCCATCGGGTCGTGCAGGTTCAGCTGCAGTGGCAGCATCGCGGCGAACTCGCGTGCCGCTGGCGTGTCAGACAGCGTTGCGGTCGCGAACTCCTCGCCGAACCGCAGCACGATGCGCGCGGAGCCGGTCGAGGCTGATGAAGGCGGGCTCACAACCGTGCTCGGGGACGGCGCGGTGGTATTGATGCCGGCTGTCGGGCTCTCGGTCGAGCAACCGGCCAGTACGGCGACCAGCGAAGCGGTAGCCAACACCGCACCTGTCCGGCGACGGACTGATCGAAAAGTCGTTGTCATGTCCTCTAGGAAAGCCGCGTCAGGACCTCGCGAGAAAGTCACTGTTGATGGGTGTACTGATAGGGCATCCCAACCACCCGGTTGCGGTCGTACTGTCGTTGACGTGGACAATCGCGCCGAAGTCCGCGAGTTCCTGACCTCGCGGCGTGCCAAGATCACTCCCGACCAGGCCCGGGTACCTCAGGCCGGGCGTCGCCGGGTCCCGGGGCTGCGTCGCAGCGAGGTCGCCGACCTGGCCGGAATGAGCGTTGAGTATTACGCCAAGCTTGAACGCGGTGCACTCGGCGGCGTCTCCGCCTCCGTCCTGGACGCGATCGCCCGCGCCCTCCAGCTTGACGAAGCCGAACGCGCCCACCTGTTCCACCTCGCCCAGGCCGCCGACGGCACCAGCGCGGCCATGCGGCCCCGCCGCCGCAGCAACCAGTGGACCGTGCGGCCGAGCCTGCAATGGACCCTCGACACCATCACCACCGCGCCCGCGATCGTCGGCAACAACAGGTCTGACTTGCTGGCCACCAACCACCTGGGCCGGGCGCTATACGCCGACCTCTACAACGACCCCAACGGCGCGCCGAACTTCGCCCGGTTCACCTTCCTCGACAGCGCCGCCCACCGGTTCTACCCCGACTGGGACCTGGCCGCCGACATGACCGTGGCCAACCTGCGTACCGCGGCCGGGCAGGACCCGCACAACAAGAGCCTTCACGACCTGGTCGGCGAGCTCTCCACCCGTAGCGACGAGTTCCGCCGCCGCTGGGGCTCCCACAATGTCCGCACCCACGGCACCGGCACCAAGCACTACCACCACCACGTCGTCGGCGACCTCACCCTCGCCTACGAAAGCTTCGACCTCAGAGCCGAGCCCGGGCTCAGCATGACCATCTACGCTGCCGAACCCGACTCACCCACGGCCCACGCACTTGCCCTGCTCGCCTCCTTCGCCGCCACCCAACAGCCCACCCAGATCCAGGCACGGTCATAAGGTCCGCTTCGTGACCAGATCGATTGCGACCAACACGACGGTCGAGTTGGCAGAGCTCCTCGACTTCGCCCGTCCACGCCATCGGCTGCTGCTCGCTACCACCCGCCGCGACGGCCGCCCGCAGATTTCTCCGGTGTCCGGTGGTGTGGACCTCCAGGGCCGGATTGTCATCTCCACCTATCCGTCCCGAGCGAAGACCCGCAACGCCGAGAGGGACGCGCGGGTATCGGTGCTCGTCCTCTCCGACGACTGGAACGGCCCGTGGGTGCAGGTCGACGGCGACGCCGAGGTGCTGCACATGCCGGAGGCAGTTGAGGGCCTCGTCGACTACTTCCGCTGCATCTCCGGCGAGCATCCCGACTGGGAGGAGTATCGGGAGGCCATGCGCATCCAGGACAAGTCGCTGATCCGAATCACCCCGACCCGCTGGGGTCCGATCGCGACTGGTGGATTCCCGGCCGACGTGGCCGCCCGACTCGATGGCTGAGCTGCTGTGGACATGACATCGAGCCCGTGACACCTTGAGCAAATCGGCTACGGGGTGAGACGGTTAGGCGACGACCGCAGAAGGGGGCTTGATGCCAAGGTTCTTGTTTGAAGCGTCGTACACGCTGGAGGGCCTCAAGGGTCTCCGACGGCAGGGCGGAAGTGGTAGACGGGAAGCCGTTGCCAGAGCCGCCCAGAGTGTTGGGGGACGGCTCGAGCACTTCTACTTCGCCTTCGGCGAGCATGACGCCTTCGCCGTCGCCGACCTTCCTGACAACCAGAGTGCCGCCGCGTTCGCCCTTGCCGTTAGCGAGGCGGGAGGCGCCAGCGTGCGGACAGTGGTGCTCTTGACGCCTGAAGAAGTTGATGCGGCCGCCAAGCACTCGGTCGAGTACCAGCCCCCAACGGAGTGGCAGGAGGCTCGCCACTTCTAGGAAGTCCAGCCGTTGCCTGGACTCGGTCGGCGGAGCATACGAAAACCCGAGGCACTGAATCGCCGGTCGATGGCGATGTCGTGATCTCCGGCTCGCCAGCTGCAGCTCCTACTTTGAGGTTGGGGCGCTGTGGTTTGCGGCTATGTCAGGAGCGGAGGAGGACCTTGATGGCCTGCCGGGTGTCCATCGCCTCGTAGCCCGCTGCTGCCTGGTCCAGCGGGAGCTCCAGGTCGAAAACCTTGCCGGGGTCGATCCGCCGGTTCCAGATCAGGTCGATGAACTCGGGCAGGAACCGGCGGACCGGGGCCGGCCCGCCGTGCAGGTTGATGCCCGAGAAGAACAAGTCCGCGACGGGAAGTGCCACGTCATGGAAGACGCCGACATACCCGAGGTGGCCGCCGGGACGGGTGGAGCGGATGGCCTGCATCAACGACTCCTGGGTGCCGACGGCTTCGACGACGCTGTGTGCGCCAAACCCTCCGGTCAGCTCCTTGACTCTTGCCACTCCCTCGTCGCCGCGCTCTTCGACGATGTCGGTGGCGCCGAACTCGCGGGCCAGCTTCTGCCGGGGATCGTGGCGACTCATCGCGATAATCCGCTCGGCGCCGAGTTGCTTGGCTGCAAGCACCGCCAGTAGGCCAACGGCCCCGTCCCCGACCACCGCGACCGTCTTCCCGGGTCCGGCCTGGGCGGCCACCGCGGCGAACCATCCGGTTCCCAGGACGTCAGAGGCGGCCAGCAATGACGGGATCAGCTCGGGGTCAGGCTCGCCGGGCATTGCCACTAACGTGCCGTCAGCCAGCGCAATCCGCACAAATTCAGACTGGGCACCGGTCGCGGCGGCGGCCTGACGCTGAACGCAGTGGGTTTGGTAGCCGGCCTGGCAGATCTCGCAGGTGTTGTCGGAGGCGAAGAAGGAGCCGACCACAAACTGGGCCGGCTTGATAGTGCTCACCGCATCGCCGACCTCCTCGACGATCCCGACGTACTCATGACCCATCGGAGTCGGGCCGTCCGTCTCCCCGATGCCCCGGTACGGCCACAGATCTGATCCGCAGATGCAGGAAGCGGGGACGCGAATGATCGCGTCCGTTGGCTCCACAATCTGCGGACGGTCGCGCTCTTCGACGCTGACGTCTCCGGGGCCGTGCATGACCACACCACGCATGAAGGTCTCCTCGAATCGGCGGTTGATCGGCGGAGCCATCAGTGCAGGTGGCCAAACCCCCCGGCCTGCAACGGCCCCGTCAACCCTATCTAGGAAACCCGGGTTGCAGCCGGGGTGGGAGACCCTGATGAAAGGTGTACTGACAGGGCATCCCAGCCGAGGGTTAGCGGCCGTGCTGTCATTGACGTGGACCGCGCCGAGGTCCGCAAGTTCCCGACCTCACCCAGGTACGCGAACACGGCGCTGACATAACCTCCTTCGTCATCAGCCACGCCATGGTCGTCGACGGCGGTCAAACGGTCTGACGACGCGGACCCGCACAATCGCTAAGAAAATACGAGGAGAAGCACCCATGGAGATCACCCGCAGCTCGACCGACGGCGCCACTGCGAAGGGGCCGGCCGAGTGGTTCACCGGCGACGTCTACATCGACTCCGTCGCCGCCCCGGTTGCTCCGTCCCGCGTGCAGGGGAGCCTTGTCCACTTCATGCCGGGCGCCCGCACGGCCTGGCATCGTCATCCGCTCGGGCAGAGCCTATTCGTCACCGAGGGGATCGGGCTATGTCAACGCCGCGGCGGACCGGTCGAGGTCATCCGCCCCGGCGACCGCGTCTACATCGAGCCCGATGAGGAGCACTGGCACGGTGCCACCCCCAGCCGGCTGATGGTCCACCTCGCGCTCAACGAAGTCGACGACGAACACGTCGCGGTCCACTGGGCCGAGCACGTCACCGATGACGAATACAACGCTACGCCGGACACCAGCCAGGCGTAGGCGACCACGCACTCAACTCGCGGACCAGGCCAAGAGACTCAGCGGGACGCCGATCAAAAGCGCCGGACGTCTGAGCCCACGGGCCCCTCCCACTGCCTGGCGGGCGCTATCTATTTGATCTTGGTTCACACCTCCGAGTCACTTAGTTTGGCTATGGTTCTGACCACCATTTTGACCACCATTTGGGCTTGTCCACCGAAATACACCCATGTGCAAATCCCTTAATTTTAAGGAAAACTGGACGTCTGAGGACATCTGTGGACACGCTGCCGATGTCTGGGGGTCAAGGGGTCGCGAGTTCAAATCTCGCCAGCCCGACCAAACCGATGGACGCCATCCGACCTAGTCGGACCGGCATTAACCGACATTCTTGCCGGCGTCGATAACGCCTAGCGACGGTGGCTCTGGACCAGCTACGGACCACCAGGCTGAAAACGCTGTACCAGCTTCCAGCATGGCCTGCACATCGGGATGCAGGTAGCGAGCCGTGACTGCCGGATCCTGATGTCCGGCGACTCGCTGCAGGATGTGCAGATCGACGCCAGCGTCGGCCATCCAGGTCAAGGCGGTGTGCCGAAGGCCGTGGCGGACCAGGCCCGGTTGCCCGAGCTGGGTGACCAGCGCGTCCCAACCGGTCGCGTCCCGCAAGGTGGCGGTGGTGATCACGCCGCCGCGGGGACCGAGGACCAGTCGTTCCTCTGGGCGTCGGCCGGCGGTCAGCCGTGCGAGCGTTGGACGTAGCGGGTCAATGATTGGAACCGTCCTCCGTCGACGGCCCTTGGTCTCCTTCGTCACCAGGCCACCGTGGCCTGGGTATGTCTGCCGATGGACGTGAATAAGTCCTCGGACCAGATCGATCTCACCAACGCGGAGGCCTGACACCTCACTGATCCGGAGTGCGGTCGTGGCAAGGATCGTCACCACGTCGCCCCACGACTGGTCCTTGCCGGCCTCGACGGCGCGGGCTACCAGCTGCTCAAGGATGGCGACGTTGGGAAGAGCGAGGTCACGTGGTGTGCTCGGTTCGGAGTTGCCGGAAGAACGGCCGACCGTGCGGCGACGGGCTCGGTCCGTTGCCGGGTTGCGAAGGATGATGCCGTCGCGGACCGCCTCGTTGAGCACCAGGACCAGCGCTGAAACGTGTTCTTGATCGTCGACCGGCCGAACTCAGTCTCCCACTGGTCGATGGCGCGGTCGACCAGGCCGGCGGTGATCATCGCGACCGGAAGATGACCGAGCGTTGGAAGGACGCGACGACGGAGACCGGCTGAGTATGGGCCGTAGGTTGAGGTGGGGTCGATTCCTCTGGTCCAGCGGTCGCCGATGAATGTCACGTACTGGGCCAGTGTCTGCGTCGCGTCAACGCCCGTCCGCGACGCGTTCTGCATCTGTGTGATCCAGGCGGCTGCGGCCTCGTGCGTGGAATGCGAGCGTTTTATGCTTTCCCGCCGCCCCGATTCCGGATCGTGCCAGCGAACCCGTGCCCACCACATCGTGCCACGCGGAGCACGGACCTCCTCAATGTCCGCTGTCAAGCGCACTCCCAGCGGAGGACGCTTCGGGCTCACGCCACAGCCTCGGGCCGGCAGAACTGGGACAACCAGCGCTGGAGCTTCCAGAGCGGAGGCAGCTGCCCGATTTTGAAGTACACCGGTAGCTCCTTCCTTGTCCACCAAGGGCATTCATTCACGTTGACTGATTTGCCGCTCGCGTGGTGCAGCTCCTGTGGATGTCTTAGCGAGGTCAGGCTGGGTCAGACCAGCCTCTCTTACCGCCCGAAGGAGAGAATGCTCGCGTTGGTGGTCAGTCTCGACACCCTTTCTGAGCAAGGCGGAAGTCGCGAAGCGCTGCCTACCTGGCCGGATGTCCACAAAGACTCGACGACAATCCATCATGTAGTCGGACCGATTGACTGCGGAGGTGACTTGCACCACCGAAGCACCGATTAGCGTGCCGTGACCATATGGCACATTTCCCTAGCGTCCAAGGCGGGGCGGACCCGACCTCCGGTTGTTGGCGGATGGCCGGGGCCACTGCTGTCGAGCTTTGTCACGGCGAATTTGGAAAGTGGAACCAACTTCCTGCGTGCGGATATCGGAGTTGGTCGGGTTGTCGCTAGCGTGGGCGATCCTTCGCTCGAGATGTCTTTGCCATTCAGCCGATAAGATCTGCAGTTGGTCCGGTCCGGTAGCGCGACGGTCTTGCGGGTCGACGCCGTTCGCGGCTCGCCAGACGGCGACTTCACCAAGAAGGGCGGCTGTCGGGTGGTTGCCCGGTGGTGCCCATAGCGGCTGTTCGCTGATATGACTGGCGCAGTCTCGGACCTGATCTGCGAGGTCGGAAACGAGCTGTGACCGCTTCGCCAGGTACTCGCCCCAAGCGTGATGATCATGAAGCGTTGACGGTATGCCGGGAAGCCATGGTAGTGGCCCTAGGGCAATGGATGCGGACTCCGGAAGGCACCACTCCAATACAGCCGCTATGTCTTCAGCTGTGCTGAGATCCCGCCCCAGCGCGGCCTCATGGAGGTGGAGGAGTGGGTGTTCACCGGTTTCAGCCGCCAAGGCGAGCAGGTGTGCTCGGAGGGTCGGCCACGTCGGCTCGCTCGTGAGTTCAGGAATGACCTGGTCCGCCAAGCCGTCGAGCGCGTGAACGATCTGGGGTCCGCCGAGCTGCTCAGCCGCCACCTTGAGCCCGTCGGTGTAGCGCTGGACCGCATCATGAAGCCGGGCGGCGGGGTCGCTGAGTTCTCGCAGCAGTGTGCTGGCTGAGGTGGGCGCCTCGTCACGAGCGAGGATCTGCTGCAGAGTCTCGGTCGGAGTGCGGGGGGTGACGGTTTCGGGTCGGATGAGGGTGTGCGGGTCGCCGTCGCCGACCACCTGCACGTACAAGTGATTCGTCGCTCGGCCGCGGGTGAGCATCGTGTATAGCTGCTGCCGGGATTCCTGTCCGGTGATCAGGCCGTGCATCGTGTCGGCGGTGACGCCTTGGGCGGCGTGAATGGTGGTGGCGTAGCCCAGACCGGTCGAGGCCTGAACGTAGTCGGCCGGCAGCTGGACGGTGCGATGACTGCGGTTGTGCCGAACAGTCAGGTCGCCGCGGCGGCCTACTCTAGTGATGGTCCAACGATCACCGTTCTTCACCCAGTCGGCTGGCGCGAGGCGCAGTCGGCGGTCGTTGCTGCGGGTGATGATCACATCGCCGACACTGGCCTCATTCCCATCCGCTAACCGCACTTCGCGGGCGGGCGGGTGGCCGCCGAGGAGATGATCACGGGCTTTCCGGTTGAGTTCGGCCACAAGCTTTCGGGCGGGGGCGAGCATGATCGCATCGAGTCCGGCGGCCCGGTCGGACACCCACGCAGCGAAGGCATCGTGCGTGGTGGTGGCGATATCACCGACGTGAACGCGGCCGTGATCAAGGTAGAAGTCGAGTGCTTCTGGTTTGCCTTCGCGGAGGGCGAGTGATGCTGCGGCTTCGGCGAGGTCGGTGAAGCGATGCAGCTCGGTTAGGCGGAGGGCGCCGTAGGTGTGGGTGATGTCGCGCAGGACGCCGCCGGCGCCGATCGCGCCGAGTTGTTGATCATCACCGATCAGGCGCACACTCCCACCGCGATTGATGGCGAACTGCACGGCGGTGTCGAGGGAGAGCGTGTCGGCCATCCCGGCTTCGTCGATGATCAACAAGGTCGACGGGCCGACCGCTGAGGCCCAGTCGGGGAGCTCACCGTGATCAAGTGACCAGGTGAGTTTGGCGAGCGTGTCGGTGCGGATGCCGGTCTGCTCACCGAGGGCGGCCGCCGCTGCCGCCGAGGGCGCGAGGCCGATCACGTGGCCGCCGTCTTGGGTCCAGGCCAGGGCGAGGGTCCGCATAGCAGTGGTCTTGCCGGCGCCGGCAGGAGCGATCGCGAGCTGCAGTCGAGCCCCCGAGGTGCACATCTGCCTGACCATGGACGCCTGGCTGGGATCGAGGGCGCTGCCGTTTGCCGCCATCTCCAGGAACACTAGGTCCACTGCCACTTGATCGACGGCTGACCCGTCGCGTCGTCTGGCGGTGGTGAGGAGGCGCTGTTCGGCGTCGAGGATCCGCTGCGAGGTGTAGAGGTCGGCGCCAGCGACGGTGTAGACCGACGACACGTCGACGCGCCGTAGCGACTCAGGTTCGTCGATGCCGTCGCGCGGCGCGGCCAGCGCAATAGACCGGCGATCGAGCACCTCATCGACCAACAGGTCTACCAGTGAAGCTGCATGTTCAGCGGGCACGTCGATGGTGCGGACGTGTCGCTGTGCTTCGGCTCGGACATGCCACATCTGCCACGTCGAGCGGCTCGCCTCGATAACGCTCAGGATGTGATCAGCGGTCTGTGCGACCTAGTGTGAGTCGGCGATGGGAGCAGTCCCGGCCGGCGGCGTAAGGGCCGTGCGCACCATTGACGCGACGGCTTGCGGGCTGCCTAACACGGCTGCGGCTTCGCTGAGCCACGTGGCGCGTTGCTCAGCTAGGGACCGGGGTTCGTGCTTAGCATCCCGAGTCTCCAGGTTCGCCTGCTGTGCTAGGTATAACGCCTCGACCGGTGTCGGCGGGCGGCCATGATCATTGTGGAATTGGATGGCCAGCTCGCCGCGGCGGGTGTTGATGTGGGCGCGACGGGTCGACCAACGCTGGTTCAGTCTGGGATCGACGCCGACGATCTCCCGGATCGGCCGCTTCGCCGGATCGGTGCCGAGTCGTTCGGCGAACGCCACGCCTAACGTCTCGCGGAGATGCTGCTCGAGCGCGGTGTTGTAGGCCTCCGAGGCCACGACGTTGGCCTTGAACAGTACGCTGCCGTCGATGGACAGCCAGCGTCCGTCGAGGGTCTGGAACGCCCTGAGTCGACTCGTACATCCTGAGGATGCGGCCCTGTGTGGCCAGCGGGGGAGCGGCATCCACTGGAGCCACGCCCGCGCGATCCATGGCCACGGCGAGAGTCGGCGGACCAGGTAGAGATGGATCACCCCTAATCTGGCCGCTAGGGTCAATCTCCGGAAGCTGTCTGAGTACAGCTCCGGCCGTACAGGCTTTCCCAACGGGTCCACCAGTACCAGCCCCGTCTCAGCTTTTCCCACAGGGCAAATTCACCAGATGTTACCCCACAGCTAGCCCATAGGAACGAAAAGGATTGCTCATTGGAGACCGGACGTTTACCACAGCTAGCCCACGGAAAATGAAAAGAAAGCTCATGGGAGACGCACAGAATTTGTCCAGAAACTGTACAGAATTGTATAGAAAGCCACTTAGGTCCCGATTTCATTGGGACTTTAGTCCCGAATTTAGGCTCAGGCGGAACGACGGCAGCATGCGACCCGTAGTCGTCTAGCGATCCTTGGTTGGAATCGAGTTAGCTAACGGGAGGGCTCTGACCTGCGTCCCTGGTCGCGTCTAAGCCCTGGTGACCTCGGCGGTGAACCTTGAGTATTCCTTAATCAATTCCTCTCGTCGCTCAGCGACCCGCGCAGCACGTGAGCGGCTCCGCTCGACGCACACGCTGACGAGTCCCAATGCAGGTGAGGCTCCCTAGCCAGACGGTCACTGGCCGCCTATACGGCCGTAATTTAGCCGCAGCATGTCACGCGGAGTGCGGCGGGGCCCACGATCGTGCAAAGCCGCATGTATACAAATGCGACATATCGCCCTAACATCGATGAATCATGCGGACGATTGCCTGATCTGTTCGAGAGAACGGAAAGCGGCGATGCGGTCGTTCGGGGCCGACTGCGGATCGCGGTCCCTTTTGCTCGGCGATCGGGCCGAGAAGGGGTTTTGCCATGATGTCGAATTTCGGTGGCGACGTGGGCTCCGCCCCTCAATACTCCTGCCAAGAGACGCGCACCGACGAGAACAAGGAGAGCCCGCCGATTGGTTTCGCACTGGAAGCCGATAACCCCGGCGACGTTGGGCTGTTCCCCAGGGAAACTTCACCGGAAGACATCAATGCGAACAATTTCATCAGGCCGCAGCGCTTCTCGTGCAAAGGAAGCGACACCGATCCGGCTGCTTACAGCACGTACTGGTACGACGGCGGCAAGACTTTCAGCTTCAAGCTCGATAATGCTATGGCCATCATCGTCGAGGACGACAAGACCAACGAGATAGCCATCGATACCTGGTTCATGCCGCGGTACACGAAGCACAAGTGACCATCAGGTCATCCCATGTCGTTGCTGTTCATTAGCCACAGCAGTGTCGACCGTGCGGCGGCGCTGGAGGTAAAAGAGCGACTGGCTGCCGCGGGTTTTGCCGCCTTGTTCCTCGACTTTGATCCGGCAACGGTATCCCGGCGGGCCGCGAATGGCAACAGGAGTTATACTCCCAGCTCCGCAAGTCCGATGGTGTCATTTTTTTGGCCAGCGCGTGCCTCGGTTGCCTCTCAGTGGTGCATTGCCGAGGTCTGCCTGGCCCGGTCTTTGGGCAAGCCGGTCTTTCCGCTGCGGCTGGAGGCGGGTGTGCGGTTGGGGTTGCTGGACGGCGTGCAGTGGATCGACTTGCAGCGAAGGCGAGACAGCATACACCCGGTTGTTTGCGCGGGTTGCGGCGGGCGGGGTTGGATCCGGCGGACTCTTTCGCTTGGGACCCAACCCGAGTCTCCTTACCCGGGTCTGGAGTCCTTCAGCGGCGATGATGCGGCGGTGTTTTTCGGCCGCGATGATGAGATCGACCGGCTACTGGAGCTGCTGCAGCCCACTTTGCAGACGGGAGCGGGCCGATTCGTTGCCGTCGTCGGCCCGTCGGGCAGCGGCAAGTCTTCGCTGATGCGAGCCGGGCTGCTGCCGCGTCTGGAGCGGCTGCCCGTCAAAGTGGATGGTGTTGCCTGCCTTGGTGCCGGGCCAACAGCCGACTCGCAACCTGGCCCATTGCATGGCTCGCTGCCTTTGACACCCGTGGCCAGCAACGCCCCTTCGAGCGAGATCGCGGCAGTGTTGCGGCACGGCGGTGCGGGCCTGGTTGAGCTGGCGGGCGAGCTTGGCGAGCTCGCCGGGCGCAGCAGTGACCTGGCGGGGCTGCTAACGGCCGGGTCAACGTGCTGGTGGTGATCGATCAGGCGGAGGAGCTACTGACCCGTACCGGAGTGCGAGGAACAGCAAGCGTTCCTTAGATTGCTCCGCGAGGCGCTCGGTGATGACAGCCCGGTATGGGTGGTGGCGACGGTGCGTTCGGAGTTTTTGAGCACCGCGCCGGAGCGGTGCCGGTCTGGCAGAGGTATAGACGACTCGCTGGTCGTCGAGCCGCTCAGCCGGGCACGCCTGCCCGAGGTGATTCAGAAGCGGCCCAGCGCGCCGGCTCTGCAGTTCGCGCCCGGGCTGGTGGAGCGGATGGTGGAGGAGACCACCGGCGGCGACGCGCTCCCGCTGCTGGCGTACACGCTGCGTGAGCTCTACCAACAGGCTGGCGCCGATGGCGACGGTCACGCATCGACGACTATGAAGCGCGTTGGGGGCGTCGTCGGTGCACTGCAGCAGCCGCGCGGACCGGCTCCGAGCCGAACTGGACCGGCGCGGTCACGGTGAGTTGGTGCTGCCGACGTTGACCAAGTTCGCCGTGGTGACGACGAGGCGACGCGGAGCCGACCGGCCGCCGGGTCCCGCGCATGGCGCTCTGAGCCCCGATGAACAGGCAGTAGCGTCGATGCCTTTGTAGATGCCCGCCTGCTCACCAGCACGCGCGGACGCCGACGGGCGAGACGCGTCGTCGGGGTAGCGCACGAAGCGTTGCTGCGGCAGTGGACCCCGCTCAGGGATGCGATCGAGGCGTCCCGCTCCAGCCTTCGGATGCGGTCTGAGGTGGAGCGGCTGACGCTGGACTGGATAGCGGGCCAGCGGGACGACTCCTACCTGCTGCGCGGCCGCAGGTTGGCTGAGCTGAGCTCCTGGGCGGATCTCACCACGGACCTCGGCCCGCAGGAACGGGACTTTATGGCGGCAAGCCAAGCGCTCGCCGTACGAGATCAAGTGCGGCTGCGCCGCTCCGTCCGGCGGCTGCGGCTCACCGTTGCCGGGCTCGTCGGATTCCTGGTGCTGGCTTTGATCAGCACGGCGATCGCGGTCCAGGCTGAACCGGCGTAACCAAGCGCAATCCCGAGTCGCACTGGCGCGACAGTTGGGCGCGGAGGCTGGGAGCATCGCCCGCAACGAACCGGACACCGCCATCCTGTTGGGACTGCAGGCCCTGAGCGCAGCCCACGCCGACGCCGACCGCCCGCCACCATCCGCCGGCTTGATCAGCGGGCTGGCCGAGCTGAGCCACGAGAGCACGCTGCTCACGGCGCACACCGACCAGGTGCATGCCGTTGCCTACAGCCACGACGGCCGCTTCGCGGTGACTGGGAGCTGGGACCGGACCGTGCGGTTCTGGGACCCGCGCACCTACCAGGAGGCTGGTGCCCCGATCCAGTCGCCCTCCCCTGTGAATGCGCTGGCGATCAGTCCAGACAGCCGCCTGGTGGCTATCGGTGGACAGGACGGCATTGTGCGGCTGTGGGATACCGCGACCCGGCAGCCGGTCGGCACGCCAGTGAACGTGGACGGGAGCTACTTGTTCAGTGTCGCGTTCAGCCCGGACGGCCGGCTGATCGCCGCTGGTTCCGACGCGGGTACCGTGCGCGTTTGGGACGTCGCCACCGGTCGGCCCCTGCTCGGCCGCCCGCTCGCCCAGCTCGGCGCTTCGGTGATCCGAGTAACGTTCAGTCCGGACGGCCAGCTTCTTGCCGCCGCGGTCTGGGAGAACGATGAAACCGGCAGCGCACGGATCTGGCGAGTGCGCGACGGCTCTCCGTTCGGGTCACCGCTCACATTCGACGACCCGGTGCGCAGCGTCGTCTTCCAACCGACGGGCGGGCTGCTGGCGGTGGCTGCCGGAAAGTCGGTGCGACTTTGGGATCCGGCCACTGGCAAGGCCGTCGGTGCACCTTTCACCGGTCACACCGACGACGTGCTCGCGATCGCCTTCACCAACGACGGACGGACGATGGCCACCGGCAGCGTGGACAAACGGGTTCGGTTCTGGCAGGTGGACTCCCGCACCCCCCGCGGTGGCCCTGTCATCGGGCATACCGCAGACGTAGCCGACGTCGCGTTCAGCCCCGACGGCGGCACCTTGCTGAGCGGTAGCTGGGACACCACGGCACGAGCCTGGCGCGTGCCCGAAACCTTCTCGGTGAGCCGATTCCTCAGCGGCCACGTCGGTGAGGTGCACGGGATCGCGTTCTCACCACGGGGCGGACTGCTGGCCACATCAGGTATCGATGACAACACCACCCGACTCTGGAAGCTGCCCGACGGGCAGCCACATGGCTATCCTCTGCGGCACGACGAGTACCCGCAACGGGTCGCATTCAGCCCTGACGGCCGACTGATCGCAACCGCCGCAGGCTACGGAGGCACTGCGACGATCTGGGAGGTCGCGCGTGGGCGACGTCTCATGACCATCCAGCTGCACGACCCGTCGGACGAGAACTACACCGTGCAAGACGTCGCCTTCAGCCCGGACGGAAGGCTGCTTGCGACTGGAGACAGCGAGACGCAGGTGCGATTCTGGCAGGTCGACTCCGGACGCGAGTACCGGGAAGCCAATAACAAACCTCGAGGTCGTCAATGCCGTCACATTCAGCCCGGATGGGAAGCTGGTAGCCGCCGGGCTGGCGGATCGAACAGTCCACATCTGGGACGTCAGGACCGGGAAGCCGTACGGGCCGGTCCTGCGCGGCCACACCAACCAAGTGGAGAGCGTCGACTTCAGCCCGGACGGAAAGCTACTGGCCAGTGCCGGAGATGACCGGACCGTTCGGCTCTGGGACACCGCCACCGGCCAGCCGCACGGACAACCGATCCTGGCACATGAGGACGTCATCTGGCAGGTGGCGTTTAGCCCCGACGGCCAGACCTTAGCCACCGCTAGTGAGGATGGCACGGCGAAACGCTGGCAGGTCTCGGACGGCGAGCAGATCGGGTCCGAACTCTCAGCCCACGAGGGGCCAATATACGGGCTGGCCTTCAGTCCCGACGGTAGAACCCTAGGAACCGTGGGCGCGAACGGGGCGGTCAGACTATGGGACCTGGGATTCCAGGAATGGCAGGCTGTGGGATGCCGACTGGTCCGGCGCAACCTGTCAATGACCGAGTGGCAGCAATTTCTGCCGGGCAGGCCATATCAGCGCACCTGCGCGGAGTTCCCATCCGGACCGGGCGCCCCCAGCTCCGCTCCCGCCGCGACCTACTCCAGCTGAACGGGCGAGCTCGACGCTCCGCTTCCGAGATTATCCACGCTGCATTAGCCAGGCCGATGTGGCTAAGAGGTCTGCGGAAAGCTACCCAGCTGATCGCCGGTCTCCGGGTTACCTCCTCGGCTAGCAGGCAAAGGTCATTTCCGAAGTCTGCGGCCCGCTCGAGCACCGCGCGCGCTCGATCAGCCTGATCGGCCAGCGCGAGGCGTGTCCCCTCGGGGAGGCCGCAGGGGCAGCCACTCGTCGATCAGAGGACCCGGTGCAAGACGTGGCGTTCAGTCCCGATGGCAAGTTTCTGCCCACCGCCGGCGCGGATCACACAACGGCTGTGGAACCCGCGGTTGACCTCCTGGGTCACACAGGGATGCAAGATCGTCAACCGCAATCTGTCGATGACGGAGTGGAACGAGTTTGCTCGTCGATGTCGTACCTATGAGCGAACCTGCCGGACCTACCCGCCGGGAAGGGAGCTCCAGAAGACGCTCCAGCCGCCCACTGACTGGGCAACGCTCGCCGGCAGGTGCGGTCACGACGGGCGAACGGAGGTACTCACTAACGCAAACCCGAGCAATAGTCGAATGCGACTAACAGCCCAAGAACCGCTGTCGGGCTGCGCCTTATGTGTCGGTCTCGGCAGGATGATCGCGGCATGGTTTCACCTCCTCCGGCGACGTGTGGGAAGAGGTCTTGGAGGCGGTAGCTGAAGGCATAACAACGAGCTAGCCCAGATCACTATGAGACGGGCTCCGCGCTGATCACGATGTTGGACCGCCAGACCGTACCGTCAAAATCACCGCAGGTGATGAGGACCAGCCGGCCAGCGCCAGTCTGTTTGAAGATCTGCTGGGCATTGCGAGCGAAGTCGTCTATCGACAGCACGTCGATAGAGTCCACGCGGTAGGTCAATGTGGAGTGCGGTCCTTCGAGCTCGATGGCATCGCCGCGGCTCAAATACCCGAGGTCGTCGAAAACGCCGCCGTCTGTGTGGCGTACAGCGTGTCCGACCAATACCGCGGATCCTTGCGCTGCGCCAGGGGCAGCGCCGTCGCTCCACCAACCGACGACGCTGGGATTTGGTGGAGGCTCAAGTATCCCTTCCTCGTTGCTCTTGACGGGCACGACGTGGGCGTCCACACCGATTTGAGGAATGCGTAACACATACGGGCCCTCGATGCCGCCACCTTGTTTCGCTGTCGGCTCAGGGGGCAGCTCGTTCACATCCGGTGACGTCGTCGTCACTGACGACGGCGTGGCTGTGGACCCGACTGTGGTGACATGGTCGCCGCCGGTGCCGCAGGCAGCTGTGACGGCCACAAGGCAAAGCGCGGCAATGAACCGGGCTGGCCGTCGTGGTGTCCGGCCAGCCCGCAGGAATGTCGGATCAGGAGTCATTGGAGGAAGCGGCGGCGCGCAATCACTACGCCTCCCACCATCGCCCCACCAGCGGCCAACACCAAACCGAAGAGCCAGGCCGCCGAACCTTCGCCGGCAGCATCCGCACCTGCAGGCACCGCGGTGGGCACCGGGTGGCACGCGATGGGGAGGAACAAGTCGTTAAACGAGTCGACCTTATCCTGATCCTCGGGGGTCCCAGCGGTCGAGATCTTCCTGCAGCAGTCTTGCCCGTGTCGTCGTCTACCTAATCGACATTAGTGGGCACGAGCTCGTGCATTGTGAAGACACAAGTCTGCTGGTTTTCGGCGAACTCGCAGCTGAAGTCGTTGGTGGTCCGGTCGGCAGTGGAAGGTAAGTTAGGTACCAAGTGGCATTTGAAGAGGTCCGGGCTCGCAAGTGGGCCAGGCGGAAGAGTGTACTCCCCCGGGCGCGACGGCGTCGGCATCTCGGTCTAACACATCGTTCAGGTCGAATTTCGCCGCCTGTGTCACCGGCGTTGGGTGCCAGCGCCGATGGACACCATTTTGACGCTGCCCTCGGCCGTGCAGATGTAGCCATCAATTGGCTTTGGTGGCTGGATGTTCGGTGGGTCCCAGTCCGCCCTGGTCGGGATCAGGAAAGGCCGTCCCGGGCTGCAAGGGAAGCGATCCGGCGGCGCAAATCACTTGTCGGTGTTGCTGGTGGAAAGACTCGCATGTGGAAAAGGTCGCCGTACACCTTTCTTACGCCTCACTTTCCTGGCGTCCGCATCCTCGGCCAAGGTCACAACCAAAACCAGCGCCAGGATAGCCGCCAACAGCGTTACACAGAGCGAACGTATGGCAATCGATACATTCCATGTCACAGTAAGGTTCTCCCTTTCTTCGAGGCCTACTTGCACGTAGCGAACGCCAATCAGCTGGCTTCCGCTCGAATTCAAAGCTGCCCGGTTCCTGCCAGCTACCAGGAGTCGGAGTCGCTTGAGCGCGCGTTTAGCGGCACGACCTGAGACGCGGGGAAGGAACACAGCAGAACTCAACATATCGACGAGCAAGGAATTGTCACGGACATTGGTATGCAAAGGCCAAAGTGTCGTGCGTGTCGCCGCGGATGCTCGGGTTCGACTCAGTGATTTGCCAGTGCCGACACTGCCGGTTCTGATACTAAGCGGCCAAGAATATCGACCTTTCACACGCCGGCGTCGCCGATCACCTATATATGCGTCAAGTCAACGTCCGTGGTTGAACGAATGCTCAAAGCCGCTCTACGCGCAGGGCCGCGCTTCGTCCGCCGCATATTGGAAATCGGTTCGTCTCCGGCTTTTGCCTACTGAGCACGTCCTTGGCGTCTGATCCCTCCTCTCAGATGTCGTCTCCTGGTCGTATCCGTGGTGATGGACCAGTGCGCGGCCGCCGTACCCAATGCCCTGATGAAGCATCTCGGGGTGCTACCCGCTCACAAATCACGACGGAGACCATCGCGAGCAGCATGGCAATCACGACGAAGACAAGAAATGCTCGCTTGAGTGCCGTGTATCACCGAGCCTTGTCACCTCGTCAACCCACGACTCCGCGTCGGCCGCCGAGCGGATCGCCTTCTTGACCTCGGCTCGCTCGGCCCGGCGATCCACCCGCCCGATTGGCTCCGAACAGGAGGTTAGCCAATCGAATCGCGTTCTCCCATGTGCTCAGTTCCGCGCATCGCCTGCAGGTTTATCTCGGTCACCCACGCCTCAACGTACCGGCGATAGAACACGTAGAAGGTCTGGTAACCAAGGCCCGCCAAAACGAGCGCGGCAACCAGTCCGGTGAGAAGCAGCAATGCGCGCGCGTCGCCCGGCTGTATTTGGAGTAGACCCCTCAGCCCAGGGTGGAGTCCACCGAATCCGAGTGATGTCACCAATCCGGGTTGTCTGACGGGGCGTCCTGTTCGGCGCTCGGTTCTCCTGGAATTGGATCTGCGGATGCCTCCATGCTCGTCAGCCTTGGCAGCGTTCTGATCACGCTGGCGGCGCCAGGCTTTTCCGTTGGGTCAGACAAGGCGGCAAACCTTCTGCCAATCGCTCTCAACATCTTTCGGGAATCGCGAACGGCGGAGTGGTTTCGGGCGCGTGACTGGGTCATCACTCGCCTCACTGCTGAGCACAGTCCCGATAGGGGAGTGTCCGGTCTTCCTGGGACGGCTTGGGAACTGGTGCGCCGCCTGGTCTTCTTCTACGACAACCTCGGAGTGTTCGTCGCTTATAAGGTGATCGGCCGGGACCCGGCCATCGGATTTCGCGGCGTCGGGATGAATGAGGCAAGGCCCATTCTTGAGCCGCCCATCCGCCGTGGGCGGGAGATCAGGAAGATGGGTACGCCGTCTTCTACGAGGATCTCGTCCACCAGGTTCCGTTTCGCGATCGTCCGCGGAGGTATACGGCAAGCTCGGGCTGCACCGGCTTCCCGTCG
Organism: uncultured Actinomycetota bacterium; assembly: GCA_963734005.1. Lineage (GTDB taxonomy): Bacteria > Actinomycetota > Actinomycetes > Propionibacteriales > Propionibacteriaceae > Microlunatus. The sequence continues at coordinate 123,635 of CAVTFS010000017.1, forward strand.
ACGACTCAGTCTTTGGTTTGCTGCATCATCACCAGCGCCAGCCGTCCTCGGCCCGGGCAGTCCAGGTGGTGCTTGCCCAGGGCGTGTCCGAACTCATAAGCATCTTCATCACTACGAGCATGGCGTGGTTGTCCTCCACGCTCGCATGGTGGCTTGGACCTCCAAAGAAGCTCGGGGCGGCAGTGAGCGAACGCAGTTGGATCTTGTTCATGGCTTGATCTAGGTCGTCGCCCGAAGGCAGGCGAAAAAGGCAGCGAGAGTGCGCCAATCATGCGGTCCCGACTGCTGTTCTGGACGTGGCACTCGCCCAGAGGCGGATTGGCAAAAACCGACCAAGCCATGTGGGTTGGAGCGAAATTACGGACCAACTACGGACCACGACGGCCGAACTCAGCGCACATCAACGGTCAACCGTGGTTGCCAGCGAGCAGTGGTTCACGCTCGACAACCGTCATGGCCCGATCTGGGGGTCAAGGGGTCGCGAGTTCAAATCTCGCCAGCCCGACTAAGCAAATTGCCTAGTCAGAAGGGCAATTCCTCTGCCTCATTGACTTGGTTTCATGATCGGTTTGAGCTTTTGACCACCTTTTCAGGACCACCTTTTTTGGGCGAGGGCGTCGCTGAGTCGAACCAGGGCCTCCCGTGACACATCTGGGCTGACGTGCCCGTAGATGTCTCCGGTGATCGAGACGCTGGCGTGACCGAAGACCTGCGAGAGGCGGCACGCAGCGGAGAACATCACCGAGGCCGCTGAGTGCCGCAGCGTGTGCAAGCCGACTGATGAAGGGAGGCCGGCGCGCTTGGCTGAGGCCTTCAACGCGCGTAGCGCGTTGCGAGGATCACAGGGCTCGCCCAGCTCGGTTGTGAACACGTAAAGGGGTTGGCTGCCACATTGAGCCGGCCTCAGTCGCTCGGCCCTCTGATTGGCGCGTGCCGTGCGCAGCAGCCGCTCCACGGTAGGGGAGAGGGGGACCACTCGGCGAGACCTCGGCGTCTTCGTTTCGGTCACAACGAGCTCGCCGGCGACGCGAGCGAGAGTGCCGCGCACCCGGAGCAACTTCGCGTCAAGATCAATGTCGGACCAATGCAAGGCGAGCGCTTCGCCGCGGCGCAAATCCGGTGTGGACGAGCAGCTCAAACAGTGGCGCATACCGGCTCGACTTCGCCGCCAACAGCAGCGAGCGCACCTGATCGGGCGCGAGATAAGCCGACTCGGTGGCAGGCACCCTCGGACGACGGACGGCGTGGGCGGGATTCTGAGCTAGCGCTCTATCCCGGGCGGCGGTGTCGAGCACGGCGCGGAGGATTGTGTATGCGGACCGGATGGTGGACTCAGAGAGCCTGCGCTGCTCAAGCTCGACTTTCCACGCCTCGATGTGAGACGGCCGGAGCTTGTCGAGCGGTTGCGCGCCGATCTTGCTGCCGATGATGTGCTGCCGCGCCATCGTGCCGTACATCGCCTTTGTGGACGCTTTGCGATCCTACGCCGCCAACGTTGAGTCGATCCACCCAGCGGCAAATGCGCCGAGGTTTACTTTGCGGTCCCTAGCTGGCAGGTTGGCGCGCAGCCGTTCCCTGACTGCGGAGGCTTTGGCCCGTGCCTCCTTTGGAGTGCTGCCGTAGACCGTGTATCGCTTGTTCCGCCCTTCCTCATCTGTGTGGCGGATGTGTACCTGCCAACGGCCGTCACCGCGCTGCACGGGATTAGAGCCTTCGCTGTTGCCCCGTCGTCTTGTGGTGCTCACAGCAGACCCCGCTCGCCTGCGAGGCTCACCAACGTCCCTGGACGATGATCATTAATCGCATGACCCGGCTCATCCGAATAGTCCAGCGGCCCACGAAGCGCATCAGCACTCGGGATCGTCTCGATCAGTTGATGTTCACCGCTGACGCCGGCACGCCGATCTCAGACAAACACAGATTCCCGAAGACACAGCAGATCATGAGAAGTCAACTTGTGATCACCAAATCAGGCAGACTTGTCGACAGGACGAAGCCCATCAACATAGGCGCGTAGATCCGAGCTCCGCACCAGACGACTGCGATCAATCTTGACGGATTCAAGATCGCCCGAACTGAACAGCTCGTAGACCTTTGATCGGCTAATGTTCAAGATCACCGCAACCTCGGGAACCCGATACAGCAGTCGATCCTCCATCGCTACCTCGTTTTGTTGGAGATGTCAGTCACTGCCTGCACCCCTAAGCCCGTTCATCCGGCGCTGGCGATCGTCCGCGGAGAGTGAAGCCAAGAATCGAGAGTTCGCGGAGAAACTGGCTCAATGGTGCAGCTGTCAACCAAGCGGCGCTGCAGCGCGTTAGGCGTCCACCGAGCCGGCATCCCGAAGACCGTCTGGCAGCGGAATGATCTCCGATGGCCGCCGAGTATCCCGAGACCCCGATCACCTAACGATGGTCGTTGGCCCACCGGCTCCATGCGGCCCGTGCCGGTCGAATCGGACTCATACGCCCAATTGGGATGAGTAGCTGGGCCGGGTATGTCTCAGGAGCCGGGGGCGACTACAAATATGCTGTCGGGCGACCTTCTGATCCGTAGTCCCGGGCAGGCCCCTGCGCGAGTCCGTAACCGTCCGCCGCTCGCGGGGCTCGTCCGGATGGGTCCCGGCTGGCGCGGACCTGCCCGGCCCGCGTTGCTGTCAGATGCGCACGCTTTCGAAGTCCGCGAGGTCGCGTCGGCGGCAATGTGCGTCGATCATGCCGCCGGAGCTGTGGGCGGCCGAGCGCCGATGAGCGGTGACAAATGGTGGCAACTGAGCCAGAACTGAGACCGCGCGGGTTGGCGCGGCGTTCACTTGGTGTACAGGGGCAGAGTCGAAAGCGGGGTCACTTGCCAGACGTGTCCGTCTGGGTCGGCGAAGGTCGCCGCGTAGCCCCATGGCTGCTCGGTTGGTTCACTCACGACTTCAGCGCCCCCGTGTCGGGCACGTTCGATCAACTCGACGACGCCATCCTGGTCGGAAACGACCATGGTAAGTAGGCACTCGCTGGTGCCGGGGCTCGCAGTGGGACGGTTGCTGGTTATCCAGCCAAATCCGCCCGTCGGAATGAGCATCAGTCGTGCGCCGTCGTTGAGGACGAATTGCAGGGGCTCGGGGAATCCGTCTTCGGCGAGGTCGCCGATCGGTTCGAGGCCCAGCGCGGTGGCATAGAAGTGAAACGATCTCTGCCGGTCTGCCGTGGGAAGGCCGATGACGACGGGCGCGAGATCGGCTCGAAATGATCCGTGGGTGTGTTCCATGATGGCTTCTCCTAGCAGACCAGCGCTGGTCCCGCCGACAGGCGGTCAATCGAGGATTCCATCCCGACCCCGGTCTGCCGCCAGACTAGCGGTGTACCGTCCCTACTCATGAGCCGATGGACCCTCGTCGCTGGGGGATTGATTGGCGCCATGACTGGAGTCAACGCCCTAATCGAACGCAGGCGAACCTGCGCGTGCCTGCCTGACTGCTGGTGCAAAACACCCATCGGGCGTAACTTCCGTTGGGTACTGCCCCTCCGTCATCAACTGCCGACGGGCAGTTACTCGTAGCACACCGTGGCGGTGCCTCGACCGCAACCCAGCGCCTGGTAGCGCAGCAGCAGAGATTCGTGCCGCTGCCGCCTTGAAGGGGAAAGCTGGTGAGACGGTTGGCCCGGCACTCCCAAGCGTGAACCGGTCGTGGCCAGGACCGCGAGTGGCGCGGGATTTTGCGGCATCTGCCGCATATTTGGGACTTCTGCGTTAGGCGTGCCCGCTGCATGCACGCGTAGGGCGTCGTGCTCGGGCAGAGGCAGGGATTTCTCCCGTGCACATGCGAATCCCGGCTTTTGCGTGAGGCGCCGAGGGCTAGTTGGTGGGAGACTGGGGGCTGTGCCCGCGAGAGGCTGCGTGGTACCGATTCAACGAGAGGGCGCGGCGGCTGTAGCTAGCTGACGTCTAGCAGGACGACCGTGCGGGTACTGTCGGGCACGGCGGCGCCTGTCAGTGAGATCGACGATCTTCAGCACGGGATCGAGCAGGGACCTTGTCTCTAAATGCGCAGGTGTTGGCGCAGACGCAGCGGCTGATTGCTCGGCTGCAGTCGGCCTTGGAGGCGAGAGCCGTCATCGACCAGGCGATTGGCATCTTGATGAGTCGGAGCGGTGGCACCGAGGACGACGCACGGGTCTGGCTGCGTTCGCTGAGCCAGGACGAGGATCGCAAGCTGGTGGTCATCGCTCGCCAGATCATCGATGACGCCGTCCGCAGAGGACCACCCCCACCGCAGCGGCTGACGTAGTCCAGGGTGTGCCCTCGGCGCGTTCGATGGCGCAGGTGGCATGCCCTGGTGTTCATCGTCACGGCGAACTTGGTCCATGGCATCTGGTGTACGCGACAGAGCCTGCAACGGATGCGTGACTGGGATGCGCAGTTTGGGGCCCCCGGCGATTGACCGCTTCCGTGTCAGCCGGGCGAACGGACCGGCTGAATCGCTGACTACGCCCGGCTTGGGTCCTGCTGCATCCCAATCCGTCCGGTCCCCAGCGGCCGGGTTGTCACGCAGTTCGTCACGCATTCGGTCAACGGCAACGCGTGACCTAGTCCGACTCGAGGGCGAGGTTGCTGGACAGGTCGCGGTAGGCGTTGGCCTGGCCGAGGAGGTTGTTGGCCCTTCTCTCGAACGCAGCGACCGCGTCGGCGCCGGCGGCGAAGCGCAGCGGCGGCTCCTCCTGACCGGCGAGGTAGACCAGTGCGTCGGCGAGCTTCGCGGGATCGCCCGCCCTGCTGCCTGTTCATGGCCTTCCACGCGGTGACGGTCTGCTCGGTTCGCTCGGCGTAGTCCTCGATGGAGGAGGCGGCGTACTTCGTCGACTCCGGCGTGAGCAGCTCGGTGCGGAAGGGGGATTTGCTCGATCTTCTCGATCGATCTCCCACATGCGGGGGACCGCCTCGTCTCTGTGTACACCACACAATTGCAGGCGGAGGAAACTATCCAACCGGCGCCGACGTCCGGTCCGCACCTGGCCCACCTTTCGAAAGCGGCGACCGGATCGGCGCCAGGCAACGGGCCACATACGAGACACTGACTTCCGACCGCGTCCCCTCTCCTGACACCAGGGCCCACTCATCCGCACCGATCTCACTGACTACGGCCAAGTGGTGGAGGCACTGTCGGGTATCGATGAGGTCCATGGCGGTGTCGACGCCGTGGTTCACCTCGCCGCCATCCCTGGTGCGACGTTTGCCCCCAACGTCGCCACCTTCGCTAACAACCTTCTCTCCACCTTTCACGTGTTCCAGGCCGCCAAGCTGCTCAGGATCCACAACCTGGTCTGGGCGTCCAGTGAGACCCTGCTCGGCTACCCCTTCGCCAAGCCACCGGTCTACGTCCCCCTCGATGAGGAGGTGCCGCCCACCCCGAGGTCGCCTACTCGCTCGCCAAGGACCTGGAGGAGGAGATGGCGCGGCAGCTCTGCCGCTGGAACCCCGATCAGAAGATGATCGGGCTGCGCTTCTCCAACGTCACAGAACCCCACGATTACGCCGCCTTTCCTGCCTTCGAGGACGAGCCGGCGTCCCGGAAGTGGAACCTGTGGTCCTACATCGACGCTCGCGACGGCGCCCAGGCGGTGGTCGGTGCTCTGGTCCACGACCGGCCCGGGTTCGACATCTTCAATGTCGCCAACCCCGACACCGTGATGAGCCGACCGTCAGCAGACCTGATGGCCGAGTTCTTCCCCGACGTCAAATTCCGGATACCGTTTGAAGGTACTCAAGCCCTCTGCTCAATCGACAAGCCCCGCCGCGTCCTCAACTGGCAGCCGCAACACACATGGCGCAACCAGTGATCACGCCAGCACGGGACTTAGGGACGACAATCTGCGCCCGAACCAGTGACCTCTTCGGTGTGAAAGCACGGTCGGCAAGTCGTCGAGGTCGAGAACTGAGCGTGAACTCAGTCCGTGGATGTGTGCCTGAATGTACGAGACGTCGACCCCGTAGTCACTCAGTTGGTCACTCAGCGGAGTCTCGGCTTCCTAGCAGATCGCCGCCGCGATGGCCGGCAGCTCGGTGTTCGTATGACCATAGTCTGCTGTTGTGACTTGATCCGGAGGAACGTGATGCCGAGCGATGCGGTCATCTTTGATCTAGGCGGCGTGGTGCTGTCGTGGGATCCGCGCGCCGCGTACGAGCGGGTGCTGCCGGCCGAGGAGGTCGCGACTTTCCTGGAACGAGTTGACTTCGCCGGCTGGAACCGGCTGAACGACGGCGGCCGTTCGTTCGAGGAGGCGGAGCAGGAGCTCATCGCTCGCTTTCCGGATGACCGGGAGGCTATCCTCGGCTACCGCATCCACTTCGACGCGACGTTGACCGGCATGGTGCCGGGGACGAGCGGGATCCTCGCCGAACTGGGGCAGGCGGGCGTCCGGTTGATCGCGCTGACTAACTGGTCTGCCGAGACCTTCCCGCTTGCGACCGAGCGCTTCGGCATCCTGCGCCGCTTTGAGGCCATCGTCGTCTCTGGCACCGAAGGACTGCTCAAGCCTGAGCCGGCGCTCTACCAACTGGCCCTCGATCGGCATGGCCTGTCCGCCGACTCGACGGTCTTTGTGGACGACATCCCAGCCAATGTGGCTGCTGCCGCGACCCTGGGCATGGCTGCGGTGAACTTCACCGACGCCGAGCGGCTACGCGCTGATCTGGTCGGGCTCGGCCTGCTCTCAGAGCCTCAGCCGATTTCCGAAGCGGTGTTCCACGTTGCGGAGCGGTCGGTGTGGGCAGAGGCCGAGGCGTCCGGCCGCTACCCATGGTCGAGCCGCGGCGTGGGCTATGAGCGTGAAGGCTTTGTGCATTGCTCGTTCGCCGACCAGGTCCCCGGCATCGTTATGAACCACTACGCCGATCTCGATCCGTCCGAACTCGTCGTGCTGGAAATGGACCGCGACCGGTTGCCGATCCTGGTCGAGGATCTCCGCCACGGCCCTTATCCGCACTGCTTCGCCGAGCTCAAGCCGGCCGACGTGCTGCGGACACACGACCTGCCGCTAGACCAGTGATCGAAGAAGTGGCGGGAGCGATCAAGGACTTGATCAAGGCGGGGAGGGTGAGGCAGTTCGGCATGTCCGAGGCTGCCCCGGGGACCATTCGGCAGCCGAAGGAGCGCCGCGGGCCATCTGACCAGCAGGCCGATAGTGATGTCGACACCGCAGCCCCGACGCAGGCAGCTCGACGGGGGTTAGGGGTGCAGCTGGCCCGTTCGGGCGCTGACCGGGTGTTTGGTACGGGCGCCGGCTGTCGTGGTGGGAGCGACTCAGTGCGGTGTGTGCTGCTTGTCGTTCGTTGAACGTCTCGTTGCCAGATCTGTCGGTGAAACGGGCGGCGGCGGTATCAAGTTGGCCGCCTCCTCCGGTCGGTCGCGGGTCTTGTGGATCGATGCCGTTGGCGGCTCGCCATACGGCGATTTCGCCGATGAGTGCGGTGGGATGGGCTCCCGCTACGGCCCAGGCTGGTGGGCGCTCAGCTTGGCAGAGGTGATCTCGAACCTGGTCGGCGAGATCGGCGACAAGCTGGGATCGCTGTGCCCAGGTAGCTTCCCCAGACGGGATTGGCCTGGAGGGTTGGTGGAATGCCCGGGAGCCAGGGCAGCGGACCTGGGTTGGTAGGCGCCAGCGCTGTGAGCCGCCAGTCGATGACGGCCGCCATGTCGTCTGCGGTTCGAAGGTCGCGTCCGCTGGCGGCTGCCAGCAGCGCGCGGAGCGGATGCTTTCCCGTTTCGGTCGCCAGGGTGAGCAGGTGGGCTCGGAGGGTTGGCCAGGCGGGTTCAGTGGTGAGTCCGGGGACGTAGTGGTCGGCTTGGTGGAGCTCTGCGACGGTCTGGGGTCCGAGGAGCTGTTCAGCTGCGACGTGGAGGCCGTCGGTGTAGCGCTGGACCGCCTGGAAAAGCCGGGCCGCTGGGTCATTGAGCTCCCGCACCATGGTGCTGGCGGACAGAGGCGCTTCATCGCGGGCGAGGATCTGCTGCAGCGTCTCGGTCGGGGTGCGAGGGGAGATGGTCTCGGGCCGGATGACGGTGTGGGGGTCGCCGTCGCCGACCACCTGCAGGTAGAGGTGGTTGGTGTGCCGGCCGCGGGTGAGCATGGTGTACAGCTGCTGCCGGGATTCTTGGCCGGTCAACAGGCCGTGCATGGTATCGGCGGAGACGCCTTGGGCGGAATGGATGGTGGTGGCATAGCCGAGTCCGGTCGAGGCTTGAACGTAGCCGGCGGGAAGTTGGACGGTCAGCTGGCTGCGGGTGTGCCGGACCGTGAGGTCACCGCGCCGGCCGATTCGGGTGATGGTCCAGCGGTCGCCGTTTTTGACCCAGTCGGTTGCAGTGAGTCGGAGTCGGCGGTCGTTGCTGCGGGTGATGATCACATCGCCGACACTGGCCTGGTTGCCGTCGGCCAGACGCACCTCCGACGACGCTGGGGGGTGGTCGAGGCGATGATGACGGGCGCGACGGTTGAGTTCGGCGACATGCTCGCGGGTGGGGGCGAGCATGATCGCGTCCAGTCCAGCCGCTCGGTCAGAAACCCAAGCGGTGAAGGCAGCCTCGGTGGTGATGGCAATATCGCCGACATGAACCCGGCCATGATCAAGGTAGAAGTTGAGCGCCTCTGGTTTGCCTTCGCGGAGGGCGAGTGATGCTGCTGCTTCACCCGCTTCGGTGAAGCGGTGCAGCTCGGTCAGGTGGAGGGCGCCGTGGGTGTGGGTGATGTCGCGGAGGACGCCGCCGGCGCCGATCGCGGCGAGTTGTTGATCATCACCGATCAGCCGGACACTTGCACCTCGATCGATGGCGAACTGCACGGCCGCGTCGAGGGTGAGGGTGTCGGCCATGCCGGCTTCATCGATGATGATCAATGGTGACGGGCCGACCGCGGCCGCCCAGTCGGATAGGTTGCCGTGCCGCAAAGACCAGGTGAGTTTGGCGAGGGTGTCGGCGCGGATGCCGGTTTGCTCGCCAAGAACAGCGGCTGCGGCCGCGGACGGGGCGAGGCCGAGCACCTGGCCGCCGTCTTGGGTCCAAGCCAGCGTGAGGGCACGCATGGCGGTCGTCTTGCCGGCGCCGGCCGGGGCGATCGCGAGCTGCAGCCGCGCACCGGAGGTGCACATCTGCCGGACCAGCGAAGCCTGCCCGGCATCCAGGGCCGTGCCGTTTGCCGCCATCTCCAGCAAAGCCAGGTCCACCGCCGACTCGTCGACCATTGTCCCGTCGCGGCGGCCGGCGGTGGCAACGAGTCGCCGTTCCGCGTCGAGGATCCGCTGCGACGTGTACAAGTCGGCGCCGGCCACGGTGTAGACCGAGGATCCGTTCGTGCGCCGCAACGCTTGCGGTTCCCCGATGCCGTCACGCGGCGGGACAAGGGCGACGGACCGGCGATCCAGCACCTCATCGACGAGCAGGTCCACCAGCACACCTACCCGCTCGACAGGCACATCCGCCGTGCGGACCTGCCGTTCGACCTCGGCGCGAACATGCCAGGTTTGCCAGGTGGAGCGGCTTTCCTCCATTACTGCCAGGACGTGGTCAGCTGTGTGCGCGACCCAGCGCACGTCGGCGATGGTGGCGGTCCCGGCGGTCGGGATGAGCGCTGTCTGCACCATCGCCGCGACGGCGGCCCCCGTCCGCCGAGCAGCGTTGTCGCTTCGTTCAGCAAGGTGGCGCGTTGCTCGGCGAGGGATCGGGGTTCGTGCTTGGCGTCGCGGGTCTCCAAGGTCGCCTGCTGGGCCAGGTGCAGCGCCTCGACCGGCGTCGGCGGCCGCCCGTGATCCCGCTGGAATTGGACCGCGAGCTCGCCGCGGCGGGTGTTGATGTGGGCGCGTCGGGTGGACCAGCGCTGGTTCAGCCGGGGGTCGACGCCGACGATCTCCCGGATCGGCCGCTTCGCCGGATCGGTTCCAGGCCGTTCATCAAACCGCACCCCCAGGTCCCACGGAGGTGCTGTTCGAGCGCGGTGTTGTAGGTCTCCGACGCGGCAACATTGGCCTTGAACAACACCCGGCCGTCGATCGACAGCCAGCGTCCATCGAGGGTCTGCACCTTGTTCGCGACCGCGACGTGGGTATGCAGATCCGGGTCATCAGTCCGGTGGCCACGGCACCGTACTGGAGGTTTCCCTTCCCACCGACGGTCGGACTGGTCAACGTCGACAGGCACCTCAGAGGCGTCCTGAACTGGCTCTCGTCTAGGAGATGAATATCGCGATTCGGCTGCCGGGCGCTCGCCGAAATTCAAGCGTCAGTGGATAACGTCCTAGCCGTCATCATCTCAAGGCCGTTGAACCCCTGAGGCGCGCGAACCCGCCACCGATGGCCCCCCATCGCCACCGGTCAGCAGGTCGAAGTCGCTTTCCTCGCTGAGGTCGACGCCCCCACGAGGATGACCGGGAACAGGTCCTCGACTCGCGGAGTTTGCCGCTAGCTGCAATGTTGTCGGATCCGCCGACGCCTACGGTGGCGATGACGATTGAGCACACGGGAGGGGATCGCATGAGTAGGACTGACACCCATCGACGGGAGCCGAGGGGCGCATCTTGGGCCTTCTCTATCACTTTCGCAAACCGACCTCCGCCCGTTTCAGGTCGCGGGCGTCGAACGCCGACGACCCTCGGATTCTTACTCGCAAGACGTTCGGCTGGGGTTACGGGCTCAACTTCTACTGGCTTCGGCACCCCCGACGGCCGCTCGCTGCTCGTCGCCGTTCCCGCTGACCGCAGAACCGGTCCTTGGGGGCGTTGGTCCTGACAGGTCGGCAAGCCTCAGGCGTCATCAGCAAGTGCCGGCACGGCTGCAATTGCGGGCCTCGGGGTGATGGTGCTGCAGATCGGGCGCCAGCGGGATCGAACAAGGAGGGACGCAGCCCACGTGACCAATCAGACACCTGAGGCGCCGTCAAGGTCAGCAGCCGCGGACGGGGACGGCCAGCCCGGGCGCCGGTCCGGACTGGTTGTCGTCTTTGGCGCTCTGCTACTGGTGCTGCTGCTGGCGTCGTTGGACCAGACGATCGTCTCGACAGCGCTGCCGACCATCGTCGGCGAGCTCGGCGGGGGTACCAACTTGTCGTGGGTGGTCACTGCGTACCTTTTGTCGTCGACGGTGGTGTCCCCGCTGTACGGCAAGCTCGGTGACCTGTATGGCCGCAAGCGGCTGCTGCAGGTGGCGATCGTGCTGTTCCTGGTCGGCTCCGTGCTGTGCGGGATTGCGCAGAACATGGCGGAGCTAATCGCCTTCCGCGCCCTCCAGGGCCTGGGCGGCGGCGGCCTGCTGGTCGTCACTCTCGCAGTGGTGGGCGACCTCTTCCCGCCGCGCGATCGCGGCCGTTACCAGGGATTCTTTGGTGCCGTCTTCGGCGTCTCGACCGTGGTCGGGCCCCTGCTGGGCGGCTTTTTCGTCGACCAACTGTCGTGGCGCTGGATCTTCTATGTCAACCTGCCGCTGGGGGTGGCCGCGCTAGTGGTCATCGGGGCGGTGTTCCACGCCCGGACCGAGCGAATCCCCCACGCGGTCGACTACCTGGGGGCCGCGATGCTGGCCGGGGCGCTGTCGGCGATCGTGCTCTACACGAGCCTCGGCGGCACCACGCTGCCGTGGTCCTCGCCGATGATGCTGACCACGGTCGTGCTCGGCGTGCTGCTGCTGGCCGCCTTCCTGGTCGTCGAGCGGCGGGCCGCGGAGCCGATCCTTCCCCTGCGGCTGTTCGCCAACCGCGCGGTGTCGGTGGCCAGCGCAGTCGGGTTCGTGGTCGGTGTGGCCTTGTTCGGGTCGGTCACCTTCATGCCGCTGTATCTGCAAGTCGTCAAAGGGCACTCGCCGACCGCCTCGGGCCTACTCATGACCCCGATGATCGCTGGAGTCCTGCTCTCCTCGATCAGCAGCGGGCAGCTGATCAGCCGGACGGGCCGCTACAAGCTGTTCCCGGTAGTAGGGACGCTGGTCGCCGGGGTCGGGTTGTACCTGCTCTCGGGTCTCCGGGTCGACACCCCAGCCTGGCAGGCCGCCGTCGACATGGCCGTGCTCGGCCTCGGCATCGGGCTGGTCATGCAGGTGCTGGTGCTCGTGACCCAGAACGCCGTCGACTACCGCGACCTGGGCGTCGCCAGCTCGACCGCGACGCTGTTCCGCCAGATCGGCGGCTCGATCGGCGTCTCCACCTTCGGGGCGATTTTCTCCAACCGGCTCGGCTTCGACCTCGCCGCGCGGCTGCCGGCGGACGTGCACGTCCCGACAGTGGCCGACCCGGCCGTGGTGCGCGAGCTGCCGCCCCAGCTCCACGCGCCGTACGTGGCCGCGTTCGCGGCGGCGCTGGGGCCAGTCTTTCTGGTGGCCGCGGTGATCGCGCTGGTCGCCTTCGTGCTCACGTGGTGGCTGCCCGAGCTGCCGCTGCGCACCGCCACGCCGGCCCAGGCCGCCAGGGAGAGCATGGCCTCGCCCGGCAATGCCAACGCCGTCACGAGCTCGAACACATGATCACCTCGCTGGATAGCCGACGGAGGAGCCGGAGCGCCAATGCTTCTCAAACTTCCGGCGCTCAGCAGGAGACAGCGTGCTCCAGCACGTACGCAGCATCCCACTGGGCGCACTTGTCGGGGATTGTATTCATGGCCGGGTCACTCCTTTCTCCTGTAGTGCCAATCTGAGCGTTCTGAGCCCGTAGTGCAGTCGCGATTTGACGGTGCCCTCCGGGATCCGGAGGCGGGCCGAGATATCGGCCACCGACCTGCCCTCGTAGTAGGCGGCGTTGATTACCGAGCGATGCTCCACGGAGAGGCTGCCCAGTGCTTCGGCGATCAACCACCGGTCGAGGACCACGCTGGTCGCGTCGCCGGCGCTTTCCTCTGGCCGATCCTCCATTCGCTGCTCGTACCGGAACGCCGCGCTGCGCCACCGGTCGATGATCAAGTTGCGTGAGGCTATGAAGAGCCAGGCGCGGGCCGCGGCCTGATCGCGCTGCCCGAGGCCGGGATCCTTCCACGCCCTGAGCAGCACCTCTTGGACGATGTCCTCCGATAGCTGGCGATCCTGGGTGCGCCGCATCGCGAACTGCCACAGCTTGCTGGCATACCGATCGTGCAGCTCCTGCAGCGCAGCCTCGCGCTGTCCGCTGCCGGAACCAACATCCATACCTCCACACCGTGCCTTCGGCGTAGGGCGGCCGTCATCGCGGCCAGCGCCCAACTTGGCTTCCCATCTGCCGGAATCCGGGGATTCCTGCTAGCGGGGTGGATAACACGTGCACCAGGATTTCCTCGAGGCGCCAGAGATACGACTCCTCGACGCGGAGCGAGCAGCGCGTAGTGCTTCTCGGCCGCGTCGCCGGACGCTTTCCACTGAATGGCCAGCAGGGACGGGCCAAGCCGTTCAGCGATTGTGCTGATCTAGGTGGCGAGCTCGTTGATCTCGCTAGTCATCGGGCGAGCGTGTTCGACGAGGTTGCCGGTCTGGCGGGCCAACAGCCCAGGCGTGCCGGTGAGTTGGGTCTGGAGGTGGTGTCGGCGCTGTCCCGATCCAGCCAGCGCAGCCCGGTTCCAGCTGGGGTTGAGTTCGTGCAGGCCTCAGGATTGTAGGCCAGGCGCCGCTGCGCATTCCCGCTAGCTGGGAGACTCAGGCGCCGCTGGCACCAATCTCAGTCGGGCCTGCCGGTTCCCAACCGGGAAATAGTCGGCTCCCGGCTCAGCGCCTCCGAGAAACCATACGAGCCGACGACCAACGCGCATCGCGGCCAGCAGCAATCCCGAGGTACCGGCCAGCCGCCATCGTGAATTGGCGCTGGCCACGATGCCCCCGGGATCGCCTGAACGCGATCCTGTGTCGAAGGAGGTGGACGGATGTGCTCGTCGAGTTGCAGGTCTTCTTCCACGAGCTGTGCCAGTACGGAATAGCAGCGGACTGCGCTGCTGTAGAGAGACGGAGCCAAGATGCCAATCATTTCCACGCCGCAGGGCTTCAATGAGGAGGAGCTCTACGTCGATCTTGAGTCGACATTCGGGCACCCGCTGTTCTTGAAGTGTGAGGGCTTCAACTTCGCCGGATCGATCAAGCTGAAGGCCGCGACCGAAATGGTGGAGGCGGCCGAGCGGGACGGAGTCCTCAGGCCGGGGTCGGTCCTGGTGGAGTCCTCGTCGGGGAATCTGGGCGTTGCGCTGAGCATGATCGCGGCGAACAAGGGCTACGGGTTCGTGTGCGTCACCGACTCCCGCTGCAACTTGTCGACCAAGCGAATGATGCAGGCGTTCGGCAGCCAGGTCCAGGTCATCACAGAGCCGGATCCGGTCGGCGGCCTGCTCGGCGCGCGAATCAACTACGTCCGTGCGTTGTGCGCTTCCGACGACCGCTACGTGTGGCTGAATCAGTACGCCAATCCGCAGAACTGGCAGGCGCATTACCGCAACACAGCGCCGGCGATCGCCCGCCAGTTCCCGCAACTGGATGTGCTGTTTGTCGGGGCCGGGACCTGCGGGACGCTGATGGGTTGCGCCCGCTACTTCCGGGAGTGGCATCGGCCGGTCCGGGTGGTGGCGGTGGACAGTGTGGGCTCGGTGACCTTTGGCGGGCCGCCGGGACGCCGGATGATCCCCGGGGTGGGCACGGGCGTCAGGCCGGCGATGCTCGACGAGTCGTACGTGGACGATGCGGTATCCGTCGAGGAGGCCGACACCATCCGTGCCTGCCATCGACTGGCAGCCACCGGATTCTTGTTCGGCGGCTCCACAGGCACAGTGGTCAGCGGCGCGATGGACTGGTTGACCCTGCATGGCTCGCAGGATCTAACCGCGGTGGCTATCGCCCCAGATTTCGGTGAGCGCTATCTCGACACCGTCTACCACACCAACTGGGTGCAGGATCTGTACGGCGAGGACGTGCTCAACTCCCATGAGCTGACCACGTCCTCGCGGGCCGCGTGAACCGCGCCACCGGAACGGCCATCACCGACGTTGATCACATGACTTGTCGAGTAATCACGCAATCGTCACCTGCTGTTCAGGGAGCTCAGACGGTGCACGAGGCACGTGGTGGCTTGACAGCCGGTCTGGCTGCTTCGCCCACCAGACAGGGCAGCGGCGCTCGCTCGGAATCCAGCACCGAAAGCGCCTTCGCCGACGTGCTGGCGGAGGTCGTGGGCGTGGAGCGGGTGTCGGTGGACAGCAACTTCTTCGATGATCTGGGTGCCGATTCGATGGTGATGGCCCGGTTTTGTGCACGGGTGAGGAAGCGGCCAGATCTGCCAGCGGTGTCGATCAAGGACATCTACCAGCACCGTACGATCCGAAGCCTGGCTACGGCATTCGCGGACGACACGCCTGTTTCTGTTGAGCGGGTCTTCGCCGACGTGCTGGCGGAGGTCATGAAGGTCGAGCGGGTCTCGGTGGACAGCAACTTCTTCGATGATCTGGGCGCGGACTCGATGGTGATGGCCCGGTTTTGTGCACGGGTGAGGAAGCGGCCAGATCTGCCAGCGGTGTCGATCAAGGACATCTATCAGCATCCGACGATCAGAACCCTTGCCACGGCACTCGCGGACGACTCACCCGTTGCTGTCGAGTCGGCTGCTGCGACCTCGAACGAGGTGGCGACACCAGCGAGAACATCGCAGGTCGTCCTCTGCGGGGCGCTGCAACTGCTGGCCTTTTTCGGGTATATCTCTCTCGCCGCGCTGGTTATGGCTCAAGGCTATGACTGGATCTCGGCGGGCTCAGGTGTGCTCGACATCTACCTCCGGTCGGTGATTTCCGGCTGCGCACTGTTCCTCTTTTTGTTCACCATTCCGATCCTGGCGAAGTGGATCCTGATCGGTCGATGGAAACCGAAGCAGATCCGCATCTGGAGCCTGGCGTACGTCCGCTTCTGGATCGTCAAGACGCTGGTCCGGCGGAACCCGATTGTGCTGTTCACCGGTTCGCCGCTGTTCAACCTCTATCTGCGGGCGCTGGGCGCAGAAGTCGGGCGTGGCGTGGTGATCTTCTCCACGCACGTCCCCATCTGCACCGACCTGCTCAGCATCGGCGAGGGCACAGTCATCCGCAAAGACTGCTTCATCAACGGCTATCAAGCACACGCCGGGTTCATCCAGGTCGGCGCGATCACCATCGGGAAGAACGCGGTGATCAGCGAGGCGACGGTGATCGACATCGACACCTCGATGGGCGACGGAACCCAGCTCGGCCACGCCTCCTCGCTCCACTCCGGGCAAACCGTGCCCGACGGCGAACACTGGCACGGGACCCCAGGGCAGCAGACCGAGGCAGACTTCCTGGCGGTCGAACCGGCTCCCTCCGGCACCTTGCGGAGGGCCGCCTACGCCATCTGGCAACTGCTGACCTTGCTCCTGGTGTACCTGCCGGTGGGGCTCGGCGGTAGCGCCTTGTTACTGGTCAAGGTCCCCAGGCTGAACGAGCTTATGGGCGAGGGGACCGGTGCCTTTGCCAGCTGGACGTTTTACCGCGATGCGCTGATTGTGTCCTCTGTGCTGTACTTCGGCTCGGTGGTCGCCGGCTTCATCATCGTGATGACCGTCCCGCGCCTGCTCAATCTCGTGCTAAAACCCGACAAGCTCTACCGGCTGTACGGCTTCCACTACGGGATTCATCGGTGGATCTTGCGTTTCTCTAATGCCAAGTTCTTGAGCAACATCGTCGGCGACAGCTCGTGGATCGTGCACTACCTGCGCGGCATCGGGTACGACCTCGGAAAGGTCGTCCAGATGGGCGCGAACTTCGGCGGCAACGTCAAGCACGAGAACCCGTTCCTGAGCACCGTCGGCAGCGGAACGATGGTCGCCGACGCGCTGTCGATGATGAATGCGGAGTACTCGAGCACGTCTTTCCGGCTGTCCCGGGCATCCATCGGGGCGAACAACTTCCTGGGCAACAACATCGCGTATCCGCCGCGAGGCAGGACGGGCGACAACTGCCTGCTCGCGACGAAGGTCATGGTGCCGATCAGCGGGACGGTCCGGGAGAATGTCGGGCTGCTGGGCTCCCCGCCCTTCGAGATCCCGCGGTCGGTAGAGCGCGACAGCAGCTTCGACCACCTGAGGATCGGTGATGAGTTCCGCCGCCGTCTCGCGGCCAAGAACAGGCACAACCTCGTCACCATCTTCTGGTCCCTCTTTGCGCGGTGGATGTTCTTCTTTCTGCTTTCCGTCCTCACAGGCATCGCCGCGGACTTCTACGCCTCATTGGGTGCGGCGGCGATCGCGTCGGAACTCCTGCTCGTCCCGCTCCTCGGTGTCGCCTACTGGATCCTGGTCGATCGGATCGTGAGAGGCTTCAAGCCTCTGCCCGTGCTGTTCTGCTCGATCTACGAGCCCGCGATGTGGCGCCACGAACGGTACTGGAAGGTGCCCTCGATCGGGTTTCTCGCGGTCTTCGCTGGTACCCCGTTCATCAACATGATCTTGCGCCGACTGGGTGCCCAGATTGGCCATCGGGTTTTCAATGACGGCTGCGGCATGACGGAACGGTCGCTTGTCACAGTCGGCGACGACTGCACGCTGAACGAGATGAGCGGGGTCCAGTGCCACTCGCAGGAGGACGGCACCTTCAAGTCGGACTACTCGACCCTCGGCTCCAACGTCACCCTCGGGACCGCCTCCCTCGTGCACTACGGCGTGACGATCGGCGACGGCGCCGAGCTCATCACCGACTCCTTCCTGATGAAGGGCGAACAGGTTCCGGCTGGCGCGCGGTGGGGCGGCAACCCGGCCAGCGAGATGCGGGTCCCGACCGCGTTCATGGTTCGCCAAGATCACGACGAGCGCCGGAGCCTCGCTCTGGCCAGTACCTACTAGCTCTTGCCAATGGTGAGCGGAGGAATGACTTGATG
>CAVTFS010000018.1:0-50556 GCA_963734005.1 uncultured Actinomycetota bacterium
TGCTGCCCTGCTGGTGGCGACCGCTGTCCCCGTGGCGCGTGTGTTTGTGCTCGGCCCTGGCTCCGAGCGTACCGATGCGCTGGCTTGGCCGATTGTTGCGTTCGCGCCAGCGGTTGTCGGGTTCACCCTGCTTGGCCTGTCCTCGCGCACCTTGCTCGCCCAGCACCAAGGCACAGCGTCGGGCGTAGCCAACGCGAGCGCCTGGGCCGTAGTGATCATCTGCGTGGCTGTGCTGCGCCTGGTGGTTCCCGCTGCGTGGCTGGTCCCGGCGCTGGCGGCGAGTGTCTCGCTTGGAATGGTCCTGGGAGCAGCTGTGGGGTGGCTGCTGTTACGGCGGTCTGGGATGCCCGGTGTCGGGTTGGCACGACCGATGTGGGTCGGCCTGGCGGCCGCTGTGCTGGCGGGCGCCGTGGGCGCGGCCGGCTCGCAGCTGCTGGCTGAGGTCGGCATTCTGGCAGCGGTGCTCGGTGCCTGCGCCGTGGCCTTGGTCTGTGTCCTAGTGTTCACAGCGATGCTGCGACTTCTTGCACCCTCCCTACTGGCCCAGATGTGGGCGCTGCGGCGGCGAACCCCGTCGGCAGATGTGGGCTCGCCGTGAAGATCGCTCAGCTATTGACCGCAAGTACTGGAGGCATCGGGCGTCATGTGGCAAGCATCGCGCCACGGCTGGAGCAGCGTGGCCACCAGATCCGGGTGTTCTGTCCGAAGGCCACGGCCGAGGTCCAGGGATTCAACGAGCTTGGTCTTGATGTCTGGCCGCTGGGCAACCTGCGTCGATTCGTTGGCGCCGATCTGGTGCACGCACACGGGCTGAAGGCAGGTTGGTTGGGACTCCCCATCGCTTGGCTGTTCAGCGTGCCACTTGTTGTCACATGGCACAACGCGGTCTTGGGCGATGGGCTCGCGCCGGCAGCGGTGCGGCAGATGCAACGAGCGGTGGCCATGGGAGCGGATCTGACTCTGGCGGCGAGCAGCGATCTTGTCGCTCAGGCCAGACGTCTCGGAGCCCGAAACGCCAGGCTGTCACCGATCGCGGCACCGCTCCTGCCGCCGGCAAAGATCAGCGGCGAGGCGCAGCGCCGGGCTCTCGGTGCGGACTCTCACGACACGGTCATCCTGACGGTCAGCCGGCTGGCCCCGCAGAAAAACCTGGGCATGGTGCTCGACATTGCAGCGGCCGTACGGCATAGGCCTGATCTTCGGTTTGTCGTGGTCGGCGATGGGCCGGAGGAGGAGACGTTGCAGCGCCGCATCGCTGATGAGCGCCTGCAGGTGCAATTGCTGGGACGCAGCGACGATATCGGTTCGCTGTTCGCTGCGGCTGACCTCGCGCTGCTGACCTCGACTTGGGAGGCCCGCGCGCTGGTAGCTCAGGAGGCTCTGCTAGCCGGCGTGCCGCTGGTCAGCACGCGAGTGGGTGGGATCGAGGAGCTGGTCGGCTCGGCGGCTCTGCTGGTTCCGCCCGGCAATGTCGAGGAGGCCGCGCGGCAGCTGGTTGCTCTTGCCGACAGCCCGGACCAGCGTCGCCGCCTGGCAGAGGCAGGCCTGCGTCAGGCTGCCACCTGGCCCGACGAGGACGATGTCGCAAATGACCTGGTCGCGGTGTACAACGAGGTCACTCGAGATCGACGCTACAAAGGCTTCTGGAACGACTCGGGCGGGTTCACCGTGCGATAGGGTTCCACGACGTAAGCTGGAGGCCCGTGGGATACCGCGGAACAATGACCAAGCACCTCTTCGTGACCGGAGGCGTCGCCTCCTCGCTCGGCAAAGGCCTCACCGCTTCCAGTCTCGGCAACCTCCTCGTCGCCCGTCGGCTCCGTGTGTCCATGCAGAAGCTCGACCCCTACCTCAATGTCGATCCCGGCACCATGAACCCGTTTCAACACGGCGAGGTCTTCGTTACCGAGGATGGTGCGGAGACCGATCTCGATGTCGGTCACTACGAGCGCTTCCTGAACGTCAACCTGTCGGGGGACGCCAATATCACCACCGGCAAGGTCTACTCCTCGGTGATCGCCAAGGAGCGGCGTGGCGACTATCTCGGTGACACGGTGCAGGTGATCCCGCACATCACCAACGAGATCAAGGAATCGATGATGGCCATGGGAGGGCCGGACATCGACGTGGTCATCCACGAGATCGGTGGCACCGTCGGCGACATTGAATCCTTGCCTTTCTTGGAGGCAGCGCGACAGCTACGGCACGACGTCGGCCGGGAGAACGTCTTCTTCCTGCACGTCTCGCTGGTGCCCTACATCGGTCCCAGCGGCGAGCTGAAAACCAAGCCGACCCAGCACTCGGTAGCTGCGCTGCGTCAGGTCGGCATTCAGCCAGATGCCGTGGTGTGCCGCTCCGACCGGTACATCCCGGACTCGGTGAAACGCAAGATCTCGTTGATGTGTGACGTCGACGAATCGGCGGTGGTTGCCGCGATCGATGCGCCGAGCATCTATGACATACCGAAAGTGCTGCACTCCGAAGGGCTGGACGCGTACGTGGTACGCCGGCTCGATCTGCGATTCCGCGACGTGGACTGGACGCGTTGGAACGACCTGCTTGATCGCGTACACCACCCGAAGGAGGAGGTGACGGTCGCACTTGTCGGCAAGTACGTCGATCTTCATGACGCCTATCTCTCGGTCTGTGAAGCGCTGCGGGCCGGCGGATTCGCGAACCATGCGAGGGTCGTGATCCGCTGGGTGCCCTCGGACGACTGTCAGACGCGGGAAGGCGCCGCGAGGGTGCTGAGCGAGGTCGATGGCGTCGTCATCCCGGGTGGGTTCGGGATCCGCGGCGTTGAGGGAAAGGTCGGCGCTATCCGCTACGCCCGTGAGAACCAGATCCCGATCTTGGGGCTCTGCCTGGGCCTGCAGTGCATGGTGATCGAGGTCGCCCGCAACATGGCAGGTCTGGATGGAGCCGACAGCAGCGAGTTCGCCCCCGATACACCACACCCGGTGATCGCGACGATGGCCGAGCAGGTCGCAATTCTGGAAGGCGGTGGCGACCTCGGCGGATCCATGCGGCTGGGCTCGTACCCGGCCGAACTGCTGCCTGGCTCGATTGTCGCCAAGCGCTATGGCCAAGCCCATGTCGAGGAGCGGCATCGCCATCGCTATGAGGTCAACAACATCTACCGTGAGCGCCTCCAGGATGCCGGGCTGGTGATCAGTGGCACGTCACCGGACTCCAAGCTGGTGGAGTTCATCGAGCTGCCGAGCGAGATCCATCCCTACTTCCTCGCCACCCAGGCGCACCCAGAACTCAAATCGCGGCCGACCCGGCCGCACCCGCTGTTCGTCGGTCTCGTCGAGGCGGCGCTGGACCGGAAGCTCTCCACCCGGCTTCCGGTGGACAACGATCATCGATGATCATTCTCGGTCCGGACGAGCTAGTCGATACGCCGCTCGCTTGGCCGGTCGACTCCTCGACTCTGCTGGCAGAGGGCGCCATCACCAGATATGTGCAAGATCAGGTGAGGATGCCGGACGGTAATCTGATCACGCGCGAGTATCTCGAGCACCCTGGAGCAGTCGGGGTGATCGCCCTCGATGATCATGACCGGGTGGCGTTGGTCCGGCAGTATCGGCATCCGGTACGCCACCGCCTGATCGAGCCGCCCGCTGGACTTCTGGATCTCGGCGAAGACTACCTACCGGCAATTCAGCGTGAGCTGGCGGAAGAGGCAGGACTGGCTGCCCGAAGCTGGGCCGTGCTGGTCGACCTGTTCACGACGCCGGGAATTCTCGGCGAATCACTGCGCATCTATCTCGCGCGCGACCTAGAGGCGGTCGATTACCCGGACGGTTTCACCCATGAGGGGGAGGAAGCCCATATGGACGTCGGATGGGCATTCCTCGACAACCTCGTGGATGCTGTCCTCGATGGCCGCCTGCACAACCCGACGCTTGTCTCAGGGGTACTCGCGGCCTGGACTGCGCAGCAGCGGGACGGTTTCGTCAGTCTCCGTCCCGCAAATGCCGCATGGGCTGCCCAAGAGGCGATCAGGACCTCAAAGAGCTAGGTCGAAGAGCTCATGCCGGTGCCCGCTCGGGCACCGGGGCCTCAATGCGGAACGGGACCTTGCCGGCCGGCGAGCCATGTCGGGTGACCGGACCGCGCCGCTTCGAGGGCAATCTCCGCCCCGGAGTTGCCTGCACCCACCACGAGCACGGTTCCAGCCATCTGGCGCGGGTTCCGGTAGGGCCAATGAGTGCAGCTGTCGGATGTCGGGTGTGAGCTCGCCCGCGTAGTCCGGAGTAACTGGACTTCCGAGCAGATGGGCCGCGATGGCATAGCGCTCGAGATCCTCGGGAGGAAGGTCGCGGTCGCTCAGTGCGAGTGCGGCGTACTCCCGGGTCCAGTCACGCGCACGTGGTTGCGCACTCGTGACGTTGGTTCCCATGCCGTATCACCTCGGTGCCGAGCCGAGCTGCTCGTTGCTTCGTGGCATGATCAGGATGACGGCCCAGGTCGAGGAGGATCTATGAGAGTCGGCGTACCCAGCGAGGTCAAGACCCATGAGTATCGGGTGGCCATCACGCCAGCGGGGGTCAACGAGTTGACAAGGTACGGCCACGAGGTGTTCGTCGAATCCGGCGCTGGTCTCGGCTCATCCATCGCTGACGACGAGTTCGCAGCCGCAGGCGCCAAGATTGCCGCCAGCCATGAGGACGTCTGGCAGCAGGCTGAGCTGATCTTGAAAGTGAAGGAGCCGATTCCGATCGAGTACGACAGGATGCAGCCTGGCCAGGTCTTGTTCACCTACTTGCACCTGGCCGCCAGCCGCGATTGCACCAGGGCCCTGCTGGACAGGAAGGTGACCGGCATCGCGTACGAGACGGTGCAGCTGAGCAACGGCGCACTGCCGTTGCTGGCGCCGATGAGTGAGGTGGCCGGCCGGCTCGCGCCTCAGGTGGGCGCCTATCACCTGATGCGGCAGGGCGGAGGCCGCGGCACCCTGATGGGCGGTGTCTCTGGCGTTTACGCCGCCAAAGTGGTGGTCATCGGTGCCGGTGTCTCGGGCATGAACGCCGCGGCCATCGCGCTCGGCATGCAGGCCGAGGTGCTGTTGCTGGACCGCAACATCGATAAGTTGCGGGAAGCGGACCGGATCTACCAAGGTCATCTGCAGACCATCGCCTCCAACGCCTACGAGGTCGAGCGCGCTGTGCTGGATGCCGATCTGGTGATCGGCGCAGTGCTGGTCCCGGGAGCCAAGGCGCCGACCCTGATCAGCAACCAGCTGGTGTCCCGGATGCGCCCGGGCAGCGTTCTCGTCGACATCGCCATCGACCAAGGCGGCTGCTTCGAGGACAGTCGGCCGACCACGCATGCTGAGCCGACCTACCGAGTGCACAACTCGGTGTTCTACTGCGTGGCCAACATGCCGGGCGCAGTGCCCAACACCTCGACCTTTGCGCTGACCAATGTCACGCTGCCGTACGCGCTCAGCCTCGCCAAGAACGGCTGGCGTGAGGCGCTGAAGGCCGATCCCGCCCTGGCACTCGGACTGAACACCTACGACGGCAGCATCACCAATGGCCCAGTCGCGCAGGCGCACGGGCTCGAGCATCGGGAGCTGGCAGACGTCCTCAGCTGAGGCTCCCACGATGGTGGGACTCGTCCAGACCTACCTCGACCATCTGACCGTCGAGCGAGGCATGTCCCGGAACACCGTTGGGGCATACGGTCGCGACCTGCGCCGCTACGCCGACTATCTGGCGGAGCTGGGCATCACGGACCCGTCGCAGGTAACCAGCGCAATGATCGGAAATTACGCAGCGCGATTGCGTGAGGGCGTAGCTGCGTCGGACGGTGCGGGTTGGGTAGAGGCGCCGCTGGCCAGTGCCAGTGCGGCTCGAGCCGTGATCGCCGTACGCAGCTTGCACCGATTCGCATCTGCCGAAGGGCTGACAGCTGAAGATCCCGCGCGGAGCATCCGGCCGTCGAAGCCACCTCGACGGCTGCCCAAAGCCCTGAGCCTCGAGCAGATCCAGGCCATGCTCGCAGTGCCGGCGGCCGACACCGAGGTTGGGGTCCGTGATGCGGCGTTGCTGGAGTTGCTGTACGGCACGGGCATGCGGATCTCTGAGGCGGTCGCACTCGACGTGGACGACGTCAACCTGCTGGTTCGGGTGGGAGCAGGTCAGGGTGCACCCGGGCTGCGGATTCTCGGCAAAGGAGACAAGGAACGCATCGTCCCGGTCGGCTCGTACGCTCGGGCGGCGCTGGATGCGTACCTGGTGCGTGGCCGGCCCGTATTCGCCGCACGTGGTCGCGGCAATCCGGCTCTGTTCATGAACACCCGCGGCGGCCGGCTGTCGAGGCAGAGCGCGTGGGCGGTCTTGCGGTCGGTCGCCGAGAAGGCCGGCATCACAACCGACGTATCGCCGCACACGTTGCGGCACTCGTACGCGACGCATCTGCTGGATGGTGGGGCGGACGTCCGCGTCGTACAGGAGCTGCTGGGCCACGCGTCGGTCACTACGACCCAGATCTACACGCTCGTAACCATCGACCACTTACGGGAAGTCTTCCTCACTTCACACCCTCGCGCGTATTAGTGTCGTGTCGACAAAGTTGCTTGGAGGAGGCAGGAGTGCAGGAACTCCACGGGGGCGGCGAGGTCCCGCCCAACGTTGTGGCATCCTCGCACAGCGTTGTGGCCGACCTCACCGATGAGCACCATCTCGACACGACTGATCTGGAGTCACTGTTCCAGGCGGACCAGCAGGCAGGCGTGGATCAGGAATACGTCGTGCCTGCTCCGCCAAATGGCGTAGCGCAGCCTGTCGAACGCGAGCCGCTCATCGGCCCGACCGGTCGACCATGGCCCGACTTACCGCCGCCGCCGCCGCTGACCGAGCATGGACCCGCCCTCATCATCGCGATGTGCAATCAGAAAGGCGGCGTCGGGAAGACCACCACGACGATCAACCTCGGCGCCGCGCTGGCCGAATATGACCGGCGCGTGCTTCTGGTGGACTTCGACCCCCAGGGGTCGCTCTCGGTCGGGCTGGGCGTGAATCCACACACTCTGTCCTTGAGCATCTACAACCTGCTGATGAGCCGGGACCACTCCATCGACGAGGTGATTGGCGAAACCAGCGTTCCCGGTCTGGACATCTTGCCCAGCAACATCGACTTGTCCGCGGCGGAGATTCAGCTCGTCTCAGAGGTCGCCCGAGAGCAGACCTTGATTCGCTTACTGGAGTCGGTCCGGAGCCGCTACGACGTGATACTGATCGACTGTGCCCCGTCACTCGGCCTGTTGACCATCAACGCACTGACCGCGGCCGATCGCGTGATCATGCCGCTGGAGACCGAGTTCTTTGCGCTGCGTGGCATTGCCTTGCTGACCGACACGATCGCCAAGGTGCAGGACCGGCTCAACCCGCGGTTGGAGATCTTGGGGATTCTCGGCACCATGTACGACCCGCGTACGCTGCACAGTCGCGAGGTCCTCGAGCGAGTCGTCGAGGCCTTCGGAGAGCAGGTCTTCCATACCGTCATTCGGCGCACCGTGAAGTTCCCGGAGACCACGGTCGCGGGGGAGCCGATCACCACCTACGCCCCCACATCACCAGGGGCGGAGGCGCACCGCAGCCTGGCTCGTGAGGTGCTCGCCAGATGTCGGGTCACGTAAGCGTGGGCCTGGCTGCAGCCTCGTACCCGACGGAGCCGGTCGACCGGCGTGGGTCGGGCCGGATCCGTCACGAGGAGAAGATCACCGTCTATGTCAGCGCCGAGGAGCTATTGGCGCTGGAGCAGGCGAGGCTGACGCTGCGTGCTCAGCACGGCATGGCAGTCGACCGCGGGCGGATTGTCCGCGAGGCCATCGCAGCGATGCTTGCTGACCTTCAGGCGAGCGCCGGCGACTCCGAGCTGGTCCGCAGGCTGTCCAGCTCGTGACTCCCTCTTTGTCGGCGGACGCAGACCGGGCAACAGGTTTTGAGGTTCATCTGGACAACTTCGATGGTCCCTTCGACCTGCTGCTGCAGCTGATCTCGCGGCACAAGCTGGACATCACCGAGATCGCCCTGTCCCAGGTGACTGACGAGTTCATCGCGTATATCAAGGCGGCGGGCGATTCCTGGGACCTGGACCAGACAAGCCAGTTCATGGTGGTCGCCGCCACGCTGCTCGATCTCAAGGCCGCCAGGCTCATCCCTTCCGGCGAGGTGGAGGATCCTGAGGATCTTGCCTTGCTCGAGGCACGGGATCTGCTGTTCGCGCGATTGCTGCAGTATCGAGCATTCCAGCGCGTGGCCGCCTATTTGGCCGCGACTCTGCAAGCGCAGGGTCGCCGGTTTCCACGCGAGGTTGGGATGGAGCCACGTTTCGCCCGGCTGATGCCCGAGGTGACGATCTCGATCAGCCCTGCCCGGCTCGCCGCCCTGGCCGCGAAGGCAATGGCACCGACGCCGGCAAGTGTGTTGTCGCTGGCTCACATGCATGCGCCGGTGGTGAGCGTTCGCGAGCAGGCCGAGGTGGTGGTGGACAGGTTACGCCGGCAGCGCGCCGTGACCTTCCGGGCGCTGACTTACGATTCGTCGAGCATGTTGACCACCGTGGCACGCTTCCTCGCGCTGCTCGAGCTGTTCCGCGACGGCGCCGTCGCGTTCGAGCAGTTGACGCCGCTGGGAGAGCTGACCATCCGTTGGACCGGCGCCGACGACGCAGAATGGGCTATCTCCGATGAATTCGACGAAACTCACGACACAACCGAGACAGATCAATGAACGACCACAACCCCGACTTGTCAGAATCCAGTTCGGCTATAGGTCAACCAGAGTCTGACAACTCAGTAAATGTGGCGGGGGCATTGGAAGCGCTGCTGCTGCTGGCCGCCGAGCCGGTAACCGAGTTCGAGCTGGCGCAAGCAGTTGGCGTGCCCGAATCGGTCGTCGCGGAGACCTTGGCGGAGTTGGTGGCCTTCTACGAGGAGACTGGACGTGGCTTCGAACTCCGGCAGGTCGGTGGGGGGTGGCGGTACTACACCCGTGAGGAGCACGCCGACCTGATCAGCCGATATGTGGTAGAGGGGCAGCAGGCGAAGCTCTCGCAGGCTGCCTTGGAGACGCTGGCAGTTGTTGCCTACACTCAACCGATTTCCCGGGGGCGGGTGTCTGCGGTGCGGGGGGTCAACGTCGACGCGGTCATGAGGACCCTGCTGGCCCGCGGACTGATCGAGGAGGCGGGTCATGACCGGGAGTCCGGCGCTGTGCTGTTCGCCACTACCAGCTACTTCTTGGAACGGATGGGCTTGAAGTCGCTGCAGGATCTGCCGCCGCTGGCCCCGCAGCTGCCCGAGGTGGAGGAGCTGGAGGCCGAGCTGGGGCAGCTGGCGGCCGCGGCAAGCTCGGCCCACATCGATTCCGCTGCAGAGCCGCCTCAGTGACCGACCCTGCAGCGGGCGTACGACTACAGAAAGTCCTCGCCCAGGCCGGCATCGCCTCGCGGCGCGTTTGCGAAGCCTTGATCAGCGAAGGTCGTGTCGAGGTGAACTCGGAGATCGTCCTCGAGCAGGGCCGGCGGGTCGATCCGGAACGCGATGTCATTCGGGTCGACGGCGCCCGCATCCCGCCGCCGCGCCGGCACCGATACCTGGCGCTGAACAAGCCTCGGGGCGTGGTGTCCACTATGAACGATCCGGAAGGCAGGCGCACCGTCGCTGACTTGGTCACCGACGGTAGGAACGAGCGGCTGTTTCACGTCGGCCGGCTGGACACCGACACCGAGGGTCTGCTGATCTTGACCAACGACGGCGACTTCGCCCATCGGCTGGCGCACCCGTCGTACGAGGTGTCGAAGACCTACATCGCCGAAGTGGCCGGCGACGTGAGCGAGCAGACTCTGAGGCGGTTGCGCCGGGGCATCACGCTCGAGGACGGCCCGGTGCGTCCGACTTCGGTCAAGATCGTCTCCACAGCTGGTGACAAGACCCTTCTCAAGATCACATTGCAGGAGGGTCGGAATCGCATTGTGCGCCGTACGATGGAAGCGGTCGGCCATCCGGTCCGCCGGCTGTCGCGGATCGGAATCGGACCGGTCCGGCTCGGGAACCTGAAGGTCGGGGACTACCGGGAGCTGACTCGCGAGGAGCTCGGCGGGTTGCTGGACCTGACCGGTGGCTGAGTTGGCGGGGAAACTGACCGCGCAGGGCAGAGGAGGGCAGTGGACCGCAGAATTTTCGGACTTGAGACGGAGTATGGCGTCGCGTGCACCTCAGGAGGCACGCGACGGTTGACTCCGGATGAAGTGGCGCGCTATCTCTTCCGCCGAGTCGTGACCTGGGGGCGGAGCAGCAACGTCTTTCTCCGCAACGGATCGCGGATCTATCTCGATGTCGGCTCCCATCCGGAGTACGCGACCGCCGAATGCGACGATCTCATCCAGCTGATCAACCACGACCGCGCCGGCGAGCGGATCCTGGAGGACCTCATCGTCGACGCTGAGCACCGGCTGGCGAGCGAGGGCATTACCGGCGACATCTACCTGTTCAAGAACAACACCGACAGCCATGGCAACTCCTACGGCTGCCACGAGAACTACCTGATCTCACGTATCGGAGACTTCTCTAAGATCACCGACGTACTGGTGCCGTTTCTCGTTTCGCGGCAGTTGATTTGCGGTGCCGGCAAAGTGCTGCATACCGCCCGGGGGGCGGAGTACAGCGTCAGCCAGCGCGCCGAGCACATCTGGGAAAGCGTGTCGTCGGCGACCACCCGTAGCCGGCCGATCATCAATACCCGCGACGAGCCGCACGCGGACCCAGAGCGCTATCGGCGGCTGCACGTCATCGTCGGCGACTCGAACATGAGCGAAACCACCACGCTGTTGAAGGTGGGCAGCGCCGAGCTGGTGCTGCGTCTCATTGAGGCCGGCGTCCCTATGCGGGACTTCACTCTGGAGAACCCGATCCGTGCCATCCGGGACATGAGCCGTGACCGGACCGGCCAGGTGAAGGTCGCACTGTCCAATGGCAGACGGGTCTCGGCGCTCGAGCTGCAGACCGAGTACTACGAGAAGGTGTCGGAGTTCGTCCGACGAGAGAGCCTGAATACGCGGATCGTCGATCGCGTGCTCGACATGTGGGAGCGGACGCTGCGCGCGGTCGCTGAGGACAAACTCGCGCTCATCGACACTGAGGTCGACTGGGCGATCAAGCTCAAGTTGCTTGACCGCTACTCGGCCAAGCACAGACTCGGCTTTGCCGATCCCCGGATTGCGCAGCTCGATCTGGCGTACCACGACATCCGAAGGTCCCGCGGGGTGTTCTCCTTGCTCGAGGAGCGTGGCCTGGCCGCCCGTGTCACCACGGATCCGGCGATCTTTCGTGCCAAGGCAGTGCCACCTCAAACGACGAGGGCCAAACTCCGGGGAGACTTCATTCGGGCCGCGCAGGAGGGCCGCCACGACTACACCGTCGACTGGGTGCACCTGAAGCTGAATGACCAGGCGCAGCGCACGGTGCTCTGCAAGGATCCCTTCGTCGCCACCGACGACCGGGTGGACCGTTTGATCGCCTCGATGCGGGGCTAGAGCTCACATCCTGCGCGAGCGGTAGCGAGCAGTCAGACAATGTAGGGTTCATCGGTGCCTTCTTCTCCTGTCAGGGCGGCAGCTGTCCTGGTGTTAGCCGCTTCGGTGCTGTTTCTCTTTGGATGCAGCAAAGACGAGCCGGCCGCCGATGCAGCGTCTCCTTCTCCCTCAGCGACTCCGAGCTCCGCCGCTCCGTCCCCTTCGCCCACACCGACAAAGACCCCGAAGCCCAAAGAGATCAAGGCGTCGAACAACTTCGACAAGGTCACGGTAACTGGCGGCTTCGGGGAGGCACCCAAGGTCAAGGTTGAGGCACCATGGGCCATTGACAAGACCAGGACAAAGGTGCTTGACGCCTCCAACGGCCCGGCTGTCTCCGAAGCTCAGGGTGTCGAGGTCAACTACTACGGCGTAAACGGACGGACCGGCAAGAAGTTCGACGAGTCCTTCAGCACCGGGCAGCCGGTGGCCTTCAACTTGGCGCAGGTCGTTCCTGGATTCAGCAAGGGACTGGTAGGGCAACGCAAAGGCAGCCGCGTACTGATCGCCATGCCAGGCCAGGACGGCTACGACCCCATGGGTGGTAACCCCCAGGCGGGTATCGAGGTCGGTGACACGCTCATCTTTGTCGTCGATTTGGTCGATGTGCAGCTTGCCGGTCCGGAGGGCAGCACGGTCCAACCTAAGGAAGGGCTCCCGACCGTCACCGAAAAGGGTGGTAAGCCCGAGATCACCATCCCAGAGTCCGCCCCACCCACCTCCCTTGCGGTGCAGCCGCTGATCAAGGGCAAGGGCAAGAAAGTCGGCGCGAACGACACCATCACCTTCAACTATCTGTGGGCACGGTGGAGTGACGGCAAGGTGTTGGAGGAGTCGTACAGCGGCAAGCCGGCCAATGCTCCGCTATCCGGGCTGCTTCCCGGAATGGTCAAGGGTCTCGAGGGCCAGACGGTGGGTAGCCGCGTGCTGCTTGTCATCCCGCCTGCGGACGGGTACCCAGATGGCAATGCGACACCGTCGATCAAGCCCGGCGAAACGCTGGTCATGGTCGTCGATCTGCTCTTTACGCAGGGTCAATAGGACTCGATGAAGAGTCGATCAGCGTTGTGGCGTGGCGCCCCGCAGCGGCAGCGGCGAGGAAGTAGCCGGGATCAGCATCCAGACCGCGGCCCATACTCCAGAGCCGGATCGGCGACTCCGCGAGAACCGTTCTGAGCCCGGCGAGGTCGACCAGTATCAGCCGATGCTGCGACAGCTGGCGCACCCCGGCAGCAACAGCGCTTGCCAGCTCGGCCATGGCGGGGGAGCCATCACGTGCAAGATCGGGCACCGCGATATCAGCCCGGCAGAGCGCAACCCGGCCGTACGCGGTCAGGCTGTGATGAGAGACTCCGCGGTGCCGCTCCCTGGAGTCGGCGCCCGAGATCCGCAAGGTTCCGACCGGACGGCCGCCCAGCACGGCGGCAGCGTTGATGGCCTCTCCCGCATTGACACCGGAGAATCCCCAACGAGTGCCCGTCCCGAGATTTCCTGGTCCCTGGCTCACCACAACGAGTTCAGCATCGAGCGCCAGCCGGGCCGCCAACAGGCCGGAGTGGAGGGTCACTGCCTCAAGATCACCACCGAAGGCCTGTCCCACGGTCACCGTTCCAGCTAGCAAGCCGCTAGTCCGCAACTCCGCCACCGAACGGGAGAAGGCGAGCGGCAGCGCCCCTTGATCACTCATGACGTAGACAACCCGAGTGCCGGGACGGTCGTTTTCGATTGCCAGCAGGACTGGGGCCAGAGCGGAGTGCAAGTCGGCGACGACAACCGGCATCCCGTCGATCGAGTCGGCGTCGGCCAGCAGTTCGTGGTACGCCGAGCCCTGCTCGTCGGCTCCCGCCACCATCGCTTGTAGCGGCAGGTAGCGCGCCTTCACGAGGTGCCCGGCCGGTTGCGGCGGCTGAGCGGCCACCTTGCCCTCCGCGTCCAGGACAGCGATGACCAGGGCGTAACCACCGGTGCCGAGACCGCGGTCCAGGGCCGCGACGTTCATCAGGACGCGATCACCGACAGCCGGGGCAGCCATCAGGTCGGTGTAGGCGAGAGCAGATACCTCGGAGGCTGGGCTGGCGTCACGACGCGCCACGCTGAGCTCCACGGCCCCCTTCCACTGACCGCGTACCTCGGTAACTGTCCCGTCGGCCCAAATGATCACGTGCCCGACCCTAGACCCCTGACGACCCATGGGCCGCGTGGAAGCCGTTCCGGATCGAAGCGTTCGAGCAGTACTTCGGGCGAGACAGTTTCGCCAGGCGATGCCAGCTCCAGCGATTCCGCAACAAGCCCAAGCACAGCGCGTGGCTCCATGCCCAGCGCAGCCAGATCCGGAAGCGTCACAGCTCCGTCTCGCTTGGCCAGCCGTCGGCCTTCCGCATTCACCGCCAGCGGTACGTGCGCATAGACCGGCGGTCGGTGACCGAGCAATTCGGCGAGAAAGGCCTGAGTGGGTGCCGCTGAGAGCAGGTCGTCGCCACGTACCACCTGATCAACGCCGGAGAAGGCATCGTCCACCACCACAGCCAGGTTGTACGCCGGGACGCCGTCGTTGCGACGCAGCACCACATCATCAACCTCCGCAGCGATGTCGCCGTGTAACACGTCGTGGATGGTCTGCACGGCACCATCGGCCCGCAGCCGGATCGCGGGCTGCCGCGTCAGCCTGCGACCCATCCGCTCTGCCTCGGTCAGATTCCGGCATGTGCCCGGATATCGGGACACGCTGCCGTGCGGTGCCGACGCAGCCTCCGCGATCTCCCGTCGGCTGCAGAAGCATTCGTACGCGCGATCCGCTAGCTGCACCAGGGCGCCCTCGTATGCTGCCAGCCGCTGTGACTGCACGAGGGGCTCGCCGTCGAAGGTGATTCTCAGGGCGGCGAGGTCGGCAAGCTGCTGCTCGGCCATTCCGGGTCGAACCCGCGCTGCGTCGAGATCTTCGATCCGTAGCAGGAACCGACGGCCCGTCGATCGCGCGAAGAGCCAGGCAAGTAACGCCGTGCGTAGATTTCCGAGATGGAGTTCGCCGGTGGGGCTGGGCGCGTACCGACCCGCGCCGGTGCTGCTCTGAGGTACCGTGCTCATCGAGGCTCCGGTGAGAAAGTGATCGCACGCAATGGCACCCCGTAAGACCGAGAGAATTCTCAACCTCACCATCTGCTTACTGGTGTCGGGCCGCTATCTTCCCAAAAGTCGCATTCGCGAGGCGGTCGAGGGTTATCACAATCTCAGCGACGCCGCGTTCGAGCGCACGTTCGAGCGCGACAAAGACGAGCTGCGCTCGCTGGGGGTGCCCATCGAGGTGGGCAGCTTCGACCCGCTCTTCGATGATGAGCCGGGCTATCGGATCCTCTCCTCGGAGTTTGCGTTACCGGCGATCGACCTGGATGCCGAGGAAGCCGCCGTGGTGGGAGTTGCGGCACGAGTCTGGCGGCACGCCAGTGTGGCCGAGTCGACGAGAAGTGCCATCGCCAAACTGCGCGCCGCGGGGGTGGAGCCGGATGCCTCGCAGCTTGCCTCTATGGAGCCGTCCGTGCGGGCATCTGAGCCGGGTTTCGAGATGCTGTGGAATGCCGTGCTCGATCGGGCTCGGGTGAGCTTTATCTATCGCGATGGCAGCCCGCGCACTCTCGAACCGTGGGGTTTGACCTCGTTCAAGGGGCGTTGGTACGTGATCGGCCGTGATGTGGATCGGGCGGCAACTCGGATGTTCAAGCTGTCGCGGATGACCGATCTGCCAAGGAGGGTTTCCCGCGCCGGGGCGTACGAGGTTCCGGTAGACCTCGACCTGCGGAGGCTGGCGCGCTCGCTCGCCCCCCGCGAGCCCACCCAGACCGCGGTGCTTGCCATCCGTGCCGGTAAGGCGCCGGCCCTGGCTCGACGCGGCGAACCAGTCAGCTCCGACGTCAGGCTTCCAGCCGGTTTCGCGGTGTACGCGGTTGGGTTCGGCGATCTCCACTCAGCTGCCGAGGAGATCACCCAGTACGCCGCCGATGTTGTCGTTCTCGAGCCCGCCGAGCTGCGGGAATTCGTGGTCCGCGGCCTCACCGCCGTCGCAGAATCGGTGAGCGCAGCATGACTTCTCGATCGCAGGTACGACGGCTGCTCAGCCTCGTTCCCTACCTGCGCGAACACGACGGCGTTGCCATGACCGACGCAGCCGCGGCGTTCGGGATCACGCTCAAGACGCTGCGCGAGGACCTGAGCGTCCTATGGATGTGCGGCATGCCGGGCCTCACCCCTGGCGACCTGATCGACATCGACATGGACGCGGTGGACGGCGAGGGTGTGATCCATCTGAGCAACGCCGACTACCTGACTAGACCATTGCGGCTGTCCGCCGACGAGGCGCTCGCGTTGGTGCTGGCGCTGCGCACACTGCGCGAGATCGCGGGACCCGGCAAGCGCGATGCCGTCGACCGGGCGCTGAAGAAGCTCGAGGCCGCCGCCGGAAACATGCCAGCCACTGATCAGGCCACGGTGGCCGTGACCGCCGCTCGGGATGACATCCAGGCACGAGTGAACGATGGGCTGCAGCGCGGTAAGAGGCTTGACCTCACCTACGACGTCGCTTCCCGTGCAGAGACAACAAGGCGCATGGTCGACCCCTTGCGGGTCTTCGTGCTGGACGGCTACGGCTATCTGGAAGCCTGGTGCTACAGCGCCAAGGCGCTGCGGACGTTCCGCCTCGACCGAATCGCCGCTGTCGAGGTCACCTCGGTCGATGTCGCTCCCCACGAAGTGCAGCTCAAGGATCTGTCGACCGGGTGGTTCGAGGCGCTCAAGGACGCTCCGTTGGTGACTCTCGAAGTGCAGCCATCGGCGGCGTGGATAGCGGAGTACTACCCGACTGAGGCGGTCACGACTCGTCCCGGCGGTGGCCTCATTGTCTCACTCCACGTAACTGACCCAGCCTGGTTGCGCAGCCTGCTGCTGCGGCTTCAAGGCGGAGCTCGGGTGCTCTCGCCCGAGGGTGCCGGTGACTCCGCTGCCGAGGCGGCGAGAGAAGCCCTTGATCAATACGCGGTGCTGCTCGGCACGAGCTGTGCTTTTTAGCTGCTCGCGCATCGCGCTCTGTTTGATTGCTCGCTCCGCTCGCCGCGATGTTCGCCTGGTTGCCGCCGTCTTCGTCGGAGCTGACGGAACAGAAGTGCATTGTTCCACCATCTCCTCCTGCAGATCGGCGGCGCGAACCATCGAGAATCCGCCGCCGTCGTCGTCGCTCGCAGAGGGAAGAACGCCTCTGCTCCCTCCTTGACATTGCTCGCTCCGCTCGCTGAGGCTGGCGCTCGTTCGCCACTGCCTTCCTCACTCGCTCGCAGACGAAGAACGTGTCTGCTCGCTCGCTCGTCCAGGACAGCGGCGCGCCAGCCTGGCTCCGTGCGGCGGCGCGCGATTTCCGACGCTCGCAGCTGTCTTAGGGTGGATTCCGTGCGCTTCGCCGTCGATGCCGATGCATATGACCGCTTCATGGGTCGCTACTCCGTTCGGCTGGCGCCGTCATTCGCGGACTTCGCTGGCATCGCGCCCGGCCAGCGGGTGCTCGACGTCGGCTGCGGCCCGGGCGCGCTGACGACCGAACTCGTTCGCCGTCTCGGAGCGGCAGGCGTTGCGGCAGTCGATCCGTCGCAGCAATTCGTCGCCGCAGCCCGTGAGCGCCATCCCGGGGTTGAGGTACGCATCGCAGCCGCTGAAGAGCTGTCATTTGACGATGCGGAGTTCGACGCGGCCCTCGCCCAACTCGTCGTTCACTTCATGGCCGATCCAGTACGCGGATTGGCTGAGATGGCACGGGTCACGCGCGACGGCGGTGTCGTCGCAGCGTGCGTCTGGGACCACGCGGGCGGGCAGACGCCCTTGGCGCCGTTCTGGGATGCCGTCCACCAGCTCGACCCCGACGCAGCCGACGAATCCGACCTGGCCGGCGGACACGAAGGCCACCTCACCGAGCTCTGTACGAAGGCTGGCTTGCGCGACGTCGAGGAAGCAGCGCTACCGGTTTCGGTTGAGCACGCCACCTTCGAGGACTGGTGGGAGCCGTTCACTCTCGGAGTTGGCCCGGCCGGGGTCTATCTGACCTCTCTCGACAGTGAACGCCAGACCGAGGTGCGCGAGCGCTGCCTCGAAAACCTCGGAGCCGGCCCGTTCGCGATCGAGTCCCGAGCCTGGACCGCGCGGGGCTATGTCTAATCGTGGAACTGTCCGCCGCGCGACCGTCAGTATCGCGCGCCGACGCTCGCAGGAACGACGAGGGTCGGCACCTGCATGCGGGACTGAGCTATCAAATCGAGTTTGCCGCCCGAAGAGGCACGACGGCGTCGGCTCCCCAACGCGATGCGCGAGCGGGGCAATATAGGGTGATGGGATGATCTGGGTGATCGTCTTCGTGGGGATCGCGTTGGCGGGCCTCGTGATGCTCATCTCCTATGCGGTGTGGCTTGCCCACAAGGCCGCCGACGTCTGGAGCGAGGTCGACATGCTGGCGGTGAGGGCAAATGAGCTGGCCCAGCTGCTGGCACAGATCGAAGTTCCGGAGCGTGCTTTCCAGTCGTACTGGCCCGCCGATGGCACGATTACTGCAGA
Organism: uncultured Actinomycetota bacterium; assembly: GCA_963734005.1. Lineage (GTDB taxonomy): Bacteria > Actinomycetota > Actinomycetes > Propionibacteriales > Propionibacteriaceae > Microlunatus. The sequence continues at coordinate 18,172 of CAVTFS010000018.1, forward strand.
GATTGACCGAGGCATCCGCGACGTAGGATGACTCCGAAGCACCCCCCAATGCTGGCAACTGGTGCAGGAAAGAGGAATCATGACTCCGCTCGTACTTGGTCTTGGCGTTCCCGAGCTGCTGATCATCCTGGCCGTCGTGTTGCTGTTGTTCGGCGGCGCGCGCCTCGCCGGCTTGGGCAAGAGCACGGGGCGTGCGCTCAGAGAGTTCAAGGAGGAGACCAAGGGTCTCAAGTCCGATGACAGCCAGCAGCAGCCGCTGGCCAGTCCGCAGCCAGGTGCTGGTGTGCCGACCTCCACCGACTACCAACAGCCGCCCCAGACCAATACGTCAACGCAGCCGCCGAACGGCGCCAGCTACCAGCAGCCGCCGCGGGCCAACCAAGATCCCTCCGGTACCGACCTGCGCAACGACGCCTGACAGTTTGAAGGAGCTTCTCGCGCATGCCGACGCTCGAAGCTCAAGAAGGACGCCCTGAACTGCCGTGTCTTTGACGATCAAGGGCCGGCCCATCCACTTCAGCTTGAAGTGGCTCAAGCCGCCGCCTGCACCACCAGACGGCACTATGACTCTCTTCGAGCATCTGCGGGAACTTCGGTACCGGCTGGTTGTCTCGATACTCGCGATCATCGTCGGCATGATCGTCGCGTGGTTCTTCCGTTACGACTTGCTGGACATCCTGCAGCGGCCGTACTTCCAGGCCATCACCGCCCTGAAGGTCCAGCACCCAGAGGCTGACACATCCCTGGTCAACATCAATCTGACTTCGCCTCTCGCATTGTCCTTGAAGGTCTCCGCACTGGCCGGAGCAATCGCCACCGCACCCATCTGGTTGTACCAGCTATGGGCATTCGTGGTACCCGGCCTGCTGGCAAAGGAGAAGAAGTGGGCAATAATCTTCATCGCAGCCGCCACTCCCATGTTCATTGGCGGCGTTGTTGTCGCCTACATCGTCCTTCCCAAGGCCATCACGGTACTGCTCAGCTTCACCCAGGCCGGTGTGACCAACCTCCAGGACATCAACGCCTACCTTTCCTTCCTGCTGCGTCTCATGGTGGTGTTCGGGATCGCATTCCTGATACCGCTCGTGGTCTTGATGTTGAACATCGTGGGAGTGATCAAAGCCAGTCAGCTGGCGAAATACCGAACTCTGGTGATCTTCGGCACTTTTGTCTTCGGCGCTGTGGCGACACCCTCGACCGACCCGTTTTCCATGCTCGCCCTGGCATTGCCGATGACCCTGCTGTTCATCGCCACAGAAGTCATCGCCCACGTCTTGGACCGCCGCAAGGCCCGCCGTGCCGCGCTGGCCGGCGATGATTTGCTCGTCCGGGGCAGCGTCGACAAGGACAGGGCGCTGCGTGAACTCTCCCAGAGCAGCGACGACGAGCTCGACCCTCCGGGGTGAGTCGCCAGATCAGGCTGGTGGTCAACCCGTCGGCCGGAAAAGGTCGCGCCATCGAGCTGCTCCCTCAGGTCGCTGGCACGTTACGTGATGGGGGCGCGCACCTGGAGATCCTGCTCAGTCGTGACTTTGCCGAGGCCCGGTCCATGACCCGCAACGCGATCCAAGACGGTGTTGACGTGCTTGCGGTGATGGGCGGCGATGGGATGATGCATCTCGGCGTCAACACCACGGCAGCGGCGCACCTGGCAGGTGGCAGCCGGACGACGCTCGGCCTGATCCCCGCTGGAACGGGCAATGACCTGTGCCGCGGCATTGGTCTCGAACCGCAAGATGCCGTTGCGGCGGCTGCCGTCATTGCCGCTGGCTACAGCCGGGCTATCGATCTTGCGCAGGTCGGCGACAGTTACGTGGCGGCGGTACTCGCCACCGGATTCGATGCTTTGGTGAATCGACGGGCCAACGAGATGCCCTGGCCCAGGGGCTCGACCCGGTACGCGGTGGCCGTGATGGCGGAGTTGCGGGTGTTCTCACCTCTGCAGTACCGGTTGACTCTCGACGGCGAGGTCCGCGAACTGCAGGCAATGCTGGTGGCCATCGGCAACACGAGCTCCTACGGCGGAGGAATGCTCATCTGCCCGGAGGCCGAACCGTACGACGGCCTGCTCGATATCACGATCATCCATCCGGTCGGTCGGCTCAAACTGCTGAGGCTCTTCCCCGAGATGTACTCCGGAAGGTTCGTACGGGATCCATGCGTCGAGCAACTGCGGGTTCGCGAGGTGACGGTCGAGGGGCCCGGGCTGGTCGGCTTCGGCGATGGCGAGATGATCGGCGCCGCGCCGCTGAGGGTCTGCTGCCTGCCACGGGCACTGCCGGTCTTTGTTCCCCGCCAGTAATTCGCTGCTCGCGCGGCGCCCTTGGAAGCTGGCGCCTACTGACGCTCGCAGAGCGGTGGACCAAGTCGGCGTCTTTGCGCGCCGAAAGCCCAGTCGATCGCGCGGGGTAATTTGGGCGCATCATGGCCGATCCCTCGATGGAAACTGAATCGCCGACTCCCGCCGAGGCGTATGCGCGGTTCCGTCAGAAGCAGGCGTCGCCCTTGCTTGCTGCCTTTGCCGACGGCTACGGGTTCGTCTTCGACGACTACCAGCGCGAGGCGTGCGCGCACATCGAGGCGGGCTCGGGCGTGCTCGTCGCGGCGCCAACGGGGGCGGGCAAGACGATCGTGGGTGAGTTCGCGGTTTTCCTCGCGCTCGAGAACGGCCGCAAGTGCTTCTACACAACCCCCATCAAGGCGCTCTCGAACCAGAAGTACGCCGACCTGGTACGACGACACGGCGCCGGCAGCGTTGGGCTGCTTACCGGCGACACGTCGGTCAACGCGGAGGCACCGATCGTGGTGATGACCACCGAGGTGCTGCGGAACATGATCTATGCGAGGTCATCCACGCTGACAAACCTCGGCTACGTGGTGCTGGACGAAGTGCACTACTTAGCTGACCGCTTCCGTGGTGCCGTCTGGGAGGAAGTGATCATCGGGCTCGCCGATTCCATTCAGCTAGTGGCGCTCTCGGCGACGGTGAGCAACGCCGAGGAGTTCGGCGAGTGGCTGTCAGAGGTGCGCGGCGACATGGCGGTCGTCGTGTCGGAACGCCGGCCCGTGCCGTTGTACCAGCACGTCTTGGTTGGCAACACCCTCTACGACCTCTTCGCCGATCTTGCGCCCACCGCCCGTGAGGTGCCTGGAGAGGGCAAGACCGAGGTCAACCCGGCGCTGATCAAGATCGCGCGCGAAGAGTCGAGGTCCGTCCGAGACGACGCCCGCCGTCCGCGCGGCAAGAGCGGGCGTGGCCGACGCACGGTGAGCTACGGCAGCGGTGCCTACGGCGGTGCTGCCCACCGGTCCCGCACTGCTGGCGCCGGCCGTCGGCCTCGCTCGTTTCACATGCCAAGCCGTCCGGAGCTGGTCGAGTTGCTCGATGACGAAGCGCTCTTGCCGGCCATTGTGTTCATCTTCTCCCGTGTCGGCTGCGATGCCGCTGTCCGGCAATTGCTCGCATCCGGGATCCGGCTCGCTAGCCGCGTCGAGCGGCAGGAGATCGCTGGCATCATCGAGCGCCATGTCGCCGGACTCTCCGCGGGGGACTTGGACGCCCTCGAATTCGATCGCTTCGCTGAGGCTCTGAGCATGGGTGTGGCAGCGCATCACGCCGGCATGCTGCCCGCATTCAAGGAGTGCGTCGAAGAGGCGTTCGTCCGCGGGCTGATCAAGGTTGTCTTCGCCACCGAAACCCTGGCGTTGGGCATCAACATGCCCGCACGGTCGGTAGTGCTGGAAAAGCTGGTGAAGTTCGATGGCGAGACTCACGCTGACATCACGCCGGGGGAGTACACCCAGCTGACCGGCAGAGCGGGCCGCCGCGGAATCGACGTCGAGGGTCACGCTGTCGTGCTGTGGCAACTCGGGCTCGATCCACGGGCGGTGGCTGGTCTGGCCTCCCGGCGCACCTATCCGCTGAGGTCCTCCTTCTCGCCGACCTACAACATGGCTGTCAATCTGGTGGCAAGTGTTGGGCGGGAGCGGGCCCGTACCCTGCTCGAGCAATCCTTTGCGCAATTCCAGTCCGACCGCTCAGTGGTCGGACTGGCGCGCACCCTGGAAAGAAACGAGGAGACCATTGAGGCCTACTGGGCCGCAGCGGCCTGCGAGCTCGGCGACTTTCGGGCGTACGCGGGCTTGCGGGCTGAGCTTGCGGGGCTCGAGGCATCGGCCGCGCGGGAGCGCCGGTCGGACCGCCGCGCCGAGGCGTTGCAGACGCTGTCGATCTTGAAGCCTGGTGATATCGTCCGAGTGCCGAGCGGAAAGAGCCAAGGCTGGGTGGTGATCCTCGATCCGGGCGTTCGGCAAGATCATCAGGCGCCGCGACCGTTGGTGCTCACGGAGGAACGCCAGGTCCGGCGGCTGTCGATCACGGACTTCCCCACACCACCGTTGGTGCGGGGCCGTATGAAGATCGGCAAGCACTTCAACTCCAAGGACGCCGCTTCTCGTCGAAATCTGGCTGCGGCGTTGCGGACCAGGCTCAGCGAGACCGATCTTGATCAGGGGCGCCGCGAGACCGGAGTCGATCATGAAACCCAGGCCAAACTTGATCAACTTCGCGCCGCAGTGAAGCACCATCCCTGTCACAGGTGCCCTGACCGTGAGACCCATATGCGATGGGCCGAGCGAGCACAGCGACTGGAGCGTGAGAGCGCGCGGCTGAAGGCCCGAATGGACTCCCGCAGCAACACCATCGCCAACCACTTCGACAAGATCTGCCTGGTCCTGGAATCGCTCGGCTATCTCACCGGAGACGGCGGTCACCGGGTCAGCGAGCAGGGCCGGATGCTCGCCAGGATCTATGCCGAGCTGGACCTGGTTGCAGCCGAATGCATACGTGCCGGTGTCTTCGCTGATCTCACCCATCCCCAGCTGGCCGCCGTCCTAGCGGCACTCGTCTTCGAGACGAGGCGGACTGATGAGGCGCACCGCCGGCCGCGGATGCCGGACGCCCGGAGCAACGCCGCGATGACCGAGCTCCGGCGGATCTGGCGCGAGATATCGCTGGTGGAACGCGATGCGAGGCTCGAACGTGGACCGGAACCGGACATCGGTTTCAGCGAGGCGGCGTACGGATGGGCGGCTGGCCGGACACTGGCTGAGGTGTTGGATGGCGCTGACCTCACCGCCGGGGATTTCGTCCGGTGGGTCCGCCAGGTTGCTGATTTCGCTGGGCAGATCGCGGATGCTGCCGGTCCAGGTGAGCTCCGCGACACGGCGCGGCTGCTGGTGCGTTCGATGCGCCGCGGCGTGGTCAGCTACGCGCCTGAGATGGATGCCGATGAGGGTGACGACCTGACCGGCGCCGACCTTCCGTAGCCGATGGGTCCGCTCAGGAGGCCTGGCTTACGGTCGACATGTTGAAGTCGGGCACCCTGATGGGCGGCATGATCGTCCGGTTGAAGTAGTCGTTCCATTCCCGGCACAAAGTCAGCTCGGCGGCGCCAATCTCGGTGATCCTGCCGAGCAGCTCGATTGGTGAGTCATTGAAGCGGAAGTTGTTGACAGCCCCGACCACCTCTCCGTCTTCGACCAGGTATACCCCGTCGCGAGTGAGCCCAGTCAGCAGCAGCCGTTCCGGGTCGACCTCGCGGATATACCACAGGCATGTCAGCAGCAGGCCGCGTTTGGTGGTGGAGATCATCTGTTGCAGGCTGGCCGTGCCGCCGCCGTCCATGATCAGGTTGTCCGCCGGGGGTGTCGGCTGGCTGCCCGTACGCCCAGCATGGGCGCGGTTGCGAATCAGCTCGCGCAGTACCCCGTCCTGGATCCAGGTCGTCGCGTTGATCGGCAAGCCAACGTCGAACGCCCAGGAGGTGTCGTCGGGAGAGGAGGTGAAGTCGACGAACGGGATCGTCTCCAGACCTGGATACTGCGGATCCGACAGCAGGTTGATCGGCAGCTCAGCGAGCCGTTGCCCGATCTTGGTCGTGCCGTTCGCGCCAGCGAACACGTTGCGACCCTCTTCAGCGTCGCGCGCATTGGCTGTCCAGTACGCGTAGATCATCAAGTCTGCAATGGCACTGGGCGGCAGCAGCGTCTCGTACCGCCCGGCAGGCAGATTCAGTTTCGTCGTCGCCCAGTTCAACCGGGTGGTCAGTTCGTCGATCGCCTCGGCAACATCAACATCGGAGAAGTCCCGGGTGGTCCTGCCCAGCCATGCTGAGGATTGGAAATCGGCGGTCTTGGCGTTGAGCTCCAGCTTGCCGGTTCGCTGTACGCCGCGCCGCCGCAGACCGGTGCTGCTGCCCAGGTAGGTCGTCGCTACTCCATGCTCTGCGAAGCCGAACAGCAACTGCTGCGCAGCGTGAGCGCCCTCAAAGGCGACGCCAAGCCCCTTCGACAGCTCACCGAGGACATCGATGCTGGTGGTCTCCGGCGCCTCATCCCAGACATCATGATGGGCGTAGTTCTCGACCATCGGCACGGCATCCTCGGCCGGCCGTCCTGTTCGCGCCAGATGCTCAGCGGCCGCAACCACTTCACCAACACCTTCGGCTCCGGCGATCTCCTGGATAACCGTGCCCGCTGCGGTCCCACCTTCCACCTCAGCGGTGGCGGTCACAGTAAGCCTTCTGCTGCGCATCTCGCCATTCGTGATCAAGGCATTGTTGGCCCAGCGCACGTTGGCCTCGGCATGCTCGGTCACCCACGAAACACATGGGAGGGTCGCGATGTCGAGTGCTTGCTCGACAAGGTCCTGCGGGCGGGCGGCGACGCTTATCACGACTGACCGCCTTCGGCTTGAGTGTTCAGCACGTTCACTTTGCGGAACAGCGCTGAGGGACAGCCATGCGACACAGGGGCGATCTGCCCAGGCTGCCCCTTGCCGCAGTTGAAGGCGCCACCCAGGACATAGGTATCCGAGTTCCCAACAGCCTCCATTGATCGCCAGAAATCTGTTGTCGTTGCCTGATACGCGACATCCTTCAGCTGCCCTGCCAACCTGCCCCTGTCGATCTTGTAGAACTGCTGCCCGGTGAACTGGAAGTTGTAGCGCTGCATATCGATCGACCACGACTTGTCGCCGACGATGTAGATGCCCTTGTCAACGTCGGAGATCAACTCGCTGGTACTGGGGCCTTCCGACGCGGGCTGCAGCGACACGTTGGGCATCCGTTGCATCGCGATATGTCCCGGGGAGTCCCCGAACGCGCACCCGTTCGAGCGCTGGAAGCCCTTCTCTGCCGCCATCTGACGGTTCAGTTGGTATCCGACAAGCGTGCCGCCCGAGATGATGTCGAACCGTTGCTGAGCAACTCCCTCGTCGTCGAAACCAATGGTGGCCAGTCCATGATCGACCAGCCGATCTCCGGTCACGTTCATCACTTCGCTGCCGTACTGCAACCTGCCGAGCTGATCGAAGGTTGCGAAGGAGGTGCCGGCGTACGCAGCCTCGTAGCCCAGCGCCCGATCCAGCTCCGTCGCGTGCCCGATCGACTCATGGATCGTGAGGAACAAATTGCTGGGATGGATCACCAGGTCGTACAGACCTGCCTCGACAGACGGGGCGGCAACGTGCGCTGCAAGCAACTCGGGGATTTTGGCCACCTCAGCGTCGAAGTCCCAGCCGGTGCCTGTCAGGTACTCCCAACCGCGGCCGGTCGGTGGTGCGGTGGTTCGCATCGTCGCGAAGCCGTGCTCACCGACGTTGACCGCGGTTAGCTGGGCCTGGAGTCGAACCCGCTGCTGGGTTGTGCTGGTACCGGCGAGATTCGCGAAGTACTTGTTCTCATGGACGTAGCCGAGCATCGCTGTGGCGTGCGTGACACCTGGCGCTGCAAGCAACGCCTCGTTGAGTCCCAGAACCCGACCAGTCTTGGTGGCTTCGTCAACATCGAACGGGTCCACCTCGTATGCCGAGACCCAGGTGGCGTCGACGTAGATGTCTTCATCGGCCAATTCGACCGACGCGGGTGTCAATGGACGAGACACCTTCGCGGTGGCCACCGCTCGCTCCGCCAGATGGGCCGCAGAGTCGGTCGACAGCATGATGTCTGATGCGAACCCCCAGACGCCGTTGTGTACGACCCGAACCGACAAGCCGAGGACCTGGCCATCGGCAGTGGTTTCCAGCGCATGATCACGAAAGCTGCGATAGGCCTGGCGGATCCGCTCCACACGGACTTCCGCATGGCTGCACCCGAGTTCCTTGGCCTTGGTGAGGGCGGCGTCGCTGAGCTCACCCAACGGCAGCGCAAGGAAACGGTCATCGAGCTGGGGCATGGTCGTCAGCGTAATGCGGTGTCTAATGGCTCGCTCGGTGTTTGCTTGCTCGCTTCGCTCGCTGAGGATTGCGCCTGGAAGCCGCTGCCTTCCTCACTCGCTCGCAGACGAAAGAGCGTGTCTGCTCGCTCCCTCGTCCAGGACAGCGGCGCGCAATCCTGGCTCAGCACGGCGCCGCGCGATCCGGGGTCTAATGGCTCGCTCGGTGTTTGATGGCTCGCTTCGCTCGCTGAGGATTGCGCCTGGAAGCCGCTGCCTTCCTCACTCGCTCGCAGACGAAAGAGCGTGTCTGCTCGCTCCCTCGTCCAGGACAGCGGCGCGCAATCCTGGTCGCTGCGGATCGGCTCAGCAGGGCGGCGGGCGATCCGGGGCGCGGTGCCGAGCTCGGGTATTGGTGTCTGCCCGATCTAGAGTGTTCGTCGTGACGGTCGCGGTTCGTGTCATTCCGTGCTTGGACGTGCACGCCGGGCGGGTCGTGAAAGGCGTCAATTTCGTCGCTCTGCGGGACGCGGGTGATCCGGTGGAGTTGGGGGCGTTCTATGACGCTGAGGGAGCTGACGAGCTGACCTTCCTCGACATTTCAGCATCGGCCGAGGGCAGGGAGACGACGCTGGATGTTGTGCGTCGAACCGCCGAGACGGTGTTCATTCCGCTGACGGTGGGCGGCGGTGTCAGCTCGGTTGCCGACGTAGACGTCTTGCTGCGCGCCGGCGCTGACAAGGTGGCGATCAACACTGGAGCAATCCGGCGGCCGGAGGTGATCGGGGAGATCACTCGGCGGTTCGGCAACCAGGTACTGGTCCTCTCTGTCGACGCCCGCCGCGCGGATTGGACGCCGTCGGGCTTCGAGGTGACCACCCACGGCGGTCGAACCGCGGCCGGCATGGACGCGATCGAATGGGCCCGCCGCGGAGTCGATCAAGGTGTGGGGGAGATCCTGCTGAACTCCATGGATGCCGATGGCACCACGGGCGGCTTCGATCTCGAGATGATCAAGGCGGTACGCGCGGTGGTTGATGTGCCGCTGATCGCGTCTGGCGGTGCAGGTCAGGTCGCGGACTTTCCGCCGGCGATCGCGGCAGGTGCCGACGCGGTGTTGGCCGCGACCGTTTTCCACTTCGGTATCTTGCGAATCGCCAAGGTCAAGGCGGCGATTGAGGCCGCAGGATTTCCAGTACGCCGTGCCGCACTCGCTCCAACAGCGAGACACTGACCTGGTGCCCACAACGAAAAGGCTTGTCTGGCTGCCGTACGCCAGTGCCGAGGAGGCCGAGCGGCGACTTGGTGGAATCCCTGACGGTATCGAGGTCGACGTCTACCGCGCCGACGGCGATAGCTGGCCGGATTCGATCGCTGATGTCGAGTTCTATGTGCTGCCCTATCTCAAGGGCGAGGAGCTCCTTGACCGGGTCGGGGAGATGAAGCGCCTGAAGGTGATACAGACCTTGACCGCTGGTGTGGAGAACTTCTTGCCGTACGTACCTCAAGGCGTGATCTTGTGCAATGCAGCCGGTGTGCATGACACCAGCACTGCCGAGTTGGCCGTCGCACTGGCGCTGGCAAGCGGCCGACATCTTGATCAGTACGCGCGCAACCAGCTCAGCGGCATCTGGGATTCTCGGCTCGGCATCTCGCTTGCCGACAAGCGCGTGTTGATCATCGGATACGGCAACATCGGTGCTGCGATCGAGCGCAGATTGGCTGGCTTCGAGGTTGCTTCGGTGACGCGGGTGGCGCGCCGACCGCGTACGGAGCCGGTTCCGGTGCATCGTATCGAGGACCTGCCGCAGCTGCTTCCCAACGCCGACGTGGTGTTCCTGGTGGCGCCGCACACCCCGCAGACCGAGGGGATGATCGGCAGCCAGGAGCTGGCTGCGCTGCCAGATGAAGCCGTGCTTGTCAACGTGGCCCGGGGCAAGCTTGTCGACACCGACGCGCTGCTGGCTGAGACCTCGACCGGCAGGATCCGAGCGGCTCTCGATGTCACCGATCCTGAGCCGCTGCCCCCCGAACACCCGCTGTGGCGCACGCCCGGGGTGCTGATCTCGCCGCACGTCGGCGGACCGAGCAGCGCCTTCTTCCCACGCGCCGACCGGCTCATCGCGGCTCAGTTGGGTCGTTTTGCCGCTGGCAAGGAACTGGAGAACAGGATCACATGACTCCCTTCGAGGCGCCGGAAACTCACGACGTCGACCCGAACTGCATCTTCTGCAAGATCATCTCCGGAGAACTTCCCTCACGGCGGATCTATGAGGACGATCGGGCTGTGGCCTTTCTCGACATCGGCGCGTGGCATCGCGGGCACGCATTGGTGGTGCCGAAACGGCACGTACCCGACATCGTCACGGGGACGAACGCCCTACCCGAGATCGCTCCAGCTGTGGAGGCTGTGGCGAGGCTGCTGATGCATCGACTTGATGCTGACGGGATCAACCTGCTGTCCTCGGCCGGCGCGGCGGCCGGTCAGGAGGTCTTCCACATGCACGTGCACGTAGTGCCGCGCTACGCCGATGAGCCCGGTTTGGGCAGGCTGGTCAATCCGGGCGGTGCGTCGGATGATGACTTGGACTCGGTCTATAGCCAAATCCAGGCGGGTGCGTGACCCTGCAGACCCGTTCCACTCCAGCAACATCATTGCCAGTCAGCCGGCGGCTGGCTCGCGGGGCAGTGGAGTTTCTGCCGCCGTTTGCAGTGGCGTTGTTGATCTTGCCGTTTGTCATCGAGCGCGGCCGGCTTTTTCCCTGGCAGCCGTCGACCATCGACCTCCAGGTCTATGTGTATGCGGTCAGGGACATGCTGGCAGGCAAGGACATCTTGGCCACCACGACGCCTGGCTGGGGGCTCTACTTCATCTATCCGCCGATTGCGGCACTTCTGATGATTCCGCTGGCCTTCGGACCCTATTGGTTCTGGCAAGTGGTCTGGACAGGCGGCCTGGTCTGGGCCCAGCAGTCGGTACTGAAGCGTTGCGGCGCACCCCGGGGATGGAAGCTTGGGCTCATCGGCATCGCGGTGGTGCTCGCTGTCGAGCCGATTCGTACCACACTGGGATACGGCCAGGTGAACACCATATTGATGGCGCTGGTGATCGCGGACCTGCTGCCCGATCCGCCTGGGGAGCGCAGGCGTATCCCGCAGGGCATCTTGACTGGCCTGGCGGCAGCGATCAAACTGACGCCAGCACTCTTTGTGATCTTCATGTTCTTGATCGGCAAGCGCCGGGCGGCGATCACCGCGATCATCAGCTTTGCCGTCTTCACCGCGATCGGCGCGATCTTCCTGTTCCGAGAGACGGTGATCTTCTTCGGCGGACTGTCCGGTGGCGACACCCGCACCGCCTCACCGCTGTACGCCGGCAACCAGTCGCTGCTCGGCGTCTTCTTCCGACTCGGTGACTCCTCCCGCATCACGACTCTGCTGGGCCTCGCCGTGGCCGCGGTCTTAGCCGTGCTGGGTTGCCTTGTCGCTGCCCACTGGTGGCGTGTCGGTGAAAAGGTGTTCGCGGTCGCGATTGTCGGACTCACCACGTGCCTGGCCTCGCCGCTGTCCTGGACCCACCACTACGTCTGGATCCTTCCAATGGCGATGGCCGTGCTGTCTCCAGGAGTGCCTCGCTGGGCCAGATACCTGGGCGGCTTCTGGGTGATCTGGGTTTGCGCGTGTCTGCCGCTCGCCCTGCTGCCGTACGGCCATGGCCAGGAGCGGCAGTACGACTTCCTGCAGCAGGTAGTTGCCAATCTCGGGCCAGTGCTCGGGGTGATCTTGCTGGTGGGCCTCGCCTGGCAGCTCGTCGCTGCGACCCGGGCGCAGCCTGTTCCCAGCGCGGCCCATTGATCTGGGAGGTTGTCGTGCACGTCGCGACGCTCGAAGCTACGGCCCCTGACACGACGGTAGATTGACCGCCATGACTCCCGACATCAAGCCTCGATCCCGCGTGGTCACCGACGGTCTCGAGGCGACTGCGTCACGTGGCATGCTGCGCGCAGTCGGTATGAGCGACGAGGACTGGGTGAAGCCGCAAATCGGCGTCGCCTCGAGCTGGAACGAGATCACCCCATGCAACTTGTCGCTTGATCGGCTGGCGAAAGCGGCCAAGGACGGAGTACATGCGGCCGGCGGCTATCCGTTGGAGTTCGGCACGATTTCAGTCTCTGACGGCATCTCGATGGGCCACGACGGCATGCATTACTCCCTGGTGAGCCGGGAGATCATCGCCGACTCGGTGGAGACAGTCATGCTGGCCGAACGGATGGATGGCTCAGTGCTGCTTGCTGGGTGCGACAAGTCTCTACCAGGCATGCTGATGGCTGCTGCCCGGCTCGATCTTGCTTCAGTCTTCCTCTACGCCGGCTCGATCATGCCCGGCTATGTCGGCGACAAAGAGGTTACGATCATCGACGCCTTCGAGGCGGTCGGTGCCTGCGTCAGGGGACTGATCAGTCGCGACGAGGTGGCCAAGATCGAAAGGGCCATCTGCCCGGGAGAGGGCGCCTGCGGCGGCATGTTTACCGCCAACACCATGGCGAGCGCCGCCGAGGCGCTTGGCATGTCGCTGCCCGGCTCCGCCGCGCCGCCGGCTGTAGACCGCCGCCGCGATGGCTTTGCGCGTAAGAGCGGATTAGCGGTGGTCGAGATGCTGCGGCAGGGCATCACCGCTCGGCAGATCCTCACCAAGGAGGCGTTCGAAAACGCCATCGCGGTCACCATGGCCTTCGGCGGCTCAACCAATGCGGTGCTGCACCTTCTCGCGATCGCGAACGAGGCTGGGGTTGATCTCACCCTCGACGACTTCGTACGCGTCGGTCGCGCGGTGCCCCATCTGGGTGACCTCAAGCCGTTCGGCCGGTATGTCATGAACGATGTGGATCGCGTCGGTGGAGTGCCCGTCGTGATGAAGGCACTGCTCGACGCCGGCCTCCTCAACGGAGACTGCTTGACCGTAACCGGCAAGACCATGGCGGAGAACCTCGCCGAGATCGCGCCTCCCGACGTGGACGGGAAGATCATCCGCTCACTGGGCAACCCGATCCATCCGACCGGTGGCATCACCATCCTGCGCGGGTCGTTGGCGCCTGAAGGCGCGGTAGTCAAGAGCGCTGGCTTCGATACCGAGGTATGGAAGGGTACGGCGCGGGTTTTCGACGGCGAACGAGCTGCAATGGATGCGCTTGAGGACGGCACGATCACTACCGGTGATGTGGTCGTCATTCGCTATGAAGGACCCAAAGGCGGTCCGGGGATGCGCGAGATGCTGGCGATCACCGCCGCGATCAAGGGTGCCGGTCTTGGCAAAGACGTCATGTTGATCACTGACGGCCGCTTCTCCGGCGGGACCACTGGACTGTGCGTCGGCCACATTGCCCCCGAGGCGGTGGACGGTGGCCCCATCGCCTTCCTCGAGGACGGCGACGAGATTGTCTTGGATGTCGCAAATGGCCTACTTGACGTCAGCCTCGACGCAGACGAACTGGAGCGCCGACGCGCGGCGTGGGCACCGACGTCGCGGCCCGCACCGCGTGGCGTGCTGGCCAAGTACGTCAAGCTCGTCCGGTCAGCCAACGTCGGCGCCATCTGCGGCTGATCAACCGGTCCAGCAATCCCTGAAACTTGACGCCAGCTGCGCCGGTCATCGGCGTGTCGCCCCGATATCAAGCGTCTGGAGTGAACTTTTCAGGAATGCCTGAGAGCACAATGTCACCGCCGCTCACTACGGTCGAGGCGTGAGCTTACGAATATCGGCCGAAGAGCGCCGGGCCCGGCTGGCCGATCGACACCGTCTGTTGCTGCGGACCAGGACCGACGATCTCCCGCAGATTGCTGATGATCTGGTGGCCTTGCACTCTTCGGACCCGGTCAGCGTGTTCCTCTCGGCGATGGCGCGGATGGTGCATCCATCGGTGGAGGCGGTGGAGCAGGCGCTGTACACCGACCGCAGCTTGATACGGCATCACGGGATGCGGAGGACTCTCTGGGTGGCAACACCGCCAGTAGTTCGGCTGATGCATGCGGCGGCAACTCGCGACCTGCTCGCCACCGAACGGCGGCGCACCGGCCAGCTTCTCGCCGCCAGCGGAGTGGCCGATCCGGAGCTATGGCTGGCAGAGGCGGAGGCGCAGGTGCTCGCGGACCTCCGTGAGCACGGCCCGAGCACGGCCCGCGAGATTGGCCAGCGCGCTGAGGCCCTGCGTCAGCGGCTGCATCTCGCTCCGGGCAAGGCGTACGCCGCGGTGCAGTCGGCCCATACCAGAGTCCTCTACATCCTCGGTTTTGCCGGCCAGATGCTGCGAGGCCGGCCCAGTAGTTGGATCAACGGCGCCTACCGATACGTGGACGCGGAGTCTTGGCTTCCCGGTGGGCTCGGAGATCTCGACCCCCAGGCGGCGGCTGGCGAGCTGGCTGGCCGCTGGCTTCAGCGGTTCGGGCCGGCGACGACGATCGACCTGCAGTGGTGGATGGGCTGGACGATGAGGAGGACGAAGCAGGCACTGGTCGATTGTGGGGCAGTGGAGGCCGAGCTGGACAGCGGCCCAGGATGGCTGGCCGCGGATGATCCGCCCCTCACGCCGGTCGAGCCGTGGATAGCGGTGCTGCCCGGACTGGATCCGACGATCATGGGCTGGAAGCAGCGCGACTGGTATCTGCCGGACACGTCGAGGGAGGTGTTCGACAGCGCCGGGAACGGCGGTCCCAGCCTGTGGGTCGACGGGCGCGTAGTCGGAGCCTGGGCGCAGACGAAGGACGGGACGATCCACGTCCACTACTTCGAGCGGGTGGCGGCTGCCCGTCGGCGTGAGATCAGTCAGCGAATTGAGGAGCTGAAGTCCTGGATCGGCGACACCCGATTTACGGTGCGGTTCCCAGGCGACATCCACGCCCGATTGCTCGGAACCAGGACAGTGCCTGGTCCCACGACAAAGCGGCAACCAAGCCAGGCGCCTACGCTGGCCGAGTGAGAGCCCGAGCAGGTTCGGCCGCGCTGGTCGTGATTCTGCTCACTGGCTGCGAGGCGTCGGCCGACAATCCGCAGCCGTCGCCGAGCCCTGTCTCCTCGACCGGATCCGCGTCTGCTTCACCTAACGGCAGTCGAGCACCTGCCTCGCGTACTCCGTCGGCCGATTACTCAATTCCGCTGGTGCTGGCCGTCCATGCCAGCCGGCCTGCGGCCGATGTGGAGTTGGCCGATGCTCGTCGGATCATCACGTCCAGAGCGACCCGCTGGTCGGCCATCGGGCAGTCAGGCGGTGAGATGCGGGTGCTCAGCACCGAGGATCGCCGCGCCAGCGAAGTGCTGCGCGAGGTTCGGGCCAGCCGCAACGTGCTTGGTGTCGTGCCAGCTGACGCTGTGGACGCCCGAGTCAGAGTGCTGACCATTGGTGGCCGCCATCCTCTCAAGGACCCCGAGCGTTATCCGCTCCGTATTCGTTCCGTACGACCGGTGCCGGAGGTCACCACTCTTGCCGCCGTCGGTGACATCATGCTCGGTCGCCGGGTCGGCCAGCGACACCGTGCCGACCCTGGGGGGCCGCTGCAGCCTCTCACCAAGCGGCTGGCTAGTGCCGAGATCACGGTCGGCAACTTCGAGTCGACCTTGTCCGCGGCGGGCTCACCGACCCAGGGCGGCGACTCCTTCGCAGCCAGTCCGCGCGTCAGACCCGCCCTGCGGGCTGCCGGGTTCGACCTGCTTTCCCTGGCCAACAATCATGCCGGTGACTACGGCGACCGCGCGCTACGCCAGACCCTCGCCCGCTTCGACTCGGGTCGGATCAAGACGGTCGGTGCCGGGCGAAATCTTGCCGCAGCCCGCCGTCCGGTGATCATCGAGCGAGACGGCGTACGGGTCGGGTTCTTGGCGGTGGACTCCATCGGGGAGACGCCCGCCGCCACCCGCACCCGGGCCGGTAGCAATCGGCTGAATATGCCTCCACGCACCGGACCGCTGAACCACTCACAGCTCCGGCGGATCACCTCTGACATCCGCGCACTCGACAGCCGGGTTGATGCCGTAGTCGTGCTCACCCATTGGGGTACGCAGTACACGCACCGCCCCGAATCCAGCCAGCGAACCGCCGCGCGAGCCTTCGCCGATGCCGGCGCAGATCTGGTGATCGGTGGCCATCCGCACTGGGTCCAGGGCTATGAGATGGCCGGGTCGGCTGTCGTGGTGCATTCGCTGGGCAATTTCGTCTTCGACATGGATTTCCAGACCAAGACTCGTGAAGGCATCTTCCTGGAGATCGTCCTGTGGGGCGGCGCCGTGAAAGCGGTCGAACCGGTGCCGTACGTGATCGACAACGCCTTCACCCCGCGGCTCGCC
This sequence comes from uncultured Actinomycetota bacterium, assembly GCA_963734005.1. Classification (GTDB taxonomy): domain Bacteria; phylum Actinomycetota; class Actinomycetes; order Propionibacteriales; family Propionibacteriaceae; genus Microlunatus. The sequence goes on from CAVTFS010000018.1 coordinate 34,721, forward strand.
CGAGGCGATCGGGGGAGAGACATCCTCGCCGACGTGTGGCGCAGCAGTCGCGGGCCGTTTACGCAGTGAGGATGTGCCGCAGCTCAGTTGAGCGTCAGCAACCAGGCCCACATCGTTCTGCCCACTCGATCGAGCTGACGCCTGTCGACGACGCGTGGCACGTCCCCGCGGGAGTGGTAGCCCGCGTAGGGGATACTGCCGAGCCGGATAGCGGGAATGCCGGCCTTTGCGAACGACCAGTGGTCGCTGGCGAAGTTCGTGCAGGTACGAGTGGGGATGTCGGCTCGACGCGCCGCCGCCCGCATCGCGTCTCGGAGCCGGTTGCCGCGATCTGTTGCAGTGCAGACGGGCACATACGAAGCTCGTACGCCGACCCGATCAAGGGACACCATCGCCTGGATCGCCCGTCGCTCCGAGCGCGAGAGGTCCGCCACGAATTTCCGCGAGCCGAAGTGGTGCAACCCGTCACCGCTGCCGCGCGGCTCCTCCGCACCGAAAGCAATGAACTGCACCGGGAGCGCTGCTGGTTGCTGGCTCACCATGGCCGCCAGCTGCAACAGCACCGCAACTCCAGACGCGTTGTCTTCCGCCCCCGGCGCGACCGGAACGGTATCCAGGTGCGCGCCGATCACTACATGGGGCTTGTCCGCATCGAAGCCCTCAGGCTCCGCGATCACATTGAGTGAGGTGCCGCGGGGGACTGGCGTGCCCCAGGAGATCCCGGCCGGCACCCGGACTCTGGTCCGCCGCACGTCATAGCCCAGGCGCTCGAATCGGGCCTGGACGAACTTTGCGGCTTCGATGAAGTTGTCCGAGGTGGCCTCTCGCGGGCCGATGTCATCAGCAAGGTGATCGATGTCGCGCAAGGCGGCCCGTGCATTCATAGCCGGTGGTTTCGGAGTTGCGCTCGCTTTCGGAGTCGCGGATCTCTGCGTGGCGGTTGCTGTGTTGGTCGGTGATCCTGCAGTGGGGTTGGCCTCTGTCGCAGCCGGCGTGCCAGAGCCGATGGGCGATGAGTCGGCTTCGGGGCCTGGCGCCGATGGAGAACAGGCGACGGTCAGAACCAGGAGGGAGAGCGCGGCAGCGGCACGGCGCATTCCTCGACCCTACGTCGCTCCAGAGTCCACGCTTAGTAGGGCATCCGAGCGTCCTTCCGGATCGCAAGACGTACCGCAGCCAGAATTGACTGGCTCTGTCCGGCGGCTATTGTTGCCGCGTGCACACCGGAGCAATCCTCCTCGTACGTAAGCGTGTCGGCTGAGCCCAGCTCATCACCGACGCGCTCCCTCGCCTGCCACCCGGCAGCGGGGGTTTTTTGTTGGCGCGGGACCTGCGGTGTGCAGGCGTAACATCCACAACGGATCCCAGAGGGCGGGATCGCCAGGGCAAGGAGACCCGAGATGTCTGAGAACGACAGGGCAGATGAGCTGACCGGAGCGCAGTCTCTCGTCAGATCGCTCGAGCGCGTAGGGGCAGACGTCGTATTCGGGATTCCGGGCGGCGCGATCCTTCCTGCATATGACCCGCTGTTCGATTCCGAGAAGGTCCGGCACATCCTGGTGCGACACGAGCAAGGTGCCGGCCACGCGGCCGAGGGCTATGCCATGGTCACCGGAAAGGTCGGCGTCTGTATGGCGACCTCGGGACCTGGCGCAACCAACCTCGTGACACCGATCGCGGACGCGCACATGGACTCGGTTCCCATCGTGGCGATCACCGGCCAGGTCGCCAGTGCGGCGATCGGGACAGACGCCTTCCAGGAAGCCGACATCCGCGGCATCACGATGCCGATCACCAAGCACAGCTATTTGATCACCAAGCCGGCCGACATCGCCCCGGCAATAGCAGCGGCATTTCACATTGCCGGAACCGGCCGGCCGGGACCGGTCCTTGTCGACATCGCCAAAGATGCGCTGCAGGCCAAGACGCGATTCGAATGGCCGCGACAGCTGGATCTTCCGGGTTACCGACCGGTGAGTAGGCCGCACGCCAAGCAGGTGCGCGAGGCCGGCCGACTCATCGCCGAATCACGCCGACCGGTGTTGTACGTCGGTGGCGGGGTGGTGAAGGCTCGCGCCTGGTCCGAGCTCAAAGAGCTCGCTGAGTTGACCGGCATTCCGGTGATCACCACCTTGATGGCGCGCGGGGTGTTCCCCGACAGCCACCCGCAAAACATGGGCATGCCGGGGATGCATGGCACGGTCGCTGCTGTCGGGGCGTTGCAGCGCAGCGACCTGCTGATCGCGCTCGGCACCCGCTTCGACGACCGGGTAACGGGCCAGCTAGCCACTTTCGCCCCACTGGCGAAGGTAATCCACGCTGACATCGATCCAGCCGAGATCTCGAAGAACCGCGTCGCCGATGTGCCCATCGTCGGCGACTGCAAGGAGGTGATCTCCGAGCTGATCAGCCTCCTCAGGCCAGCCGAACGCCGCCCCAAGATCGACGAGTGGAGCCGCTATCTGCAAGACCTCAAGCGGCGCTATCCGACCGGGTACGACGAGCCGGAAGATGGCAGTCTCTCGCCCCAGCATGTGATCAAACGGATAGGGGAGATCACGGGACCGGATGCCTACTACGCGGCAGGTGTCGGGCAGCACCAGATGTGGGCGGCCCACTACCTGCCATGGGAGTTGCCAGGTCGCTGGCTCAACTCAGGCGGCCTCGGGACCATGGGGTACTGCGTGCCTGCTGCGATGGGTGCCAAGGTGGGGCAGCCCGACAAGATCGTATGGGGAATCGACGGCGATGGCTGCTTCCAGATGACCAACCAGGAGCTCGCCACCTGCGCACTGGAAGGGATTCCGATCAAGATCGCCGTGATCAACAATCAGAGTCTCGGTATGGTCCGGCAGTGGCAGACCCTGTTCTATCAAGGTCGCTACTCCAACACCGACCTCAAAACCAACCGCATCCCCGACTTCGGGAAGCTGGCTGAGGCCATGGGGTGCGTCGGCCTGCGCGCTGAAGACCCTGCGGACGTCGACGCTGTGATCGAGAAGGCGAACTCGATCAACGATCTGCCCGTTGTGGTGGAGTTCGTCGTGCACAAGGACGCCATGGTGTGGCCCATGGTTGCCGCCGGCACCAGCAACGACGACATCAAGGTCGCACGTGACATGGCGCCGGTCTGGGATGAGGACCTGTGATGGCTACTATTCCCAGCACCCACATACTGAGCGTGCTGGTGCAGAACAAGCCGGGTGTGCTGGCGCGCATCGCCGGCCTGATCTCCCGACGGGGTTACAACATCGAGTCGCTCGCAGTCGGGCCAACCGAGTCTCCTGAGATGTCGCGTATCACCCTCCAGGTGAACGTCGAGGACGTCGTTCTCGAGCAGATCATCAAGCAGCTCAACAAGTTGATCGAGGTGCTCAAGATCGTCGAGCTGGAGGACGGCGCGATCCGTCGAGAGCTGGTCCTGGTCAAGGTCAAGGCGACGGCCGAGACCCGCGGACAGCTGATCGAGATCATCGGGCTCTTCGGCGCCAAGGCGGTCGACCTCACCTCTGAAGTGATCACCGTCGAGGCCACCGGCAGCCCTGCCAAACTGGCGGCACTGCTGGAGTTGTTCGAGCCTTATGGGATCCGTGAGCTCGTCCAGTCCGGCCTTGTTGCTTTGGGTCGCGGGAACCGGTCACTGACCGATCGGAACCAGCGCGGCGAGCGCCTCAAAGCTGTCCGCACCGGCTAGCTAGCGCCCCGTGCGTTTCACCGTGCCCTGAGCTTGCTACCGCCCCTGCGCTCGTCGAAGGGCCGCTCCAAGCCCACCGCAGCTGGGGCGCCGGAACTTCTCGCATCGCGGTGCGCTAACTTCACCAGGACCACATACCAAGGGAGACAAAGAAGTGCCTACAGAGATGTTCTACGACGGAGACGCCGACCTGTCCTTGATCCAGGGCCGCAACGTCGCCGTACTGGGATTCGGTAGCCAGGGTCACGCTCACGCGTTGTCGCTGCGCGACTCCGGCGTCGATGTACGTGTTGGCCTCCCGGAAGGCAGCAAAAGCAGGGAGAAGGCCGAGGCTCAGGGCCTCCGCGTGCTTGCGCCGTACGAGGCGTGCGAAGAGGCCGACTTGATCATGGTGTTGACGCCGGATCCGGCACAGCGCAAGGTCTACGCTGCGGCGATCGAGCCGAACCTGGTACCTGGTGACGCGCTGTTCTTCAGCCACGGCTTCAACATTCGCTATGGCTACATCAAGCCTCCGGAGGGGGTGGACGTAGCGCTGGTGGCACCCAAGGGTCCCGGTCACCTGGTCCGTCGGGAGTACTCGGAGGGTCGCGGTGTCCCGGTGCTGGTTGCGGTCGAGCAGGACGCATCCGGCAAGGCGTGGGACCTCGCGCTCTCGTACGCGAAGGGCATCGGCGGGCTGCGCGCAGGCGGGATCAAGACAACCTTCACCGAGGAGACCGAGACCGACCTGTTCGGTGAGCAGTCAGTGCTCTGTGGTGGTGTGTCGGCGCTGGTCACGGCGGGTTTCGAGACACTTACCGAGGCTGGCTATCAGCCTGAGGTGGCGTACTTCGAGTGTTTGCACGAGCTCAAGCTGATCGTCGACCTGATGTATGAGGGCGGCATTGCCAAGATGCGCTGGAGCGTTTCCGACACAGCTGAGTACGGGGACTACGTCTCCGGCCCGCGCATCATCGACGCCCATGTCAGAGAGAACATGAAGGGCGTGCTCGCGGACATTCAGGACGGCTCGTTCGCTGCTCGCTTCATTGCTGACCAGGATGCCGGTGCGCCTGAGTTCAAGGCGCTCCGGGAGGCGGCGGAGAAGCACCCGATCGAGGCGGTGGGCCGCGAGCTTCGGGAGCTCATGTCATGGGTCAAGAGCCACGACGACGACTACGTCGAGGGCACGCCGCCCGCTAAAGCTCCCTTTCAACCGGGAAGCGAGCGCCGCGATTACCGGGACTTGATCACCAGTGCGATGACCCGTGTGCCGTCCGTGCGGACACCAGTGCCGATCAAGTAGAGCCGACTACTCGGCTCGTCCGATTCGCTGAAGACATCGTCGTTTGCCATGACGCAGGTGTCGCGCATGCCCTCTGTGCTGAGCGGTGGTGGAAGCTCAGAGCTGCAGTTGCCGAACGCCTGCTTGAGATCGGTGAGTGCTTGCTCGGCCGATGCTCCAGGCACCTGGACCACCGCCTCCATCTGATAGTCGTGGGTCGAGTGGTACGTACCGACGACCACTGAACTGTCATCAGGAAGATCGACATCGCCGAAGTACTCCACGTCGGCGAGCGTCATTGGCGAGCAGGTGTAGCCAGTGAGGTCGTTCTTGCACTTGGAGCCGCGATCGGTTGTGAACGAGAAGTAGGGAACTCCCCAGGAGCCCGCGTACTGAGTGAGAATCGCGAATGTCACCGCCACGGATCCAAGCATCAAAATGATGCCGCCGAGCACACGCAGGGGTTTGTGTGGGCGGTCATATCCAGGCCGAGAAGGTGTCCTGGCCATAGCCAAAGGATGCCCAACGGCGTAGCCGAGGTATACGAAACTAAGGCATCAATTGGATCACAATGGGTCGCGCAAAATTCCAGCTCTACTTTTTGACGGCGATCACCACTGACGTGTCCTCAGCGACCATCACGTCAACACTGGTAAAGCGCTCGTCGGAAAGCCAGTCCAGACGTAGCGAGTCCACCCGACCGGCCTCAACTGGGGGCCACGTCGGGCACGGGGTGAAGTCGTCCAACACGATCATGCCGCCTTCCTCGAGCAGCTCGACGATCTTCTCGCGCGGCCAGCCCTTCGCGCTCGTGGCATCCATGAAGATCAACGAGAAAGGGGCATGCTCGGCCAGACTGCTCCAGTCGGCATGCATGACGTCGATGTCGTCATCGGCGAACATGTCCATGACTCCGTGCGCCAGCTCGGGGTCGAGTTCGGCAGTGATCACCCGAGTGCGCTTTGGCGCTCCGCTACGCAGCCACGCGGCACCGACACCACAGCCGGTGCCACATTCGGCGATCGTTCCAGTCCGGGTAGCTGCCAGAGCGGCGAGTAGCCTGCCAGTCTCGGTCCGAGACGCCTGGACGTAGCCGCGCTCCAACGACATGCGAAGTGCCCTGATCACAAGCTCGGGCAGATCGGGAGGAGCGCTCACTTCAACAGTCTGCCAGCCGTGCGAATACCCATTCGACGTTCCACGATGTGAAACATAGCGGCTTAATAGATGGGCATCAGATAGTTGGAGGCCCTACTATTTTCTTGTCGAAATCCAGCGACTCACGGGAAAAGCTCATGTACGACATGTATCCAGACGCATGGACGGTCGCAGCAGATCGTCAGCATCAGGTGCCTACCGACCAGCCGCGTCGGCGCGCCCGCAAGGAGCATTCGGTCGTACCCGTGATTCTCCAGGTAAGGGCCCATAAGGCTGCCGAGACCGGCTGACCAGATCTAGAGGGCCGAAGCGATAGCGTCACCGATCTCGCTCGTGCTACGAGACTGACCAGGCGTGCGTGCGCCGATGTCGGCGGTGACCGCTCTTTCGATCCGCGCAGCTTCTTCGGAGAGACCACAGTGATTCAGCAGCAGAGCGACGGAGAGAATCGTCGCGGTCGGATCAGCGACGCCCTGTCCGGCGATGTCGGGCGCCGACCCGTGCACCGGCTCGAACATGGACGGGAAACGTCGGTCGGGGTTGATGTTGCCGCTTGCTGCGAGGCCGATTCCACCGGTGACCGCGGCCGCCAGGTCGGTCAGGATGTCACCAAACAGATTGTCGGTGACGATGACGTCGAAGCGCGCCGGATCGGTGACGAGGAAGATCGTCGCAGCGTCCACATGGAGATAGTCAGTGGTGACGCCAGGGTATTGCGCGGCCACCGCCTGGAACTGACGGTTCCACAGGCCTCCGGCGTTGACGAGCACGTTGTGCTTGTGGACCAAGGTGATCTTGTTGCGGCGCGTGGTAGCGCGTTCGAAAGCATCGCGGATGACTCGCTCAACCCCGTACGCGGTATTGACGCTCACCTCCGTTGCGATCTCATGTGGTGTGCCGGCCCGCACCAGGCCGCCATTGCCGCAGTACAGACCCTCTGTGCCCTCGCGAACGACGACGAAATCGACATCGCTGCCAGCGATCACCTGCTGGGACAGCGGGGTCGGTACTCCGGGATAGAGCCGGCTGGGCCGGAGGTTCACGTAGTGCTCGAAAGCGAAGCGCAGCTTGAGCAGCAGGCCCCGCTCGAGCAGCCCGCTCGGCACGTCCGTCGCGCCAGGCGCGGCGCCTACCGCGCCGAACAAGATCACGTCGGCAGCGGCGAGCTCGGCCAGCACGGAGTCTGGGAGGACCTCGCCAGTGCGCTGCCAGCGGCTGGCTCCGAGGTCGTACGCTGGTCGGTGCGAACACCCCTGGGCCCGCGACCGCATTGAGCACCTTGAGTCCTTCGGCAACGACCTCGGGGCCAATCCCATCCCCGCCGATCACAGCCAGGTTGAAGGTCCGGCGAGTCGTACTTGTCTGGGTCACCGGCGCATCGTAGCCGTAGCGGACGGCCTGCAGCGACGAGGTCTCAGGCAGGTGGCGGTAGCGTGACCGCCAGGAGCAAGGTGCGGACTCCCACGCCCGACACCACTACTGAAAGCGATTGATGTGAGCCTTCATTTCGAACTCCGGTCCAACCCAAAGCCGCGTAGCGAAAGCGAACGCAGCGCCATTCTGGCCAACCCCGGATTTGGGATGTACTTCACCGATCACATGGCAGTAGCAACATGGACGGCTGCCGATGGCTGGCACGACTCGGCGATCGTGCCGTACGGGCCGTTCTCCCTGGATCCTGCAACCGCCGTGTTGCACTATGCCCAGCAGGTCTTCGAGGGCCTGAAGGCGTACCGGCATGACGATGGCAGTATCTGGACCTTCCGTGCCGACCAGAACGCCCAGCGGATTCTGCGCTCGGCTCGCCGGCTCGCCCTGCCGCCGCTGCAAGCCGAAGACTTTCTCTGCAGCATTGAGGAGCTGGTCGCGGCCGATGTGGCGTGGGTGCCGACGGCTCCCGAGCAAAGTCTGTATCTGCGACCCTTCATGTTCGCCACGGAGGCTTTCCTCGGCGTTCGCCCGGCGAAGCGAGTCACCTATTGCTGCATCGCCAGCCCGGCTAGCGCCTACTTCGCCTCGGGTGTGAAACCAATAGACATCTGGATAGCCACCGGCTATTCGCGTGCCGCACCGGGCGGCACCGGCGCGGCGAAATGTGCTGGCAACTACGCTGCCAGCTTGCTCCCGCAGCAGCAGGCGACCGAGCACGGGTGTGATCAGGTGATGTTTGCAGATGCCGCCGAACATCGCTGGTTGGAGGAGCTTGGGGGTATGAATGTCTACTTGATCACGACCGACAATGAACTGATCACTCCCGAACTCACCGGATCCATCCTTGAGGGTGTCACCCGCGACTCGATCTTGACCTTGGCATCGGAGTTCGGGCTGACGCCGGTTGAGCGTCGGATCGAGATCACCGAACTGCTGGACGGTATCGGGTCGGGCAAGGTGACCGAGCTCTTCGCCTGCGGCACAGCCGCGGTCGCTACTCCTATCGGCACGCTGCACGACGAGACGGGAAGCTACCAAGTTGGCTCCGGAGAGAGCGGGGAGACCACACTGGCGCTCCGGCAGAGGCTGTTGGACATCCAGTACGGCCGCGCAGATGACAAGTACGGCTGGCTCCGCCGCATCCTCTAAAACGCCGACTTGTCAGAATTCAGTTGAGCTATAGGTCAACTGGGTTCTGACAAGTCAGCGTCACAGGCCGCTCTGACGATCATTGCGCTGGCAAATCGGCGTATCTGCTGGCAATTTTGCGAGATCTAGGGAACACTGTGGGGCATGCAGTTTCTGGTGGTGATTATTTGTTAGCGCGCTGAGACGTATCAGCGCGCGCAACCTCCTGTTCGCACACGGGAGGTTTTTTCATGCCAGCGCAGCCCGACCATCGACCTGAGGATCCGAATGTCTCCCCAGCCAAGGCCCAAACCGGCCGAGTTCCACGTCTTCGACACCACCCTCCGGGACGGTTCGCAGCAGGAGGGTCTCAACTTGTCGGTGGCCGACAAGCTGGGAATTGCCGCGCTACTCGACGAGTTGGGCGTCGGATTCATCGAGGGCGGTTGGCCGGGCGCCAATCCGACCGACACGGCATTCTTCGCCTCGATGGCGGACGGGGCACTGACATTGAAGAACGCCCAACTGGTGTCCTTCGGCTTTACCCGGCGGGTGGGGATGAAGGCCGCAGACGATCCGATGACGGCCGCGCTCCGAGAGGCGCGTGCGCCCGTGGCATGCATCGTGGCCAAGACTCATGACCGGCATGTCGAGCAGGCGCTGCACACCACCCTGGCAGAAAACCTGGCGATGATCAGCGACACCGTGCGGCACTTACGATCTGAGGGCCAGCGGGTCTTCGTCGATTGCGAGCACTTCTTCGACGGATACCGCGAGAATCCGGCGTACGCCTTGGAGGCGGTGCGCACCGCCGCCGAAGCAGGTGCTGAGGTTGCCGTGCTCTGCGACACGAACGGCGGCATGCTGCCACCGTGGATCGGCGAGATCGTGACGGCGGCGAGCGAGATCGGCGTCCCGCTGGGCATCCACACCCACAACGACACGGGCTGCGCGGTCGCCAACACACTCGCCGCGGTGGACGCGGGAGTCATGCACGTACAGGGAACCGTGAACGGCTACGGGGAGCGCACCGGCAATGCCGAGCTGCTCTCGATAGTCGCCAACCTCGAACTGAAATACGGCTGGCCGCTGCTTCCGGCCGGCTCGCTGCGGGAGGCAACCCGTCTCGCGCATGCGATCGCAGAGGTGACGAACGTGCCACCGAGCGCTCGTCAGCCTTATGTTGGTTTGTCGTCGTTCGCTCACAAGGCGGGGCTGCATGCCAGCGCGATCAAAGTGGATCCCAACCTCTACCAGCACATCGACCCTGCCATCGTCGGCAACGACATGCGCATGCTGGTTTCCGACATGGCGGGTCGGGCAAACATCCAGATCAAGGGTGAGGAACTGGGATTCGACCTGTCCGACCGCGAGCTAGCGGCTCGGATCACCGACCGGGTGAAAGACGCCGAAGCAGCCGGATACACCTATGAGGCGGCGGACGCGAGCTTCGAGCTGCTGTTGCGGCGGGAGCTTGGGCAGTCGCTGGAGTACTTCACGGTGCATTCCTGGCGCGTCTTCACCCAGTCGACACATGGCCAAGAGACCGACACCGAATGCACCGTACGGCTGACGGCCAAGGGCCAAAGCCAGCGCGTGGTGGGAGAGGGCAACGGTCCGGTCAATGCCCTCGACCATGCCTTGCGCAACGCATTGCTCCCGGCTTACCTTGCCGTCGAGAAGTTCGAGCTCATCGACTATAAAGTCCGGATCCTTGACCAGGGTCATGGCACCGATGCGACCGTACGAGTGCTCATCGAGACCACCGACGGCCTTAGCGCCTGGACAACTGTCGGAGTCGGTCAGAACATCATCGAGGCCTCCTGGGAGGCCCTCTGTGACGCGTACCTCTACGGCCTCATCCACGCCGACGATGAAGTAGAGGTGAGCGTCGGCGTCATGTCACTCGGTCGAGGATGAGTGGTTGCTTCCTTGGAGCAACGTCGCCAATCTCGTACGCCGTGGCGAGTGCCTCGCGGGCCCGGCCGAAGCGTTCCGGTGTGTCGGTGTGCAAGGTGATCAACGGCTGACCCCCTCGTACGCGCATACCGGGCTTGGCGTGCAGTACGACCCCGGCCCCCGGCTGGACGGCATGCTCCTTGCGGGCGCGGCCGGCCCCCAGTCGCCAGGCGGCCTCGCCCACCGCCAGCGCGTCCAGGGACTGGAGAACTCCGTCTCGTTCGGCCGTGATCACGTCGGTCTCACTCGCGATCGGTAGCGGCGCGTCAGGATCACCACCCTGCGCCCTGATCATGGAACGCCACACGTCCATGGCAGCACCAGACGCCAGCAGGTCAGCAGGATCATGATCATCTCGTGCTGCGGCGGAGACCATTTCGCGGGCCAGGGCGACGGTGAGCTCAATAACGTCCGGAGGCCCGCCGCCGGCCAGCACCTCGATCGACTCCGCCACCTCCAATGCGTTTCCAGCGGTGAGGCCTAACGGAACCGACATGTCCGTCAGCAGCGCCACCGTGGTCATCTCTTCGGCACGACCCACATCGACCATGGTCTGCGCCAACTCACGCGCGGACTCGAGCGTCTTCATGAATGCGCCCGAGCCAACCTTGACGTCCAGTACGAGCGCCGCAGCGCCTTCAGCGATCTTCTTGCTCATGATCGATGAGGCGATCAGTGGAATCGACTCGACGGTTCCGGTCACGTCTCGCAGCGCGTAAAGCTTCTTGTCGGCCGGCACCAGCGCAGCTCCAGCTGCGCAGATCACCGCACCAACCTCAGCCAGCTGGCGCAACATCTCCTCGTTGGTCAAGGAAGCCCGCCAGCCAGGGATCGACTCGAGCTTGTCCAGAGTGCCTCCGGTGTGCCCGAGTCCACGACCAGACAGCTGCGGCACCGCGACCCCGCAGGCGGCGACCAGAGGAGCCAGCGGCAGCGTGATCTTGTCACCAACACCGCCCGTGGAGTGCTTATCGACCGTTGGCCTCGAGAGGCCAGAGAAGTCCAGGCGCTCACCTGAGTTGATCATGGCCTTGGTCCAGCGATCCAGCTCGCGGCCGTTCAGCCCCCGAAACAGGATTGCCATGGCGAGCGCCGACATCTGCTCGTCAGCGATTTCATCAGCGGTGTAGGCGGCAATCACCCAGTCGATCTGAGCGTCGCTCAGCTCACCGCCATCACGTTTGGTGCGGATGAGATCGACGGCATGAAATGCCGGGCCCTCACTTGGGGTGTCCGGGCCACTCATGGACCGAAGTATGCCTTGTCTGATTGCTCGCTCCGCTCGCCGGGATCGCGCTTTGGAATCCGCCTACTTCGTCGTCGTTCGCAGACGAAGCGCGTGTCTGCTCCCTCCTCCTCAGCACGGCGGCGCGCGATCCGTGTCCCCTAGCTCGCTCCGCGCCCCGTATTGCGCTGGCTAGGCTGTGCCGGTGCGCATTGCCCGTTTCGTTGCAGGTGGGGACCCGCAGTACGGCGTCGTGGAACTCAGCAGCGACGGTGGGCGCTATCCCGACACGGTGTCGGTGTTGACCGGCGATCCGATTGCGATGTCAGTGCAACTGACAGGGGAGCGCAGGGATCTCGATGGTGTTCGACTGCTCGCACCAGTGATCCCGCGCAGCAAGATCGTCGCTGTGGGCCGCAATTACGCCGAGCACGCAGCCGAGATGGGCCAGGAGGTGCCGAAAACACCTCTTACCTTCTTCAAGCCGAACACCTCCGTCATCGGGCCCGGCGAGCCGATCATCTACCCGGCCGCGAGCCGCCAGGTTGACTTCGAGGGCGAACTGGCGGTGGTCATCGGGCGCATCTGCAAAGAGGTGCCGGTGTCGCGGGTGGCTGAGGTGATCTTCGGCTATACCGTCGCCAACGATGTCACCGCACGCGACCTGCAGAAGACCGATGGACAGTGGGCCCGCGCGAAGGGCTACGACACCTTCTGTCCACTCGGGCCGTGGATCACCACCCACCAGGGGCTCGACGAGGTTGCTGCCCTCGCGATCCGCTCTACTGTGGACGGCGAGCCGCGTCAGGATGGCACTACCAGCGACATGATCTTCAAGATTCCCGAGCTAGTGGCCTACATCACCTCATACACCACGCTGCTCCCCGGCGATGTGATCTTGACCGGCACACCGTCAGGCGTCGGCCCAATCTTGCCGGGACAGCAGGTCAGTATCGAGATCGAGGGCATCGGCACCCTCACCAACCCCATCGCAGGGACGCGATCTGAGGAGACGTCGAAAGAGGCGGTGCAGTGACAGAGGGCGATAACAGAGCCCGAGACGACTCGACGGTGCTCGGCGATCTGGCGCCCGACGCGGTACGCGTACGGTTTCCGCCGTCCCCGACTGGCAATCTGCACGTCGGCAACGTACGCAGCGCGCTGTTCAATTGGGTGTTCGCCCGGCATTACGGCGGTACCTTCGTGCTTCGGGTGGAGGACACCGACGCAGGCCGCAACCTTCAGGAGGCCTACCAGGGCCTCTACGACTCCCTTACCTGGCTGGGTCTGAGGTGGGACGAGGGTCCACGGGTCGGCGGTCCGTACGGACCCTACATCCAGACCGAGCGCGGCGACATCTACCGCGACGTGGTCAGCAAGTTGCTTGCAGCAAAGCTGGCGTACCGCTGTTACTGCACGCGGGAGGAGATCGAAGCCCGTGAAGCGCTGCGGCTGGTGGGTGCGCCTTCGGGTTACGACGGTTTCTGCCGCAACCTCAGCGAGCAGCGGATCGCGGAGCTGGAAGCCATGTCGACTCCATCAGTCGTGCGGATGCGCGTGCCCGATGCCGACATCGCCTTCGATGATCTGGTTCGTGGACCAGTGCGCTTCGCGGCCGCTCATGTGCCTGACTACGTCATTGTGCGCGGCAACGGCGAACCGCTCTATACGCTGGTCAATCCCGTGGACGATTCGCTGATGAAGATCACTCACGTGCTTCGCGGTGAGGACTTGTTGCCATCAACTCCGCGACAGATCGTGCTGTACGACGCGCTCAAGCAGATCGGAATCGGCAGCGGGCGTACGCCCGCTTTCGGTCACCTGCCGACCGTGCTGGGCGAGGGGAACCGGCGCTTGTCCAAGCGGGACAAGGGATCCGGTCTAGCGGAATACCAGCAGAAAGGCTACTTGCCGGAAGGGCTGTTGAACTATCTGGCTCTGCTGGGCTGGGGGATCGCTGAGGACCGCGACGTGTTCAGCATCGCCGAGATGGTCGAGGCCTTCGACATCCGTCGGGTCAACGCAAGCCCGTCGCGCTTCGATGCCAAGAAGTGCGAGGCCATCAACGCTGCGCACATTCGGCTGCTCCCTCCGGCTGAGCTGACCGAAAATCTGGTGCCGTTCTTGGCAGCGGCCGGGCTGGTCAGCCAGCCGCCGCTGCCTGCTGAGCTGGACCGACTCGCAGCCGCAACGCCGCTGATCCAAGAGCGCATCAGCACCCTTTCGGAGGCAGTCGGACTGCTGGCCTTCCTGTTCTTGCCCGATGACAAGATCACAATCGCGCCCGACGCCGGGCTGTCGGCCGACTCGATACCGACGTTGACGGCGGCTTACGAGGCGCTGGCCGCCCTCCAGGACTTCGATCACGACGCTGTCGAATCGGCGTTGCGAACGGCGCTGATCGACAATCTGGGGCTGAAACCGCGGCTTGCGTTTGGACCGGTGCGGGCTGCGGTCACCGGGAGACGGATATCACCGCCACTGTTCGAGTCAATCGAGCTCCTCGGTCGGCAGTCCACGCTGGCGCGGATCGCTGCTGCGCTGACGGAGCTGGGGGACCCGGCCTTCGCCGAATCGAGCCAGCGATGAGGCATTGCGGCCCGCATCGAGGAACAGTGAGATTGTGACCAGGCAAAAGCGCTCGTCCGTCCCTGGTCGGAACAGTCCCAGGGTTCGCAGCCGGTCCGGCAATCCAGCAGTGCGTGCTGGCGACGCCAAGCCAGCACCGCGCGCAAAAGTACCGGTGGAGAACCGGAAGCCGCCGAAGCCGCCGCCTCTAGTGGTCGAGCGGGCCGCACTGCCACCTGACGGCGCCCCCTACCCGCAGATCCTGCGGGGTGAATCGTATGTGTGGTGGCGGTCAGTACTCGGCGTGGTCCTCGGCCTGTCACTCTTCTTGCTCATCACCTCGGTGGTGAGCCAGGCACTTGTCACAGTGTTCTGGGCAACGACCGCTGCTGATCAGTCCTATCGGGACTACTTCACCCAAGCCTTCGCATTCGAACTGCCGATCGGCATGCTGGCGGTGAACCTCGGTCTCGCCGCGTTGATCCCCGTCGCTTGGGGCCTGATGGCCGCGATCCACCACATGCGGCCGAGGTGGCTTTCCTCGGTACAGCCGCGGATCCGCTGGCGCTACCTGTTCGGATGCCTGGCGATCGCCGCCGTCGTGCTGAACGGGGTGATGCTGCTGTCCACGACGGTTGGTGAACCACTGTCCATCCACCCGCAAGAAGGTTTCTGGGCCTTCCTTGCAGTGATCGTGCTGACCTCGCCGATCCAGGCAGCAGCCGAAGAGATCTTCTTTCGTGGGTATCTCCTGCAGGCGCTCGGCAGCTTGGTATCGCAGCCGTGGTTCGGCGTGGTCGTGTCGTCGGTGGTGTTCGCCCTGCTGCATGGCACCCAGAACCTGCCGCTGTTCCTAGACCGGCTGGGCTTTGCCCTGCTGGCTGGGCTCTTGGTGTGGCGCACCGGCGGCTTGGAAGCCGGTATCGCAGCGCATGTCATCAACAACGTGTTCGCCTACGTGTACGCCGGGCTGACGACCTCTGTAGCCACAATCAAGGGTCTCAAGGGAATCAGCTGGGTTGATGCCGCGTTCGATGTGGGTGGTTTCGCGCTCTTTGCTGTTCTGGCGTATGTCCTGTCACGGCTGATGAAGCTGCGGACCCATGTCGATCTGGCGCAGACGAGCCCCTTGTGAAGGCGCGTGGTTTGGGCGAAACGCGGCCTACAGTAAAGTTTGACCTCGTGCCAGGGCGCGTACGACCAGCCCTGCGGTAGCGGTAGTGGGGTATAGGGTAATTGGCAGCCCGACTGATTCTGGTTCAGTTAGTCTAGGTTCGAGTCCTAGTACCCCAGCGAGACAGAAGCCTCGGGTTCGCTTTTGGACAAGGGGAATTGGTAGGCTTCCGCGGTCTCAAGAAATGGTGATCATCAGCTAGGGCCCCGTTGTGTAGTGGCCTAGCACGCCG
>CAVTFS010000019.1:0-409360 GCA_963734005.1 uncultured Actinomycetota bacterium
CGACCGGTCCGGAAGCCTCAGGCCATAACGAGAACCAGCCGGACTCCCGCGATGTCGAGAAACCCGAGGGCGAGGAAAAGGCCGTGGCTGGGGCCGAGATCGGCATCATGCCGGAGGGCGAGGGCAGCACGTTCGAGCCTGAAGAGGACCCGGAGGCTCAAAGCTGAGGTTCGGCAGCGAAGTCGTCCACAGATCCGCCGAAGGCTACGCGACGAAGTTCACGGCGCCTCGCCCACGCTCGGCGCGCCGACTATCGGGACGGGAATTCCGACAGCCGCGAGGGCATCCAGCAGATCGTCGCGACTGACCGGCTTGACCAGATAGGCCGCCGCGCCCATGGCTGCGCCACGCGACCGCTCGTCGACGATCGACACGACGATGACGGGGATGTCTTTCGTTTCCGCCTCCGACTTCAGCTCCTGCAGGACGGCCCAGCCATCAACACCCGGCAGCCGAATGTCGAGCAGCACTGCGGAGGGTCGGTCGCGACGGACAGCGTCGAGGCCGGACTGGCCATCGCGCGCCGTCGTGACCCTGAGCGCCGACTCCGGAGAGATACGCGGTCAGCAAATCCGATGACGCGCGATCGTCCTCGATCACCACGATGGACGCCGACGCCTGTGCTTCCCCATCAGGCTGAATCTCGCCGGACGCGCGCCGCGTAGGTATTGAGAATCCGAACGTACTGCCGGCGCCGACCTCGCTCACGAGCCACATCCGGCCACCGAACAACTCAACGATCCTGCGCGACAGCGTGAGGCCGAGACCCGTGCCCTCCTCCCGGGACGCTCCACGGCCGCCCTGCTGGAACGACTCGAAGATCCGTTCGCGGTCCTCGACCGGGATGCCGACGCCGGTGTCGGTGACTGTCACGTGCAGGTCCGTGTCGACCTCGACGGCCCGAATGACGACTGACCCGCCGTCCTGTGTGAACTTGACCGCATTGCTGACGAGGTTGAGGACGACCTGCTTGAACCGGAGCTCGTCGGCCTCCACGGCATCGACACCCTCGCCGAGCTCAACTCGGAGATCAATTGAGTGCGCGGTGGCGCGTTCCCTCAGCATCGAGGCGGCGTACTCGAGGGCGGCAGGTACGTCAAGCGACGTGAACTCCAGCTCCATCTGACCAGCCTCGACCTTCGACAGGTCGAGGATCTCGTTCAGCAGCTCGAGCAAGTGCTTTCCCGAGTTGTGGATGTCGCGGAGGTATTCCTCCTGTCTCTCGTTGATGTCGCCGAACATCCGCTCAAGGAGTACCTCCGAAAAGCCGAGCACGGCGTTGAGCGGCGTCCGCAACTCATGCGACATGCTCGCCAGGAACTCGGACTTGTGACGGCTCGCGACCTCGAGCTCAGCGCTTCGCTCCTGCAGCGTGGTGAAGAGCTGTGCGTTGAGAAGCGCAAGCGCGGACTGACTGGCGAAAGTCTCGAGCAGGTCGAGTGTCTCCTCCGTGAAGTCTCCGGTCGATTTGCGACGGACGACGAGCGACCCGATGATCTGCTCTTCCCGGAGCATCGGCACCGCGACAACGGACCTCCAGCCGTCATCGAAGAGGATCTGCAAGTGCGGATCCAGGTCGACAGAGCTCAGGTCAGGAACGGCGAGCGGTCGACGCTCCTTCGCTGCGCGGCCGACGAGGGTGGAGTCGATGTCGATGCGTACGCCACGTAACCGCTCAACAACCTCAGGGGAGGTCCGGTAGACGCTTCGTACCACGAACCGACGCTCAGAATCGTCGTATTCCATGATCGAGCCGCCGCTGGTGCCGGACAGCTCGACGGCGTGCATGGCGATCGTCGACAGCACGTGATCGACGTCGAGGCTGGAGCTCACTGCCTCGCCGACGTTGCGTAGAGCCTCGAGCTCGCCGACCTTTCGCGCGAGCTCTGCGCGCCCCGCCTGGAGCTCCTGGACGAGCTTGACGCCATTGATCGCCATCGCGGCCTGCCCGGCGAACGCGGTCACGATCGCCATTTCGCGCTCGCCGAAAGGACTCACCTCGTTGCGCCAGATCGACATCGCCCCGACGACCTTGTCATCGACGATCATCGGGGCGCCCATCGTCGTGCGGAAGCCGGTGACACGCTGGAGATCGAGCCGGCCGTAAGCCCGGATCGGCGACGACGTCTGGAATCTGCTGCGTCTTGCGGTCCAGCCCCACTCGACCGATCAACGTCTCGCGGTCCATGGGCATCGGGTGCTCGGCGATGTAGGCGATGGACTCCTCAGACAGCCCAACAGCCTTGATCAGCTTGTAGACGCCGTCTTCGAGCAGATAGAGGTGGGCGGCGTCGGATCGACACAGGCGGCAAGCGCTCTCGACGATCGTGGTCAAGACGGTGTCTGCGTCGCCTGCCGAGCGGCCGACTGCCGACAGCACCTCGTTTGCAGCGTCGAACTGGTCTTGCAGGGCGGCGTAGCTGCGTCGAAGTCGCTCGTATTCGTCCGCGCTCACCGTGCCAGCAGTCACAACCGGCTCGACCATCGCTGCCCTCCCGCCCCGCCTCCCGGCGACGCTCCCTCGATTGAGCCTAAGCCGCGCGTCGGCTGCAATCGAGCGATCGACCCTGGACACGGCTTTGTGAGCTTCGCCAAGGCGCATCGAGGCGCCGCACGTGTTCTCAACGCGCGTAACCGCGCACGTAATCGACGATGAGCGCCGGCACTTGCTCGTCATCTGTGCCGTTTGATTGGGCAGGGAAATCGAAGACGGCGATCATGAGTTGCATGGGGTACGCCGGAGGCCTCGGGCATGAACGGATCTGCACTCCGTCAACGAGGAAGTCCGCCCGGTCGGCCGTCCAATCCACGGCGTAGGTATGGAAGCCAGCCACGTCAACGGGCAGGCGCACTGCCTGGAAGTCCTCCGTTACAGAGGGATCGCGGAAGGCGTGCAGCCCCATCCCGACCGCTGTCGACTCACCAGGCACCACTGCATCGCCGAACATTTCGGCCACACAGATCTCCGCTGAATGCTCAGGCTGATCTTCGAGGCCGACCAGCCAGAACGCCACCATCGAACGCTGTGTCACGACGCCGCGGGCGCGCATCTCGATGTAACTCTGCTTCGGGGTCCAACCCCAGAAGGTCTCCTGTTCCTCGCGAACGGTGAGGCCGTCGCGATAGGGCTGCTGACCGATGGTGCTACCGACTGGCCCAGAGAAGTTGCCCGACTGAATTCCTGACACGCGTAGCGGCGGCTGATGGTGGCCAGGGCACCAGAGTCTATGGCTCGGCGGGATCGTCAGAGAGAGGCATGAGTCACCAAGGGCATACGTCGCTTCTGTCTCCGCGCGCGAGCTCCATGCCGGCAGGTAGTGCGGCAGCCACACCTCTTTATCGAGCTCAGCGGCATCGAAGTCGTCCTCGAACACCACACGAAGTCCATCGGGTCGCTCCGACATAGGCCCATCATCGCGGCACCGGCCCAGTGTGAACGACCAGGGCCAGCTAGGCCGAGGGTCTCCGTTGCGCCGCGACGGTCAAGTCGAGCAAACTGACCCTGAGGCGAGTTGGGACCTCGCGCCCTCAGGGAAGGTGCCGTTGGCCGTGTCCATGCCTAGCGCTGAGGACCACCGCAGACTGCTGCGGGACTACGCGGACGCCACGGAGCGGTTCCCGGTTCGCCACCCGGGCCACGGCATCGCCGTCGAGGACTGGGAGCGAGACTGAATGACAAACCAAAGTCGCGTCCTTGTTGTGGAGGACAACGCGCTGAATTTGAAGCTGGTGCGTGATGTCTTGCTGCATGCAGGTTTCGATGTAGTTGAAGCGCGCTCCGGGGAGGATGGGATTGCGCGCGCTCTTGAATATCAGCCGGACATCATCCTGATGGACCTCCAGCTGCCTGGCATCGACGGCACTCAGGCAATGCGGACGATCAAGGAGGGTCCCATCGGATCCACTATCCCGATCGTCGCGCTCACTGCATTCGCAATGTCGGAGGATCGCGAGCGTGCTCTCCGCGATGGTTTTGACGGCTATCTGATCAAACCGATCAGCGTTCGTGATCTCCCCGGCCAGGTCACTGAGTTCCTGCCCGAAACGGCCCGCCAATGACTGACCAAGTGACCATCCTTGCTGTGGACGACCAGCCGCCCAATCTGCGGCTGCTGGACGCCATCCTTTCCCCGCGGGGCTACCGAGTGATCACGGCATCCTCCGGTGAGCAGGCCCTTGAGCTGCTGCCCTCATCGGATTTCGACCTGGTGCTCCTCGACATCGTGATGCCGGGTATGGACGGGTACGACGTGTGCCGACGGATCCGCAGCGAGCCGAGCACGGCGTTTCTTCCGGTGGTCATGATCACCGCGAGCGGCGATCAAGAGAAGACGCGGGCGATCGAGGCTGGGGCTGACGATTTCATCAACAAGCCGATCCACCAGGGCGAGCTGCTGGCGCGGGTCGCCTCGTTGGCTCGGATCAAGCGGTACCACGACACCATTACGCGGCAGGCGGCTGAGTTGGCTCAGTGGAACGCCGAGCTCGAGGCCCGAGTGCGAGACGCAACTGGAGGAGCTGCAGCGGGTGAATCGGCTGCGACGGTTCCTCTCCCCTCAGGTGGCCGAGCTGGTGATCAACTCTGGCGACGACTCCTTTCTGGGCAGTCACCGTCGCGAGATCGTCGTGGTTTTCTGCGATCTGCGCGGGTTCACGCCGTTCGCTGAGTCGAGTGAACCTGAAGAGGTGATGACGGTACTCGCGGAGTACCACGCGGCGCTCGGCGAGTTGATCTTCCGTTACCAGGGAACTCTGGAGCGCTTTACGGGCGACGGCCTCATGGTGTTCTTCAACGACCCGATTCCCCTCGACGAGCCTGCTCGACGAGCGGTAGAGATGGCGCTAGCCATGCGTGACCGAGTAGAGACGCTGACTGAGAGGCTGGAGCCGGCTCGGCCATGATCTCGGCTTCGGCGTCGGCATAGCCCAAGGCTTCGCCACACTGGGCCGCATCGGGTATGAAGGACGTTTCGACTATGCGGCGATCGGCAGCGTCACTAATCTCGCCGCCCGGTTGTGCGCCGAGGCCGGGCCGGGACAGGTGTTAGTGGCGCAGAGGGTCTTCAGCGCAGTGGAGAGCCACGCGGTAGGCGAATCGGTCGGCGTCTTGGAACTGCGAGGATTCAGCAGGTCGATCCGCGCATTCAACGTGTCTTCCATGATCAACAGCTCAGCGGAGGTGCCTTCGTGACCCAGCTCGACACCGGAAGCTCAGGCAACGGCGCCGCGGCTGTCCGATTTGAGCGAAAGCGAACGGAGCCGTCTCTTCGCCCGGGTGCAGGAGCGGATGCCAGCCGTCTGGGACGCAATGCGACTTGACCTTGAGGATGAGTCCGTGGTCGTCGTGCCGTCAGTCACCCTCGATCCGACGAAGCCTGGCGCCGGGAGCCTGGCACAAGCGTTCGAGGAGCGGTTCTTGTTCCTCCTGCTACTGCTCCGGCAACCGCGGTTGCGCATGATCTATGTCACGTCGACGCCGATCAAGCCGAGCATCATTGAGTACTACCTTGCTCTGCTGCCCGGAGTGATTCCCAGCCACGCCATGGCCAGGTTGAGCTTGGTGTCGCTCGACGACTCGTCACCTCTGTCGCTGTGCGAGAAGCTGCTAAGCCGTCCGCGGATGCTGGCGAAGATCGCCGCCATGATCCCGAATCGGCAGCACTGCCACCTCATCCCGTACAGCACCACCGGGCTGGAACGCGACATCGCGCTCACCCTCGGCATCCCGATGTACGGCGCCGACCCCCGGCTTGCCGACCTTGGTAGCAAGACTGGCTGCCGGCGACTGTTCGCCAGGGAGGGGGTACTGCATCCGCTCGGTGTGGAGGACCTCCACAGCTTCGAGGAAGTGACCGACGCGATCGTCCGGATGCTCCAGGAGCGGCCGAGCATCAGCGAGGTGATCGTCAAGTTGAACGAAGGCGTGTCCGGAGCGGGCAATGCGCTTGTGGATCTCGCGGGGTGTAGCCGAGACGAGCGGCTCGGATCGTCGCTCCCTGGTGGCACAACGGGTCCGCTCGATGCAGCTCGAATCGGCTAGTACACCGATGGCGGCGTACGAGGCGAAGTTCGAGGAGAACGGCGGAATCGTGGAGGAGCGGATCGTCGGTGAGGAGCTACGCAGCCCGAGTGTCCAACTCCGAATACTCCCGGATCGGAGCGTAGAGCTGCTATCCACTCATGATCAACTTCTCGGCGGTGCGAGTGGGCAGAGCTATCTCGGCTGCATCTTCCCGGCCGACCCGGCCTACTCGCGACTGATCAGTGAGCCGGCGATCAGGATCGGTGAACGGCTGGCCAAGGAGGGTGCCCTCGGTCGGTTCGCACTCGACTTTGTCGTGAAGCGGGACAACGCCGGCGACTGGTCGTCATACGCCATCGAGCTGAACCTCCGCAGGGGCGGCACTACCCACCCTTTCCTCACCCTGCAGTTCCTGACTGACGGCTCGTACGACGGTGCGTCGGGTCGATTCCTGCTCCCGGACGGCGAGCACCGCCATCTGGTGGCAACTGATCATCTGGAGAGCGACGAGCTGCGGGCACTGGCGATCGACGATTTGTTCGATATCGTGGCGCGGCATGGGCTGCATTTCGACCAGTCAAGGCAGACGGGAGTTGTCTTCCACATGATCAGTTCACTCACCGAGCACGGGCGCATAGGAGTGACGGCAGTCGGGCAGTCGCCTGACGAGGCAATGCGCATCTACGAGGAGGCGAGCAAAGTACTGCTCACCGAGGCGGCGGCTGCCCGGGAGGAAAGTAAGCTGCCTGGGTAACGGAGGTTTCGTGAAGCACGTCTGGTACGTCGCCTACGGTTCGAACCTGAGTCGAGAACGGTTCTGCTATTACATTCGCGGTGGCCGACCGACTGGCAGTGTGCGCTCACTTGCCGGGATGCCGGGACACCAGCGATCCTTCGGACAGTTTCGGTGTCCTGATCGGCGGCGGCGTCTACTTCGCCGGTCACTCCTCGGGCTGGCGGGCCGGGATGGCATTCTACGATCCGCACGCCGACGGTGAAGTGGCCGCGAGGGCCTACCTGATCACCTCAGAGCAATTCGTCGACGTCCTCGCCCAGGAAACCCGGCGATCACCTGGGATCACCCTCGACCTGACGCCAACCTTTCGTGGTGACCGCTACAGCGAGGGTGTCGGCGGCTACTCGATCCTGGTCAGGGTCGGTGAGCACCGCGGGGTGCCGCTTGTGACCTTCACCCGCGACCGGCATACCGCGTCGAGCTTGGCGGCTCCTAGCGCGGCCTACCTGGCGGCGATGGCGACCGGGCTGCGCGAGGCCCACGGGTGGTCACAGATGCAGATCGACCGCTATCTGTCAGCGCTGCCCGGTACTGCCCGGAATGGCTCTGGTCTCACGACGCTGTAGGTGTGTAACCGTCATTTTTGCAAGCGGTTCCCCGTCCGCACTCGGAGCCGATACTGTGTGGCTTTGCAGAATGTCGGTCTTCAGACGAGCCGGAGGAATAGTCGGGCGTGAGCTACCAACCTCAGACTTCAGATACAGCTACGCCGGTGCCGCCACCCCTCGACCAGCCGTATTACGGCATTAGTTTCGGCGGTGCTGTCGCGCGAGGCTTCAAGAAGTACACGACATTTGCAGGACGCGCGAGCCGCAGTGAGTACTGGTGGTGGGCGCTGTTCACTTTCCTCACCTACCTCGTGCTCGGCCTGGCGGCATACGCCCTCGGCATCGCAACCTCACGAGACGGGGGTCGGACTCCCGGACTTCTGGCGCTACCGCTGATCATCTTGTTCGCGGTCTTCTTCCTCGGAATCATCATTCCTACGCTCGCACTGACCGTTCGCCGTTTGCACGACGCCGGATACAGCGGGCTATTCGCGCTGCTGCTTCTTGTGCCCTACCTGGGAAGCTTGATCATTATGATCTTCGCCTTGTTGCCGAGCTCGCCGGCCGGAGCAAAGTACGACCCCATCCCGGCGGCCTAGCGGAAGTCACGGGACCGATGCCTTGACGGCAAGATCCCTTTTGCCTCGGGATAGACAGAACTCAACGGCTGTAGCCGTTCGGCAACCAGGTTGGTCACGCCATCACTGTGCTCCACCCTGCCGCGAATGATCATGCCTGAGGCATTGCGGCCGACCCGGCCAAAACGTCTCCAGAGCTCAGCGGAACAGACCACGTTGAGCATGCCGGTCTCGTCCTCCAGATTGAGGAAAGTCACTCCGCCTGCGGTCGATGGGCGTTGCCGATGGGTCACCATCCCAGCCACTTGCACTCGTCGTTCCGCGTACCCGGCGCCGAGCCGACCGATCGGCACTATGTCATGATCATCGAGGACCGGCCGTAAATGCTGCACAGGATGATCGTCCGGAGAAATCCGGGTGGCCCACAGATCTGCCAGGGTCAATTCGACCTCGCTCATGCCAGGCAGGACGGGCGGGGCGGCGTCAATGGCTGAGCCGGGCAAGGTTTGGTCGTTGTCGGCGTATCCGGCATTCCACAGCGCCTGACGACGAGACAGCCCAAAGCAGTCGAAGGCTCCGGCCGTGGCCAGGGCTTCGGCCTGCGGCACTGTGAGACCGGTCCGGCGTATGACGTCGTTGATGTCGGTGAACGTCTCTTTCCGGCGCTCCTGGACAATCCGCTCGGCCAGCTCGCGACCAATACCTTGCACCTCAGTAAGTCCCAGCCTGACCGCAAAGTTTCCATCGCGACGATGTTCGAGCGTTCGATCGGGAGCCGACCGCACAAATGGGCCAACCTCGAGTTGGACGCGCTGCAAACAGCTGCCAAGGCCTGTGGGGCGGCAGCGCCCCAGTTCGACTGGCTCGAGGTCGGCATCGACTTCGGACTTCATGATGTCGGGACGCAGTACCACTACGCCGTGTCGGCGCGCATCTGCGACCAGTGACTGCGGAGAGTAGAAGCCCATCGGCTGCGCCCTCAGCAAACCGGCCAGAAACGCTCCGGGATAGTGCAGCTTGAGCCAGGAGGATGCGTAGACCAGCAACGCGAAGCTAATGGCGTGACTCTCGGCGAACCCGAAGTTGGCGAAGGCCTGGATCCGGCTGTAGATGTCGTCTGCTAGAGCACCAGTGATCCCGTGGGACGCCATCCCCGCATAGAGCTTGTCCTTGAGCCGTTCGATCTTCTCCACGCCTCGCTTGGACCCCATGGCCCGACGCAGCAGATCTGCGTCATCGCCGGTGCAGCCGCCAACCGCCATCGCGATCTGCATCAGTTGCTCCTGGAACAAGGGCACACCCTTGGTTCGCTCCAGCACAGGCTCCAGCGCCGGATGCAGGTAGGTGACCTCCTCCCGGCCGGTGGCCCGTCGAATATAGGGATGCACAGCGCCACCCTGAATCGGTCCGGGACGGATCAGCGCGACCTCGATCACCAGGTCATAGAACCGGCGAGGCAGCAGTCGCGGCAGTGTGCCGACTTGAGCCCGGCTTTCGACCTGGAAGACCCCAATCGAGTCGGCACGACACAACATGTCGTAGACCCCTGCCTCCTCTTTAGGCATGGTGTCGAGCGTCCAGCGCTCCCCTACCATCGTCGCTACCAGGTCGAAGGTGTACTGGATGGCGGCCAGGATTCCCAGGCCCAGGAAGTCGAACTTCACCAGTCCCATCCACGCGCAGCTGTCTTTGTCCCACTGCAGCACAGTTCGGTTGTCCATCCGACCGCGCTCAATCGGACAGACCTCACCAACCGGACGCTCGGTCAGCACCATGCCGCCGGAGTGAATACCGAGATGTCGTGGCGCCTTCAACAGCTGCTCGGCCAGGTCCACGACTTGATCCGGAATTTGGTGGTCCAGCACGACGCTGGGGCTGACGGTCGCCGGGCTCCCGCGATCAGTCTCACTGATCGGGAGCGTCCCCCAGGAGTCGATCTGCTTAGACCAGGCGTCTTGTTGTCCGGTGGAGTAGCCGAGCGCCTTCGCCATGTCGCGAACCGCCGACCTCGGCCGATAACTGATCACGTTGGCCACTTGGGCGGCGTTGCGACGCCCATAGCGGCGGTACACCTCCTGGATCACCTCCTCGCGCCGGTCTGAGTCGAAGTCGACATCGATGTCCGGCTCTTCGTCGCGAGTGGCCGACAAGAAGCGCTCGAAGGGCAGTTTGAACGCAATGGGGTCGACTGCGGTAATGCCAAGCACGTAGCAAACAACCGAGTTGGCCGCAGACCCCCTGCCTTGGCAGAGAATCCCTTTTTCGCGCGCGTACTTCACCATGTCGTGAACGATCAAGAAGTAGCCGGGGAAGTCTTTGTCCTCGATCACTGCCAGCTCTTTGCGCAGCCGATCCTCGGCTTCCTCGCGGATGTGCGCATAGCGCTCATCTGCACCTTGGCGCGTCAGCTCACGTAACCAGCTGATCGGAGTTTCTCCAGCTGGCACGTTCAGTTTGGGGAGACGCGGTTTGGCCAGCTTCAGGTTGAACGCACATTTGTCGGCTATCTCGACTGTTCGCGCCACCACACCGGGATAGCGCGCGAAGATCTGCGCCATTTCTGCCCCTGGCCGCAGATGAGCACCGGGTCCAGAGAGCCAGCCATCCATATCGGACAGACTCCTGCGGGCCCGTACGGCAGCTAGAGCCGCTCCTAGGCGCCCTCCGTCGGGTGTTGCGTAGTGCACGTTGTTGCTGGCCACCACCGGCAACTTGTGATCATGAGCCAAGGTGAGGAGCGCGTCATTGAGATCGGAGTCGGTCGGCAACCCATGATCGATCAGCTCGACCACGACATGATCATGGCCGAACAGTGCAGTCAGCCGGTCCAGCTCGGCGGCGGCTGCCGATCGACCCGAAGTGATCAACGCCTGCCGTACGGCTCCCTTGCGACAGCCGGTCAAGATCATCCAGTTGCCGCCTGACTGTGCTGCCAACTCCTCCGCCACATAGCTGGGACGTCCCTTTTCATCGCCTCTCAGTTGGGCTTCGGTGATCGCTCCGGCGAGCCGGTGGTATCCCTCGACACCTTGAGCGAGCACCAGGAGATGCTGGCCTTCGGGATCTGCTACTCCGTTCTGTGGCGTGGTGAGTCCAAGCGACAGCTCGGCGCCGTAGATGGTGCGCAGGTCGTACGCGAGTGCCGCCTCGGCGAAGCGAGAAGCAGCATAGAAGCCGTCATGATCAGTGATTGCCACAGCGTCCAGCCCTAGTCGCACTCCCTCCTCGATCAGTTCCTCCGGATCGCTCACCCCGTCCAGAAAGCTGAAGTTGCTGTGACAATGCAGCTCCGCGTACGGCACCACAGGTCCGGTAGGACGCTTGACCAACTGTTCGTCCGGCTCGTACGCGGGCCGTTTGTGCGAGTACCCAGGAGCGCTGTCGCCTTCGGGATTGTCCGATGAGTTGTCTGGCATCGGCCGCCCGGACATCCGCCGCTCCAGCTCCCGCCATGGGATCGGCGGGTTATTCCAGCCCATTTTTATTGATCTTTCTGCTCGCGCGTCGCGTGCTGACTCCCGCAAACGTCAGATCGCGCGCCGATGGATGGAGGAGGAGCGAGCGGACACGTTTTTCGTCTGCGAGCGACGACGACACCATCGGGTTCGAGCGCGATCTGCAGCGAGCGGAGCGAGCAATTCAACTCAGTCATAGCGGGCTTCTGTCCACCATTGGTCGTTCTCCACGACCAGCAACCAGGCGCTGCCGTCGACGCCGGTGACCTGAAACCTCGCAACCTGACGGGCCTGGGCTGGGTCCCACCACAGCTCGTCGATGGGCCAGGGACCTGCCCATGCATCGACAGGAATCAGCTCGGAGTCCTCACCGATGCTGACAAATGCGGGCGCAGCGGTCACCAGGCCGCGACTCGTGACGCTTACTGGCCTGCGGTCTTCGCTCAACACAATCGAAGGCATGGGAGTGGAAAAGACCCGAGCCGGAGCCGGCGGAGGGATGCTGCCTGGCCACGGCAGCCCCGGATTGCGCTGGTTAGGTCGTCGCTCGCCCCATGGGCTGAGCAACTGACGGTCTCGCGGACTGCGTCCGCCTTGCAGCGATGGAGCCAATACCTCCTCGGGCCCGAGCATGCCCTGCAGTCGAGCGATTCCCCGCTCGACATGCTCGTTCAGCGCGCTGCCCCACAAACCCTCACCATGATCGGCCAGTGATTCGACCGACTCAGGAAGCAGCCGTAACTCGCACACCGGCTCCGGAGCGGGATCACCTTGCAACTGCCAGTAGATCCGATCGATCAGGTCGCTGGCCGCGAACCAGCGCGAGTGGGCCCAAACCCGAGATCCGGTCCAGCCGCCCTCGGTCACCACCTCAATACGAACCTCAGTGCAGACCAGGCCATGGTGGGCAAGCTCAGCGACCAGCCTTTCGGCGGTCTGGCGAGCGCTGAACACGATCGGTTCGACCGTCTCCAACGCAGGTGTGAAAGACACTCGCTGGTCCATATCGAGAGGAGGTCGGCGGGAGACGACCTGTCGGTTGTCCAGTCCGCGCGCCAGTCGATGGAGTAAGGCACCTTCCCGGCCGAACCGAGTGAGCACATCCCGGACAGCCAATGCGGCAAAGTCTCCGAGGCTGCGGATGCCCAGGCGGCGCAGCAGCGTGACCAGTTCGGCATTCTCTACGACACCGATCGGCAAAACTGCGAGGAATGCCGCAGAGCCACCAGTAGGGATGATCCAGCCATCCTGAGGTGCGGCCCGGCGTGCCGCATGCTCGGCGGCGAAGATGCCGTCGGCGATCCCAATTCGGAAATCCCAGATCCCGGCAGCGACCAGATGCTCTGCTACCACGGCTGCAGCCTCTTTTTCGCCGCCGTAGAAGCGGCTGGGCACACTGAGTGCGCATAGGCCGGGTCGTACCGGAGACACGCCTGCCGAGATCTCCTCTATAGCCGACAGCACATTCTCGAAGGTTCGGATCTCACTTGCTTCGTTCCGCTCCAAAACGGTCAGCTCAGGACAGCGTGCCGATGCGTCACGGCGCCGCATGCCACGTCGGACGCCTTCGACTCTGGCCATGGTTGAGCAGGCGAACACCTCACCGTGGTCGAAGACGGCGAGCGGTAGCTGCAAACTCAAGCCAAGTTCGGTTGCCGCCGCAACCACTGGCCAGTCCGGGCACCAAACGGCCATTTGTCTGGTCTCCGCTCGCGCATCGCGCTGGAACCCGCCTACTTCGTCGTCACTCGCAGACAAAAAAGCGCCGTCTGCTCGCTCCTCCTCAGCACGCCGGGGCGCGATTGCCGACGCTCGCGGAGAGTGTCTGGTCTCCGCTCGCGCATCGCGCTGGAACCCGCCTACTTCGTCGTCACTCGCAGACAAAAAAGCGCCGTCTGCTCGCTCCTCCTCAGCACGCCGGGGCGCGATTGCCGACGCTCGCGGAGAGTGTCTGGTCTCCGCTCGCGCATCACGCCGGGACTCACCTGCAATATCCGACTCCTTGACCGTCATGTTCATCCCACCTTGGCCACAGCGAGTGGTACCACCGTGTCATCGCACTCGACGATTTGTTGATCAACTCCCGGCAGCCAGAGCGGTACGCGACGTACCGGTCCGCCATGACGAACCGAGACGACGACTCGACGAGCAGTGAGTCGGCCATGTCCATGGCCTAGTCCGAGCCAGGAGGATTCGCTAATGGTCAGGGTCGCATCGGACCTTGGCCATTCGCCCCAGCACACCAAGGCCGCATCCTTGATTCGGAGCCTCGATTTCAGCCGCTCGGCTTGCTGTGCGCTGACTGGCACTGGAGGCTTCACGATCACGAGGGTGGCGACATCGAGCAGACCAGCAGTCACGCTCAGCCAAAGCTCGCCGGGATGCGGCACCACCACGGTCCGCTCGACATCGATTCCGAACCCGGCTGCTGCTTCCAGCCCGAGATCGGGTGCTCCAACGATGGCGATCCACTCTCCAGCCTGTGATGCACCAGCGACCATGGCCATCGCCAGGCTCGGACTTTCTACCGCGTACGCCTCACCAGTCCGGAGCTGAATGACTCCCGACAGGCCTGGCAACGACTCCAAGGTCCGCGAAATCGCTGAACCTTGCATCCGTTGGACACGCTGCTGCAGCTCGTGGATACGGCTGCTCGTGGCCTGTGGAGACACTCCTCTATAATCGAACATGCATTCGAGCATAGTCAAGACGACTGACACGCTGCCTTGCGATATCCCGATGCCTTGACCGAACCCGCCATAATCCCAATGACGGCATCGTCGGGTTTGGGCACCCTTGGGCCAAGAACGGAGGCGCGGCAATGTCTGCGGTGATTGTCCTCAACACCGACAACACGGCCCTGCACACAGTCTCAATCAACCACGCGATTCGGATGTTGGTCCGCGAGGTCGCGATCGTCGAGGAAGCCCGAGACGGACATCGCATTGGCCCATACCCTTGGCCTCTGGTCTTGCGCCTGATCCGCTACGTCAAGACAACCTTCCTGTACGCCCGAACGCCGGCTTGGTCCAAGCGTGGAGTACTCCGCCGTGATCATCACCGCTGCGCCTACTGTGAGGGCGTCGCAGACACTGTTGATCATCTACTGCCCCAGTCACGCGGCGGATCCAACAGCTGGCAGAACACCGTGGCCGCCTGCACCCGCTGCAACAATCGCAAGGCCAACCGGACCCCCAAGGAAGCTGGCATGACTCTTGCGTGGAAACCCAGCGTGCCCACCTGGCGTGAGGCCTACCATCGTCGGAACTGATCACCAGCAGTTGATCACTGCCGGCTTACACCCGGGCGGCGTGCCGCGTCTGGACCACCTCGTACGTGCTGTGCAGAGCCTGCATCGCCCGGTCGTACGAGCGCTGCGCCACTCTGTTGCAGTGTCGGTGACAGCACGGACAGCCGCATGGGTGATCTTGGCGACAACGTCACCGAGCGGGTCCGTCGCTGTAATGTCGCCAGTCATCGGTGCACCAGCACGATGATCAGCTTCCTCGAACTGTGCCGCCCGCGCCAACGCGATGCGAAGCTCGGGATATCCGGCAAGGCCGATGGCGCGACAGAAACGAAGCACCGTTGTCTCCGACGTCTGACACCTTCGAGCCACCGCGGTGATTGAGCTCTCCGAGATGCCAGCCGGGTCAGCCAGCACGGCCTCCGCTACCCGCCTCTGGGCAGGCCGAAGGTTGGGCAACACACCGCGCACCTTGATCAACACCGACACAGGCCGACGCGGATCAGGGCGTGCAATTCCCCGAGGTGTGCTCACAAGTTAGTCTTGCCTCTCCCCCATCCCTCCCAGAGCCTATCTTCGGCCGGATCATCGGGGCGTACTTTGACATCACGTTTCCCAGGAGTGTCCGTGATCGTCTGGAACCCAGAGATGTACCTGGAGTTCGCCGATGAGCGGTCCCGACCGTTCGTCGATCTGCTGAGCCGAGTCAACCCGGTCGATCCGAAAGTGGTGATCGACATGGGATGCGGATCCGGGCATCTCACTGCCTCGCTGGCCGATCGCTGGCCCAATGCGCAGATTCTCGGTCTGGACTCATCACCGGAAATGATCATGCGAGCCGCCGAGTTTGCCGGCCCGCGCGTGAAGTTCGCCTTGCAGGATCTTCGGGATTGGCGACCGGAGACGGCAGCGGACGTGATCATCAGCAATTCCACACTCCAGTGGGTCCCGGAGCACCGCGGCATGCTGGCGTTCCTGATCTCCTCGCTCAGACCAGACGGATGGCTGGCCATTCAAGTGCCGGGAAATTTCGACGAACCGAGTCATCGCCTGCTTCGGCAGTTGTCCGCCGACCCACGCTACGCGTCCATGCTTGCCGATGTCGCCTGGCCCGCCGCGGCCGATGCAGCCTCATATCTTGATGATCTTGCCGGTCTGGGGTGCTCGGTGGATGCCTGGGAGACGACGTACCTCCATGTGCTGAGCGGGCCGAATCCGGTCTTCCGCTGGATTTCCGCAACCGGGGCGCGGCCAGCGCTGCAGGCGTTGCCTGATGATCATCGGGCACAGTTCGTCGCGGAATACCAGGAGTTGCTCAGCCAGGCGTACCCGATGCGGCCGTACGGCACCGTCTTGCCCTTCCGGCGCATCTTCGTGGTGGCGCATCGCGCGCCGCCGTGCTGAGCCAGGCTGGCGCGCCGCTGACCTGGACGAGCGAGCGAGCAGACGTGCTTTTCGTCTGCGAGAGAGTGAGGAAGGCAGCGGCTTGCGAGCGCCAGCCTCAGCGAGCGGAGGGAGCAAATGTAACGGAACGAGCTGACACGCTTCTCGTCAGCGAGCGACGACGAAGTAGTCGGCTTGCCAGCGCGATGCACCGCGACCAGGATTGCGCGCCGCTGTCCTGGACGAGTGAGCGAGCAGACACGCTCCATCGTCTGCGAGCGAATGAGGAAGGCAGCGGCTTTCCCGGCGCAATCCTCAGAGCGAAGCGAGCAATCAAACGCGGAGCGAGCCTCAAACACAGCTCAGCGTGGCGACACGCCAAGCCCTTAGGGGGTGAGTGCCTTCTGGTCAGTCACCCACAAGCCAACGAGGCCGCGGAAGTGGCCCATGAACCAATCGCGCTCATTCTCCGGGTAGGTCTGGATGACTGTTTCCGTCAGCATCCGGTCGAAGTCAGCCGATGACACCCACTCGAGCACCAGGTCGTCAAGTCCGGCCAACGCGGTGTCGCAGAAGTCCAGGTAACGCTCCTTCTCGAAGTGCTCGTCAGCCAACTGTTGATAGCGGACCAGCTTGGCGTCGTAGTCCAGATCTGGATCGTCGGCGACTGCAAACCACGGGTCTGTGTCGACGTGCGACTTGGCGCGACGCCGGGTGGCTGCACAGAATGCCGTCCACTTGATCAACGACTTCATGGCCCACGGGAAGTAGTAGTGCAGCGAGGTGACTGCGACATCGGGGCACGCGTTCGCGTAATCGATCGGCAGTACCGTGTCGCCTTGCACCAGCATCTCGCAGGAGTTGAATTCCCACCGGAAGAAGGCGTTTACCGTCTGGCTGATGGTGACCGCTTCCTGGCCGACCTTGGCAGACAAGAACTCATAATCAACGGCGTAGCGGTTGTGCATCGGCTCGTCCGGCCGGAAGTTCATCACCATCGTCTCGGGGCCAATGGTCAGCGCCCGCGCGAACACATCAAAGGGCTCAATGGACTTCTGCAGATGCATGAGCATCTCGCCGGAGTCGTCGTACGCCGTCATCAGCTCGGCCTGATTCCTGACCTTGGACACCCCGCGCCAGCCGCCACCGTCGAAGGGCTTCATGAACAGCGGGTAGCCCATCTCGCCGGCGATTGAGGCGAGATCGAACTGATCGTTGTAGTTGCGCGACGTGTACGCCCAGCGCACGTTGTCGATCGGGTTCTTGTACGGCACCAGCACCGTATCCGGCACGTTCATGCCCAGCCGGATCAGCGCGCAGTACGCCGAATGTTTCTCCATCGACTGGAAGGTAAACGGCGAGTTCAGCAGGTAGACGTCGTCCATCAACGCCACCTTCTTCAGCCATTCCCGCGGGTGGTAGTACCAGTAGGCCAGCCGGTCGATGACCACCTGGTGCCGGACTCGGTCCCGCAGGTTGAACGGGTGGATGTGCACCCGTTCGGTGTCAAGAACGTGATCAACACCTTCGTAGCGGAAAACCCCGAGACGGCTCGAGATCGCTTCGAAGGCCTGTGGCCAGTCCTCCTCGGCGCCGAGCAGTAGGCCGACCAAGTGGCGGTTCACGGACATGCTCACGCTCCTTCATGATCGTTTCAGACTGACGACGGTTCACCTGACCATCGCTCCCCGTTCATCCGATACTGGCCTCGCTCGATACAGCCCGCAAGGTGTCGGGCATCCGGAGCCCGTTGCGTCTCAGCTCCAACTCGGCGAGCTGGTTGATCACGGCCCGATCACCGGATCGCCAAGCCTTGACAGGGTCATCGCTGATCTCTGCCAGCACGTAAAGCGGCTGGGCGGCCATAGCCCGGAGGGCGAAGAGATCGAGGTCGGGAACCGCATCCAAGAAGACCTGGGAGGCCCGAGCCTGCCGATAGAACCGGATCCGGCGCGGCAGCCAGAACGCCACCACGATCGTCACAGGAATGAGAAAAACCAGCCAACCGACGATCAGCGCCAGCCGTTCGATGCTGGTGACCTGGTCGTTGGCAGAGGTGATCAAGTTTCCGAGGGTCACCGAGGCAGCGTCGAACGGACGCCGTAGCTGCTCACCAGCGACTGGCACCTTGGCCGCTTCGGTCGCTGCTTCACGAAAGTTCTCTGCTAGTCGCGTTGCCGTGCGTGCCGTTTCTCGGGCCGGGACTGCCAATATCTCGATCACCCGGTGGACAAAGATTCCGATGATGGCCCAGCCGATCGTCCAGAGAAGAACGAAACCGTCTCCGAACAGCTGGCCGATCATCCTCGCCGGACGCTTAGCGTAGATGCCCATGGCCGCGACACTACCCATGCTGCGGAAGATGGCAGGATGGCCCGGTGTCTCGAGCGCGGCCATCTGACAGCTTCCAAGTAGCTTCTCCTCAATTTGGATGTGTACTGCTGACCATCGTCCTGGCGCTCGCCGGATGCGGAATTCTGCCCCTCAAGCCGAATCCGCGACCCGACGGCAACACCGCCGATCAGGTGGCCGCTGCTCTGGCGGCGGGTCTCAGTGCGAAGGATCTCTCGCCGTTGCCGTTCATCGGCGCCACCGGTGCAGCGGTCAATGAACTGTTCCAGCCGCTCGTCGCAGGCATGGGGCCGTTGAAACCGAACGTGACCGTCGCATCGGTCGCACGGGACAGGTCTTCCGCGACCGCGAGGTTGTCCTACACCTGGACCTTTCCCGGTGTTCCCCAACCGTGGACGTACACGACCGAGGCCAAGCTGGCGGAGGAGTCCGGACAGTGGAAGACGAGTTGGCAGCCGAGCATCGTGCAACCACAGCTCGACGGCACGAACCGGTTGTCGCAGCGGCGCCTCTATCCAGAGCGCGGTGAGCTGCTGGGAGAGGATGGCGTTCCCATTGTGGAGGTGCGGCCTGTTTTCCTCATCGGGATCGACAAGTCAAAAGTGAGCGGTGAGAAGGCAAAAGCATCCGCGGTGCGACTTGCCAAGGTCATCAAGATCAATTCCAAGGCGTACGCGAAGAAGGTAGCAGCTGCAGGCAACAGCGCTTTCGTTACAGCCATCGTGCTGCGCATGGATGCGCCGGACCTGCCACTCGGCTCGAAGATCCGTGCCATCCCAGGCGCGCTCTCCATCCGAACGGGGCAGATGCTCGCCCCAACCCGCGATTTCGCCCGCCCCATCATCGGCATCGTCGGCGAGGCAACGAAGGAGGAGGTCGACAAGTCTGGCGGGGCTGTGGTTGCCGGCGACCAGGTCGGACTGGCGGGACTGCAGAAGCGCTACGACCAGCAGATGCGCGGGACGCCCGGCGTGCGGGTGCGACTCGCGGCCGCCAAGCCGAGCGGCAGCTCAGCAAGCCCGTCTCCGACTCCCTCACCAGCGGCGGAACCCGAGCCAGTCGTGCTCTTTGAGGTGAAGCCGGTGCCCGGCAAACCGCTGACCACCACGCTGAATGTCGGGCTGCAGAAACTGGCGGAGAGGACGCTGGCGAATACCAAGCCAGCCAGCGCTCTGGTTGCCATCCGTCCCTCGACGGGGGCAATCGTGGCGGCCGCGAACGGTCAAGGCAATCGCGGGCAGTCTCTTGCCACGGTGGGCCGGGCGGCGCCAGGGTCCACATTCAAGGTCGTCTCCGCATTGGCCCTGCTTGCGGGCTGACCTGACTCCTCGCTCGGCGGTCAGGTGCCCGTCGACGGTCACCGTGAACGGCCGGAAGTTCAGCAACTACAGCGATTACCCGCCTAGCGAGCAGGGCAGGATCACCTTGCGGACGGCGCTCGCGCAGTCGTGCAACACAGCGTTCATCGGCCAGCGGGGCAAGCTCGACAGGACATCGCTAGCGGACGCAGCCGGTTCCTTGGGATTCGGCATCGACTACGACGTCGGCTACCCGTCCTTCTTCGGCTCGGTGCCGAACGATCCGACTGCGACCGGCCGCGCGGCCGCCATGATCGGCCAAGGCAAGGTTGAGGCCTCGCCGATGGCGATGGCCGCTGTCGTGGCATCGGTGGCGGCAGGTGAAACCGTGACTCCCGCACCTCCTCGATGGCCAGCAGGCCACCTCGAAGGGAAAGCCACTGACTGATCAGGAATCCCGGCAGCTGCGCCAGATGATGCGAGCCGTGGTGAACGAGGGCAGTGGGCGCGTGCTCGGGGATCTTGCCGGCCCGGCTGTCATGGCGAAGACCGGTACGGCGGAGTACGGCGCATCGAAACCTCTCAAGACCCATGCCTGGATGATCGCGGCGCAAGGCGATCTCGCGGTTGCTGTGTTTGTCAACGATGGCAAGTCGGGCTCGCAAACGGCTGGACCCCTGCTGCGGACATTCCTGGCAAAAGCCCGCTAGGAACTCAGGCGGCGCCCGCAGGCTGGCGCCGTTCGACAGGCTCAGGGTGCACTCGCTGATCACGCTCGTGGGCTCCCGACCGCGACCAGCCATCCTCGCTCGTCTCCTTCCACGAGACCGGCCGACTCGAGTGCGGTCAGCGCGCCGAGGCAGGTTGGAACACTGACGCCGGCGGCGAGTGCGATGTCTCCGACGGTGGCGCGACGGCGAGCCGGGATGGCTTCGAAGACTGCGAGCTGGCTCTCGGTCAATGCGTCGGTCGCTCTGACCTGACCGTGGGCGAGTGGCAGCGTTGCCTGACCCATATCGGAGATCAGCTCGAGAACGTCCGCCGCCGAGGTCACCAGCACTGCTTGGCCGTTGCGGATCATCAAGTGCGGGGCCGTCGATGCGCGCGAGTAGACCGGACCCGGGATTGCCATGAGGGGTCGTCCGCAAGCAAGCGCCCAGCCGGCGGTGTTTCGAGCACCCGAACGTAGCGCCGCCTCGACCACCACCGTGCCCCGAGACATTGCGGCGATCAGCCGGTTTCGGGTCAGGAACCTCACTCGCGTCGGATGAGCTGAGGGCGGCAGCTCTGAGACGAGCAGCTGGTCCTTTGCCAGGGTTTCAAATATCGAGGCGTGGCCGGGCGGATAGGCCACATCGACGCCGTTCGCGAGCACGCATACGGTTGGTCCGCCTGCGGCAAGTGCGCCGCGATGCGCCGCGACGTCGATGCCGAAGGCACCACCAGACAGGACGGTTACTCCCTGCTCAACCAGATCTGCTGCCAGATCTGCGGCAATGCCGTTTCCGTACGCCGTTGCTGCCCGCGAGCCCACGATCGCGACCGAGCGTTCCAACAAGTGAGCGAGGTGTGCCGGACCGCGGAGCCACAGACCAAACGGCTCGCCACCGCGCCGCTGGATGCTTTCGGCATGTCGAAGATCATCAAGCCCGGCCGGCCACTCGTCGTCGCCGGGAACGATGAAACGTGCCGCCGCCGCTTCGGCCAGTCGCTCGAACACATCGACCCTGACCTGTGCTGCGCGCTGGGCAACAGGCTCGCCCAGCATGCCCTCAATGATCTTTGCCCAGGCACCTTCGGCGCCCAGGTTCTGAACCAGCTCGACAATTGCGGGATCACCACCCTCAACGGCGCAGGAGAGCAACATGCGCGCCCTCCGATCGGACGTGATCATGGCTCAACCCACCTCTCTCCGCACTGTCCCTGGCTGCTCACCCCGCCGCATCGCCAACGCGATCGCCAATTCGTCACTGCCCGGCTTGTCGCGACCCACGAGATCGGCAACGGTCCAGGCCAGTCGAAGTACCTTGTCGACGCCGCGGGCGCTGAGTCGGCCACGGTCGACCGCTTCGTCGACGGCCTGCAAGCCATCCGGAAGCGGCAGATGACGGCGCAGGTACGTCCCGGAAACCTCGCCAGTTGGTTTGCCAGCCGCTGCCTGCCAGGCGCCTGCGTTGCCGGTCGCGAGCTTCCAGCACGCGCTCCGCGACCGCGGCTGACGACTCGGCGCGCTGCAGCGCTCGCCTTCTTCAAATAGGCCTTGCGAAGGGGCAGGAATGCCTGGTTGATGTCGATTCGGTCCCGCACGGGTCCGGAGATCTTCTCCGCGTACCGGCGCACCACGGTTGGGGAGCACCGACAATGAGCGCCCGGCGTTGCGGCCTGTCCGCATGGACAGGGATTCGCAGCCAAGATCAGCTGGAAACGTGCCGGGAAGCGGGCGTGCACCTCACTTCGCCCGAGGGTGATCACGCCAGACTCCAGGGGCGTACGCAGCGCATCGATGACGGCAGGCTGAAACTCCGGCGCTTCGTCGAGAAATAGAACTCCTTTGTGGGCGCATGAGATTGCGCCAGGCCGGGCCATTCGCTGGCCTCCACCGACAATGCTGGCGACCGACGCCGAATGGTGTGGGTCGCTGTAGGGCGGTCGGGTAATGAGCTCGTCGGCAAGATTGAAGCCAGCGAGCGAATGCACCGCCGAGACCTCAAGGGCATCGTGCACATCGAGATCGGGAAGGAGCCCGGGAACACGTTCGGCCAGCATGGTCTTGCCAACTCCCGGCGGGCCATGGAAGAGCATGTGATGCCTGCCGGCGGCGGCTACCTCACAGGCCCATTTCGCCTCTACCTGACCGACCACGTCTGCCAGGTCAAGCTGGCGCTTGGCATGCCTCCCAGCCTGATCGCCCATTACCTCGATCGGATCGACCAGCGGCACCGGCTCGCCCCGCAGGAAAGCGACCAACTGCGGAATCGAGGCAATACCGAATACGTCGATCCCCGACACCAGCTTTGCCTCTCCGGCCTGGCGTAGAGGCACGATCACACGCGTGAAGCCTGCCTGTTGCACAGCAAGGGTGGCGGGCAGCACGCCCCGGACCGGCCGGACTCGACCGTCCAGGCCTAGCTCACCAAGCAAGACCGTTCGGCGGAGTTCTTCGGCTCGAAAGACACCCTGCGCCGCGAGCACCGCAGCAACAATCGCGAGATCGTAGTGACTGCCGGCCTTGGGCAGCGTGGCGGGGCTGAGGTTGATGGTCAGCAACGAGATGGGCCACTCCTGCCCAGAGTTGCTGACTGCCGCCTTGCATCGATCTCGCGCCTGATAGAGGGCCGAATCCGGAAGTCCCACCAGCACTGTGCGCGGTAGCCCAGCACCGATGTCGGCCTCAACCTCGACGATCCGCCCTTCGAGACCGACCAAGGCCACCGACCATGCACAAGCCGATGGCAACTCAGCCCACCGCCCGCACATGGGTCACCGATGGTTCATTGCCGGGAATGAGCACAACGCCAATGGCGTCCAACCTGATGGTCGACGCCTTCACGTGATGCTGACGCATCCATAGCGCGGCGAGCTGCCGTAGCGTCCGCATCTTGGCGAATGTGATCGCCTCAAGCGGATGACCGAAACCCAACCCGCTTCGGCACTTGACCTCACAGAACACCAGAGTTAGCCCGTCCGTACCGGTCTCCGCGGCGACAATGTCGATCTCACCCAGCTGGCAGCGCCAGTTCCGCTCCAGGATCTGCATGCCCTGCCGCTCCAACTCGGCGCAGGCCACGTCCTCACCCCGTATGCCGAGCTGCTGCTTCGACCTCGCCTCCGGCATCGCCCACCTCCGCCCGGAAGCATGCGTACGCCGACCCCGAATCGTGCGGGGTCACCGAAATCTGTGGAAACCGCGCCTTAGGGGGCTGTGGAAACTACCGCAGTATCGGTCCTCAGAGGGGGCCGCAAGGGCGGCGATGCGGCCCGGGAGTTGGAGATCGGCACCGAGCCGCTACACAATCGGTGCGCCAAAGACGAGGACGACCGCGGTGAGCGGGATGACCGGCTGATCAGCAAGGACGCCGAGGAACTGATACGGCTCCGTAAGGAGAACCGGAGCTGAAGCGCACCAACCTGACTGAGCCGAGAAGGTGACGCGGTCCGGATCCAGCCCAGCGATCGCGCTGAGGGAGCGGCGGTCGTACCGGAACTCGGCCTCAAAGTCGTCCTCAATGACGACTCCATCCTGTCGTGCGCCCACTCCAAGACTGCGGTCCGGCGCGCTGCCGACAACGCAGCACCGGTCGGGAACGGTGATCAGGCGTCATCGGAGCTGCGTGGCTCAGCAACCTCATGCTCTGGGTGGTGCCGCCCGTGATCACCAACCGATCGGGGGCGGCGTCGATCCCGCGCATCCGCGCAATATAGGCCGCCAAGTTTTGGCGCAGCACGGCCGATCCTCGCGGAGTTGGGTAGCCGGCGCCGATCGAGGGGCTACTGCGTTCTGAAGTCCTCGTGACCACTTGGCAAAGAGGGTCAGGTGCGTTGCGTGATGCGACCCACAAGGACGCTCTCCGCCTGAGTCATGCCGTCGATCTGGGGTCGTTCCGGGACGGATGGCGCCGCGAAGGCCGACTACTGCTTCGAGATCGACGTCGGCTCGGGGGTGCCACCTGCAGCAGCCCTAGGGCACCGCCGTCGGTCAAGTTGGGAGACTCGGGGCCGATGCTGCGCCAGGCGGTATCCAGGACGTCTCGTAGGAGGTTGTGGTGTCCGCCAGCGGCCAGCGTTCAGGTGTGGCGGCATCGGTCTTGGTCACCACGTGATCTCGACCTCGAGCTCCCGCTCGTCCTCGCCGATCTCGATCTCGAGCTTGAAGTCGACCTCGTCAGGCACATGCACCTTGAAGCACAGACCGCCGCGTTCGAACTCGACCTTGTGTGCCGAGCGAGCGCGTCCGCGAGGGCGTGGCGGCGGCGTCCTCACGACTCAGCC
Organism: uncultured Actinomycetota bacterium; assembly: GCA_963734005.1. Taxonomy (GTDB): domain Bacteria; phylum Actinomycetota; class Actinomycetes; order Propionibacteriales; family Propionibacteriaceae; genus Microlunatus. The sequence continues at coordinate 24,669 of CAVTFS010000019.1, forward strand.
GCTCCTTCTCGGTGATTTCCATCAGGTTCATGCTGACCTCCTTAGTGTTGATCTTTTCTATGGTTTCTGGTGCCGGCCGCAGGCGGCGGCACGCACGGAACGGGCAGGGGGGCGAAAAAGATCTTGGTCGACGAGGGCCTGATCACCGAACCCCGAACCGGTGTGCCGACTCGCTTGATCCGTGTGCCGTCTAGGTCGGACAACGCTGAGCTCTCGCAGCTTCGCAAGATCCAGCGCGATGTCACCAAGATCAGTGCCGACCTTGAGGCAGGCGACTCGCGACGCCCCGGTGCGCCCAGCGCAATCGCATGACCAAATACATGTTCGATGGACGACGCAATGGCGTCTCGCTCTACTCTGTGCGATCCGTCAACCAGCTGCGCAGGTGCGACATCTTGATCTTGCGCCTTACACCGGCCCGATCAGAATCGAATCGACCGCACTTGGAGTGCGTCAACGCGGTTCCGCTTGGCATTGCGGGGCCGGGCCTCGGTCAAGGACTGCGGATCGTTGTCTGGCGGTAGGTTTCTTGAATGAGCAGGGACCGGGTCGCCCGCCTTTGCTTCGGCGTCACGTTCGCGATCGCCGCCTTCTCCTTCGGCTTGCAGTTCGTCCAGGACTGGCTCGGTGTCTGGGACGATCCGAGTGTCACCCCGCCTTCGCATGCCATCCGGGCCTGGCGCTTCTTCAGCTACTTCACGACGCAGGCAAACGTGCTCGTCGTGGCGACCTCGTTCAGCTTGGCCCGCAGGGCCGATCGAGATGGTTCGGGCTGGCGCGTGGCTCGGCTCGACGCGCTGACCGGCATCACGATCACCGCTCTGGTGCACTGGTTCCTGTTGCACCCGCTCGACCATTTTCGCGGTTGGTTGTGGGCTTCCGACACATTGGTCCACATCGTCGTTCCAATACTGGTCGTGACGGGCTGGCTGATGTTCGGGCCGCGGCGTCGCATCAGCATCCGGGTCGTTCTGTTGGGGTTGATCTGGCCGTTCGCATGGCTGCTCTACACCCTGGTGGTGGGCGGGATTACCGGTTGGTACCCCTATTTCTTCCTCGATGTCGGAGAAAGTGGCCTCGGGACAGTGGCGCTGTACAGTGCGGCGATCTTGATCTTGCTCCTCGCAGTTTCGTGCCTGTTCTGGCTGGGCGATCGCCGGCTGCCGGGCCGCCGGACGGACCACCTTGTCGGCAATGGAACACCGATCGAAGCTCGCCGGGCCTAGCATTCGCGCTGGCCGTACTCGCGTTTCATTTCTCCGCACAAGGACGCACGCGAAGCCCGACTTGCCGGAAATCGGCGATATTCGTGGCCTTTGCGGATAGACGACAGATCATCGAGCCAGGGCCCGTTCGAGACCGATCCTGATCCCGATCATTCGATTGTTTGCAATCGGGAGGTACTTATGGATGACCCAAGCCAGTCCATCCGGACCTACATCGACGGAGTCGCCCCGACAAGCGGCGACGTGACGCAAACAAGCTGCTCGAAATGATGGGTCAGATAACGGGAGAGACTCCGCGATTGTGGACCGGCAGCGTGATCGGGACCGACTTGGCTGATCGGGGCATAGACCCCACCACCGACCGAGATCGGCGCCGGGTCGTAGTCTTCCCACGAGGACCGAGGCAGGGCGATCTTGGCGTCCGTCGCTGCTGCTTGCGACCGGGCGGCGATCTGTGCCGCTACCTCCGGGTCAGCGTTCGAGCCGGGCACCCTCTTTCTGTCACCACCTGTGAGAGAATCGCCAGTCGGTCGGCGGAAGGAACGCCTCCTTATCACCTGGCCACGGCGAAAATCCAATTGACGGCCGCCGCGGTACTTGCCATCTCGCTCTTCGAGCGGGGCCCGTGTGCAGTCAATATAGAGTCCGCTCCAGGTGCACTGATACGGAGGGATGAGGTGGAGGTCGCGGTACTCGGCGCAGGCAACGGCAGTTGTGCGGTGGCCTTCGATTGGGCGCAGCACGGGCACAATGTGAGGCTCTTCGCAACGGCGGAGTACCCCGGCGAGGTCGCGGCGATCGCCGGGCGCGGCGAGCTCGTCAGCACCGGTGAGCTCTCGGGAGCGGCGCCGATCTCCTACGCCGACATGACGCCGGACGCACCGTATCTGGCACCGATCTGATGATCGAGGAGAACTACGACATCGGATACTCCGCGGCCCCGGCTTCCGGGGCATCCGGGCCCAAAGCGAACTCGACAATCGCTACCTCATCGAGGACGTCGGCTACACCATGGTGCTCTTCACCGAGCTGGCTCGGACGGGTGGCGTACCCACCCCCACGATGGATGCGGTGATTCAGACCGCGTCAGCGCTGCTTGGCCGGGACTTCCCCGCGAGGCACCTCGGACGCTTGCCAGCGTGGGCATGAGTGATCTCGACGCGGCCGGGCTGGCCAAGCTATAGCAACGAACGCTACTGACCGTGGCGATCCGACTGGAGGACGCGCTACGTCAGGCTCAAGCGCGATGGCGCCGTGGCCTACGCGCATGCGCTGGCGGGTCGTTTCGACGAGGCCGATGCGGTAGCCAAGGCTCTGATCAACTTCGGAGGAGCCACCTCCAGTACCCGTGCGCGGTCGGTCGGTTACGTGGTGGCGTCCTTGGCCTCGTACCTACGTGGTTCGGAAGCGGCTGCAACTGCCGCGTTGACTGGGGCCAGTCGAGCAATGATTCTGAACCCATAGCCCCCTTACATCGACCTGATGGACGTTCGGTCTGCGTGTGGCTTTGGCAGCCCTGGTGAGGCAGGACGTGACGTATCCGGGTTGGTTCGGGACTCGGGCCGGGGGATGGTTCGGTGCTGATTGGACACCCGATGAAGATGACGAATGCTCCGCCGAACCGAAAGGGTTACAAGCGGAAGACGACTCTGAAGAAGATCGCCGACGCGGCTTGTCAACGAGAAGAACCCACAGCGGCGTCTCTACGATTGTGCATAACCAACCCTCCACGCAGCGTCTCGACCGCGTGGACCCCGTGGGGGATGGAAGCATGCTTCTACCGCAGCGTGTCCCTCCGGACTCACTGACCGAGTCCGAGGCGCAACAGAAGATGCTGCCGCGGGATCGCGCCAGCGCGGTGACCGCGCTGTTCGAGGAGCACTACGCCAGCCTCGTGCGGATGGCCCGGCTGCTGGTCGACGACCGTGAGACAGCCGAGGACGTTGTGATGGATGCCTTCACCAGCCTGTACCGGCGCTGGACGGCCATCCGGGACCCGGCCGAGGCACACCGATACGTACGCTCCAGCGTGCTCAATGGCGCTAGGAGCCAGCTCCGGCGTCGCCGGCTGCGGCGCCGCCACGAAAGCGGAAGTCCCCAGCAGGAAGCGGCCCGGGATGGCCATGAGACGAACGAAGCCGACCGCAGCACCGTGACGCAACTGCTGGCAACACTGCCATACCGGCAACGGCAGGTGCTGGTGCTGCGCTACTTCGTCGACCTAACCGAAGCCCAGATCGCGTACGAGCTCGGGGTCAGCCCCGGCTCAGTCAAGACCCACGCCTCGCGCGGCCTCGCCGCCCTGGCCCGAGCACTGGAAGGTTCGCAATGACAGGCCGCGAAGACGACGCCGGCCGCGCTCTCCGGTCCCTTCTGTTGGAGGAGACCAACGCCATGCCCGTCGACACTCACCACGCGGCCGTGCACCTACGGCGCCGCATTGCCGACACCCGCAAGCGCCGGCGAGTCACATTGGCCGTCGCAGCTTCGGTCGTCGCCGCCGTGGCAGTCACTGTGGCCGGGGGTTGGCTTGGGGTCAACAAAGCTGGCGATCCAGCCCAGAATCCGGACCAGTCCGTGAGAGTCGCCCGAGAGTTCCTCGAGGCGGTCGGCCGCTTCGACGCCGATACAGCGATTAGCCACCTGGCTGACGGTGCCACCGTTGACGGCGATGGCATCGTCGCCGGCTCGGACGCCGCCGAGCAGCTCCGCCTGACCCTCGCCCACGACCAGGCCCAAGGCTATAAGCAAACGATCAAGGACTGCGTGCGAATAGGCACCTCAGCTCCCGGGTGGATGGTGGCCGGGCCTAGCGTCAGTTGCGCCTTCGACATGCAAGCCCTCAGGTCCGAGGAGATCGGATTCGAGCCGTACATCGACAACGCCTGGCGCATCACCGTACGTGACGGAAAGATCGTCTGGGCTCATCAGTCAATCCCGGACGGGCGCAACGGATTCCTCGACCAGATGTGGATCCCGTTTGCGTACCTGGATGTCCATCTATCACCCGGACGATGTGTTGACGATGTACACCAACCAAGAACAGGTGGGCGCCGCGGTTTGCCGACGACTCCAACCGGCTCTGGGAGCAGCACAGCGCTGAATACGTAGCCGCCGTCAAGCAGAACCCGGCTGCCTACCTCGACCAGCCTGAGGTTGCCGCGTACGCGGCCAAGCTCGACTCGATTTGTGCCACGGCGCAAGCCAGAGCCAAGAAAGAAACCCAAGCAATCCCACAGCAGAACCAACCGGCGATCACCGAGGCGCGACAACGCGTCATGCGCGAGACGATGCCAAAGCTGCGCGCAGTCCAGTTGCCGAAGGCCGTTCGCTGGCCCTACGAGGGACGAGCCTTCCCGCTCATGGAGCAGTTTTACGGATATCCGCACAACGTGCAGCCACCGGAATCGTTGGCCCGCCAGATCCAGCAGATCCCGGGGCTCAACAAGTGCATTTCTCCTGTCTGATGTTCAACTGGACCTTGGGTTGTGATGCCAACGACCCTCACTGTCTGGCGGGCTTCTGGCCCAGGCGCTTGGCTGTACCGGAGAGCCGGGTTATGACGATCCCGATGGTGCCTCGATCATCGCCGGCTCAGACCGTGGCGGGTCGGTACAAGAATCAGCTCCAGGAATGGCTCACTGCAGACGAGGTGCAATACCGGAGAGCCAGCGTTGGAGCCGCAGTGGACCGGATGGCGCAGCGGGGCCGGGGTGGTTACCAGACACCACCGCCACTCAATCCACCCCAGAGCCTGGTTCCCAACCTGGTTCCCAGCGTGATCCAGCATGACTGTTTCCTTTGGACTGATTCCCTGGTCCCTCAAGGGGTGGGAACCAGGAACCAGCGAAGTTCGCAGGGAACAGTACTCGGCTTTAGCTCACCTCTGGATCAGCAAGCAGGAGCTCCGGATTGCCGATGCTCATTCGAGATTCCCGTCGAATTTCCCGACGCACTGGGAAGGCTGCCTCGCGACTCCCAGAAATCGTGCGAGCGAACGTGAGTGGACTCGAGGAAGCTGGCGCAGCGCACGGCTCAAAAGGAGGGCCGACGATAGTCAAAATTTGAATCGACAGCTTACTTCTGTTCCGAAGATGGTCACCAAGCAACCAAAAGCAAATTGAATCGAGTAAGAAAATGCAGAAACGATTTAGAAACGGCGCCCTAGTGCTGGCTATTGGAGCCACGGGTGCCTTCGCGTATGGCGGCAGTGCCCAGGCCGAGCCAACCCCTATCGCGGTCGAGGTGCTGACGCCAAGAGCGGTATTCACCGACGAGGCCTCGATGCAGCTTCGCCTCAAGGTGGATGGGCACGGTACCAATGTGATCAAGGCTTCAGACCCGTCCAACATCGTGACCACTAAAGTCACCGTGCAACCGGGTGCACAGATCCCTTGGCACACGCATCACGGCCCAGTGTTCGTCACCATAGTCAAGGGTGAGCTGACCTATATCTCCTCCGAGGGCTGCACCAGCCGGCGGTACCCAGCCGGCAATGCGTTCATCGATCCCGGACACGGCCATGTGCACGCCGCATTCAACTCGAGTCAGGTAGTAACAGAGTTCGTGGCGACGTTCCTTGAGGCCCCAACGGGTGACGCGCCTATCACCATCCCGGCCGACGCGCCCGCGGACTGCAAGCTCCCGACGAGCTGACAACCGGAAACGAACAAAGCAAGGGTGCAGCAAACCGCTGCACCTTGCCTTCGTGGATCACGTTATCCGTAGGCCGATCGGGGCAGATCCCAGGGCTCAGTAACCACCGGTATTTGCGACGGGTCCGCCAAGTCGAACACTGCGAAGAACGCGCGCTGTTCGTCCTCCCCTCACTAAAGGCGTAGACCGCTAATTTGGCTTCGGGACCTCGAGATCGCTGTGCGCGATCTCTTCGATCGATACATCGCGGAACGTGAGTACCTTGGCGCTCTTCACGAAACGCGCAGGACGGTACATGTCCCAGACCCAGGCATCGCCCATGGAGACCTCGTAGTAGACGTCACCACCCTCGGTGCGCACCTTGAGGTCGACAGCGTTGCAGAGGTAGAACCGGCGCTCGGTCTCCACCGCATACGTGAAAATGCCGACAACGTCCTTGTACTCACGGTAGAGCTGGAGTTCCAGCTCACTTTCGTACTGTTCGAGGTCCTCAGCACTCATCGACATCATCCATCGCGAGGGCCGAAAGTCGCTCTGCTTCGGTGTCCCATGGCGCATCGACTCTAGTCGTTCGGGAGACGTTCACGAAGCGCATCCGGTGGGTTACAGAGGGACCGTACGCATCCAGCTTCTCCTGGTGCAGTGGCGTGCAGTAGCCCTTGTGCTCCTTGAACTCGTACTCGGGGTACAGCTGGTCCAGTTCGCACATGATCCTGTCCCGGGTGACCTTTGCAATGATCGATGCTGCCGCCACGCACGCCACGACCTGGTCGCCCTTCCACACTGCAAGTCCTGGTGTGCCCAGTCCGTCCACGCTGAATCCGTCGGTCAGCACGTACGTCGGAGGCACGTCGAGTCGCAGCAATGCCATCCGCAACGCCATCACGTTGGCGACATGCATGCCGAGCGCATCGCACTCCGCGGGTTCGATGCAGGCCACCGCCCAGGCGATGGCCTTCTCCGTGATCTCGTGGTACAGCCGCTCACGCTGCAACGCGGTGAGCAGCTTGGAGTCCTTCAACCCTGCGATCTGCTTTGACTTGGCGTCGCTAAGAATCGTCGCGGCCGCCACCAGGGGTCCTGCACATGCACCACGTCCAGCCTCGTCAGCTCCAGCGACCGGGTAGAGACCCATCCGCTGCAGCGCTCGTTCATACCCATAGATGCCGCTGTTGCGCTTGACAAGGACGGGCGCCGGCGCCCTGACGGCGGGCATCAGCAGCTCACCCCCGCAGGCTTGATCACCGCTTTCTCGGGCGCAGCATTGCGCGGAGCCGGGACGTTCTCGAAGGTGGCGGGCCGTGTGCAACCGGCCAGCTCGATCGAAGGGCGCCGCAATGGCGAAGGCGGGCCCGACCACGAGGGAGATCGGTACGAAGGCGACCTGACCTCTCTCCTGGCTTGTCGACAGGTCGGACAGGTGGCAGCGAGAGTCGGCACTTAGGTCGCGGTGATCACCCATGACGAAGATCCTGTCCTCGGGTACCACCACCTGGAACTTGATGTCGGACGGGTTGACTTGGTCCCCGTCGGGATCGGTGTAGAGGTAGCTGCCCTCGTCAAGGGGATAGCCGTTGACCATGATCCGGCCCTTGCTTGTGCAACAAACGACCTTGTCTCCAGGCATCCCGATGACGCGCTTGATCAGATGGCCAGGGGTGCTCTTGGTGGGCAACCCGATGAACTCCAAAACTTTGTCCCAGGGAGCAGGATTGTCGGCTGGTTCCTGGTCCAACCACCCGCCCGGATCAGAGAAGACAACCACATCACCACGCTTGAAGTCGGTGAGCTTCTGTACCACTACGCGATCACCAACCAAGAGCGTGTTCTCCATCGACTGCGAAGGAATGATGAACATCTGCCCGACGAATGCGCGAAGCAGGGAGGACACCACCACTGCGCCAACCACCACGATAAGCAGTTCACGCGTGAATGCCCAAGCACGCCGACCAGCTGAGTTCTGCCTGCGGCTGGCTCTGTCACGCGTCAGGCTGGGAGGCGCGGCAGGACTCTTCTGGGTTGTCAACAGCTGGCCTCAGGTCCGGTGGTGATCCTTGCTAGGTCTGGCGCCGGCTGCTCGCCGGCGGGAACGGTGTCAAAAGTATCCGGAACGGGCAAGCGGTGCCGGCGGCCGAAAGGCCAAACCACGGCAATCGCGCGACCAACAACCAGATCTTCCGGCACGAATGCATTCTGACCCTTGGCGCGCGCTTCTTGCACGTCATTGAGGTGGCACCGCGAGTCGCGGCTGTGGTCGCGGTTGTCTCCCATCACGAAGAGGTGACCAGCAGGGACGACGACATCGAACTTGATCGTTGACGGCTGAATCGGCGCACCGTCGGGCTCGGCGTACAGGTAAGAGGTCTCATTGAGGGCTTGGCCGTTCACCGTCAGGCGGCCGGCTTCGTCGCAGCAGATCACACGATCCCCGGCTAGGCCGATCACGCGCTTGATCAGGTGTTCGGTACTGGTGTCTGGCAGCACGCCCACAAACTCGAAGGCCTTGCCGATCGGGCCGCGCTCGCGCGCGGCCGTGCCGGTGAGCCAGCCGCCGGGATCGGAGAAGACGATCACCTCCCCGCGTGTGATCGGGCTGAGCTTCTCCACGACTACGCGGTCGTCGACCTGCAGTGTGTTCTCCATCGAGACCGATGGGATCAGGAACATCTGACCCACGAATCCGCGCAAGAGTGAGGCAATAATGACCGCGCCGACGACGACAGCCGTCAGCTCCTTGAAGAAGGCCAGCACGTGCTGGCCGAAGGTCAGGTGTTCTGCATCCGAATCCCTGGCTTCGGCCTGATCCGGCTCGCCAACCGGCTGCAAGGCGCGCCGCGGCTTCGCCTTGAGCCGCCGGTTCGCCATGTCGCAATTTACCGGCGATCAGCTGGCGTCGCGCTTTTCCTTGATCTTGGCTGCCTTGCCGCGCAAGCCGCGCAGGTAGTAGAGCTTCGCACGGCGTACGTCGCCGCGGCGTTCCACTTCGATCTTGTCGATGATCGGGCTGTGCAGTGGGAACGTGCGCTCCACGCCAACCCCGAAGCTCACCTTGCGGACCGTGAATGCTTCGCGGATGCCATCGCCTGCTCGGGAGATGACTACACCGGTAAAGACCTGGATTCTCGACCGCGTGCCCTCGACGACCTTGACGTGCACCTTGACAGTGTCGCCTGGACGAAAGGCGGGAATATCGCTGCGCATTGATGCTTGGTCGAGCTCATGAATGAGCTTGCTCATGACAGTTTCCTCGCCAGTGCCACAGGTCACCACGGTCGTGCATCCAGTTGAATTGCCTCCCGCAGCGAACATTCCCCCTGTGGCAGGTGTCGTACGGCAGGACGGCAGCGGTCAAGTCTGCCACATTTGCGGGACGAAGACGAAATCGTCAGCCATCGAGGCACTGGCCGCGCACAATGTCCCAATGACGTCTCGACCGGGCCCTCTCCGCGTCAGCATGAAGGCATTCCACAGACTCGGTCGGCTGGGCATAGCAATGGTTGCAGCCGGCAGCTGTCTGCTCCTCGCCCAGTGTTCGTGGTTCACACCGCCTCCCGCACCAACTCTCAGCCCCAGCACCACGCCACAGACACGTACGATCACCGACGCCAACTTGATCACGGCCGCCGACCTACCCTCGCCGATCGGAGGCGGGAAGGTGGTCGAATACCATCGCAACGCCCGGACCTTGGATCAGCTGTCGATCTGCCAGCCGCAGCCGCTTGAGACGCTCGGCGCATCCTCGATCAAGAGTCGCAGTTTTCAGGCTCGCTATCCGACTGGTGACAGACCTTTCCCACGCTCCTCGCTGGACAAACAGCCGGATCGCTATGCCGTGGTGCTGCAATTTGTCGACCGCAGCGCTGCCGAGCGTGCCAAGTCGATCTATCAGGGCTGGGTCGCCAATTGCCTTGCAGGGCACCCGGCGAAGGGCGTCCAGGTGTTGCGCCCGAGCCTCGACTGGACCCCGGTCGTCGTTGAACGTGCCCAAGCTGAGGTCGCCGAGGTCGTCTATCAAGACGATGATTCATCGGATCAAAACGCCTACTTCGAGAGCATCGGACTGACGGTGCTGGACGATCGGATGATGATCACGGTCCATACCTTCTACACCGATGAGTCTCCATACTCGGTGAACAACGAGGAGGATGAGGCGGGCTTTGCCCATCCCCAGCTCGGCATGGTCGAGGCGGCTGCCCGAAGGTTGTCGGAATGAGCGCAAACCCATCGCCGCGGAGAACTCCTACGCCTGCGGCTGCGGCATCTGCCGGGTATAGAGTTCCACGACGGCAGCGTGAACAGGTAAGGATGCACGCCGTTAGGACTCTGGTGGACGAGGAGTTTCGTAGTGAATGAAGGCGCGGCTGCAGCCCACGACGTACTGCTGGTCGGCGGCGGCGCGGCCGGTCTGCGGGCCGCGATCGCGATTGCAGAGAGCAATCCCAGTCTGAGCGTGGCTGTTATCTCGAAGGTTTATCCGATGCGCAGCCACACGGTGTCCGCCGAAGGCGGGGCAGCCGGCGCGATAGCTGAAGACGACACTCTCGATGAGCACGCCTACGACACCGTCTCTGGCAGCGACTGGCTCTGTGACCAGGACGCGGTGGAGGCGTTTGTGCAGGAGGCTCCTCGCGAGCTGCTTCAGCTGGAGCACTGGGGGTGTCCGTGGAGCCGTGAACCCAACGGACGGATCGCCGTACGGGCTTTCGGCGGTATGAAGAACATGCGCACCTGGTTCGCCGCTGACAAGACCGGCTTCCACATGCTGCACTCGCTCTTCCAGACGTCGCTGAAGTACGTAGACATCATGCGCTACGACGAATGGTTCGTCACACGGCTCCTCGTCGACGACGGACGGGTGCACGGAGTGGTGGCGATCGAGCTGATGACCGGCCGCATCGAGGTCATCGCCGCGAAGTCGGTCGTGCTGTGCAACGGCGGTTCCGGCAAGGTCTTCCCGTTCACGACCAACGCCAACATCTGCACAGGTGACGGCATGGCGCTCGCCTACCGCGCAGGTGCGCCACTCAAGGACATGGAGTTCGTCCAATACCACCCCACCGGGCTTCCGTTCACGGGCATCCTCATTACCGAGGCGACGCGCGCCGAAGGCGGCTGGCTGCTCAACAAGGACGGCTACCGCTACCTTCAGGACTACGACCTGGGCAAGCCGGAACCCACGCCGGTACTGCGCAGCATGGAGCTCGGACCGCGAGATCGGCTGTCGCAGGCCTTCGTACACGAAGTCGAGAAGGGCCGGACGATCGAGTCGCCGTACGGGCCGATCGTTCATCTTGATCTACGGCACCTCGGCGCGAAGCTGATCGACACCAAGCTTCCGATGGTGCGCGAGCTGTGTATGAAGTACGAGCGGATCGATCCGGTCAAGGAGCTCATCCCGGTCCGCCCGGTCGTGCATTACATGATGGGTGGGGTGCACACCGACATTGATGGCGCGACTCCTATTGACGGGCTGTTCGCGGCCGGGGAGACCGCGTGCGTGACTATCAACGGGGCGAATCGACTGGGCTCCAACTCGCTGCCGGAGTGCCTGGTCTTCGGCGCCCGAGCAGGGAGGGCCGCGGCTGAGTACGCCACCAGCGCCAAGCGGTCATCATCGGTCGTGATGCGCCAGGCCGACGACGAAGTGCGGCGGGTGGAACAGATGCGGTCGCCCGACAGGGGTCATGAGCGGATCGCCGATATCCGCGAAGAGATGCAGTCAACCATGGAGGACAGCGCGGGGATCTTCCGCTCCGGCGACTCACTGGCCAAGGGAATCGACCAGCTGGCTGAGTTGCAACAGCGACTCGAGCGGGTCCAGCTCGATGACCAGACCTTGGCGTTCAATACCGAGCTGCCCGCTGCTCTGGAGTTGGCGAACATGCTCGACATCGCCGAGACCACCCTGCATTCCGCGATGCAACGCGAGGAGTCTCGCGGCGCCCACCAGAGGACCGACTTCACCACACGCGACGACGCGCGCTTCCTCAACCACGCGCTGGCCTATCGTGACTCGGACGGTTCCGTCAGGATCGAGCGGCTGCCGGTGACAATCACACGATGGCCACCCGGCGAGCGGGTGTACGGGAGGTAACTACAGATGGCCGACAACATCCAGATGCAGGTGACGCGGTACACCCCCAGCCCGGGCGCCGTGCCCACCGTTGCCAATTACGACGTGCCGCTGAGGAAGGATTGGTCGATCCTCGACGGCTTGAACTTCGTGAAGGACCACATAGACGGCAGCCTCTCGTTTCGCTGGTCGTGTCGGATGGGCATCTGTGGCAGCTGCGGGATGAACGTCGAGGGCGAGCCGCAGCTGACGTGTGCCACCTTCCTCACCGATTACGCGCCTGGGCCGGTCCGGGTGGAGCCGCTGACGAACTTCCCGATCGTTCGGGATTTGGTGGTCGACATCGAGGACTTCATGGAGAAGCTCCCGCGGGTCAAGCCGTGGATCATCCGGGATGACGACGTAACCGTCATCGACGGCGAATACCTCCAGACACCTGAGGAGCTCGAGGAGTACAAGCAGTTCAGCAACTGCATCAACTGCATGCTCTGCTACGCCGCCTGTCCGATCTACGGCCTCGAGCCGGACTTCATCGGCCCGGCCGCGATTGCCCTCGCTGAGCGGTACGACCTGGACACTCGCGACCGAGGACAGCGGGAACGCCTCGACGTCCTCATCGAGAAAGAAGGCGTATGGGGGTGCACTTTCGTCGGTGAATGCACTCGGGTATGCCCCAAGCACGTCGACCCAGCAGGTGCCATCCAGCGGTACAAGCTCAAGGCTGCTCAGGAGAACGTCATGGCATTACTGCTCCCCCGAGCTGCGCGATGAGTGCGCCGATCACCTACCGGCAGCCGGTGTCCAGGCTGTGGTGGCTGAAGAAGCGGACCTACTTCCTGTTCGTGCTGCGGGAGCTCAGCAGCATCTTCGTGGCATGGTTCGCGGTGTTCCTCATGATCATGGTCGTTGCCATCGGACGTGGCGAGGCGTCATACCAGAACTTCCTGAGCTGGGCCGCGTCCCCCGTCGTCATTGTGATCAACGTCGTGGCGCTCGCGTTTCTGATCTTGCACACAGTGACGTGGTTCGTGCTCACCCCTCAGGCCATGGTGGTGCGTGGACCTGGTAGCCGGCGCGCGCTGGCAACAAAGGAGGTTAACGTCGCAGGCCGGTGGGTGCCGGCGGCGACGGTGGTTCGGGTCGGTGGGCGGCTGCCGGCCGCGGCGGTGATCGCCTCGCAGTACGCCGGACTCATTGTGGTGTCGGCATTCATCGCCTGGTTGGTGCTCCGATGACCAAGCGGCACCTCGAGCCGGTCCTGTGGCTGTTGTTCAGTGGGGGCGGGGTGGTGGCGGCGGTCTTCCTGCCCATCCTGGTCGTGCTTTTCGGGCTGGCCATTCCCCTGGGGTTGGTGCAGCCCGACTACAACCATCTGCACGCTGTGGTCAGCTATTGGCTCACCCGGCTGGTCCTGCTGGGCCTGCTCGTCCTCATGCTGTTTCACTCGGCGCACCGGATCCGGTACACCCTGCACGACGGCCTCCAGCTCCGGTGGGAGATGCCGATCGCTGTGCTCTGCTACGGCGGGGCACTACTCGGCTCGGCTGCCGCGTTGGTGATCGTCTTGACACTCTGATCATCGCGATGCCGGCCGGCTCAATCCTCTTCTTCCACTTCCTCCTTGCGGGGAGCCGCCTTGGGCCAATGGGAGCCGCCGTGACTAAGAGCGCTGATCAGATCCCGGTTGAGCCTGGAGATCGTCTCCAAGGGAATCGCCTTGGGGCAGACCGCAGTGCACTCACCAATGTTGGTACAGCCGCCGAATCCCTCCGCGTCGTGCTGGGCCACCATGCCGACCACGCGGGAGTAGCGCTCGGGCTGTCCTTGGGGCAGTAGACCGAGGTGGGTGATCTTCGCGGCAGTAAACAGCATCGCGGAGCCGTTGGGGCAGGCCGCCACGCAGGCGCCGCAGCTGATGCACGTCGCCGCATCGAAGGCACGGTCCGCATCCCGTTTGGGCACCGGGCTGGCGTGCGCATCCGGAGCTGTGCCGGTCGGCGCCGAAATGTACCCGCCGGCCTGGATGATCCGGTCGAATGCGCTGCGATCAACTACCAGGTCCTTGATCACTGGGAAAGGCTCGGCTCGCCATGGTTCGACATCGATCACGTCGCCGTCGGAGAACGAGCGCATGTGTAGCTGACATGTCGTGGTCTGCACCGGGCCGTGCGCAACGCCGTTGATCACCAGACCGCACATGCCGCAGATGCCTTCACGGCAGTCGCTGTCGAACGCTATAGGATCGTCGCCCTCCAGCGTCAGCCTCTCGTTCAGCACGTCCAGCATCTCCAGAAAGGACATGTCCTCGGAGACGTCATTCATGCGGTAGACGGCCATCTTGCCCCGGGCCTGAGGGCTCGGCTGCCGCCAGATCCGAAGCGTCAGATTCACTTGTAGCTCCGTTGTTTCATCTCGACGTACTCATAGAGGAGCGGCTCCTTGTGCAGGATCGGCCTCCTGTCCTCGCCGCTGAACTCCCAGGCCGACACGTACGCGAATTGGTCATCATCCCGCAGCGCCTCCCCGTCCGGGGTTTGGCTCTCGACGCGGAAGTGCCCGCCACACGACTCACGCCTGACCAGCGCGTCGATGCACATCAACTCGCCGAGCTCGAAGAAGTCTGCGACTCGACCGGCGCGCTCGAGCGCTTGGTTGAGCTCCTCGTTCGTGCCCAGCACTCTTACGTCGGACCAGAACTCCTTCTTCAGCTCGCGGATCCGGGTAAGCGCCTTGCGCAGCCCCTCTTCGCTCCGCTCCATTCCGCAGTAGTCCCACATCAGCCGTCCGAGCTCCCGGTGGAAGGAATCGACGGTCCGGCTGCCGTTCACCGACAGCAGCTTGTCGATCCGTCCGCGCACTGTCTCGACTGCCTCAACCACTGTTGGATGGGAGGCGTCAAGGTCGGGAAACGGTCCGTCCGCGAGGTAGTCGTTGATCGTGTTCGGCAGCACGAAATAGCCGTCGGCCAAGCCCTGCATCAACGCGCTGGCGCCCAGCCGGTTCGCCCCGTGATCGGAGAAGTTGGCTTCACCGGTCACATAGAGTCCGGGAATGCTGGCCTGCAAGTCATAGTCGACCCAGAGCCCGCCCATCGTGTAGTGCACGGCCGGGTAGATCCGCATCGGCATTTCGTACGGATCGTCGCCGGTGATCTGGGCGTACATGCTGAACAGGTTGCCGTACTTGGCTTCCACGCTCTGCCGGCCGAGCCGCGCTATCGCGTCAGCGAAGTCCAGGTAAACGCCGAGGCCGCCTGGCCCGACGCCGCGGCCCTCGTCGCAGACGTTCTTCGCTGCACGCGACGCGATATCGCGTGGCACCAGATTCCCGAAGGATGGATAGATGCGCTCCAGGTAGTAGTCGCGATCTTGTTCAGGGATTTTCCGAGGGTCGCGTTTGTCCTCCCCGCTCTTGGGAACCCAGATCCTGCCGTCGTTGCGCAATGACTCGCTCATCAACGTCAGCTTGGACTGGTAGTCGCCGCTTACCGGAATGCACGTCGGATGAATCTGGGTGAAGCAAGGGTTCGCGAAGTAGGCACCTTTGCGGTAGGCCCGCCAGGTGGCCGTGACATTGCACCCCATGGCGTTGGTCGACAAGAAGAACACATTGCCGTAGCCGCCGGTAGCGAGCACCACCGCGTCGGCAAAGTGAGTTTCGATCGCACCTGTCACCATGTCGCGGATGACCACGCCGCGGGCCCTGCCGTCGACCACGATCAGCTCGAGCATCTCGTGCCGGGTATGCATCTCCACGGTGCCTGCAGCGATTTGGCGCTCCACTGCCTGGTATGCCCCGATCAGCAGCTGCTGGCCGGTCTGACCACGAGCGTAGAAGGTTCGCGACACCTGGACGCCGCCGAATGACCGGTTGTCGAGCAGGCCGCCGTACTCACGCGCGAAGGGCACTCCCTGGGCGACGCACTGGTCGATGATCTCAACGCTTACCTCCGCCAGCCGGTAGACATTGGATTCCCGAGCGCGGAAGTCTCCGCCCTTGACGGTGTCGTAGAACAACCGATAGATCGAGTCCCCGTCGTTGCGGTAGTTCTTGGCGGCATTGATGCCACCCTGCGCAGCGATGGAGTGAGCGCGCCGCGGTGAGTCCTGGTAACAGAAGCAGGTGACGTTGTAGCCGGCCTCGCCAAGTGTTGCGGCCGCAGAGGATCCGGCGAGTCCCGTGCCGACGATGATCACGTCCAGCTTGCGACGGTTGGCCGGATTGACGAGCCTGGCGCGAAAGCGGCGTTCCTCCCAGCGCCTTTCGATCGGCACCTGTGGCGCTTTGGTGTCAGCAATCTCAGCGCCGTCGATGTAGAAGGAGTTGGCATCGAGCGAGTCGAACAGTTCAGAGTTGGTCACGTGCACCTCATGGGGTACGAAATGCCCTCGCCCATCAGCTCACGAACCCGAACAGGATGGCGTAAGGAGGGAGCAGGAAGCCGACCGTGACCACCCCGGCCACCACATACGCAATGACGTTGAGTCGGCGTCGCGCAAGGCTCGAGGTATTCGCTCCGAGCGTTGTCAAAGCGCTCCATGTGCCGTGCCGGACATGAAAGCTGACCGCAATCAGCGCGATCGTGTACGCCAGGACCACGTACCAGATCTGGAAGCCGTTCACCACCCGGCCGTATGGCTCGGCGGCGGCGCCACCAGGGTGGATGATGTTCCAGGTCAGGTGCAGCAGGTGATAGATCACGAAGAGCAAGATCACGACCCCGCCCCAGCGCAGCGTGAACGAGGCGTAGGTCCGCTGGACCCCGGTCCGTGACTTGTTGCTGTGGTACCGCCTCGTGCCACCGCGTGCTCTATGCGCCCGCGACCACAAGTTGAACGCGGCATACATGTGGCCCAGAACGCTGACGATCAGAACAACCCGGAGGATCCAGAGCGCACCGCTGTACGGAAGTAACGGCTCACCGAGTGTTCGCAAGTGGTGGGAGTAATCGTTGAACGCGACCGGCCCGGCGAAGATCTTGAGATTGCCGTACATGTGGGCCAGCAGAAAGCCGATCAAGAGGAGACCAGTGATGGCCATCAAGGCTTTGAGCGCAACGGTTGACCTGGTCGCCTGTTGGGCGGGGGTCAAAGAAATTGTCGCCACGCAGCCACACTAGAACTCCTGTGGCCTCAAGAGCGACTTGAGGCCACTGTGGTCACTGGTGTTTTTCGCCACGTTCTTTGGGCCTTGCTGCTCGCGCATGGCGCGCGGGGAATCCGCCTACTTCGTCGTCGCGAGCAGAGGGGAAGAACGCCTCTGCGAGCTCCTCCTCAGCACGGCGGCGCGCGCCATTGCCGACGCTCGCAGCTTGCACCGGCTCCTATGCCGAGGCTTGATGCTCGCGCAATGTTTGATTGCTCGCTGCCGCTCGCTTCGCGCCTGGAATCCGACGTCGTGCGCCCTTGCCCAGCTCGCAGCTACACCGGCTCCTATCTCGAGGATCGTGCGCGTTCGACCGGTGTCTGAGGGGGTCGAACGCGCACGATCTTTCAGAGCCAGCGGGTGGCAGCGGCCTGGGCCCGCTCGGACCACCAGGCCAGCTCGGCGGCGTCGCCGATCGCTTTCTCCCAGCCGATGGTGGCTGTCATCGCCAGCAGGCACAGGTCGAGCTGCCGCTCCCACCAGGTATCGGTGGCAACGCCGGCGCGCTCGAGTGCGCGCCGGTAGCGCTCGATCGTGTCGGACTTGCTCTCTGGAATTCGTGCCCGGTTCAAGGCCAGGTACCAGGCCAGCTCCCAGGCGGGCGGCGCCTCTCCGGGATACGCCCAATCCAGCAGCACTGTCTCACCACTCTGCCGGGTGCCGAGATTGCCCATCTTCCAGTCCCCTGCAATGAACGTCAGCGGCGTCTCGGCCAGCAGGCCGGCCACTGTCGCAGGATCTCGATGCACTGCGCTTACCAACTCGAACAGGGCAGGATCTCGCTCTGGAAGCACCGCCCAGCCGCGACTGGCGACTTTGAGAGTCAAGGGCGCGTCTCCGCGGGCCAGTTCAGGCGCAATGGTGACCGGGGCGAACATCAGTGGGCGCCGCGCGAGGGGGTAGAGATCCAGGTTGTCGTGCCAGCCCAAGTAAGCCGCATGCATCAGCGCCAGGTGCCGAATGAAGCTGGCGTGCTGGGACGCTGGGATGAGGTCGTCGCCGGGCGGCACCAGATCTGCGGACCGATCATGCATCAACATCGCCAGGCGCGGCATGCCCCCAGACTCGTAGAGTGCCATGCCGATCATCGCATGATCAATGACGGACGGGACGCTGCGGTAAAGACCGGCCCGCCAGACCTGGAACTCCCAGTGTGTTGTGTTGCCGGTGACCCGCATGAGCCAGTCGTCCTGGGCGGATAGCCGCTTGAGAAAGCATGGGCGCCCCTCAATGATCAGCTTCTCGAATGAGGCACCCGACCTCGCATCGGTTGAGCGCACGGGAACCCGCTCAGTGGCGCCACGGATCAAGGCGTCCAGCGACCGCGCCGTCCACGGCACACCTGTCTCCATCTCAGGTCAGCATGTCCATGATCACGACGCCGAGCCTAGGCGGGTGGTTCCAGCTCGGCCTCCGGCAGAAGCTCGGGCCGTCGTAGTCGCGTCTTGGCTGTTGCCTGCTCGCGCCGCCATGCGGCGATCCTCTCGTGGTGCCCGCTCAGCAAGACTTCGGGTACATCCAGCCCGCGCCAGCTGGCTGGTTTGGTGTAGCTGGGGCCCTCCAGCAAGCCCTCGAGATCGGTAGCGTATGACTCCTCCGTCAAGGACTCCGGATTGCCGATCACCCCTGGCAGCAGGCGCACGACAGCTTCGATCACCACCAGGGCTGCGGCCTCACCACCACTCAGCACGTAGTCACCGATGCTCAGCTCGTCGACCCGCATCCGCCGGGCCGCATCCTCGACAACGCGGGCATCGATTCCCTCGTACCGGCCGCAGGCGAAGATCAAATGCCGCTCAGCCGCCAGCTCATGGGCGAGGGAGTGGGTAAAGGTCCGACCAGACGGCGAGAGGACAAGCAATCGGGGATCGGTCTGGCCGGCCGCCAATGCGTCCAGTGCCAATCCCCAGGGCTCCGGACGCATCACCATGCCTGCCCCTCCCCCGTACGGCGTATCGTCGACGGTTCGGTGCCGATCAGTTGTCCAGTCACGAAGATCATGAACGCGAAGGTCCACGATTCCCTTCTCGATTGCCCTCCCAACCAGCGAAAGCCGCAGTGGCTGAAAGTACTCGACGAAGATCGAGACGGCGTCAATCCTCATGTGCGTCGTCCCGGTCGTCGAGCAGACCGGCGACATCTGCGACCGTGAGGCGGCCAGCCTCGAGATCGACATCAGGCACCAGTACCCCAACGAACGGCACCAGCCGAGGGCCGGCCGCCGTCTCGATCTCCAAGAGATCTTGCGCCGGCAAGTGCAGCACTGATACCACCCTGCCGACCTCAGCTCCGTCAGGCGTCGTGGCTTGCAGGCCGATCAGCTGCCGGTCATAGAACTCTCCCGGCTCCGCCGGCCGCTCATCCGGCTCTATCGCGGCAACCAGCAGCGTGCCGCGTACCGCCTCGGCGCTGGCTCGGTCGACCAGCTCAGCAAACCTCACCAGCAGTCGGCCCGAGTGATCACGAACCGACTGTCACCGTGAAAAGCCGCGTGCCGCCTTCCTCCCGAAGCACCTGACCGGGAGCGAACCGACGCTCCGGCTCATCGGTGCGGAGCTCGACGGCAACCTCGCCGCCTACGCCGTGGGGCCGTCCGATGACACCAACAAGGGTGTCCATTGCTCACCCGCCTACTTCCCCGGGGTCGGAGCCGACTCAGCGGCGACGGCCACCGGGGCCGCGGCGATTGAGCCGGTCGACATCGACGAAGTCGACACGTACGTCCTGATCGCCGGACAGCGCGCCGACCACCGTACGCAGCGCAGTTGCGGTGCGGCCTGAGCGGCCGATGACCTTGCCGACGTCGTCCGGGTTCACCCGCACCTCGAGCATCCGCCCGCGACGGAGATCCTTTTCCTTGACCGTGACATCGTCGGGATGGGCGACGATCCCTCGGATCAGATGCTCAAGTGCGTCTGCGAGCATCTAGGACTCGCTGGAATCCGCGTTGGCAACGCCGGCCTCGGCAGCCTGCTTGGCTTCATCCGCAGTGCCCTCGATTGAGGCTGGGTCAGTCTGGGTGCTCTCGGGCTTGGATGCTGCCTTCTTTGCGGTCTTGCTCGCGGTCGCTCTGGGCTCCTTGCCAGCCTCGACGAGCGCGGCGTTGAAGACGTCGGTCTTGTTTGGCTTTTCCGGCTGTGGCAGCACGCCAGACGGCGAGGTATCACCTGAAAACTTCTGCCAGTCACCGGTGCGCTTGAGCAGCGCGACAACAGCCTCTGTCGGCTGCGCGCCAACCGACAGCCAGTACTGCGCGCGCTCGGAATCGACCTCGATGAGTGACGGGTCATTCTTGGGGTGATACTTGCCGATTTCCTCGATAGCGCGGCCATCTCGCTTGGTACGAGAGTCAGCGACCACGATGCGGTAGTGCGGCGACCGGATCTTGCCGAATCGCTTCAGACGAATCTTGACAGCCACGTGTGTGGTTACTCCTGTAATGGTGTTGCGACCAGGCCTACGGGCCGGCCACGTTCGGGGTGATCCCGTCTAACGCGGTGGGGGCGCGCTCGCGATGATCTCAGTGGATCTGAGCCGTACGGCGTGAGAGGGCACCGAACGACAACAGATGCGGCTTGCATTCTGCCAGAATCCTCCGCAAAGACGCGAACTGACATTTGTGTCATGCGGTCAGATCCTCGATCAGGTGGTTCCTTATGCAGGCTCCGGCTTGTGGTGGCTGACCAAACCGACAGTGTTGCCCTCAGAGTCCTTGACAAAGGCCATCCACTCATCCATGCCGGCAGGTCCCAGGCTGTCGTCGACGTGGCTGAAGATCATGTGCGGCTCAGCGACGATCTCGACACCATCGGAGCGCAAAGACTCAAGTGTTTCGCGAACGTCGTCGACTTTTAGGTAGATCAGCGCACTCGTCGCGGCCTGCTCAAGTAGCAGGCGTACGTTACCTGCCCGAAAGAACAGCAGCCCAGGCGGATCGAAGATGCCGGCCGGTTGTGCACTGAGCAAGCGCTCGTAGAAGGCCCTGGCGCGGGGCAGGTCGTCAGCGTGCTGAGCGATCTGTATGACGTCCATTCGGCGAGTGTTGCATGCATCATCAGTGGAGCTGGACGCGGTCGCTAACGTGACCACATGGATACCAGGGCGGCTGACATCGTGGTCGATGGCCGCACTGTCGTGACAGCGCGGCCGGTTGCCTCCGGCCCCTGGCCGGGCGTGGTGATGTTGCACGAGGGTTGGGGCATCGATGACGTGCTGCGCCGTCATGCAGATCGGTTGGCCTCGGCGGGATATCTCGTGCACGCCCCAGATCTGCTGGGCGAAGGTTCGTGGCTGCGATGCATCAGAATCACGTTCAAAGCGTTCCAAGCGCGCGCAGGCAAGCCGTTTGAGCTGATCGAGTCCTGCCGCAGGGAACTTCAGACCGACTCCGAGTGCACGGGCAAGGTCGGCGTCATCGGCTTCTGCATGGGCGGAGGGTTCGCGCTGCTGTTGTCGGCCAAGGGCTACCACGCGGCATCGGTCAATTACGGCCCGGTGCCTGCTGATGTCGACAAGCTGGCCGAGCGCTCTTGTCCCATCGTCGCCAGCTACGGCGGCAGGGACTGGATGGTCCGCGGCGTGCCCCCGCTTAGAGAGGCCTTGCGCACGCACGGCGTGCCGCACGATGTCGAGGTCTATCCAGCCGCCGGTCATGCGTTCCTCAACGACAAACCGAACGGGCCGCTGCCTTTCCGCCCAGTGGTGAAACTGATGCACGCCGGACCAGAGCCGGTATCGGCAGCTGATGCATGGCGCAGAATCGAGGCCTTCTTCGCCGAGCACCTCAGCTCGTAATGTCCTTGCGCAGGAAGTACCAGAAGGCAAACCAGACGGCGATGATGGCGTACCCGATCGACCAGAGCGCACCGGTGATCATGTCGGAATAGTCGATGGTCGGTGCAAGAGCGTCTCTCCAGGCGAACGCGTAATGGCCGGGCAGGCCCTCCCTGATGCTGCCCAACGCTGTGATCGAGTCGAGGATCGCGCACAAGATCATCAGCAACACGGCGCCGCCGACCGCGGCGAGCGGAGCATCAGTGAGCACTCCGAGCATGAAGGCGAATGCGCCGACCACAGACATCTCGAGCAGCAGGTAGCCGACGATGATCAGCACTCGGCCTGCGAATTCCGGCCAGCCGATCTGACTTCCGGTCGGCCCGACATACGGACCCCACCCGTACGCGATTCCGCCCACCAACAGCGTCCAGGCGGGCAGGAAGACGAAAGCGACGACCGAGGAGAGCGCCGCCACCATGAGCTTCTGCCGCAACAGGCGCTCGCGACGCACTGGAGCGGCCAGTAGGTAGCGCAGGCTGGCCCAGCTGGCCTCCGACGGAACGGTATCGCCGGCGAACAAGGCAACGATCACGATCAGGAGAAAGCTGGTCGAGGCGAAGAGCGTGAAGATCACGAGGTTCGCTCCGCTCTCCTGGGCAAGATCGACGAAACCGCGCTGTCCCGGGTCGTTGCCGTCATCGCCCAGCCAGAAGGCGAGCAGCAACACAAGCGGCAAGACCGTGAGTACCGCAAAAATGCCAAGCGTGCGGCGGCGGCGCAGCTGGCGTCTAATCTCCGCCCAAAGCGGCAGCGGCGGACGGGCAATCGTGGTGGTGCTCATCGTGCGGCCTCGTTGCTGCCTTCAAGCCCCTCGTCAGCCGTGCCGACAATGCTCATGAAAACTTCTTCGAGCTGCCGATGGCCATCCACTGACTCGACGCCGTAGCCGGCTGCGACCAGCTCCGCCACAATCGCCTGGCGCGGCAGGTCACCGGTGACTCGGAGCAGCTTGCCCTCGGGCTCGGCCCGCAGACCTCGAGCCTGCAGCGTCTGGCCGGCGTCGCTGACATCGGCGACATTGCGTCAGTCCAATCAAGGTCACGGTGTCGCTCGCAGTCAACTCCTCGATTGCGCCGGTGAGTACCACTTTGCCCTTGTCCATCACGATGACGTGACTGCAGGTGTGCTCGACCTCCGCCAGCAGGTGAGAGGAGAGGACGACTGTCCGACCAGCAGCCGCGTAGTCAGCCAACACAGCGCGCATCGCCTTGATCTGCGGTGGATCGAGCCCGTTGGTGGGCTCATCCAACACCAGCAAAGGCGGCAGCCCGAGCATGGCCTGGGCAATGCCGAGTCGCTGCCGCATCCCGTGGCTGTATCCGCGGACCTTGCGGTCAATCGCCGCACCGAGTCCGGCGATTTCCAGGGCCTCGTCCAGATGCGCCTCCTCTAACGGCCGACCAGTCGCATCCCAGTACGCCATCAGGTTCGCCTTGCCGCTGAGATGCGGCAGGAAGCCCGGCCCCTCGATGAAGGCACCCACCGAGCTGAGCACATCGGCTCCGGCGTGCACGGGCTGGCCATAGACGTAGATCGAGCCCGAGTCCGGTCGAATCAGACCAACGAGCATGCGGATCACGGTGGTCTTTCCGGCGCCGTTGGGACCGAGCAGACCCACTACCTGGCCGGCCTCCGCACCGAAGGACACGCCGTCCACGGCGCGGAATCCGTCACCGTAGGTCTTCACTACATCGTTCACGACTAGCGGGGTGCTGGCCAGCTCGGCAACCGTCTGAATCTCCCGGCGACGGCGCCAGAGCAACAGCGCCGCGATGAGGGAGGCACCCGCCAGCCCGGCAACGACAATGATCAGCGGGAGCGGCACGTCCAGGGTGTTGGCGTTCAGTGCCCTCGTAGCGAGCATGGGGATCGCGACGGCACGGTCGCCTGCCAGCGCTACTTCGTAGCGCGCTGCGAATACGGCATTCGCGTACGCCTGGTCGGTAGTCGTGATCACTAGCTGCAGGCGGTGATCGACCGGAACTTTGTGGGTCACCGCTGGCAGCGCGATCGTCACGCGTATGGGTTTGTTGGGGTCAAGTCCGGTGAGCTTCAGCGGCGCCACCTCCAGCTGCGGAAGCACCGCGGAGCTGGGACTGACGCTGGTTTGGCCGTTCTCGGTGCGCTCCACGTCGGGTCCGAGATCCCACAGGGATGCGAACAGAGTGGCCGTGGGGGTGGTTCCGGTCACGTCAAGATCGATCCGACTGCTACCGATCAGCGTCAACGGCGCTGTCAGCGGCTCGCTGCTGAAGAGGGCCGATTGACCAGGCACGACGCCCAGGGCATAGCCGGCCACACTGGAAGCTCTGCCGAAAGCACCGCCGGTCCCGGGAAGGTTGGTCAGTGCGGCCGGTGAACCACCTGGAGGAGCCATAATGCTTTGCTGCTGACCGGTCAGTGCTATGCGCTGATCCACGAGGCTGGATCCGCGTCCCGGATATGTCTGAGCAAGCAGCGTCTGCGGATCCCGCGTCCCGCGGTCCTCGCCAAGCAACGACGTTTCCGGCATGAGCACTGAGAACGGGCTGTTGTTGGCGCTACCGTCTCGCCTCAAGTACCGGCCGAACCATTCCTCAAGATCATCGATCAGAGGATCGACTGCGATCTCGGCATCATGGCCGCCAGCCACCCATTTCATCTCGGCCGGCGTATCGGCGGGCAGGCCTCGGAAGTTCGCGTCGGCCTGGTCGAGGGTGAACAACGTGTCATCCTCACCCTGGATGATGAGCGTCGGCACCTTGATCGCAGGCAGGATCTTCTCCAGACCAGACTCGTCTAGCAGCTTGCTGAGCTTCTCGTCCGCCTCCCCGGTTTCAGCGGCGGTGAGATATCCCTGGCACAGCTCCGGGTCGAATCGACCGCACAAGGCATTGCCGTTGTTATTCGACTCCTCCTGGCTGGTCGCAGCCGGTCGTCCGCCGGCGTCGGAGAACAGCAGTGAGGCCCAACGCTGTTTGAAGACCCCCTGGCGGTTCGCGGGACTGACATCGGCCAGTGACTTGGCCGCACCCACAACCTGATGCTGCGGGAACAGCGCCTCCCGCAGGCTGTGCCAGGTGAATGCAGGGGCTATGGCGTCGACGCGCGGATCCAGCCCGGCCGCCAGGAACGACAGCGCTCCCCCGTAGGACGCGCCGGCGAAGCCGATCACCGGATCATCGCCATCCTTGGCAACCTCAGGGCGGCTGGCGGCCAGGTCAATCAGCTTGCGGGCATCCGCGCCCTCGTACGCGGGATTGTCCAAGTGGATAAGGCCGCCGGATGCGCCGAAACCGCGGGCGGTGTAGATGATCACCGTATAGCCGGCCAGCGCGAGCGTACGAGCCGTCGGCTCGCTGTCGGCCTTGGTGCCACCGAAGCCATGCGCCAGCACAATGGCCGGCCGCGGTGTTGCCGGATCTGTGGTCAAGATCGTCGTATCGAGCGCTACTGGCGTGCCGTCCGACTCCGGCGTGCCGAGAACCATAAGCGGGGTCTCGATCACTTGGTCTTGAGCATAAGCCGGAACCGACGGATAGATGAGCGACAGCGCGGCCAGCATCAGCAGTGCAGCTCGAGCGCGGCGCATGCGCCCATCTTGCTAGCTTGTGCAATTTTCTTGGAGCTGCTCGCGCAATCGCGCGGTGGATCCGCCGCCGTCGTCGTCGCTCGCAGACGATGAAGTGTCGGCGGCAGGTGAAAACTGACCACGGTGCGGCAACTCAATTTTGACCAGCTTCCCGCTGACTCTGGCTGGAGTCGAGCCGGGGAGGGATCGGGTGCTGATCGTGGAGGACTGGGCGGAGATCCGCAGGCTGCGTCGCTCGGAGGGGTTCTCGATATCGGAGATCGCCCGGGTGATCGGCTGTTCGCGGAACACGGTGAAGGCGGCGTTGGCCAGCGATGGTCCGCCCAGGTATGAGCGGACGCCGGCGGGGTCACGGGTCGATGTGTTCGAGCCGCGGATCCGGGAGCTGCTGAAAGCGGTTCCGACGATGCCGGCGACGGTGATCGCTGAGCGGGTCGGCTGGCCGTATGGGATCCGCACGCTGAGCGGTCGGGTGGCGGAGCTGAGGCCGGCGTATCTGCCGCCGGACCCGGCTGGTCGGACGGTCTATGTGGCCGGGGAGATCGCCCAGTGTGACTTTTGGTTCCCCGACATCCACCTGCCGGTCGGTTTCGGTCAGACCCGGACGGCGAAGCTGCTGCCGGTGTTGACGATGGTCCTGGGTTACTCCCGGGTCTCCTCGGCGGTGTTGGTGCCGTCCCGGTCGGCGGAGGATCTGTATGCCGGCTGGTGGCAGCTCATCTCCACGCTCGGGGCTGTGCCGCGGGTGTTGGTCTGGGACGGTGAGGGTGCGGTCGGCCGCTGGCGGGGGAAGCGGATCGAGCTGACCCAGGCCTGTCAGGAGTTCCGCGGCACCCTGGCGGCGAAGGTGCAGATCTGTAAACCGGCGGATCCGGAGGCGAAAGGGTTGGTGGAGCGGTTCCATGACTACCTGGAGCGGTCGTTCCTGCCCGGCCGGACGTTTGCTTCACCGGCCGACTTCAACGATCAGCTCGGCGGGTTCTTGACCCGGGCGAACCACCGGCGACACCGAGTGCTGGGCTGCCGGCCCGTCGATCGACTCGATGGGGATCGGCAGGCGATGCTGTCGTTGCCGGCGGTGCCGCCGGTGACCGGTTGGCGGTGTTCGACCCGGCTGCCGCGGGATCACTATCTGCGGCTGGACAGCAACGACTACTCCGTGCATCCGACCGCGATCGGGCGGCGGGTCGAACTCGTCGCCGACCTGCACCAGGTGGAGGTGTTCTGCCACGGCCGGCTGGTCGCCGCCCATCAGCGAGCATGGGCCAAGCACCAAACCATGACCGACCCGGCGCACCGAAAGGCTGCCGACCAGCTGCGTCGTGACCGGCTCACCGTCTTGTCCGCACCCGGTGAGGTTCAGGTCGAGCGGCGCCGGCTGAGCGACTACGACCTCGCCCTCGGCGTTACCGATGGTCGGCCCGGTGAGGCGGCGTCATGACCCCGACCGCGGCCACCGCCCGCAGCGGCAAGGACGTGGCGGCTGACCTGGCGTTCTTGACCCGGGCGCTGAAGGCCCCGGCACTGCGGGACAGCGCCGCCCGGCTCGCCGAGCGAGCCCGCACCGAGGCCTGGTCCCATGAGGAGTACCTGGCTGCGTGCCTGCAACGCGAGGTCGCCGCCCGGGACGCGCACGGCGGCGAAGGCCGGATCCGCGCCGCCCGCTTTCCCGGCCGCAAGACCCTCGAGGAGTTCGACTTCGACCACGCCCGTGGGCTGAAACGCGACCTGATCGCCCACCTGGGCACCTTGGACTTTGTCGCCGCCAAGGAGAACGTGATCTTCCTCGGCCCACCCGGCACCGGGAAGACCCACCTCGCGACCGGGCTGGGGATCCGGGCCTGCCAGGCCGGACACCGAGTCCTGTTCGCCACCGCCTCCCAATGGGTCGACCGGCTCGCCGAGGCCCACAACACCGGCCGGCTCCAAGCCGAGCTCATCCGGCTCGCCAGGTATCCGCTGCTCGTCGTCGACGAGGTTGGCTACATCCCCTTCGAGGCCGAAGCGGCGAACCTGTTCTTCCAGCTCGTCGCCTCCCGATATGAGCACGCCAGCCTGATCGTCACCTCCAACCAGCAGTTCGGACGCTGGGGAGAGGTCTTCGGCGACGACGTCGTCGCCGCAGCCATGATCGACCGACTCGTCCACCACGCCGACGTCGTCACCCTCAAAGGCGACAGCTACCGACTCAAGAACCGCGACCTCGGCCGGGTCCCCACCGCCGACCCCCACTGACACCGACCTGGTCAATTTTCGGTTGCCGACAACTGGTCAATTTTCGGTTGCCGTTGACATGAAGCGTGTCCGCTCGCTTCTCCTCCGTGCGGCGGCGCGCGATTTCCCGACGCTCGCAGCTGCAATTTTCTTGGAGCTGCTCGCGCAATCGCGCGGTGGATCCGCCGCCGTCGTCGTCGCTCGCAGACGATGAAGCGTGTCCGCTCGCTTCTCCTCCGTGCGGCGGCGCGCGATTTCCCGACGCTCGCAGCTAGGACTGCCAGATATGTTCCGACTCAATAATTCCTTCACACCCTTGCGCCGCACATTGACCAGCCGATAGGAAGTTCTGGTCCAACGGAGAGGCTCATTGTGCATCGCACTTCTCGGGGGAGCCTCGTCGCCTGTGGTATCGCGGCTGCCTCCCTCCTACTCGTAGCAGCGCCCCTCACGGTTCCCGCCCAGGCAGCTCCAGGCCCGGTCGTCGATTCCGCCATCGCTCGCTCACCTGAGTTGTCAGAGACCACACGGCTCACGGACCGACGATTCGTGGTGACCGGCGACCGGGCATGGGCTCTCGGCGCCGCCGACGGAAGCTACCCCGCTGCAGGCTTCCATACCCGCGGCGAGATGGGCGGCTACTGGCTCCCGAACCTCAAGCTGCTCGACGGCATGTGGTTCAACATCAACGGTGACTGGATCGGCAAGGCCACCAAGACCATTTCGGGCTGGGGGTACGTGCGGGCCGACCTGCCGACCACCAATGGCGTATCAGCCAGCCGCATCGACTTCGTGCCCCGCGGTGTCTCCGGCGCCCTGGTCGGGCTCAGTCTGCGGGCCGAACGCACACGGACCATCACGCTACGCGCAGATGCCCATTCGGAGCTGCTGTCGTCCTACCCCTGGGGTGAGACCCAACCAAGCCAGACCGAGGTCAACCTCGCGGATTCGGTGTCGGTCCAGGGAAGGCACCTGCTGTTCCGGGACAAGGGCACGCCGCAATCGCCGAACGTCGAGTCCCATGACTGGGCCGCTGCCTTTGGGGCCAACCTCGCGCCGTACGCGACCGAGACGGGCAGGGACTTCCGCGGCCCACAGGACCCGGCAGTGATCTGCCCGGCGTCCGGGCCCAGCGCACCGCCGCAGCCGGAGCGCTGTGACGACACTGAGTACGGGAAGGGTGCCGGTGGCCAGCTCACATACAAGGTCAGGCTTCAGGCCGGCGAGGTAAAGACCTTGTGGTTCGGCGTCGGTGGGTCGGCCTCCGGACCGGTGCAGGCACGCGCCGAGCTCCACAAGGCGCTCGACAACCCCGAGGCAGCTATCCGCGCCATCGTCGGCTACCGCGAGCGCTTGAACACTTTGAGTGACGTCTCGCTGCCAGGCAACCCGCTCCTCACCCGCAGCGTGGCCTGGTCGAAGCAGATGCTGGCTGCCTCGGAGCAGCGGGTTGAGGACTTGCAGCTACGGGCGGTGAATGCTGGTCAGGCCTATCCGCCGCCGGCGGGGACTCTGAGGTCCATGCGCTGGCTCGGCGCCGGCTGGCCAGACTACACCTGGCTGTTCGGCACAGACGGCGAGTACACAGCCTTCGCCGCCGTCGCGGCCGGACAGTTCGGGCCGATCAAGGATCATCTGCGCGCGTTGCGAGATGTGTCGCAGATCGTCAATGAGGGCAGCGGCAAGATCGTGCACGAAGTAACCCCGGACGGCGCGGTCTTCTTCGGTGCGAACGCGGACGAGGGCAACACCGACGAGTCGTCGAAGTATCCCTCCGCAGTCGCGCTGGTCTGGCGCTGGACCGGTGACACGAAGTTCCTGAAGGACATCTATCCGGCGAGCGTCAAAGCGATGAAGTACGTGGCCGAACTGGATGAGGACGGCGATGGTTGGCCCGAAGGGCTGGGCAACGTCGAACGCACAGGGATGGGCGAAGAGAAACTCGACAACGCCGCCTACGCCATCCGCGGCTATGCCGACCTAGCCGATCTGGCCGAGGCCGTCGGGGACCGGCAGACCAGGCGCTGGGCCGCCGGGAAGGCCCAGGCGCTTCTCGACAAGTTCGAGGACGACTGGTGGTACGACGCTGACGGCGCCCGCTCTTATGCGGACTCGCTGGACGACCCGGGCAACCAGAAGGTGTTCCAGCGGCACTGGATCGGGCTCACCCCCACCGACGCCGTGCTGCCAGAGCTGCCGGGTCGCCCGTCGGCGCCCCTGGCGTCGGACAACCATGGGAATACCACGCTCACCCAACACGAAAGGCCATGCTTCACTGACCGGCTTGGACTCTTCCATACCGGCACCGGGCCGACCTCCGCTCCGGGTGGAAACCCCGGCCCGAGCTGCGACTCGGTGATTTCAGCGGTGCCCAGTGAGCGGAGCATCTTCACGCTCAATAGCGCCATCGCCGCGGTGAGCGAGGGTAACTTCGGTCGGCTCGGCGACGGCGAGCAGACGGTCTACACCAGAGGCAACGCCAGGAGCCAGGTCGATCCGAGTCTGTGGGAGATGCCCGGCGCCATGCCGGAGATCGTCCCCGGTGGCGACTTCGGGGCCAACATCGACAAGCTGTTCACCGAGCGGTCCATGGTGATGCAGGCCTGGGGCGCGTACGGCGTACTCTGGCCGGTGATCAACCAGTGGCTCGGTGTCTCGCCCGACCTCGGTCGGGGCAGGCTCGCGGTGGTGCCGCAGCTGCCGGCCGGGCAGACCAAAGCGTCCGCGAATACCGTCAAACTCGGCTTGTCAGCCATCGACGTAGCTGCGGAGCGCCAAGGCACGTCCTACACCACTACCGTGACCCGGCACGGCCAGATGGACCTGCGTATCGGCGCGGTTCTGCCCGATGGGGCCACGGTCGCATCGGCCACGCTCAACGGCTCGCCCGTCAAGCCCAAGCTTCTGCAGACGACGCGCGGGCTCGAAGCCGTCGTCTCTGCCAAGCCCGGGGAGCGTACGGCCACTTTGGTGATAGACGTCAACAACTGAGGAGGTTGTGGCCCCACAGCCGTCAGAGGAATCTCACCCGACGCGCACTCCTCGCAGGATTACGTGTCGAGGCGCGCTCAGCACACCGAGATCGAGGCGCGGATCGGCGTCGTAGACCACCAGATCGGCGGGTGCCCCTTCACTGAGCCGGGACGGGTGGCCGAGCCAGGCGCGCGCCCGCCAGGAACCCGCGCCCAACGCGTACTCAGGCGAACTGAACTGACCCAGCGCCACAATCTCCTTGCCCACGAGGCCGTGCGGCAGGAAGCCACCGGCGTCGGTGCCGGCATAGATCGGTACGCCCGCATCCAGCGCTTTCGCGAACCGCTCAAGGCGGCCGGCGTACAGAGCCCTGATATGCCTGGCGTACGCGGGGTACTTTTCCTCCCCGGATCGGGCATACATCTCGAAGTTGTCGAGCTGGATCATGGTCGGGACCAGCGCAACCTGATGCTCGGCCATTAAGACGATGGTGGCGTCATCCATCCCGGTTCCGTGCTCGATGCCGTCGATCCCGATTGCAACCAGTTCGCTGACCGCCTGCTCACCGAAGACGTGCGCTGTCACGCGGCAGCCCAATTCATGCGCCCGGGTGATGGCGGCCTCCGCCACGTCCGTCGGCCATAGTGGCGTGAGATCGCCGATGTCTCTGTCGATCCAGTCCCCGACTAGCTTCACCCAGCCGTCGCCGCGGGATGCCTGGCGCTCGACTTCGGCGACCAGCTCATCGGGCTCGACTTCCTCGCCGTAGTTGCGAAGATAGCGCTTGGGCCGGGCGATGTGGCGCCCGGCGCGGATGATCTTGGGAAGATCGGCGCGTTGGTCCATCCACCGGGTGTCAGCCGGGCTGCCCGCGTCGCGGAGCAGCAACGCCGCAGCGGCACGGTCGGTGAGTGCGTGCTGCTCGGCCCGTTCGTCGGAAACCGCGCCGTGCCTCTCCAACCCGACGTGGCAGTGTGCGTCAACGAGGCCCGGCATCAGCCAGACCCCGGTGGCGACAGTCTGCGCGTGGGCGACCGGCTCGGTCCGGATCACACCGTCGACCACCCAAAGGTCACGATAATCGCCCTCAGGTAGCACCACACCGGCCAGGTGAAGGCGGTCGTGCCCGCCGACAGGCTCAGGGCGCATGACGCTCTACTTGCCGAAGCGGGTGCGCAGCTCAGGTGGCAGCTGGAAGTCGGACATCGCCTTCTCGAGCGCGGCCTGGTCGAACTCTCCTTCGCCGAACGCCGCCGCCGGATCGACGGCCGCGGCCGGCTGTTGAGCGGCATTGCGCTTGGCCGGATTGCCCGAGACCCCCCGGCCACCCTTTTTCTTCTGCGAGCGAGCGGGCTGGCGTCTCGGACCAGGGAGGCCGGGGATCCCGGGCATCCCTGGCATCGTGCCGGTTGCCAGCGAAGTCATCATCTTGCGGGCCTCGAAGAAGCGATTGATAAGGCCGTTGACCTCTGAGACTTCCACTCCGGCTCCCTTGGCGATCCGTGCGCGTCGGGAGCCGTCGATGATCTTGGGGTTGTCGCGCTCGCCCGGGGTCATGGAATGGATGATCGCCTCGATGTGATCAACGTCACGCTCGTCGATGCCGGCAATCCTGTCCTTGAGTTCACCCATTCCAGGCAACATCCCGAAGACCTTGGACAGCGGGCCCATCTTGCGAACCATCTGCATTTGCTGTAGGAAGTCCGCCAATCCGAACTCTCCCCCTTGTCCAGCCAGCTTGGCGGCGGCCTTGGCGGACTGCTCGGCGTCGAAGGTCTTCTCGGCTTGCTCGATCAAGGTGAGCATGTCGCCCATGCCCAAGATCCGGCTGGCCATCCGGTCCGGATGGAACACGTCGAAGTCAGCCAGAGCCTCACCATTGGAGGCGAACATGATCGGCTTGCCAGTGACCCGGGCGATCGAGAGGGCAGCACCACCGCGGGCGTCGCCATCCAGCTTGGTGAGCGCCACGCCGTCGAAACCCACGCCATCGGCGAAAGCATTGGCTGTGTTAACGGCGTCCTGGCCGATCATGGCATCCACGACGTAGAGCACCTCGTCCGGGCGGACGGCATCACGGATGTCGATGGCCTGCTTCATCATCTCGGCGTCGATACCTAGCCGGCCGGCGGTGTCGATGACCACGACGTCATAGAGTCGTCGCTCTGCCTCGGTGATCGAGGACCGGGCTACCGCAACCGGATCACCGATGCCGTTTCCGGGCTCTGGTGCATAGACGTGAACGCCGGCTCGCTGACCGACCACCTGCAACTGGTTGACTGCATTGGGACGCTGCAAATCGGCTGCTACGAGCAGTGGAGAGTGGCCCTGCTCCTTCAGCCACAACCCGAGTTTTGCAGCCAGCGTCGTCTTACCGGAACCCTGCAGACCGGCGAGCATGATCACCGTCGGCGGCCGCTTGGCAAAACGCAGCAGTCTGGTTTCGCCGCCGAGGATATCGATCAGTTCGTCGTTGACGATCTTGATCACTTGCTGGGCAGGATTCAGCGCGCCGGAGAGTTCGGTACCGCGGGCTCGCTCCTTGACCGCGGCAATGAAGTCCTTGACCACCGACAGATTGACGTCGGCCTCGAGCAGCGCGACCCGGATTTCGCGGGCGGTTGCGTCAATGTCGGCCTCGGACAGCCGGCCCTTGCCGCGCAGGTTCTTGAAAGTCGCCGCAAGGCGGTCTTGCAGGGTGTCGAACACGAGCGTCCTTACGTCTAGGGTCTGGACTGACTCAGCCTACTAACCTGCCACGCTCTCTCGGGCCGTCAAAGCACCTGGGCGGCTGCCTACGCTTGGCGGGTGGCTGCGGAGCTCAGGTTGCTGCAGGTGCCCTACGAGCACCCGGATGTTGCAGCGCTGGAACAGCAGGCTCAGCAGTTCTACACCCAGATCTATGGCTCACCGGATGAGACTCCGTTCGCGACGGCCGACTTCACTCCTCCGCACGGAGCATTCTTCGTGGGCTACCTGGACGGGGAAGCCGTCGCTATGGGCGGTTGGCGCTTTCGAACTCCTGGAGTACCTCAGGTGGCGCGGCGGCCAGCCGAGATCAGGCGCATGTTCGTACGGGAAAGCGTACGAGGACGCGGGTTCGCCCGGCTCGTGTTGGCCGAACTCGAGGCAAGCGCAGCAGCCGCCGGCGCCGACTGGCTGCTCCTGGAAACTGGCCAACCACAGGTCGCCGCCGTTGGTCTCTACCGAGCGAGCGGGTACGTCGATGTCGAGCGGTTTGGCTACTACGCAGACTCAGAGACGGCACTGAACCTCGGTCGACGACTGGGCTGACGTCAACAACGGCAAGCATCGGGCACATGTGTTGTCTGGATCGGTGAGGTGTTGTCCGTTGGCCGCGACATGCCCAACGGCGGCAAGGATGGCAGCCTCTAGCCATATATTGAATGTGTGTTCGAAAATGATCTGGTGGAGTGGGATAAGGCCGGCACGCTGGCTGCCGCGGAGGCCAACGAACACAACCTGATCACCGCCGAAACCCGCCGACTCCACATCGCCGCCCACTGGGCCGACCTGCACCCCGGCGACGCCGTCACCGTGAGTCGGCTGCCCGGCACCGAACGCGCGGTGCTGCTGGGCGGGGATGGCACCCCGACCGTTGGGGACTTCGCGCCCGCCGAACTCGGATGCGTGCTGCGGATCTCCGACGGGTCGGCGTCCCGGCTGATCGGCGACGCGCTGGATTTGCGGCATCGGCTGCGATCAATCTGGGGAGCTGCGCTTGCGGGGGAGGTGCCGGCCTACCAGGCCCGCCGTATCGCCTCCGCGACCCGGCACCTCACCGCCGCCCAGGCGGCACGGGTCGATGCACAGCTGGCACCCTCCTTAGGCGCGGTGTCGTGGGGACGGTTACAAACCCTGCTGGAGGCAGCCATCTATCAGTCCGACCCGATTGGTGCCGAACAACAAGCCGCCGCGGCGGCACAGGAACGGTTCGTGCGGCTCGGCCGTACCTCCGAGCACGGGTTGAAGCTGATCATTGCCCGGGCTACCGCCGGTGACGCGATCTGGTTCAAAGCCACCATTGATCGGATCGCCGACATCCTGGCTCGGCGAGGCGACACCGATCCGGTTGAGGTGCGTCGCTCCAAAGCCATCGGCATCCTCGCCCAACCCGCCGAAGCTTTGCAGCTGCTCTGCCAGCAGCAACACGACGACTGGGACGGACCGGCCGAACCCAACGATCCCGAGCCGGAACCACCCGCAGATGCCGATGCGGGCAGCTTCGAGAAGGTCGAGCAAGACAAAGTGGGGGAGGATGCCGAGCCAGCTGCCGTGTCGCTGCAGCTGACACCGCCGCCGTTCGACCCGATCCGGGCCCGGCCGCGCGCCGTGGTGTATGTCCACCTCAGCCAAGAAACCCTCACCGCCGGTACCGGTGTGGCCCGGATTGAGGACATCGGCCCGGTGCTCCTGGGCCGGCTGCGCACTCTGCTGGGTGACCGCTGCAGCATCAGCGTGAAACCGGTGATCGATCTGCCCGCCGGACATCTCCCGGTCGATAGTTACGAAATCCCCGCCCGGCTCCGCGAGCAACTGCGCCTCCGCAACCCCGCCGACGTGTTCCCCTACGCCGCCGCGGTGAGCCGCCGCATCGACCTTGATCACACCATCGCCTACCTCAGCCCGGACAAGGGCGGACCGCCCGGCCAAACCAGGATCGGCAACCTCGGACCCCACACTCGACATCACCACAGGTACAAGACCCATGCCGGCTGGCAAGTCCGCCAACCCGAACCCGGCACCTGGCTATGGCGATCACCCCACCGCCGGATCTACCTGGTCAACGCCAGCGGCACCCATCCACTCGGCAACACCAAGTTCGCCCAGATGATTTGGCGCGCGGCGAGCGCGCCACGAGAACTGGCGGGCTAACCCGACCCGCTATCGGCGACGCAAGATCAATTGTGGTCAAGCGACTTGGAAAGACCGCTTGGCCAGGCCCATCTGGAAGTCGTCGATCACGACTTTCGGTGGCACTGACGGATCGGTCGCGGCACCGAAGGTGACGAAGATCGGGGTGTAGTGCTCGACCGTTGGGTGGGCGTACGGCATCCCGGGTGCGTGCCGGAAGTCGGCCAGCACATCGATCCGCCCCGCCGCCAGGGCCTCTGCTGCCCAGGCATCGAACTCGCGGGACCAGCCGGGGATCACGTTGTGCTCCCAACTGTCCCGGCCGAGGAAGGGCAGGCCGTGGGTCATGTAACCGGATCCGATGATGAGGACTCCCTCGCCACGGAGCGGCTGGAGCTGTTGCCCGATCCGGAACAGGTGGTCCGGGTTGTGGGTTGGCATGCTGAGTTGCAGCACCGGCACATCCGCGTACGGATACATCACCTTCAGCGGTACCCAGGCTCCGTGATCAAGACCGCGGCTCGGATGCTCGTGCACCGGCTCGGTGTCCGACATCAGCGCTGTGACCTTTGCCGCGAGCCCGGACGCGTCGGCCGTCTGGTAGGTCATGTCGAAATACCGTCGGCCGAATCCGCTGAAGTCATAGACCAGCGGAGTCCCGGCTGCTGGTGCGGAGAGGGCCAGCGGGGCGGCCTCCCAGTGAGCGCTCACGATCAAGATGGCCGTTGGCTTCGGCAAGGACCGCGACCAGGCGAACAGCTGGTCCATCCAGTGCGCGTCATTGAAGACCGGCGGAGCACCGTGGCTCAGATAAAGAGCCGGCATGATGCCGTCCTCAGGCTGCCATCTCCGATGGTCCCGGCTGGCCGGTGCGGAGCTCTGCAGGAACGCGTCGAATGCCGCTCCCTCGACTGGTGGATGAAGGATGCTCGTCATGCCGCCTGCTCCAACAAGGCGTCGACGAAGACCTCCGCGTCAAACGGAGCAAGATCATCCGCACCTTCACCGAGGCCGACGAGTTTGACCGGTACGCCGAGTTCGCGCTGCACCTGCACCACGATGCCGCCCTTGGCCGATCCGTCCAACTTCGTGAGCACAATCCCGGTCACATCGACCACCTCGGCGAAAATCCGAGCCTGGATCAGTCCGTTCTGGCCGGTGGTTGCATCCAACACCAGGAGCACTTCTCCGACTGGTGCCTGACGTTCGATCACCCTTTTCACTTTGCCCAGCTCATCCATCAGCCCAACCTTGGTGTGCAGGCGCCCTGCGGTGTCGATCAGTACGACGTCGACCTCCTGCTCGATGCCGGCTTTGACCGCCTCAAAGGCAACACTCGCCGGATCGGCCCCCTCAGCCCCTCGCACGGTCGGTACGCCCACCCTGCTCCCCCAGGTTTCCAGCTGATCCGCGGCAGCGGCCCGGAAAGTGTCAGCGGCGCCGAGCAGCACGTCCTTGTCCTCGGCGACAAAGACTCGAGCAAGCTTGCCCACGGTGGTGGTCTTGCCGGTTCCATTCACTCCGACCACCATGACGACGGCCGGCTGTTCGGACCGGTCTGCATTGAGACTGCGATCCATGGTGGGGTCCACGAGCTTGATCAGCTCGGCTCGCAGAATGGCCTTGGCCTGCCCTGGCTCGGAGACTCCCTCAACCTTCAGCTTGCTTCGCAACGACTCCACGAGCTCAGTCGTCGGTCCGACACCAAGGTCTGAGGTGATCAATGTCTCTTCGAATTCGTCCCAGGTATCTTCGTCGATTCGATCCCGAGTGATCAGCAGTAGCAGGCCGCGGCTGAGCGGGCTGTTGGATCCAGCCAGCCTGCGGCGCAGGCGTACCAGTCGGCTCTCAGGAGCTTCCGGGCGTTCGAACTCCGGCGCCTCCGGAACCAGTTCGACCTCAGGGAGCCCAACGTCCGGCGGCGTGGCACGAACGTCAACCTGCGTTGCCGAAGGTGCGTCACCGGAGTCCTCGGCCGACTTTTCCCAGCCTCGTGGTGCGCTCTCGACGCTGGGAGGCGGTTCACCAGTTCGGAGCCCTCGACGCCGACCGACGGCGACGAAGCCAACCAGACTTGCGGCTACCAGCAGAATGACGCCAACGATCAACCACAGAGTTGTCGCATCCACCGGCACATCCTAGGCGAGGATGGGCCGGACGCCCGGCTCAGCGATCGCGGGTGGACTCGATCAGCTTGATCAGGCGAGCGGGCGGCTCCCCGTCCCCATTGAGATGCTCGGCCGCACGGGCCATCCGGTCGGCCAGCCGCGGCGCGCGCTGCTTCCCGCGCCCCTCCATGCCGAGCAGGACCACGCCAACAATGCAGGCTACGACGACCAGGATCACAATCATGGCGACGACGATGGAGGTCACGGACGCCCCTTTCAGACAGTCGATGTCAAGCGGAACTGGGGAAGGAACTGTCTTACAGGTCGTACAGCCGCAGCTGCTATGCATGCGGTGCCGGTGGAACAGCTCTTGGGCCCATAGTCTGCCAAGCCAAGATCACAATGTCGCTAGCGAAATGCCGTTTCTTGTTCTCGATTTCATCACATCAGGCGACCGACTCGGTCTCCCGTAGTCGCGAGGAGATCACGGTTGAGACACCGTCGCCGCGCATGCTGACCCCGTACAAGGCATCGGCGATCTCCATCGTCCGCTTCTGGTGAGTGATCACCAGTAGTTGGCTCGTGGCCCGCAGCTCCTCATAGATCTCCAGCAAGCGGCCGAGATTGGTGTCATCGAGAGCGGCCTCGACCTCGTCGAGAATGTAGAAAGGGCTGGGCCGTGCGATGAAGAGCGAGATCAGGAAGCTGACCGCCACCAGGGCACGCTCGCCGCCGGACAACAGCGAGAGCCGCTTGATCTTCTTCCCCGGTGGTCGGGCCTCGACGTCCACCCCGGTGGTCAACCAGTTGCCGGGTTCAGTCAAGATCAGCCGGCCTTCTCCGCCGGGGAAGAGCCGGGCGAATACCCGCTCGAAGGCAGCCGCGATGTCGGTGTAGGCCTCTGCGAAGACCAGCTCCACCCTGTTGTCAACCTCGACGATGATCTCGAGAAGATCTCGACGCGTCTTGCGCAGGTCCTCCAGTTGCTCGGAGAGGAACTGGTGCCGTGCTTCCAGGGCGTCGAACTCCTCCAAGGCGAGCGGGTTCACCCGGCCAAGCACGTTGAGCTCCCGCTCGGCGGCTCGCAGCCGCTTCTCTTGCGGCCCGCGGACATACGGCACAGGCTCGGGTTTCTCGTCCTCGCTCGCGAATGGTGTGCCGTCCTCACCCGTAAGCACCGGCACAGGCTGGTCCGGTCCATACTCGGTCAGCAGCGCCGCAGCTTCGAGGCCGAGCTCAGCCATGGCTCGCTCCTCGAGAGCCTCGACCCTCATCTGCTGCTCGGCCCTCGCAATTTCGTCTCGATGGGCGGCGTCGACAAAGGACTCAAAGTCCCGCGTCAGGGCGCGGACGGATGCGCGCGCCGCACCCAGCGCAGCCTCAGCTTCGGTCCGCATAGCCTCCGCCTCTGAGCGCTCGCGCGCCGCCGCGGCGAGGGAGCGTTCAAGAAGGTCCGCCAGGAACGTTCCTCCGGCCTGTACGGCAGCCGCGGTACGTGCCTCCCGCACCAGACGCTCGCGGCGAGCGATCTCACGCCGCCGCGCCTGCCGTTCGCCTTCGGCCGCCCGGCGCAGCGCGTCGGCTCGACCAGCCAACGCGCGTGCCCGCTCCTCCAGGGTCCGCAGCGCGAGGCGAGCCTCCATCTCTGCGCTACGGGCGAGCCTGGCCTGCTCGGCCAACCGGTCACGTTCGGCGTGGTCCGGTTCCATCTCCTCGACGGTCTCGGCGGCAAGCTCGAGCCGGTGCTCAAGGTCCGCGAGCCCGGCGACGTCACGGTCACGCGCCTCTTCGGCATCTGCAATGGCCTGGCTCAGCCGCTCGGCTTCGCCGAAGGCCGAGCGAGCGGTCGCGCTCAGTTGACCGAGCTCCTCTGCCAACGCCGCCATGGCAGCGTCGGACTCGTGCAGCCTGGCGAGCGTGGCTTCGGCTGCGGCACTGGCCTGACGATGTCGGTCGTCCAGTTGGCTCTGAGCGAAGCGCAGCCGGTCGCATGCATGACTAGCCCCAGTCAAGCCGCGCTCGGCGTCATCGATAGCAGATTGCAGCTCGATCAGCGTTGGACTTGCGGACGATCCGCCTGCGGCAAAATGATCACTGAGAACGTCTCCGTCGTGGGTGACCGCGACGACATCGGGCAGCTGGGCGATCAGACTCTGAGCTGCCGGCAGGTTCTCGACCACGGCAACCTTGCGCAACACCCGTTGCACCGCGGCGGTCAGCTGGTCCGGTACCTCGACGAACTCGACGGCGTAACGCACCCCGGGAGGAAGTGCCGGCCACTGCTCAATCCCCTCGGTCTCGACCACCCCGCCGAGTAGCAGTCCAGCCCGTCCTAAGTCCTCCGCCTTGAGATGGTCGAACGCACC
Organism: uncultured Actinomycetota bacterium; assembly: GCA_963734005.1. Classification (GTDB taxonomy): domain Bacteria; phylum Actinomycetota; class Actinomycetes; order Propionibacteriales; family Propionibacteriaceae; genus Microlunatus. The sequence continues at coordinate 64,712 of CAVTFS010000019.1, forward strand.
TATGGCCGCCTCGAGACCGGTCACCGCTACCGCGTCAGCTGCCGCGCCGAAGGCCGCAGCAATCGCTGTCTCGTACGGGGTTTGCACCCTGACCAGGGTGGCAACTGACCCGAGCAACCCGTTCAGCCGATCGGTTGCGGCAAGCAGGGCCGAGCCTGCATTTTTGCCGGTCAGCCCAATGCGCAGGGCTTCGACCCGAGCCGAAAGCGCAGCCCGCTCCTGAGTCGCGACTTGTTCCTGACGCCGCAGCTCGGCCTGCTGATTCTCAATCCCGTCCAGGGCCTGGAGCGTCGCCTCGTGCTCCGCGTCAAGCCCGAACTCACCCGCATCGAGGCCAGCGACCTTGGTCTCCAATGCGGTGAACGCGCGGGAGGCTTGTTCAGCGCGTTCCGCGGCCTGTCGTTGGGCGGTGGTGAGCCGGCTGATCTCAGCCGCAGCTGCCTCGCCACGACTGCGCAGCGAGTTGACCTGTCCAGTCAGCCTGGCCAACCCTTCGCGCCGATCAGCAGCCGCGCGGATGAGCGCCGCCAGCCGGTTCTCTTCACCTCGCTCCGCGTCTTCGCAGCTGCTGCGGTGGGTGGTGGCGTCTTCTAACGCACGCGACTTCGCCTCAACCTGACTCGACAGATCCTTCTCCTGGGCAGCCACCCGAGCAGCCTCACGGTCGAGTTCGTCGGGATCGCGCCTGACATGGAGCTCTCCAGGGTCGTCCTCGGCCTGCCGCATCCGCTCGCGGGCAATCGACAGCGTAGTAGCGACCCGCTCCCGCAGGGCAGCCAGGGAATACCAGGTCTCCTGGGCGGCCGCCAGTCTCGGTACGCCTTGCCGTACCGCTTCCTCCGCTGCTACTTCAGCTGCCCGAGCGGCATCCAGCGCCTGCTCGAGCGCTCGGCGGCGCTCATTCATCGTCCGCTCATCGGCAAGCTCCAACTGCAGCGCCTGCGTGGCCTGGAGCAAATCGTCGGCCAGCAGCCTCGCCTTGGCGTCGCGCGCCTCAGCCTGGACGACCGCCGCCTTCCGCGCCACTTCGGCTTGTCGACCGAGTGGTTTCAGCTGCCGACGGATCTCGTTGATCAGGTCCGACAACCGATTCAGGTTTGCCTCACACGCCTCGAGCTTGCGGACAGCCTTTTCCTTGCGCTTGCGGTGCTTGAGCACTCCCGCTGCCTCTTCGATGAAGCCGCGGCGGCTTTCGGGCGTGGCCTGCAAGATCGAGTCGAGCTGCCCCTGACCAACGATGACGTGCATCTCGCGACCGATTCCGGAGTCGCTGAGGAGATCGTGGATGTCCAAGAGACGCGCCACGTTGCCGTTGATGGCGTACTCCGAACCGCCATTGCGGAACATCGTCCGAGAGATCGTGACCTCGGTGTAGTCGATTGGCAGCGCGCGATCGGAATTGTCAATGGTGAGGACGACCTCAGCGCGACCTAGCGGCGCCCGTCCGGACGTACCGGCGAAGATGACGTCCTCCATCTTTCCGCCACGCAGTGACTTCGCGCCCTGCTCACCCATCACCCAGCTGAGAGCATCTACAACGTTGGATTTGCCGGAGCCGTTGGGACCGACCACGCAGGTGATGCCAGGCTCAAAGTTGAGAGTCGTGGCCGACGCGAAGGACTTGAATCCGCGCAAGGTCAGGCTCTTGAGGTACAACGTCCCACCTCTCGACGGTGTGAGCTCAGGCGAAGATCTGGCTGCGGAAGGCGACCTGCCCTCGGCACTGCGAGCGTCGGTTGCGCGAGCTGTGCCCATTGACTGTAACCGACAGCTGCCGAGACCCCTGGTAGATCGCTGGGCGGGTCCCTCCATTGGTGCGAGGCTGAGGCCTCAGACGCCAGCAGTCGGATGCTCGCTCTCCACATTCTCAGGCGCCGGCTCAGTAGCCCGATTCTGGCCCCGTACGGACGAGAAGGTCCAGAACTTGTTCAACAGGAACGAGATCGGGGTGACAATCGCGATCGTGATCAGCTGCGCCCAATAGAAGCGGGTACGGAAGCCAGTGGAGTTGTCGAAGATGGTCGGCGAGAGCGAGAAGATCGAATTGGGGTGCATCAAGAGGGTCAGGATGCCCAAACCAACAATCTGGGCGAGGATGCCCACAGTCAGGAACGGGAAATACTCGCGGAACCAGCCAGCATGCTTTGCGCTGCGAAAGGTCCAGAGCCGATTGAGCTCGAAGTTCCACAGGTTGGCGACCAAGAACGCGATCGTTGAGTAAACGTGGTACCAGCGCACGTTGAAGTCGGTTAGCGGCAAGTCAAAGAAGATGCTGTTCTCGTCAGGACCCATCTTCTTGCACATGATCGCTACGAAAAGGTTGACGATAACGCCGGAAGCGCCAACGAGGGCGAACCGGAAGAGCAGGACCCAGTTGTGCCCGTGGCGTACGAGCACGTAATGCTTCAGGCGTTTCACGACCGTTAGACAATACCCATCTTTTTGAGAGCTGCTCGCGCATCGCGCTGTGTTCGATTGCTCGCTCCGCTCGCGCGATGTTCGCTGGATCGCCGCCGTCGTCGTCACTCGCAGAGGAAGAACGCCTCCGCTCGCTCCTCCTGCGTGCGGCGGCGCACGATTCCCGACGCTCGCAGCTAACCCCAATCCTCTACTAAGTGCTCGCGCATCGCGCTGTGTTCGATTGCTCGCTCCGCTCGCGCGATGTTCGCTGGATCGCCGCCGTCTTCTCGCTCCCAGACCAAGAGCGTGTCTGCTCTTGTGAAGTAAGGCGAGCTTTCACTCAAGCTCGCGCTTGACTCGTTTGACGTCGAAGTCATAGACGCCGACGTCCTTGCTGAGAATCCCGCCACCGGCGGCAAGGATCTTGCTGGGCGTCATCTTGCTCTTGTCGAACGTACCGCCGGCCTTCTTCTCCTCCGGGCTCTGCGGCGTGTTGTAGGCCTCGGAAGCACGCTCCAGCATCGTCATCTCGGTGACGGCCTCCATGGTCCGGCCGAAGCCGGAGAACAGCTGGTGCCCGCGGGTGTCGTCGGTGCAGAGTGTGTTTTCACCGGCCAGCCAACCGCCTGGATGCTTCTTCGTGTAATCGGGATGATTCCTGAAGTAGTACCAGTTGCCCTTCTTGACGTTCCGCTGACCCGGCTCACCTCCCGGGGTCGCGCCGTGTGCCAAGTCGTCGATGAACTGCCGCAATGGAGGCGGTCGATTCTCAGTGCCGGGCTCGCTGATCTCTGGTCCTTGAGCAATCCGCAGGCGGGCCGCGTCAGCCACCGGCTGGCCAGGGCCGCCGAACCGCTTGTCGAAGCGCTCCTTACCGATCGTCGCCAGCAGGGACTCATACATCGCCACGGCCATCACGGTCGCGCACTCCGCGACCGTCAGACCCTTTAGCCAGGAGCGGATCCCGTCGGCCGCACTCGCGCCGGCTTTGAGCCGCCAGTGCATGTGCCCAATGCGGTCGAAGAACGCGGGGTCGGCGTAACCCTCTTTCCAGTCGGTGTGCTTCACCCACTCCTTGGGGAAACTGGCCCGGTAGGCGTAGGGGTACCAGACGCCGCTGGTCGCGCTCTTGCCGGCGGTATTCACCTGGTGCATCTGAGCGATCATGTGACCTTGCATGACGTCGCGCAGAGTCGCTTCGTCCAGGCTGCCCGCCACAGCCTCGAGGGTGGTGTACATCGACATCGCGATGAGTACCTTCACCTTATCGACTCCGGCTCCAGCCGTGTCTAGCTTCGGCAGCATCGCCTGCAGGTGCAAGGTGTCGAGTAGACCGACGACCCGATCGAGCTCGGCCGCGCCGCTCAGGGTGGACCAGGCCTGCGGCCACATCTCACCACGCACGAAGTGATGCACCCGGTACGTCTCCGTTTGGACGGCGTCGGACGCGTTTGTCTCGACAACTTTGCGGACCATCCGCCAAACTGGCTGATCCAAGCCCGAGATCATCGTCCAGTTCTTGGTCACCGCAGCCCAATGTTCCGGCGTCTTCTTCAGGGCGCGCATGGTATCGGTGAGGTCGTCGACGTTCAGCCCATTCATCCAACGGAAGGCTGTTATCGGCGTGGCGGCCAGGTCTGGAGCGACTTTCTTCGCATAGCTGGCGCGCTGCACCACGGTCTGGCCGGCGGTCAGTCCAGAGATCGGCTGGCCCTTACCGGCGAGCAGCCGGACGACGGCGCGATTGCCAGCCGTCCGCTGCAGATGAACGAAGCCCACCGACGACCAAGTCGAGGGACTGGGATCACGAATCCGGATCGGGTCCCGGCTTGGCGTGGGGCGCTCTCTTGCCGGCTCGGCTCGGTCAAGCACGCCCACCGCACTAGCGTGCCCGCACCTTCCTCACCAGCAATAGGACGCCCAGGTCGGCCAAGGGTGTAGCTCGATCTGCCCTTCCGGGCAGGCTACTTGCGAACCTCGGAGGCAACTGACTTGTGCCAGCAGCTGGGTATGAAGGCCGGCTCCATCTATCCGATCCTGATGCGACTCACTGACCGCGGGATGCTCGAGACCACGTGGGCCACCGAGGCCGAACCTGGGCGACCCCCTCGCCATCTCTACCGACTCACTGGAACCGGCCTGGCTCTCGCAGGCCAGCTCGCTGCGGCCGCCATAAGGCGCGGCACCGCGACAGCCTCGGGCGTCGCGGCCGCGCCGACCGTGGCGGGGCCGAGACTTGCTGGTGAGCACCCGTGAACTCGGCCATCGCACGCACCTTGCGTGTTGCGGCAGAGCTACTGGTCATCGCCGTTGCCGTCGCTGCCATCGTGACCGGCGTGATGTATGGCGTGGAGGCCCTACTTCGACCATCCCTACCGGGGCGAGAACGCTTGGCGGAACTTCGTCACAGGGTCGGCCGTGCTCTCGGCGCTGGGCGCCGCCGCTGCTGGAGTCCTGTGGCTCGCCTGGCGCCACCGAGCGGCGCTGGACGCTCAGCCTGACGGCCCCAGCCCAGTTCCTCGCAGTCGCTGTGGCAACCCTGCCCGAGGTACGTCGTGACTGGGGAGCGGCGATGCTGGCGGAGTTGTCAAGCGTTAGCGGCTCGGTGGCGTTTCGCGGCGAGCAGCGCACGCGCCGCACTCTTGCCCCCGGCCGGTGGACGGCGTCCGGCGACGGGCTACCTCGGTGCAGCCGTGGCCGTGCTCGGTGTGGTCGCCTGCGTCGTCGCAGCCGCGTACCTCAGCCTGGCCTATCCGGGGACTGTCGAGGTCGCCTCCGCGTTGTTCATCGCGGTACTGGTGGGGTTTCTCGCGGCCTGCGTGTCCTTCGCGCTGTTCGCGCCTCCGGCACCCCTCGCGACCGTGGTGGCCCGCGCAATCGGTCGAGCCGTGCGTCGGACTAGCTCCGACGAGGCCGCCGTTGGCAGTGCGGGCACCGGTAGGACGAGCGGTTCATGAAGGGCTCCCGCAGAATCGGCGTACCGCAGCGTGGGCATGGCTTGCCTTCGCGCCCGTAGACGGCCAGCGAGCGGTCGAAGTAACCGCCGGATCCATTGATGTTGACGTAGAGGGCGTCGAAGGACGTACCGCCGTTGTCTAGCGCGCTGCGCATCACGGTTGCAGCGGCCGTGATCACGCCCGCGGCCTGGGCACGCGACATCGTTTTGGTCGGTCGGGCGTAGTGCATGCGAGCCGCCCACAGTGCCTCATCGGCGTAGATGTTGCCGATCCCCGACACCAGCTGTTGGTCCAGTAGTGCGCGCTTGATGACCGTATTGCGCCGGCGCAACCGGGCAACGGCGTCGGCCAAGTCGAACTCGGGGTCGAACGGGTCGCGACCGATGTGGGCGATTTCGGGCGGCAGTTCAGCACCGCCAGGCGAGAGCGAAAGACCACCGAACATGCGCTGATCGATGAAGCGCAATCCAGGCTCGCCGTCGGCGAAAGCGAAGATGATTCGGGTGTTGGGCACTAGCGGCGCATCAGCATCAGCGAGGCGGAACTGCCCGCTCATGCCGAGATGAGCCAAGATGGCGTCGCCGTCGGTGAAGGGCAACCACAGGTACTTGCCGCGCCGCCGCGGCTCAGCAAATGTGCGTCCTGTGCTTTGCAGCTCGAAATCTGCCGGCCCGGTCAGATGACGACGTACCGGCCGCGGATGGAGTACGCGCACGCTGGCGATCTGGCGTCCGGTGATGCTGCTGGCTAGGCCGCGGCGTACCACCTCGACCTCAGGAAGTTCGGGCATCGCGCGATCGCAGCGAGCGGAGCGAGCAATCAAACACGATCGCGCGCCGCCGTCAACGGCCTGCGACCGGACCGGTCCCGCGGCTGCCCTTCAGCGCGGCGAACGCAATCGCTGCTGCGTTCTGCTCGGCTTCCTTCTTGTTCCGACCAGCACCTGGTCCATAGCTCTGATCGTCGATATTGACCATGGCTTGGAACGTCTTGGCATGGTCCGGTCCCGACTCGACCACGTCATAGACCGGTACGCCGAGACCACTGACGGAGGCGATTTCTTGCAGGCTGGTCTTCCAGTCCAGGCCGGCGCCGCGGGTCGCGACCTCCGCCATCAAAGGGTCGAACAGATGGTGCACAAACCCTCGTGCGGCCTCGATCCCGTGCTGCAGAAAAACTGCGCCGATCACCGCCTCCATGGTGTCGGCGAGGATGGATGACTTATCCCGGCCACCGGTGCTCTCTTCGCCGCGACCCAGGTGGATGACGGCACCCAGGTCGAGCTGGCGGGCGATGTCGGCCAGAGCGCGGGAGTTGACCACCGCCGCGCGCAGCTTGGCGAGCTGGCCCTCCGAAAGGTCTGGATAGGTGACGAACAGATGCTCGGTCACGACCAGACCGAGCACGGAATCGCCGAGAAACTCCAGGCGTTCGTTGGTGGGCAGTCCACCTTGCTCGTACGCATACGACCGATGTGTCAACGCGCGGTCAAGTAGCTCGGGATCAACACTCATCCCGAGCTCGCTCAGGAGGTCTCCAGCTGGTAGGCGAATAGCAGTCGCCTCGGACCGGATCAGGACGAGAGAACCTGTCGACGGGCACCGCGAGGCCCGTACTGCCCGCATGTCGGACACGCGACATGGGGCAGATGCTTCGCGCGGCAGGCTGGATTCGCGCAGGTCACCAACGCAGGCACCGACGTCTTCCACTGGGAACGGCGGTGTCGCGTGTTGCTTCGCGACATTCGCCTCTTGGGAACTGCCACGACTTCACTCCTTGTTCCTCGGGCGGCTTTGGCCCGAAAATTTCGTTGCCCGTGGGGCAGGTTGTAACACATCGTAAGATTCGCGGTCTCCACCCTCAAGCCCGCGAAGCGCATCCCATCGAGGATCGAGACGGACTTCATGCCGATGGTCGGGATCGTCGTTGAGATTGGCGCCACATTGGACGCACAACCCCAAGCAGTCATCCCGGCACAAGGGTTGGAAAGGCAAACCCAGTACCACCGCGTCGCGGAGCAGCTGCTCGAGGTCGATAAGGTCGCCCTGCAACCGGCTAGCGAGGTCATCGTCCGGCTCGACCCCTGGATAGACGTACAACTCCTGGATGTCGACCTCCAGCTCGTCGGAGATCTCACCCAGGCACCGTACGCACTCTCCACGGACCTGCACCGTGGCGCTGCCGCTGACTAGCACTCCCTCGACCACCGACTCGAGCCGAAGATCGAGCTCGACCGGTGATCCGGGTGGTACGCCGATCACGCTGATTCCCAGGTCCGCTGGAGCCTCGACGGATGCCCGAACCACCTTCATCGCGCCCGCACGACGGCCCAGTTCGTGGGTGTCGAGGACCAAGCCCGAACGGGGGTTCAGCGGGCGATGCGGCGAACTCATCGCAATCCTTCCAAGCCGAGCGGCCCCGATCCTCGTCGTGGCCGAGGTCCAACCCTACCGGCGGGTAGGCAACGGAGCCAAACCCCGCTTCGAACTCATCGAGCCTGGCCAGGTAGGGATCGAGAGTCGATGCTCCGGGCGCACTATTCCGCGAATGTGCGCTTGTCCAACCTGGGAAGCTCGCCTGTATCCAAGCCGCTGCGTTCGGCTAGCCGGGCACGAGCGGTCCGCACCTGGCTCGTGGTCTTGTGCAGCACGGACTCAAAGCTCGCCATGCGTGCATCCACGAATTCATCGATCTCCCGCCGCAGCGCGGCTGCCTCGCGTTCCGCCTCAGCCCGTATCTCAGCAGCCTGTTGCTCGGCCACTCGGACTACTTCGCTGTGCTGGGCGAGGTTGGCGGCATGATCTCGCGCCTCAGCCAGGATCCGGCCTGCCTCTTCTTCACCTTCGGCAATCTTGGATGCCGACGTGTCGATGACTTGCTGTGCATCGGCGATTTCATACGGCAGATTCTCGATCACATCATCGATTGCGGCCAGGACTTCACCCCGATTGATGACGCAGGATGCCGACATCGGCATTGCCCGCGCATTGAGAATGAGCTCGCGCAGATACGCCAGCCTCTGCTCAGCCGATCCTCTCCCAACTATGGAACGCCCTACCCCCAGAACTGCCACGCTCGTCCCCTTTCCGAGTTCCCCTGTTCCCTAGTGTCGCGCAGATGAGCCTGCTCTCACACATCCCTTGCTGCTCCCGCATTTCGAGACGCGACCCGATCCATGGTGCGCGCCGCAATCCTCCCGGGCAAAAAGGAGGTCACGTCCCCACCGAGCGTCGCAACCTCACGGACCAAGGAGGAGGAGACGAATGCCCACTGCGGCGCCGTAGGCAGAAAAAGGGTATCCACGCCGGTCAGCTGCCGGTTCATCTGAGCCATCTGGAGCTCATAGGCAAGATCGGCAGCTCGCAAGCCCTTGCTGATGATGTCGATGTCATTGGCGGTGCAGAAATCAACCAGCAGTCCATCGAAGAGAGTCACCTCGACGTTGCTCCATCGCGCACACTCCTCGGCGAGCATTTCGACACGCTCATCCGGAGTGAAAAGGGCGTTCTTCGAGATGTTGGTCCCGACCGCGACAACTACCCCATCGACGATTCGTGCGGTCCGCTCGATGACATCGAGGTGCCCATGAGTTACAGGGTCGAACGACCCTGGACACACGGCTCGGGTCATGGCACCTCCTCCGCAGGCCCGTTGCGCTGCCGGTCGAGATCCGCGAAGCACAAGATGGTCTCACCGTAGGCCCGACTCCAGCTCTTTACAGCGGAATCCGGCCAGATCAGCTGTGGTGTGCGTCTGGATCGCTCGACCACGATCAACGAATGTCGGTCGACCCAGGCGTTGCCCACGAGCTGCTGAATCTGGGCGCTCACGGTTGGCGTGTCCAGCTCGTAAGGCGGGTCAGCGAAGACTATGTCGAAAGGGTGAGGTGGAGCCTTTCGAAGCACCCGTTCTACCGCCGAAACGACGATGTCGACAGCCAGCCTGAGCGTTTCGGCGTTGCGTCGGGCAAGCTGGGCCGTACGAGGGTCACGCTCGACCAGCAACACTCGAGTAGCGCCACGGCTGGCCGCCTCCAACCCGACAGCGCCCGAGCCCGCATACAAGTCACAAAAGGCCAGGCCCGCCAGCGAATCCTGGACGGGCTCCGCTGCCCTACCCGCCCAGGCAGTGATGGCTGAGAACAGCGCCTCGCGTACCCGATCGGTGGTCGGGCGGCTCTGGTCACCTGGAGGCATCGCGATCCGTTGTCCGCCCCGCGACCCGGCAATGATCCGGCTCAACCGCGCTCCAGCCAGTCCCCTGCCGCATCCATCTCCACATCGAGCACGATGTCAGCGAGCCCCGGATCGCTCAGCTCCGCGTCCCGGGCAATGCACCGCTCTGCCAAGGTGCGGGCTTGGGCGATCAGATCGGCATCCCTCAGCACTCGAAGGAGCTTCAGACTCGATCTGTTCCCGGACTGGGTGGCGCCTAACACGTCTCCTTCACGACGCTGCTCGAGGTCAACTTCGGCGAGAGCAAAACCGTCACGAGTCGCCGCCACAGCATCCAGTCGCTGGCGCGATGAGCTTTGCTCGCCCGCCGTCGTCAGCAGCAGGCAGACACCGGGATGGGCTCCCCGTCCAATCCGTCCGCGTAGCTGGTGCAGCTGGGAGATGCCAAAGCGGTCGGCATCCTGGATCACCATAACCGAGGCATTGGGCACATCAACCCCAACTTCGACCACCGTGGTGGCGACCAGCACATTCGTCTCGCCGGCGGCGAAGCGGCCCATGACCGCGTCCTTCTCCTCACTCGGCAACTGCCCGTGCACCATCTCGACCCGCAAACCGGCCAGCGGCCCACTGCGCAGCTCTTCAAACAGGTCCTCGACCGCGACGGCAGGCAATGTTTCGCCGTCGGCATTGGTACCGAGGTTCTCCCCATCTGTGCCGGGGGAACTGCCGGACGAGATTCGTGCGCACACCACGTATGCCTGCCGACCGCGACCCGCCTCTTCCGCAATGCGCTGCCACCCCCGTTGAACCCACGACGGCTGGTGAACGGCATCGACAACGACCGTCGTCACTTCTGCCCGCCCAGCCGGAATCTCCCGCAATGTCGAGGTCTCCAAGTCACCGAAGACGGTCATGGCCACCGAGCGCGGGATCGGCGTCGCGGTCATGACCAACACGTGCGGCCGCGCGTTTGCCTTGGCGCTCAATGCGGCGCGCTGCTCCACCCCGAACCGATGCTGTTCGTCTACCACAACTAGGCCGAGGTCGGCGAACTGCACGTCCGAGCTGAGCAAGGCGTGCGTGCCGATGACAATCCCAGCCGTGCCCGAGGCAGCTTGGAGCGTTGCCTCCCGACGACGTCCCGCCGAGGTGGATCCGGTGATCAACACGACACCTGTGGCGTGGTCCGGCGCGCCGAGCGTGCCCCCGCTGGCCAGCTCACCGAGCATGCGGGTGATCGTTTGGAAGTGTTGCGCCGCCAGCACTTCGGTTGGCGCTAGTAGTGCCGCCTGACCGCCGGCATCGGCCACGGCCAGCATTGCGCGTAACGCTACGAGCGTCTTGCCAGATCCGACCTCGCCCTGCAGCAGCCGCTGCATGGGACGGGTACGGCCCAGGTCGGCCATGATCTCCTCACTGACCGCGATCTGACCGTCGGTCAGGATGAAGGGCAACCGCGCGTCGAATGCCTCGAGGAGGTCGCCGCTCCGCCGTGGCCGCGGCACCGCGTGATGCGAGGCTGCATCGGCGCGCCGGTACGCCATGGTGAGCTGCAGTGCAAAAGCCTCATCAAATCGCATTCGGTGGCGGCCCTGGTCGGCTGTCGACTTGTCGGTCGGCTGGTGCACCGCTCGGAAGGCCGATTCCAGATCCATCACCCCTGCCGCCTCACGAATCCACTCCGGAACCGGATCCTCGATCCCCTGCAGCGACTCCAGGGCCAGGGCAGCACAGTCGGCGATGGTCCAGGTGCGCAGCTTGCCGGTCACCGGATAGAGGCCGACCAGCGGGACACCGGAGGCCGACGCCAGCGAGGCGTTGTGCTTGGCGCCGCCGATCACGGCGCCGTGCTCGTCGACGATGACGAAGTCGGGATGAGCAAGCTGCAGTCTGCCGTTGAACCTTGTCACCTTGCCCGCAAAGATGCCCCTGGCGCCTGGACCAAGCTGGCTCTGCCAGTACTTGATCAGTCGCGGTTGGCCGAAGAAAATGCAGGTCAACCTACCCCGGTGGTCGGTGATGATGGCCTCGAGTCGCGGCTTGCTCGGCAGGCGATGAGCGGGGCGATCGGGAAGGTTGAAGGTACGGGCCTCCACGACCTCCGCCATGACCGCAACTTCCTCGCCTTCCCGGAGTACCGAGAGGTCGCTCAGCTCAGTGCCGGAGAAATAGCGGCGTGGCACGTGCCGCATCAGGTCGCCGACCGTGAAGATCTTCAGCGGCTCGAACTGCTTGGCAGTCTTGGAGCCGATGACCTTCTCGAGCCGAGTCGCCAGCTGGCGAAACGTGTCGCTGCGCCACGGTGAACCGACGAGTTTGAGTGTGGTCATTCCAATCCGAGCAGCAGCGGGTAACGCGGCTGTCCTCCGTCCAACACCTCGATGTCGACGACGGGTGACCAGTCCCGTACCCGCGCCACGAGATCAGGCACTAGGTCATCGTCGGCATCCAGCCCGCGGACCAGCGTCAGCAGCTCCCCACCCGCAGCGAGCAACCGCTCGACCACCTGCCACGCAATCTCTGCCAGTGATGTGCCGATGACGACGACGTCTCCTTCGACGGCGCCAAGCACGTCGCCTGGCCGGCAGCGTCCAGCCATGGTCATCGCGGACTTCTCGGCGACGGTGACCGCGCCGTGTCGAGCGTGGCCAGCGGCACTGCTCATTGCCACGACCACCGATTCGAAGTCCGCCGAAGGCTCATGAACGGCCATGGCGGCCAAGCCCTGCACCTGGGCATGAGACGGGATGATGCCGACCCTGCGGCCGGTGCGGCGCAACTCCGCGGCGACACGATCAGCCGTCTTGAGGTTCTCGGTGCCATTGGGCAGGATCACAAGGTCGCCACACGTTCGATCCGCCGCAGCTCGCAGCTCATCGAGCGTTACGTCACCCTCTGTGCAAAGCACTGGCACTCCGCCGAGCGAGGCGACGGCTTCAGCCAGCCCCGAACCAGCGACGACGACCAGCACGCTCCGCTGGCCCGCGGCCGAACTGGACTGCAGCGCCGTGATCCGGATCTGGCTCAGCTCACCGAGCGGCAGCGCGGCCTCGACCGCCGCCCCCGCCTCGCCAAGGTGAACGTGTACTTGCGCGATGGCCTGGTCGCCCACAATGACCACGCTATGGCCGAGCTCTGACAGCCTCTCGCGCAGCAAGTCCAGCTCCGACGACGGAGCGCCGCGGACTGTGTACATCACCTCGTACTCGCCCGTCATTCTCTGGCCCTCAGGCTGCGTCCCCGCCCGCTGCGGAGGGCCAGCGGCGGTCAGCGGCTGAGCCGGCGCTTCACCGAGCACTTCCGCGAGTACATCAATCAACAGGACGTACGCCTGGCCGCCGGCATCGACGACTCCAGCTGAGGCCAGGACGTCCAGCTGCTCCGACGTACGCGCTAAGGCTTGGTGGGCGCCGCGCTGTGCCGCCCGTACGACCGCCAACGGATCGCCAGACTCGCTGGCCGCCGCCTCCTCGGCGGCGCTCGCGGTCTCGTCAGCAACCGTCAGGATCGTACCGGCGACGGGACGCGCGACGGCGCGCCGTGCCGCGACGGCCGCCGACCGCAGCAATGTGGCGACCAGAGTGCCCCGCGGCATCGGTAGCAACGCTGGCAGGTCGTACTCCAGCGTCCGACAGACGCTGACGAACATCTCGGCGACGATGGCTCCGGAGTTGCCGTGCGCACTTAGGATCGCCGCCTGAACGGCAGCATCCAGGCTGGCCTGCTCGAGGTTGGGGACCGCTTCGGAGATCCCGGTCATGGTCAGCTTGAGATTCGACCCGGTGTCGGCGTCGGGCACGGGAAAGACGTTAATTGCGTTCAACGCGTCGGCTGAATCACCGATGACGCTGGTCGCCCGGCGCAGCCAACCGTCGTAGGCCTCCCAGAGCGTGGGCGCCTGCTCGCCGAGCCTGGCTGACACGCTCACAACCCTAATGGCAAGGGGGACGACCCCCTTGAACCCCCGCGGCGTGCACAAATGCACACGGGAGCACGCCCATCCCCAGCCAGTGGCAAGGGGGACGACCCCCTTGAACCCCCGCGGCGTGCACAAATGCACACAAGAGCACGCCCAGCCCCAGCCAATGGCAAGGGGGACGACCCCCTTGAACCCCCGCGGCGTGCACAAATGCACACAAGAGCACGCCCAGCCCCAGCCAATGGCAAGGGGGACGACCTGTCCTGTTTCATGACATAGCGGACACATGTCGCAAGACATACCGGACACAGCACGGCTTGAGTCTCGGGCGTGTCGAAAGCCCGCCTGGTGATCACCGCTGTCGTTGTCGAAGGCGCCCGGTCCGGGAGGTGTCGGCCGCCTACGGGGTGGCTCGGTCTTGGATCTATGAGCTGCTAGAGCGCTACCGCAGCGAGGTTGAGGCAGCATTCGAGCCTCGATCCCGGCGGCCGCATAGCCAGCCGACGACGACCCCAGCGGCCACCGTCGAGTTGATCTTGAAGTTGCGCCGGGACTTGACCCGGCAGGGCTTAGATGCCGGTGGGCAGACCATCGCCTGGCATCTGGTCGAGCAGCATCAGCTGATCGTCTCAGAGGCCACCATCTGGCGCACCTTGAAAGCGGCCGGGCTGATCACCCCGGAGCCGAAGAAGAAACCCAAAGCGGCCTACATCTGCTTTGCCCGCCGAACAGCCCAACCAAATGTGGCAGGTCGACTTCACCCACTACCGGCTCACCCGACCCGACGGCACCCCAGGCGCCGATGCCGAAATCCTGTGCTTTCTCGACGACTGTCCCGCGTCAAGAAATTGGCAGGATTTCGGCTCGTTCAAAGGTGGGGATGGTCGGGTCGGCGAGGCCGAGATGTACCTCCCGGGGCCGGTTCCAGGACAGCGCCTCGTGTGGTCTGATCGTGTTGAACTCGATCCGGAACTCCTCCGCGTGTCTGGTCAGGTCAAGCACGTCGACGATGTCCTCGCGGTAGAGCCGCTCGTACTTCAACGACTCGAACGCTCGCTCCCGCACGCCGTTTTGGCCTGGCGTCTTGACCCTGGTGCGAACGTGCCGCAGCTCGGGATGGGCGGCGATGAACGCGGCGAATCGAAACGACCGGAACGGGCCGCCGTTGTCGGTCACCAAGACCACCGGAGTGACCTCACCGGTCTGTGCGTCGGTGACAGCTTCAAGCAAAGACGCGCCGAGAAGGCGCATAGCTTCAGCGATGGCTAACTCCACGCCGGCGACCGCGTCGTGCTGGTTGGCCGTCGGGGACCAATGCCAACCGAACTCATACTTCGACCAGTAGTCCGCGACCCCGGCGGTCCGCCAGGTGCCGCCGCGGCTGGTCTCGTACTCGGAGAAGTCGAACTGCCACACCTGGTTGGGGCCGGTCGGAGGATCACAGAACGCCGCCTTGCGCTCCGCGGCGAGCCGCCGCCGCTCCCGCTGATATGACGCCTCCAACAGCAGCCCTTCGTCGCGGAGAACCCGAAGCACGGTAGACATCGTGAGGTGATGTCCCTCATGGCGGGCCATCGCCCAGATCTTGCGATGACCCCACGCTGGATGCTTCCTCGCCAGATCGGCTATCACCTGCCGGGACCGGTCCCGCGCCGGCCGAGGCCACGGCCCTAACGAGAAACCGACGGTACGGGCTCTGGCCTGTTTACGGCGCCAGGTCCGTTCAGGGATGTCGAGTAGCCGGCAAAACCTCGCGGTCGACATCCCCGCCTCAGTGCGGATTACCTCGAGGTCCTCGAAGGGCCCAACCGGCCCTCCGCGCTCTTTTTCCAGACCCGCAGCTCAACGTGCGCCTCACCGAGCGCCTGGGTCAACTCCACGACCTCGGCCTCCAGCTGCTCCTCCCGGCTTGACGGCCCCGACCGACCGGCCACCAGCGCAGTCCTGCCGGCCTCGATGAACTCCGCCTTCCACCGGCCAATCGACTGCTCGGAAACCTTCTCCTTCCGGGCCGCCTCAGCGATCGACATCTCCCCAGCCAAAATCGCCAACACGATCCGAGTCTTCTTCTCCGGCGGGATCATCGGCGGTCGACCCAACGCCTCACCTCCTGCTCAAACGCCGATCATGCCCTCACAACCGGCCTGCCAGAAAGTTTGAAGCGGAACACCGCAGCCAAACCCCAGCCACGCGTCCGCCGCGATGTCGTCGACAACCACGGCAAACTCAGCCTCCGCCACAACGGCCGCCTCCACCACATCGGCGTCGGACGAACCCACGGCCGAACCCCCATCCTGATGCTGATCAACGGCCTCCAGATTCGCATCATCCACGCCACCACCGGCGAGCTCATCCGCGAGCTAACCCTCAACCCAGCCGTCGACTACCAAGCCCAAGGTGTTCGCAACTCCCCAATAAAGCCGAGCTGAGGGTTCGAGCTGTCCGGTATGTCTTGCGACATCACAGGCAAGGGGGACGACCCCCTTGAACCCCCGCGGCGTGCACAAATGCACACAAGAGCACGCCCAGCCCTAACCGGCAGCGATTGGCCTGCGTTGGTATCTGTCGGGTACTCTTTTCCGGTTGCCCACATCGGGCAGCTCACCTGTGATGACCTGATTTGGGAGCGAACTCCAGTGGCTGCGGTATGTGACGTATGCGGCAAGAGGCCCGGATTCGGCCACAACGTGCCCTGGTCGAAGAAGAAGACCAACCGACGCTGGAACCCGAACATCCAACGGGTACACGCGACCGTGTCTGGCCGTCCCAAACGGCTCAATGTCTGCACCTCGTGCATCAAAGCCGGCAAGGTAACCCGCTGACCTGACCCGGCG
This sequence comes from uncultured Actinomycetota bacterium, assembly GCA_963734005.1. GTDB lineage: Bacteria > Actinomycetota > Actinomycetes > Propionibacteriales > Propionibacteriaceae > Microlunatus. The sequence goes on from CAVTFS010000019.1 coordinate 81,000, forward strand.
CCAGTCTTGGAGCTTGCGATTCCTCAGGCCTGGATGACCATAGGAATGATCATTGGCCGTCTGCGGTGGGTGTCGCTCACCCATCTGCCCAGCTGCCGCCGGATCACCTGCTGAAGCCGGTAGGGCTCGTCCACGCCTTCTTGCAGGGCGGCCTCCAGAGCTGAGACGATCAGCGGCCGTACATCGTCGAACACCCTGTCGTCTTCAACGAAGCCGCGAGAATGGATATCCGGACCGCTGACGATCTTGGAGGCGTGGGTGTTGACGACCACGACGACCGAAATGAAGCCTTCCTCACCGAGGATGCGCCGGTCACTCAACGACAGCTCCGAGATATCGCCGATCGTGGTGCCGTCGACGAAGATGTAGCCGGCGTCAACCTTGCCAACGATCCTCGCCTTGCCCTGCTCGAGGTCGACGACCATGCCGTCCTCGGCGATGATGGTGCGCTCGCGTGGAACGCCCGTTGCGATTGCCAGATCTCCGTTGGCAGTCAGGTGCCGGACCTCGCCGTGCACGGGCATCACGTTGCGCGGCTGCACGATGTTGTAGCAGTAGAGCAACTCCCCCGCGCTGGCGTGCCCGGAGGCGTGGACGAGCGCATTTCCACGGTGCACCACGTGAGCACCGAGCCGGGTCAGACCGTTGATCACCCGATAGACCGCGCTCTCATTGCCCGGGATGAGCGAGCTGGCGAGCACCACGGTGTCCCCGCTCTTCAGCTGGATCACTGGGTGCTCACGGTTGGCCATCCGTGACAATGCCGACAGCGGCTCCCCTTGAGATCCGGTGGAGATGATCACCACGTCCTCGGGTGCGTAATTGTCGATGTCGCGCTGCTCGATCAAGGTGTTGCCAGGAACCTTGAGGTAACCAAGATCACGAGCGACACTCATGTTGCGCACCATCGATCGGCCGACGTACACCACCTTGCGCCCGTGGGCGACGGCCGCATCGAGTACCTGCTGCACGCGGTGCACGTGCGATGCGAAGCAGGCCACGATCACCCGCTGCCGGCTGCTGCCAATCACCCGCTCAAGAGCGGGACTGACGTCTCGCTCCGGTGTCGTGAAGCCGGGCACCTCGGCGTTGGTCGAGTCGACCATGAACAGGTCGACACCCTCTTCACCGAGTCTGGCGAATGCGCGCAAGTCGGTGATCCGGTGGTCCAGCGGCAACTGATCGAGCTTGAAGTCACCGGTGTGCAAGATGAGGCCGGCTGGGGTACGTACGGCGACGGCCAGGGAATCTGGGATCGAGTGGTTCACGGCGATGAACTCGCAATCGAACTTGCCAATGCCGATCCTGTCGCCGTCGGTGACGACGCGTTGCGAGACATTCCTCAGGTGGTGCTCCCGCAGCTTCTCGCCGAGCAGTGCCAGCGTCAGTTTGGATCCGAAGAGCGGGATGTCAGGTCGCTGTCGCAGCAGGTACGGCACAGCGCCGATGTGGTCCTCGTGGCCGTGGGTGAGCACGAGGCCGCTGACATCCTGAAGGCGTTCGCTGATGGCGTCGAAGCCCGGCAAGATCAGGTCGACACCCGGATGATCATCTTCTGGAAACAGCACGCCGCAGTCGATGAGCAGCAGCTGGCCGTCGAATTCCACCGCGGCCATGTTGCGACCGACGTCACCCAGACCGCCCAACGAAACGATGCGCATTGCGTTCGGTGCCAGCAAGGGCGGGATCTGCAAGCTACCTGCGGCCACGGGAGGAAGGGTACAGCCAGATAGCATCGCGCCCGTGAGTTCCTCTTCCGGTGGACCGATCGCTGACTCGGTGCGCCTCGCCTGGCCGGCCGAGGCGTTGAGCATTGCGGAGCTGCAGCGACGGTCCTGGGCCGTCCAGTGGCCGGCAGACCTCGCCGAGTTGATGCTCACCTCAGCCTCATTGACGGAGATGACCGACTCTTGGCGTTCGGCCATTGAGCGACCTCCGCAAGCAGCGTTCCGGGTTCTGGTCGCGACCGATGGCAAGCGGGTCGTGGGATTCGCCAGCACAATGCCTAGCCAGGATGACGACGTCGACCCGAGTGTGGACGGTGCGATCGACCAGTTCGTTGTGGATCCGGCTGCGCAGCATCGAGGCCACGGCTCGCGGCTGCTGAACGCCTGCGCGGACACGCTGCGGGCCGATGGCTTTGGTCGTGCCTGTTTCTGGGTGAACAGAGGGGACGACGCGCTGCAGCGGTTCCTCACCGCTGCCGGCTGGGCTGCTGACGGTGCCGCGCGGGAGATCGGCCCTGAGGATGAGTCCGTACGCCTCAAACAGGTCCGGTTCCACACAAACCTCGTGGCCGACCGCTGATGTTCGTCTCGAACGCTAGGACGAGACCGTCAGATTGTCGCCCGCCAGGTCGACATGCATGCCGTCTTCCACCGCGACGATCTTGGTGACAGTCAGACCAAGTGGCATTCCCTTGAGTGGTATTGGCCTCAACAGGGCCGCCAGCAGGGCCTGGGCAGTGAAGTCCGGCAGATTGACCCCCTCGACCGAGATCTTGGCATCGCTCAGCGTCATGGTCTGTTCCTTTGCGTTGAGCCGTGGCGAGCCGGTGATCACGGCCTCGACCTCTCGCCCAACGACGGTGGTCTTCACCACGATTTCCAGCCGCCCTTCGCCGCCGTACGTCAGCGGTGCGCCGGCGACTGCAGAGAGTTTGTCGTAGTCGATCCGGGCGTTGCCCTCGGTATGGGCGATCTTCATCGTTTTCAACCAGTCGGTGGTCGCTACGTCGGTCATGACGAGCTCGGCATGTGCCAACATCAAAGGCGCTTTGCTGGTTTCGCCGAGCTGATCGGCTACCACGCGCATCTCACTGATGGAGCCGGCTGCAACCTGAGTCAGGAACGGAAAACCCTCGATGGTGACCTGCGGTGGCTGGGGCGTTCCCAACTGAGGCTGCAGAGTAGCGGCGGCCCGCTGCTCGGCGCGACGCTGACCGTACCGGTCGCCGACGTAGAGGCCTACGCAGAGCAGCGCGACACCGACCACGATGATCAGTACGGCGACCAGCGGCGAACCCCGTAGACGGCCGGTCCATGATCGGTTCACGTCATCGGATCCCAAGAATCGGCTCGATCCCCACGGTCAGGCCCGGCCTGCTGCTGATGGCGCGGACAGCCGCGAGTACGCCTGGCATGAAGGACACTCGGTCGAGCGAATCGTGCCGGATGGTCAAGGTCTCCCCCTCGGCGCCGAACAGCACCTCCTGATGGGCGACGAGTCCGCGGAGCCGGATTCCATGGACCCGGATCCCCTCAACCTGGGCGCCCCGAGCTCCAGGCAGCTCCTGGACCGTTGCATCTGGCGGTACTCCGAGAGCGGCCGCGTTGCGTGCAGCGGCAATCTTGTGTGCTGTATTCGCCGCGGTGCCGGATGGCGCATCGGCTTTGTCTGGGTGATGCAGCTCGATGATCTCTGCGCTCTCGTAGAAGGCGGCTGCCTGCTCGGCAAAAGACATCATCAACACTGCGCCGATGGAGAAATTGGGGGCGATCAGGATGTTGACGTCGTCATGATCGGCAAGGGTGGTGCGTAGCTGATCCAACCGCTCGGCCGTGAAGCCGGTAGTACCGACGACGGCGTGGATGCCGTGGTTGATACACCAGGAGAGGTTGTCCATCACCGCGTCGGGATGGGTGAAGTCGACGATGACTTCCGCGGCTTCGGCGGGCGTACGCTCATCCCCCAGATCGAGCGCCGCGACGAGCTCCATGTCTGGAGCTGAGTCCACGACACGGCACACTTCGGCACCCATCCGGCCGCGGCATCCAAAGACGCCCACCCTCCTCATCCACTACCACCTTCCGACTTGTCAACTCGGTTCTACCACCGGGAGAGAACTGACTCGATTCGCCGGGCCGGCACCCGGGCGCCGGCGATGGCGAGCGTCGGAGGCTGGGCGAAGAGAACCTCTGCCTCGGCTCGTACCTCATCGGCGGTCACCTGATCGAAACAACGCAGCAGCTCGCCAAGGGTTCGCTCATCGCCGAGTATGGCGTTCACCCCAAGACGGCTCATCCGGCTGCCTGGACCTTCGTAGGCGAGTGCCGTTTGGCCACGCATCTGTCCCTTGGCTCGCGCCAGCTCATCCTCGGTAATGCCGTGCGCAGCGATGTCGGAAAGCGTTGCCCGCACCAGCTCCAGAATCTGCGCGAGCCGGCCGGGTGCACACTGCCACTCGACGCTCCACAAACCCGCATCGGAATAGGCGGTCTCGCCGGCATCGATGCCGTAGGTCAGTCCGCGCCGCTCCCGTACTTCGACGAACAGCCGAGATGCCATCCCACCCCCGATGATCAAGGAGAGCAGGCCAAGCGGAAATCGCTGTGCGTCGAAGATGCCAGGGCTGGGAAACGCCAGCACTGCGCTGCATTGCTCAAGCGGCAACCGGTGCATGAGCAGTCCGCCGCGACGGCTGACGGCGCTTGGACCAGGCCGCGGCGCCGGCGCAGGGGTTGACGGCTGTGCGTCGAGAGCGCTCAGCCGTTCCACGAGCCGGTCGTGGTGGACCTTGCCCGCTGCTGCGACAACCAGGCAACCGGGCTGATAGTGCCGCCGCCAGTGATGCACGATCTGCCGCCGGGTCAGTGCGACCACTGCGGCTGCCGATCCGATGATCGGGCGGCCGAGCCCCGACTTGCCGAAGATTTCTGCCGCGACCGCCTCCGCCGCGAGCTCGGCGGGTTCATCGGCGTGCATCGAAATCTCGTCCAAGATCACCGCGCGCTCGGCGTCGACATCCTGCGGTGTGATCAACGAGTGGGTGATCATGTCGCTGAGCACGTCGAGGGCGAGCTCGGCGTCGCTGTGCAGTACGCGAGCGTAGAAGCAGGTGTGCTCCTTGGCCGTGTACGCGTTGAGCTCCCCGCCTACGGATTCGATCGCGGCCGAGATCTGCTCCGCGGTGCGATTCGGCGTTCCCTTGAAAAGCAGGTGTTCCAAGAAGTGGGAGGCGCCATGCAGGCTCGGCGTCTCGTGCCGCGAGCCGACCGACACGAACACGCCCAGGGAGTAGGTGCTGGTGGATCGGATGTCCTCAGTGACGATCTGGAGACCGCTTCGCAGCACCGTACGGCGGACGGCGCCATCCAGCTGGGGAAGGCGCCGTCCAGGACCGCCGCGCGGCACGGCAGGCATCGGATGCTGATTCGAACGCCGCTATGCCGGGACTGTCTCCTCGACCACAGGAATCAGCGACAGCTTGCCGCGATCGTCGATCTCGTTGATCTCTACCTGGATCTTCTGTCCGACGTTGAGGACATCCTCGACATTCTCGACTCTCTGTCCCCCGGCGAGCGGGCGCATCTTGGAGATGTGCAACAGGCCATCCTTCCCGGGCAACAGCGAGACAAAGGCGCCGAAGGCGGTGATCTTGACAACCGTGCCGAGGTAGCGCTCACCCTTCTCCGGGGTAGTCGGGTTGGCAATGGCGTTGATCATGGCACGTGCTGCCTCGGCCTTGTCGCCCTGATCCGCGCCCACATAGATCGTTCCGTCGTCCTCGATGCTGATCTCTGCCCCGGTGTCGTCCTGGATCTGGTTGATCACCTTGCCCTTGGGCCCGATGACCTCGCCGATCTTGTCGACGGGGATCTTCATGGTAATGATCCGCGGCGCGTAGATGCTCATCTCGTCAGGCCCGTCGATGGCTTCACGCATCACGTCGAGCAGCGTGTTCCGGGCGTCCTTGGCCTGGTTCAGCGCATCTCCCAGCACCGAGGCGGGAACCCCGTCCAGCTTGGTATCCAGCTGCAGCGCGGTGATGAAGTCCCGGGTGCCGGCGACCTTGAAGTCCATGTCGCCGTAGGCGTCCTCGGCGCCGAGGATGTCGGTGAGTGCCACATAGCGGGTCTCACCGTCCACCGTGTCGGAAACGAGGCCCATCGCAATACCGGCGACCGGTGCACGCAGCGGCACGCCTGCGTTGAGCAGCGCCAGCGTCGACGCGCATACCGAGCCCATCGAAGTGGAGCCATTGGAGCCGAGTGCTTCCGACACCTGACGAATCGCGTACGGGAACTCATCACGCGTGGGCAACACCGGCAGCAAGGCCCGCTCGGCCAACGCGCCGTGACCGATCTCGCGTCGCTTGGGCGATCCGACCCGTCCGGTCTCACCCGTGGAGTAAGGCGGGAAGTTGTAGTTGTGCATATAGCGCTTGGTGGTTTCCGGCGCGAGTGTGTCGAGCCTCTGCTCCATGCCCAGCATGTTCAGCGTCGAGACGCCCAGAATCTGGGTTTCGCCGCGTTGGAAGAGCGCCGACCCGTGCACCCGCGGTACCACGCCGACCTCGCACGACAAGGTGCGAATGTCAGTCACGCCGCGGCCGTCGATGCGGACCCTGTCGGTCAAGATCCGCTGCCGAACCAGCTTCTTGGTGAGCGCGCGGTATGCGCCGGTGATCTCCTTCTCGCGGCCCTCGAACTGAGGCGCGAGACGCTCGACGATCGTGCTCTTGAGGTTGTCCGCGGCGTGTTCACGCGTCTGCTTGTCGGCGATCGACATGACCTCGCTCAGATCCACAGTTGCCGTTTCGGCGACGGAGTCGTACACGTCGTCGGCGTAGTCAACGAAGATCGGGAACTCAGCGGTTGGCTTCGGGAACTTCGCCGCCAGCTCGGCCTGGGCGTCGCACAACAGTCGGATGAACGGCTTCGCCGCTTCCAGTCCGGCAGCTACCACGTCCTCAGTGGGGGCAGTTTCGCCGGACCTTACAAGATCCCAGGTGTGGTCGGTGGACTCTGCCTCAACCATCGCAATGGCGACGTCGCCAGCAGGGGTGACCCGGCCCGCAACCACCATGTCGAAGGTGGCCTTCTCGAGCTGATCGACGTCGGGGAAGCCGATCCAGCGGTTACCGACGAGCGCGACGCGTACGCCGCCAATCGGGCCGCTGAACGGCAGGCCCGCCAGCTGAGTGGACAGCGAGGCCGCGTTGATCGCGACCACGTCGTAGAGCTTGTTCGGGTTCAGCGCCATCACGGTGACGATGACCTGGATTTCGTTGCGCAGCCCCTTGACGAAGCACGGACGCAGCGGTCGGTCGATGAGCCGACAGGTGAGGATCGCGCCCTCGGATGGACGGCCCTCACGGCGGAAGAACGAGCCAGGGATGCGCCCTACGGCGTACATCCGCTCTTCGACGTCCACCGTCAGAGGGAAGAAGTCGAGGGCCTCACGCGGCTTGCTCTGTGCGGTGGTGGCGGACAACACCATGGTGTCGCCGTCTAGGTAGACAGTTGCCGATCCGGCAGCTTGCCGGGCCAGCACACCCGATTCGAACCGAACGACGTGGCGTCCGAGATCGCCGTTGTCGATAACGGCATCGGTGAATTGAAGATCTGGTCCCTCCACGGGATTCCTTTCTGTGGCACGTGGCATACGCCAGTGCCTGAACTCCGGATCGCACCCGAAGACTTGGATGAGGCTCGACGTGCGCGGGCGCATCGCCCGCGTCAGTCCCCCGAGCTGGTGGAGGCCGGTCTTCGATCGAGGTCCGCGGGTCAGAGCCGAACGCTCCTCCCGAAAACCACTACCGAGGACCGAGTCTCTCCTCGTCGAGCATCTGTGTCGAGATGCGATCTCGAACGTGATGTGGCTATTTAGTTGTGATCGTGCGGGTCAGCGACGCAGCCCGAGGCGTTCGATCAGCGACCGGTAACGCTCAATGTCTGTCTTGGCGACGTAGTTAAGCAGCCGGCGTCGCTGCCCAACCAGCAGCATCAGGCCTCGGCGGCTGTGGTGATCGTGTTTATGCTCTTTGAGGTGCTCGGTGAGATGCGCGATCCGCTTGGTGAGGATGGCGACCTGGACCTCCGGGGAACCCGTGTCGCCGTCGCTGGTTGCGTACTCGTCAATGATCTTCTTCTTTGTTGCAGCGTCGATCGACACTGACGTTCTCCTCTCGGTTTCCCGCTGCGCGGCGCCCCCGATGCCCTTGTCGGGATCTTCACACGGTGTGAGTGGGAGCTCTTGAAACCCGCGGCCGGTCAAACGGCGCCGCTAATCTACCAGCGCTGGGCAGTTGCCAGCGAATTCCCAGTCCCTAGCGAACCAGCGCTGCCAGTTTGCGGCGCCCGTCGAGGCCGCGGAGCTCGAACTTGCCGCGGTCGGCAAATATGAGCCCGGAGCCGGTGAGCAGGTCGCGGACGGTGGTCGAGACGAGGACTTCGCCCGGCTGCGCTACGCCGAGAATGCGTGCTGCGGCATGGACCGCGATCCCTCGCACCTCGTCACCCTGAAGCTCGACCTCACCCGCGTGGACCGCGGCACGAGCGGTGAGGCCATAGGCGGTGGCGGTGTCGATCATGGCCGCCGCACCCCGCACCGCACGCGCGGGGCTGGGAAACAGGACGAAGAAGCCGTCTCCCGTGGTCTTCGCCTCGCGGCCTCCGAAGCGCTCGATCTCGCAGCGCACAGCCTCATTGTGTTCCGCGAGCAACAAGCGCCACCGGGCGTCGCCGAGCTGATTCAGCATCTCGGTCGACCCACACAAGTCGGTAAAGACTGCGGTCGTGAAGATGCGATCGGAGATCTCCTGCGGCGACTTCGCGAAGAGCCGGCGGCCAGCACAGTCGATCGAGACGGACGGCTCGTCGCCGACAACCCACGCGTCGTGACCGGGCGGCACCTCGAAGGCATCACCGCCTAAAATCTCCAGCGAGGCGCCGTCGGTCATCTCGATATGCAGATGCCCAGACACCGCGTAGCCGATGTGGTGCTCCTAGCAGCTCTCGGTACCGACGATCGGCTTAACGTGCTCAGACCATCGCCAGCCTGGCTCGAAAACGGTGCGCCCGACGGCTAAAGCTCGACCAACTCGATGCGAGCCTTCTCGACACTCCGGACCTCGTCAGGACGGTCGAAGCGCTTGCGACGCAACTCCACAGAACCGATCGTACGAAGAGGAACAATGTCGGTGAACGGGGCCTGGCCGGCTCGCGGGTGCGCGACACCTTTGGTCGACCCTCGCTCACCTTGCCTTGGCCTTAGGCCGCATGCAGCAGATGACGCGCCTGTTCGACATCGGCATGCATCTGCCGGATCAGCGCCTCTTTCCCCGCGTACTTCACCTGCCCCCGCAGCCTGGCGTAGAAGTCGATCGCGATCTCGATGTCGTAAAGCTCGAGATCATCACGATCCAGCACGTACGCCTCTACTCGACGTTCCATGCCATCGAAGGTTGGATTTGTGCCCACGGAGATGGCAGCCGGCCAGCGCGGTGAAGGAACGTCCAGCCGCGTTACCCAGCCGGCGTAAACGCCGTCGGCAGGCACGGCGATTCCGGGCGGCACTCGTACGTTGGCCGTTGGAAAGCCCAGTTCATGCCCCCGTCGGTCACCGCGTACCACCACCCCCGAGAACCGGAAGACGTTGTCGCTGAGCTCCCGGACGCGACCGAAATCGCCGTCGGCCACGGCATGCCGGATCAGCGTCGAGGAGCTCGGCTGGGTGCCGTCGGTGACCAGCGGCAGTGCCTGCACTTTGAACTCCCCCGCCCCTAGCTCGGCCAGCATGGAAACATCGCCGGCAGCTCGAAACCCGAAGCGGAAGTTCTCTCCAACGACAATCCGCGTGGGGTGTAGCGGCCGGAGCACGGTGTCGACGAACTCTGCCGGACTCCAGCTGGCTACCTCGGCAGTGAAGTGCACGACGACGACCTCGTCGACGCCAGCGTTACGAAGCAACTCCCTGCGACGATCCAGTGAGGTGAGCAAGAGCGGAGTTTGGTCAGGTCGGACCACCGACATCGGATGCGGCCAGAACGTCACAGCGACGACGCGGGCTCCGGGCTCGGCTGCCCGAGCCGTTCGAATGAGCTCGACATGGCCTCTGTGGACTCCATCAAAGTTGCCGATCACTACAACGGTCGGCCTGCTCATTAATGCGCCTCCTGCTCCTGGTCATCGCGACCTCGACAGTCAAGCAGACTGTGGAGAGATGCCACGCGAACCGACAGACTCGCGTATCAACAATCGATTACGAAGTAAAGCGCGTTATGCAAGACTGTCCGAGCACACACAAGCATCTGATTTCTCGGGGGATTAGTGAAGCGTCTTACCAAAGCTGTGCTCGGGGGCGTCGCAGGCTGCGCACTGGCTCTTGGCGGGACGCAGTTCGCGAGTGGCGCGATGGAAGCAAAGTACCGGTTCCGTGACGCTCTCACGGATCTGCTGCCGACTGCCTCCGGGCCCTTCGACTCCGCCACGGCGAGAATCACGATCGCGGATAAAACAAATGACAGGACCACCTTCCGCATCCGCGTCAGGGGAATTAAGCCCTCCTCTGTACCAGTACCAGACGGGGGCTACGGCGCTCACCTTCATGTCAATTCATGTGATAACCCGGTCGGCGCTGGCGGTCATTACCAAAACGACCCCACGGCGGGGGCTACCCGTGAGAACGAAGTCTGGTTCGATCTCGTACCTGACGAAGACGGCGTGGCATCTGACCAGACCACAGTATCGTTCATGCCCGTAGATGACGGCGAGATGTCCGTGGTCATCCACGTAGGCAATGCAGAGACCGGCGGGACAAGGCAAGCATGCTTGCCGCTAGATGTATCTGGGATCTTCACACCACCAGCTCCAGCTGAATAACCGATAGATCAGCCAAAAACCGCCTCTGCAATCGCATCCGGTCCTTCCTGGCGATATAGCGCGAGGAAGGCACCATCCTCGCCAAGCAAGGCGGTCGTACGGTTCGGCAAGATCACATCCGCCAACCGCCGTCCGTGTCGGATGTGACCTGCTTGGGTCTCGTTGACTGTCAGCGTTGGGAAGCATTTACCGGCGACGCGGTTCAGCGGCATGATCCTGAGGTGCTGCTCGGCTTCCTCCAAGGTCTGAGCATCGTCGAGTGTGAACGTCCCTACCCGCGTCCTCCGCAGCCTGGCGAGGTGGCCGCCGACGCCCAGGGCTGCTCCGAGATCCCTGGCGAGCGCCCGAACGTAGGTGCCCGATGAGCACTCGATGATCACTTTGAGGTCGATGCAGCTGACCGCATCGACCTCGACGTCCTGCTGATCAAGCGCATCGAATCGACGTACGGTGACCGGCCGTGCCGCGAGCTCCACGGATTGGCCGGCCCGCACTCGCCGATATGAACGAACGCCGCTGATCTTGATCGCCGACACCGCGGCCGGTACCTGGAAGATGTCGCCCCGCAGGTCCTCCATGGCAGCCTCGATCTCGGCCTCGCCAAGATCAGCGGCGCCGTCAGCCGTGACGGCCTTGCCGTCGGCGTCGTCGGTGACGGTGGCAATGCCGAGGCGGATGGTGGCCTCGTAAGCCTTATCTGACAGTGCGAGATACCCCAAGAGCCGGGTCGCCTTCTCGACCCCCATGATCAACACGCCGGTCGCCATCGGGTCCAGGGTGCCTGCGTGACCCACCTTCCGGGTGCCTGCCAAGCGGCGAATACGGCCGACCACTTGATGCGACGTCCAGCCGTGCGGCTTGTCGATAATGGCGACGCCAGAGATCGGTTGCGACGGTCCCGCTTCAGGATTCGTCGTCATCGCGCTGTGCGGATTCCTCGACATCGTCAGGGTGTTTGTACGGATCGGCGTCTCCCGCGTACGCCGCCCCGACCGCCTGCTCGGCTACTCGCGCGTCAACCGACTTTGCCTGGGCAAGCAGATCATCGATCTGCCTGGCGTTCTCGGGAACGGCATCCGGAATGAACTCGACCGTCGGGGTGAACTTGAGGCCAAGTTGCTTACCAACCTGGGCCCGGATCAATCCGGTGGCCGAGCGGAGCGCTGCAGCCGTTCCGGCCTGCTCAGCCTCCGAGCCCAGCACGGTATAGAAGACCGTGGCCTCCCGACTGTCGCCAGTGAGCCGTACGTCGGTCACCGTCACAAAGCCCAGCCGTGGATCCTTGATCCGCCGCTGCAGCATCTCCGCGACGATCACCTTGATCTGGTCAGCCAGCTTGACCACGCGTGGCGAGCCCATCTGCTGCTCCTCCCTCACGCCGACTTGTCAGAACTGAGTTGAGCTATAGGTCAACTCAGTTCTGACAAGCTAGCGACTTGGCACGTCCCTACGAGCGCGGCTTCTCCCGGAGCTCGTAGGTCTCGATGATGTCGCTGATCTTGATGTCGGAGTAGTTGGCGAGCGTCATGCCGCACTCATACCCTTCACGTACTTCGGTGACATCGTCTTTCTCCCGACGCAGCGAGGCGATTGTGCTCTCAGTGATGACCACGCCTTCCCGCAGCAATCGCGCCTTGGAATTACGGCGGATCGACCCGCTGATGACCATGCAGCCAGCGATGATGCCCGCCTTGGACGAGCGGAAGATCTCTCGGATCTCCGCCTGACCGAGGGTGACCTCCTCATAGATCGGCTTCAGCATGCCCTTCAATGCGGCTTCGATCTCGTCGATCGCGGCGTAGATCACTGAGTAGTAGCGGATGTCCACGCCCTCACGGTCGGCGAGCTCCGCCGCCTTGCCCTGGGGCCGCACGTTGAAGCCGACGATGACCGCGTCAGATGCCGCCGCCAGCGAGACGTTCGTCTCGGTGATGGCGCCAACGCCGCGATCGATCACCCGGAGGCTGACCTCGTCGCCGACATCGATCTTGGAGAGTGCGTCCTCGAGCGCCTCGACCGAACCAGCACCGTCGCCCTTGAGGATGAGCCGCAGTTCCTGGGTCTCACCCTTCTCGAGCTGCTCGAACAGCTGGTCCAGAGTCTTGCGCCGAGTGCCGGCCGCCTGGGCCGCCATCCGCAGCCGCGCCGCCCGCCGTTCGGCTATCTGCCGCGCCATGCGATCGTCATCGACCACCAGGAAGCTGTCCCCGGCGCCGGGCACGGCCGTCAGACCGAGCACTTGCACTGGGAACGAAGGTGGTGCCGCGGCGACGTTGTCGCCATGATCATCGAGCAGCGCGCGTACCCGCCCGTGTGCGGGACCCGTGACGATCGAGTCGCCGACCTTGAGCGTGCCGCGCTGCACCAGAACGGTGGCAACCGGACCGCGGCCCTTGTCCAGGTGCGCCTCGATGGCCACACCCTGAGCATCCATATCGGGGTTGGCTCGCAGATCAAGCGCCGCGTCGGCAGTCAGGATGATCGCCTCCAGCAGTGAGTCCAGGCCCTGGCCGGTGACGGCAGACACGTCGACAAACATCGTCTCGCCGCCGTACTCCTCAGGCACCAGGCCGTACTCAGTCAGCTGACCACGGACCTTCGTAGGGTCGGCGCCCACCTTGTCGATCTTGTTCACTGCAACGACCACCGGCACCTCCGCTGCCAGGGCATGGTTCAGTGCCTCAATCGTCTGTGGCATCACGCCGTCGTCGGCAGCAACCACGAGCACCGCGATATCGGTCGACTTGGCACCACGGGCACGCATTGCGGTGAATGCCTCGTGGCCAGGAGTGTCGATGAAGGTGATCTTGCGTTCTTCATCCTCCACGTCAGTGGACACCTGGTAGGCACCAATCGCCTGGGTGATGCCGCCGGCTTCGCGGGCTACCACGTTCGTCTTGCGGATCGCGTCGAGCAGCTTGGTCTTGCCATGATCAACGTGACCCATCACGGTGACGACCGGCGGGCGTGCCGCTAGATCCTCCTCGCTGCCCGTGTTCTCACCGAACTCGATGTCGAAGCTCTCCAGCAGCTCGCGGTCCTCGTCCTCGGGCGAGACAACCTCGATGTCGTAGTTGAGCTCTGTACCCAACACCTGGAGTGTGTCGTCGCTCACCGACTGGGTAGCGGTCACCATCTCTCCGAGATGGAACAGCACCTGGACCAAGGAGGCCGCGTCGGCGCCGATCTTCTCTGCGAGGTCGGTCAGTGACGCGCCCCTGGCGAGCCGAACCTTCTGGCCATCACCTTGCTTGACCCGGATGCCACCAATCGATGGCGCCTCCATCTGGTCGAATTCCTGACGGCGCTGCTTCTTGGACTTGCGGCCACGTCGAGTCGGGCCGCCCGCGCGGCCAAACGCGCCCTGCGTACCGCCGCGCCCACCGCGGCCGCCGCGCCCACTTGGCGGCGGCCCTCCGGGGCCACCACGTACCCGGAGCACCACCACCCGCGCGACGACCGCCGGGCGGTGCACCGCGCCCTCGTGTACCGGGCCCTGCTGGCGAGTTGCCAAGCTGACCAGAGCTCTGCTTGGGCATCATCGCCGGGTTAGGCCGAGGCAGTCCCGGCAGTCCTTGGCGTCCGCCGGTGCCTAACGGAGCGCGGCCGGCAGGCGGACGCGGTCCTCCCGGACGAGCGCCGTCCGGGCCAGGACGCGGCGGACGCGGCTGACCCATTCCTTGCGATGAGGAGAAGGGGTTGTTGCCGGGACGCGGAGTGCCAGGACGCCGCGTGGCCGGAGCGCCGGGGAGCCCTCCAGTGGAACCGGGACGTGGACGCGGCGTAGGTCCGGGCGTCTCGCCAATCCGGGCGGCAGGCGCGGTCTGGCCGGGTACCCGTGGCGCGCCTGGACGTGGAGCCGGCGTCGGCTGCGGCCGAGCCGGCGGGCTCGCCGGCGCGGCTGGCGCGGCTGGCGCGGCCGGCGCGGCTGGCGCGGCGGGCGCTGAGGGCGCGGCGGGCGCCGTCACTACCGGCGCCTCGGCAGTCACCTCAATGGGCGCCGGAGCGGGTGCCTCCGGCACTGCCTCGGGCGCTTTGGCGGCGGCGGCCGCCTTCTTTGTTGTTGTCTTCTTGACCGGGGGTGGTGGCTCGCTCGCCAGCTTCTCCTTGAGCCGCCTCTCGACCGGCGCCTCCACCGTTGAGGAGGCGGATCGTACGAACTCACCCATGTCCTTCAGCATGCTGAGGACGGTCTTGCTTTCGACTCCGAGCTCTTTCGCGAGCTCGTAGACTCGGACCTTTGCCACTGCTCTCCTTGTTGGCGGTCCGGGTCTAAGTTCCGGACCAGTTAGTTGTCGAACATGCTCACTGAGCGGTTCTCATCGAGTGGTCATGAGCGTTGTGCCCACCTTCTGGTTCGGCTCTCGCGTACGCGAGTGCTTGCTCGTCATCCGCTCCAGGAGGAGCGGATGCATTGGAGAACTCTATGCCCAGCCGCGCACGTGTGTCTAAGTGAGCGCGCTGAGGAACTGCCGGATCTTGACAGCTGCTTGCTGTCCGTCAATCTCCGACCGCAGAGCCCTTCCTAGGCTACGCCGCCTGAGAGCCTGCTCAAGACACCCCGGTCTCGGATGCAGGTAGGCGCCCCGACCGGGCAGCACCTGACAGGTGTCGATCTCGACCACTCCGTCATGGGCCACCACGCGTAGCAGCAGATCTTTCTCATCCCGAGCCCTGCACCCAACGCAGGTGCGTAGCGGGGCGGGCACCAAATCAGGTTAACGCGACCGCGCGTGCGGAGTATTCCGACTCACGTACGAGCAGCGCAGATTACGAGCGCTGTCAGTCCGGTGCGGTATCCGACCGAATGTCGATGCGCCAACCGGTCAGCCGGGCTGCTAGCCGGGCGTTCTGACCCTCTCGACCGATGGCCAGTGACAGCTGATAGTCGGGTACGACTACGCGAGCGGCTCGCAGGTTCTCGTCCACCACGGTCACCGAGGTCACCTTGGCCGGGGAGAGCGCGTGGCCCACAAACGTGGCGGGATCGGGGGAGTAATCGATGATGTCGATCTTCTCCTCGTTCAGCTCGTGCATGACCGCACGCACCCGCTGCCCCATCGGGCCAATGCAAGCGCCCTTCGCGCTGACATCAGGATTGTGACTAACCACCGCGATCTTGCTGCGATGACCGGCCTCTCGTGCCACAGCCTTGATCTCGACCGTCCCGTCGGCGATCTCCGGTACCTCGAGCTTGAACAGCTTCTCAACCAGTCCCGGGTGGGTCCGCGAGACGATCACCTGCGGACCGCGGAGTTCCTTACGCACCGAGACCACATAGACGCGGATCCGGGTTCCGTGCGTGTAACGCTCCCCAGGCACCTGCTCGGCCAGCGGCATGATGGCCTCGATCTTGCCGAGATCAACGAGCACGGTGCGACTGTCACTGCCCTGCTGCACGACTCCGGACACGATGTCACCCTCGACCCCGGAGAAGTGACCGTACTTCTGCTCGTCCTCGGCGTCTCGCAGCCGCTGCATGATCACTTGGCGGGCGGTGGAGGCCGCTACCCGTCCGAAGCCCGCAGGTGTGGCGTCATATTCGCCGATCTGCTGACTCTCCTCGTCATACTCTGGCGCGAACACGATGACGTGTCCGGTCTTGCGGTTGAGTTCGACCCGTGCACCGTGCACTGCGCCCTCGGTCTTCTCGTATGCGGTGAGCAGGGCGTCCTCGATCGCACTGGCCAGGACCTCGAATGGCAAGTCCTTCTCGCGCTCCATCAGCCGCAGCACGGAGATGTCGATGTCCATCTCAACCCTCCTCATCCTTGCTGCGCGCCGCTTTCGGCCGGTTCAGCTCAACCTGGACCAGTGCGCGGTCGACGTCGGCGAGGGGAATCTCACGAGTCTCACCGTCCACATCGAGGCGTACGCCGTCCTCATCGCTGGAAACGATTCGCCCGGTGATTACGTCCCCTTCAGACAGTTGTACCGCGACCAAACGCCCGGTGTTCCGCCGCCAGTGTCGAGGCAGTTCGAGGGGTCGGCTGACGCCTCGGGAAGTCACCTCGAGCGTGTACGGCGCAGCTCCGGTCAGGTCTGCTCCGTCGAGTGCGGTCGACGCCGCCCTACTCGCCTCGGCAATCTCATCCAGCAGCGGACCGGTACCTTGCGGGCCATCGCCGTCGACCACGACACGTAGCAACCGCCGCTTGCCCGCCGGAATGATCTCCACTGCTTCCAGCTCGAGGCCGAATTGGGCGAGGACCGGGGTCAGCACACCAGCAATCTGGCTCTCTTTCATCGCGCTGTCCTTCGATCCGATTAGGCCCTTCGGTTGTGGCGGCGCTGATCGGGAAAACATCTCGCAGCGCGTGTGGGGCAGCATACCGTTCGGCTGAGGTACCGTCGGCGGGTGGCCGACCCAGATGCACCCACGAGCTCCGTTCCGCCAGCCGAGTTGAGCCGCCGGATGATCATCGGCTTCGGCCTTGCTGCCCCGACGCTGGCAGTCCCCTGGCTTTCCGGATGCGCGCCCAGCGATTCGACTGACGACAGACCCTCGCTTACGCCCGGCACTCCGACGTCAGCTGCCACATCGAGTCCTCCAGGAGGTCCCACACCAAAGCCCAGTACCACTGCTGCGGACCCATCTGCCGCCGCGCTGGAGCAGGCGCTGGCAGCACTCGCCGCCGCAATCCTGGTCGGACCGCACCACAAGCAGCTCTCAAAGGACCGCCGACAGCTTCTGACGTTCCTGCGCAACACGCACATCGCGCACGCTCGCGAAATCACCAATCCGTTGCCGAGTCCTGCACCGGCCAGGATCGGCGGAATGTCACTGAACAGTTCGCTTGCCCTGTTGTCTCGCCGGGAAGGCTCCGCTGCCGGCCGCTACCGGAGTGCTGCGCTGAAAGCCAAAGGCTCGGAGGCATTGCTCTGGGGTTCGCTCTCCGTCGCCGCCGCGAGCTTCGCTCCGGCGATTGGCTCCAGCAACCCGCCCAGTACCAGCCCGGTCGCCAATCGGGAGCCGGTCGAAGTCCTCTCCGAAATTGCAGCGATCCAGGAACTGGTGCGCCAACTGCACGCAATCGTGTACGGCTACCAGTTGGCGATTGGCAAATTCAAGGTGCTCAGCAGGCAACGTCCGAAAGCCGAGCGTGAATTGCTTGCCCAGCGCATCTTCCGCGAGCGGCTGATCACCTGGCTGAGAAAACACTCCGCGGACGTCCCGGCAGCCGCGCCGGCGTACGTGCCGTCAATCGTTCCGCGTAATCCGGCGACGGCTGGCAAGTTGATCATGCGCATGCAGACCGCGCTAGAGCCGTTCTGCGGGCTCTGGCTGGCTGCCGCGGCCACTCAGCCAGATCGGCAGCAAGCGCTGACTGCACTCACCAATGCCATGAAGACCGCCCGGTCCTGGGGTGCTCCGCTGGCCGCATGGCCGGGTTACAGCATTTGATCATTTGATCAGCTGCACCACGACGTCGTACGTCAGCTTGATGATCAAGCCGGCAAGCACCACGAGGAAGACCTTGCGGACGAAGGAGCTGCCACGGGCGATTGCTGTCCGGGCGCCTAGGTATCCACCCACCAGGTTGGCCGCGCCCATCATCAGCCCGAGCGCCCACAGCACCGAACCGGACAACCCAAAGACGATGATTGCCGACAGGTTCGTGACCAAATTGGCGATCTTGGCCGTCGCGCTCGCTTCCAGGAATCCGTAGCCAAGCACGACGACCAGCAAGATCACGAAGAAGGAGCCTGTGCCAGGCCCCAGAAACCCGTCGTACGCACCGACGCCGAGCCCTATCAACGCAGTCAGTCCGTAGTGTCCTCGACCCGGATGCTTGCGCGTAGAGACCATGCCCAACTGCGGCCGGCGCCACACGTAGATGCCCACCCCGAGCAGCGCAGCCAACACAATCGGAGTGAAGGCTTCCCTCGGCAACAGCCGCGCCAGCGATGCCCCGATAGCCGATCCAACGGCTGAGGCAACGACCAGCGGTGCCACGGTCCGCCAATCGAGCGGAATTCTGAGCGCATACGTCAGTGAGCTGGTCGCCGTCCCGCAGAACGAGGAGATCTTGTTGGTGCCCAAGATCACTGCCGGCGGTGTGCTGCTCGGCAGCCCGATCAGTAGGGCCGGCAGCTGAATCAGCCCACCGCCACCGACTACCGCATCAACCCAACCCGCGACGAAGGCTGCAAGGATCAGAGCCGCCAGCGTCAGGCCCGAGACGTCCAGCACATGAAGGCCTTAGCACAGCCTGTTTTGGCCATGCACCACTGCGAGAATTTCCCCGAGCGCATCCTCGACAGGTACTTCGGTCTGCTCCCCGCTCTTTCGATCGCGCAATTCGATAAAGCCGTTCGACAGGCCGCGGCCAACCACAACGATCGTCGGCATGCCCATGATCTCCGAGTCGGCGAACTTGACTCCTGGGCTTACTGCGCGCTCGTCCAGCAGCACCGACACGCCGGCCTCGTCGAGCTGAACGGATAGATCGACCGCTGCTGTGATCACGGCCTCGTCTTTGCCGGCCGCAAGTATGTGCACATCGAACGGTGCCAGCTCGCGTGGCCAGCAGAGTCCCTTCTCGTCGCAGGTCCCCTCGGCCACGGCGGCGACCGCTCGCGAGATGCCCACCCCGTACGAGCCCATGGTCACTGTGACCAGCTTTCCGTTTTGATCAAGCACCTTGAGCCCCAAAGCCTTGGAGTACTTGCGGCCCAGCTGGAAGATGTGTCCCATCTCGATGCCGCGGGCCAGCGCCAGTGGGCCGGAGCCGTCAGGCGCGGGATCACCTTCCCGAATCTCGGCCGCCTCGATGATGCCGTCGGGTGTGAAGTCGCGTCCACACGTGAGGTCGAAGACATGCCGACCAGGCTCATTCGCCCCAGTCACCCAACGAGTTCCGGAGACGACCCGAGGATCCACTAGATACCTGATCTTGGTGATGGACTCCTCGCCGAGCGCAGCGGCCGCCCGTTCACCAGAGCTGGCGAATCGAACCGGCCCGATGTAACCCTTGACCAGTTCGGGATGTGCGGCGAAATCCTCGTCGCTGAAAGGCTCCGGCGCTGCCGGCTCCAGCTGAGCTGCCAGCCTCTTCAGATCCAACTCACGATCTCCTGGCACTCCGATCACCAGCGGGTGCCGGGAGCCATCGACCTCGGTGATCATCAGCACCACGTTCTTCAAGGTGTCACTGGCCTGCCAGGGCCGGTCGGTCCTCGGGAAGCGAGCGTTGGCCAGGTCCACCAGGGTTTCGATGGTCGGGGTATCTGGGGTCTCCTCGACGTGAGCAACTGGGGCGTTGTCGTACGGCAGCGGCGGCGGAGGCATGATCTGTACGGCTTCCACGTTGGCCGCGTAACCTCCGGGTGAGCGCACGAAGGTGTCCTCGCCGTTCTCGGCGATGGCCAGAAACTCCTCGCTTGCCGAGCCGCCCATCGCCCCTGACATCGCGTGCACAATGACGTACTCGAAGCCCAGCCGGTCGAAGATCTTGATGTAGGCATCGCGATGGGCCGCGTACGACTTGGCGAGGCCCTCGTCGTCAATGTCGAAGGAGTAGGAGTCCTTCATGACGAACTCGCGTCCCCGCAGCAGCCCGGCCCGCGGGCGGGCCTCGTCGCGATACTTCGTCTGGATCTGGTAGAGCGAGAGGGGCAGGTCCTTGTAGGAGGAGTACACGTCCTTGACCAGCAGGGTGAACATCTCCTCGTGTGTCGGACCGAGGAGGTACTCCGCACCCTTCCGGTCGCGCAGCCGGAATATGCTCTCGCCGTAGTCGGTCCAGCGCCCACTGGCCTCGTACGGCTCCTTTGGGAGCAGCGCCGGAAAGTGCACCTCCTGAGCACCGATCGCGTCCATCTCCTGGCGCACGATGCGCTCGACATTGCGCAGCACGCGGTAGCCCAGCGGCAGCCAGGTATAGATGCCTGGAGCGGCGCGTCGGATGTAGCCTGCACGCACCAGCCAGCGATGGCTAGGTACCTCGGCGTCGGCCGGATCCTCACGCAACGTGCGGACAAACAGCTCCGACATTCGGGTGATCACCCGAGCACTGTATTGTCTCGGCTCCGGATCGCGCTTGTAGGCCGCCTACTTCGTCCTCGCTCGCAGATCAGAAGCGTCTCTGCTCGCTCATCCTCAGCACGGCGGCGCGCGATCCCGAGCACTGTAGTAGCTCCGGGGCACTACCGAGTGCGGACGAAGGCTACGACCGCATCGAGGTCAGGGCTGTAGCCATTGGTGGTGTCGACATCGACAGTCGGTGCGTCGAGCCGGATTGGCTCGAATGGTCTTTGCGCGCTGAAGTGGCCTGCGTCGTCGTGTGCAGCCCGGGTGGGCTGCTCGTGTCCGCGATATTCGGCCCTGGCCTGCGCGATCTCGGGTGCAACGTGGCAGCGCACAATCCGCAGCATGGCAAGTTCCCGCAGCGGCTCCAGTCCGCGTTCCCAGTTCGCGTGCTGAAACGCGGCTTCAGCAACGTGGGTCACGCCATGCTCGAGGAACAGCCGAATCGCGGCGAAGAAGAGACCGTAGCTCCGCACTGTCAGCGGGTCGGAGGGCCCGGGAACGAAACCTGGCGTTGCAGCGACCATGCCTTCCTTGATCTCGTCCCGGCAAAGGGCCGGACAGCCGATCGTTGCGGCCAACCGGTGCGCCAGCGTCGTCTTGCCCGACCCAGCAGGCCCACTCACGATCACTAAGGTTGGACGCCCAACCGGTAGCTCGGTCACGCGCCGATGATTGCACGCCGTGGACCTGGTCAAGCCTGTGAACTATCCCCGCATCAATCCTTCTGGATGCTTGCGCATCACCACGGCGGTGGTGCGCCGTTGCGCCTCCAGCAGCCGGCCCCGGAATGATCCCTTGGCGCTCTTCAATGCCGTCGAGACTTGATACAGTCGCGCCGGCCGGCCGGGCTGGTAGCGGGTGACCAGTGTCGGGATGTACTCAGCCTTGGTCACCGTGAATCGCCCGTTCCCGACGGCGGTGAACGTGAACCGCCCGGTCGCCCCCTCATAGCCGCGCGGCACGTCGGTTGCGTGCTGGGCCACGGTGTTTCCCACGCCGTAGAGCACCCACTTCTTGTTCACCATGGTCCACGGCTGCACGACATGCGGGTGGTGCATGTACACAAGATCAACATCGGGCGAGGCGGTGAGGGCCTGGGCAAGCTTGACCTGCTGGGCGTTCTCGCTCGTGGAGTACTCGGTGCCCACATGCACCGCCGCGAGCACAATGTCCGCTCCGGCCGTCCGGGCACGGTGCGCCTGTCGCAGCAAGCTTTTGGCGCTCAGCCGTTGCACCGCCCACGGCTTACCCTGCGGCATAGGCAGGCCGTTCAAGCTGAAGGTCGCCGCGACGATGGCGATCTTGACGCCCTGTTTGGTGGTGAAGATCATCGGGCGTTCGGACTCCGCTTTGGTACGTGCCGTGCCGACATGCGGGATCTTGGCCCGATCAAGATCATCGAGAGTCCGCTTCAGGCCGGCGAAACCCTGGTCGACAGCGTGGTTCGAGGCCGTCGTGCACACGTCGTAACCTGTCGTGACGATTGCCTTGACGACGTGTGGCGGCGCGGCGAACAGCGGATAGTTTCGGTACGGTCCGCCAGGCGGAGCGAGCGGCACCTCCTCGTGGCAGATCGCCAGGTCGGCCGCGGCAATGACCGGCTTCATGCCGGCCAGCAGCGGTGCGAAGTCATAGCCACTGCGTCCCCGTCGCCGGGCGTCTTCCCTCGCTCCGAACCACAAGGTGTTGTGCCACAGCAGATCGCCGTTCATCACCACCGTGACGCTGGTCCGCTTCGGCTTGGCAGCGTCGCTGCGTTGGTTGACCCGATGAGGTAGGGCCACTCGACGTCGCGGCGGGGCTAGGGGTCGAGGCTGGTGCTGGCGTACGCACGGCTGGCTCGTCGGCCGCACAGCCGGACAGCAGGACCAACAGCCCGATCCAGAGCGCTGCCAGCCGCGCCCCGATCTTTGCGGCTGCTCCCGCATATCCCCACGCCCCCAGCCGGCGAAAGGCCCTCAAAAGTGGACCGTAGCGAATTCGCCGACCTGTGTGAAGCCCACCCTGGCGTAGGTCGCACGCGCTGGCAGGTTGTAGTCGTTGACGTAGAGCGACACCGTGGGCACGACGGTACGCGCCAGCTGGACTACAGCCGCCATCGCGGGAGCCGCCAACCCCCGGCCACGCAGCTCAGGTTCCAGCCAGACCCCTTGAACTTGGCAGACCGATCCCGACACCGAACCGAGATCGGCCTTGAAGAGCACCCGATTGCCATCGAAGATGCCGAAGGCACGACCTGAGGAGATCAGCTGGCGGACGTAAAAGCGGTAACCGGCGGGATTGCCCTGCACCGGGGAGACGCCAATCTCCTCGGTGTACATCTTGACCGCAGCCTCGGTATAGGCATCCCATTGATCGACAGTGACCCGACGCACCCGTCGGTCGACCGGGATAACTGGGGGCGAACTGATCGCGAGCACGGGCTGGTGCGGCCGGACATCGCGAACGTCGCTCCAGCTCGAGCCCCAGCGCTCGGACAATCGGTTCCACAACTCCAGCGCAACATGGGATGGGCCAATGATCGATGCGCACATACGTTCCGGACCGGCGAACACCGCCCAAGCCTCAAGTGCATCCTCGTCAGCATTGACTGGGACCAGATTGGACCCGGCATGGCACATCGCGCGCAGCAGGCCACCACGCTCATATCCCCAGACTGGACAGCCGAGGCTTGCCTGCTCGAGCCCTGCGGCACGCACTCGGGACGCCACAAAGACGTTCTCGATCGGGTTAGCAGAAAGCAGCCGGATGGCCGCTGGCAGGTCGCTACGACCCAGCACCCGGACCGAACCCTCTCGGGCCCATCGGGAAGCAATCGTGCTGGCGACCTTGCGCATAGCTAGCGCACGCTGACCTCGGGCGCGCCGTCTCCGGCGGGCATGGACTCCGCGAGCCGCATCGCCTCGTCGATCAGGGTCTCGACGATGTCGGCCTCTTTCACCGTCTTGATCACCTCGCCACGGACGAAGATCTGGCCCTTGCCATTACCGGAGGCAACCCCGAGATCCGCCTCCCGTGCCTCACCGGGTCCATTGACAACACAACCCATCACGGCGACCCGGAGCGGCACCTCCAGCCCCTCCAACCCAGCAGTTACCTCGTCGGCGAGCTTGTAAACATCGACCTGGGCGCGGCCGCAGGAGGGGCAGGACACGATCTCCAGATGCCGCGGCCGCAGGTTCAGGGACTCCAAGATCTTGATCCCGACCTTGACCTCTTCGACTGGCGGCGCGGACAGCGAGACCCGGATTGTGTCCCCGATGCCCTTCGAGAGCAGCGCACCGAAGGCAACCGCAGATTTGATGGTTCCCTGGAATGCCGGCCCGGCCTCGGTTACTCCGAGATGCAGGGGGTAGTCGCAGGCATCGGCAAGTAGCTCGTACGCGCGCACCATGACGACCGGATCGCTGTGCTTGACCGAGATCTTGAAGTCGCGGAACCCGTGTTCCTCAAAAAGGCTGGCCTCCCAGAGGGCCGAGTCCACCAAGGCCTCCGGCGTGGCCTTGCCGTACTTGGCGAGGAGGCGCTTGTCCAGCGACCCAGCGTTGACTCCGATCCGAATGGAACATCCGGCGTCCGCCGCAGCTCTTGCGATCTCCTTTACTTGATCATCAAAGGCGCGGATGTTGCCAGGATTGACGCGTACCGCAGCGCATCCGGCGTCGATCGCTGCAAAGACGTACCTCGGCTGGAAGTGGATGTCGGCGATCACTGGGATCTGGGACTTCTTGGCGATCACTGGCAAAGCTTCGGCGTCGTCCTGGCTCGGCACGGCAACCCGCACGATGTCGCAGCCAGTCGCGGTCAGCTCGGCGATCTGCTGCAGCGTCGAGTTGATGTCAGCGGTCAGAGTCGTGGTCATGGACTGCACACTGATTGGCGCGTCGCCCCCGACGGCGACCTTGCCGACTCTGATCTGGCGACTCTTGCGACGCGGCGCCAGGGTGGGTGGAGGAAGGGTGGGCAGACCCAAGTCGATGCTCATAAGGCCTTTCATTGCGAGAAACGGCGGGATTAGTTTCTTCTGGCCCGCCGACAATCCAGCCTAACGTGAGTTCGGTAGCGAAGAGATAACAAGCGGGTCAGCTCGCCAGCACCCCGTCGAGCCAGTCATGGGCGACCTGGTCGTACCGACTGAGCGCGACGGCTTCGCAGTGGCTCCACTCACCGACGTCTGGGTTGAACTCCGCAAGCATCTTCGATGAGGAAATCGCCTCGTACAGTCTCCGCGTCTCCGCGTCGCCGGGTTGTGCGGTGACCGCCGCCGGTACCGAAATCCGGCCCGCGGGTACCTGGTAGTCCTGCAACATTCGTAGGTATTCCGGGGCGCTCTTCGCGCCGTGGGCGATCGCTCGTGGCATGAAGTAGCACTCGCGGTGTGGGTCGCGCTCAAACATCTCGGCAAACGTGCGCTCGGCCTCCGGCGCCGATGCCTCCACCTGCGCCCACAACTCTGGTGGCAGCATGGTTCGAACCTGAGCGCCAAGGTCGTAGAGTCCGGGGTCGGCGATCAAGGCGCGGGGGCGGAACCTCAGAAGAGCCGAATCGGATCGATGAGGTCGGCCAAGATCAACACGACACCCGAGATGAGTATCACCCCGCCGACAACGTACGCCACGGGCAGCAACTTCGCCGTGTCCACAGGTCCCGGGTCGGGCTTTCCGAAGAGGCGAGCGATGGCCCGTCTGACAGCTTCGTAGAACGCTGCGGCAACGTGTCCTCCGTCCAACGGCAGCAGCGGCACGAAGTTGAAGAGCGCGACGAACAGGTTGACCGCGCCGAGCACGGTGAACAGGCTCGCCACCTTCGCCGCAGCGTCGATCTGGTCCGTCGACGCGATCTCGCCTGCCGCTCGACTTGCGCCCACGATCGACATCGGCCCATAGATGTCGCGAGGCTTGCCTGTCACCAAGTTGTAGGCGGTGTAGTAGACCTTCGCGGGGAAATACGCGAGCGCTACGGCGGTCTGCTTGGTCATCTGCCACATGTCTCCGACCACCGCGATCGGCCCGCCGCGCTGCCTGACCACCTCCGGTTCAACGCCAAAGAATCCAGCGGCAACTCGCTTCGATGGGTCGTACCTGTCCGGTACGCCAGTGATGACTGTGTTGACCGGCCTCAGATCGATGCGCTGGCCATTCCGCTCAACGGTCACCAGCGCCGGGTGGTCGAGGTTGGCTCGAATCAGGAGCGAGACGTCGTCCCAGGACGACACTGCGACTCCGTTGAACGCCACGAGCTTGTCGCCCGGCAGGATTCCGGACTGAGCTGCCGGGGTCGGCGGCTTCCCGGCGCAGGTCTTGTCGGCTGCGTTCGCTACGACAATGCACTCCTGGATCTTGCTGATCGTCAACTGGGAGCGGTAGACACCGTAGGTCGCGGAGACGCCCAGCAAGATCACAAACGCCAGCAGGATGTTCATCGCCGGGCCACAGGCCATGATGATCAACTTCTGCCAGAAAGGCTTCTGATAGAAGAGCCGGCCCTCGTCCTCAGGCTGGATCGTTGACCACTCTGCAGCCCGTGCATTGTCTGCGAGCGCACGAAACGGGCCCGTACTGTACTCGCGGATCTGATCAGGATGGTCCTTCGCCGGCGGGAACATGCCGAGAAGGCGGACATAGCCGCCAACCGGAACCGCCTTCACGCCGTACTCCGTCTCGCCCTTGCGCCGCGACCACAAAGTACGGCCAAAGCCGACGAAGTACTCAGTGGTCTTGACATTGAAGGCTTTGCCGGGCAGGAGATGTCCGATCTCGTGCAGGGCAATCGAAGCCATCACCAATGCGAAGAAGAGGACGGCACCGCCGATGTAGATCACAAGGTCCATCTAGTGCGTGTGCTCCATAGCCTGGGTGAGATCCTGAGCCCGGGCACGCGCCCAGGCATCGGCCGCCAGCACCAACTCAAGCGTGAGGTGGTCACTCGCGACCATCCTCGAGCCTACGTCGGGATCCGAAGCGGCGTGCTCACCTAGTACCACGGCGACGATGTCGAGGATCTGGGTGAAACCGATCCGGCCCTCGTGAAAGGCGTCAACGCATACCTCGTTGGCAGCGTTGTAGACGGCAGGAGCCGTCCCACCCAGCCGTCCCGCTTGCCGCGCCAGCTCAACGGCGGGAAAGGCTATGGTGTCCAGCGGCTCGAAAGTCCAGCTCGACGCTGTACTCCAATCGCACGACCGGGCCGCACCCGGCAGCCGCGCCGGCCAGCTCAGAGCAAGCGCGATCGGAAGCTTCATATCTGGCGGCGAACATTGCGCGAGGGTGGACCCGTCGATGAACTGCACCATGGAGTGCACGATCGATTGCGGATGTACGACGACATCGATCCGGTCCAGGTCCACTCCGTACAGCAGGTGTGCTTCCAGCAGTTCCAAACCCTTGTTGACCAGCGTCGCGGAGTTGGTCGTGATGACGCGGCCCATATTCCAGGTCGGGTGCGCGAGTGCCTGATCGGGTGTGACGGTGCGCATTTGTTCCCGGGTGAGTCCGCGGAATGGCCCGCCACTTGCCGTCAGGATCAACCGATCGACCTCCGCCGCTGCGCCGCCGCGCAGACATTGGGCCAGGGCCGAATGTTCTGAGTCGACTGCAACAATCTGCCCGGGCTGGGCGGCTTGGGTGACCAGAGGGCCGCCAACCACCAGGGACTCCTTGTTGGCCAGGGCGAGGATTCGCCCAGCTCGGAGGGCAGCCAGTGTTGCCGCCAGCCCGGTGGATCCCGTGATCCCATTAAGCACGGCGTCGCACGGCATCGCTGCCACCTCAGCTGCCGCATCGGGCCCAGCGACAATGCGGGGTAGCTGTACTTCTCCCTCCGCCCAGCCGCGCCGGCTGGCTTCGGCGTACAGCGCGAGTTGAAGGTCTTGGACTGTCGTAGCGCGACTGACAGCGACCATACGCGCTCGGCTGTCCAACACCTGTCGAGCCAGCAGCGCGATTTGTGAGCCTCCGGCCGCCAGGCCCACCACCCGGAAGTGATCGGGATGATCAGCGACGACCTCCAAGGCCTGTGTTCCGATCGAGCCGGTGCTGCCCAAGATCACCACGTCGCGCACGGGGCAAGTGTGACAGGTTGGACCTGTCACCCTTATGCGCGCCGTGCTTTGCGTTGCTGCAGTTCGGCGGTCCCTTCCGCGGCGTGGCCGGTGACGGCTGACAAAAAGTCAGCGACGACAGCGCGACCAGTCGCGGACAGCTGAGCCGCTTCCCGCCGCGTGGCTCGGTGGTACCGGTCCAGCTCGGGGACCTCAGGCAGCTCCGCCCCAGGGGCAAGCGCGACCAGCGTGGCACGCCGGTCAGTGGGGTGGGGTTGCCGCTGAACCAATCCAGCCTGCTCCAGGCGGTCGACCAGGAAGGTCACCGCGCCGGAAGACAGTAGCAGCCGTTCGGCCAAGTCTCGCTGGGAGAGCGGCCCGGCACGTTCAAGATGCTCCAGGGCGTCCAGGTCGGCCGCGGGAACGCCGAGCCGGCGAGCTAGAGCGGTACGCAGCCGGTCGCGCTCGAGACCGAAACGGTGGAGCGCGGCCACGACCTCCTCTGATGACGGAGTTCTCATGGTTGCAATACTACCTTGTGGATAAGTAGCTTATTAACTAAGCTACTTATCCACAGGAATACTTAGACGGAAAGGTGGCCTGAAAATGTCACTCGCCCTCACCTGGGTCCGAGCGCTCGGTCCGTTTCTCGGCTGGATCGGCGTCGCGATCTGCGCGTTCTACGGCGCGTTCGGCGTGTACACCGCGATCGTCGAACTACTGTCGTTCACTGGTGCGGCTGATATCTCGCCCGGCAGGGCTGCACCGCCCCTGTTCGTTCTCCACGCGCTGACCGGCAGCATCGCCCTCATCGCTGCAGCCGTACAGCTGAGGGTCGCATCCCGACTACTCGACAGCAGGCCGCGGATACACCGGGCGATCGGTCGAACCTACGTCGTGGCCACTTGGGCTACGGGCGCGGGTGGGCTGGCAGTGGCCGGGCTCTTCGACGTCGGTTGGGTCGGCAAGGTCGTCTTCGCGGCCTGGGCCATCTCCTGGTCCGCCGCAACCGCGGTCGCACTGCAGCGAGTTCGGACCCGTCGATTCAGCGAGCACCGCGAGTGGATGCTGCGCAGCTTTGCTCTGGCGCTGGTGTTCATGACCTTCGATATCTCACGGTCGGCCATCGCAAGTCTGGGGCTGGCCCGCACGGTCGTCTACCCTCTGGGGCTACTGCTCAGCGCTGCGGCCAGCATCGCAGTCGCCGAGCTGTGGATCCACCGATCCCGGGGCCCGGCGTTGCTCGCTGTTGCCCGGTCGTCCCCACCAGCCCAGGACCCGCAGCACTCGCACTGTGTTCCACCGGCTCGGACCCGGTTCCTCCATCTGGAACCACGCGCGGCCGGGATAAGCGGCGTACGTCGGCCACCGACCGTCGGCCCGACGGGCACGCAGCAGAACGCCAACGGCGTCGCCGAGCCGTTGATCCCGGTCGGCGGCCACATCGACGAAGTGCTCGAGTCCTCGCAGGACGTCGAAGTGCCACTGAGGCAGCTGGGGAAAGCGGGTGCTGCCACGGATTGCTAGCCGGCCGCTGCGATGGGACTTGTAGAGCTGGTGACGCAGGAAGAAATCGCGCCCCCGTGCCTGCGCCTCCTCGATTGAACCAGCACCGCCAACACGTTGATAGGCATCAAGTGCCTCAAGAGCCTGAATGCTGGTGTGGAAGGAGCTGTGCTTACCTGGGTCATCGCGCGCTGCGCAGTTCCAGCCGCCGTCATCGAGCTGTTGGCTGAGGAGGTGGTCGACGAGGCCGTCGAGACCTTCGTCGTGGCACCCGTGAGCGGCAGTGAGCCGCACCAACATCGAGACAATGCAGGTCTCCGGCACCCGCCAGCGGCCCTGCCACTGCCAGAGGCGCTCACACCCGGCGAGGGCCGCAGGGTGCCCCGGTGGCAGGCCAAGCCAGACCAGATGCAGGAGCGTGTACGTCGTAGAAATCCATTTGGGCGTGTAGTCGCCGCCGCCCCAGCGCCCGTCTTGGTCCTGCAACGAAATCAGTTTCGCCCCCCAGCCCTCCGTCGCGACCTTGGCTCGCTCATCGCGTACGGTCGATTCAGAGCTGCCGAGCAGGTCTCGGTGCACCCTCCAGCGGATCGACGGATCGCCCTCGAGCAGCCAGTCGATCAGCTGGTCCTCTGCCGCGGTCATCGCCACCATCCTGCACGAAGTGGCCAGCCTCCCGACCGCCGCAAGCTGTCCTTCGGATTTACGGCGTGAGTGACATCTCGTCGGGGGTGGCAAGAGTGAGCACAGCCTCCTCGATGTGCTCCTGCTGCTCCAACTCACGCTCCACCTGCCGTAATCGCACCGCCAGGCTGTGCTCGACGTCGTCACCGGTCATGTCGACCGACGCGACCAGGTACAACCGACCAGGGCCGACGTACTCCAGGTGAAGGTAGGTGATCCGGTCGATATCCGGACGTTCCAGTAGATCGCGGAGCACTTGCCGCCGAACCTCGGGGCGTACGACCTCACCGACCAGAAAGCGCCGGTTGCGGTCAATCAGAAACACTGCGACCACTGCCAGCAGGACACCGACCAGGATTGAGCCCACGGCGTCAGGTGTGACCGATCCGGTGACCTGATGGAGCGCGATACCCGCAAACGCGATCGTGATACCGATCAGGGCCGCGGCGTCTTCGGCAAAGACAGCGCGCAATGTGGGATTCGAGGTGTTCAGCACAAAGCTCGGGACACTGCGGCCCTGGACCGCAGCATGCCGCCGGGCCTGAGTCATGGCTTGGATGAACGAGATCCCTTCGAGCACGAAGGCAATTGCCAAGACGACGTACGCGACAAAGTAGTTCGATGCTTCCTGGGGTTCTATCAGCTGCTGTATTCCATGCCAGATCGACACCACAGCGCCGGCAGTGAAGAGCCCAAACGCAGCGAACATCGACCAGACATAGGCCTCACGCCCGAACCCCATCGGGTGCCCGCTGTCCCGGCCACGGTCAGATCGCCGCTCAGCAATCAGCAGAAAAATCTCGTTACCGGCATCCGCCCATGAGTGAGCAGCCTCAGCCACCATCGACGCCGATGACGTGATGACGGCTGCCACCGACTTGGCAACTGCGATGAGCAAGTTGGCTACGAAGGCAACAAGTACCGTCAGCAGGCTGCTGTTGGCTCGCTTCGACCGGCTCTCCGTCACTGCCGTCGCAGACATTTCCTCACGATGAGCACGCTTCGACCCTATCCATGGCCGCAGAGCGACTCATATTGCCAGCTCGCTGCCAGTTTCCACCCAGGTCATTGACAGGAAAGCGCTTCACCCTAGTCGGCAGCCCACCGCAAACCGATGACAGGGAGCAACAACGTGCCAGCCTCGATAAGGACTGCAGTCGCGATAGCCTCAGGAATGCTCGTGCTTGGCGCGGGCGTCGGAGTGGCGACCACAGCATCCGCGGACACCACGCCAATGCCTTATCCGACGAGCGCGCCCAGTATCCCCACTCCCAATGCCCCCCTGCCCAGCAGTCCCCCGCCGGGCGCTGAGCGACCGGATTGGCCAACCAGCCCCGGACAGGAGGAGCAGGAGGCGGCACTCATCAAGGTCTTGTCCGGCATGCTCGGCGTCGACGAGGCCCAGATCAAGGCCGCCCTCGACGAGATTCGTGCGGCCTATGAGGCGCAGGGGCCGGCTGCGCTGGACCCATATCTGGACCAGGCGGTCCAGGCCGGCATTCTGACTCAGGAAGAGGCTGATGCTGTGCGCCAGGCAATTGAGGAGGGCTGGGTCGACCTCGGTCCCAGATGAGCTGCGAAATGTTCGCAGCGAGCGAAGCGATCAATCAAACACTGGCATTGACTAGCGGCCGCCGTTCATGATCTTGGCGAGATTCGCCGTTCGCGGGTCTGTGAAGATGTCTTCCAACATCACCGGTCTTCCCTCAGGACCGGTGAGCGGCACCCGCCAGTTCGGGTATTCGTCGATGGTCCCGGGCTGGTTCTGCAACTGATGCTCCCCAACAGCGTCGGCGAGCGAAAGGCAGCGCAGCCGTGACGGAGTCCATGTCAAGTAACGGTGCAGGGCCTCAACGGTCTCTTCGACTCCCGCGTCCGGCTGCAAGGCGCCCCGATCTCGAAGGTTGTCCAACCAGGCTTGGCGATCGGCTTCCTCGGCTTCCAGCTCCTCATCCAAGGAGCGAGTCAGGATGCCGAGCTGATCCCGGAGCCGGATGTGATCACCGGCGAGATAACCAGCAGTGGGCGGCAGATCATGAGTCGTCACCGAGGCCAAACAGTATTCCCGCCACTTTTCCGGCGCCAGCGGCGTACCGTCCCCATCCCAGTCGAACTCGAACCACAAGATCGACGTGCCAAGAATGCCGCGTTCTCGAAGGTAGTCGCGGACCCAGGGCTCCACTGTTCCTAGATCTTCACCAACCACCACTGCGCCTGCTCGATGAGCCTCCAGAGCGAGAATGCCGACCATGGCCTCGTGGTCGTAGCGAACGTAGGTGCCCTGCGTAGGATGCATCCCCTTGGGAATCCACCACAGGCGAAACAGACCGATCACGTGATCGACACGCAAACCGCCGGCATGCCGCAAGATCGTGGCCACCGTCTCTCGGAATGGCGCGTACGCGGCGGCGGCTAGCCGATCAGGCCGCCACGGGGACTGATTCCAGTCCTGCCCCTGCTGGTTGAAGGGATCCGGCGGACAGCCTACCGAGACGCTACTTGCGTAACTGTCTTGCAAGCTCCAGGCATCTGCGCCTCGCGTACTCACGCCAACCGGCAGATCATGCATCACGCCAAGCGCCATGCCAGCTCGCACAGCCGCCTGCTGCGCGCCGGCCAGCTGCTCCTCCATCAACCACTGCAGCCAGCAGTGGAAGTCGATCTTGGCGGTATTGACAGCAGCGAAGGCGGCAACAGCTGATGACTCGGGATCCTGCAGCTCCATCGGCCAGTCCTGAAAGCTGGGACCGTGTTCTTCGGCGAGCGCCGACCAGGTCGCGAAGCTCTCCAGACCGCGTCCCTCACGGCGCCGATATGCGGCAAAGGAGGCCTCCCTCCCGGGCGTACGAGGTATCGAGAAGATGATCTTGAGCGCCTTGCGCTTGGCCTTCCACGATCGATCACGATCGATCTGGGTCGACTCACTGATCTTGACGAGCAATCGAATCCTGATCTTGTCAATCGCTTCCCGCTGCGCCTCGCTTGCCACGGCGTACTCCGGGATGTGTTCGAGTCGCAGGTAGAGGGGATTGCCAAAGCGACGGCTGCTGGGCAGGTATGGCGACGGCTGTAACGGAGGCACTGGTTCGACTGCATGCAACGGGTTGACCAGGACAAAGTCGGCCTGGTGCTCCGCCGCCGACCACACAGCCAGATCCTCAAGATCAGTCAGGTCGCCGACTCCCCAGGACTGCTCCGAACGCACGCTATAGAGCTGGGTGGCCAATCCCCAGACGCGATGCTGCCCCATTCGTTCCGGAAACCCCAGCCACGCAGGAGTAATGATCAACGGCATGGACGCTTGCCGATCGCCGCTGGCGGCCTTCAGGGTGTGGTAGCCAAGCGGCAGGTCCCCTGGAATCTCGAACGATGCCTCACCAACCCAGCGCTGATCGATCTCCCGCGGCGGCGTCCAGTTCTCCAGTTGCCGCAACTCCTGACGGATCTCACCCGTCTCGAGTTCGATCCAGACATTGACCGGGTTGCCGTGCTGTACATGGACCCACACCGAGGCGTTGCGCTGCTCGCGAATTGTCATGCATGACGGCAACATCTGGGTCCACGGGTGGCGGTGATGGTTCGCCAGAGCGGCTGCGGCAGCTTCCGGCGTCGATGCGTCAATGTCCAAGGCGGCCAGGACGGCCACCACGGTGTCACGAGCGACGGAAATGTGCCGACCCTGCCAGTCCCAGTACTCCGTGACGACGCCAAGCGCCTCAGTCAGGTCGTACAGCGTTGGATCGAGTTCTGTCACGGCGCCAATCTTGGCAGCTATCACACCTCATGGGCGACGAGCTGTCCGCAGTGTCGGGACGGTCCCCGCGACCAGGCGCCTCGAGAACAGGAGTGGCAGCAAATGGCTCATCCGCCAGGAACCAAGAGGTACATGATCAACCAGGCCACCGGGGCGGCGAGGAGCAGCGAATCAAGCCGATCCATGACTCCCCCATGCCCGGGCAGGAAGGAGCTCATGTCCTTGATCCCCAGATCTCTTTTGATCATCGATTCGACCAGGTCGCCGCAGGTCCCCGCGGCCACCAGGCTCACGCCGAGAATGATGCCCACCCAGAACGGGACAAGAAGAACGAAAAAGGCCATGCAGACGCCTGCAGCTGCGCCGAAGATCAGTGATCCAGCCAGACCCTCCCATGACTTCTTCGGGCTGATCTTGGGCACCATCGGATGCTTGCCGAACAGTACTCCGGCGACATAGCCGCCGGTATCGCTCATGACCACGATCAACAGGAAGGTCACGATTCGTGCAGCACCCTGGCCCTCGGCGAGCATCAAGGGAGCAAACGAGCCGAGCAGCGGCACGTAGGCAATGATCATCAGGCTGGCGGCGGAGTCGCGTACGAATCCCACAGCACCCTTGGGCATCCGCCAGATGAAGCTGGCCAAGACAGTCAGCGCCAAAGACGCCAGCAGCACGCTGGTGGTGGAAAAGATCACCGGCTCCTGCCGGCCCGCGAAGTAAGAGCCAAATGAGATGGCAACGCTGCCGATGGCAATCGGAACGATCGCCGACGTCATGCCTTGCTTCTTCAGCGCTCCATGCAGTTCGACTGTAGCGAGCACCAGCGCCACCGCGACGAGCACAACGAAGGCGGGCTTGAGGTAGATCAGGCTGAGCACGACGTACGCGCCGAGTGCAACGCCGATGCCTATGGCAGCTGGCAGATTGCGGCCAGCGCGGCCATGCATCTGCGCCGGCGCGGCCGGTGGCTCAGTCAACACTAGACCTCGAGCAACTCAGCTTCCTTGTGCTTGAGGACATCGTCGATCTCGTCGACGTGCTTTCGCGTGGCGGCGTCGAGCTGCTTCTCCGCGCGTACCACCTCGTCCTCACCGACTTCCTTGTCCTTGACCATCCGGTCCAGGGCCTCCTTGGCGGTGCGACGGGCGCCTCGCACAGAAATTCGGGCGTCTTCGGCCTTGTGCTTGGCCAACTTGATGTATTCCTTGCGCCGCTCCTCGGTGAGCTCGGGAAGCGTGACCCGGATGGTGGTGCCGTCGTTGGACGGATTGACTCCGATATCAGAGTTGCGGATCGACTTTTCGATGTTGGCCATCGCGGACTTGTCGTACGGAGTGATCAGCACCACCCGGGCGTCTTGCACATGAAAGGTTGCGAGTTGCTGGAGCGGTGTCGGCGAGCCGTAGTAGTCGGCGGTGAGCTTGGCGAAGATCGCCGGGTGCGCGCGACCGGTACGAATCGCTGCGAATTCTTCCTTGGTGTACTCGACCGCATTCGCCATCTTGATCTCGGCTTCGCGCATGATGTCGGCGATCACAAGTGTTCTTCTCCTTAGGAGTGGACGGTCGTACCGATCTTCTCACCCGACACCACGCGGACGATCGTGCCTTCGGTGTCCAGGCTGAAAAAGATCATCGGCAGCTTGTAGTCGCGGGCCATGCTGATGGCGGTCGCGTCAGCAACCTTTAGGTTGCGCGCGAGGTACTCGTCGTAGGTCAGCTCGTCGAA
The DNA here is from genome assembly GCA_963734005.1 of uncultured Actinomycetota bacterium. Lineage (GTDB taxonomy): Bacteria > Actinomycetota > Actinomycetes > Propionibacteriales > Propionibacteriaceae > Microlunatus. Next base: position 116,351 of record CAVTFS010000019.1, read on the forward strand.
CTTGATCGCGTCAGGGTGCTTGTGCGGATCGGCCGAATACACCCCATCCACACCTTGCTTGCCCATCAGCAGCACCTCGGCACTGATCTCCAAGGCACGCTGAGCGGCCACCGTATCGGTGGAAAAGTACGGCATCCCCGAGCCGGCGCCGAAGATGACGACCCGGCCCTTCTCGAGATGCCGCTCCGCACGGCGCGGGATGTAAGGCTCAGCCACCTGTCCCATGGTGATCGCGGTCTGCACCCGAGTTTGAACACCGACCTTTTCCAGAAAGTCCTGCAAGGCGAGGCAGTTCATCACAGTGCCGAGCATGCCCATGTAGTCCGCCCGGTCACGCTCCATCCCCCGCTGCTGCAGCTCTGCACCGCGGAAAAAGTTGCCGCCGCCGACGACCACCGCAACCTGGACCTGCATTTGGTTCACAATGCCGATCTGCTTGGCGAGTCCTGCTACGACGTCGGGATCGACGCCCAGCTTGCCGCCACCGAAGACCTCACCCGAGAGTTTCAACATCACGCGCTTGTACGGACCATTCACCCGTCGGGTTCCTCTCAGTTGTGGGAGCTGCTCGCGCAATGCCGACGCTCGCAGCTCGGCTTAGGCGCTCACCGGCGCGAGACTACTGCGCGCCGGCCGCCTCGAAGCGTACGAACCGCAGGACCTTGATGCCTGCCTCGTCGAGCTGCTTGCCAAATGAGACCTTGCTGTCGGTCACAGAGGGCTGATCGAGTAGTGCCACGTCCTTGAAGTACGCGTTCACGCGACCTTCGACGATCTTGGGAAGAGCCTGTTCGGGCTTGCCCTCCTCCTTCGCCGTCGCCTCTGCGATGCGCCGCTCGTTCTCCACGAGTGCGGACGGAACGTCGTCACGGCTGACGTACTGCGGGCGCATTGCGGCAATCTGCATGGCGGCGCCACGAGCTGCAGACTCGTCAGATCCTTCGTACTCGACCAGCACTCCCACCTGGGGCGGGAGGTCGGACGCTCGGCGGTGCAGATAGACCGCGGTCTGACCGTCGAAGTAGGCCGCCGCACTCACCTCGAGCTTCTCGCCGATCTTGGCCGCCAGCTCATCAACCGCCTCTCCGACCGTCTGGCCTGACGACAAGACCGCCTTATTGGCGGCCTCGACATTGTCGGCCTTGCTCGCCGCTACCGCCTTCACGGCATCTGCGGCTAGCGCCTGGAACGCCTCGTTCTTGGCGACAAAGTCGGTCTCAGCCCCCATCTGGAGCAGCGCACCATCGGTGGAGGCCACCAGCCCGTTTGCAGCGGACCGCTCGGCGCTGCGCTTGGCCGCCTTGGCCTGGCCGCTCACACGGAGGATGTCGACAGCCTTGTCGAAGTCGCCGGCGGCGTCGGTGAGTGCCTTCTTGCAGTCCATCATGCCCGCGCCGGTGGCGTCACGGAGTTTCTTCACTTCAGCAGCGGAGATCGTTGCCATGAGTGCGTGGTCCTCAGTTCCTGTAAATGTGATGGGGGTTCAGCTGTGGGTCGACCCTCTGTCGGGGTCGTAGACGTTTTCGGGATCCGGATTGTCGGACTGGAGCTCCTCATCCAGCTGCTTGTCCGCTTCCTCCTCGGCCTCGACGGCTGCCTCCTCGGGCTGCTCTTCGGTTGGCACCGGGGCGGCGTCGGGCGCAGGTATGTCGTGCGGTGTTGCCGGTGCAGGCTCCTGACTGGCGCCGAGCAGCTCGAGCTCCCAGTCCGGCATCGGCTCAACCTCCGCCTCGGTCCCCGTCTGCGCACCCGAGCGCGCCATCAGGCCATCGGCGACGGCGTCAGCGAGCACCCGAGTGAGCAATGAGACCGAGCGAATGGCGTCGTCGTTCCCTGGGATCGCAAAGTCGACCTCATCGGGATCGCAGTTGGTGTCGAGGATGGCGATCACCGGAATCCGAAGCTTGCGAGCCTCGTCGACCGCCAGATGCTCCTTCTTGGTGTCCACGATCCAGACCGCCTGAGGAGTCCTCGTCATATCCCGAATGCCGCCCAGGGTGCGTTCCAGCTTCTCCTTCTCCCGGCGCAGCCCCAGTAGCTCCTTCTTGGTGAGACCGGAGGCCGCAATGTCGTCGAAGTCCAGGCCTTCCAGCTCCTTGAGCCGCTGGATGCGCTTGATCACAGTGTGAAAGTTGGTCAGCATGCCGCCCAGCCAGCGCTGGTTCACGTACGGCATCCCGACCCGGGTCGCCTGCTCGGCAATCGCCTCCTGGGCCTGCTTCTTGGTGCCGACGAAGAGCACCTGGCCGCCACGAGCAACGGTGTCCTTGACGAACGCGTACGCGCGGTCGATGTAGGTCAGCGACTGCTGTAGGTCGATGATGTAGATGCCGTTGCGTTCAGTGAAGATGAACCGCTTCATCTTCGGATTCCAACGGCGGGTTTGGTGTCCGAAGTGGACACCGCTCTCCAGGAGCTGTCGCGTAGTGACGACGGCCATGGCCGCGTTCCTTCCTTGCCAGCACGCGCGGGCGCCGGCGTACGGTTGCTCAGCACCGAACCTTTCGGCGCTGCCTGATGCTCGCGCGACACACACTCGACTGACTTCTCGTCGAGGTAGAGACCGAATGTGCCGCCCGGACCGGAGACCGGTACGCGAGCATGCGAAGTCAGATCTGATAGCAGATCTGCATATGTGAGTCTATCCACAACGCAACGGCGCCCTCGAATGTCATCCACAGATCGCGAGCGGCCCGCACGATTCCTGCCGACGTCCGGAGACTGCCGCCGTGCGAGTCCTTGCTGCGAGCGTCGGGAAATCGCGCACCGCCGTGCTGAGGAGGAACAAGCAGAGGTGTTCCTTCCTCTGCGAGCGACGACGAAGTAGCCGGGTTCCGATGTTCGCGCCGCCGATCTGCAGGAGGAGATGGCGGAACAACGCTTTTCCGTTCCGTCAGCTCCGACGAAGACGGCGGCAACCCAGCGAACATCGCAGCGAGCGGCAGCGAGCAATCAAACACCGCGCGATTGCGCGAGCAGCTCAAATACTGGGTCGACACCTTCGGATGGCCGTCTTCGTAGCGATCTGCCTGAGCGTGCTCGTCGTTCCAGCTCCTGCGGTGGCCGCTCCCACCCTGCCCACGCACGCCGGATGGCCACTCCGCGGGGCGCCCGTGGTGCAACGCGGGTTCGCTCCTCCAGCCCTTGCCTGGGCATCCGGTCACCGCGGCGTAGATCTCGTCGCGAAGCCTGGTGAGGCGATCCTGGCGGCGGCGAGCGGCACGGTCGCGTTCGCTGGATCGATCGCCGGCAAGCCGGTCGTCAGCATCGACCACGGCGCGGTCCGCACCACGTACGAGCCCGTGGTCAGCACGCTGAGCGTCGGTGAACGAGTGGTGGTGGGGCAAGTGATCGGAGTACTTGGAACCGGCGGGCATTGCCGCGGCTGCCTGCATTGGGGGCTGCGGGAAGGCAGAAGCTACCTCGATCCCCTGCTGCTGCTCGGCAACCGTGGCGGGCGGCTGCGGCTTGTGGGGGAGTCGCAGCGTGAGGTCGTGAAGCGCGAAGCTCAGGCTCGCGCGCTGGCGGCCGCAGCCGCGACCCAGACCAGCGCCATCACCAAACCGGCTGGGCCGCCAGGCAGTCATGGCTTTCTTCATCCAGTGGCCGGTGCGGTGACCTCCGCATTCGGGATGCGGCTCCATCCGCTGCTCAGGACCTGGAAGCTGCACGACGGCACAGATTTCGCAGCCGCTTGCGGCACGGCCATTCGTGCACCGTACGCGGGCGTGGTTACCCGCGCCTTCTTCAATCCCGCGTATGGCAATCGGCTCTTTGTCAGCCACGGCAGTGTGGACGGGGTTCGAGTGGAGACTGCCTTCAACCACGCTGCCCGTTATCTGGTTCGGCCGGGTCAGCGAGTGAGTCGTGGACAGGTGATTGGCGAGGTCGGGAGTACCGGTCTCTCGACTGGTTGCCATCTGCACCTGATGATGTGGCTCAATGGGCGGCTCAGCAACCCGATGAGCTGGCTGTGACTCAGCGAGCAGCTCAAATGAAAGGGGTTCAGGCCCGGGGATGAGCTTGTTCGAAGGCCGATCGCAGTCGCTCATTCGTCACGTGTGTGTAGATCTGCGTCGTCGCCAGCGAGGCGTGTCCGAGCATCTCCTGCACGCTGCGCAGATCCGCACCGCCCTCCAGCAGATGGGTTGCCATCGCATGCCGCAACCCGTGCGGGCCGAGGTCGGGCGCCCCCTCGGTCATCTGAAGGGAACGATGGACTACCCGCCGCACCACTCGAGGATCGATCCGCTTGCCACGCTCGCCGAGGAACATGGCTGGGCCAGACTCACTTGTCGCCAGCTGTGGCCTGGCTTTCCCGAGCCAGTGCTCGACCGCGCGTAAGGCCGGCGCACCCAGCGGCACTGTCCGCTCCTTGCTGCCCTTGCCGAAGACCCGGATCACCTGCCGCCCACGATCAAGATCAGTTAGGTCGAGACCGCACAACTCGGAAACTCGGATTCCGGTGGCGTACAAGACCTCCAAGAGGGCGGCATCGCGAACGGCGACGGATCCCCCAGCCTCCACAGCTGCAGCAATCCGCCCGTCGAGCATCTCTGCTGCCGTTGTGGCCGCCAGAGTGGGTGGCAATCTGCGCCGGATCTTGGGTGAGCGCAGGTTGGCTGCTGGATCCGTGGAGATAAGGCCCGTCTCCTGTGCCCAGGAGAAGAACACTCGCGCTGCGGCGGCCCTGCGCTGCAGGGTTGCGCGCGCCTGACCGAGGGTGTGCTGCTTCGCCAACCAACTCCGTAGCGCCCTCAGATCGACGGCGTCCAATGAGTCGATGCCCAGCCGACCCAAATGGGTGAACAGATTCAGCAGGTCGGTGCGGTAGGCGCGAACGGTGTGCTCAGCCAGATTCCGCTGCGCTCGCAGGTGCCGTTCGTAGCTGGACAGCAGCGTTTCGAAGTGCGGCGGCAGGCTTGTCTCGACCACATGACCACTCTGAAATACGCGAGAAGGGATTCCAAGCACGCCACGCGGTACCCTCACCGGCGTGCCATCTCAGATCAGCACCGTGGACGAGCTGCGGACCGGTGGAACGATCCTGCCGATCTTGCGCTGGGGAAAGCCGGTGCTGCACCGGCCCACTCGTCCGGTGACGGCCTTCGACGATGAGTTGCTTGAGCTGGTGCGGAACATGTTCGCCACGATGTATGCCGCGGAGGGTGTCGGCCTGGCCGCCACCCAAGTGGGTGTCGATCTGGCGGTGTTTGTCTATGACTGCCCTGATGATGACCAAGTCAGGCACGTCGGCGTGATGTGCAACGCCGAGGTGAGCTTGCCCGAGGGCAAAGAGCGCAAGCTGCACGCTGCCGATGAGGGCTGTCTGTCCTTGCCGGGCGCCTACATTGAGCTGGCCCGACCCGACTATGCCATCTGCCGTGGCCTGGACCAGAACGGCGAAAGCGTCGAGGTGGTGGGTACGGGCCTGCTTGCTCGTTGCCTGCAGCACGAGACCGATCATCTGAACGGCATCGTGTTCGGCGACAGGCTTTCTGGGCGGGCCCGCAAGAAGCTCTATGCGTTGCACGAGGACGCCGCCGACCTCTACCCCGAGGACTGGCCCGTGACACCCCGAGGCGACAAGGCGTAGCAGGCGATAGCTGCTGCCGCAGCCACATTGAGTGAATCGATTCCTGCAGCCATCGGGATGCGAGCGCGTACCGTCGCGCCATCTGACCAGCGTTTCGAGAGCCCTGCGCCTTCAGTGCCCAGCATCATGGCAATACGCGTTTGGGGTGTGATGCTCGCGGCCATTTGGCTGAGCTCGACCGCATCCGGCGCCAGGCTGAGCGCCACGATGATGAAACCGGCCTCGGTCAGCATGCGCGGCGCTGCGCGCCAGTCATCGAATCGGGCCCAGGGCAATGAGAAGACCGCGCCCATGCTGACCTTGATCGATCGGCGGTAGAGCGGATCGGCCGCCCGCCGCGAGAGCAGCGCACCGTCCCAGCCCAGGCCAGCAGCGTTCCTGAGGATCGCCCCGACATTGGTGTGGTCAACGACGTCCTCCAGCACGACCAGGCGTTGCAGCGCCAGCAGCTGGCTGACGCCATACCGCTGCTCGCGGTGCAGCGAGGCCAACGCACCACGATGCACGTGGAATCCCGTCACCTGCTCTGCAAGATCCTCGGTAACGACATAGACGGGAGTAGCTGGCCAGCGGGCAAGCACATCCCAGAGGCCATCGAGCCAGCGCTCAGCAAGCAGAAACGACCGAGGCCGATATCCGGCATCGATAGCCCGACGGATGACCTTCGCGCCCTCGGCAATGAAGAGGCCATGTTCGGACTCCAGATGCCGGCGGAGTGACGCGTCTCGGAGCCGCACAAAGTCGGACAGACGAGGGTCTCCGGCATCGGTGATGGTCAGCTTCACTATGATCCTCCTCTCATGCATATCGTCGGAACTTTGGACTGGCAGCCGGTACTCAACCATCCCGAACTCTTGGCTCAGCCTGTCAGGGACGCGATCGCCGATCTTGGGCTGGAGTGCTTCGTGGCTCCCATCGACCCAGACCTAGCGGACACGGCTGCCTTCTGCGCTGCGTACGACGTGCCGTTGAAGGTTTCTGCCAACTGTGTCGTGGTGGCCGGCCGGCGCGCCGATGTGTCCATGATGGCGGCGTGCCTGGTGCGGGCCACCGACCGAGCCGACGTCAATCGGGTGATCAGGAAGCGACTGGACGTACGCAAGATTTCCTTTGCCGGGATGGATGACGCGGTACGGCAGACGAGCATGGAGTACGGCGGGATCAGCCCGATCGGCCTGCCAGCCAGCTGGCCAATCCTGGTAGACGAATCGGTTGCCGGACTCGACATGATTGTGGTCGGCAGCGGTATCCGCGGCAGCAAGATCGCCATGGCTGGGCGATCCGCTGCGACCCTGCCGAACGCCGAGGTCATGGCCCTCGCGCTTCAGTAACACCGAGCCAGATCAAGAAGAGACGAGCTGCGAGCGTCGGTAATGCCGCGCAGCTCACGATAAAAGGCTGACAATCGCAGCGATGCCGACAACCACGATGATCACCCGGTAGATCGTCGCAGGCAACTTGCGGCCGACCCGACCACCAACCTGGGCGCCGAGCACTGATCCGATGGCGATCGCGATTGCTGCCGGCCAGTTCACTTCGCTGACGATCACGAACACCACACCGGCGATCGCGTTGGCAATCATCGCAAGCACGTTCTTGATCGCATTGACCCTTTGCAGGGACTCCGACAGCCCAATGCCCAAGATCGCGATCAACAGCACACCCTGGGCTGCTCCGAAGTATCCGCCATAGACGCCTACTACCGCCACGGCCAGCCACAACAGGATCGGGCCGTGCACTGACCCACCATCCGCGCCCAGCCGCGCGCGCCGGATGGCAAGCCTGCGGGAGATGAAGGGTTGCAAGACCACAAGCAGGCAGCCGATACCGATCAGCACGGGCACGATGGCGTCAAAAGCCGCCGACGGCAGCGATAGCAGCAGCAGCGCACCGACAATGCCACCCAGGAATGAAGCCACCCCCAGCCAGAGGACACGCTGGCGCTGACCGCTGAGGCCTTGCCGCGTGGCCCACGCCCCCGAGAGCGACCCGGGGGCCAGCCCCACAGTGTTGGAGACATTGGCGATCACCGGCGGCACGCCAAGTGCCAGGAGCGTGGGAAACGTGATCAAGGTCCCCGAGCCGACGACAGTGTTGATCAACCCCGCGGCCGCCCCAGCACTCAGCAGCGCCAGAAGGTCAAGCCAGGTCACTGGGTCAGATTAGGCTGGCTCTCCTGGTCAGACTGGCCGTTTGGGGTGGCCGACACCGCGGGCTGCTCCGGTGCTGCCGGCATTGCCGGTATATCCAGAGGGCTTGGTCGCTGCTCCAACTCACGGGCCTCCTGGATCGCCGCCTCAACGGTGCGCTTCAAAGCCGCGTCATCTTCGGCGGTCTGCTTCTCGATCTCTCGCTGCACGTCGATCTTGTCCGGCGGTGTGAAATCGCCCTTGGCGGCGCCTGGAATGGCGGAGGCCACCGAGCCGACCACGCTACCGAGGCCCTTGAGTGCGTCATTCAGCTCGCTGGGCACGACCCAAACCTTGTTGGCGTCGCCGCGCGCGATCGCCGGCAGCATCTGCATGTACTGGTAGGCGAGCAGCGCTTGGTCGGGCTGGCCGGCGTGGATGGCGTTGAAGACCGTGGTGATGGCCTGCGCCTCACCCTCAGCGCGGAGCATCTGAGCCTGGCGATCGGCTTGGGCTCGCAGCACCGCTGCCTCGCGGTCGCCCTGCGCCCGAAGGATCGCCGACTCCTTCTCACCGCCCGCGGAGAGGATCTGCGACTGGCGTTGGCCCTCAGCAAGCAAGATCACAGCCCGCTTGTCCCGCTCTGCCCGAGCACCCTTCTCCATCGCGTCGCGGATCGTGGCCGGGGGCTCAATCGCGCGGAGCTCGACGCGGTTGACCTTGATTCCCCACTTGCCCGTCGCCTCGTCGAGAACGACCCGCAGCTTCTGGTTGATCTCCTCGCGACTGGTCAAAGCCTGCTCAAGATCAAGCCCACCGATGATGTTGCGCAGGGTGGTCATCGTGAGCTGCTCGATCGCCTTGATGTAGTTCTGGGCCTCGTACGCCGCGCGGACGGGATCGATGATCTGGAAGTAGATGACCGAGTCGATGTTGACCATCAGGTTGTCCTCGGTGATCACTCCTTGAGGCGGGAACGGTACGACGTTCTCCCGCATGTCCAGGTTGTAACGGACCTTGTCAAACAGCGGCACCACCAGATGGGGCCCCGGCTCCAGCGTGCGCCTGAACTTGCCCAGCCGCTCGACGATGCCAACCCGCTGTTGGCGGATCACCCGGACCGAGTTAGCTATGAAGAAGATCACCGCCAGCGCAATGGCCAAGACGACGATCAATGATGCGAGATCCACGATCTTCCTTCTCTCTAGGGAAGTTGCCCGTGTTTCGGGTAGACGACAGCAATGACTCCGTCGATCTCATAGACCTCGATCTCGGTGCCTTGTTCGATCACGACGTCCGAGGAGTAAGGACGTGCCGTCCAGCTCTGACCGTCCACCTTGATCTCGCCACCGGACCTATCGATCTGCGACACCGCCACCCCGCTGCTGCCGACCATCTTTGCCGCTGATGATCGATAACCGGGCATGTTACGCACCTTGGCAAGCAACGTGGGCCTCAGTAGCAGCAGCATGGCGACGCTGATGCCGGTCGCGACCAGGATCTGCAGCCACCACAGCGAAGGCGCCAGCACCGCGACCCCGGCTGCAGCCAGCGCGCCAACGGCAAGCATGATCAGAACCAGGTCGAGCGACATGATCTCGGCGACGCTCAGAAGGAATGCGAGACTCAGCCAGATAGCCCAGGAGTTGTCACCCAGCCAGTCGGTCAAGTTCACCTCCATCTTGGTCTCCAGACGCAGTCATTTCTTTTCTTCAATGGTGCCAGTCGGGCTAAAGCGCCCGCGCGGTCCATCGACCGTCCGCCTCGGCCAGACTCAGCTCGACATCGAACGTCTTGGTGAGGTTCTCGGCAGTGAGAGTGTCGCGCAGCGGACCAGCGGCCACGATCCTTCCGTCCCTGAGCAGCATGGCGTGCGTAACTCCAGTCGGAATCTCCTCTACGTGGTGGGTGACGAGGACTGAAGCTGGTGCGTAGTGATCCTGAGCGAGCTCGCCCAGGGTGTTGACCAGCGTCTCGCGGCCGGCGAGGTCCAGGCCAGCGGCAGGCTCGTCCAGCAACAACAACTCAGGATCAGTCATCAGGGCTCGAGCGATCTGGACCCGCTTGCGTTCGCCCTCGCTGAGCGTGCCGAATGTACGATCCGCCAAACCGTCGATGCGTAACTGCGCCAGCAGCTCATCAGCCCGTTCGTGGTCGAGTTCGTCATACTGCTCACGCCAGCGGCCGACGACCGCGTACGAGGCGGAGACCACGACGTCATGAACACGTTCGCCACGTGGGATGCGCTCGGCCAATGCGGCGGAGGTAAGCCCGATTCGCGGCCGCAGCTCAAAGACGTCGACAGTGCCAAGAACCTCGCCGAGCACCCCGGCCACTCCGCTCGAAGGATGGATCTGTGCCGAGATCACCTGCAGCAGCGTCGTCTTGCCCGCCCCGTTTGGACCAATCACGACCCAACGGTCTGCCTCGTCAACCTCCCAGTTGATGTCGCTGATCAAAGTGGAGCCGTTCCGGACAATGCTCACGCCAGCCAGTTCCACGACAGACGCCATGGCTTCAACCTACAGTTTTCCGGGCTGCCGCGGATTGCGCTCCGCCATGCTGAGGAACAGTGCAGCGAGCAAATCAAACAGCGAACATCGCAGCGAGCGCAGCGAGCAAATCAAACAGCGATGTTCGCGCCGCCGATCTGCAGGAGGAGATGGCGGAACAACGCTTTCCCGTTCCGACAGATCCGCCGAAGACGGCGGCAACCCAGCGGACATCGCAGCGAGCGCAGCGAGCAAATCAAACACAGTACGTTGGGGCGATGGACTCGCTGCCCTCAGTCCGTATGGCCGCGAACCTGAATTCCATGATCAGAGGCCAGCAGTCGATTGAGCAGGCGGAGCGGGCGATTCTCGGTGCCGACGTAGCCCATCACGTGGTTGATCCGGATGGTGTCCTGGGCCTCGATCCGCTGCAGGCGTCGACAATGGACGGCGCCTTGGAGGCACTGCTGACTGCTGAATCTGACGGATGGTTCCTCGCGCTCCCGGTGCCGGGATCCCTTGCCCCACTGCGCGGTCCAACCGCTTTCAACCTCGCCGCACTCGAACATGGCGAGGCCGTGGTGGCCAGTTCGGCTGGTCTCGGCCTGGTGCCGATGCGGGTCGGTCAGGCCGTTCAGTGGCGGATCTTCGCAGCTGAGCGTCCGCTGGCTCCGAGTACCCCCTATGAAGCCGAGCGGGCCTTGAATGAGGTGGTCATCGACGCGGCCGCGACGCTTTCGCGGCTCGATGTCGCCGCAGGCATTCGACCGGCGGCACCAACCACGATGATTCTCGCGCCTGGCTATAGCACCCGCCAGCGCGCCACCGTCGAGCGAGCGGCTCGGCTGCTGGCGGCCTGCGACGCGGCCTTGCTTGACGATGGATCAAGCATCTCTTCCTTCGAAGCCGATCGACGCGCCCGTGAGTTGCGTCGCGTACGGGCGAAGGCCGGCGAAGCGCTTGGTTCGGCGGTGAGTTGGTTGCGCTGAGCGGATCGCGCGCCGCCGTACGAGGAGGAGCGAGCCGACACGCTTCTCGTCGGCGAGCGACGACGAAGAAGGCGGCTTTCCAGCGCGATCCGCAGCGAGCGGAGCGAGCAATCCAACACAGGATTGCGCGCCGAGCGAGCAAACCCACACTGTCCATTACGCTGCCCACATGTCTCTGCTCCCCGCCTTGACGGGTTCCTTCTCTACACCGGCAGCCGGCAACCCGACTGTCGCCATCATGGAGGCGGCGTACGCGCACCACGGCATCGACGCACGCTACATGAACTGTGATGTGGCTGCCGAGGGCCTGGCAGATGCCGTGCGCGGCGCAACGGCCATGGGCTGGATCGGCTTCAACTGCTCGCTACCGCACAAGGTCGCGGTGATCGAACTGCTTGATGAGCTTGCCGAGTCTGCCCAACTCATCGGCGCTGTGAATTGTGCGATACGCCGCGACAACCGATGGATCGGGGAAAACACCGACGGGCAAGGCTTCCTCGCATCGTTGCGCGCCATTGCCGAACCGGCGGGACAGCGAGCCCTCATTCTTGGCGCTGGAGGCGCCGCCCGCGCGATAGCTGTCGAGCTGGCACTCGCTGGAGCCGCTGAGCTATGGGTGGCCAATCGCGACCCCGCCAAGGCAGCCGAGATTGCCGCTCTGGTGACCGCCGAGACATCCAGCGCCTGCACCGCAGTCGAGTGGCGGGGGGAACTCACTGTGCCGGAGTCCGCGACCCTCGTGGTGAACGCAACATCGTTAGGCCTGCCCGGATCCGGGGAAGTGCCACTCTCCTTCGACCCGATTCCGACCGGCTTGGTGGCCTGCGATGTGATCCCCAATCCGCCGGATACCACGTTCCTCCAGCGGGCGCGAGAGGCCGGTGCGGCAACCCTCGATGGCCGTGGCATGCTGCTCAACCAGGGGGCGATCAACATCGAGCTCTGGACTGGTGTCGACCCGGATCGTGAAGTGATGGGAAGGGCGCTCGACGAGGCCATTGCCGGCTGGGTGCACCCGTAACGCTCATGTCGGGCACCTTGTTCGCCATCGGCGGCGCTGAGGCCAAACAGCGTCGGCGGACCGTGTTAGAGGCGTTTGTTGCAGCGGCTGGTGGCTCAGAGGCGCGGATCGCACTCGTCTCCTCAGCCTCCTCGCTGGGCGTGCAGGTGGTCCAGCTCTACACGGGCATCTTCACATCACTCGGAGCGCGTGAAGTTGTTTCACTGCGTCCCGAAAGTCGCAGGCAGGCACGCGATCCTGATCTTGTCGAACCACTGAGGAAGGTCAGCGCCGTCTTCCTGACCGGCGGCAACCAGCTGAAGCTCAGTTCGTTCATCACCGGCACCCCCTTCGGGGACGCGATCCAGGAGGCGCATCAAGAGGGCACGGTGGTTGGCGGCACCTCAGCCGGGGCCAGCATCTTGGCTGAGCACATGATCGCTTTCGGCGCCGGAGGCTCCACCCCCAAGCAGCGGATGAGCCAGCTCTCCGCTGGCCTCGGCCTGCTGCGCGGCGTGGTAATTGACCAGCATTTCGAACAGCGCAACCGCTACGGACGGCTCCTCTCGCTTGTCGCTCAATCGCCATCGCTGCTCGGCCTGGGCGTGGACGAGGACACGGCTGCCGTCATCCACGATGGAATCCAGCTCGAAGTCATCGGCCGAGGTGCGGTCACTGTGGTTGACGGGCAGCACCTCATCTCCAACGCCTTCGCCGCCAAGCGCACAACTCCGCTGCTGATGTCCGGGGCGGTGATTCACGTACTGCCTGCCGGAAGCGAATTCGACCTTGCGAGTCGATCCTTGGTCGCCCACCAGACAGCGGCTGCGGATCCCGAGGTGCTGGAGGCGCGCGCTGCTGAGGCGGATCTGCGCAACGTGGTGCGGGAGGTGGCAGCCGAAGATGCGTCGCCCGCCTACCAACCGCGATTAGGCCGCAACAGTCGTCGCTAAGCGAGCCGGTCCGATCAGCGGACGACCTCGGTGACGCTTTCGTCTTCGCGAAGTCGCGGCAGCGGATGACCCGTCTCCAACAGGGTCTTCATGCTGTGCAGAATCCATAGCCAGCCGTCTCGGACGTTTTCCCACGTCAGCGGGCTCTGATCGAGGTTGCCGTGCACGAGCCTCACCCGAGTGAGCCCTTCGCCCGCATTCTCGATGGTCCATTCCACGCGGCTGGGCGGTTCATGCTCCAAGGTTGCGTCGTAGAGCGTGTGCCATGTCTGTACGAAGCGGCCCGGACTTCCCTCTGCGGGTGGTTCCAGCTCCTCGACCATGCCTTCGATGGCGGGCCGACCGTCGGCGCCAACCGTACGGTAGGGCTTCCCCCGTCTTGGGGGCTCGACGAACGAGGTCGTGTGGAAGTAGCGCCTGGTCCACTCCGACTCGGTGATCGCCGCCCACACCAGGTCGGGACTAGCCGCGATGTAGACCTGATATACGTGCGCAGGGAGGCTCATGCCGTTTCTGCCCTTCTCAGCGTTTCTTTCCCCTGATCGGCGACCACCTGGTCGTCCAAGGCCACCAGTGCCGCAGTGAACCTGGCGGCGTACTTGCTGATCCACCTGTTGGCGACCTGCTCGATGGGCACTGGGTTGAGGTAGTGCCGTTTCGTCCGTCCCTGCCGCGCTGTGACGACGAGGTTGGCTTCCGCTAGCACCGAAAGGTGCTTCATCACCCCGAAGCGGGTCATGTCCGGAAACTTCTCGCACAACTCATTGAGTGTCTGGCCATCGCGGCTGAACAAGCTATCGAGAAGTGCCCGCCTGGTGGGGTCGGCGAGGGCTCGAAAGACCTCAGATCCCTGCTCCACATCTGGACAATATGTGACCATTTAGTCACCTGTCAAGACCTCGACTTCTCGAGGAAACTGCCGTCATGAACCCGTTTGTGGATCGACTCTTTGAAGCCTGGACGGATGCCACGGATCCGACTCCAATGGAAGATCGGTTCGCCCCGCTGTATACCGATCCAGTGCGGGTCAACGGCTCCAACCCAGTTGGGTTGGCAGCCGTGAGACCGCGGGACTGACCTCGCGCATGCCGCCAGTCCAGCAGTGGCAGGATCACAGCAAAGCCGATCCTGTGAGGAGATCTCGTGACCGAGAGCGTTGCCCCGACTCCACACCCTGATCTCAAGATCATCTCTAGCAGGGTCTTCCGCGGTCCGAACGCCTGGCATTACGAACCGGCCATCCAACTCGTAGTCGATCTGGGCGTGCTCGAAGACTTTCCGACCAACAAGCTGCCGGGCTTCGCCGACGCTCTCGTGGAGCGGCTACCAGGCCTGATGAACCACACCTGTAGCCGTGGCCGGCGTGGCGGCTTCGTCGAGCGGCTGCACGAAGGCACCTGGGTTGGCCACGTGGCAGAGCACGTCGCGCTGCAGCTGCAGCAGACCGTCGGCCACGACATGCGCCGTGGCAAGACCCGGCAGGTGAAAGGCGAACGTGGCCGCTACAACGTGATCTACGCCTACTACGACGAGTCGGTGGGGCTTGCCGCGGGTGAGCTGGCGGTTCGGCTGGTCAACCACTTGATCGTTCCCGACCCCAGCTTCGACTTCGATGAAGCGCTGGAGCGTTTCATCGTGCGCGGTGAGCGGACTGCATTCGGCCCGTCCACCCAGGCGATCGTGGAGGAGGCGGTGAGCCGCGACATTCCCTACCTACGGCTCAACACCGCGTCCCTGGTACAGCTCGGCCAAGGAGTCCATCAGAAACGCATCCGGGCCACCATGACATCTCAGACGCCCTCGGTCGCGGTTGACATCGCCAGCAACAAGGAGCTGACTCTCTCACTGCTATCCGCTGCGGGGCTTCCAGTCCCTCGATCGCAATCGGTCCGCGCCCTCGACGACGCGGTGCGGCTGGCCAACCGCATCGGGTACCCCGTGGTGCTCAAGCCGCTCGATGGTAACCACGGCCGTGGTGTCATGCTCGATCTGCGCAGTGATGCTGATGTACGTCAGGCCTTCGACATCGCCAAGTCAGAGTCACGGGGCGGCTTGGTGATCGTCGAGACCTACATAACGGGACGCGACTATCGATGTCTGGTGATAGACGGCAAGATCGCGGCCATCGCCGAGCGGGTGCCGGCCCACGTCATCGGGAACGGCACGCTGACGATCAGTCAGCTGGTGGCGAAGACCAACGCCGATCCCCGCCGTGGCGTTGGCCACGAGAAGGTGCTGACCCGCATCAAGATCGACCAGGCCGCTATCGACCTGCTTGCTGGCCCAGGGATTCGGCATGAACGACGTTCCACCTGAGGGCAAAATGATCAATCTGACCCTGACCGGCAACATGTCCACCGGTGGCATCTCCATCGACCGCACCTTCGAAGCACACCCGGAGAACATCGAGATTGCCGAAGAGGCCGCGCGGGTAGTCGGGCTCGACATTGCAGGCATCGACTTCATCGCGCCCGATATCACACAGCCCGTACGCGAGACCGGCGGAGCGATCTGCGAAGTGAACGCCGCACCCGGTTTCCGGATGCACACCCATCCGACGATTGGCGACCCCCAGTACGTGGCGAAGCCAGTGATCGACATGCTGTTCCCGCCCGGTACCCCAAGCCGGATACCGATCGTCGCTGTCACTGGCACAAATGGCAAGACCACGACATCGCGCATGATTGCCCACATCTTCAAAGGCATCGGCAAGAAGGTCGGCATGACCTCGACCGACGGTGTGGTCGTGGATGAGCGATTGCTTATCCGGTCGGACGCGTCGGGGCCGAGGTCGGCAAGGATGGTTCTGCAGAATCCACGCGTCGACTTCGCAGTCTTCGAGGTCGCGCGGGGCGGCATCCTGCGTGAGGGCTTGGGCTATGAACGCAATGACGTCGGCGTCGTGCTCAACGTGCAGCCTGACCATCTGGGGTTGCGAGGCATCGACACACTCGAGCAGCTCGCAGATGTCAAGGCGGTCATCGTGGAGGCAGTGCCGCGAAACGGCTTCGCCGTACTGAACGCCGACGACCCACTGGTTCGCGCCATGCGCCGGCGCTGTGCCGGCCGCATTGTGTGGTTCACCATGGCAGAGCCGAGCAGCGAAATCCGCGACTCCGTTGATGATCACTGCCGCCGTGGTGGGCTAGCGGTCGTGTTGGAGCACAGCGATCTTGGAGACATGATCGTGGTCAAGGAGGGTCGACGCTCCATGCAGCTGGCCTGGACCCACCTATTGCCCGCGACGTTCGGCGGGCGCGCCACTATGAATGTTCAAAACGCCATGGCGGCCGCCGCGGCGGCTTTCGCGGCTGGCGCCTCACTGCACGACATCCGACAGGGCCTGCGAACTTTCTCGACCAACTACTACCTCTCCCCTGGCCGGCTCAACGAAGTCAGCGTTGCGGGCCGGACGGTCATCGTCGACTACTGCCACAACGTCCCGGGAATGATCATGCTCGGCGATTTCGTGGACAAGACCGGCGACATTCTGGAGGCCACCAACGATCTTGGACGGATTTCCCGGATAGGTGTGATCGCGACTGCTGGCGATCGCCGGGACTACGACATGCGTGGACTGGGCCTTGAGGCGGCTAGGCATTTCGACGTGCTGATCGTGCGCGAGGACAGCAACCTCCGCGCCCGTCCACCGGGCGAGGTCGCGAATCTCATTGCTGGCGGAGCGCGGCAGGCGATGACGGAGGGCGCGCGCTGCAAGCAGGTCGAGATCGTCTTGGACGAGCTTGCTAGCGTCCGGCACGCAATGTCGCGGTCCAATCCTGGAGACCTGGTAGTGATCTGCGTGGAGCAACACGCGACGGTCATGGCCGAGCTGGAGTCCCTGGCGCACCACGCGCAGCCGGGTGCCCGCCGAGAGGACGACCGTGAACTCAGCAATGCCGTGCCTGACCCGGATTTCGCGCCTGATGCAACTCATGACGAGCCGGAACCGGAAGCTACCCGCGACCTTCAGTAACTAAGGCTGCTTGCCCCGCGTAGCAAGGACTTTGTTGCGTAGCACATCAGCGCTGTCTCGCGTTGCACCGTGATCGAGCAGCCACTGATCAAGCAGCTCGCGATCTTGGTGGGTCATGATCGCGGCCACGTCCCCGTCCCGCGCTTGGCCGACCAGCGACACCAGGACGCCTAGCTCGCTATCGTGCGCGCGCTCGATCTGCGTGCCAGCATGAGCCGCACCTTCCTTGATCAGCTCGTTGATCTTTTCCGTACTCTGACCACGCAAGTACTTCGCCTTGTGCACGATCTCGATCACATTCGCACCGAGAGCAGCGATCTCCCCGAGCTTCACAAAAACCTCATCGCCGCGATCACCAGCGGTCCCCACACCAAGCAGCAGGCGGCCGCGTGGCGGCCGAATGCCGTTCATGATCTCCAGCAGCGCCTCTAGCCCTGCTTCGTTGTGGGCCAGATCGATCACGACGCTGATCATTCCGCTATCGACCGGGACGCTCCAGATATTCATCCGGCCGGGGTTGTCTACGCCCGGATCAAATGACCGAAGGCCGTCGGCAACTTGATCAACTGAGAAGCCCAGCGCCAGCGATGCCGAGGTCACCGCGAGTGCGTTCTCGACGTTGACCCGGCTCAAGCCGGCCAAGGTCATGGGCACCTCGACGACCTGCACGACCGGGAGTGGGTCAGCACGGGCCTTCAGCACACTTATCCAGCCATCAAGCAGAGTGGTCACTCGGCCACTCTCCGAGAGAACGCCGCGCCCCGATGGCGAGTCTGGGTCTCGAGTGAAGACCCAAATCTGGGCTTTGGTGCCGAGCCGCATTGCGAATGTCCGCGGGTCGTCGGCATTCAGCACGCACCAGCCATCCGGCTTAGTGATCTTGGTGATGACCGCCTTGACCTCAGCGAGCTGGTCGAGGGTGTCGATCCCGTCCTGACCCAGGTGGTCGGAGCTGATGTTGGTGACGACCGAGACGTCGTTGTATGCGACGCCGATGCCCCGACGCAGGATCCCACCGCGGGCCGTTTCGGTGACTGCCAGCTCCACCCCTGGGTGGCGCAGCACCCGACCGGCACCGCCCGGCCCGGAGAAGTCACCAGCCTCTATCAACTCACCATCGATGTACACGCCGTCGGTACTGGACCAGCCCACGGACAAACCTGCCCGGCGCGCCACATGGCCGATCATCCTGGCCGTGGTGGTTTTGCCGTTGGTGCCGGTGATCGCGACGACGGGAATGTGCGGTCGGATCAATCTCGGAGCCGACCCAGGCGGTGTGGCGGCGAGCACAGCACCCTCGGCACTGATAATTTCTGCGACCGCGTGAGGTCCAGCGGCGACGCTGTCCAGCACCCGCGCCAGCCCGTACGCCAAAGCCTCGGCGCGGCCGGCGTTGCGCCAGGGGTATGCCACGACGAGCTCGGTCACCGCCCGTCCAGTCCTGGTACGCACTGCCAGCCTGGTCGCTCCCCCGGCGCGGGCCAATCGACGAACGATCTGGGTCACCAGCCGTATCGCGAAACGCTGCCGGAATACCGTTCCAGCGGTCCCGGTACGCGCCTTGCCCAGGCCAAGTTCGGCGCCGAGATCGCGAGCCGCGACCTCGGGCAGCTCCAGCAGTTCCGTCAAGTCGAGCGTCACCTTCGCCGCCGGCCGCGGAAAATAGAGGTTCGGCCCGTCGAGGAGACGTAGCTCAACCAACGACCGGACATCGGATGCCGTGGCCATCTGGGCCGTCAGGCACCGGTGGAGTGCAGGCCACCGTCGACGTGGATCATTTCTCCGGTGGTCTTGGGAAAGAAGTCACTGAGCAGCGCCACAACCGCCTTGGCCGTTGGCGTTATGTCTCTC
This sequence comes from uncultured Actinomycetota bacterium, assembly GCA_963734005.1. GTDB lineage: Bacteria > Actinomycetota > Actinomycetes > Propionibacteriales > Propionibacteriaceae > Microlunatus. The sequence continues at coordinate 135,337 of CAVTFS010000019.1, forward strand.
GGATCCCAGCCCAGCGGGGCCCGCTGACCCCAAACCTCATTGAACGCATCGGCGCCGCCGATGGCCTTCTTCGCCAGTGTTTCCAGCGGACCGGCGGCCACCAGATTGACACGTATCCCCTGCGGGCCCAGATAGCGCGCAAGGTAGCGGCTGGTGCTCTCCAACGCCGACTTGGACACACCCATCCAGTCGTAGACCGGCCACGACACGGTGGCGTCGAAGGTCAGCCCGACGACGGAGGCCGGCTCAGCCAGCAATGGCTTGCAGGCCATGGTCAACGATGCCAGCGAGTAGGCCGACACCTGCAGTGCGGTACTGACGTCGGACCACGGTGTGCTGAGGAAGTTCCCGCCGAGTGCGGTCTCCGGGTTGGCGAAGGCAAGCGAGTGCACCAGTCCATCGAGATGGTCGACATGCTCGCCCAGTTGCGCAGCCAGGCCCGCGAGATGGTCCTCGTTGGTGACATCGACCTCCAACAACAGCGGCACCGGATCGAGCTTCTTGATCACTCGCCCAGTAAGGCTCATAGCCCTGCCGAAGTTGGACACCACGACCGTGGCTCCCTCGGCTTGGGCGATCTTGGCCACGTGGAAGCCGATGGAGGTGTCCAGAGTGACGCCGGCAACAAGGATGTTCTTGCCCTCGAGAATGCCCACAATGTCCCTTCTGCCTTTTCTGAAAACGTCGTGCCATCGGGCGTCAGTGGCCCATGCCGAGGCCGCCGTCGACCGGGATCACGGCCCCAGTGATGTAGCTCGCCGCGTCGCTGGCGAGGAACTCGACCGTCCCCGCAATGTCGGCCACCGAGCCGAGCCGCCCAGGGGAATCTGCTCGGCGTACTTCTTGACCAGATCGTCGCCGAGTTCAGCGGTCATGTCGGTCTCGATGAAGCCTGGCGCCACCACATTCGCCGTCACGCCGCGCGATCCAAGCTCCCGGGCCAGCGAGCGCGCCATCCCCACTAGTCCAGACTTCGATGCTGCGTAGTTGACCTGCCCGGCCGATCCCATCTGACCGACCACCGAGGAGATGAAGACGATTCGGCCGAACCTGCCTCGGATCATCGGTCTGGCGGCTCGCCGCGCGACTCGGAACGCCCCAGTCAAATTGGTGGCAATCACCTGATCCCAATCCTCGTCCGACATCCGCATCAGGAGGGTGTCGCGAGTGATTCCGGCGTTTGCGACCAGCACCTCGACGTTCCCAAGCGCCGACTCGACTTGGGCGAACGCCGCCTCCACCTGGCCCGGATCGGTCACATCGCAGCGCACGCCCAGAACATCGGTCGGTACCTCCCCGCTGCGATAGGTGGCCGCGACGCGGTGCCCGGACTGTGCCAACCGAGCCGCAATACCGTGACCAATTCCCTTGCTGCCACCGGTCACAAGGACGACGCGCGATGGGTTCACGGGGTCACGCTACCGAGTACTCCGGATCGTCGGCGAGCAGGCGTAGGCTGACGTGGTGACCGATCGCGATGTGGGCACACACACCCCAACCATCGCCGAAACGGGCCGCAGAGGCTCAGCCCCACTGATCACCGATGCTCGCATGGGTACAAGCGAGGAGATGTCTTCCCGGATCCGCCGTTACACGATCACCATGGCCTTCCGGGCAGCCTGCTTCGTCAGCATGATCTTCGTTCACGGCGTGTTCCGCTGGGTATTGTTCGCCTGCGCTGTGCTGTTGCCATTCATCGCCGTCATCGCCGCGAACCAGGTCGACCAGCGTTTCCGGGCCGGCAAGAAGAAGATGACACACGCCATGCCGAGCGACCGCCCGCAGCTCACAACCGGTCACAATGACGAAGAGATCAACGACGAGATCGTCGAAGAAGACGGCAGTCAGCACCGGCCGAATGAGCGTGTCGCTTAGCGGCGTCGACCCGCTTCCGTCAGATCCGGAAGGCCTGGTCTGCTCCGCCCGAGGCTGTCGCCAGCCTGCCTCGTACGACCTGCAGTGGAACAACCCCAAGATCCACGCGGAGGCTCGTCGCAAGCACTGGCTGGCCTGCGATGATCATCGCGAGTCCCTGGCACAGTTCCTTTCAGCGCGCGGGATGCTGAAAGAGGTACTGCCGCTCTGACTGCCTCTGTGCGCAACCTACGTGAACGTGGGTTCCGGTCGCTCTGCATGGGGTTGCAACGTGTGTGGACCGTCAGCAACGTGTGCAGAGCTGCGTGACTCGAGCTGCCTGCTTAGCCACCAATCGCGGACATGGGCCGATCCGGTTGCAGGAAGCTTGGGTCGTTGATGCCGTGGCCTGGCTGCTTCCCGGCGACCGCGGTAACCCACCGCGCGGCAAGCTCGGCATCGCTCGCCCCGCGGCGCAGCGGCGTACGCAGATCGGACTCGGTACGGGCGAAGAGGCAGTTCCTGATCTGGCCATCAGCTGTCAGCCGGACCCTGTCGCATGAGCCGCAGAACGGCTTGGACACGGACGCGATGATGCCGACCCGGTAGCTGGTACCGGCAACCCGGAACAGCTCCGCCGGTGCGCTCCCCCGGGCCAGTGCATCCTCGGGGTCCTCGGCCAGCGCCACGTGCTGGCCAAGGCGCTGCCTGATCTCATCTGCGGTGATCATCTCGTCGCGCTTCCAGCCGTGCTGTGGATCCAGTGGCATTTGCTCGATGAAGCGCAGCTGGACCTGCTCCGCCATCGCCCAGTGCAGCAGGTCGAACGCTTCATGATCATTGATGCCGCGCAGCAGCACAGTGTTGATCTTGACGGGCTGCAGCCCGGCTTCGCGTGCTGCAGCAACTCCGGCAAGGACGTCGGGCAACCGTCGCCGTCGGGCGAGCTTGGCAAAGGTGTCCGGATCAAGAGTGTCCAGCGAGATGTTGATTCTCTTCAGGCCCGCGGCGGAGAGTTTCTCGGCACGCGCTGCCAAACCGATTCCGTTGGTGGTAAGGGCGATCTCCGGCACCGGGGAGAGCGCAGCAATATCAGCGACGAGCAGCTCGAGGTTTTTGCGGAGTAGCGGCTCGCCACCGGTGAGCCGCACGGTCGTAATCCCTAGCCGCTCGACGCCGATCGTGATCAGCCGCACAATCTCTTCGTCGGTCAGCACATCGGTACCCGGCAGCCAGTCCAGACCCTCAGGTGGCATGCAATAGGCACACCGCAGATTGCACCGGTCGGTCAGCGAGACCCGCAGATCCGTTGCCACACGGCCGAAGGCGTCCGCAAGCACCAGTTGATCACGCTCTGCCACTTCCGCATGCGCGGAATCCGGCTTGGCCAGCCGTGGAAACGGAAGCAGCGTAGTCATGTCTGGAGTCTAATTTGCCCGTTCGTCGGCCAGATCATCCGATCAGAATGCGTGTAGACGTTCATCGTCTCGCCGCGCACGAATCCGACCAGCGTGAGCCCAGCCTCCTCGGCCAGTTCGGCTGCCAACGAGCTGGGAGCCGAAACGGCAGCCAGCACGGGAATGCCCGCAAGCACAGCCTTCTGCGTGAGCTCGAAAGATGCTCGCCCCGAGACGGCCAAGATCACGTGGCGCAGCGGGAGAAGCTGCTGCTCGATGGCCCAGCCGATGACCTTGTCCACGGCGTTGTGACGCCCGACATCCTCGCGGACGCACACCATCTCGGAGTTCAGGCCGAGGAGCCCGGCCGCATGCAGCCCACCCGTCTGGTCGAACGCTCGCTGATGCTCCCGCAGCCGTATCGGCGCCGACAGAACCAGCTCAGCGGCAACCTGCAATTCGGGGTACCCCGGGTACGGCGACTCGCGCAGTACCTGGTCGATCGAGGTAGTGCCGCAGATACCGCATGCGCTGGTCGTCATGACATTGCGTCGAGCCGTTGCCGGCGCGGAGACGTGCGGCGCCAGGGTCACGTCCAACACGTTGTAGCTATTGACCCCGTCTGGGCCGGAGCCGGCGCAGTAGCGCGCGAGGACGACATCGGACCGGTCGGTGATGATGCGTTCGCTGAAGAGCAACCCGCGTACCAGGTCGATGTCGTTTCCGGGCGTTCGCATGGTGACCAGATACGGTTCGCCGTTCAGGCGGATCTCCAGCGGCTCCTCCACAGCCAAGGTGTCGCTGCGCCGGATCGCTTCTCCTGGTTCTACCCGTAGCACCGCGTGGCGCCGGGTCAATCGTCCCATAGCATCATCCTGCCCATACCCTCATGTTGTCAGGGCCGCACAATCGCCCTCGTCGAGGAGCATCGAAACCTATGGAACTCAAGTATTGGCTGACCACCTTGTCCGCGGAGCTGGGGACCAGCGACGTCACGATGGACGACGACGCGGTCACTACCCTGCTCGACCTCGCTCGGGATTCCGCACATGAGGTGGAACGGGTAGCCGCGCCCCTCACCACCTTCCTTGTCGGGGTCGCCGTCGGCCGCGGTGGGGCACTTAACACGGCTACGGTCACGGCCACGAGGCTCCTGATGAATGACGAGGCAGCCGACTAGCCTGGCTGCGTGCGCCGCCTCTGGGTTCGCTGGGCACTGCTGATTCTCTTTGTCGCCGTGCTCGGGGTTGTCTTCGTCAACATGGGCGAGTGGCAACTCGACCGGTTGGCTCAGCGTAAGGAACGCAACGCCACAACGATCGCCAACGAACAGAGCCCGGTCCGGCCGTACGAGCAGGTCTTCACCCACCCGATCACCGACGCTGATCAATGGCAGCGGGTCGAGGCCCGGGGCACCTTCGACGCAGACCACCAGTTCGTCGTGCGGTATCGGAGCAACGGTGATCTAGAGGGCTATGAGGTTGTGACACCGTTGCGCACGGCGAACGGCGTCGTGCTGGTGAATCGCGGATTCATCCCACTTCGACGGGGCACTCAGATCCCATCAACTGCTCTGCCGCCGCCGACTGGCGAGGTAACGGTCGTCGGGCACGTACGCCGCAACGAGAAGGGTCGCCGGGCTGCGACTACGCCAGCGGACAACCAGGTGCGGCTGATCAACTCAGACGCCATCGCAATGACGCTGCCCTATCCGATCAAGTCCGGATACATCGGATTGATTACCGTCCAGCCTGAGCAGGCGGGCGGTCTCCAGCCGATCCAACTGCCTGAACTCTCCGAAGGCCCACATTTCTGGTACGCCGTGCAATGGTTCATGTTCACTGCCGTCGGTGTCGCGGGAATCGTGGTTTTCATACGCGCCGATCTGCGAGCCCGGCGCGAAGAACGCGAGGATGCCACCCAAGCCCCCGCTGACCGTGTGAAGATCTGATCATGGATCTTGGCTTGGCGGACCGAGCGTTCCTGGTCACCGCCGCCAGCACCGGGCTCGGGCGGGCCACGGCTGATCAACTTGTCGCCGAAGGAGCGCGAGTCGTGCTCGTCGCTCGACGCGCCGAGTTGCTGGCCGAAGCTGTCAGTCGGCTCGGCCCCGACCACGCAGTCGCGCTCGCGGCCGACCTCACCGACATCGGTACCGCCGAGACGGCGTGCGCCCTCGCGCTCGATGCCTTTGGTCGGCTCGATGGCGCACTGATCAGCGTCGGCGGCCCGCCCGCAGGATCGGTGCTGGAGACCAGCGAGGAGCAGTGGCGCAACGCGTTCGAGTCGGTGTTCCTGGCAGCGCTACGAGTCAGCAGGTCCGTCGTGCGGCACGCCACAGCCAATGACGTGTGCATTGCCTGGGTGCTGTCGACCTCTGTGAAGACGCCCGCTCGGGGACTCGCCACCTCGAATGGCCTGCGCCCTGGGTTGGGCATGCTCGTCAAGCAGCTCGCTGACGAACTCGGTCCGCAGGGGACCCGGGTAGTCGGCCTGATGCCGGGGGCCATCGATACCGACCGCGCCCAGTACCTCAACTCGCTCAAAGAGGATCCGGCGGCTGCGCGAGCCAGTGCTGAGGCAGCGATTCCCTTGCGTCGGTATGGCCAACCGGAAGAGTTCGGGCGGGTCGCGGCCTTCGTGCTCTCACCCGCCGCGTCCTACCTGACGGGCTCAGTGATTCCGGTCGAGGGCGGGGCCCAACGCGGACTCTGATCGAACTGAGTGCGGTAGAGCTCGGCATATAGCCCGCCCTCGCGCATCAGCTCCTCATGCCGGCCGCGCTGCACCACCCGGCCCTGGTCCACAACGATGATCAAGTCTGCATTGCGTATTGTCGACAGCCGGTGTGCGATCACGATGCTGGTACGGCCCTCCATCGCCAGATCCAGTGCATGCTGGACAGCCACTTCGGATTCTGAGTCCAGATGCGCGGTGGCCTCATCCAGCACCACGATGGATGGGGCCTTCAGCAACAGCCGGGCAATTGCCAGACGTTGCCGCTCGCCACCCGACAGCCGGTAGCCGCGCTCACCCACGACCGTGTCTAGGCCATCGGGCAGGCTCTCCACCAGCGTCTTGATCTGCGCGGCCTCCAGCGCCACCCAAAGCTCGGCGTCGGTGGCATCGGGCCGGGCGTATTGCAGGTTCGCACGGATCGTGTCGTGGAACATGTGTGCATCCTGCGTGACGTAGCCAACCGTGGCGCGCAGCAAATCCTGCTTCAGCTTCTTCACGTCGGTGCCCGCCACCGAGACTGTTCCCGACGTGGCGTCGTAGAGCCGCGCAATCAAGTGGGTGATCGTTGTCTTCCCACCGCCGGATCGGCCGACGAGTGCCACCGTTTGGCCGGCCGCAACGCTGAAGGTTACGTCATGCAACACCTCGCCGCTCGGCCGTTGATCGAGCGAGGCAATCGACTCCAGGCTCGCCAATGACACCTGATCGGCGGTTGGGTAGCTGAAGGAGACATGATCAAAGTTCACCGAGGCCGGCCCCTTGACTGTCACGGCATCTTCGGCGTCGCGGATCATGGGCACCAGGTCGAGCACTTCAAAGACTCGATCAAAGCTGACCAGGGCGTTCATGACGTCAATACGAAGATTGGTGAGTTGCGTAAGTGGCCCGTACAACTGAGTGAGCAGCCCGGCCAAGGCCGTCAGGGTGCCTACGGTGAGGACGCCGTCGATGGCCAACGACCCACCTACGCCGTAGACCAGGGCCGTAGCCAATGCCGCGACCAGGGCCAACGAGGTATAGAAGAACCGCCCGTTCATCGCGATCTTGACCGAGACATCGCGTACGGCTCCGGCGCGCTCTGCAAACCGATCGTGCTCCTCCGGAAGTCGCCCGAAAAGCTTGACCAGCAGTGCGCCGCTAACGCTGAACCGCTCGGTCATGGTCGCCGACATGTCGCCGTTGAGTTGCATCTGACGATGCGTCAGATCTGCAAGCTTGCGGCCGACGACCTTGGCCGGAATGAGAAAGATCGGCAACATGATCAGCGCGGCAAGAGTGAGCTGCCAGCTCAGCACGAGCATCGCCGCGAGTACCAGCACCAGGCTGATCAAGTTGGTCAAAACCGTCGACAGGGTCGAGGTGAATGCCTGCTGAGCCCCGATCACATCCGAGTTGAGTCGTGATACCAGCTTTCCGGTCTGCGTTCTGGTAAAGAATGCGGCAGGCATCTGGATCACATGGTCGAAGACCTTGGTGCGAAGGTCGAAGATCAAGCCTTCGCCGATCGTTGAAGAAAACCAGCGCTGAATCAGGTTGAGTACTGCCTGCAGGACAGCTAGACCGGCGACCACCGCACTGAGGGTGATCACGACCTGCCGGTTGCCCTGCAAAATACCCTCGTCGATGATCTGTCTGAAAAGTAGCGGCGGCGCTACTGCGAGGCCAGCAGAAATCACCACCAGTACCACAAAGACGGCGATCAGAAAACGGTAAGGCTTCGCAAAGCGCAGGACCCGCCAAACGACACCAGTGCTGAGTTGATGCTGGGCAATCTCGGGATCCTGCGACATGCGCCGCATCAACATGTACATCGACACGGTTTTCCTCCGGGGGCTTGGGAACGCTCGGCGGTCCCAGGCTATGCCGAGCCCGCGATCGGTAGCAGCGCCATGAGCGCAATGGGCGCAGCGCAAAGGCCCGGACGCAACTGCGTCCGGGCCTTGAATGCTGAGTCGCGATCACCGCTTCCTGGCGGGAGCCTTCTTCGCAGGTGCCTTCTTGGCGGGTGCCTTCTTGGCCGCAGACTTCTTTGCCGGAGCCTTGGCAGCCTTGGCTGTGGTCTTCTTCGCCGGTGCCTTCTTGGCCGGCGACTTCTTCGCGGCGGCCTTGGCTGTGGTCTTCTTCGCTGGTGCCTTCTTCGCGGCCGACTTCTTCGCCGGAGCCTTGGCAGCCTTTGCCGGTGCCTTCTTCGCGGCCGTCTTCCTGGTAGAAGCCGCTGTGGTCTTCTTGGCTGCGCTGCTCGACGCCACCTTCTTCGCACCGCGGGTAGCGCCTCCGCGACCGCGCAGCTCAACTCCGGCTTCCTTCAAGACACCATGCACGAACCCGAAGGACCGACCGGCGTCGTCAGCGATCTTCCGGATGCTCTCACCTGCGGCGTACCGCTTGGCGTACTGGGAAGCAAGCGTTGTCCGCTGCGCCCCGGTGATGCGTGAACCCTTAGCCAATGCCTTGGCCACTGCGCCTCCCTTTGTCGTGGGTCATCGTAATTGGACGACGACCTTGCCAGACCGAGTGATCGAGACCTCAAGATCAATGATCAACCATTTCTAGCACGTTTCTGTCACCTTTGGGCATTTTCTCCCTGATCAAATTGAATTGGGGGTTTGATCACATCTAGGCGGCCAGATGATCTATGGTCAGGTATTTGATTCACCCTAGGGATGATCAACGCTCCTGCAGGCGCCTCGAGCAGGAGAACCCTCTGCGAGCATTGCCGTACGAGCAGAGGAAAAGTGGCTAGTGATCAGGCCAGTGCCACCAAATCCGCATACTCATGGCTCCAGAGATCTTCTACACCGTCTGGTAGCAAGAGCACCCGATCAGGATCAAGGGCGTCCACCGCACCCTCGTCGTGGGTGACAAGAACCACTGCACCGGCATAACGCTTGATCGCTGACAGCACGCCGGCGCGTGATGCCGGATCAAGGTTGTTCGTCGGCTCATCAAGCAACAGCACATTGGCGCTTGAGCACACCAGCATGGCCAATGCCAACCTGGTCTTCTCGCCACCCGATAGTACGCTCGCTGGTTTGTCGACATCGTCACCGGAAAAGAGGAACGAGCCCAAGACTTTGCGGACTTCGGTATCACCAAGATCGGGCGCGGCTGTCTTCATGTTTGCCAGCACGGATCGGCCCACGTCCAACGTCTCATGCTCTTGTGCGTAGTAGCCAATGCGCAAGCCGTGACCCGCCACTACCTCGCCGGTGTCGGGCTCGTCCAAACCCGCGAGGATACGCAGCAGGGTGGTCTTGCCGGCACCGTTGAGCCCCAGCACCACGACCTGGCTGCCCTTGTCGATGGCGAGATCGATGTCGGTGAAGACCTCGAGTGATCCGTAGCTCTTGCTGAGGTCGGTCGCCGTCAGCGGCGTCTTTCCACAGGGTGCCGGCTCCGGGAACTTGATCTTGGCGACCCGATCCGGAGTCCGTTCACCGTCGATGCCGGCCAGCAATCGCTCCGCACGCCTGACCATGTTGTGCGCGGCCATGGCCTTGGTTGCCTTGGCCCGCATCTTGTCCGCCTGGCTCAGGAGCTGGTCGGCTTTGCGCTCGGCATTCAACCTCTCGCGCCTCCTGCGCTTCTCGTCGGTCTCCCGTTGCTGCAAATAGCGTTTCCAGCCCATCGTGTAGATATCGAGTTCGGCCCGATTCGCGTCGAGGTGGAACACCTTGTTGACGCACCGCTCCAGCAGCCCTACGTCGTGGGTGATCACCAGTAATCCGCCGGAGTGGGTAGCCAGAAAGTCGCGCAACCAGACAATCGAGTCGGCGTCTAGGTGATTGGTGGGCTCATCGAGCAACAAGGTCGCCGCCCCGGAGAACAAGATCCGGGCCAGTTCAACCCGGCGTCGCTGGCCGCCAGAGAGAGTTCCGATCGGCTGGTGCAGCACGCGCTCGGGCAAACCGAGATTGCTCGCGATTCGGGCAGCCTCTGCTTCCGCGGCATAGCCACCGGCAGCGGCCAGTTCGGCCTCAGCCCACGCGTACGAGGCCATTGCCTTGTTGCGAACATCGGCCGAGTCATCCCCCATGGCCAGCTCGGCGCGACGCAGCCGATCAACGACGGCGTCCAAGCCGCGGGCTGACAGAATCCGGTTCTTGGCAAGGACATCAAGATCACCGGTCCGCGGATCCTGCGGCAGGTATCCCACTGGGCCCGTTCTGGTGATCGTTCCGCTAGCCGGTTGTGCTTCGCCGGACAGGATCTTGGTCAACGTGGTCTTGCCAGCTCCGTTGCGCCCGACCAAGCCGATCTTGTCCCCAGGCGCCACCTGGAACGAGGCATGCTCCAGCAAGAGACGCGCACCCGCGCGCACCTCCACATCCCTCACGACCAGCATCGGACTCACTCTTCCGTACGTGGCTTGTGCGACCAAAGATCGCTTGCTTTTGACTCTCGCTCAGGCTCGGCCCTGCGGCCGGCGAGAACGACCGCGGTTACCTTGAGCGTCAAAGAGAGCTTTGGCGATTCCCAGGTTGTCAAGATTTTTACGTTCTCGCCGGCCCAGGGCCGCGCCCTCCCTTCTTGAAGCCGCGATCTTGGGTCGCTCAGGCCGTAGAGAGAGTCCGATGCTGGTCGCGAGGGATGTTCGCTACCGCTTCCGCGGCCTCAGTTTGACGACGGCGGAGTCGACCGGTGGAGGCGGGATGAACGCGCTACAAGGGCTCAAATGTAGCGACAGGGAGAGAATGCAGTAGCCGCACGTTGAAGTTGTCGGCGTACACCAACTCGCCGGCTTGGCGGATGGTCGGCCACCTTTCAAACACGGTTTGTAATGCGATGTGGCCTTCGAGCCGCGCCAGGGGTGCTCCGAGGCAGTAGTGGATCCCGTGACCGAGCGCGACGGTTTGTGGACGGTTGAACACGAACCGGTCGGGGTCTGGAAACGCTTTCGGATCGCGGTTTGCGGCGGCAAGTATGAGGAGCAAGGTGTCGCCAGCACGGATGGTCTGGTCCCCGAGGGCGACGTCCTCACGGGCCTGGCGTCGGATGAACTGGTTAGGGCTCACAAGGCGCATCAACTCCTCGATCGCTGCGGGCCAACGAGACGGGTCTCGCGCCAGCTCGGTACGGACCTCCGGAAGCTCGAGCAGCATCGCGGCACCGTTTCCGATCAAGCTCGTTGAGTTCTCATGCCCGGCGATAAGCAGCAGCACGATGTTTGCGAACAGCTCTTGCTCAGAGAGCCGGTCCTCTGACTCGCCCGCCAGCAACCGGCCCACGACGTCGTCAGCCCCGCTCGCGTTATGACGGCTCAGCACGGTATCCACAAATCCGTGCAACCCCTCGCCCGCCGATCGGACCCGAGCCAGCTCATCCGGGCTCAACGTGCCCACATCACGCCCGAACGGCAGCAAGAAGTCGTCGCACCAGCGTTTGAGCTGAGCGCCCTCAGCCTCCGAGAGCGACAACCCGAGCAGCTGCCCGAGCACCGCAATCGGCATCGGCTCGGCGAGGTGCGCGGCAAGGTCGAGCGACTCGACGTGCTCATCAAGCAGGCGGTTGGTGATGTCGCCGACAGGCCCAGCCAGCTCGTTGATCACTGAAGGAACGAAAGCCGCTATGACCAGCCGTCGCAGCCGCGTGTGATCCGGCGGATCAGTGAAAACCAGGCTGGACTGGACAAAGGTGTACATGTCAGCCAGCAGGTGGAATGACATGTCCGCTGAGTCTTGGGCAGGAGTGGCCAAGGTTGAGGAAAGTCGCGGCTCGCCCAAGGCCCAACGGACATCGTCATAGCGAGTGAGCAGCCAAAGGCCCATCTGCTCATTCCAACTGGCCGGCCCTCGAATCCGCGCATACATGTCATACGGGTCGGCCAGCATGTCTGGCCCGAATAGCGGCGGAACGGTCGCGGTCATCGCAAGCACCCACCTTTAGGTCCGATTGCTGACAATTATCGCCGCCTGCTTCGTCAGGTTTGCGCCCTGTGCAAACCGCCAGAAACCTGCGCAAAATTGGCTTGACTTGAGGAGCAAGGAATGGCGCGGAAGTGTTTCGACCACGAGCAGTTCAACTTCGAGTTCCAGGTCGCGCTGGGCGGTGTGCATTATTACGGAGCTGGAGATATCGGAGAGATGCTGTCGCCCGCCGATCGCGTAGTCGACGGTGATGCGGACAGTTGGTGCGAGGAATGGATTGCGACCGCACAGCTGGGTGGCCACGATAGCCGAGGAATCCGCGAAATCCGGCCACGAGGTGAGAGCCCGTGCGGCATATCTGCGGGCGGCCACGTATCACGCGATGGCGCTGCCCTCGGTTGACGGCACGAAGGACCCTGCCCCCCTGCTCAAATCACTGAGCATCGATTGCCGCAGCCTGACGAGGGCGCCGACCGCCACTGCGAGCCGATGGCCAGATCACTTCTGGAGCAGTGCATGTTCGACTGGCTCGACGAGACTCTCGCGAGCGTCTGATCGGGCGTTCCCACGGGCGGCGAGCCGTTCAGACGATCTGCGGCTCCGGGTGGCCCGCGATCGCGTCGTCAATGCGCCGGCGCATGGCTGGGTAGATCTTGAGGGTCGGCAGGTCGGAGAGCTCAACCCACTGCGCAGCCTTGGTCTCGGTGTCGTCCGGACGCGGCTCACCGGAGATCGGGCGGGCATGAAAGAGGACGGAGAACTCTTGTCGAACTTCGCCGTCGTCGTATGCCATGACATGGGCGGGGTCGCTATAGATGCCGACGAGCCCAGTCAGCTCAACGATGACGCAAGTTTCCTCCACAACCTCGCGCAGCGCGGCATCAGCGACGGATTCGCCAAGGTCCACCGCTCCACCGGGAAGTGCCCACGAGTCGTTGTCGATCTTGTGGATGAGCAGGATTCGTCCCGCTTCATCACGTACCGCGACGGTCACCGACGGCACCATGCTGTTGGCCGGCGGCGCGCCAGGATCGTTGTAGTAATCGACGCGGCCCACGCCCACATCCTCTCAGCCGCGACCAGCAGGAGACGATCACCGCCGACGGTCGCGCCCAACCGCACTCGGCCTAAGTCTGAGCGCCACCTCCATGAAAGGTTCGGCGAGGCGCAGCCAGTAGGCGCAGAAACCTAAGATGCTTGAAATCCAGGCACACCAGACTCATGACGTACCGCCTAGAACAACCACAGCGTTTCTGCGCCTACTGGCTGCGTCTCGCCGAACCGGAGCCCCGAGCAGGAGTTCGCGCTCAGACGTTGAAGCCGAGAGCCCGCAGTTGGTCGCGACCATCGTTGGTGATCATCTCCATGCCCCACGGGGGCATCCAGACCCAGTTGATCACCCATCGATCAACGAGGCCCTCGAGCGCGGTCTGAGTCTGATCTTCGATCACATCCGTCAGCGGGCACGCGGCCGAGGTCAGCGTCATGTCGATGGTCAGCGAATCGTCGTCTTCGAGGTGCAACTCATAGACCAGCCCAAGATCGACCACATTGATGCCGAGCTCTGGATCAACAACGTCCTTGAGTGCCTCTTCGATGTCGTCCAGCGACGGCCGATCATCCAGCTTTGATTGCTCACCAAGATCGACCTCTGGAAGGTCATCGGCAACCAGATCCGACGGCCGGCTTTCCTGCTCGGGCAGATCGGCCGAAAGATCGTCATAGGTGCGAGTCTCGCTCATTGGCACATCTCCTTAGCTACTCGCGCTTTGGGCTCGGATGACCGCGTCCTTGAAGGCCAACCAGCCGATCAAGGCGCACTTCACGCGGGCCGGGAACTTGGCGACGCCTGCGAACGCGATCGCATCCTCAAGGCGCTCCTCATTGGGTTCGATCTGACCCTTGCTCTGCATCATGGTCAAGAATTCCTCGTACAGGTCAAAGCCGTACGCGACGTCGTGGCCGATCACGAGATCAGTCATCACCGAGGTCGACGCCTGGGAGATCGAGCAACCCATGCTCTCGTAGGACACATCACTGACTGTGTCTCCGTCCAAGTGAACCCTGAGCCGTACCTCGTCACCACAGGTGGGATTGACGTGATGAACCTCTGCCTCGTACGGCTCACGCAATCCACTGTGATGCTTGGAGCGGTAGTGATCGAGAATGATCTCCTGATAGAGCTCCTCTACTTTCATCGCAGCCCTCCGAAGAAAGCAATCGTGTAATCCAGACCTTCGATCAGTGCATCGATCTCGGCCTGGGTGGTGTAGAGGTAGAACGAGGCACGAGTCGAGGATTGCACCCCGAAACGCTCATGCAGCGGTCGCGCGCAGTGATGGCCGGCTCGCACGGCAATCCCGCGCGAGTCAAGCAGCTGGCTCACGTCGTGTGGATGAACCGGTTGCCCGTCCGGGGTGGTCAGGGTGAACGAGACCGCACCGCCGCGATCCACCGGCTGCTCCGGGCCCAGTATCTTGACGCCGCGGAGGTTCCGAAGGCCTTCCAGCGCGTACGCGGTGATCTCGTGCTCGTGCGCGGTGATCTGGTCCATCCCGATCGCGCTCAAGTACTGGGATGCGGCTGCGAGACCGACCGCCTGGGCGATCGGCGGGGTGCCTGCCTCGAAGCGGTGCGGCGGCGGCGCATACGTCGAGCCGGACATCGTGACCACCTCGATCATCTCCCCGCCACCGAGGAAGGGCGGTAGCGCGGCCAGTAGCTCGTAACGTCCCCAGAGCACTCCGATGCCGGTAGGACCAACCATCTTGTGGCCCGTGAAGGCGACCAGGTCCGCCCCAAGATCAGCCATGTTCACTGCCAGCTGCGGAACCGCCTGCGACGCGTCCACCACCACGGTGGCACCCACCGCATGACCCAAGGCCGCGATCTGACTGATCGGGTTGATGGTGCCGAGCACGTTCGACACGTAGGCCACGGAGATGATCTTGGTTCGCTCGTTTACCAGACCCTCCGCCGCTGCCTTCTCCAGGTCCAGCCGCCCCTCATCTGTCACGTCAAACCAGCGCAGCACGGCGCCGGTGCGCTGTGCCAGGAGCTGCCACGGCACGATGTTCGAATGGTGCTCCATGACCGAGATGACGATCTCGTCGCCCGGTCGGAGCGAGGCTCCCAGCGTGTACGCGCACAGGTTCAGTGCCTCGGAGGCGTTCTTGGTGAACACGACTTCTTCTGAGCGCCGGGCACCGATGAACTGCGCCAACTGAGCCCGTGCGCCCTCGAACGCTTCGGTCGCCTCCGCGCCCAACATGTGCATCGCCCGCGCGACGTTGGCATTGTGGTTGAGGTAATGATCTTCGATGGCCTCGACGACGACTCGCGGCTTCTGTGAGCTGTTGGCGCTGTCGAGGTAGATCAGCGGCCCGTTGCCGACGGTTCTTTCCAAGATCGGAAAGTCGGCTCGGATTGCCTCGACGTCGAAAGCGATCGGCTCCTCGGCCAGCGCCACGCTGCCCGCCGCAACATCGGCGAGATCAGTGGTGTCGGGGTACTCCGGCCCGCCATCGAGCGACATGCTCTCTACTCCGCCCCAGCCGTCGCAGCCGCGCGTACATAGCGGTCGTAGCCCTCGGCTTCGAGCCGCTCCGCGAGCTCGTGACCGCCTTGTTCGGCTACCCGACCGGCCACGAAGACATGCACGTAGTCCGGCTTGATGTAGCGCAGGATCCGGATGTAGTGGGTGATCAACAAGATCCCGCGGTCGCCTTGCGCGGAGAAGCGGTTCACACCGGCGGCAACCACGCGCAATGCGTCGATATCGAGCCCTGAGTCCGTCTCGTCCAAGATCGCGAACCGCGGGTTCAGCAGCTCCAGCTGAACGATCTCGTGCCGCTTCTTCTCCCCGCCCGAGAAGCCCTCGTTGAGGCTCCGGTTGGCGAAGTCGGGATCCATCTGAACCCGTTCCATAGCGGCGTTGACTTCCTTCACCCAAGTACGTAGCTTCGGCGCCTGGCCGTCGAGCGCGGTCTTGGCCGAACGCAAGAAGTTCGACACGGACACACCAGGCACCTCGACCGGATACTGCATGGCGAGGAAGAGGCCAGCGCGGGCCCGCTCGTCGATCGTCAGTGAGAGCAGGTCCTGGCCGTCGAGGGTCACGCTGCCGGAGGTGATGTGGTACTTCGGGTGCCCGGCAATCGAGTAAGCCAAGGTCGACTTGCCGGAACCGTTGGGTCCCATGATCGCGTGGATCTCGCCACTGCTCACCGTCAGGTCGACCCCCTTGAGGATCTCCTTCGGGCCCGCCTCGGTGTCGACCGAGACGTGAAGATCACGAATAGCGAGAGTGGACATAGAAGAATCAGAACTCCTGTGCGTAGGTAGGTGTGGCGGTCGGATCTAGTGGTGCGGAGACATCGACCAGGACATCGTTGCCCTCAATGAGACAGCGGTAAACCGGCACCGGCTCTGTCGCCGGCAGGCCGATCGGCTCACCGGTGCGCAGATCGAAGCGCGAACCGTGCAAGTAGCACTC
The DNA here is from genome assembly GCA_963734005.1 of uncultured Actinomycetota bacterium. Taxonomy (GTDB): domain Bacteria; phylum Actinomycetota; class Actinomycetes; order Propionibacteriales; family Propionibacteriaceae; genus Microlunatus. The sequence continues at coordinate 151,689 of CAVTFS010000019.1, forward strand.
GATCTCGCCGTCGCCAACATCTCCCTCCGACAGCGGAATCTGGGCGTGCGAGCACTCGTCGTAGATCGCATAAAAATTCCCATTGCTATGGACGATGGCCAGCTCGACCCGGCTGGCGTTCTGCGGCACCTCGACCGGAATGGCCGACTCCGGCGGCACGTCATCGACGGAGCACACGCGAACCAGCGTGCTCACGACGGAAGTCCTATGTTGATCGCCAGCTCGGCCTCGACGGCCTCAAGCAGCCGCTTCTCGATCTCCGGTACGCCGACCTTGCGGATGATATCGGCGAAGAACCCGTGCACAACCAGGCGACGGGCCTCGGCCTCCTCGATTCCCCGGCTGCGCAGGTAGAACAGCTGCTCGTCGTCGAATCTGCCAGTCGTGGATGCGTGGCCGGCACCCTCGATCTCACCGGTCTCGATCTCGAGGTTGGGTACCGAGTCGGCACGGCAACCGTCAGTCAACACCAGGTTCTTGTTGGACTCGTAGGTCTTGATGCCCTCGGCGACTTTCCGGATCAGGACATCCCCGATCCAGACGGTGTGGGCTCCCTGTCCTTGCAAGGCGCCCCGGTAGTCCACGTTGCTGCGGGTGCGGGGCGCATTGTGGTCGACGAACAGCCGGTGCTCGAGATGCTGGCCGGCGTCGGCGAAGTAAAGGCCTAACAGCTCCGCCTCCCCGCCTGGTGCTGCGAAGTCGACCGACGACGAGATCCGGACCAGGTCGCCGCCGATGCTCACCAGCGCCTGCCGATAGCTCGCGTCGCGCCCGATCCGGGCATGCAGGTGCGCGAGATGGACAGCGTCGTCGTCCCAGTCCTGCACCGAGACCAGAATGAGCGAGGCGCCGTCCCCGACGATGATCTCGGCGTTGCCGGCACGGACGGTCGAGCCTTGATGCTGCAGCACGACGGTGGCTCGGGCGTTGGCGCCGATGTCCAGGACAAGATGGTTGAACACAGCGGCCTCGCTGCCCGTGCCGAAGACGTTCACCACCACTGGCTCGTTCAACTCTGCGCCGGGTGGCACCGAGAGGATCCGGGCCTGCTCGAAAGAGTTCCAGGCCTGGGCTGCGACCCGGTCGTTGGGAATATAGATCGTGCCCAAACGCGAATCATCGCGTCCCACCAGGTCCACCACGACTTCCGGCGGCGCCTGGATCTCGACCCGCGCGCCACCGCCGGGCACGAAGGTGCCGTCCTGTAAGCCCCTTAGGCGTTTTATCGGCGTGAACCGCCACGCTTCCTCCCGGCCTGTCGGCACAGGATGATCAGCGAGGTCGAAGGAGCCGGGAGGGTGCAGCCGGCTGGCCACCTTCTGGCGGCTCTCCACCGCATCGGCCACCCGTTCGGCAGCCTGATCAAGCAGGGTCACGTCGAGAAGTCTCTTTCTGGTTCCGTCTGGTGGGTGTTCAGCGATGTGTGATCAGCCGACCGCACCCTCCATCTGGAGTTCGATCAGCCGGTTGAGCTCCAGCGCGTACTCCATCGGCAGCTCACGCGCGATCGGCTCGATGAAGCCCCGGACGATCAAGGCCATCGCCTCGTCCTCGCCGAGCCCTCGGCTCCTCAGGTAGAAAAGCTGGTCCTCGCTGACCTTCGACACTGTCGCCTCATGACCCATTGACACGTCGTCCTCGCGTACGTCGACGTAGGGGTAGGTGTCGGAGCGGCTGATGTTGTCCACGAGCAGCGCGTCGCACTTCACCGTGCTGGCCGAGTGATGGGCACCTTCCTGCACCTGGACGAGGCCGCGGTACGAGGTCCGCCCGCCGCCCCGAGCTACCGACTTGGAGATGATCGAGCTCGAGGTGTGCGGCGCGCAGTGCACCATCTTGGACCCGGCGTCCTGGTGCTGACCCTCGCCGGCAAAAGCGACCGAAAGGGTCTCCCCGCGAGAGTGCTCTCCCATCAGGTAGACCGCCGGGTACTTCATGGTGACCTTGGATCCGATGTTGCCGTCGATCCATTCCATGGTCGCGCCCTCATCACAGGTGGCCCGCTTGGTCACCAGGTTGTAAACGTTGTTCGACCAGTTCTGAATCGTGGTGTAGCGGCAGCGCGCGTTCTTCTTGACGATGATCTCCACCACCGCGGAGTGCAATGAGTCAGACGAGTAGATCGGCGCCGTGCAGCCCTCGACGTAGTGCACATACGCGCCCTCGTCGACGATGATCAAGGTCCGCTCGAACTGGCCCATGTTCTCGGTATTGATCCGGAAATACGCCTGCAGCGGAATCTCGACGTGGACGCCCTTCGGCACGTAGATGAACGAGCCGCCGGACCAGACTGCGGTGTTCAGGGAAGCGAACTTGTTGTCCCCGACCGGGATGACGGTGCCGAAGTACTCGCGGAAGAGGTCCTCGTGTTCCTTGAGCCCGGTGTCGGTGTCGAGGAAGATCACGCCCTGGCGCTCGAGCTCTTCGTTGATCTTGTGGTAGACCACCTCTGATTCATACTGAGCCGCCACACCAGACACCAGCCGTGCCTTCTCCGCCTCGGGGATACCCAGCCGGTCGTAGGTGTTCTTGATGTCGGCCGGCAGATCGTCCCACGACGTCGCCTGCTTCTCGGTGGAGCGTACGAAGTACTTGATGTTGTCGAAGTCAATGTCGCCGAGCTCGGCCCCCCAGGTGGGCAACGGCTTGCGGCCAAAGAGCCGGTGGCCCTTGAGCCGCAGATCGAGCATCCATTTCGGCTCGTTCTTGAGCCGGGAGATGTTGGCGACTATCTCAGGGGTCAGGCCACGCTGCGCCGAGGCTCCGGCAACATCACTATCGGCCCAGCCCCACTCATAGTGACCGAGGGCAGCCAGATGTTGATCTTGAGTCTGGCCGGTACCAACCGGTCGCGTGACAGTGGGATCCTGAGTTTGGGTCATGATCATGGCCTTTCGGATGGGGTCATATCGGTCGTCTTGGGGACGTGGGGAACATGAGTCGTACAGACACCATCGCCATGCGCGATAGTGGCAAGCCGCTGCACGTGGACACCGAGCAGGCGGGAGAACGCGGCAGTCTCGACTTCGCAGATCTGGGGGAACCGCTCGGCCACATGCGCCACAGGGCAGTGATGCTGGCACAGCTGTTCCCCGATTGCCGACGGGAGCGTCGACGCCACGTATCCATCCTCGGACAAGGCGGCTGCGAGAGCTTGAGCCGGTGTGCTGTCCGGTCCGGCGCTTGCTATCCGCTCCTGGTAACGCTGCTCGCTCCGGGCCATCCTCGCCTCTGAAAAGCGCGTCACGGCATCTGGGCCTGACGTGGTTGCCAGGAACTCCAGGGCCTCGATTGCCAAATCGTCGTACGCGGTGTAGAACACCGAACGCCCGGCGTCAGTCAGCACAAAGTCTTTGGCCGGTCGGCCACGACCGCGGGCACCATAAATGCGCTGCTGGCGTGCCTCGACATGGCCGGCTGCGAGCAGTACATCGAGATGCCGACGAATGGCTGCTGGGGTCAACCCCAGCCGCTCGGCCAACTCTGCGGCAGTCGAGGGCCCGTGCTCGAGGATGGAACTGGCCACTCGCTGGCGCGTGGAGGCGTCGGTCTCCGCGCTCTGAGGAACCCCAGCGGCACCCGAAGCGACCCGCTGGTAGTTTTTCACAACGCCAGTGTGCCCTAATTCCGCGCACGCGTTCAAATAAGGCTCGCCTTAGTCGTTGCCCACTTACCGCGAACCCCAGTTCCATGCCTGCTGCTGCAACGGCGCGACTCCCTCGAGTGTTGTCGCGCCGAACTCCTTGACCAGGGACAGCGGCTGCGCGCCCGTCGCCGACAAGGCCGCTACGAGATCCCGGGCATGAGTCACCACAACGATCTGGGTGCGCTCACTCGCGCGGGCGATGAGGCGGGCGAGCGCGGGGATCAGATCGGCGTACAGGCTCGTTTCCGGCTCGTTCAGCACCATCAGCGAAGGCGGTCGCGGGCTCAGCAAGGCGGCGACCAGCAACAGGTAGCGCAGAGTGCCGTCGGACAGCTCGGCTGCGGTCAGGGGCCGCAGCAGACCATGGGCCCGCAGCTCGAGATCGAAGCGGCCGCGAGTCTCCACCACGGCGAGCCGTGAACCAGGGAATGCATCATCGATCGCGTCGTGCAGCGCGTCGACCCGGCCGATCTCGATGATCGTCTGCAGCGCGGCCGCGAGGTCTCGACCATCCGCATCAAGCACCGGCGTACGGGTGCCGATCTGACTCTGGCGGACTGGGGAGTCGGTGTCGGTCCGGAACTGGTCGTAGAACCGCCAGCCGCGGATCTGCTCCCGGACTGCGACCAGCTCTGGTGCGCGTACCGGATCCAGCACCTCGGTCAGCACGCTCTCGTAGGGCCGCAGGGAGCTCTCGAAGGGCTCCCACGCATCGCCGCTTGACGAGCTGCAGCGGAGCTCGACGAGGGCACGTTTCCGCTTGATCAGCACGCTGGCCGGCCGCATCACCGGTCCGCTCCACACCACCTCGCGTTTGATCTCCGGATCGAGGTTGAAGGCCGACGACTCGTTCCGAGTCGGCAGGCCAAGGTCGACCAAATACGAGAAGTCGTCGGACGCAAAACCCAGCTGCAGGCTGATCGGTCCCGATCGAACGGTTCCCTGTACAGGTTGCCGCCCCGCTCGAACGGAGCGGGCAAGGTGCTCAGGCCCGGCCCAGAGCACCGAATCGAGTCCGCCTTCGCGGGCCAATGACGAGATCACTCGACCGGAGGCGCAGTCAGCCAGCAGCCGGAGGGCGCGATAGAGATTGGACTTACCTGTGCCGTTTGCGCCCGTGACGACATTGAGACGCGCCAAGGGCAGACGCAGGTCGCGCAAGGACCGGTAGTTCTCGATCGCGATTGTGGTCAGCATGCCCCTCCTGACATGCCAATCAGCCTCTCATCCGGCAGTGACGGTGCTCGATTGCTCGCTCCGCTCGCGGCGGATCGCGCTCTAGAACCGCCTACTTCGTCGTCGTTCGCTGATGATAAAGCGCATCCGCTCACTCCTCCTCAGCACGGCGGTGCGCGATCCGCAGTCAGAGCCGACCGCCAAGGCGCGGTGGGTGACAATGGCCAGCATGCAGCTCCCCGTCATGCCGCCCGTTGCACCCATGCTGTCGAAGGCTGTGCCCCACATTCCGGAAGGCGACTTCAGCTATGAGCCCAAGTGGGATGGATTCCGGTCAATCGTGTTCCGCGACGGGGATGAGGTCGAGATCGGCTCTCGCAACGAGCGTCCGATGACTCGCTACTTCCCTGAAATCGTGGAGGCGGTCAAAGCCAACCTGCCCGACAAATGTGTCATTGACGGCGAGATTATCGTCGTCGTCGGCGATCGGCTCGAGTTCGAGGTGCTGCAACAGCGCATCCACCCGGCCGCCAGCCGGGTCAGGCTGTTGTCGAAGGAGACGCCCGCGAGCTTCATCTCCTTCGACCTGCTGGCGTTGGATGACATCGACTACAGCCACCAACCTTTCGAGCAGCGTCGGGCCGCGCTGGAGGAGGTTTTGGCCGGCGCCAACGCACCGATCCATCTCACACCGGCAACCCGTGACCACGATCTGGCAGTGCAGTGGTTCTCGCAGTTCGAAGGCGCCGGGCTGGACGGCGTAGTGGCCAAGCCGCTAGCCGGTACCTACCAGCCGGACAAGCGCACGATGTTCAAGATCAAGCACGAGCGCACCGCTGACTGCGTCGTCGCCGGCTATCGAGTGCACAAGAGCGGTCCGGACAGCATCGGATCACTGCTGCTCGGTCTCTACAAGGACTCCGGCGAGTTGGCCAGTGTCGGGGTGATCGGCGCGTTTCCAGCCGCGCGCCGCAAGGAGCTTTTCGCAGAGTTGCAACCGCTGGTTACCACCTTCGATGGTCATCCATGGGCGTGGGCCGAGCAGGAGGAAGGTACCCGAACGCCGCGCAGCTCTGAGTTCAGCCGCTGGAACGCCAAGAAGGACCTTTCCTTCATCCCGCTGCGACCCGAGCTGGTCGTCGAGGTCCGTTACGAGCACATGGAGGGCGATCGTTTCCGGCACACCGCCCAGTTCAACCGCTGGCGACCTGATCGAGATCCCCACTCCTGCACATATGAGCAGCTGGAGGAGCCGGTCAAATACGACCTTGCCGACATCCTCTCGGCCGGCAAATGAGCGGTTCCAAGATCCTCTGGTGACCGCGTACTGCATGATCAGTCTGTGGCTTCAAAGGCAACACCCCAAAGCAACTGGAGCGGCACGTACATCTATCGCGCAGAGCAGGTCTACCGGCCCGGCACGATTGCTGAGCTGCAGCGGCTGGTTGAGACCGCAGGCTCATCACTGCACGCACTCGGCACCCGCCATTCCTTCAACGACATTGCCGATGCTGCTGGGATTCTCTCGCTCGAGGCACTGCCTGGGAGTGTGCGGATCGACGAAGATGCGCGAACCGTGTCGGTTCCCGCGAGCATCCGCTACGGCGACGTGGCGCGCCAGCTGCAAGAGTCTGGCTGGGCGCTGAGCAATCTGCCCTCTCTGCCACACATCTCGATCGCCGGCTCGGTGGCTACCGCAACCCACGGGTCCGGCAACGCCAATCAGTCGCTGGCTTCTGCTGTGACCGGGATGAGCTTGATCACCGGCAGCGGCGATCAGGTATTGATCGATCACAGCTCACCGGAGTTCGCAGGAGCCGTGGTGCACCTGGGCGCGCTGGGTGTAGTCACCCAGCTCACGCTCGCGATAGAGCCCACATTCCAGATACGCCAGGTCGTCTACGAACACCTGCCGTGGGATCAGCTGACCAGCTCGTTCGAGGAAGTGATGGGCGTCGGCTACAGCGTCAGCGCGATCACCGACTTTGGTGGCAACGATGTCGACATGCTGTGGGTCAAGTCTCGTGTGGACGATGACCCGTCGGCGGAGCTGCCGGCAGAGCTGTTCGGCGCGCGAGCCGCCAGCGAGAAGTTGCATGTGACGCCGGGCAACGATCCGCTGCACTGCACGCCGCAACTCGGCGAGCCTGGACCGTGGTACGAGCGGCTGCCCCACTTCTTGCTCGAGTTCACTCCGAGCAGCGGCGCGGAGATCCAGAGCGAGTATCTGCTGGATCGGAGGTATGCCAGTCAGGTCATCGAAGCATTGCGCGGGCTCGGGCACGCCATTGCGCCGCTCGTGAAGAGTGCCGAGATCCGTACCATCGCGGCGGACCAGCTCTGGCTCAGTCCGGCCTACCAACGAGACGTGTTCGGGGTCCATTTCACCTGGCAGCCGGATGTCGCGGCGGTCAGCGCACTCGTGCAGTCGATCGAGGCAGCTCTGCAGCCGTTCCACCCGAGGCCGCACTGGGCAAAGGTGTTCGGCGAGGGGCACCAGTGGTCGGAGCTCTACCCTCGGCTTCCAGATTTCCGCCGGCTCGTCGAGACGTACGACCCGCGTGGAGTCTTCCGCAACGCCTATCTCTCGCGCATTATCCTCGAGTCATCTGCGCCCTGAGCCTTTGAAGCCATCTTCGCCCCCGAGCCGGTCGGCAGGCTCAGACCGCGGGTGCCGAACCACAAAGTAAGCCGGTCTAGAATTCATCGGTGCCCAGTCCCGACAGCGCTGTGCGGGTAGACGACTTGGTCGTCAGATTCGGTCGCCGCACCGTTCTCGATGGGCTTGTGCTGGAGGCGAAGACCGGCGCGCTGACCGCCGTTCTCGGCCCTAACGGCGCGGGAAAAACCACACTCATCCGCTGCTGTACGGACCTCATTCGGCCATCTCAGGGAACAGCCCGAGTGCTAGGGCTGCCGGCTGGCTCTCGGATGCTCGCCGGACGCATTGGGCTGATGCCACAGAGCGCTGGTTCCTGGTCAGGGATCAGGACAATCGAGCTCTTGCGATACCTCGCCGGTCTGTACGCCAATCCGCTGCCGGTGCCGGCGCTGATCGAGCGTCTAGGGCTCACTGACTGCGCCAAAACGCCGTACCGCCGACTCTCTGGCGGCCAGCAACAAGCAGTCAACCTGGCGGGTGCGCTCGTCGGGCGACCCGAGCTGGTTTTCCTCGACGAACCGACAGCCGGCATGGACCCGCATGCTCGCCGCGCCACCTGGCTTCTGCTGCGTGAGCTGCGCGCCAGTGGTGTCACCATGCTGCTGACCACACATGCCATGGACGAGGCGGAAGCCCTTGCCGACCAGGTATTCATCGTCGATCGCGGCCGGGTCGCGATCTCCGGTACGGTGCGCCAGCTCACGAAGTCTGGGGGAAGCTTGGAGAGCGTCTTCCTCACCCATACCACGGCCAGGACAGCCTCGTGACAACGCTGGACCTCTCCCCGGCCCCGGCGCCGGCGCCACCCGCCAAAAGGATCATCCGGCACGGAATCATGGAGGCGCGGCTTCTCATCCGCAACGCCGAGCAACTGCTGCTGGCACTGGTGATCCCGCTGGCAATCTTGGTCGCCGGCCGGTTCGCCAGCGCTTCGATCGGCAGTCTTGAGTTGCTCGGACCGTCGGTGCTCGCGCTGGCAGTGTGGTCCTCAGCCTTCACGTCGGTAGCGATCAGCACGGCCTTCGAGCGGCGCTACGGAGTGCTGGAGCGGCTGGCGACGACACCATTGGGCAAGCCAGGCCTGCTTGCCGGCAAAGCCCTGGCCGTGATCATGATCATGCTCGGCCAGCTGGTGATCCTGGCTGGCGCTGCCCTTGGCCTCGGCTGGCGACCCAGGTTCACACCCCTCTCCGCTGGGCTGGCGGTGATCCTGGTGATCTTGGCGGCGGCGACATTCGTGTGTCTCGCCTTGCTGCTCGCGGGTCGACTGCGCGCGGAAACCACGCTGGGCGTTGCCAATCTGATCTACGTGATCTTGGTGATCGGCGGAGCGCTGATCATTCCTCTGGAACGCTATCCCGCAGCACTGCGTCCAGTGATCGAGGTACTACCAACGGCGGCCCTCGGCGAAGGGTTGAGAGCGGCGGCGGACGGCCAGCTTCTGGGCTGGCCAGTGCCGGTCTTGTTAGGTTGGCTCCTGGCCGCTGGCCTCGCCGCATGGAAGGGCTTTCGATGGACATCGTGAAGCAGCTGCCTCCTGAGGCCGAAGTAGCCCGGAGGCGAGGGCCACTGCCCACGGTGCTTCGGGTCGTGCGCGGGCCGTACGCGTTGCGGCGCTGGGCGGTCGTCTCCTTGGTGATGAACATTTTCATCGTGGTGACTGGCGGTCTGGTGCGGCTGACCGGCTCGGGCCTGGGATGCCCAACCTGGCCCAGATGCAGCGAGGACTCCTACGTCTCCCATCCGCAGCTCGGCATCCACGGAGCGATCGAGTTCGGGAACCGGCTGTTCACCCTCCTGCTGGTCATCGCGGCCGCGCTCACCTTCGTCAGTGCCCTGCTATACCGGGAGGATGGGCGGCCACGGTCCGACCTGCGCTGGCTGACTGCCGGCCTGGCGCTCGGCATCCCGTTGCAGGGCGTCATTGGTGGGATCGCCGTGCTCACCCAGCTCAACCCGTACGTGGTCGGGCTGCACTTGCTGCTGTCGATGGTCCTGATCTCCCTGGCAGTTTGGCTGGTGCGGAAGACGTGGCAGTTCTCACCTACCGATGCATCGGGCCTATCGGTCGCTGCGACTCGGGTCACCTTCGTTCTGATGTGGCTGGCCGTCTGGCTCGGCACGCTGGTGACCGGCAGCGGACCGCACGCAGGCGACGAGAATGCGCCGCGGAACGGCCTCGACGGTCTGCTGCTTACCCGCCTCCATACCAGCGTGGTCTATGCGACCGTGGTCGCGAGTGTGGTCTGCTTTCTGCTGCTGCACAGTAGGGCTGTGCTGCTGTTACTCCTAGTGGAGTTGGTACAGGTGGGGATCGGCGTCGCGCAATACCAGCTGGGACTGCCGACCTGGTTGGTCGCTCTCCACTTGCTCGGCGCATCCCTCGCCATAGCCACCGTCACCAACCTGATGCTGTCCGTGACGCATCGGCCGGCGCACTAGACCGCTCATGCCTGGAAACCTGTGAGCATCCATCACGTTCGTCCGCTGGTCATCATCCCGGCGCGGTTCTCCGAGGACGCGAGTGCGCTGCGGTACGAAGCCGAGGTCGCCGCAGCCAAGCTACTCGAGGCCGTGTGGGACGCGGGTGGTGAGCCCTTGGTGGTACACCCCACTGCACGGGGCCAACGGCCAGAGGCGGCTCAACCTCCAATCGAGATGCTTGCGGAGCGATTCTGGATGGCCGACGCAGTTCTGCTTCCCGGCGGCGGCGATGTGTCACCGCGCTGGTACGGCCAGGAACCCCATCCGACGCTGTACGGCATTAATGAAGACCAGGACGCCTTCGACCTCGCGCTCTGCCGCTGGGCAATCCAGGACAAGATTCCGCTGCTCGCCATCTGCCGTGGGAGTCAGGTGGTCAACGTGGCGCTCGGCGGCACCCTGGTGCAGGACATGACCGAAGAGATCGGTCGCAGCCACAGGAACTTTGTGCACGACATCGAACTGGACGCCGAGTCGCCGCTGCGCGAGGTCGTCGCCGATGATCGGATCACCATCTCGTGCTCGCACCACCAATGCATTGATGTTCTCGGCGACAAACTGGTGGCCGCAGCTCACGCGGCGGATGACACCATCGAGGCGGTCACCCTCGCCGGGCATGAGGGCTGGTATCTGGGCGTTCAATGGCACCTCGAAGATTTCGCCGACACCGACCCGATCCAGCACGGCATCTTCCGGGCATTCGTCGAGGCTGCGACCTAGCCCCGGGCGATCAGCTCCACCGATGCACCACGCGCCAAGCGTACGGAAACGATCAGGCCGAGCCAGCGGCCAGCCGTTCGACGACACGTCGCAGCTGCTCGGCGTACGCCGCCCGAAACTCAGGTGAGTCGGCGGATAGGCCGGTAAGCCGCCGGGCGATCTGCGGAATCATGGTCGGGGCGAGCGCCGCCGCGAAGAGCACCAGCAGCACGTACGCCGGATCCAGGTCATCGGCCAGCTCCCCTGCACGCTGCCGACGCCGCAGCTCCTCGACCATCTCGGTGAAGTACGCGTCCGGCTCAACTGCGTCGCTGTCGGTGTGGGCCAGGCCATCCCAAGCCAGCAGCCGAGCGAAGGATCGCTGCTCGACGTTGAGCCGTAGAAACGCGGCGACCACGTCAGCTATCGGCAGCTCGGGCCGGCTGGCGTCGGCACTGATCATCTGCCAGCGCTGCTGGAGCGCCCGGTAGAGGCCCTCCTTGCTGTCGAAGTAGTACGAGATCAACTGCTCGTTGACGCCCGCCCTACGGGCGATCGCACTGATCCGGGCGCCAGCGAATCCGTACTCGCCGAACTCGACGACCGCAGCGTCGAGGATGCGCTCGCGGGTGCGCTCGGGGTCGCGCTTGCGCTCCTGACCGCGGGGAGACCGGCGGGGTGGGTTCATAAGGGCTACCTTAACATAATCAGCTTATCAGTTGATCTAATCATGTATTTATTTGACAAAGTACTGCGTCCACATGAGACTTGAAGGCATGACTACTCCCCAGAAGCTCGACGTCATGATCATCGGCGGCGGCATCGGCGGTCTCTGTTTGGCGCAGGGGCTGCGTCGCGCCGGAATGGAGGTCACCGTCTATGAGCGCACCCACGCCCGCACCGACTGGCTGCAGGGCTACCGCATCCACATCAACCCGCATGGCAGCCGCGCACTTCACGACTGTCTGCCGCCCGCGGTCTGGCAGCAGTTCCTCGACTCCGTCTCGGTCAGTGACGGGGGCTTCGGCTTCGGCACCGAACAGCTGGAGGACCTGCTGCGGTTTGACGGCGCAGAGATCCTGCCCGAAGCCGGCCCTGCCGACACCCACTACGGCGCCAGCCGGATCAGCTTGCGCGAGGTACTACTGACCGATCTGGACGATGTCGTGTGCCTCGGCAAGACCTTCGAGCGATACGAGATCGGCACCGGGCAGCGGGTCATCGCGCACTTCTCCGACGGCACGTCTGCCATGGCCGACATACTGATCGGCGCCGACGGGGCCAATTCCCGCGTACGACGGCAGCTACTCCCCCACGCAGAGCGGATCGACACCGGCATCCTGGCTGTCGCCGGCAAGCACCGCCTGGACGGTGCCGATCTGCCGCGCACCCTCCGCGAGGACGCCAACATCGTAATCCCGGCCGGCAGCGGCTTCCTGTTCACTGCGGTCTGGCAGCCCGACAGGAAGACCATCGTCGACGACACCGCGCCGTCCGGCTTTCTGCTCGACAATGCAACCGCCTACACGTTCTGGGCGTACGCCGACGCGGCCAGTCGCTTACCGGCGAATACCGAGACCCTTAGCGGCGCTGACCTGCAGGGAATGGTGCTTGACCGCACCACCGACTGGGCGCCGGCGTTGCGGGAGTTGATCGGCGGGTCCGACGCGGGGACTGTGAACGCGCTGCGGGTCCGCAGCGCGACCCCCGTCGACCAATGGCAGACCGGGCGGGTGACCCTGCTCGGCGACGCCATCCACAACATGACGCCGATGGCCGGCATCGGCGCCAACACGGCCCTCCGCGACGCCGACCTGCTGCGTCGCCAGTTGCTAGCAGTCGCATCCGGGGAGCGCGAACTGGTGCCGGCGCTGCACGAGTACGAGGAGCAGATGCGCGACTACGGCTTCGCCGCGGTGAAACGGTCGCTCAGAAATGCGCGGCAAACCGCCTCGGCCAACCGGGTCGCCCGCGGCGCGTTCCGCACCGTCTTGCGCATCATTGCCGCGGTGCCGCCGCTGCAGCGCCGGATGGCCGAGTCGCTCGGCCAGTGACTCTTCAAGCTCGGTAAGCGCCTCAGCGGAGCAGAGTATCGACTGCCGCCGCGACGAAGACGAGCGCGAGGTAGGAGTTCGACCAGTGGAACAACCGCATTGGCTTCAGTGCCGCGTCAGTGAAGCCACGACGGGCACGAGCCAGCAGCTGCCACGACTGCCAGATCAGCGCAACTCCAGTGATCAGCGCGACGGTTGGATAGAGCCAGCCGGTGTGAGCAACCGGCCAGAGCGTCAGCGATACCAGGACTGTCACGACCGAGTACATCAGGATCTGCCGAGCTACTGCCGGGGCTGATCGCACAACTGGCAGCATCGGCACATTCGCGGCTGCGTAGTCCTCCCGATAGCGCATCGCGAGCGCCCAGGTGTGGGGCGGCGTCCAGAAGAACACGATGAGGAACATGACGAATGGAGGGAGCGCCAGGCTGCCGGTCACCGCTGTCCAGCCGATCAGCGGTGGGAAGCAGCCTGCGATGCCGCCCCAGATGATGTTCTGCGGGGTGCGTCGCTTCAGCCAGAGTGTGTAAACGCCGACGTAGAACGCATTCGCGCCCACCGCGAGAGCCGCGGACAGCCAGTTGACGAGATATCCCAACCACAGCGTCGCCGCAATTGCCAAGATCATTCCGAACACGGTCGCACCCAACGGACCGACGGCGTGTCGCGGCAGCGGACGACGACGAGTACGCCGCATCCGTTCGTCGATGTCGCGGTCCAGCACGCAGTTGAGGGCGTTTGCGCTGGCTGCGGCGAGGCAGCCGCCGACCATGGTGGTCAGTACGACTTTGAGCGGTGGCACCCCGCCCGCCGCGAGGAACATCGCCGGCACGGTTGTCACCAAGAGAAGCTCGATGATGCGGGGCTTGGTGAGTCCGACGTAGGCCGCGGCAACGTGGCGAGCACGGCTGACAGGATGGCTGCGGCGAACTGCCGTCACCCCAAGATCAACACGGACTGCGCGGTCGTTGTCGGCGGCCACCCGACCTGGCACGTCGATGCTCGTCACAGGCTCCACTCACTCACTGTTCGGCGACTCTGGTCCCCGGCGACGACAATCCTCCGCATTGCGAGCGTCGGTCGCGCGAGCCGTACGGTAGATAGCGCAGTCACCGAGGCTGAGTCTAGGGCTCGGCGCTGGAATTGACACTTACCACGTCGACTTCCTGGATCCTTGCGCGCAACAGTTCTCGGCCTGACCCTATATCCCCAGCCGACTCGCCCCCGATAGGCTCGCATTGTCCGGGCTGCCCCAATCAGCAGCCCGCATAGCCGTCCGGAAAGGATCCCCTAGCACGTGAGTCTGACCGACACAGACATCTCCGGCTCGGTTCTCCCTGGGGGGTGGACCGAGCTCGACTCCAAGGCCGTCGACACCATTCGCGTGCTTGCCGCCGATGCCGTCCAGAACGTCGGCAACGGCCATCCGGGCACAGCGATGAGTCTTGCGCCAGTCGCCTACTTGCTGTTCCAGAAGGTGATGCGGCACAACCCAAATGACACCCATTGGCCGGGTCGAGATCGATTCGTGCTGTCCTGTGGACACTCCAGCCTGTCGCTGTACATTCAGCTGTATTTCGGCGGCTTCGGGCTGGAACTCGATGACATCAAGGCGTACCGATTCTGGGGATCGAAGACCCCTGGTCACCCGGAGTATGCGCACACCAAGGGCGTCGAGGTAACCACTGGGCCGCTCGGCCAAGGCGTTGCCAACGCTGTGGGAATGGCGATGTCCGCCCGCAGACTGCGCGGACTGCTGGATCCAGATGCGCCGCCTGGCACCTCGGTTTTCGATCACCAGATCTACTGTCTGGCCTCCGACGGGGACATCGAAGAGGGAGTCTCCTCCGAAGCCTCGTCGCTGGCCGCCACCCAGCGACTGAGCAATCTCACACTCATCTACGACAGCAACCGGATCTCTATCGAGGACGACACCAAGATCGCGCTCACCGAGGACACGACCGCCCGCTATGCCGCGTACGGCTGGCACGTGCAAACAGTGGACTGGACCCATGGTGACGCGCATCACTACCAGGAAAATGTCGCTGCGCTCGCTGACGCTCTCGAGGCCGCCAAGGCCGTAACAGATCGGCCGAGCTTCATCTGCTTGCATACGATCATCGGCTGGCCGGCTCCCAACCTCCAAGGCACTGGCAAGGCGCACGGCGCTGCCTTGGGTGAAAAGGAAGTTGCAGCTACCAAGGAGGTGCTGGGCTTCGACCCCGACAAGAACTTCCAAGTCGCCGATGAAGTGATCGCGCACACTCGCAACCTGATCGAGCGCGGGGCGCAGGTTCAGCAGGAGTGGCAGCAGGCTTACGACGAGTGGGCCGCGGCCAATCCCGAACGCAGAGAGCTGCACGAGCGACTGATCAAGAACGAGTTGAGCCCTGGCTGGGAGGATGCACTGCCCAGCTGGTCGGCCGATCCCAAAGGCATTGCCACCCGCGCTGCCTCTGGAAAGGTGCTGAGCGCGATCGCACCCAAGATGCCTGAGCTGTGGGGCGGCTCGGCTGACCTCGCCGAATCCAACAACACCACTCCTGAAGGGGAGCCGAGCTTCCTGCCGACCGACCGGCAGACCAGGATGTTTCCCGGCAACCCTTATGGCAGGGTGCTGCACTTCGGCGTCCGCGAACACGCCATGGGTTCGATCATGAACGGCATCAAGCTGCATGGAGGGTTGCGGCCGTACGGCGGCACGTTCTTGATATTCAGCGACTACATGCGGCCGGCGGTACGGCTTGCCGCGCTGATGGAACTGCCGGTGATCTACGTCTGGACCCATGATTCGATCGGCCTAGGCGAAGACGGCCCGACCCATCAGCCGATCGAACACCTTGCCGCATTGCGGGCCATCCCGGGGCTTGACGTGGTGCGACCGGCCGACGCCAACGAGACCGCAGCCGCATGGGCGACGATCTTGAAGAACAGGGACCGCCCGGCCGCGCTGGCCCTCACCCGGCAGGCCCTGCCAATCTTCC
This sequence comes from uncultured Actinomycetota bacterium, assembly GCA_963734005.1. Lineage (GTDB taxonomy): Bacteria > Actinomycetota > Actinomycetes > Propionibacteriales > Propionibacteriaceae > Microlunatus. Next base: position 167,394 of record CAVTFS010000019.1, read on the forward strand.
CGCGCGGCGAAGACGGCTACGCCGACAGCTCGCAGGTAGCCAAAGGCGGCTACATCCTCAAAGACTGCGACGGGACCCCCGATGTGATCTTGATCGGGACCGGCTCGGAGGTGCAGTGCGTAATCGAAGCCCAGAAGATGCTCGCCGAGCAGGACATTGGGGCGCGAGCTGTCTCAATGCCCTGTCGGGAGTGGTTCGACGAGCAGGATCAGGGTTATAGGGATACCGTGATCCCGCCCGAGATCAAGGCGCGCGTCTCGATAGAGGCCGGAGTCGGCATCGGTTGGCGTGATCTTGTCGGTGACGCCGGCCGGACCATCAGCATCAACCACTACGGAGCCAGCGCGGCCGGGAGCCTGTTGTTCGAGAAGTTTGGCTTCACTCCCGAAACGGTCGTAACAGCCGCACAAGAGAGCCTCGATGCATCAACCGGGACTACCGCACCCACACATCCGGCAGCCAGCGGGCCCAGGGGTCCCGCAGATGAAGAGGCCCATCCGGGCGTCACGATCAGCTGAGCCCAGCTGACGCCACCACCTACTCATCCAGGAGAACTGATCATGAACGAACGGCTAAAAGCCCTCGCAGACGCCGGCGTCTCCATCTGGCTCGACGACCTGTCTCGCGAGCGCATCACCTCAGGCAACCTGGCCGATCTCGTCTCGAACTTCTCTGTCAGCGGAGTCACGACGAACCCGACGATCTTCGCCGCTGCGTTAGCCCAGGGCCACATGTACGACGACAAGGTCCGGGAGCTTGCGGCGCGCGACGCAGACCTCCACGACGCCATCAAGGTGCTGACCACCGACGATGTACGCGACGCCTGTGACATCATGGCCGCCACCCATGCTGCGACCAACGGCGTGGACGGACGCGTCTCCATCGAGGTCGATCCGGATCTGGCCAACGAGACCGAGGCCACGACAGCCCAGGCCACCGACTTGTGGAAGGTCGTCGACCGGCCCAATGTGCTGATCAAGATCCCGGCGACCAAGGCCGGCCTGCCATCGATCACGACGGTCACCGCAGAGGGTGTCAGCGTGAATGTGACGCTCATCTTCGCCCTCGAGCGTTACCGTGCAGTGATCGACGCCTATATGACCGGCCTCGAGCAGGCCGCCGCTGTCGGACACGACCTGAGCAAGATCCACTCCGTGGCGTCGTTCTTCGTTTCGCGGGTAGACACCGAAATCGACAAGCGGCTCGAAGCGATCGGCTCGGACGAGGCGCTTGCGCTGCGGGGCAAGGCTGCCATCGCGAATGCCCGGCTTGCGTACGCGCTGTATGAGGAGGAGTTCAGCAGCGAGCGGTTCGCCGCGCTGGAAGCCAAGGGAGCCAACCGGCAGCGGCCGCTGTGGGCGTCAACCGGAGTCAAGAATCCCGAGTACTCCGACACGATGTACATCACCGATCTCGTCGTTCCGAACACCGTGAACACCATGCCAGAGAAGACCATGATGGCTTTTGCCGATCATGGCGAGGTGCGCGGCGACATGGTGACCGGAACCAAAGCTGACGCGCAGCAGGTGCTTGACGACCTGGAGAGGGTCGGCATCTCCTACGACGACGTCGTCGACGTGCTGGAGAAAGAGGGCGTCGAGAAGTTCGAGGCGTCGTGGAACGAGCTCGTCGTCGACGTCCAGCAGGAGCTGGAGGCTGCCAAGGCGTCTCGCTGACCCTGGCCGACGAGGCCGAAGTCACCGTGACCAGCTGCGAGCGTCGGTAATCGCGCGCCCGACGATCGGAGGAGCGATGAGCGAACACGCTTTTCGTTCGCGAAGAGTGACGACGACGTCGGATTCCAGCGCGCGATGCGCGAGCAGCTCCAAAAAGAGGGTGGCCCACACGTGCTCACTGTGATGCGTCCCAACCCGCTTCGTGAGCCACATGATCGACGGCTCCCGAGGATTGCGGGACCCTGCGTGCTGGTGATCTTCGGCGTCACCGGCGACCTGTCGACCAAGAAGCTGATGCCAGCGGTCTACGACCTGGCCAATCGGGGCCTGTTACCACCCGGCTTCGCTTTGGTCGGGTTCGCGCGGCGGGATTGGGCCCATCAGGACTTCGCCAAGATCGTGTGCGAGGCCGTCAAGAAGCATGCCCGAACCCCCTTCCGAGCGGAGGTTTGGCAACAGCTTTCGGAAGGCATCCGGTTCGTGCCAGGTGAGATCGGCGACGAGGAGGCATTCAGCAACCTGGCCGAGACGATCGCTGATCTCGACGAGGCCCGCGGTACTGGCGGGAACCATGCGTTTTACCTGGCCATCCCGCCAGGACTGTTCCAGACGGTTGTTGACCAGCTCCGCTCGCACGGGCTGGCCGAGGAGCATCCCGGACGCTGGAGCAGGGTGGTGATCGAAAAGCCTTTTGGCCACCACCTGGAGAGCGCGCGGGAACTGAACCGGATCGTCTCCAGCGTCTTTCCCGCCTCCTCCGTATTCCGCATCGACCACTACCTCGGCAAAGAGACCGTGCAAAACATGATGGCGCTGCGGTTCGCGAACCAGCTGTTCGAGCCGGTGTGGAACAACAATTATGTTGACCACGTCCAGATCACGATGGCCGAAGACATTGGGATCGGCGGCCGCGCCGGTTACTTTGACGGCATCGGCATCGCACGCGACGTCATTCAGAACCACCTGCTGCAACTGCTGGCGCTGACCACGATGGAGGAACCCAACTCCTTCGAGGCAAGCCAGCTCCGGATCGAGAAGCAGAAGGTGCTCGCTGCCGCTCGACCGCCCGAGCGGATGGATCTGCACACGGCCCGCGGACAATACGAGGGCGGCTGGGCCGGCGGGGAAAGGGTCAGGGGTTATTTAGAGGAGGACCGGATCCCGCCGAACTCTCGGACCGAGACCTACGCCGCGATCCGCCTTGACATCGATAACCGCCGGTGGGCCGGCGTACCGTTCTATCTGCGCACTGGCAAGCGGCTCGCGCGTCGCGTGACTGAGATTGCGCTTGGCTTCAAGCGAGCGCCGCACCTGCCCTTCAGCGAGACCGACACCGAGGAGCTGGGCTACAACGCCATCGTGCTGCGAATTCAGCCCGATGAGGGCGTGACCTTGCGCTTTGGCGCGAAGGTGCCGGGGACTCAGATGGAGATCCGCGAAGTCAATATGGATTTCGCATATGGTGGTTCGTTCACCGAGTCCTCGCCTGAGGCGTACGAGCGGCTGATCTTGGATGTGCTGCTGGGTGATCCGCCGCTGTTCCCGCAGCACGAGGAGGTTGAGCTTTCTTGGGAGATCTTGGATCCGATCTTGGACTACTGGGCGAGCCTGCCGGAACAACCTGAGCCTTACGAGCCCGGATCGTGGGGACCCAAAGGCGCCGACCTGATGCTGGCGCGCGACGGCTTCAGCTGGAGGCGACCATAATGATCATCCCCCTTAGCGGCACCACGTCAGCGAAGATCTCTGCCGAACTGCTGCGGGCCCGACGCAGCGCTGGGAGCCCGGCCCAAGGCTTGGTGCTGACCTTGATCATCGTCTGCGACGAGTCCGAGTACGCACGTGCCATGGAGGCCAGCATCGTGGCCGGCCGAGAGCATCCATCCCGGATCTTGCTGGTTGTCACCGCTGGAGGTCGAATTGCCTCGCTGGATGCCGAGGTGCACATCGGCGAGGGGACGCCGGGCGAGGTCGTCGTGATCAGGATGCTTGGTGCGGTTGCGGCGCATCCAGCTTCGGTGATCCGGCCGTTACTGCTACCCGACTCTCCGGTTGTGATCTGGTGGCCCGGTAAGGCGCCCCAGAAGCAGGCTGCCGACGAATTGGCACAACTGGCCATGCGCCGACTGACCGATGCTGCGGCCTCGGGCCGACCGCTCGTGGCCCTGAAGGCACGCGCCGCGGATTACACGCCTGGAGATACTGACCTGAGCTGGACGCGGCTGACGCCGTGGCGGGCCTTGCTGGCCGCCGCACTCGACCAGTATCCGGCCAAGATCAAAGCTGTGGTCGTCGAGTCTGAACGCAACAACCCCTCCGCCGACCTGCTCATGGCCTGGCTGCATTCCCGACTGAAGGTCGAGGCGACGCGCAAGATCAGCGAGGGACCTGGGCTCACCGCGGTGCGCATGACCACGGCAGCGGGCGACATTGCGATCACTCGGCCGGACGGCCTCCTCGCCTCCTATGCGGTGCCCGGCCAGCCGGAACGACTGGTCGCCCTCAAGCGTCGCGGCTTCACCGAGCTGATCTCTGAAGAACTGCGTCGCATGGATGAGGACGTGGTTTACGAGCGAACAGTCAAGTCGCTGCTCGACGGCGATGGGCGGGCGGCCGCCAAGTCCCGGGTCAAGACCGCATCCGTCAAGAGGAGCAGCGGCAGGAAGCCAAACAGCGCACGCAGGCTCACCACGCAGACCGCGGGGAGCCGCTAGATGGCCGCCGGGCGCCCCGAGATCCTGCTCCATGCGGGACCGGATGAGGTTGCGGAAGCTTTAGCTGCGCGACTGATGGCACGGCTCACCGAGATTCAACGGGACTTCCGGATTCCTCAGCTCGCGCTCACCGGTGGGCGGATCGCCACCCGGGCCTACCAGAGACTCGGGAGCGAAGGGCCGAATTCCGCCGTCGACTGGTCTCGAGTCGAGCTGTGGTGGGGCGACGAACGGTTCGTGCCCGCTGATGATGCTGAGCGCAACGCCAAGCAGGCCCTCGATCTGCTTGCGGCACCGCTGGCACTCAACCGCGACCGGATCCATGAGATGCCGGCGAGTGACGGCGAGCTCGATCTTGATCAGGCCGCGGAGACGTACGCACGAGAGCTGGACGACACCGTCTTCGACATCTGCCTGCTCGGCATGGGACCAGACGGCCACGTCGCATCGATCTTTCCCGAGCACCCCTCCTCATACGCAGAGGGTGCCGTCATCGCCGTACGAGCCGCACCGAAAACGCCGCCGGAGCGGATCAGCCTCACCCTGCCGGTGATCAACCGGTCGCATGAGGTGTGGTTCGTGGTGAGCGGCGCTGACAAGGCGGCAGCGGCGAAGATGGCACTGCTCGGGGCTGGCCCGGTACAGGTGCCGGCTGCCGGAGTCTCGGGGGTCGAGCGCACGCTCTGGTTGCTGGATCGGGAGGCGGCAGCGGAGTTGCCCACCGATCTGCAGCAGCGCGGCCGGATCTAGGCGCGGCAAGCCTGAGCCTGCCGGAGGGCGCGCTTCGACGGGCACGGCGCGCAGGGCCCTAGAGCGTCCATCTGAAACACCGGGACCAGCCGTCCGGACCCTCGCGTTCATAGAAGCGATGGGCATCGATCCGGGCCGCTCCGGACTCCAACTCGAGCCGGGCGGCGCCATGGTCGCGAGCCCAGGTTTTGGCCGCATCCAGCAACGCCTTCCCGATCCCGCTGGAGCGACGCTGTGGCGCCACGGCCAGGTCCTCGACCCAGGCTCGTTGCCCGAACCTTACGGAAACAATGTCGAGATAGACGGTCGCGAATCCAACAACTGTCTCGTTGTCATCGGCCACCAGAACGGTCGACCGATCGTCCGCGATGGCTGCCTCGAGCCGATGAGCCGCGACATCCGGAGACCAGTCAGCTGGCCGTATCCCGGGAGCAGCGAAGAGCCATTCGTAGGCCGCGGTGAGGGTACGCCCTTCACCTGGTCGTGCCTGCCTGATCATGGCCCTCCTTTTGGGGCCGCTCGCGCAATCGCGCATGAAATCCGCCGACGTCGTCGTCATTCGCCGACGAAAAGCATGTCGGCTCTCTCCTCCTCCGCTCGTCGGTGCGCGATTTCCCGACGCTCGCGGCCTTCTTGCTTCTCGAATACGAGCGCAGATTCAGTAGATGACCTCGCCACGCTCCCGCCGCGCCCGTAGCGCTTGCAGTGCCTCGGTGAGGATGTCAGCCGCCTCCTTGTCGGTGCGGCGCTCCTTGACATAAGCCAAATGCGTCTTATAAGGCTCGATCTTCGGCGGTGGTGGTGGATTCAGGGAGTCGAGATTGGCCGGCAAGCCGCATCGGGGGCAGTCCCATGCATCGGGAATCGTGGCATCTGCGGCAAATGCGGGCCGCGTCTCATGACCGTGTGCGCAGAAGTACGAGACGTAGAGCCGCGGCGCGGCATCGCCCCGCTCGGCCTCGCCCATCGGACCAGCGCCCACCCGGCTGCCACGAATGGCACTTCCACCAGCCACGTTCGTTCTCCCTCGCCCTTCCTAGCTGTGGATAACTCGGTGTCAGTCTTTAGTCGATTGACCGGCCGGTGGTTTGGAGCAGTCAGGTGCCCAGCTTGTAGAGCAAGTTGAGCGCCACTATTCCCGCAAGCCAGACCACTCCGATGATGACGGTGAGTCGGTCGAGATTTCGTTCTGCGACTGATGACCCACCAAGGGAGGAAGAGATCCCACCACCGAAGAGATCAGACAAACCGCCGCCGCGGCCTTTGTGCATCAGCACGAACAACGCGAGCGCGATACTGGTGATCACCACGATGATGGAGAAGATCAGAATCGGCACGGTCGTCAGGGGCACGAGCACCCACGTAGCCTAACCCACCGATTCGAGAACACGTCAAAACTCCAGCAGGCTTGGACTCGCGCCCTTACTCAGATCATCGGCATTTCGTAGAACCGTGCAATAGCAGAGAACTCGTCGACCTTCAGACTGGCGGCGCCGACCAAACAACCGTCGATGTCAGGCTGAGCCATCAGGGCGGCGACGTTGCTTGCATTGACCGATCCGCCGTAGAGAATCCGTATCTCGTCGGCGATGTCACCACCGTGCCGTTCCGAGATCCAGCCGCGGACCGCTGTGCAGACCTCCTGTGCGTCCTCCGGCGTAGCGACCCGTCCGGTGCCGATCGCCCAGACCGGCTCGTACGCGATAACCAGCTTTCCGACTTGCTCGGGCGTGAGCCCAATGAGCGCGCCCTCCACGTGGTGCAAGGTGTCGGGCACCTGGCGGAACTGCTCACGAATGGCGAGGCGCTCGCCGACACAGACGATCGGGACCATGCCTCGAGAGACCGCCTTCAGCGTCTTCGCGTTGACGATGTTGTCGTCCTCGCCATGGAAGCGACGACGTTCGGAGTGACCCACGACCACGTAGCGGCAACCGAGCTTCACCAGCATGTCGGCGGAGATGTCACCGGTGTAGGCACCGTTGTCGAACGCCGACACGTCTTGCGCGCCGTAGCCGATCTCCAGACGGTCGCCGTCCACCAGCGTCTGCACCGTACGCAAATCGGTGAACGGCGGCAGCACGATAACCTCAGACTTTTCTGGGTCGTGCTTCTTGTCCTCTAGCGTCCATGCCAGCTTCTGCACCAGCCCGACCGCTTCGACATGGTTGAGGTTCATCTTCCAGTTGCCGGCCATCAGGGGCTTCCGAGGCATCGCTACGCTCCTTCGTCAAGTACGGCCAGGCCCGGCAGTGTCTTGCCCTCCAGGTACTCCAGACTGGCCCCACCGCCGGTCGAGATGTGACCGAACTGATCGTCTCGGAAGCCGAAATCACGTATCACTGCCGCCGAGTCGCCGCCGCCGACGACCGTCAGCCCATCCACCTCGGTGAGCGCCTGCGCTACCGCCTTGGTTCCGGCGGCGAAGCTCTCCCACTCCGCGACGCCCATCGGCCCATTCCAGAAAACGGTTTTGGCGTGTTTGATCACCCCGGCGAACACTCGTGCCGAGTCCGGGCCGATGTCGAGCCCAATCTGGTCGGGTGGGATCGCATCGGCAGCCACCACGGTGGGCTGGGCATCTGCGGCCGCCTCTGGGGCCACCACGATGTCGGAGGGCAGCACGATCTGCTTGCCGCCGGAGGCGGCGTCAATGAGATATCTCCGTACGGTCTTGATCTGATCCGCCTCGAGCAGGCTCTTGCCCACCTCATAGCCCTCCGAGGCGAGGAAGGTGAAGGCCATGCCGCCGCCGATCACCAAGGTGTCCGCGATCTTGATCAGGTTGGCGATCACTGCCAACTTGTCGGAGACCTTCGCTCCCCCAAGCACGACCACGTACGGGCGCGAAGGCGCTTCGGTGAGCTGCCCGAGCACCTCGACCTCCGCCTTCACCAGCTCTCCGGCCGCACTCGGCAATCGCCGGGCCACGTCGTACACGGAGGCTTGCTTGCGATGCACCACGCCGAAACCGTCCGAGACGAACACGTCGCCGAAGGCCGCGTAACGGTCGGCTAGCGCGCCGCGTTCGGCATCGTCCTTGGACTCCTCCCCGGGCTCGTAGCGGACGTTCTGCAACATCCCCACGTCACCATTGGCGAGGTTCTCGACGACGCTACGCGCCGACTCCCCCACCACGTCCTTGGCTAGCTGTACCTCCGCACCCAACAGCTCGGACAGCCGCTCGGCGACTGGAGCCAGCGAGTACTTCGGGTTGACCTGACCCTTCGGACGCCCCAGGTGTGCCAGCACGATGATCTTGGCGCCGCGATCCCTGAGCTCGTTCAGGGTGGGCAACGAGGCGCGAATCCGTCCGTCGTCGGAGATCGTCTGCCCGTCCAGCGGCACGTTGAGGTCGCAGCGGATCAACACCCGCTTGCCAGTGAGGTCACCAAGATCAGAAACTGACTTCACGATTGATCCTTTCCCGAGCAAGATCGACGAGTTGATGCCGAGGAGAAGAGCTGTGCACGGGTTTCTGCCGGGCTGCACACGTTGCAACCCATGCAGAGCGTCGGTTTCCTACGTGAGCGTAGGAAACCGACCAACCCGATGATGTGATCTACAGGGACTCGCCGAGCAAGCCGACCACGTCGACGAGGCGGTTGGAGTATCCCCACTCGTTGTCGTACCAGCCAACAACCTTGACCTGATTGCCGATCACCTTGGTGAGCGGTGAGTCGAAGATGCAGGAACTCGGATCTGTCACGATGTCGGAGGACACAATGGGGTCGGTGCTGTACCTCAGGTATCCCTTCAGCGGACCGTCCGCAGCCGCCTGCATGATGCCGTTGACCTCCTCGACCGAGGTCTCCCGCGAAGCCTCGATGGAGAGGTCGGTCGCAGAGCCGGTCGGAACCGGAACCCGCAAGGCATAGCCGTCAAGCTTGCCCTTCAGTTGTGGCAGCACCAGGCCAATCGCCTTTGCCGCACCCGTCGAGGTTGGCACGATGTTGATCGCGGCGGCGCGAGCACGACGCAGGTCCTTGTGCGGCCCGTCCTGCAGGTTCTGGTCCTGCGTGTACGCGTGGATGGTCGTCATCAGGCCCTTGACGATTCCCAGACCGTCGTCGAGCGCCTTGGCCATGGGCGCAAGGCAGTTGGTGGTGCACGAAGCGTTGGAGATGATGTTGTGCTTCGCCGGGTCGTAGTCGCCATCGTTGACGCCCATCACCACGGTCCAGTCCTCGTTCTTGGCCGGCGCGGAGATGATCACCTTCTTGGCGCCGGCGTCGAGGTGGGCCTTAGCCTTCGTCGCGTCAGTGAAGAAACCAGTGGACTCGATCACGACGTCCGCACCGATCTCACCCCACGGCAGGGCGGCGGGGTCGCGCTCGGCATAGGACTTGACTACCTTGTCGCCTACCTTGATCCCACCCTCGACGACCTCGACCGGCATGTCGAGTCGACCGAGGATTGAGTCGTACTTCAGCAAGTGGGCCTGGGTGTCGTCATCGAACAGGTCGTTGAAGGCGACCACGTCGATGTCGGCACCTGAAGCAAGTAGTGCGCGGTAGAAGTTTCGGCCAATGCGGCCGAATCCGTTGATACCAACACGGACGGTCATGACACGATCTCCTTCGGCTAACAAGGCCCACGGCAACAGGGCCAGTGACCACCTTAACGAACTTCGATGGCCCGGCGTCACGGCCGGTTTCCTGGTGGTGCTCAGTGCACGGCAGCTATGCAGTGAAGGCTGTGCGGGTGGGGCCTACTCCTCGTCGAGCATCTCCGCGCTCAGGCTGGCCTCAGTGTTGGGTATGCCAAGCTCGGCGGCGCGCTTGTCAGCCGTGGCGAGCAGCCGCCGAATCCTTCCCGCCACCGCATCCTTGGTCAGCGGGGGTTCGTGCATCTGACCCAGCTCCTCCAGGCTGGCCTGCTTGTTCTCAATCCGCAGTAGACCAGCAGCTCTGAGGTGATCAGGCACATCGTCACCAAGGATCTCCAGTGCCCGCTCGACCCGCGCGCCGGCGGCCACGGCGGCTCGAGCCGAGCGCCGCAGATTGGCATCATCGAAATTGGCCAGCCGGTTCGCCGAGGCCCGGACCTCGCGGCGCATCCGCCGCTCCTCCCAGACCAGCAGCGACTCGTGGGCGCCAAGTCGAGTCAGCAGTGCTGCGATGGCATCGCCGTCGCGGACCACGACCCGATCGACATTGCGTACCTCTCGAGCTTTGGCAGGGATGCCCAGCCTGCGGGCGGCACCGACCAACGCGAGTGCGGCCTCGGGTCCGGGGCAGGTCACTTCGAGCGCCATGGAGCGGCCGGGCTCGGTCGAGCGAGCCGTGTGCCAGGAACGCTCCGCGCCACGCGGCAACGCAGTCACAGAGGCCGCCGCTCACCACCTGAGCTGGGAGGCCGCGGGCTGGCCGGCCGTGCGAGTCGATCAGGCCGGTCTGCCGCGCCAGCGCCTCGCCATCCTTGATCACCCGGACCACGTAGTGGGTGCCGCGCCGGATGCCCGAGCCGTTCACGATGACGAGCTCGCTGGGGTGTCCGAAGACCTCGTTGATATCGGTCCTCAACCGCCGCGCAGCGGCGCCGGTGTCGAGCTCCGCCTCAATCACGATGCGACCGCTGACGATGTGCAGCCCACCAGCAAATCTCAGCGTCGCGGCGACTTCCGACTTGCGGTCGCAAGGCTTGGTGACCTTGATGGTCGCGAGCTCTGCTTTCACCTGAGCGGTCATGGCCATTGCTGAATGATTACACAGCTCACCCGCGCAACTTGGCGCTTTGGACGGAACCTAGGTAAACCCAGGTTGCGTGCGCTCTGCATTGGTTGCAACCAGCGTGGACCGTCAGGAACGTACGTGAACCTAGGTTGCGGAGCCGGTGTGGGAGTGATTCAGACACCCATGATTTCGGCGTACGCGGATGCCAGGCGAAGTGGGTCGTGTCGCGGCGAGCCGTCGCGGGCACCGAGGTCGGCGACCACGAGCCGCGCCCCCAACGAGTCCGCTCGCGACGCCAGATGCGGGTCATCCGAGGCGAAACCACTGTCGGCGAGTACGACGTCGAGCCGCAGATCTGGTGCATGGTCGGCAAGCAGCTCAATGTGCTTCGCGGCCGAGAATCCCGCCGTCTCGCCGGATGGCTCGAGGTTGAGGGTGAGGATGCGCCGGGCGCCGGTGGCATGAATTGCCTCGGCGAGCTTGGGCACCAATAGATGCGGAATCACTGAGGTAAACCAGGAGCCGGGTCCGAGCACGATCCAGTCGGCCTCCAGCACGACTTCGATGGACTCGGGGCAAGCGGGCGGATCCTGCGGGATCAGGCGTACCGAGCAGACCTCGCCTGGGGTCTTGGCAACTCGAGCCTGCCCGCGGATCTCGGAGACCTCGTCCGGCTTGTCCGGCTCGAGCCCGATCACCTCGGCCGCGATGTCCAGCGGTACCGAGGCCATCGGCAGCACCCGTCCCTTCGCCCCGAGCAGCCTGGCCACCATGTCCAGACCTGCAACCGGATCGCCAAGGCGCTCCCACAGTCCCACAATGAGCAGGTTCCCGATTGCATGATCATCCAAAGGGCCGGTGCTGCTGAACCGATACTGCAGCACATCGGCCCAAGTACGCCCAGACTCGTCATCGCCGCACAGCGCCGCCAGCGCCATCCGGAGATCGCCCGGAGGCAGGCAATCCAGTTCCCGGCGAAGCCGACCGGAGGAGCCGCCGTCGTCTGCGACAGTGACGATCGCGGTCAGGTGGTCTGTGACGCGTCGGAGAGCAGTCAGTGAGACCGCGAGTCCATGTCCGCCGCCGAAGGCCACCACAGTGGGGAGTGTCGGACCCAGTGAGCCCGTCGGAAACACGTGCGCCGAATCCCGGGAAATCACTCTCGGCCCAGATCCCGGTGGAGAACTGTGGTCGGCAAGCCGGTGGCACGGAGCCGGCGCGCGAACTCCTCTGCCATGGCTGAACTGCGATGTTTGCCACCGGTACAGCCGATGGCCAGCGTGGCGAACCGCTTGCCCTCATTGATGTAGCCGACTGACACCACCGCCACGAGATCCTGCATGGAAGCGAGGAATGGCTCGGCGCCCGGTTGGCCGAGCACGTAGTCGCTCACGGGCTTGCTGAGGCCGGTCTGCGGGCGCAGCTCAGGAATCCAGTGAGGATTGGGCAGGAAGCGCACATCGAAGACCATGTCCGCGTCCACCGGGATGCCGTACTTGAAGCCGAAGGACAGCAGCGTGACGCGAAGCTGATCATCGGTGCTGCCGCCATAGGCGTGCGCGACCCGGGAAGTCAGCTGGTGGATGTTCAGCGAGGACGTGTCGATCACCAGGTCGGCGGCCGCACGAAGCGTTGCCAGTGTTTCGCGTTCCCTACCGATCCCGTCCAGCAGTCGTCCGTCGCCCTGCAGCGGATGCGGCCGGCGTACGGACTCCTGGCGTCGCACGATGACGTCATCGGCCGCCTCCAAGAACAAGATCTCTGGCAACGTGCCGATCGCACCAAGCTCGGTGAACATCGTCGGGAGCTGCTCGAAGAAACCGCGAGTACGCACGTCCAGCACCACGGCGAGCCGCGTCAGGTCGATCTCCCGGGCCTGCCGGCATACTTCGGGCAACACACTCGGGGGCAAGTTGTCCACTACGTACCAGCCGAGGTCCTCCAAGCAATGGGCTGCCGTGGAACGCCCTGCGCCGGACATGCCGCTGATCACAACCAGGCGGAGCGGCTTGGTCGGGCTCTCGGTGTCGAGCTGACCCTCAGGGCTGTACTGATCCCTGGGGGACGAACCGCCCGCGGCCCCGCCGGAACTCTCGCTGGTCACGTAGTTGATTATTCCCGGATCGTCCACCCCGGAGCACCCTAGACACTGTCGAGCACCTCGCCGGTGGCCATGTCGATCGCCTCAGGTTGCGGAGCCTGCTGCAGTGCCTCCTTGATCGCGAGGGCAGTTTTCGGGCCGAAACCAGGTACCGCGGCAATCTCCTGAACTGTTGCCGCACGCAGTTTCTTGAGCGAGCCGAAGTAGCTGATCAGTGCCTTACGCCGTACCTCGCCGAGGCCTGGCACTTGGTCCAGGAGCGATTCGACCATCGACTTGCTGCGCCGAGCCCGATGATGGGTGATCGCAAAGCGGTGCGCCTCGTCCCGCAGCCGCTGCAGCAGATACAGGCCCTCGCTGGTCCGCGGCAAGATCACTGGTTCGTCGACGTCAGGCAACCACACCTCCTCCAACCGCTTGGCAAGGCCACACAAGGCGATGTCGTCGATGCCCAGTTCGTGGAGCGCCTTGGCAGCGGCGGCTACCTGTGGGGGGCCACCGTCCACGACCACCAGCGACGGCGCGTACGCGAACTTGCGAGGTGCACCTGTTGTCGGATCAACCAGCAGCGGACCCTCATCGGCCTCGGCGTCGGCTGGCAACCCGCCCCCTGCTCGCTTGATCATCGCGGCACGATCATCGATGAGTCGGCGGAACCGGCGAGTGATCACCTCATGCATTGCGGCGACATCGTTCTGCCCCTCGACCTGCCGGATGACGAACCGCCGGTACTCGCTCTTTCGTGGCAGCCCATCCTCGAACACCACCATCGAGCCCACCACTTCGGTGCCCTGCAGGTTGGAAATGTCGTAACACTCGATGCGTAGCGGCGCTGTTGGCAGCTCCAGTGCATCCTGGATCTCTTCCAGTGCACGGTTGCGGGTCGACAGATCACCGGCACGGGTGGTCTTGTGCTTGATCAAGATCTCACTGGCGTTGCGGGCAACCGTCTCCATCAGTGCCCGCTTGTCCCCACGCTGCGGCACCCGAATGGAGACATGCGAGCCGCGGCGCTCCTCAAGCATCCGGGTGAGCGACTCCGCCGAAGGCGGCATGACCGGCACCAAGATTTCACGGGGCACCGCGTCTTTGTCGTTCGTGGTGGGATCCGGGTCGGCGTAGAGCTGCAGCAGGAACTGCTCGATCAATTCGTCGCTGCCGCCTTCGTCGAAACGGTCGGCAACCCAGCCGCGCTCGCCGCGAACGCGTCCACCCCGTACATGGAAGATCTGTACGGCGACCTCCAGTGGGTCTTCGGCGAGGGCGATGACATCGGCGTCCGTGCCGTCCCGGAAGACCACGGCGTTCCGTTCCATGGCGCGTTGCAGCGCACCGATGTCGTCACGCAGCCGCGCCGCGCGCTCGAACTCCAGCGCATCGCTGGCCGCGCGCATCTCCCGCTCCAACTTCTTGATCATGGGCGCTGCCTGGCCGGACATGAACTGGCAGAAGTCGTCGACGATGGCGCGATGCTCCTCAGCCGTCACCCGACCGATGCAGGGCGCCGAGCACTTGCCGATATAGCCGAGCAGGCAGGGCCGACCGAGCTGCTTGTGGTTCTTGAAGACTCCAGGCCGGCATGAGCGCATGGGAAAGACTCGGAGCAGCAGGTCGACCGTCTCGCGGATCGCCCAGGCGTGGGAGTAGGGACCGAAGTACCGGGTGCCCTTGCGTTTGGCCCCCCGGCCGACCATGACCCGCGGGAACTCCTCCGAGAGCGTGACCGCCAGCCAGGGATAGGACTTGTCGTCGCGGTACTTGATGTTGAACCGTGGATCGAACTCCTTGATCCAGGAGTACTCCAGCTGGAGCGCCTCCACCTCGTTCTGTACAACGGTCCAGTCCACTTTGGTTGCCGTGCTCACCATGGAGCGCGTGCGGCTCAGCAGGGAGGCCGGATCGGCGAAATAGGAGTTCAGCCGCGAGCGCAGGCTCTTCGCCTTCCCGACGTAGATCACTCGACCTTCGGCATCGGAGAATCGGTACACCCCAGGCTGATCCGGGATTGACCCGGGCGCGGGCCGGTATGCGGGCGCTGGCCGAGAAGAGACTGGAGGTACCACGGGCCAAGACTAGGCGCGAGCGCGACTGAGTTGGTGCAGGTCGGCGAGCGTCGGTAGGCGCGCGCTGCCGGATGGAGGAGGGATGAGGCAACGCGCGTGATGCGGGCACCTCAGCTGGTACCGGTAACCGCGTTGGCGAAGAGCGACGACACCGGCAGCTTCCCGGCGCGCCGCGCGAGCCGACAGACCAAACTAGTCAGCCGGTTACGTAGATCTTCTTTTCGAAGACGGTCGTCTTCGCCTTGGCAAGACCCTTGCTGGCCGGTGGGTTTGTCACAGACCCGTCCTTGATCGAATATTCACTGCCGTGGCAGTTGCAGTGAATGACACCGTTCTCGACAGATGCCACTGGGCATCCCCGATGAGTGCAGATCTTGCTGAACGCCTTGTAGCTGCCCTTGCTCGGTTGGGTGACCACATAGTCAGCGTTCTCCAAGATGACGCCGCCGCCGACCGGCACTTGTGATGTCGCGACGCTAGGACCGCTGGGCGCCTTTGCCTTCGACGCTGACGGTTTGGGGGAAGTCGCGGCGGCGGTCGGCGACGGCGAAGCTGGGGCAGATGTCTGCTGCGCGGCTGGCGTAACGGAAGGCGAGCTGCTGGACTCCTCGGCGCAGGCGCCCAGCGCGGCGGCGCCCGCACCGGTCAGGCCCAGGAGTCCAGCGACTCGCAAAATCGTCCGCCGCGTTGCTGCGGGAGTCTCCTGACGTGCCAGTAGGTCGCCGCGCCCGGACATCAGAAGCCCTCCACTCTCCGCAGTGCGAGCGTCGGTCACGCGAGCAGTGCCCAAGGCTGCGCATAAACGCTCTTTCGACCGCAGACGAGATAGGTGCCGATCTGGTTCGACTGTTTCTTGGAGCTGCTCGCCTTGGCTAACTGGCTTTCGCCGCCGCGCGGCGGGCTGACAGCTTCTTCGACACCACGTTGTCGGCTGGTGCCGCGGCCGCAGGAACGAGCGCTGGTTGAGTCGCTCTGATCGGAACGGCGTGCCCATCTAGCAACGGCTTGAGGAACGCGCCGGTGTAGGACTTGGTATTGGCTGCCACTTGTTCTGGTGTTCCCTCGGCGATGATCAAACCACCACGCGATCCACCTTCGGGTCCCATGTCGATCAGCCAGTCGGCCGTCTTGATCACATCGAGATTGTGCTCGATTACGACCACTGTGTTTCCCGCGTCGACCAGCCGCCCAAGGACCCCTAGCAGCTTGCGAATGTCCTCGAAATGCAGGCCCGTTGTCGGCTCGTCCAGGACGTACAGGGTTCGCCCTGTTGCTCGCTTCTGCAGCTCACTGGCCAGCTTGACGCGCTGTGCCTCGCCGCCGGACAGGGTCGGCGCAGGCTGTCCGAGGCGCACGTACCCGAGCCCCACGTCGACCAGGGTTCGCAGATGCCGGGCGATTGCGGGCAGCGGACCAAAAAACTCCAGCCCTTCCTCGATCGACATATCCAAGACCTCGGCGATCGACTTGCCCTTGTAATGGACCTCCAAGGTCTCCCGGTTATAGCGGGCGCCGTGGCAGACCTCGCATGGCACGTAGACATCGGGCAAGAAGTTCATTTCGATCTTGATCGTGCCGTCGCCGGTGCAGTTCTCGCAGCGACCGCCCTTGACGTTGAACGAGAATCTGCCCGGCTGGTAGCCGCGGACCTTTGCTTCGGGCGTCTCGGCGAACAGCCGCCGTACGTGGTCGAAGACGCCGGTATAGGTGGCCGGGTTAGACCGCGGCGTACGGCCAATCGGAGACTGATCGACGTGAATCACCTTGTCGATCTGATCTGCTCCACCGATCGAACGATGGCGGCCAGGCACCTCGCGTGCGTTGTAGATCCGCTTCGCCAGGGCGGCGTACAGGATGCTGTTGACGAGAGTCGACTTACCCGAACCGGACACCCCAGTGACAGCGATGAGCTGGCCAAGCGGGAATGACACGGTGACATTGCGCAGGTTGTGTTCGGCTGCGCCGTGCACAGTGACCTCTCGATCGCGAATACGCGGGCGACGGGAGGCCGGCAGCGGGATGGAACGGCGTCGGGACAGATAGGCGCCGGTGAGCGACTCCCGATTGTTCAGCAACTCCTCGACGGTGCCCGAGTGCACCACCCGACCGCCGTGCTCACCGGCACCCGGGCCGATGTCCACCGCCCAGTCCGCCGCCTTGATCGTTTCCTCGTCGTGTTCGACAACGATCAAGGTGTTGCCCAGGTCCCTGAGGCGAACCAGAGTCTCGATCAGCCGCCGGTTGTCCCGTTGGTGCAGTCCGATGCTGGGCTCGTCCAGCACGTAGAGGACACCCACCAGTCCTGACCCAATCTGAGTGGCGAGCCGGATTCGCTGCGCCTCCCCGCCGGACAGGCTGCCCGTCGGACGGCTCAGCGAGAGATAGTCCAGACCGACATCGAGCAGAAACCTCAGTCGCTCGTTGATCTCCTTGAGCACCCGCTCAGCAATCTGCCGCTCGCGCTCGGTGAGCTCGAGTCGGCTGAGGAACTCAGCGGCAGCGTCGATCGGCAGGGCGGACACCTCTGCGATGTTCTTGCCGCCGACTGTCACTGCCAGCGAGGTGGGCTTCAGCCGAGCGCCCTTGCAGGCCCGGCAGGGCACCTCCCGCATGTAGCCCGCGAAGCGCTCGCGCGAGGTGTCGCTCTCAGCTTCGGTATGCCGCCGCTCGATGTAGGAGACGACGCCCTCGTACTTGGCGTTGTAGCTGCGTTCGCGACCGTACCGATTCCGGTAGCGCACGTGGACTAGGCCAGGCACTCCTTCGAGCAGCATCTTCTGGGCTGCTGCCGGCAGCCGTCGCCAGGGGACAGTGGTCGAGAAACCGGCGCTCTCCGCAAGCGAGTCGATCAGCCGGCTGAAGTAGTCAGCAACGTGCGGTGACGACCAGGGGGCGATTGCTCCGTCGGAGAGACTCTTGTCCGGATCGGGAACCACAAGCTCAGGGTCGACTTCCATTCGCGTTCCCAGGCCCGAACACGTGGGGCATGCTCCCCAGGGACCGTTGAACGAGAACTGGCGCGGCTCCAGCTCGTCAATGGCGATGTCGTGGTTGTTCGGACAGGCCATCCTCTCTGAGTAGTTGCGCTCGCGCTGTGGATCCTTCGGGTCGAGGTCCACGAAGTCGACCGTGACGACGCCTTGCGCCAGCTTCAGGGCGGTCTCTACGGAATCGGTCAGCCGCTGCTTGATGCTCGGCTTCACTGTGAGCCGGTCAACGATGACATCGATGGAGTGCTTGTACTTCTTGTCCAGGGTGGGCGGATCGGTGAGCTGGATGACCTGTCCATCGACCCTGGCCCGGCTGAAGCCCTCCGACGCCAGCTCCCGGAAGACCTCGACGTACTCCCCCTTACGGCCCCGGACAACCGGGGCGAGGACCTGGAACCGCGTCCCCTGCTCCATCGCCATGAGTCGGTCGACGATCTGCTGTGGCGACTGCCGGCTGATCGGCTCACCGCAGATCGGGCAATGCGGTCGGCCGGCGCGCGCGTAGAGCAGCCGGAGGTAGTCGTATACCTCGGTGATGGTGCCGACCGTGGAACGTGGATTGCGGCTGGTCGACTTCTGGTCGATGGAGACCGCAGGCGACAAGCCTTCGATGAAGTCCACGTCCGGCTTGTCCATCTGACCAAGAAATTGGCGCGCGTACGCCGATAGCGACTCCACGTACCGGCGCTGACCCTCGGCGAAGATGGTGTCGAAGGCAAGACTCGACTTTCCTGATCCGGACAGCCCGGTAAACACGATCAGCGCATGTCGCGGTAGATCGAGTGAGATGTTTTGCAGGTTGTGCTCGCGCGCACCCCGAACGACGAGACGGTCGGCCACGGAGCACATCGTATGTGCAGGCACTGACATGACACACCTGAAATGGGATGTCATCGAGGCCTCCCGCGAGCGTTGGTCCGGCACTACGGTATGGGCATGACTGCCGCCACATCTCTGGCCACAACGCAGCTGGAAACGCTGCGCGGGCTGGTCAGGACCGCAACTCAGCGTCTGCTGGGCGACACGATCTTGGTCGCCGACGAGCAGTGGCGAGCTCCGAGCAGGCTGCCCGACTGGACCCGCGGCCACGTGGCCACACATATTGCTCGTAATGCCGATGGCATCGTTCGACTGGCTCAGTGGGCGCTTACCGGGAAACGCCTGGACATGTACGCCTCGCCCGAGCAGCGTGCGAACGAGATCGAGGCGGGTGCCGGCCGATCTGGCCTCGACCTCCAAATCGACATGGACACCTCCGCCGGACGCTTGAGCTCGGCATTTGACGAGCTTGATGGTGCGGAAGCCTGGGATGCAGTGGTCGAGATGAGTCGCGGTGTGAGGGTACCCGCGCGGCTAACGCCATTGGCGCGGCTGCTCGAGGTCGTGATCCACCACGTTGATTTGGACATCGGCTATGAGATCACTGACATCGATACGCAAACGGCGGAGTGGCTGCTCGAGTGGTGCGCATTCCGGCTGCGGGATCGTGAGGACTTTCCGAATCTCGAGCTGACCTCCGACTCCGGCTTCACAACCACGGTCGGCAGCGTCGGGGAGCCGGTAGCGGTCAGCGGCAGCAGCGCAGATCTTCTTGGCTGGTTGCTGAGCCGTACCGATGCCTCCGCTGTCAGCGGGGCAGACGGACTCCGGCTCCCGGCGTTCTGATGGAGGGCATCAACCACGTCGAACCGGGCGGGCCGCCTTTGGTAGCACGACTGTCCGGCTCGGTCACGATGATCAAGGTCAGTGTCGGACCGGTCGACAACAATGCTTATCTGCTGCAGATCAGCAGTGGTGCCAGCCTGCTTGTCGACGCAGCCAACGACGACGATCGACTTCTGAAGATCATCTCCGATCAACCACTGGACACGATCGTGACCACGCATCGGCATGCTGATCACTGGCAGGCCCTACCGTCGGTCGTCGCTGCTACTGGTGCACGGCTGATCTGCGGCCAACCTGATCTAGAGGCGATCAGCACCGGTGCCGGTGTCGAGGGCATGGTTGGGGTTTGGGACGGTGATCAGATCGAGCTGGGCACCGAGAGCCTCGAGGTGATTGGGCTTGTCGGGCATACACCAGGCTCGATCACACTGGCGTACGCGGGCGCAGGCGTGACCCATCTGTTCACCGGAGACAGCCTGTTCCCTGGTGGACCCGGCAAGACCAACAACCCCAAAGATTTCACGTCCTTGATGAATGATCTTGAAAACAAGATCTTCAGCCGCTTCGACGACAACACTGTGGTGCATCCCGGGCATGGCGACGACACCACACTGGGCACCGAACGACCCCATCTCCCGGAGTGGCGTGAGCGGGGCTGGTAGCACTTGGGCTTGACCACAGCGGCCAGGCATTCGCCGTACCACCCGACTCACGCGTCGCGCTTCGTCTGCGCCTGATGTGATCCCGGCCTCTCACCGTTGGGCGCGGCGCAAGGCCATCCCGCGCTCATAGCCGACCCGCGTCCACCGCTCCAACTCGTCGTAATCCAGCGGCTTGCCCAAGCCGCCGGCGGCCAAGATCAACATTCCGGCGGCGATCAGCTCATGTCCGACATGCGTGGCCGGGCTTGCGTACCATGCCCCTGCCGTGATGCCTGCGGCCTCGGCGAGGACGTCGTCGTGACCAGCGGCAATCTTGCGCAACTCAGCGATCGACGTAGCGAGGTCTCGCCTCTCCGCGGCGTACCGCATGGCGGTCCCGTGCACTATGGAATACCGCAAGCTCATGTTTCACGGTATCGAATACATATTCGATTAGCAATCGCTAGAAGCGGTCCGCCCGCGAGACGATCTGACCTGGAGACTGACCACAGGTCTCTTGTTGGGCGACCGGTCGCGATATATCGTTGACGTATCGATGGAGACGTAACGAAAGCAAGGTGATCAACATGGGTGGCGCGTACGCAATGGGAGCGCCCTGGCTTCGCTTCGCCGGCCGCTGCAATCCCGAATGGGGCCGAGATCTGAGCGACTGGTTCACGAAAATGACCGGGCACCGTGATCCGCGGGGTCAGCAGGCGTACGGTCAGTGGGGCATGTTCCCAGGTCCACAGTTTGGACCGTGGTGGGCAGGCGGGCCTCGCGGATGGCGCGGGCCGAAGGCGCGTCGCGGCGATGTGCGCGCGGCCATTCTCGCGGTCCTGTCGGAGCAGCCGATGAACGGCTACCAGATCATTCAGGAGATCGCCACTCGTAGTGGCGGTGTCTGGAAGCCCAGCCCTGGCTCGATTTACCCGACCCTGCAGCAGCTTGAGGACGAAGGCCTGGTGCGTGTCGAGGCTGAGGGCGGTCGTCGTGTGTACACACTGACTGACGAAGGGCGCGGCTATGTCGGTGAACACGCCGACGAGGTGTCGGCTCCTTGGCAGGCCATGAGTGAGGCCGGTGAGGACGACGACGGATTCAAGCCGTTGATCGGGCAAGTGGCGGCTGCGGTGTGGCAGATCGTGGCCACAGGCACGCCCGAACAACAGGCGAAAGGCCGCGACGCACTGGTGGAGTTCCGTCGCAAGCTTTACTCGATCCTTGCTGAAGACGATATTGCGGCGGAGAATTAGTCATGACTCGATACATTCCGGGGAGGCTCGACCTTCCCCGGGGGAACGTGATGTGGGTGTGGCCGCCGCCGTACAGCTCGGAACCTAGGCCCATCCAGAAGACTCCGGTGAGGATCGGCGACGCCGAACGAGACCGAGCCATCGCGGCCCTTGGTGATCACTTCGCCGAAGGCCGGCTCAACGGGGAGGAATTTGAGCAGCGTGTGGATCAAGCGATAAAGGCCCGTTTCAACGAGGATCTCGAACCGCTCTTCGTTGATCTACCTCGGAGACCAGAGCCGAGCATGGACTCTGGGTCAAACCGCCGGCCGGATGCTCAGTTCGCGTGGTCACCCGTGGTCTGGTTCGCACCGCTCATTGTGATCTGCGCACTGGTCGCGGCTGTCATCCTCAGCGCACCATGGCTGGTGTGGATGTTCCTCTGGGTGTTCCTGATCACAGGTTTCTTCCGGCACCGTCGGCGCTACTTCGGACCACCCCGCCGCTACTACCACTACTGACCTCAACGTGGGGGCGGCCACAGGCTGGATGGGCTGATGTAGCGACCGTCGGTGTCTGACGCTGCCTCCACGGGTTGTCCCGACGTCCGCCTCGATGACGGGGCGGCCTCGTTTGCGACGTGAGTTTGCCCAAGCGGCCCTGATCGCCGGGAGCTTCAAGGATGATGTTCGAGTGCTCCCCTCCCTCGGCCGGGCTGCTGGCATCACCCGTTCGCTCGTCACCTACTACGGCCCGATCTGGCGGCGTCGCCGGATGGAAGCCTTCTACCGACAGTTCCTCCGGGCCGGTGATCTGGCCTTCGACATCGGTGCACACGTGGGTAATCGAGTACGGGTTTTCCGACGGATTGGCGCCCGTGTGATCGCGGTCGAGCCGCAGCCGGACTTCGTTGCGTTGTTGCGGTTGATTTACGGACGCGACCGAGGCCTCGTGATTGAGGCCAGCGGAGTCGCCGCTGTGGCAGGCGAAGGGAAGCTCCATTTGAGCACGCGTACCCCGACGGTCTCGACCTTCGCTGACTCCTGGATGGACGATGTGCAAATCGACAGGAGATTCCAGCGGGTCCGGTGGGACACCGTCATCAGCGTGCCCCTCGTCAGTTTGGACGAACTCATCGCCCGCTATGGCGAGCCTCAGTTCTGCAAGATCGATGTCGAAGGCCTTGAGTACGAGGTTCTCAGTGGCCTCAGCAAGCCGCTCGCGGCGTTGTCCTTCGAGTACATTCCGGTCGCAGCCGCCCAGGCAATCGCCTGTGTAGAGCGCACCAGTGCACTCGGCGATTACCGCTATCGGTACTCGCGTGCGGAGACGCACCGCTGGGCGGATCGTGGCTGGCTGAAACCGCAAACCATGATCGAGATATTGGGCGCCTTGCCGATCGGTGATCGATCAGGGGATGTGTACGCCGTTCGTACCGATCGGCTCACCAGCTTCCAGGGCGCCGCGCGAGCAGAGAACTAAGGCGCTAGCCGAACAGATCAAGGGTGCGACCACCGTCGAACTCGGAGCCGGGGACACGCGGCAGGTCGAGGGCATCTGTTGTCACGTTTGCGACGTCGGAGTTCCGGATCGGCTGCTTCCCCTGATAGTTGGTGCGGCTGGTACCTGGGCTCTTGAAGCTGGGGTTGAGGCCATAGAGGCTACGCCCAGCCGGAACGCCTGGACCCCACGCCATGAAGGGAATCCGGTAATTCTGAAGCTCGCTGGCGGTGTAATGCGCCGCACCGCTCCCCCCGTGGTCTGCGGTGAGAAGGACAAGGGTCTGGCGGCGTAGGGCAGGCCGGGCAGCCACGGTGTTGACAATACGGCCAAGGAGCCGATCGGTGCGCTCCACTGCGGCGAGGTAATCGTTCCCCATAAAGCTGTGGGCATGCCCAACACGGTCGGGTAGAGACAGGTGCACAAAGGTGAACACTCGCGGCGAGCGGCGTAGCTCGGCGGTGAGTCTAGCCACCAACCGAGTGTTATTGAGGTCGATTGTGAATCGATCGATCTTCGCGCGCCCGTCGTTACGCCCGGTTCGATCGGGGGCACCGTGGGTGTTCCAGGTGCGTTTGTAGAGCCTGAACTTGGCCTTCGAGCCGAACATGGCCGTGGAGCGACCATTGTCGTGAACTACGTCGAAAACGCTGGCAACGTAGTGTCCGGCGGCTTGATGGATGGTCCCTCCGTTGTCGAAGTTCTCGGTGTATCCGTGACCGCTGTGCTTGGCATCCACCCGTCGGCCGGTAAGCATCGCGGTGTGGTTAGGCATAGTGCTCGTCTTCTCGCGGACGGTACGTGCATTCAGGGTGTAGGCGCCTTCGCGCATCAATCGATGAAACGTTGGCGTACGAGACTGGCCGAGCTTCTGGATCGCGCGTGGGTTGAGGCCATCTATGGAGATCGCGATCACGCGGTCTATGGCATTGTCGGCAGCCTCGTCGGTAGGGGCGGTAGGGACAATAGTCTTCTTGGCAGAAGGAGAGACCGGCGACGGTGCAGGCGATACCAGGACGGGAGCGATACCGCCTACTGGTCGGGTGGCATGGCAGCCGGCAGCGAGAAAAGCACTCGCGATCAAGAAGGCCAGCCACGACGTCCGCAGGCGTCGAACGCTCATGATCTCGACCCTAGCCGTGGCCGGGCTACGGGGAAATGTGGCGCGCCAGCCCGTCCTGAGCGATTGGCAATTCCGTCAGTCCTGCCGATCGCTCCTGCGTACCGGATCCTGATAAAGCACCAGGAAGATCGCAAAGACCAAGGCAACCGCGGTAGCTAATCCAAACGCCGCCACGCCGCCGAACTTGTCGATGGTCACGGCAACCAGGAAGCAGAACAGCGCGAAGCCATCGAGGCCCGGCACGATCCCGCGCAGCAGAGCGAGCACCCCCGCATGACCGGCCAGTGCTGTCGTGAATGCGCAGACCACGCTCAACGCGATCGGGAAGGGCGTGAGCACACCGGTCAATGCAGGGCCCACTGAGGCCGCCACCCCAGTCACCAGCAACACGAGAAGCGCCGTAGCGACCGCCCGAGCTGGCAGGTCCCACCAGGGTGCTGGCAGCGGAGCCGGGGCTGGCTGGTCCAGGCGGCGTAGCAATGCATTGGCTCCATGCAGTGCCAGCACAGCGAGCACCAGCGCGAGGCCCGCGGGCACCTTGACCTGGGCGAGGGCAAGGTCGGCAACGAGCACCGCGGCCCAGCTGACCGCCAAGGTCAGCAGCCAGCCATGCCGTCTGGACAGATAGCCGAAGATCAACGCGAACAAAGCCAGCGGCACGATGCCCAGCGTTGCAGCGCGGGCGGCGTGCGCTGTGAACCGACTGCCATGGTCCAGATACAAGATCAACAAGATGGGGCCGGCTACGACTGGCAGCACAACGAGGACTCCGGCCACCTGAGGACCCCAACGTCGCCCGGCGAGCGAGGAAGCGACCACCAGCAGCGGTGCGAGCAGTAGCTTCAGCGCGAGGACGGTCATACGCGCTGAGTATCGCAGCCCGCAATGAAGCGACCCAGATCGCGACAGTGGAAAACCTTAGGCCGATACAAACCCGAGCAATGTGCCCGCCCGATGAGCCTTCTGGGCTAGCCGGAACTGGTGGGCTGGTCGTTCTCGATTAGTTGGTCTGCCTCCAGGGCGTCGACGAGGTGTCGCATGGTTGTCAATGCGGCCCGCAACTGATCGCCGCCCACCTCAGCTCCGATCCGGTCGGCGAACGGCCGTTGGACGAGGCTGATGCGGCGGATCGCCCAATAACCGGCTTCGGTGCAGGCCAGTAGCTTGGCTCGCTGATGTGCCGGATTTGGGCGATACTCCGCGAGCTGCCGCGCGACCAGCAGGTCAGCCACACGCTGCACTCCTTGCCGGGTCATGCCCATCAGCCGCCCAATCTCGGCAACGCTGCGCGGCTTGTCCAAAATGCCTCCGAGAACTTGCCACCATGCGGCGGTTATCCCGCCTTCGCCGCCATTTCTTGGGCAACGTCCATGAGACGGCCGTTGAGGCGGAAGGTAGTGAGGATGAGGTCGGTCAATACCTTGCCGGCCTCGGTATGTGGTGGTACGTCGGGCCATTCTTCCCGGGCCGGAACGATGGCCTGCTGTGCGTCCTCGGTGGTGTTCATGCGGCGTTCTGGGCCTCCATGAGTACCGGGAATGCGGTCGGGTCACCCCTATGGAAGAGGTTCTCGTACGCCTCCAGCGTGCGGTCGGACGCCAGAGCCAAGACGCCGCAAGCGCGGCACGGCAAACTGCACGGGCGATTGTGGGCCGGCGGTGATGAGGTCGCCGTCCACGACTGCGCGCTCCTCGAGGTAATACTCCGAACCCGCGTACCCGGTGGCCATCAGATACCCGGCGGCGGCGCTGGTGTGATGGCGTTTGTTGAGCAAGCCTGCTCGGGCCAGACCCGCGGTGGCACCACAGATCGCCGCTACAGGAACACCGGCGTCCAGGAACTGTGCCGCGGCCGCCGCGAACGCTCCCCCGCCCCCGGCGTCCCACATGTCCGCGCCAGGCAAGATCAGCAGATTGCTGGAGGCAGGATCAAGATCGTCGAGCACCATGTCCGGCTGGACGCGGAGCCCGCCCATGGTGGTGATCGGCTCGACGGGATTCGGCCACCGTCACTATGTTCCAAGAGGTGCCGGTGAAGCGCCCGGTGCGCAGTTCGACCAGGAGGTGCCCGACTTCCCAGTCGGCGAGCGTGTGGTAGATGCCTAGGTGCGCAGTAGGTGTCTTCATAGACAACATGCTGTCATATTTGACAGTATGTTGTCAAATGCGCTTTAGGCGGCATCGAAGTTGATGGTGGCGAATCCTTGGAACACGGTCCTCCCAGGAGAATGGATGGCGGCTGAAGGAGTCCACCATGCGCGAGGTTGATGTCCGAACTGACGACGGACGTGTTCTTCACGCGTACGACATGGGCCCCACGGGACGCTCAGACGAACTGGTCGTTTTGTGGCATCACGGCACCCCCAACACGGGCTCGCCGCCGGAGCCACTATTCGATGCTGCTCGTGCCCTTGGCATCCGGTGGATCGGCTATGACCGCCCCAGTTATGGAGGCTCCAGTCCCCATCCCGACGCGACGGTCGCGTCTGCGGCCGCTGATGCTCGTCAGGTTGCCGATCAGCTGGGCATCAACCGCTTCGCCGTATTCGGCCACTCCGGTGGCGGGCCACGTGCCCTCGCCTGCGCAGCCCTGCTCGCAGACCGCGTACATTGCGGCCGTCACTATCTCCGCCCCAGCGCCGTGGCCGGCCGACGGACTCGACTATTTCGAGGGGATGTCAGCTGGCAGTGTTCGCGAACTGCAGGCCGCTGCTCGGGGTCGAGCCGCACTCAAGGAGGTCTTGGCCGCGAATGAGTTCGATCCCGAGTCGTTCACCCCGGCCGATTACGCCGCGCTCGAGGGCACCTGGTCCTGGTTCACAGGCATCGTCCAGGCTGCAACAGCCAACGGGCCTGACGGCATGGTTGAGGATGATGTCATCACGATGGCCCCGTGGGGCTTTGATCTCACAGAGGTAACCGCACCGACGTTGATCATGCACGGCACGGATGACCATATGGTGCCGAGCTCGCACAGCCGAGTGGCTCGTAGCGCACTGTCCAGCAGCTGAGCTGCGACTCCAGCAGGGCGAGGGTCACATCTCGGTGCTCGATGCTGCGCCGTCCGCGCTGGCCTGGCTGCGCCAGGTCGTCACCGCGTGGCCTCACGGCGCGCCGATTGTCGGCGCTACGGCCGAGATGTCGCGCAGCGTCACGGACACCGACATTGCCCTGTTCACCGAGATCAGCGGTGATCGCAACCCGCTCCACTACGACCTCGACGCCGCGAAGGCAACCCGCTTCGGCGAGATCGTTGTCCAGGGCGGCGTCACAAGTGCCATCCTCAATGCCGTCGCAGCAGAGAAGCTTCCGGGTCCGGGAACGGTGTTTCTCAACGTGAATTGGGATTTCAGAGCGCCGGTACGTCCCGGCGACACCATCACCGGTCGTGTCGAGATCACCGAAGTACGGGCAGACAAACCGATCACCAAGCTGCGCACCAGCGTCACGCGGGACGACGGCGTAGTCGCGCTCGACGGCACAGCGGTGTGCTACACCATGGCGCTGCGCAACTCGATGACAGATTGACCCTCCTGCTCAGCAACGAGCCGCGCGAATCGCCAGCGCGTTCTCGCAGCTTCGCGCTGCTCTGGATGAGAACCTTCAACAATGGACGACGCGAGCACCCGCGCCGAGGGCCGTGCGCAGCGGGTCGGCGAGGACATCATCGTCGCCCTGTATCGCCCGGCCGAGCTGTTGAGAGTCGAGCCCGAGGCGATGCTGAAGCGCGAGGCGCGGATCGAGCCTGGAGCCGACGAGATCGTCAACGAGCTGCTCGGCCGGTCGAGGGTGCAGCGGCGGGCCCGCATCGTCGTGATGCTGCCCGCGGAGCAGATCACCGATGGTATGGCCGAGACCCTGCATGTGGCGCTCCGACGCTACTGCGAGGCGCGACTAGCGCGGGTCCAGCGCGAGACCGAGATGGCGTGGCGGCAGGGGCTTCGCTCACTGGGTACCGGGTCGATCCTGTTCGTCGTCGGGTTGCTGCTCTCGGCTGGGTTTCTGGAGCCGGACGTCCCCGAGTTCTGGCAGAACCTGCTCGGCAATGGGGTCTTCCTCGTGATCGGCTGGGTCGGCCTGTGGTATCCGCTCGACCTGCTCTTCTTCGCCCGGCAGCCACTGAAGCGCGAGGCGCAGATCGTCAAGGCGATCAGCCGGATGCCGCTCTTGGTGCAACCAGCCGAGGTTCGGTGAACGGCGGCCCAGCGAAGCGCGCAGTTGTACATCGCGACACACTGAACGCATGGCGCCGCAGCTTGTGCGAATCAGGCTGCTCGGCGGCTTCGATGTGCAGGTCGATGATGTGGCTGTTCCGGTCGACGTCTGGCGGCTCAACAAGGCGCGCTCGCTGCTCAAGTTGTTGGCGCTCGCTGAGGGCAACCGTCTGCACCGCGATGCCTTGGTCGAGGCGCTGTGGCCAGAGCTCGGAGCTATCGCAGGCACAAACAATCTGCATCAGGCGCTGCACGCGGCACGTCGTGCGCTCGCCATGGCTGGCGCGTCGGCCGGGGTTCTTCTGTTGCGGGATGGTGTGGTCTCGCTATGCCCCGACGGCGGTCTGGAGACCGATATCCAAGACCTCGAGGCAGCACTCGACAAGGCCGTTGCCGCAGACGACCCTGAGCTGCTGCTTACCGTCGCCGCGCGATCTGCCGACGGCCTGCTGCCCGAGGATCGGTACGAGGACTGGGCGCGTCAGCACCAAGACCGTGTCGCAGGGATGCGTCGCACCGCGGTACTCGCTGCCGCCACCGGCTTGACCATGCAGGGCAGAGCGGACATGGCGGCACGTGCTCTCGCACCAGTGGCAGACACTCGTCCGACCGACGAGGAACTCCACCGCGCGCTGATGGCTGCCTACGAGGCGGCGGGGCGTCGCTGGGACGCGATTGGTGTGTACGAATCGCTGCGCAGCCGTCTCGACGAGGACTACGCCGCCGCACCCGACTCGGAGACGACGACTCTGTACCGCCGGCTGCTAACAGGCCAGGACCGGACCAGAGCTGCTGCGCCACCTCACTTCCCAGGTCCGGCGACTCGGTTCGTCGGGCGACGCCGAGAGATCGATGAGCTTGTGGCGCTGTGTACCAGAAACCGCCTTGTGACGCTTTGCGGGCCAGGCGGCGCCGGCAAGACCCGATTGGCGGTCGAGGTCGCGAGGATACTCGCGAAGACGGCGTCATATGCCGACGGACTTTGGACCGTGGATCTCTCCGGCGTACGAGACAGCAGGCTAGTTCCAGCGACCGTTGCAGCGGCGCTCCGGCTGACGCTCTATGGGCAGCGGCCAACCGAGGCCGCCCTCAGTGCGCAGCTCGCCGCGCGGGAACTCCTCCTGCTGTTGGACAACTGCGAGCACGTGATCGAAGCAGTAGCGGCGCTCGTCCGTGCCATCATCGACGACTGCCCGGGTATCACCGTTCTCGCCACCAGCCGTGAACCACTCCGTCTGCCAGGTGAGGCTGCATGGCGAGTACCGTCACTGCGCGTACCTGACCCATCCGAGCCGGTCGACGCCGCTCGCCTGATCCGGTACGAATCCGTGCAACTGTTCGTGACACGCGCTCAAGAGGCCGCGCCGGCTTTCCGGCTCGACGACACCAACGCGCCAATTGTGGCGCGCATCTGCCATCGCCTGGATGGACTGCCTCTCGCAATCGAGCTGGCGGCCGCTCAGGCGGCATACTTGGCTCCGCACCAGATCGCATCACTGCTCGACGACGCACTCACGGCCCTCGCGTCCCGCATGCGCGATACTCCTGATCGGCAGGCGACGCTGGCCGCAACCGTTAGCTGGAGTTTCGACCTGCTCGACGCCGACGAGCGTGTGCTCTTTCCTCGGCTGTCGGTCTTCGCCGGCGGATTCAGCCTGGATGCCGCGCAGCACGTAGCCTCCGGCGACTTGGCACGGCCAGTGGCAGTTATCCTGCCCGGGCTCGTCGACAAGTCGCTGGTGCTCGCCGAAACGCTCGGTGCAGATCAAGCGCGCTATCGGCTACACGAGTTCGTTCGGCAGTATGCCGCGCAGCGGCTGGAGCGGTCCGGTGAAGCATCTGATTGTCAGGGACGACACGCTGCCTGGTATTGCGACCATGCGGAATCACTCGATCCCGACCAGGGCGAACCTGTGGTTGGAGAGCCGAGCAAGTGGTTCATTGTCGAACGCGAGAACCTGCGTGTCGCGATGGCTAACGCGCTGGAACAGACGCCGGAGCGAGCTCTCCGCGCGGCAGTCGCCGCATGGCGCTCATGGATGGCTTCGGGGATGCATGCCGAAGGACTGCAGTGGCTGCGCCGCGCACTCGCAGCATGTCCTGAGGTGTCGGCGGTGCACGTGCGAGCATTGTTCGCAACCGCCGTCTTCGAAGTCCGCACGGGCAGGAGCGAGGAGGCACTCCCGCTGGGTGAATCGATCGCGGACATCGGTCGCGGTGAGGAGGATCCGCTACGACGGGCCGAGGCCGCCCACCTTCATTGCCTGCTCGCCTGGCTGGCCGCCGAATGGAACACCATCGACCAGCTCATGGACTCCGCAGAAGCCGATCTCCGGAGCCTGCCACCGATGAGGGCAGCTCATGATCATCTGCGGGCGCTCGTTGCATTGTCGCGAGGCGACCCAGACGCCGCACTTCCCCGCCTTCAGGATGCACTGCACTGGCTCGCCGAGACTCCGCATGATGCACCGCCATTCTTTCCGGTCTGCACGCTGGCCTTCTCTGTCGGGCGGTACAACGGCTTCACAGCGCCGATACTCGAGGAGACGATGCTGGTCGGACGCCGCGTGGGAGTCGCGCAAGCCGAGGCGTACGTTTTGTGCACTCTTGCCTTCGCCGCTCGCACAGCCGAGACGTACAGCGACGCCGCCGAGGCGCTTGATCGTTCCCTGTGGATCTTTCGATCGCTCGGCGACCGATCAGGTGAGGCGTTTGCACTGGCACATCGCGGCCACCTGCACCGAACACTGGGAGCGCCCACTGCAGCCATCGACTGCTTCCGCCAGTCGGCCGATCTCAGATTCGCCATTCCCGACCAGCGCGGCTCTGCCATGTCGCTGACCGGAGTTGCGCTCGCCGAGGCAGATCGTGGTAACGCCGCAGCGGCCCGCGGACTCGCCGGGGAGGCCGCTGCGCATGCTGGAGCGGTCCGGCGACCGTCCTGGGCATATGGGCGCGCTCAACAACCTCGCGGCCATCGAGATCATTTCAGGGCGACATCAGCAGGCGCTGGAGATGGTCGAGAAGCTCCTCGGGTTGCGGGCCGTCCCCGACTTCCATCGCTCGAAGGGCTGGCAGCACCTGCTGCTGGCCCAACTGCGAGCGCGGATAGGTGACATGGTCGGCGCTGAGGCAGCCCTTCGCGCGGCTACCGCTGTCTTCGCCCGGATCGGCGAACGGCAGGGCCTGGCCGCAGTCGACAGCGCCATCGCAGCTCGCTAAGCGATTGCAAAGCGGTAGGCATCTAGCCTCCTGAGACGTATATCGCCGTTAACAGGAGGTGCCTACATGACGATGACGACAGCGCTCGGGGATGCGACCGTCGCTGAGCTGCGATCAGCAGTCGCCGGGGCGGTGATCGTACCTGGGGATCCGGGCTACGAGGCCGCTCGGCGGACCTGGAACCACGCGATCGATCTTCATCCCGCGATGATCGTGCGGTGTACCGGAACTGCCGATGTCGTGGCAGCCGTACGCTTCGCTGGGAGCGAAGGCCTGCCAATCGCGGTACGTGGCGGAGCCCACAGCGCTGCCGGGTTCTCTAGCTGCGACGACGGTCTCGTACTCGACCTAACCCAGATGAGTGCGGTACACGTCGACACCGGCGCAGGCCGCGCACGGGCGCAGGGCGGTACCACCTGGAAGCAGTTCGACCGCGAGACCCAGCTTTTCGGCCTGGCGACGACAGGCGGATTGGTTTCGTCGACCGGGCTCGGAGGGTTCACGCTCGGTGGCGGGATCGGGCACCTGGTGCGCAAGTACGGCCTCACCTGCGACAACCTCATCTCGGCCGACCTCGTCAATGCCGACGCCCAGGTGATGCGAGTCGCCGCCGACGAGAACCCGGACCTGTTCTGGGCCTTGCGCGGCGGCGGGGGGAACTTTGGTGTGGTGACCTCCTTCGAACTGGCAGTACACCGAGTCGGCGCGACCGTCCTCGGCGGCGCCATCTTCTATCCGGGAGACCAGGCTGCGCAGGTGATCTCTGGCTGGCGCGATGCCATCTCAGATGCACCCGACGAGCTCACCTCCACGCTCAACCTCATAGGCGCCGTCCCACCGCTGCCGTTCCTGCCTGAAGCCGTCCACGGCAGCCCTCTCGCGGCGGTAGTGGCCTGTTACGCCGGCGATCTGGACATCGGCGAAGCAGCAGTTGCCGCCCTCCGTCGCCTCGGCGACCCAATCGCCGACCTTTTGGGGCCTATGCCCTACGTCGCGCTGCAGCAGCTGGTCGACCCGCTATGGGAAGCCGGAGCAGCGAACTACTTCACCTCTGTCTTCTTGGACGGAGTCCCCGATCCAGCCGTCGACACGCTTGTTGAGGCGCACGGACGCTCGGCGCCCCCGCCGGTCACATCTGAGCTACACGTGCATCACCTGGGCGGAGCGATGAGCCGTGTACCTGAGGACTCAACACCGTTTGCACATCGTCGGTCGCCCTTCCTCCTCAACTGCATCGGCCGTACCCAGAACGCAGCCGACCTCCCACCGATTGCGGAGTGGGCACAGCAGACGCGGGAGAACATGTCGCAATTCGGCCGCGGCGCGTATGTGAACTTCACTGGTGAGGGCGGCGCCGAGCGTTCTGCGTACCCCCCGCAGATATACGGGCGGCTCGCAGCCCTAAAGCGCAAATACGACCCGAACAATGTCTTCCGGTTCAACCAAAACATCTCGCCGACGGTCGAGGACTGACCAATGGTTCGGGACTGGGGTGTCGTCGTCGTTGGCGGCGGCGCGGCCGGCTGTGTTCTAGCGAGCCGGCTGAGCGAGACGGCAAACAGGTCGGTGCTGCTTCTGGAGGCGGGTCCGGATCTGCGCACGCGCATGCCAGACGATGTGCGCGACGGCCGGAGACCGACATTCGACCACGACTGGGGGTATGTGTCTGAGCCAGACTCCGACGGGTCGGTGCGCGCCCTCTTCCGTGGCAAGTTGCTCGGCGGCTGCTCGTCTACGAACGCTACCTTTGCGCTGCGTGGTCATCCGGCCGACTACGACGGCTGGGCATCGGCCGGAAATACCGGATGGTCATTCGCCGACGTATTGCCGTACTTCTGCAGGCTCGAGACCGACGCCGACTTCGGGTCAGCGGAGTGGCACGGTTCCAGCGGCCCGTTGCCGATCCGGCGGTACGGCGAGGGCGAGCTCACCGATGTGGCGATGGCTGGCCTGGAGACACTTGAGGATTGCGGATTCCCGAGAATCGTAGATCTGAACCAGCCTGGCGCCGTCGGTCTCGCCCCTATCCCGATCAACACTCGCAACGGCGAACGGATCAGTACAGCGCTGGCCTACCTCGCGTCGGGCGAAGCCCGGCCGAATCTGACGGTTCGCGGCGACGCGCAGGTCGCCGAGCTGATCATGAAAGGCGCCCGCGCAGTTGGCGTGCGGCTGCTGTCGGGTGAGGAGATCCGCGCTGATCAGGTTGTGGTCTCGGCTGGCACCTATGCGAGCCCGGCGCTGCTGATGCGCTCTGGCATCGGCCCGTCCGCCGCCCTTCGCGCGCTCGACATCCCGGTCGTTGCGGACCTTCCCGGCGTTGGGCAGAACTTGATCGACCACCCGGCGGTGTCAGTCGATCTGCTCTACGACAAGGTCGTTGAGCCCGTGCCGGTGTTCCAGGTCGCTGCTACATTCCACAGTTCCGGCACCGACTCCGGTGGCGCGCCCGACCTGCAGTGTCTCGTGGGTGGGCCGTACGAAGGCGAACCGGCGATGTTTTTCATTGGAGCGGCACTTCTCAAGCCAGGGTCCCGAGGCAGCTGTCGCCTTGCGTTCGGTCAATCCGACGGCACCGCCGCGTATTGATCTGGGCTATTTCCGAGCATCTGACGATCTTGACCGGCTGTTGGAGGGACTGCGGCGAGTGTCCGAGGTTTGTCGCGTCGGTGCCATCAAAGAGCTGTCCGGGGCTGTCGAGTTCGCGCCGGGGCCAGAAGTCGACCTGCGGTCGTGGGCGCGGAGGAAGGCATGGACCTACCATCACCCGGTCGGCACATGCGCGATGGGCGTCGATCCATCGGCAGGAGCCGTGGTCGATCCGGCCTGCCGGGTCCACGGCGTGGCCGGCCTGTGGGTCGTTGATGCCTCGGTGATGCCCGACATCCCGTCGGCGAACACGCACCTCCCCACGGTGATGGTCGCGGAGCGGGCAGCTGCTCTCATGGCATGACCGTCGGGCTGACTCAAGCACCGAATTGGCCGCCATAGGCTACCCAAGTGGGTTGGCCGGAGTGGCGTCTCACGGACGTGATGACTGCGCGTCCACGGGTCAGGGTGAACCAGCTGGGTTATCTTCTCGACAGACCCAAGCACGCAACGCTGGTCTTGGATGCCAAGGACCCGCTGCACTTCACTGTCCGCAACCAGAGCGGAATCGCCGTCTTCACCGGACTTTCCGAGCCCTGGTCGGTTCGGCCGGAGCCTACGTCCGGGCTGATGGTCCATGTGCTGGACTTCAGCAACCTCGACACGCCTGGCGCAGGCTTTTGTATCGAGACGGTCGCTCAGCACAGTCATCGGTTCGAAATCACAAGCCGCCTCTACGACAGGCTGGCAGCGGATGCACTGCGCTTCTTCTATCTGATGCGGTCAGGCACACCAATTGTGGACAGCGTTGCGCCCGGGTATGGACGACCTGCAGGGCACGTATCGCGCCCACCGAATCGCGGCGATCTGGAGGTGCCCGCGTGGACAGGTCCCGAAGCACGGCAGCTCTACCCCGGCTGGCGGTGTGAGGGCACATTCGACGTCTCGGGCGGCTGGTATGACGCAGGCGATTACGGCAAGTACGTCACGAGCGGTGCCATCGCGGTATGGCAGTTGCTGAGCACGCTCGAGCTGCTGACAAGAGCCGATCGCGTGCCGAGTGACGGATTCGCCAACATGATCCGGACCGAATGTCGCTGGCAGCTCGACTGGCTGTTGCGCATGCAGGTTCCCGCTGGTGATCCGCTGGCCGGGTTGGCATTCCATCGTGTGCACGGCACGGTGTGGTCACCGATGCCAGGCTGGGCGCACGAGGACCCGACCGAAAGAGTGCTGCATCGGCCGTCGACGGGGGCGAGCCTGCAGCTGGCCGCGGTCGCCGCTCAGGGTGCTCGACTGTTCCGTGCCAGTGATCCCTCGTACGCCCGAACCCAGCTGGAGGCGGCGCGGCTCGCGTACCAGGCGGCCCAGCGGCATCCTCGCTTGATCGCACCTGACGACCACGCCCGGTTCGGCGGCGGTCCGTACTCGGACGACCGGCTTGAGGACGACTTCTACTGGGCAGCCGCTGAACTGTGGCTCGCCACCGGTGAGGACGCCTACCGCGAGCATCTGGCGTCCTCCGAGCAGCACGCCGCGGATGCCTTCGATGTGACCGGCTTCGATTTCGATCGGGTGACAGCGCCGGCCCGTCTCGATCTCGCGTTGGTCGGCAACAATCTGGCCGATCACGAGCAGGTCGTCGAAAGTGTTCGAGTCGGCGCCGACCGATTGCTAGAGCTGCAGCGCCAGCAGTCATGGGGTCAGCCGTATGCGCCGACCGACGGCTGGGACTGGGGATCCAACGGCCGGATCCTCAACAACCTCGTCGTCATGGGAGTGGCGCATCTGATGTCAGGTTCTTCGCGTTATGCGGATGCTGTCGCCGTCGGCATGGATTATCTACTCGGTCGGAACGCACTCGGTCAGAGCTACATCACCGGGTATGGCACGGACTACAGCTGTCATCAACGGACTCGCCAGTTTGGTCACGATCTCGATCCCGGCCTGCCACCGCCACCACGAGGCGCGCTGGCCGGCGGCGCGAACTCCCGACCGGCTCCGGACTTTCCTTACGATTCCCGCCTTTCGGGCCTTCCACCTCAGTGCTGCTACATCGACGAGCCCACCTCCGAGGTCACCAATGACGTGTGTATCCGCTGGAATGCACCGCTGACCTGGATCGCGACCTATTTGAGCATTGCGGACGGGCTGAGCAATTGATCGATTATCCAGAAAGCACTCATCTGTGCTGAAACCTGAATGGCCTCTTAGGATCGCGACGTACCACCCGTGCTTGTTGTGGTTGGCGGGCTTCCCGCAACCGGCAAATCGCTGCCCAGAAAATCGGGTCGAGAAATGGCGTCGGCTCAGGCATGACGGCTATGTTCACCCCGCCAGCTGATCTTGCTGACGACGTCGTGTCTGCGGTAATTGGCAACCTCGGACCCCATGTCCGGCGTAACCACCGTTACGAGACGCACGCCGACTGGCAGGTCCGGCAACCTGAACCGGCACCTGGCTATGGCGATCACCCCACCATCGGATCTACCTGGTCAACGCCAGCGGCACCCACCCCACTCGGCGACACCGAATTCGCTCTGTAATTGATCTTGACCAGCTTCGTCCCTCATGACGGCAGTGCGCTGAGCGTCTGTAGGGAGTGGCAGAGGCCGTCCCATGCAACGCGCGTATCGGCCGTATCGCCTTGCGGCGCGCAGAGCCTCATCGGCCCACGCGTGCCAGTGGTAGCTTCCGAACCCAACCGGCGCGTAGTCGATGCGCCGGACCCTTAGCTAACATCTGCCCCGGCGGCCCGCCCTTGTCGGGACTGAGGTACGGAATCGTGTGATCCAGGTCGAGGCGGCGGCTCACCGCAGCAGCGTAGGGGGAGCTGGAGGTGCTCGCGGAGCCGAGCCGGGATCTCAGTCCACCGGCGTGTGCCCAGCCGGCAGGTCGATCACCGGCTTCACGCTGATCCTGCAGCGGTCCCCGAGCAGGCTGCGCAGCCGGCCCAGCAGCACCGGCCCGACGTCTTCGACCCTGGCCACACCGCTGCCGACGGTGAGGGCTTCTTGGCTGAGATGGACATACACCACGGCACGCGGCCGAGCGCGATCCGGATCAAACGGCGGCCAGGCGATTTGCAGCGACTGGTGAGTGGCCTCGGGGACCGCAGTCGGGTCCGTAATCCTACAAGCGATGGCTGGCTCAATATCCTGCTCGGCCTCCTCGAGGCGGACCTCATCCTCAACTCGGTTGGTTCCTGCTCGGGATCGGCGGGTTCGCCAGGGCCGTCCCAGTCGTGGTGTTGGTGCTGGCGCAGCAGCTGCAAAGCTTCGGCGGGCTGAGCCAAGATGCCGATCGCTTTGGACCGGCGCACCTCAACCGGATCAGTATCGCCTTGGCGAGCCAGAATGTCGGCAATCCGATCAACGGTGGCTTGGAACCAAATCGCATCACCGGCAGTCGCCCGGGCAATGATCAACTTCAACCCATGCTCTGATGCGCGGCCGAGCCGAACAAACCGCTCCTGCGCAGCCACAGCCGCCTGCCGCTCAGCACCAACCGGTCAGCCTGATAGATGGCCGCCTCCAGCAGGGTTTGCAACCGGCCCCACGACGCTGCACCTAGCGATGGGGCGAGTGTTCGTCGACCCAACTGGCCTGCTCGGCGGTGAGATGACGAGTCGCAGCCGCGATCCGGCGGGCCTGATAGACCGGCACCTGCCCCGCTTGGACGGCCGCCCAGATTGACCGGAGCCGATGCCGCAGATCCAACCCATCCCCGATCAGCCGGGACGCTGAGCCATCCGAGATTCGCAACACACACCCCAGCTCAGCTAGAGCGAAGTCCCCCACAGTCGGCGTACCATCACCGCCCAGCTGCATTGGACGTTCGCCGCCGGGCAGCCGACTCTGCACAACAGCGTCGCCGGCATGCAAATCCGCCCAATGCCCAGCGATTTGGAGTCGGCGGGTTTCGGCGGTGATCAGTGCGTATTCGTTGGCCTCCGCTGCGGCCAGAGTTTGCGCCGCATCCAACTCGACCAGATCATTTTCGAACACGCATTCAATATAAGGTGAGACGCCGACACCCCTCAGCGCCTAGAGCTTGTCGCGACGAACGGACAACACCTCACTGATGCAGACAACACTTTCCGATCCCGGACCGCTTCAGGGTCAGGGTGCAAGACTCGCGAGGATCGCCCGCCCGAGCTCCTCGGGCCGGGTGAACTGCGGCCAATGACCGGTGGGTAGGTCGACATATTCGACGTCGCGGACCTTCGCAAGCTCACGCACGTACGCGTCGTCCTGCTCGATCAACTCCCGGATCATCGCGCTCGGGAACTCGCAGGAGATGACGGTGATGGGTACGTCATAGCGACGTTCATCGAAGAGCTGCTGCGGGTCGCTTGCAACATGGGCAGGCGACGGGATGGCACGTTCGCGGAACCTCGTGCGCAGATCGTCATCGAGGTCAATGAGATCTTGCTCCTCGAATCGCGACCAATCGGGCAGCGGCATCTCGCCGTCCTCGGTCGGTAACTCGTCATTGATGACCGCACCCTCGCCGAGGGGAACGCTGTCGACGTACACCACACGGGCGACGCGGTCAGGCCGCGCATCAACTGCGGCGTGGGCGATGGCGCCACCGCCGGAGTGTCCGACAAGTGCGACCTGGCCATCGGTCGGGTCCAGGGAGTCAATCACCTTGACAACCGCGTCGACGTGGTCGCGCAGCGTGATCTGGGAGCGGTCGGCGTCCTTCGACTCCATGCCGGGCAATGTGAGCGGATGTATGCGATGTCCAGCCTGCTCGAGGGAGGGAACGACCTTGTCCCACGAGGAGGCGTCCAGCCACAAGCCGGGGATCAGAACGGTGTCCATTACCTGAGGCTAGGACAGCGTGTCAGAGCGGCCGACGGCCGGTCAGAAATGCTGGACAGATTCGGGAATGACGCTTCTGATGATCCGCTCGGCGTCCTCGATGGTGTCGATCATGATGTCGCGTGCAGGTCGGATGTCGTGGATCAGACCGACGCTCTGTCCAGCGAACGGCACGTAATCCTCTCCACCACCGGACAGAATCTCATTGAGAATTGTCGGCGCCAGCGTCGGCGCACGTTCGGCCAGGTCATCCGGCCGGTCACTCCACTGTTCGGCGAACGGCGTCCTCAGTACGCGGGTTGAGGCTGGATCATGTGGGCGGTTGTAGGGCGGCAGGATGAGATCGACCACCGGACTGTGCCGAGCGTCGGTTGACTCAGCGGCCACAATCATCGCCTTCCACTCCGACCGGACTGCCATCTCGGTTGAGGCCAGAAACCGCGTCCCCATGACCACACCGCTCGCACCTAGACAGAGCGACGCCGCCAATCCGCGCCCATCGGCAATTCCTCCCGCAGCAACGACGGGCCGATCCCCCGCGACCTCGACGACCTGCGGGACGAGCACCAGCGTGCTGACGTACCCGCTGTGTCCACCGGCCTCGCCGCCTTGGGCGACGATGATGTCGGCCCCGCGGTCAACCGCACGCCGGGCCTGCTCGACGTCCATCACCTGTTGCATCCACA
The DNA here is from genome assembly GCA_963734005.1 of uncultured Actinomycetota bacterium. GTDB lineage: Bacteria > Actinomycetota > Actinomycetes > Propionibacteriales > Propionibacteriaceae > Microlunatus. The sequence continues at coordinate 207,066 of CAVTFS010000019.1, forward strand.
GGCTGCCAACCTGATGAGCTTGATCAACAAGATCGCCTGGATCGCCCATGTGGTAGGAGATCACTGCCGGCTGCGCCTGGAGGGTTGCCTCGAAAGCCTCCTGGCTGAACGGCCTCGGCTGGTGATTGATCGCGAATGGCCGGTCGGTAAGCCCACGAAGCTGAGCCCATTGCTGCTGCAGCTGACCGACGGGACGGGCCGCGGTGCCGAGGCTGCCGAGTCCACCCGCCGTGCAGATCGCGGCCGCGAGTTCGACGGAGTTCCAGGGGCCAAAGGGCGCGCCGATGATCGGTGCACCAATGCCGAGTAGGTCGCAGAGACGGGTGCGCATGACCTTGACGTTGCCGGAGCGCCTACGCCATGAGCAATCGGGAGTTCTCCCCACTCACTCCAGCAATCCATGCTCTAGCGCGAACAGGGCCGCACCGGCACGACTTGAGACGCCCATCTTGGCGTAGCTGTTCTGCAGATGCCGATCGACCGTCTTGGGCGCGATGCCCAACCGTTTGCTGACCTGCCGGATCGTCAGCCCTCGGACCGCGAGCCGCAGCACCTCGACCTCTCGATCACTCAACCGCCGAGGCCAGTCGACAAGAGGTGGGCGTTCCTCTTCGGCCGCGCTGATCACAGCGCTGACAGCCCTCGCGTCCAATGCTCCCGACTCGACCTCCTCCTCTAGCCGGCACAGCGTCTCCGCCGAGCTGCGCGCAGCTCGATATGGCCGTGACTCGCGATGCGCGGCGTACGCGTCGGCCGCGGCCAAGATCCGAGCCGATTCATTCAAGCCGGCGGCACGGAGGCCACGGTGGTACCCCGAGCCGTTCAACCTCTCGTGATGGGAGCCGGCCATGCCTGCCAGACCCGCCAGCGGCGTGCATCGATGCAGAATCCGTTCGGTGTAGTAGGGGTGAAGCCGGACTCGCTCCCAGTCATCAGCGCTTAGCGGTCCAGGCTTTTCCCAGATCCGGCTACTGACTCCCGTCCGGCCAAGATCATGCAATAGGCCAGCCCGCCTGAGCCCAGCTGTCCGGTCATGATCAAGTCCTAGGATCTGGCTAGCCCCGGCAGCTAATGCAGAGACGCGGCGAGAATGTCCTAGCGCGAATGGGATCTTAAGATCAGCGAAGTCGGCGAACACTTCGAGCAACCTGTCGAGGTCATCCGCGGCAACCATGTGTGGGCTCGGCTCGCTCGCGAGGAAGTCTTCCCAAGACACGTCGGCTACGTCCTCGGACGAGCGCAGATAGGCATCGACCACCTCCGGGTCATAGGCCTTTCCACGGCGGCGTACGACTATGTCACGAGCGGCAGCGGCTCCTCCGAGTCGCCGCCAGAGCAATACATCGCGGGCCAGCACCGAGATCCGAGTCGCAAGAGGTATGTCCTCAGCCGCCAAGCCGGTGGGATGACCTCTCCCATCCCAGCGCTCGAAACCATGCCGAAGTGCAACCGTTACCTGGTCTCGGAGGCCAAGCCTGCTACCGAGCATGCTGGCGGCTTCACAATGGATCGACATCGCCGTCGCCATACTGTGTTCCGGATCGGGGACATCGGTGTGGAAAATGCGATCAGCAACATCGCCCATCACGTACGGGCCGACGGCCGCTGCCAGGCCAATCTCATCGCCGGACAACCGCGCCACCTCAGTGGCGTCGGCTGTGCAGCCCAGATATCGCAACAACGCCACGTAGAACACATCGGAGACCCGCTGATCTGGCAGTTGCAGATCGTGGGCGAGCCGCACCGAGAGAGCACAGGTCTGAACTGCGTGGCCACTCGGCTGACCCATTCCCAGGTCCGTTGCCAGGGAAAGTGCGGCGAGGAGTTCAGCCAGCCGAACCTGAGCCTTCATCCACCTCAGGATCGCACTTCTGTCGAACCTCGGCAGGATTCGCCGACAGGGCTATTCGTCCACGCCAGCCAGCCGCCTTGCGGCATCGAGGCGTTGCCGGGCGTCAGCCAGAGCGTTCACCGCCGCTCGTTGCCGGGACTGCGCCTCGGTGAGATGCCTCTGAGCGGTGACCTTGTCCCGCCGGGCTTCGATCCGCTTGGTGTCGAGTGAGCTCACCACGTCGTCAGCCGCCTCCACGGCCGCCTCAGCGTCCGCGAGGTCGAACTCGAACTGCCAGTGCGCAGCCTCGGCGGCGGCAAGGGCCTCCTCCGCCAAGCGCAGCTCACGAAGTCCTTCCCCTCCACTGTCTGGCGCTGTATCGGCATCGTCGTCCTCCACCAACCAATCGTCAGTAACCTCGACGAGCTGGACGGTCCAGCGGTCGCCCCCGGCACGTCGTTGTCGCCGGGCCTCCAGCTCGTCTTCGACTGGGGGACCCTCGATTTGAGCCGTTGCGTCGGCCGGTACCTCAACAGGCCTTAGTTCGACAGTTGATCTGCCGTGTGGGACGTCGAGACGTGGTCGCGGCCCGAAGCCGCTGTGCGAGAGCGGTCGCACGAGACGGCCGTTACGAATCGTCAGCGCACCCGCAAGATCGACGAGAGCGGCCTGCAGCGTCGCCTCGACCTCAGACAGCACGGCGGGTGTCACCCGCACGCCCGACTCGGCGGCGTGGGCCTGGGCACGATCCAGCAGATCGGCGATCAATTGCCGGCGCTGCTCAGCGAGTCTGCGCAACTCCGTACCGGCCAACCCGGTCTGGGCGTCACGCAGCTCACGACCAAGCGCGGACAGACGCTGCATTGCCGTTGGGTCGCGGGCCAAGAGATTCACGAGCCAGGCGCTGCGTGTGGGCCGGCGCAACCGCTGCAGCCGTTCAGCAACGTCCCGGCTGCCAGCCGCCCTGGCCTGCCGTACCAGCTCGTTTCGGGCAGCGACGAAGTTAGTCGGTGGGAGCACGTAGAGTTCGCGGACGATCTCGTCCAACTCGCGCCCGGTCATCTGCACACTCATCCCCGGGTCAATCTAACGTGGCGATTGCCGGTCGGCCCAAACCGGGGTTAGGACGCCTCCGCCCAGTCAATTAGCGCCTCGGACGCGCAGCAGCCGCCCCGTACCGCGATGCAGTCGACGATGAACGCGTGTCGGAAGAGATCGGGAAGGTCGCAGGCGGCATCGGTGCAATCGACTGTGCGGTCATCGTGCATGACCAGCGTGCCGCGGCAGTGGTCGACATCCCAGCCACGGTCCGAACAACTGCTCATGCCGTCGTTGGTATCAGCTGCAACCGCCAGGATGCGGTATTGCGAAGGGCGTGTCGCGGACTCGCGGGCGGGATTTAGCTGTCAGCCGCGCTTCTTCGGCACGTTGGCTCCGCCTTCGGCCTGCGCCGGCTTCTTCTGCTTCTTCTTTGCCGCGCCGGTACTCGTGGCGGTGCGGCGACGTCCGCCGTTGTCTGCGGTTGACCGGCGTTGTTTAGCCGCCTCGATGCTGGCTCGCAAAGCGGCCAACAGGTCGACCGATGCGGCGCCGGGCTCATCGTCCTCGGTCAGAGTGCGCCCCGTCGCCTTGGCATCAATCAGGGCAGTCAACGTCTCCCGGTGGACGTCGCGATACCTGCCCGGGTCCAACTGATCATCCGACAAGGAGTCGATCAGCGCCTCGGCCATCGCGAGCTCCTGGGTAGGCGTTGACCACTCGTCCTCGTTCGCTTGGAACGGGAAGGAGGGCTCTCGGACCTCGTCAGGCCACAGCATCGTCGCCAGAACGAGCACGTCGCCGTGCACTCGCAACGCCGCGACAATCTCCCGACTGCGGAGTGTGACTTTCGCGATGGCTACGCGGCCCTGCTTACGCAATGCGTCCCGCAGCAGCCGGTACGCCTTGGCGCCCTGTGGTTCGGGCTCGACATAGTAGCTGCGGTCGAGGTAAATGGGGTCGACGGCCTGTATCGGCAGGAACGAGATCACCTCGATGGAGCGCGAGGTCTTGGCCGGCAGCATGGCGAGATCAACCTCGCTCAGCATCACGATCTCCCCGGTTGCCGACTCGTAGCCCCGCCCGATCTCCTCGTAGGGCACTTCGGCGCCGTCGATCGAGCACACCCGCTTGTACTGCACCCGGCCGCCGTCGCTCACGTGGACCTGGTGGGAGGGAATGTTCTTGCTTTCGGTGGCCACGTACAGCCGAACTGGGATCGTCACCAAGCCGAAGGAGATGGTGCCTCTCCATACGACCCGCATCGCCGTATCCCTCCGACCAGGTTGGTGACCCGTCAATACCACCGTCATACCGGCTCCCTCCATTGTCACCGCGGCCCCGCGGATAAACTCACCCCCCGCCACATCGTCGGCCGACTGCTGATCCGCGACCGATCGCACGGATAGTTGGGTCGGCACCGACTCGAACATACTCGCGATTCTTGCGATGATCTAGTCCCGGACGAAGCCGGTTGAAAACTCCGTGGAGAACCCCGAGTGCTGCCAAATTGCGCTTCTGAATCGATTGAGGCTCGCGGTGTGCAGCAGTTTCCGGAGTGAGGGCATGCTCAGTACATGAAGCGTCTGGCGCAGTCGTAGCCGAGTCGCCGCGATCGTCGGCGTCCTAGGATCGAAAGCTACCGAGACTCTGCAAACGAGGACACGCCGTGGACAGTCAACCCGTCCTGTTCATCCAGGGCGCCGGGAACATGTACGAGCCGGAGGGCAGCGGCCGGCTCGCTGCGTACCTGGCGCGCGAGCTCAGCACCGGCTACCGCGTCGTCGCGCAGGAGATGCCCGATGCTGACAACCCCCGCTACCAACCCTGGAGGGATCGGATCGAGCAGGAGCTTGCAGCCATCGATGAGGAGGTGATCCTCGTCGGCCACTCCTTCGGAGCCTCCGTGCTCTTGAAGTACCTCGCTGAGGGCTCCTACGGCAAGCCTGTACGCGGCCTCTTCCTTCTCTCGGCTCCCAACTGGGGACCGGACGGCTGGGCGTACGCCGAATTCGCGGTCCCGGACGACGTTGGCTCGAGGCTGCCAACAACGAGAGTCTTCCTGTACCACAGTCGCGATGACCCTGAGGTGCCGTTCGCACACCTCGGCTACTACGAGGAGCACCTCCCCACGGCGACCGTCAGGCCGATCGCGGGATCTGAGCACTCGTTTGTCGAAGGACTTCCGCTGCTCATCGAGGACATCAAGAGCCTGCCACTCTGAAGATCAACTGCTATCCGCCGTACCAGCTGTCGTGAGCCGATCTCAAAGCCTCGTCGATTGGCACATCGGATTGCCGTCTCGGCTCGCCCCACCGTGTCGGATGCTTGAGGTTCCGGTCAGGCCCGTCGTGTCTGCATGATCATCACGGGGTACGGCCCAGGTGCGATCTCGGCCGTGGCCAGCTCAGCGGGAATCACGTTGTCCATCCGCACCAGGAGGCTCTCTGGGTCGGCTGCGTCGAGTGTCACGCGCCAACGCCAACCACCGCCGTACTCGCCCTCGAGTTCAAGGCGCCCATCGGGTTCCTGGCTTCCGGACAACACCATCGGCGCCGGCTTCTGATGCCACGAATCACCCCACATGGCCACCAGGGAGCCACCATCGTCGGCAGGCCCGATGACCAACAAACCGTCTTGTGGGCCGTCGTCGGGGTGCTCCCACCAGTAGGTGGCGGCGATGAGATGACCGCCGGCGGCAGTCGTCACCGTCACTCGGGCGGGAAGCTCGGCGAGTGGGTCGCTGGGCATCAATCGGAACCCGTTGGTGCCGACCCAGGTCCCTGCGGAATCAGGCAGCAGCATCGGTCAACAATAGAAGAGATGCCCGTGTGCGCGAACGTCGCCGTCGAGACCGGCTCCGCGGTCTCGCCTGGGAAGGTACTTCGCCTGGAGGTGTGATGCGCCAAGTCGTGTACTCGGTCGCGATGAGCCTTGACGGCTACATAGCCGGCCCTGCGGGTGAAAGCGACTGGATCCTCATCGACCCCGAGATCGACTTCGACGCGATGTTCGCGCGCTTCGACGTCATTCTCATGGGGAGAAGGACCTACGAGACGACGCGGAACTACCAGGGCGGATCGATGCCAGGCATCGAGTCCTATGTCTTCTCGCGAACCCTGAGGCAAGCCGACTGCCGCGGCGTCATAGTCTCGGACAATCCGTCGCCGACGGTTTCGGCCCTGAAGAAGCAATCGGGCAAGGACATCTGGCTTTTCGGTGGTGGTGTGCTTTTCCGCAGCTTGCTCGAGCTCGGGCTCGTGGATCGAGTCTCAGTCGCGATCATCCCGGTCCTTCTCGGCGGCGGCGTGCCATTGCTGCCCGACTCGCAAAGCCGAGCGAAGCTCCGGCTGGCCGAGCACCAGCTCTATGCCAAGACGGGCACGGTGTCGCTGGAGTATGGAGTTAGCCGGAAACCAGCCGGATCAAAGCTGCGCTCCTGATCGAGCGACAACCGGCGCACTCTGTCAGCTGCCCGATTCATCAAGCTCGATCTCTCGCAGCGGATTGCCGCCGTCGATCAGTAGTTTCCCGCCAGGCACCAATGCAGCGCTTATGCGACGACGAGCCTGCTCGCCGGCTCGCGGTTGACGACCATCGAAGGCGCCGACCCTGATGGCGAAAGCCAAGTCGTAGGCCGCTTTCCCTGGCGCCAGCTCGAACTCCTCGGCTGCAACACGCCGGACGCTCATCCGCCGCAGGGCGTCCACAATCTCCGCCAGGCGAGGTGACAAGGATGTAGTCATGTCGCTACTGAAACAGTCGGCCCGCCTAATCCGACCGCTGCATCCGGTCATCGCGCTGCAGTCGTCGATTTGCGCGTTGCACTGCCCGCCCGTGAGCCTGGCTGATCAGCTGGTCGATGTCGGGGCGGCGCGTACTGGGGTTGATGATCGACGCCCAGGCTTGCCTGCCGTACGTGGGATGGGGCATGAGTTTGTCGAGCTGGGTGAAGTCAATGCCCGACCGGTGCTCGGCCAACTTGGCGGGTGGGTAGCCGAACTGTCGTTGGAACTCATCGCGCCCGAGGTCGACGTTGAGCCGGAACACGCCCGGCCGGTCGAGGTTGGAGTCTTCGTCGAACCCTGGCGTGTCGCGTAAGACGATCGTCGCGAACGGTCGCACCCGGTCGGGCCCGACGTAGAAAAAGCGGTTGCCCCAGTTGCTCTCTGGTGCGCCGTTCTCAGCGGTGGCCTCCAGATACTCCACCTCGGGCATTGCGCGGATCTCTCCGGTGATGTCATCCACGACCGAGGATGCGAAAGAATCGATGGTCATGCTCCTCTACCGTACCGTTGAACTTGCCGTTGAGACTTACAGCGAGTGACCACGCATGGGAGACCGTTGAAGCCTCCAAGAGGAGTCCAGCACCAGCGGGTTCGCTACCGCCCCGCGGACCTGGCGCGGGAGCCATGCTGGCCAGATGCGCGACAGGGCCACGCTGCAGGCCGTCGCGACGGCCATCGGCGTACTCACCGACCCGCCCGACGATGGTCCTCTCGAAGGTAGAGCCGCCTGGACGATCGGCGAGCTGGCCCGGCGGCTCGGCGTGACGCCCGCGACACTGCGCAAGTGGGAACGCGCCGGAATCCTCGACCCCGCGTGCGACCGCTTCACCGGGCACCGCAGCTACGACATGTAAGACGTCCGCGATGCCGAATTGGCTCATCTGCTCAGACGCGGTGGCTACCTGCTCGCCGACATCGCCCCGGTCCTGGCTCAGGTTCGCGAGGCAGGAGGCCCAGAACCCCTAGCCGCGTCCCTGGCGGCATGGCAGCAGCGCCTTTCGGGTCGCTCCCGCGCCATGCTCAATGCCGCCGGCTACCTCGCCGACTATCTGCAGCTTCTCGCGGCTGGGCCACCGAAAGACGTATGAGGACCGATGCGAAGCTGGTGCTCCGACAGTTGTGTCGGGATAGTGTCAAGAACACCCCCACTTGCCGAAGAGGTCGCATGAACGCATATGACGATCGGGCGGTTGCGTTTCGTCGCTTGCACTCCTCCGGTTGCTTTGTGATGCCGAACCCGTGGGACGTGGGCAGCGCAAGGGCTTTGGAACAGATGGGCTTCAAAGCCCTGGCGACGACAAGTGCTGGTTTCGCCTGGACGTTGGGGCGCGCGGACAATCAGGTCACCCTCGATGAGGCGCTCGAACATCTCCGTCTCGTTGCCGATGCCGTGGCGGTACCGGTGAACGCAGACTTCCAGGGCGGCTTCGCGGACGACCCGCAGCAGGTCAACGCGAACGTCAAGCTCGCTGTGGCCACGGGGATTGCCGGACTCTCGATCGAAGACTCCACAGGCGACGAGGTACGACCGCTCTATGACTTCGAGCTAGCCGTCGATCGTGTTCGGGCCGCGCGACGAGCGATCGATGAGAGCGGTACAGGCGTCGTTCTCACCGGTCGATCGGAGGGATTCGTGGTCGGACGTCCCGACATCGACGAGACGATCCGAAGGCTCCGCGCGTACGCGGAAGCCGGCGCCGACTGCCTGTACGCTCCGCGGATCGACAAGGTCGAGCAGATTGCCGCGATTGTCGCCGCGGTGTCACCCAAACCGGTGAACCTACTGATCAACACACCCTTCATAACTGTCACGGAGGCTGCGAACCTCGGCGTACGGCGGATCAGCGTTGGCGGCACACTCGCGCGCGTCGCATGGCGTGGGTTCCTGCAGGCCGCACACGAGATCGCAGACGAGGGGACCTTCTCCCGGTTCGAGCAGCTGCCGAACGTCGATGCCCTATTCAGCCATCGATAACCCCCATCAATAACCCTCCCTGCGGCGATCTGGAGAGGAGACCTCAACTGCGGCAGCGGAGTATCAGAGCGCCCGGAGAACCTACACATTTCGCTCTCGGAGAACACGTGTTCGCCGGGAAGAAACTCGGGTCGAAATGCCTTGAGTCTATGACGCTCAACTTATGGGCGACCTTCTGGAAGGCGAACCTGATGTCGACAACCCGGTTACCTGTCTTGTTCCTCACCGACCTCGTCGTGCTGCCCGGGATGGTGGTACCGATCGAGCTGGACGACGCTGCGCGCGCAGCCGTGGATGCCGCGAAGGCCCACAGCGACGGCACGCTGCTGGTGGCTCCCCGCCTCGAGGACCGCTACGCCGCCTACGGTGTGGTAGCCGAGATCGTGCAGCTTGGCCGTCTGGCCACAGGCCAGCCCGCAGCCGTGATCAAGGCCGAGCGGCGGGTCAAGATCGGCTCTGGTGTCTCGGGGCCAGGCACAGCCCTCTGGGTCGAAGCTGAGGAACTTCCAGAGAGCGGGCAGGACACCGAGGAAAGCCAAAAGCTTGCCGCCGAGTACAAGGGACTGGTCATCGCAACGCTGCAGCGTCGCGACGCCTGGCAGGTCATCGACACAGTCAACCGGGTCACGGATCCATCAGTACTGGCTGATCTTGCCGGTTACGCACCCTGGCTGAGTGACGAACGGAAGCGCCAGCTACTGGAGACTCCCGACGTCGTCGCACGGCTGACCGCGCTGATCGAGTGGACCAAGGCGTACATCGCGGAGACCGAGGTCAATGACAAGATCGCCGACGATGTGCGCGAGGGGATGGAGAAGAATCAGCGGGAGTTCCTGCTGCGCCAGCAACTGAATGCCATCCGCAAGGAGCTTGGCGAGGACGAGCCCGACGGCGCTCAGGACTACCGGACGCGTGTCGAAGAGGCCGACCTGCCCGATGACGTCCGCAAGGCCGCCCTTCGGGAAGTCGGCAAGCTCGAACGGGCGAGCGACCAGAGCCCTGAATCTGGTTGGATCCGCACCTGGCTGGACACCGTCCTCGAGCTGCCCTGGAGCATCAAGACCACCGACGCGACCGACATCAATGCCGCGCGCGAGGTGTTGGACGCCGACCACCACGGCCTTGATGACGTCAAGGATCGGATCGTGGAGTACCTCGCGATTCGCGCCCGCCGCGCTGAGCGCGGTCTAGAGATTATTGGTGGGCGTGGCTCCGGCGCTGTGATGGCGCTGGTGGGCCCGCCCGGTGTCGGCAAGACCTCGCTCGGCGAGTCAGTCGCACGCGCATTGGGCCGCAAGTTCGTGCGCGTGGCCCTTGGTGGCGTACGCGACGAGGCTGAGATTCGTGGTCACCGGCGCACCTATGTTGGCGCCCTTCCCGGACGGATCGTTCGTGCGATCACCGAGGCTGGGTCGATGAACCCGGTCGTACTGCTCGACGAGATTGACAAAGTTGGTTCGGACTATCGCGGTGACCCGGCTGCGGCCCTGCTCGAGGTGCTGGACCCCGCGCAGAACCACACGTTCCGGGATCACTACCTCGAGGTCGACCTCGACCTCTCCGATGTGTTGTTCCTGGCCACTGCCAACGTCGTTGAAACCATTCCGCAAGCACTCCTCGACCGAATGGAAATGGTCACCCTAGACGGCTACACCGAGGACGACAAGATCGCCATCGCCCGGAAGTTCCTGCTGCCGCGGCAGCTGGAGCGCGCCGCGTTGATCAGTGATGAGGTCACAGTCAGTGATGATGCGCTGAGGGAGATCGCGGCGAACTACACCCGCGAGCCCGGCGTACGCCAGCTCGAGCGGTTGCTCGCCAAACTGCTGCGCAAGGCGGCGACGAAGCTTGCCGTCGCGAGCATCCAGCCGGGCTTGGTCATTGGGGCGTCCGAGTTGCGCGAGTACCTGGGACGACCGAGATTCACACCCGACGCGCATGAGCGGACGTCGGTTCCCGGGGTGGCAACCGGCCTTGCTGTGACCGGTCTCGGCGGCGACGTGCTGTTCGTGGAGGCGTCTGCTGTGGACGGCACCTCAGAGGGCTCACGATCCGGTGGCTTGACACTGACCGGGCAACTGGGTGAGGTGATGAAGGAGTCGGCTCAGATCGCACTGTCCTACGTCCGCGCACACGCTGTCCAGCTTGGTATCACCGACCCGGCCATCCTTGATCGGCCCATTCACATCCACGTTCCCGCGGGCGCGGTTCCCAAGGACGGTCCTTCGGCCGGAGTCACGATGGTGACCGCCCTCACCTCAATGGCGCTCGGGAGGCCGGTACGGTCCGATGTCGGCATGACCGGCGAGGTGACGCTTAACGGACGCGTGCTGCCGATCGGCGGTGTGAAGCAGAAACTCCTCGCAGCTCAGCGGGCTGGCCTCACCACCGTCTTCGTACCGAAGCGGAACGAGCCGGATCTCGACGACGTCCCTGCCGACGTGCTCGAGACGATCACCATCATTCCGACGACCGATGTCGCAGACCTAGTCGTTCTGGCCATCGAGCCGGTCTCGACTGGGAGCGACTCCGTGGTCGCCGCCTGATCCCTCGGGTTCACCGTCACCACTCGGGGCCGGCCTGTTGTCCTCGTCGTACTTGGACTTGACCAGGCTGGCCACTGTGGTGATGGTGAGCGTCACGATGATCACGGTCAGCGAGAGCCAAATCGGAATCTCGCCATCGAATGGCAGCCAGTCCGCCAGATGGTAAGAGTGCAGCGCGTGCAAGATCAGCTTGATGCCGATGAATCCCAGGATGATCGACAGGCCGACCGACAGGTAGACCAGTCTTCTGAGCAGCCCGCCGAGCAGGAAGTACAGCTGCCGTAGACCCATCAGAGCGAACACATTGGCCGTGAACACCAGGTATGGCTCTTGGGTAAGGCCGTAGATCGCTGGAATGGAGTCCAAGGCAAACAGCAGATCTGTGCTACCGAGTGCGATGATCACAATGAGCATCGGAGTGATCAGCCGCTTGCCGTTCTCCACCACGGTCAGCTTCGTGCCCCGGTAGTCCTCGGTTGCGTTGAACCGACGCCTCACGAACCGCAGAGCGGCATTGTCAGGAAGCTCGTCGGTGTCTTCGTCATGCTTGCGGTAGTCCAGATAGAGCTTCACGGAGGTCCACAGCAGAAACGCCCCGAACAGGAAGAAGATCCAGCTGAACCTGTTGATGGCCGCGGCCCCCAAGGCAATGAAGATGCCGCGAAAAATGAGCGCCAGGACGATGCCGACCAGCAGTGCGAACTGCTGCAGATGGCGTGGGACTTTCAGCTTGGTCAAGATGACGAGGAAGATGAACAGGTTGTCGATCGACAGGCTGTATTCAGTGATCCAGCCGGCAAAGAACTCGCCCGCGTATCGCGGACCGGCGATAGCCCAGACGCCGAAGCCGAAGAGCACGGCCAAGGCCACGTAGATGCCGATGAAGAGGCTTGCCTCTTTCATCGACGGCTCATGCGGACGACGACCGATTATGAGTACGTCGATGGCGAGAATGGTCACCATTACGAGGACCGTGATGATCCACGCGTATAGGTGAACCTCCATATGGAGTCCTTCCGAGACGGGATTCGGCGAACGATTGAGTCTCGGAGGTCTCTTCCGCCAGAGCACCGGCCGAAGGCACCGGGTAGTTCTGGAAGGAACAGATCCTGTCCGGAACGATCCGTGATGACGATGCCCCCGCGAAGGAATACTCCCCTCCACCACTCAGTATGTCAGGAGCCGGCACAGCGGTTCACATCACGAGAGCGCTGAGGCTCCGCTCAGGTCACATGCGCGTCAGCGGTTCGCCTCGACCATCTGCCGCAGCTCCCTCTTGAGGTCTGCGATCTCATCGCGCAGCCTTGCGGCAATTTCGAACTGCAAATCGGCCGCGGCAACGTGCATCTGGGTGGTCAGCTCTTCCACCAGGTCCGCGAGGTCGCCCGCCGGTAGCCCTGCCAGCCGCCGGGCCTGCGCACTCACATCCTTGGCCCCCAGCGAGGGAACGGGAGCCCGGCCACGTCCTCGCTGTCGTCGGCCGAGCAGGTCGTCGGTGTCCGCATCCTCTCGAGCCAGCATGTCGGTGATGTCGGCAATCTTCTTTCGAATAGGCTGCGGATCGATGCCGTTTGCGACGTTATATGCCGCCTGCTTGGCTCGGCGGCGATTGGTCTCATCGATAGCGGCGGCCATCGAGTCGGTGACTGAGTCGGCGTACATGTGGACCTCGCCTGAGACGTTCCGGGCGGCTCGGCCGATCGTTTGAATCAGGCTCTTCTCGCTCCTCAAGAACCCCTCCTTGTCGGCATCGAGGATGGCGACAAGGGACACCTCCGGAAGATCCAGACCCTCACGGAGCAGGTTGATGCCGACAAGGACGTCGAACTCCCCTGTCCTCAGCTCTCGCAGTAACTGGATGCGCTGCAGCGTGTCCACCTCGGAGTGCAGATACCGCGTACGAATGCCGTTCTCGAGTAGATAGTCGGTGAGATCCTCGGACATCTTCTTCGTAAGCGTGGTCACCAGTACGCGCTCGCGTCGCTCGGTCCGCAACCTGATCTCCCCCATGAGATCGTCGATCTGGCCATGAGTGGGCTTCACGATGACTTGCGGGTCCACCAACCCGGTCGGCCGAATCAGCTGCTCCACGAAGCCAGACGATCGAGCCAGCTCGTAATTGCCCGGCGTAGCTGATAGATAGATGGTTTGGCCGATGCGCTCCGCGAATTCTTCGAAGCGGAGCGGTCGGTTGTCCATCGCGCTCGGCAGCCGGAAGCCATGTTCCACCAGCGTCCGCTTCCGGGACATGTCGCCCTCGTACATTCCTCCGATCTGAGGCACCGTGATGTGCGACTCATCAATTACCAGAAGGAAGTCTGACGGGAAGTAGTCGAGCAGACAGTTCGGCGGGCTGCCAGGCGCCCGGCCGTCAATGTGTCGGGAGTAGTTCTCGATGCCTGAACAGGTCCCGATCTGGCGCATCATCTCGATGTCGTAGCTGGTGCGCATCCGCAACCGCTGCGCCTCCAGCAGCCGCTGCTGTCGCTCGAGCTCGGCGAGCCGATCGCCCAACTCGAACTCGATCCCGGCGAGGGCGCGCTCCATCCGCTCCGGCCCCGCAACATAGTGGCTGGCGGGAAAAAGATAGATCTCGCGATCCTCGGTGACCACCTCACCGGTGATCGGATGCAGTGTGCTCAGCTTCTCGATCTCGTCACCAAAGAACTCCACACGGACGGCCAGCTCTTCGTACATCGGGAACACCTCGAGGGTGTCCCCTCGCACCCGGAACGTTCCACGGCTTCCGGCGAGGTCGTTACGTGCGTACTGGACACCTACCAGGCGACGCAGCAGGGCGTCTCTGTCGATCTCCTGGCCCACCTGCAGCTTGATCATCCGGCCGACGTACTCCTGCGGCGTGCCGAGGCCATAGATGGCCGACACAGTGGCGACGACGATGACGTCGCGACGGGTGAGCAAGGAGTTGGTCGCGGAGTGACGCAGCCGCTCGACTTCCTCGTTGAGCGAGGAGTCCTTTTCGATGTAGGTGTCGGTCTGCGGCACGTACGCCTCAGGCTGGTAGTAGTCGTAGTAGGACACGAAGTACTCGACGGCGTTTCGCGGGAAGAACTGCCGAAGTTCGTTCGCGAACTGCGCCGCCAGCGTTTTGTTGGGCTGCATCACCAGGATCGGCCGCTGCACACGCTCCGCGAGCCAAGCGATGGTGGCCGTCTTCCCGGTGCCGGTGGCACCCAGCAGGACCACGTCCTGCTCACCGTCGCCGACCCGTCGCTCAAGCTCGTCGATTGCCTGGGGTTGGTCCCCGGACGGCGCGAAGTCGCTCTCCACCTTGAACGGCGCGACCGCACGCTGCAGGTCTTCGATCGGACGCATGGCGCGAGCCTATGCGGACGTTCTGACAGAGTCGGCCACCGAAGCCTCGACTGCCAGGATCTAGCCCCCGGCGGCCTGACTCCGCAGCATCGAGTTGATCATCGACGTGAAGTCCTGGTTCAGCTGATCAGTGTCCGTGTCGGGTGTGAAGTACGCGGTGCCAATCACTGTCACGCCATCGCTCTGCCGGACCGAAGCCAGAGAGAACAAGAACAGCTTGGTTGATCCCTGGCCACCGCTGACGGTCACCTGGGCAACACAGGTTGCTGCCTTGAGCCTGGCGGTGCCGACGTCGGCGTCCTTCGGATCCTGGAACTTGCCGTTGGTGGTGCCCTCGGCGATGTCCCGATGCCAGGCATCGCACAGCTGACTAGGGTTGGTCGACTGCGAGATCTGTAGCGACTGGCCGAGGAAGACACTCTTCCCGTTGGACAGCTGGGCCACGTTCTTGCCGGTCTTCTTGACCTCCCAACCGCTGGCCGGTGTGAGCTCGATCCCGTTGCCGAGGTTGATGGTGCCGCCGGCTGGAGGCTGTGACGTCTCAGTGGGTGTGGGCTGCGGTTCCTGAGTCGTTGGCTGGCCCGTGGGCTCCGGAGTCGGCTGCTCCGTCGGCGGCACGGGCTGGCTCGGGGTGATCGATACATCCGGCTGCTCGCCGCCACCGTTCCGGGTCAGCACCATGATGATGCCGCCCACGGCCGCCAGCAGCACAATTGCCGCCGCGACGATCGCGATGATCATTATCGGGCTCTTCTTCTGCGGTGCACCCAGGTGCGCCAGCGCCGCCAGCCGCCGGCCCTTGAGGCCCATAGCCACCTGGCTGCTGGGGCGGATATCCACCAGGAGGCGGCTGTGGTGCATAGCCACCCTGCGGCGGATAGCCGCCGGGTCCCGGCTGCTGTGGCGGAAAGCCCGGCTGCGGTGGATAGCCCGCTGGCTGCTGCGGCGGGTATCCCCCTGGTTGCTGAGGTGGGTAGCCGGCCAGGGCCCTGAGGCGGGTAGCCGCCCTGAGGACCCCACTGACCCGGCTTATCCGTCATTACCGGCCCTCCTCGTCGTCGTAGAACCGGTCACGCGGGTCAGTCGAACCACCGCTCTCATCCTGCAGCAGTCGTCTCATCGGGGGCCGCTGCGGCACGCTGAGCCTGTGCTTCCGGCTGCTCGCCCGTCACCGGCGTGTCAAACCCGGGAACAATCGATTCATCCGGACGAGCCGTCGTCAGCACTGCCCCCACCTTGGGCCTCGACGCTTTGGCTTGCACCCGTACCGCGGTGCCGCAGGCGTTGCAGAAGGCGGCATGCTCGAGCAGGGGCATCTCGCACTGTGCGCAGTACTGCAGCTCACCGGCCGGCCCGCTGTCTCGGGCGGACCGCTCCAAGGCAGCCTCCATCAGGCCGACATGGAGCACGTTGCGAACCCTCAGGATCAAAATCGCCAGGATGATCAGGCCCCAGAAGATGCTCAAGATCACGCCGAGTGTCGCGTCGCCCACAAAGGAGAACAGGTAGGTACCGGCCTGATATGCGCTGTTGGCCAGGATGGCTTCGCCGACGCCGCGGAAGTAACGCGGCGTGAATCCGTCGTAGCCGCGGCCCAGACCAGAGAACTCGGCGACTGCGATGCCACTGGCGGTGCCGATGATCATTGGCTTGACGAAGCCTTCAAGGAAGATCAACGACACCCAGAGGCCGGGGTCGCTGCCCTGCAGACCGCCAGTCAGCAGATCCCAATGGCGAACCAAAGTGTCGAAGCAGGAGTACGAAAGCCCACTGATCACCCCGAAGGTCAGACCGTCCATCAGGTCGTCGAACTCGGGACGACGGGCCAGCAGGACCGGGCCGATCTGGCGGATCGCCTCGCCCACGATCGGTACGGCCAACGCCACCAGCAAGAAAGTGCCGACGGTCGGCGCAGCACTCAGCGAGCCGTCGTAGGTGGTGGTGCCGTACGGCACCGGTCCGCGGAGATAGGTCCACAAGATCGTGAAACCGACGGTGAGCGCGCCGGTCAGCACGAAGGCGAGACCTGTGACGATGACCGGCTCGTCCTCCCAGAGGTTTACGTCGTAGATGTAAACGATGTAGACGACGGGCACGGCAAATGCTGCCACCAGCACAGCAATAGGCATGGCGCCGAAGACCGCTGCAATCAGAGCCGCAACGAGCGCGACAGCCAACGCGATCCGGTACGTCTGCGGACGCTGGCCGGCACCCCTCGGCATGATCGAGGAGATCAGCGCAAACGAGGCGACCGGCTCGTCGGGCTTCGCGGCAAAAGACTTCCGTCGAGTGATGATCCGCCGAGCGCTGATCCTGCCCACACACGTGGCAGAAGTGCGCAACTGGCGGGAGCTCAGCCCGACACCGTGGGCATTCCAACCTTGACCTCCTTGAACCTGCCAGCTGGTGAGTAAATCTGGCGTCGACAAGCCTCTCGGCTCAAGGACCTGACGTCCACGACCCCTAGCACTGCGAGTATGTCATTGCCGGGCGACAGCCGAGCTGAGTTCTGTCCAGAGCGCATCGATCTGTTCTGCCAACTGGGTCATGTTTCCGGTGTTGTCAACGACCACATCAGCGGCAAGCGTGCGATCCTCGCGACTGGCCTGAGCGGCAATCCTGGACTCGGCTGCAGCACGGGTGAACCGGTTGCGTGCCATGAGCCTCTGGATCTGGGTTTCATGATCAGCGTCCACCGTAACGACAAGATCGAAGTCCTCGTGTTGGCCAGTCTCAACCAGCAGTGGGATAACGTGAACCACCACTGCAGCGTCGCCGGCGGCCCGTTCGAGTTCGGCGGCCCGAGCCTGAACAGCAGGGTGCACAATTCGCTCGAGATCGCGACGGGCGTTCGGGTCCGCGAAGACAATTTCGGCAAGCCGTGCCCGGTCGAGTCGGCCGTCTCTGAGTACCTGCATACCAAAACGGTCGAGGATCGCGGCAAGCGCCGGAGTGCCCGGCTCTACGACCTCACGGGCCAGTACGTCGGCGTCAATGATGACCGCACCACGTGCAGCAAGCTCGGCGGCCACCATGCTCTTCCCGGACGCGATGCCGCCGGTCAGGCCTACTCGCACCATGGCCCTTCACTTCCTGCGAGCGTCGGACTGCGCGAGCAGGAACACAAACTGCAGCCTATGCAAGTCCGAAGGACACGCGGCCCTGAGATCAGTTGCCGCCGGTCAGCTTCTGACGAAGCGCCTGCAGAGCCTCGTCGGAGGCAAGTGAGCCCTCCGGCCCGGCCGGCGTCGGCACCGGCGCGGCATCGGAAGAGTAGCTGGATGACGATGAGGGCGCGGACGCGCCGTCGGCATCTTCCACCTGCTTCTTGTGCGCCTCCCAGCGGGCGTGCGCCTCGGCGTACTGCTGCTCCCAAGCCGCGCGCTGCTCCTCGTAGCCCTCCAGCCACTCACCGGTCTCCGGATCGAAGCCCTCCGGGTAGAGGTAGTTGCCCTGCTCGTCGTAGGACGCAGCCATGCCGTAGAGCGTCGGATCGAAGTCGTCGGCGGTCGCGTCGACGCCCTCGTTGGCCTGTTTCAGCGACAGCGAGATCCGGCGGCGCTCCAGGTCGATGTCGATGATCTTGACCATCACGTCGTCGTTGACCTGGACCACTTGCTCCGGAATCTCCACGTGCCGCTCGGCCAGCTCGGATACGTGCACCAGACCTTCGATGCCCTCCTCCACGCGCACGAACGCGCCGAACGGGACCAGCTTGGTGACCCGACCGGGAACGATCTGACCGATCTGGTGGGTACGGGCGAAAGCCTGCCATGGATCTTCCTGCGTGGCCTTGAGCGACAACGAAACCCGCTCGCGGTCCATGTCGACGTCGAGCACCTCGACGGTGACCTCCTGACCAACTTCAACCACCTCAGAGGGGTGGTCAATGTGCTTCCAGGAGAGCTCTGAGACGTGCACCAAGCCGTCCACCCCGCCAAGATCGACGAATGCGCCGAAGTTGACGATGGAGGACACGACGCCACGCCGGATCTGGCCCTTTTGCAGCTGGGTAAGGAAATTCTGGCGAACCTCGGACTGGGTCTGCTCCAACCAGGCGCGACGCGAGAGCACGACGTTGTTGCGGTTCTTATCGAGCTCGATGATCTTGGCCTCGAGCTCCATGCCGACGTACGGCTGAAGATCACGGACCCGCCGCATCTCGACCAGCGAGGCGGGCAGGAACCCGCGGAGTCCGATATCGATGATCAGGCCGCCTTTGACGACCTCGATGACCTGGCCGGTGACGACGCCGTCCTCTTCCTTGATCTTCTCGATCGTCCCCCAGGCGCGCTCGTATTGGGCGCGCTTCTTGGAGAGGATCAGGCGGCCTTCCTTGTCCTCCTTCTGTTGGACAAGGGCCTCAACCTCGTCGCCGACGCTGACGACCTCGAACGGATCAACGTCATGCTTGATCGAGAGCTCTTTGGAGGGGATGACCCCTTCGGTCTTGTAGCCGATATCAAGGAGAACCTCGTCGCGGTCCACCTTGACCACGGTGCCGGTGACGATGTCGCCGTCGTTGAAGTACTTGATGGTCTTGTCGATTGCCTCTAGGAAGGCTTCGGGCGAACCCAGGTCGTCGACGGCGACCTGTGGTGGTGCCTCAAGGGAGGACGTCATGTAGTTAGGGCTCCGGGATTGGTTGATGTGGTTGCTGGGCGTGGCTGTGACCCGATCCGTACAAACGAAGAGGTTCAACCAGCAGCCGACGCCAATCCGAGCCGTACGAGCGTGACCCACTCGGTCTGAAGTCGCGCAGGCCACAGCGACGGTCCAGGCTATCGCCGCGCGCCAAATAGGGTCAAACCTCGATGCCTCGGTCCTGCAATTTCACCGCTGACCGAGCTGGTCCGGGGCTAGTGGGCGGCGTCATGCCACGAACGCCCGACTCCGACCGACACCTCCAGCGGGACCTTCAGCGACACCGCCTCGCCCATCTTGGTGCGCACCAGGTCCTCGAGCACGTCGCGCTCCCCCGGCCCGACCTCGAAAACCAGTTCGTCGTGCACTTGGAGCAACATCCGACTGCGCATCCCAGTGTCGTCGAGCGCCTTCTCGACATCCAGCATCGCAACCTTGATGATGTCCGCTGCCGAGCCTTGGATCGGCGCGTTCAGGGCCATCCGCTCGGCCATCTCGCGACGCTGACGATTGTCGCTCATCAGGTCGGGCAGGTAACGCCGGCGACCGAGGATGGTCTCGGTGTATTCCGTGCGCCGCGCATCAGCCACCAAAGAGTGCAGGTAGGTGCGTACGTCGCCGAACCGTTCGAAGTATTCATCCATCAGTGCCTTCGCCTCCGACACCTCGACGTTCAGCTGCTGACTGAGCCCGTACGCGCTCAACCCGTACGCCAGGCCGTAGTTCATCGCCTTGATCTTGGCGCGTTCGGCGGGAGTGATCTGCTCGGGCTCGACGCCGAAAACGCGCGAGGCGGTGACTGTGTGGAAGTCCATTCCTGACTTGAAGGCCTCGATCAGGCTCTCGTCTTCGCTGGCATGGGCCATGATGCGCATCTCGATCTGCGAGTAGTCCGCTGACATCAGCGCGTCGTAGCCCTGCCCCACTACGAACGCTTGCCGAATGCGGCGGCCCTCCTCGGTGCGAATCGGGATGTTCTGCAGGTTGGGATCGGTGCTGGAGAGGCGCCCGGTCGAGGCAATGGTCTGGGCGTAGGTGGTATGGATCCGACCGTCGTCGGCCACCGCCTTCAGCAGGCCCTCGACGGTCTGCTTCAGCCGGATGGCGTCCCGATGCACCAGCAGATGTGCCAAAAACGGATGCTCGGTCTTGACGTAGAGCTGCTGCAGCGCGTCCGCGTCGGTCGTATAGCCGGTGCGGGTGCGCCGGGTCTTGGGCATCCCAAGCTCATCGAAGAGCACAACCTGCAGCTGCTTGGGTGAGCCGAGGTTGATCTGCTTGCCCAGGACCTCGTACGCGTCGCTGGCAGCACGGTTGACCGTGGCGGCGAACCCGGCCTCCAGTGCCTCCAAATGGTCCACGTCCACGGCAATCCCGGTCTGCTCCATTCGCGCCAAGGTGCGCAGCAGTGGAAGCTCAACGCCGTAAAGCAAACTAGTGCCATTGCGTTGCTCGATCTCGATATCGAGCGCGTCGGCCAGGTCGATGACAGCGCGGGCACGGACCATCGAGGCCTCCGCCGCCACCTTTGCGCCTGAGTCGTCATCGCCGAAGTCCAGCGCCATTTGGTCAGAGTCAGTCGAGATCAGGGGCGCCCTGGACCCGGAGCTCCCGCTTGAGGTGCCGAATGGTCAGATCGGCGAGGTCGAAGGTGCGCTGATCCGGGCTTATCAGATAGGCCGCCAACTGGGTATCGGATGTCAAACCGGCGAGATTCCAGCCGCGCGCCCAGAGGGCCAACAGCGGGCCTTTGGCGTCGTGCATCGCCTTGTGCCGCTCGGGGTCGGCGAGCCATTTCGCGAGCGCGTTTTCATCGGCTGGGCCTAGCTCGGTTACCACAACGTAGGCAGCAGCCCCGTCAGCGGCGGCGAGGGAGAGGGCTGTAACATCGCCGGTCCCCGAACCCCAGTGACCGATGATGTCGACGCCGGTGCGGTCGCCCGCCGCATGCTCGGCGAGCCAACCCACGAGCTCACCGGGCTCGAGTCGCGCCGCCTCGAGGTCGAAACCACCCTCCGGCACGATCTCGTCTTCGTTCGGCAGCGCCTCGAGCAAGCGATCACGCAGCACCCGGAATTCCAGGCCATCAAACAGCTGGTGAGTCGCCTCACGGTCCCACGGGCGGCGTACCAGATCGTCGAGGCTGACCGGCAGGTCAAGATCACGTACCAACGCATTCACCTGCCGGTTGCGCAGCACATCGCTGACCCGCTCCTGGAACGCCTCGGCGGCCTTGCCCTTGAGCTCTCCCGCATGTGCGGCAAGATTTTCCAGCCCGTCGTACATTTCCAGCCACTTTGCGGCGGTTTTGGGTCCGACGCCCGGGACGCCCGGCAGGTTGTCGCTGGACTCACCGACCAGCGCCGCCAGGTCGGGATATCGGGCTGGGGTGGCGAGGTAGCGCTCCTCCACCGCCTTGGGGGTCATCCGGGCCAGATCGGAAACTCCTTTGCGTGGATACAGCACGGTCACGTTGTCACTGACAAGCTGGAAAATCGTCGCGGTCGCCGGTGCAGATCAACACCTCATAGCCGGCCTCTTCGGCGCGGGTTGCGACAGTGCCGATCACATCATCGGCCTCATAGCCTTCCTTTTCCAGGTAGGGAACGTTGAGGGCCTTCAGCACCTCCTTGACCAGGTCGAGCTGACCTCTGAACTCATCTGGAGTCGTGGAACGGTTGGCCTTGTATTCGCTGTAGATCTCTGAGCGGAAGGTATGACGCGAGACGTCGAAGGCAACAGCAAGATGGGTTGGCTTCTCGTCACGCAGCACATTGATCAGCATTGAGGTGAAACCGAACACCCCATTGGTGTGCTGGCCGGTCTGAGTCGAGAAGTTCTCGACCGGAAGCGCGAAGAAGGCCCGGTAGGCAATCGAGTGGCCATCAATCAGCATCAGCTTTGGCCGCGCGGGCAGCTGGCGGCAGGCGCTGGCTAACTGAATCCTGGTCGGCACATGCTGACTCTAGCCGCGCGCACTGACGGGGCGGGCGGGTCCGGCGTCACACTATTTAAGCTGCTCGCGCATCGCGCGCAGGCGATTCCCGACGCTCGCAGCTAGCCTGAGCCTGTGACTTCGACTGATGACCGGCCAGACCTGCCAGCCGGCTACACCGAGCTGGGCAGCGCGCTTGACGCGAAGATGGGCCTCGAATTGCTGAAGCTCACACCCGAGGAGATCATCGGACGGATGCCGGTCGCCGGCAATACGCAGCCGTACGGCCTGTGGCACGGCGGCGCGTCCTGCGTACTGGCTGAGACGCTAGCCTCGGTGGGCTCGCACGTCTACGCACAGCCGGACAAGATTGCAGTCGGCGTCGACATCAACGCGACGCATCACCGCTCGGTAACCGCCGGCTGGGTGACAGGCACCGCCACTGCGCTGCGTCTCGGCCGCTCGATTGCCAGCTACGAGATCGTGCTCACCAACGACGCTGGCGAGAGAGTCTGCACGGCCCGAGTCACCTGTCAGCTGATCAGCCCGCGGAGCAAGAGCTGAACGGCCAGAGGCTAAGCGCTTCCAGTTGGGTCTGCCGTGGTCTCGGCGAGCACCTCGAGTACGTGGTCGGCCTCCGTCGCCGGATTCACGAAGGCGAGCCGTAACACGGTCCGGCCCTGCCACTGCGTCGGAATACAGAGGATCCGGCCCTCGAGGGCAAGTCGCCGCGACCAGCGTGCGTACGCCCCGTCGTCCCATCCTGGCCGCTCGAACAACACCACCGACAACGTCGGCTCCGCCAAGAGTGACAGCTGAGGAATGGCGCGGATTCCGTCCGCCACTGCCCGGGTGGTTGCCAGGGTTTGCTCGATCGCCGTCGCGTACCGGTTAGTGCCATGGGTGGCCAGACTGAACCAAAACGGCAAGCCCCGAGCTCGCCGAGTGAGGTGCACTCCGTAATCCCACGGGTTCCAGACCTCCCGATCAATCGCGTCAAGATAGCCGGCCCGCTGCGCATGGGCGGCGCGTGCGAGCTCTGGTTGCCGATAGAGCAAGGCGCAGCAGTCGTAGGTCGCGAACAGCCACTTGTGTGGGTCGACGATGAAGCTGTCAGCACGCTCGATCCCATTGAAGAGGTGACGGACGCTCGGGGCGGCGAGCGCCGCACCGCCGTATGCACCATCGACATGCATCCAGACTCCGAACCGCTCGCAGACGGCCGCGATTCCGGCCAAGTCGTCGACAATGCCGGCGTTCGTGGTGCCGGCGGATGCGACCACAGCGAAGACGTCCTGAGAATTGATCAGCGCGGTCCGAAGGGCCTCGCCGGTCAGCTGACCGTGATCGTTTTCCGGCACGATGACCACTTCGGCATCAAGCACGGCCGCAGCAGCCAGTACCGACGAGTGGGCCTGGGCCGTGCAAGCCAGTCGCCATTGACCCGCCGGATGCCGACCGAGCTGGTTTCGGGCGAACTGCCGGGCGGTGACCAGTGCGGAAAGGTTGCCGGTGGTACCGCCCGATATGAAGCATCCGCCGGCCGTCCTGGGCCAGTCGAGCAGCTCGACCAGCCAGGCGAGTGCCTGGTTTTCCGCGAAAACCGCGCCGGCTCCGGACTCCCAGGTGCCGGCGAAGATGTTGTAACTGCTCACGACGGCGTCGAAGGCCAACGCAGCGCGCGTCGGGGCGGCTGGGATATAGGCGAGATTCATCGGATCGTCTTGTGCCCGCGTGGCTGGGGCGATCACGTCTTCGAAGATTCGCAGTGCCTCATCGTGCCCGAGACCTTCGGGCGTGACGGTCAGTCCGGCGTCGGCCAGCAGTTCCGAGGCAGGCCGCGCTGTTGTCTTCGGGTCGGAAGGCTTGCTAATACGGCGGCTGGCCAGTGCCACGGCCGCGGCGGCGATCTCGGTCTCGTCTCCCCAGACACTGGCTGCCGCCGCTCCGACGGCATGCGGAACTGCGGCATCTGAACCGATTGCGGACGACGTTGTCACGGGGCCATGCTCCTGCCTCGCCGATCATCTGTCGGCTTCCTTGCACGCTAGTTCGCAATGCAAGCACCGGACAACAAACCGCCAGCCTGATCGCGAGCGTCGGCAAATCGCGCACCCCTGTCTGGACGAACGAGTAAGCCGACACGCTTTCCGTCGGCGTGCGAGTGAGGAAGACAGGGGATGGTCAGCGCGATTGCGCGAGCGATCCCCAATTAGCTCAGTCCTCGCCGAGATACGCCTTCCGGACATTCTCATCGACGAGCAGTGCCTCGCCGGTGTTCTCCAGCACGATCTTGCCGACTTCCAGGACATAGCCGTAGTTGGCCAGCGAGAGCGCCGCGGGAGCGTTCTGCTCGACGAGCAGGATGGTCACACCTTCTGACTGCAGTTCGACGATGGTCGACATGATGCGCTGCATCATCAGCGGCGAGAGGCCCATTGATGGCTCGTCGAGCATCAGCAGCTTGGGCCGGCTCATCATCGCCCGCCCGATTGCGAGCATTTGCTGCTCACCACCGGAGAACGTACCGGCCGGCTGGGAACGCCGCTCCCGCAAGATGTCGAAGAGATTGAAAACCCGTTCCAGATCCTGTGCCACGCCACTCTTGTCCTTGCGCGCGAAGGCGCCGAGCATCAGGTTCTCCTCGACGGTAAGCCGCGGGAAGATCTCGGCGCCCCTCTGGCGAATGCGCCAAGCCACGCGTAAGCACCTGATGCGCGGGAGTCGCTGTCAATCCGGTCTCCCTCGAACCAGATCTCGCCGGACTCGGGCCTGATCAAGCCAGAGATGGTACGAAGCGTTGTGGTCTTGCCGGCACCGTTGGTACCGAGGAGCGTCACGACCTGGCCTTGGTCGACCTTGAAGCTGATTCCCTTAACGGCCATGACCCGGCCGTACGCCACCTTCAGGTCCTTGACCTCAAGCATTGTCCTGACCCTCCTCCTCGAACGCCTCAAGCTCGGCGGCGTCCTCCGGTCCTGTTCCGATGTAGGCCTCGATCACCCGCGGGTCAGACTGGACTTCGCCGGGCGTGCCCTCGATCAGTGTCCTGCCTTGGACCAGACACAGCACGCGGTCGCAGAGGTTGAAAATGAACCGCATGTCGTGCTCGATGACCACGACCGCCAGGCCCTGATCGCGGATTTTGAAGATCAGCTCCTCGGCCTGCCTGGTCTCCTGAGGGTTCATGCCTGCCGTCGGCTCATCCAGCAGCAACAGTTTGGGATCAGTGGCAAGAGCGCGTGCGATCTCGAGCCGCCGCTGGTCGCCGTAAGGCAGGTTGCGTGCCAGGTGATCAGTCGTGTTGCCGAGCCCGACGAAGTCGAGCAGCTCTTGGGCACGTGCTGCGGTTGCCTTCTCATCGCGATGGAACTTCGGTCCGCGAAGGATCGATGTGAGCGGCCCGGTGTTGGTACGGCAATAGCGGCCGACCATCACGTTTTCGAGGGCGGTCATGTTGCCGAACAGCCGGATGTTCTGGAACGTTCGCGCCATCCCTGCAATTACCACCTTGCGAGGCTTGGGTGGCAACAGCGCGCCCTCGAAGATCACGCTCCCGGCTGTCGGAAGGTAGAGGCCGGTCAAGCAGTTGAAGAACGTGGTCTTGCCGGCCCCATTGGGCCCGATCAGGCCCATGATCTCGCCGCTGCTGACATTCAGGTTCACAGAGTCCACAGCGACCAGGCCGCCGAATCGCATCGTCACATTCTCTGCGACCAGGATGGGCGAGCCGTCAGCCTGGGCGCTCACGCCTGAAGCGTCGACTGCAGTCGTCATAGCACCCCGGCTCCCTTCAATGCGCCAGTCTCCTCGACTTCCTCCTCGATCCGCTCGGCCAGCTCCTCGTCCTCCTCGTGGAACTCCAGCTGCCGGCGCTGGCTCGGGATCATGCCCTCTGGCCGGAAGCGCATCATGAGGATCAAAAGCAGGGCGAAGATCATCAGCCGAAAGTCGCTGACGAAGCGCAGCTTCTCGGGCAGCAGTTTCAGCAGCGTGGCACCAACCAGCACGCCGAGCACGGTGCCCATACCTCCGAGCACGACCGCCGCCAACAAGAACGCAGATTCCAGGAAAATGAACTGGTCCGGTGTAACCGAGATGTCCTGATGGGCCTTGACCGCGCCTGCTACGCCGGCCAGGAACGCGCCGCTGGCGAATGCGAAGAGCTTCAGCCCGAAGACGTTGACGCCCATGGCCTCGGCCGCCTTCTCGTCCTCCCGGATGGCCACCCAGCCACGGCCGATGCGGGAGTTGTTGAGCCGGACGAACACCAAAATGACAAACGCGATCAACACCAGCAGCAGGAAGTAGTAGTTGGAGAAGCGGCCGAGCGGGATACCCAGCACTACATGCGGATCGCCGAAGTCGAAGCCGAGAAGGGTGAGGTCGGGAATCGCGGGAATGCCGTTGGATCCGTGCGTAATGTTCGGGCCGGCCTCGCCGTCCAAGTTGATCATCGCAATGCGGAAGATCTCACCGAACGCCAGCGTCACAATGGCCAGGTAGTCACCGGACACCCGCAATGTCGGTGAGCCGATGATCAAGCCAAGAGTAGCGGACACCGCGCCGGCGATGAGTACGACCACAATGAACGGCGGATGGATGTCGGCGGTAGCGAAGGCTGAGCGCGACAGGACGGCTGCCGTGAATGCGCCCGCACCGAGGAACGCGATATAGCCAAGGTCGAGCAGACCGGCGAGGCCGACGGTAATGTTGAGACCCATCGCGGCCGCGGCAAAGATGATCACCTGGGTGGCGATGGACATGTTCGCATCGGAGCCGCCCTGGGTGAAGGGGAACAAGAACGCCACTACGAATGCGGCAAGGATCAGTACCTTCCTGTGGCGCTGGGAAACCCCGGAGAGAAAGCCCATGACGCCGACCCGGAAGAGCACCGCAATGAACGCGCCGAGGAAAGCGACAAAGCTGACGAAGGTGCCGCCATCGTCGATATTCAGCGCGAACGCTGTCGCAAACAGGGCTGCCCCCATCACGACGGCGACCAGGAGAATCTCAAGCGTCGGTCTGAGCTGCGCACGGGCCAGCGTGGGTGGCTGGTCCATGATCATCAGCCGGGTTCCGGCGAAGGCGAGCGCCGCACCGAGCAGCGCGAGCCAGCCGCCATAGACCACATTGATCAGACCGCCGAGCTCAACGGCGATGCTCAGGATGATGATCGCGATGAAGACCAGAGCTCCGGTGGCGGCCGCCTTGGCACCACGCACCCAGCCGACCTTTATCTTGCCTCGCGGCTTGATCAGCCGTGAGCAGATGATGAGCCCCGCGACGAGCACGCCGAGCACCATGCCGCAATACTGCAAGGGCGACGGATAGCCGACGAGAGTCATGCCGTCGAGTGCCGCGAACGAGTAAGCCCAAGGCAAGAAGGCAGAAGCTGCAAGGACGACGCCGCCGGCAATTCCGACCCAGCGCCCGATTGGGTCCGACCGTTGTTGCCGCTCCGGCGTTATCACCCGTGGCATTGTGCTCATGCTCGATCCACCACCCTTGAGCCGAGGAGGCCCTGCGGTCGGAAGACCAGCACCAAGATCAGCAACACGAACGCCCAGACGTCCTTCCACGCCGAGCCGCCAAAAGTGCCGGGGATGAGGGTCACCATGCCCTCGACCAGGCCGAGGACCAGCCCGCCGACGACAGCACCATTGATATTGCCGATGCCGCCGAGCACCGCTGCGGTGAAGGCCTTGAGGCCGGCGATGAAGCCCATCCTGAAGTCGATATTGGTGTAACGCAGGCCCCAGGCCAGGCCGGCTACTGCGGCCAATGCTGCGCCGAGCGCGAACGCCACCATGATGATGCGGTCGACATTGATGCCCATCAGCCTCGAGGTGTCGGGGTCCTGGGATGTCGCCTGCATCGCCCGACCCAACTGGGTCCGGTTGACGAACACATAGAGAAAGGCCCAGCAGATGACGAGCGCAATCACGGTGAACAGCGCGGCACGCTGGATCGTGAGGGGACCCAACTGGATCGCGGGCCCGGTCACATAGTCAATCTGTGGAAAAGGGATTGCCCGTCTGGCGTCGGGGAAGCCCGGCACGCGTCCGTAGAACAGGCGCACGAATTCTTGAAGAAAGACGGACACGCCGATCGCGGTGATCAGGGGTGCCAGTCGCGGTGCGTTGCGGAGTGGCCGGTAGGCGAATCGTTCAGTGAGCAGAGAGAGTCCCGACAGCCGCCACCATGCCAATGAGCAGCATGGGCAGCAACAACCACACGCCCAGAGTCTCCCCGGGTATCAGTATCCAGGCGGTGAGGGCGCCGAAGGCCCCGATCATGAAAATCTCGCCGTGGGCAAAGTTGATCAGCTGGATGATGCCATAGACGACGGTGTAGCCGACCGCGATGAGCGCGTACAAGGCCCCGAGCGAAAGGCCGTTGATGAGCTGCTGCAGGATGTCCACTCACGCCTCCCTTCGGTGATGCATTAAGGCGGGTGCAGGGCTTTGGGGGCAGACATTGAGGTCTGCCCCCTCTGCGTACCTGCGGAGAAGACTAGCGGCGGAGCACGCGTTGCGCAGGCTCCGCCACCACTGCGTATTAGGCCTTCGCCAGTCTTGTCGGCCACCCACTTGCCGCCCTCGACCTTGTATACGGTCAGCACCTTGGTCGTGGTGTCGCCGAACTCGTCGAAGGCGACCTTGCCGGTCGCGCCGTCGAAGCTGACCTTGCTCATCGCATCGATCGTCGCCTGCGCGAGCGGACTTGGCGTCGCTCGCGCTGGCCAGCGAGGTCTTCAGCGCATTGATGATTGCGTTGGCCGCATCATAGGAGTATGCCCCGTACGCCGCGTAGGGCTCCTTGTAACCGGCGGCCTCGTAGTCGGTGACGAACTGCTTGGCTGTCGAGGCGACTCTGTCGGAGCCCCAACGGTGGTCGCGAGGTCACCTTCGGAGGTCTTGCCCGCCGAGCTCGATGAAGGCTGGGTCATAGATGCCGTCGCCACCCATCAGCGGGACGTTGAGGCCGGCCGACTTGGCCTGCTGGCTCAGCGGACCTGCCTGCGGGTACTCACCGCCGTAGTAGACAGCCTCGGGATTGGCACTCTTAGTCTTGCTGATCACCGCCGAGAAGTCCTTGTCATCGGGGTTGATCGTCTCCGCGCTGACGATCTCGCCGCCGCCGCTCTTGAAGGCCTCGGTGAAGGCTGCTACCAAGCCCTGGCCGTACGCCTTCTTGTCATGGATGGTGGCGACCTTCTTGATGCCCTTGTCGAGCAGGTACTTCGCCGCGAACGGACCCTGGACGGCATCCGTGGTGCAGGTGCGGAAGTAGCCCGGGTACGGGCGCTTCGGGTTGGCCAGGTCCGCGCCCTTGGTCAGGGTCGGGTTGGTGTTCGCCGGCGACACCTGGGTGATCTGCGCGCCGGACAGAACTGGCTGTACCGACTGCGAGACCGAGGAGTTGAGGGTACCGACGACCGCGATCACCTCGTCGTCACCCGCCAGCTTCGTGGCTGCGTTCTTGCCAACGTCGGGAGTGGCCTGGTCATCCTGCGCGTCCAGCTCCAGCGTCCATCCCGGGATGGTCTGCTTCTCGTTGGCCTGCTTGATGGCCAGATCGACCGAGTTCTTGATGCCGGCGCCCAGAGCCGACAGGTCACCCGACAAGGGCGCGATCACGCCGATCTTGGCGACCTTGGCCGCTCCGGCCTCCCCGCCCGGGGCCTGTTCTGCCCGAGAGCCACATGCCGTCATCGCGAGCGACGCGGCCAGCAGGGTTACCCCCGCTAGAGCGAGCTTATGCTTTCGCACATTTCCTCCTGTTGTTTCGGTTTGCGAGGCAGCGCGGAAGCGCAACTTCGCGAGCATTGTCGAACCTACGACTGAAGCTGTGTAATGGCACCAACTTTGCGGCTTGTAGCACGTTCGTTACGTGATTGAGAGCACATAGATGCGAATGCTCTATTTTTTCTTTGCAACTGAGCCGTGCTCAATGACTCCTTCCGCTACTTCGCGCATCGACTTGCGCAAATCCATCGCCGTCTTCTGAATCCACCGAAAAGCCTCGGGCTCACTCAGCCCCAGGCCACTTTGCAGCAAGCCTTTGGCGCGCTCCACTACTTTGCGTGACTCCAGCCGCTCGGTCA
This sequence comes from uncultured Actinomycetota bacterium, assembly GCA_963734005.1. GTDB lineage: Bacteria > Actinomycetota > Actinomycetes > Propionibacteriales > Propionibacteriaceae > Microlunatus. Next base: position 237,269 of record CAVTFS010000019.1, read on the forward strand.
GGTCGCTGACCTCAGCTTCCACCGCTTGAATCTCGGCGAACCGCGCGCGTGCGATCTCAATCGCGGGAATGAGGTCGGCCTTGTTGAAAGGCTTGACCACGTACGCCATGGCGCCTGCCTGGCTCGCGCGATCGACAAGCTCCCGCTGGCTGAACGCGGTCAGCATGACCACCGGCGCGATCCGGTCGCTGGCGATCTGCTCGGCCGCACTGATCCCATCGAGTTTGGGCATCTTGACGTCCATCACCACCAAGTCAGGCCTGAGATCGGTGGCCAGCGCTACCGCCACTTCTCCGTCGCCGGCCTGGCCGACCACGTCATAGCCCTCCTCGGTGAGCATCTCCACTAGATCCAGACGGATCAGGACTTCGTCCTCGGCGACGACGACCCGCGTCTTGGTTCCGTTCCTGACCTGGCTGTCATCTCCAGTCACGGGGGACACTCTAGCCAGATGCTCGTTGCGATGAGGGCGTAGCGGAGCGACTGGCCATGCGATGGCTGTGGCAGAATAATCCGGGCCCGCGGTGGGCGGCGCCCGTGTTGATCATGACCCGGGCCGGGGTGGCGGAATGGTATACGCGGACGGCTCAAACCCGTCTGTCCGAAAGGACATAGGGGTTCGACTCCCCTCTCCGGCACTTTCTTCCGATCTTTCGCTTGCCTGGTGGCGCCGGGTCGAGCACGGCAAACGCCGTGGTTCAGTGTGCGGACTTGTGGACCTTGTGACCGTGGGGTTTCGAAGGCATCTTAGGTTTTGCCGTGTCGACCCGGCACCACCGTGGCGCGCTTTGTGAGTCAGTGTGCCGGCCGGGGGTCGAAGGCCTATGTCCTTTCGGCCCACTCACAAGGGCCTCAAGCGGCAGGCGGCCGAGCATTGTAGTCGAGACGCTCTTTCCGCTGTTCGCGGCGCCGACTGCAGGAGGAGATGGTGAAACAACGCTTTTCCGTTTCACCAGATCCGACGAAGGAGGCGCCTCTGGCGAACAGCGTTGCGAGCGCCAGCGAGCCGCGAGCGGAGCGAGCAATCTAAAGGGGTGCGCCGATGCGGCGGACGCGGATCATGTTGGTCTGGCCGGCGACGCCGGGAGGGGAACCGGCCACGATGACGACGCGGTCACCGTCGGCAACGCGCCCGCCTTCGGCTAGGGACTTGTCGACCTCGCGGATCATCTCGTCGGTGTGACCAACCATGGGAGCCATGAACGTCTCGACGCCCCAGCTCAACGTCAGTGCCGCACGCGTTTCCTCGTACGGCGTGAACGCTAGAACCGGGATGGTCGAGCGAAGGCGCGTGAGGCGGCGCGCTGAGTCGCCGGAGGTCGTGAACGTCACCAAGAACTTGGCACCGATTCGCTGGGCGACCTCCTCGGCAGCCTTCGTGATCACGCCACTCGTCGTGTGCGGATCCCAGTCAATGCCATGCATCTGGTCCATGCCATGGGCCTCAGTGTTCTCCACGATTCGCGCCATGGTTTCGACGGCCAGCACCGGATACTCGCCGACACTGGTTTCTCCGGACAGCATGACGGCGTCGGCGCCATCGAGGACCGCGTTGGCGACGTCGGATGCCTCGGCACGGGTCGGACGAGGCGAGGAGATCATTGACTCCAGCATCTGAGTCGCCACGATCACCGGCTTCGCCCAACGCCGCGCGGCTGTGACGATCCTCTTCTGGACCAGCGGCACCTCTTCCAGCGGCAGCTCTACTCCAAGATCACCACGCGCAACCATGAATGCGTCGAAGGCATCGATGATCTCGCTCAGGTTCTCGACCGCCTGCGGTTTCTCCATCTTGGCGATCACCGGGATCCGCCGGCCTTCGGAATCCATGACCTCATGTACTGCCTTGATGTCATCGGCGCTGCGCACGAATGACAGAGCTACCATGTCGACACCATTGCGAAGGGCCCAGCGCAGGTCCTCGGTGTCCTTCTCACTCATGGCAGGGACGCTGACAGCGACGCCTGGCAGATTGATGCCCTTGTTGTTGCTGACCGATCCGCCGACCGTCACCTCGGTGATCACGTCGGTATCCGTGACCTCGGTTGCCCGCAAGGCTATCCGGCCGTCATCGATCAAGATCAGGTCTCCGGCCCGCACGTCGCCAGGCAAGCCTTTGTACGTGGTGGAGCAACGCTCAACGGTGCCCTCGATGTCCTCCACAGTGATCGTAAACTCGGCGCCGACGTGAAGCTTCTCCTTGCCGTTGGCGAACCTGCCGAGCCTGATCTTCGGGCCCTGAAGATCAGCCAGCACACCGACCGGGTGGCCAGCGCCTTCCGCAGCGTCCCGGACGCCGCGCAGATTCCTCTCATGGTCGGCATAGTCACCATGGCTCATGTTGAGCCGGGCGACATCCATTCCTGCGGCGACCATCTCCGCTAGACGCTCGGCACTCGAGGAGGCGGGCCCTAGCGTGCACACAATCTTTGCTCTACGCACGCAGTTGACCCTAGCGAAGTTGCGCGGGCAGCGGGAGACCAATCAAGCACTGGTCCTACCACCCAGCTACCACGTCCAAGGCGTGCTGAAGATCAGGCGGATACGGGGATTCGAACTGCATCAGTTCTCCTGAGGTCGGGTGCACGAAACTGAGGCGGACGGCGTGCAACCACTGCCTTTCCAGACCGAGCTTGGCAGCAAGAACCGGGTCGGCCCCATACATCGGATCGCCGACGCAGGGATGCCGAATCGCTGCCATGTGTACGCGGATTTGATGGGTTCGGCCGGTTTCCAACTTGATCTCGAGCAATGTTGCTGCGACGAAAGCTTCCAGAGTCGAGTAGTGGGTCACGCTATGCCGGCCTTTGTCCATCACCGCCATCTTGTAATCCGCGCCAGGGTGCCTTCCGATCGGAGCCTCGATGGTGCCGGTAAACGGATCCGGATGGCCTTGCACAAGCGCGTGGTAGATCTTGTCCACGCTCCGCGACCGGAACGCTCGTTTCAAGATCGTGTACGCATGCTCGCTCTTCGCGACCACCATCAATCCTGAAGTGCCGACATCCAACCGCTGCACGATTCCGCGCCGCTCAGAAACCCCGGAGGTTGAGATCCGGAAGCCGGCGCCGGCAAGGTGGCTGAGAACATCTGGCCCGCTCCAGCCCAGGCTGGGATGGGCGGCAACGCCAACAGGCTTGTCGATCACCACGATGTCGTCGTCGTCGTACACGATGACAACGCCCTCGACCTGCTCCGGCCGCACGGCCGCGACACGCGGCTGATCGGCGAGCTCTACCTCGAGCATCGACCCGACGTTGACCCGATCCGACTTGCTGATCGCGCCACCGTCCAGCAGCACACGACCTGCCCCGATCAACTCCACAACCTGGCTCCGCGACAGCCCCAGCATGCGCGCCACGGCAGCGTCAACCCGCTCGCCGTCCAATCCATCAGGGACGAGCAGCACTTTTCGCTCAGCCACGAGCGATCGGGCTCCGATCATGATCATCGTCGTCCCCAGCACCACGCCGTCCCGTCCGGACATGACGCTCGCCGGTGATGGAAATTCCTCTCACGATCGACAGGAACATGATCATGATCGCGGCCGCTGTGATGCACATGTCAGCGACGTTGAAGACCGGCCAGTATGGCAGCTCGAGAAAGTCGATCACGTGACCACGGAACACCCCTGGAGGGCGGAACAACCGGTCGGTGAGATTTCCTGCGACACCAGCACACAACAGCCCGATTGCCACCGCCCAGGCGGGATGGCCGATCCGCGGCACCAACTTGATGATCACGAAGAGCAGGACCGCTATCCCCGCGATTGCAAAGACGTAGGTGAAGCGCTGGCCCTGACTGAAAGCAGCGCCAGGGTTCCGAATGAGCCGCAACGTGAGCAGCCCACCGAGCAGCCGAACCGGTATCAGTGGCTCAAGGTGGACTACCGCAATGATCTTGGTGACGACATCAGCCGTCAGCCCGGCAACAGCGATGACAGCGACCAGAAGGCGCCATCGCCGTCGCTCGACCGGGCGAGCGCCGCTGATTGGGCTTATCGCCGTTCCTCGCGCTGCTTGCACGTGACACACAAAGTGGCACGCGGAAAGGCTTGCAACCGGCCCTTGCCGATCGGCTGCCCGCAATTGTCGCAGCTGCCGTAGGTGCCGAGTTCGATGTGCCGGAGCGCGAGGCGGGATTGCTCCAACATCTCGCGGGCATTGTTGGCCAGCGACATCTCGGCATCGCGCTCGAAATTGGCAGAACCTACGTCAGCCGGATCCCGGCCGGCGCCCTCACTGCCGTCGCGGAGTAGCCCCACCAGCTCAGCCGTGGAGATCTCGATCTGGCTCTCGAAGCGGGCGATGTCATCGGTCAGCGCCTGCTTGACCTCGTTGAGCTCAGCCTTCGTCCAGGGATCCTCGCCGGGGCGGACTGGCAACGACTTGGGACTCATCGGTTTCCCAGGCTTGTCTTGATGTTCGACTGGTACCGCATGCACCGTTGGCGCGGCTTTCGAGGTCTTCCGATTCGTGGCGGAGCGACCGCCATTCTCGGCTGCAGAGGTAGCCGCAGCACTGGATTTAGCGGTAGTCATGGATACCCCATTTCTTGGTGCACGGCTGGAAGGTGAGGTTGACGCAGAGACATTAGGCCGCAAAAGCACTTTCTTCAACGACCCGCGCTGATTTCTCGCTGAATTTCCAACGGTGCCAAGTATTCGAGCGCCTCGCGCTGTGTTCGACTGCTCGCTTCGCTCGCTGCGATGTTCGCCAGGTTGCCGGCATCTTCGTCGGAGCTGACGGAACGGAAACCCGTTGTTCCGTCAGCTCCTCCTGCAGATCGCCGGCGCGAACATCGCTGTGTCCGACTGCTCGCTTCGCTCGCTGCGATGTTCCGCCAGGTTGCCGCAGCCGCCGCTCAGGCATCAAGCCACAGGGCCCGCCGAAGCGGGCCCTGTGGCTTGATCACTGCTGCAGTCAGCTCAGCGCTGGTCCCCCAGAAGAGCGTCGAGACGGGGGGTGTTAGAACCACCTCCGCTGAAGCTTGCAGCATCTTCTCGCTGAGGCTGATCGATTCCACCGTGGTCACTGGCAACAGTCCCGTTGGAACTGCTCTCGGACGGCTTGACGTCACGCACCATGTCCGGCACATCGCCCGGCTCCGCTCGGCCGGACTCCAGAGTCTCGATCTGCCTGCGCAAGTGAGTGGCGAGGTTGGTCCGGTACGCCGCTTCGAAGTTGCGTAGCGACCCGACAGCTGCCGTGAGGTCGTCGCGCTGCCGCTCCAGGTCACCGAACATCTCCCCACGGCGATTCTCGATCTCCCGATCGAGCTTCTCCGCGCGTCCGAGCGCATCAGCCTGGAGCCGCTCTGCATTGACCCGAGCCTCGGACTCCACTCGCTCGGCTCGCGTACGCGCATCCGTGGTGAGCTGGTGAGCAGTCCGGTTGGCTTCCTCCCGGATCCGGTTGGCGTCGTCGGTGGCCTCTTCCACCAGACGTTCGGCCTGCTCGGTGGACATCTCCACGAGGCGAACGACGGCCGCGCTGGCCTCCTTGCCCGTGGTCACCACAATCGTGCCGGATTGAGGCTGCGGCGGCGCAGACTGCCGGGGCGGCGGCGCAGACTGCCGGGGCGGCGGCGCCTGGACCGTGGGAGCTGCAGGAGCAATCGGCTGCGGAGTCGGCGGCGCGGCCTTCAACGCCTCGATCTGCTTCTTGAGGTTCTGATTTTCCTCGTTGAGTTGCGCGAAGCTCTCCTCGACCTCGTCGACGAACTCGTCAACCTCCAACACCTCATAGCCGGATTTGCGGGCCATCCGGAACCGCTTGTTCCGGATGTCGTCGAGCGTCAGCGTCATCGTGCACCTCGGTATCTAGGTGGAACTTTTGGTGGGGGCCGTCGCCTCACCGGGCCTACCGTACCCAATTTGGTCGGGGCGTACAGCCGAGCCAAAGAAGTCGCTAGCTCTGGGTTCCGGACGAATTCAGAAGAACAGGCTGCGGTTGACTTGCATCAAGATACTGACCAGAATCGCGAGCCCGATGAAGGCCAAATCGAGCATCATGTTGCCAACCCTGACCGGCTTGAGCACCTTGCGGAGCAGCCGCAGCGGTGGGTCGGTAATGGAGTAGATGATCTCAGCGAAGACCAGCATCGGTCCCCTCGGTTCCCAGTCACGGACGAGTACTGGAACCCAGGACAAAATCATGCGCGCGAACAGGATCAACAGAAAGATCCACAAGATCCAGTTGATGATGAGTCCCACGAAAAACACGGTTGAGGCCTGTCTGTTTGCTTCGGTGTACTAGGCGTGACACCAGCCTAGGCGCACAGACCACTCCAGCGGGATCCTCAGCTAGCTCTGGTTGAAGAACCCGCCTGCAATCCGCTCCTTGTCTTCCGCCGCCACGCTGACGTCGTGAGGCGAGAGCAGGAACACCTTGCTGGTGACGCGTTCGATACTGCCATGCAGACCAAAGATGAGACCAGCGGCGAAGTCGACCAGGCGCTTGGCGTCGACGTCCTCCATATCGGACAGGTTCAGGATGACCGGCACGCCATCGCGGAAGTGCTCGCCCACGATGCGAGCCTCGTTATAGGTGCGGGGATGAACAGTCATGATCCGGGACATATCGGCCGTCCGTGGGTGAGGGGCGAGAGTCGTGCTGGCGGCGAGTGCAACCGCGGCCGGACGCCTGCTTTCCAGGGGTGTCACCGTGGCAGGCTTCTCTGGGGTGCCGAATGGCTCGTTTGTGCTGTCGTCATCGGTCAAGGCCTCGAAGTCAGCGGCATCGTCATATTCCGCGTACCGATCGTCGGTGACGAGGCCCAGCCAAGCTGCTGCGCGCTTCAGTCGTTCCGCCATCTCATCCGCCTCGAATCTGTGACACACCTGCGCCGCAGGCAGCGCGTTGCTTGCTGCCGAGATTACCGTTCGGCAACTTGATGATCATGCCCGACACGCATTACTTGAGGAAGTCAGGGATGTCGAGATCATCCTCGAATACCGGTCCCCTCGTCGGCACCGTTACGGGAGTCGGGCTGAGTGGTGGCGGAGCAGGAACGGGAGCCGGCGGAGGGCTCTCGACCGGGGTCACGTGGTTTACCGAGTTGTGTGACGCTACCGTCACAAGCGACGGCTCAGCCGGTGTCGGAGTCGAGCGCTGGGTAATGGTTACGCAGGTCGGCGGCTCGACTGATTCCGGGTTGGCGGCGCGGGGGCTGCCCGCCCTCAAAGCCCGCGGCAATCACGGTTACCTTGACCTCATCGCCGAGCGCATCGTCGATGACCGTACCGAAGATGATGTTCGCCTCTTCGTGGGCTGCCCCCTGGATCAGGTTGGCGGCCGAAGAGACCTCGAACAGACCAAGGTCCGAACCCCCGGCGATCGACAGTAGAACGCCGTGGGCGCCCTCGATGCTGGCTTCGAGCAACGGTGACGACACCGCCATCTCCGCAGCCGAGCGAGCGCGGTCCTCGCCGCGCGCGGAGCCGATGCCCATCAGCGCCGACCCTGCGTTCGACATGATCGACTTGACGTCGGCGAAGTCGAGATTGATCAGACCGGGAGTGGTGATCAGATCGGTGATGCCGGAGACGCCTTGCATCAGCACCTGGTCGGCCTGCTTGAACGCGTCCAGGATCGCGATCTGGTGATCAATCATCTGGAGCAGCTTGTCGTTCGGGATCACGATCAAGGTGTCGACCTCTTCACGGAGGTTGACGATGCCCTGCTCGGCCTGAATGGCGCGACGCTTTCCCTCGAACGAGAACGGTCGGGTGACTACGCCGATCGTGAGGGCGCCAAGCGCGCGAGCGATCCGAGCAACCACTGGTGCGCCACCCGTACCCGTACCGCCACCCTCGCCTGCCGTCACGAACACCATGTCAGCGCCCTTGAGCGCGTCCTCGATGTCTTGCGCATGATCTTCGGCCGCCTGGCGGCCCTTGTCCGGATCCGCGCCGGCGCCAAGACCACGAGTGAGATCGCGGCCGATGTCCAGCTTGACGTCGGCATCGCTCATCAGCAAAGCCTGAGCGTCAGTGTTCACTGCAATGAACTCGACCCCGCGAAGTCCGGCTTCGATCATCCGGTTGACGGCGTTGACGCCGCCGCCGCCGACGCCCACGACCTTGATGATCGCCAAGTAGTTCTGTGATGCAGAAACCACGATTCCGCCTCTTCTTTCATCTCTGCGGACTAGGTGGTCGCACCAAGTCTCATCCTGAAGCCAACAGTTACGTTGCCACGGTGGGAAGCGGCGCGGTTTCAATGAGGCTACGAGATGCCCTCGGGCGATTGCGTAGTGACACGCCAAGATCAGTAATTCATTTGAATTGTTATAGCTCAAGTAGAGGTTGAAACTCAGGCTGGGCGCGGAGAAGGGCGCCGCTGGTGATCGGAGAGGCGATCAACCGAACATGCTTCTCGTGTCGTCGAAGCCAACTCCTCGACGCCACATCCCACCAGTTATTCGATCTTGGCACTAGCTGCAGATTGAGGCGCAGTCCAAGTAAACAATGCGAAATTGAGCCACTGGATGACGACACCGGACACCGAAGTCGACCAGCTTCCCCGGGCGTCGCGCGAGCGAAGAAACTAGCGAATCGTCGGATTGTGCGGGCTCGACACGTCGATGGAGGACTTCGGTTTCTTCTTGAGCAGTGCGCTCGCGACCTCGGCCTTCAGCTCAGAATCCGATGAACTCCCCCAGGTCACCATCCGTCCGGAACTCAGGACCAGGGCGATGCTGTCGCGACTGCTGGCCGTGATCCGATCGACCTTTCCGCGCAGCTTGTGTGGCAGCGCAGCGGCAACGATGGCCACCTCGCTGAGCAGTGGCGCATCTGCGGATGTTGACTTCGGCGAGCAAGAGGTCAGGTGGCAGCATCGGCTGCGTCTGATATGCGATGCCGTACTTATCGACCACGACATAGCCGCTCGACTGATGCACCGCGAGGACCGGCCTCCGCTCGACGACGGTAACGGTGATCGTGCTCGGCCAGTCGCGTGTGACGGCCGCGGACTCGACCGCCGGAATAGTGGTCGTCCGCTCGGCAATCGCGTCCAGATCCTGACGAATCAGCGGTACGCCGAGTGGAACTTGTGCGGCCAGGCTTACCTGCGTTCGCGTCAGGTTATGAGTGCCGACCAGGTTCACCCTCTTGGTGACAAGCGCTGTGGAGAAGTAGACGCCCCACAAGCTCGCCCCGAGGAGCGCCAGCACCAACCCAATGACAATGAAAGCCAAAGCCTTGCGGCGGCGCCTCGAGCGAACTGCCTGTCTGCTCGGGCGGGTGCCGGGACGGTGCGACTTCCGATTGCTGCTGCGGCGGACCGTCGCTGTCGCGGTCATCGCACCGCCTCGGTAAGGCGCTGAATCTCGTCCACGATCTTTGGTGCCACCTTGGTGACGTCGCCGCAGCCGACCGTGATCACCAGGTCTCCGGGACGAGCGATCCTGGCCACTGTTGGCGCTGCCTCATCCCACACAGGCTGGTACGTCACGTGTGCTGTGCCCCGGGTGACGGCGTTCGCGACCATCGAGCCGTCGATTCCGGGGATGGGATCCTCGCGGTCGCCGCAGACATCCATCACGATCGCCTCGTCGGCCTGCTCCAGAGCGTGTGCAAGTTCGCGCCAGAAGTCTCGAGTGCGGGTGTAGAGGTGCGGCTGAAAGCAGACGACGACGCGGCCGTCACCCACACCGGTGCGGGCAGCGATCAACGTGTTCAACACTTCGGTCGGGTGATGGGCGTAGTCGTCGTAAACCCGGATGTTGTTCGGAGCCCCAATCAGCTGGAATCGCCGGTAGGTGCCCTGGTACATGGTCAGCTGGCGCCGTACGTCAGCCTCGTCCAGGCCGAGCCACGTGGCCACCGCGTACGCCGCCGCGGCGTTCAGCACGTTGTAGTGTCCCGGGACCGACAGCTCAACCGCTCCAGCGTGGGTGGCCTGGCCGAGGGTGAAGGCTGACCCGGTGCCGGCAAGGCGGATACCACTGATGTGCACATCGGCATTTTCGGAGGTTCCGAATGTCACGATCTCCGGGCCGGGTGACCCGGCCGCGATCCGTCGCCGCACTCGGTCGGTCAGCGCGACGGCTCCGGGATCGTCGGCACTGGTCACCAGCAGCCGTACCGAAGCGGCCGTAGCAAAGCGCAGGAAACCGTCGGCGTAGTTGTTCCGCACTCCCCCAGTTGCTCAGGTGATCAGGATCGACGTTGGTGACCACCGCCACCTCGCGCGGGTATTGCAGGAAGGAGCCGTCGCTCTCGTCGGCCTCGACGACCATGACGTCACCGCGGCCGAGATGCCCGCCCGTGGCAGCTACCGGTAAGTGCTCCGCCGATCACGAAGGACGGGTCGAATCCGCAGCCACCCAGCACGTGCGCGATCATCGCCGTCGTCGTGGTCTTGCCATGGGTTCCCGCGACTGCAATGCCGCGGCGATCAAGCATCAGCGAACCCAAGGCCGCACTGCGGTGCAGCACCCGCAGGCCGCGACGCCGGGCCTCCGCCAGCTCGGGGTTGTCCTCCCGGATGGCCGAGGAGACCACGACGGTGTTGGCATCGCCGAGCTGCTCGGCGCGGTGCCCGACGTAGACCCGGGCACCTCGCGCTTCCAGTGACCGCAGGTACTTGGAGTCCTGTCGGTCGCTGCCGCTGACCCGAATGCCATGCGCCAGCATCATCGAGGCGATCCCGTTCATGCCGGAACCGCCAATGGCGACGAAGTGCACCGCTCCCAGCTCATCCAGACTCGGCAGCTCGACGGGAGTGATCAGACCCATTAGCGGATCACCTCCAGAACTCGCGACGCCAACACGGTAGCCGCATCGAGGCGCGCAACACCGGCAAGCGCGTTTCTCATCCCGGCCAGCCGGTCTGGGTGCGCGAAGAGGGCCGGAATCTCCTCGGCCACCCAGGCGGACGTACAGTCGCCGTCGGCCAGCATGATGCCGCCACCTGCTTTGACAACAAGCTCGGCGTTGAGGGCCTGTTCACCATTGCCGTGCGGCCATGGCACGAACACGGCAGGCAGACCGACGGCAGCGGTCTCCAGGACAGTGTTTGCTCCGCTGCGGGCCAGCATCAGGTCGGCGGCGGCGTACGCCCGCTCCATCTGTTCCACGTACGCCACCGGCTGGTAGACGGCTCTGGTCCGCTCATCGAGGCTCCGCACGATGCCAGCAGTGAGGTTCTTCGGGCCCAGCACGTGCAGCACCTGGATCCCGTGGGCCAGCAACTCTGGCCATGCTGCTGCGATGGCGGTGTTGATGCGCAGCGCACCTTGGGACCCTCCGCTGACCAGCAGCGTTGGGAGCTCAGGATGTAGCTCGAAGCCAATGCGGGCGTCACGCTGCAGCGCAACTCGGTCAAGGTCGGTGATGGCCCGCCGCATCGGCAGTCCGATGCATTGTGCGTGCGGCAGCGCGGTCTGAGGGAAAGAGGTATAGACGTGGCTGGTGAGTCGAGCCGCGAGCTTGTTGGCGAGACCGGGCAGCACGTTTTGCTCATGGATCACGATGGGCAGCCCCAGCCGCCGGGCGGCGAGGTAGGCCGGGGTGGAGACATATCCGCCGAAGCCGAGCACCACATCAGCCTGAGTACGTCGCAGCAGTCCTACGGTCGCCTTCACCGCCTCGATCAGCCGCGGTCCGACCAGCGCCAGATCCTTTCCGATTCGCCGCGGCATCGGTACCGGAGGGATCAGCTCGAGTTCCAGGCCGGCTGCTGGCACGACGGTAGTCTCCAGGCCTCGAGCGGTGCCCACTGCCTTTAGTGCCAGCCCTGGGCTAAGCCGGCGTAGCTCGAGGCCGGTTGCGATCAACGGCGAGGTATGCCCAGCCGTCCCGCCGCCGACGAGCACCACAGAGCCCGGACCCCCAGCCCTGCCGTTCATGCGCGCGTCCGCGAGCCGACAACGGTCGTCATCCGAGGCCGCGGCCGGATGGCCTTCTTGGCCAGCAGCTTGCGGGCCTCGGGTTCCCGGCGAGCACACGCGAGCAGTACGCCGACCGCAAGCAAGTTGGCGATCAACGCCGAACCCCCGTAGGACACCAGCGGCAGCGGAACCCCGGCGATCGGAAGCAGCCGCAGCACGACTGCCAGATTGATCAGCGCCTGCACCATGAACCAGGCGGTGATACCACCTGCGGCATAGCGTACGAAGAGATCGTCGGCATGCGTTGCGATCCGAATGCCGGCATATCCCAGGATGCCGATCATGGCGAGCACGACCAGACTGCCGAACAGACCGAACTCCTCGCCGAGCACAGCGAAGATGAAGTCGGTGTGCGCTTCCGGGAGGCTGCCCCACTTCTGCCGGCTGGCGCCCAGCCCGACACCCCACCAGCCGCCAGACGCAATCGCGAACATGCCAGCGTTGGCCTGATCATTGGCGCCATTGAGATCAAGACTCGGGTCGAGAAAGGCAGCAAGACGGCGCATCCGCACCGGCGAGGTCACGAAGATCGCGATCACACCCACCACACCGGCTGTCCCCAATGTCATGAGCACTCGCAGCGGAGCACCGACAATCCACAGCATGCCGGCAGCGATGACCGCCATCACGACCGCTGTTCCCGCGTCGCCCTGGAAGAGGACGAGCAAGATCAATACCGCGCTCGCCGGCAGGAAGGGCACCAGCAGGTGTTTCGGCTGGTCCAGCAGGCGGTACTTGCGGGCCAACACGTCAGCTCCCCAGACGATCATGGCCAGCTTGGCAAACTCTGCCGGCTGTATGGAGAACAGCGAGGAGCCGAGGTAGAGCCAGTTGCGATTACCGTTCACCGAGATGCCGAGCGGCGTATAGGTCAAGATCAGCAAGATGGCAGCGAGAGCGACACCGAACCAACTCAGCAGACGCAGTGTCGACTGCGGCAACCTCATGATCGTGAATGCGCCGACTACACCGACCGCCAGGAAGAGCAGCTGCCGTTTGACGTAGAAGTACGAGTCACCGAAGGTCAGATAGGCATTCACGCTGGACGCCGACAGCACCATCATCACGCCAACGATGACCAGCAGTGACACAGAGCCGAGCACCAGGTGATAGCTGGTCAGTGGTCGGTCCAGCATGGAGCGAAGCCAGTGCAGCACCTCGGTGGCCGCCATTGGGCGCCGGTTGTCCCCGGGATGGGGATGGCGAACCGATCCAGCTCGGTCGCTGGACGCGGTCGAGCCCTGCGGGGTCAGGGTCGCCACTGACGTCTACTCCTCTGCAAGCGCGCGCACCGCGGCAGCGAAGGCATCCCCGCGAGCGGCGTAGTCGGTGAACATGTCCTTGCTGGCGCACCCCGGCGCGAGCAGGACAGCATCACCAGGTCTGGCCAGGGAAGCGGCCGCCGCAACGGCTTGTGCCATTGCTCTAGTGTCGACTCCTTCGATGATTTGCGTGGGGACTTCGGGCGCGTGTCGAGCGAGGGCTTGCGCGATGATCGCCCGGTCTGTCCCGAGCAGTACGGCGCCACGCAGCCTTTCCCGATGGGCGGTGATCAACTCGTCGAAAGTCGTGCCTTTGGCTTGACCTCCGGCGATCCATACCACGGAGTCGAAGGCGCGCAACGCGGCATCGGCGGCGTGAGGGTTGGTGGCCTTGGAGTCATCCACCCAGGAGATCCCATTGCGTTCCAGCACGGTCTGGATCTTGTGCGGGCCAACCCTGACCGTTCGCAAACCTTGGCGGACCGCCGTCGCGGGCACGCCGTATGAGCGAGCCAGCGCCGCAGCTGCCAGTGCGTTCGCCACATTGTGCGGCGCGGCAGGACTGACGTCGCTGACCTGGGCCAGCTCTAGCGCCGAGTCGCGACGCTGCTCGATGAATGCCCGATCCACCAGCAGATCGTCGACGACGCCGAGCATCGACAGCCCGGGCGTCCCCAGCGTGAAACCGATCGCTCGCGCACCCTCCACCACCTCGGCCTGCTCCACCATCTGCTCGGTCGCCGGGTCGGCGACGTTGTAGACGCAGCTGGCCTGGACGCCGGCGTAGATCCTGGCCTTGGCGTCGCGGTAGGCGGCGTACGAGCCATGCCATTCCAAGTGATCAGGCTGCACGTTGAGGACGGCAGCTGAGTGCATGGCCAGCGAATTGGACCAGTGCAACTGGTGACTGGACAGCTCGACGGCGAGTACGTCGTACGGTTGCGGGTCCAGCACGATCTCCATGATGGGGCGGCCGATGTTGCCCACTGCTGCCGTCTGCAGTCCTGCCGCTGCCAGGATCGACTCGAGCATCTGGGTGGTCGTGGTCTTGCCGTTCGTGCCGGTGATGCCAAGCCACGGCACGATTTTCTCGGGCCGGCTGAGCCGCCAGGCCAGCTCTACCTCGCTCCAGATAGGTACGCCACGAGCGGCGGCCTGCACGAGCAGTGGTGCGCTGGCCGGCCAGCCGGTCGCGATCACCAGGTCGGCATCGTCGGGCAGGGTCGCGGTGGAGCCGGGCCCGAGCCGGACGGAGCCGCCGAGCACTTCCAGGAGCTTGCCCTTGTCGGAGGTGACGTCGTCCAGCAGGTCGTCCAAGGTCGTGACGCGGGCGCCGAATTGCAGCAGCCCATCGGCAGCCGCGAAGCCCGAGACCCCAATGCCGGCCACGACAACATGCGCCTGCGGCCACGGTGATCGACTATCGGCGTGCGCCAGCCATGAAGAGACTCATGTGCCTGCCACCCACTCCGCGTAGAAGATGCCCAGGCCGGCGGCAACGCATAGTCCGGCGATGATCCAAAAGCGCATCACGATCGTCACTTGCGCCCAGTTCAGCAGCTCAAAGTGATGGTGGATCGGCGACATCTTGAACAGCCGCCGACCCCGAGTCATCTTGAAGAACCCGACCTGGAGGATCACCGACATCACTTCGATGACCAGCAGCCCGCCCAAGATCACCAACAAGAGCTCGGTTCGGGTGAAGATCGCCATTCCGGCGAGCGCGCCGCCAAGAGATAGCGAGCCGGTATCACCCATGAAGATCTTGGCGGGCTCGGCGTTCCACCACAGGAAGCCAAAGCAGGCGCCCGCGAGAGCGACCGCCACCACCGCCAGGTCGTACGGGTCGCGTACCTCATAGCATTTCGGCCCGGCGGAGGCGGTGTAGGCGCAGGACTGGTTGTACTGCCAGATGTTGACCAGCGTGTAGGCGCCGAAGATCATGACGCAGGCACCGGAGGCGAGGCCGTCGAGCCCGTCGGTGAGGTTGACGCCATTGCTGGCGGCGGCGATCAGCAGCATGACCCAGATGATCACGAGAATCAGTGGCAGTTGGAGCCATTCGATGTCACGCAAGAACGAAATGGCAGGTGAGGCCGGGGTAACTCCCCGCTCGTCGGGAAACTGCAGCGACGCGACCGCGAACACGATCGCGACGATCGATTGGCCGGCGATCTTTGCCTTACTTCGCAAGCCGAGCGAGCGCTGTTTGCTGATCTTGATGTAGTCATCGAGAAAACCCACCACACCTAAGCCCGTGAAGAGGAACAGCACCAGCAATGCCGAGGCAGAAGGGGCCGTAAAGGTGATCAAGTGGCTGCCGAAGTAGGCGAAGAGTACGGCGGTAATGATGACCAGCCCGCCCATGGTGGGAGTGCCCCGCTTGACGTGGTGGGAGGTGGGGCCGTCGTCGCGGATCAGTTGCCCGTAGCCCTTCTTGACCAGCACAAGGATTGCCAACCGGGTGCCGAGCAGGGTGCCGAGGAGCGCGAGGCCGCCGGCGAAGACAATGGTCTTCACCCGGCATCCTGATCTGGGGGTGGTCCGACTGCAGTGAGGATTTCGTCGGCCACGGTGTCCAAGGCTAAGCCACGGGACGCCTTGACCAAGACCACGTCGCCAGGCCCAAGATCACTCGGTGACGACTGCAACCGCATCAGCTTTGGCTGTCACTGGCACCGCCCGGCTGGAGGGTAAACCGGCAGCGACGGCGGCACTGGTGACGCGCGCTGCGTATTCGCCGATCGCCACCAGGTGCTCAATCCCGCTCTGTGCCGCGAACCGGCCGATCGCGGCGTGCTCGTCGGCTGCGGTCTCACCCAGCTCGAGCATGTCTCCCAGCACAGCCCAGGTGTGCCGGCCCGCCCGGCCCAGCTCAGCCAGCGTCGTCAGCGCGGCACGCATCGAATCGGGATTGGCGTTGTAGGAGTCGTTGATCACAGTGACGCCATCTGATCGGTCATGCAGCTCCATCCGCCACGGCGATCGCGGACCGGCCTCAGCAAGTGCAGCAGCGACTTGGTGGAGCTCAAGACCCACCGCGACCGCCGCAGCTGCCGCGGCAACCGCGTTTGCGACCTGATGACGCCCGGTGAGCTGAAGTTGCACCGATTCAGATCGATCGTCTCCGCCGTCATGGAGCACGAAGGAGTAGCGCCCATTAGCGTCGCCGACTAGTCCGGAGGCCCAGACACCGTCGTCAAGTGGCTGGATCGTTGACCAGGGCAGCACCTGGGCCCGGGTACGCCGACGCATCGACCAGACCAGCGGATCGTCAATGTTCAGCACGGCCCAACCATCAGGCGGAAGTGCCTCCACCAACTCACCCTTGGCGCGAGCGATTGCAGCCTGCCCGCCGAATTCCCCGACGTGGGCCTGGCCAACGTTCAGCACCACCCCGACCCGAGGTGGTGCGATGTCACAGAGGTAGGCGATATGTCCTATTCCACGCGCACCCATCTCTGCGACCAGGAATCTGGTCTGCTCATCAACACGTCCGACGGTGAGTGGCACACCGAGCTCATTGTTGAGATTGCCGACTGCCGCCACCGTCGGACCGGCTCGCTCCAGAACCTGCGCCAGCAAATCCTTGGTCGAGGTCTTGCCGACCGATCCGGTAATGCCGATGACGTGAAGACCTTGAGCACTCGCCCGGTCGACGAGGTATCGGGAAAGCCGGCCCAGCGCAACAAGCGGATCGACCACCACCAGGCACAGTGCGCCCTCAACCGGATGCCTGGTAAGCGACGCGGCCGCGCCGGCAGCTGCGGCCGCCACGACGAAGTCATGACCGTCGGAATGCTCTCCGCGCAGCGCCACGAACAGGGCACCAGTCGTTACCGCCCGGGAGTCGGCCGTCAGGGCAGTCACGACTGCAGTCGTGTCGCCGGGACCAGCGAGTTGCGCACCCAGCACTGTGGCGATCTCGTCGACCGTCACTGCGATCACGGCATCGAATCCTGCTGGCCGGCCAGCCGGGGCAGATCCGGGTGCAGCACGGCCCACTCTTCGGCTGCCACCACCGGATCGCTGAACGGCAGGACCTTCCCAGCGATCTCCTGACCGAGCTCGTGACCTTTGCCGAGGATCGCGATCACGTCACCAGGAGCGGCTAGCTGGAGCGCTAGATTGATGGCCGAGCGCCGGTCGCCGCCATCGATGACCTCGGTGGCCAGGCCATCTCGGCAGCACCGCAGCGCGGGCTCCACTGATCAGTTGTGCTCGGATAGCGGCGGGGTCCTCGGAGCGCGGATTGTCATCTGTGGCAATCACCACATCCGCGTGCCGTGCCGCCGCCTCGCCCATCGGCTCCCGTTTCAGCGGGTCGCGGTCTCCACCGCAGCCAACGACCACAATGCGGCGCCGGCTTCCGACTGCGTCCAACGCGGCAGCGATCGCCTGGGGCGTGTGGGCAAAGTCGACATAGACCAGTGGTGCGCTGAGACCCAGCTCGACCCGCTGCATCCGGCCAGACACATTGGCCTCCGCCAAACCCGCGGCCGCACGTTCCAAGTCGCCACCGATCGCGTCAACCATCGCCAGCGCCGTCAACGCGTTGCGGATGTTGAAGTCACCGGGGAGGCTCAGGCTGAAATCGACGATCCGGCCTCGCAGGTCGGCGCGAACAGCCGTTCCTCCATCAGGTTGGGCCTGGTACGCCAACGCCCGGCAGGCCGCATCGCCGTCGATACTCACCGTGGTGAGGCCGATGCCAGGCTGTCTGCCAACCCGCTGCACCAGCTCACGACCTCGCGGATCGTCGACGTTGATCACCGCATGCCTGGTCCGCTCCGGGGTGAACAGCGATGCCTTCGCCTCGAAGTAGGACTCCATGTCGCCGTGGAAATCCAAATGATCTCTGCCGAGATTGGTGAACGCTGCAACGTCAAACGTGATGGCATCGGCGCGGCCGAGCACCAAAGCGTGGGAGGAAACCTCCATGACCACTGTCTCCGCTCCCTCTTCGAGCAGGAAAGCGAGTAGGCCCTGAAGATCAGTCGACTCCGGCGTCGTCACAGTCGTGGGGACGCAGTCGAGGGCCACGCCGTTCAGCCGGAAACCGACGGTACCGACCAGCCCGGTACTCACTTCCCCCGCGCGCAGGGCGGCCTCTAGCAGGAACGTGGTGGTGGTCTTGCCGTTGGTGCCGGTGACGGCACACATGGTAAGTGCGTCGGCTGGCCGGCCATAGATGGTGGCGGCGACGCCCGCCATTGCCTGCCTGGGATGGTCGACCACGATCACCGGTAGCTGAACGCCGTTGGCAATCTGGCCGCCAGCCGCGTCGGTGAGAATGGCAACCGCCCCCGCCTGGGCGGCTTGCTGGATGAATTCTGCGCCGTGATGATGCGCACCAGAAAGCGCGACGTACAAATCGCCGGGACGTACCAGCCGGGAGTCGATGCTGATGCCACTGACAACCGGGTCGCTCACCGCGGCGCGGTTCCCGAACAGCTCGGCCAAACCGATCTGGTGTCTGGTGCGCGGCCGGAGCACGGCCCCCCGTAGACCAATAGACACGCTGGTGACGTTATCGACTCCTCGGCCCGCGCGGACCAATACCCTGTGTTTGATTGCTTCGCTCGCTGCGCTCGCTCCGCGCGGATCGCGCTTTCCAGCCCGCCTACTTCGTCGTCGCTCGGGGACAAATAGCAAGTCCCCTCCCTCCTTCTCAGCACGGCGGAGCGCGATCCGGTGTTTGATTGCTTCGCTCGCTACGCTCGCTCCGCGCGGATCGCGCTCTTTTTGATTGCTCGCTTCGCTCGCTGCGATGTTCGCTGGGTTGCCGCCGTCTTCGTCGGAGCCGACGGAACGCAAAAGCGTTGTTCCGCCATCTCCTCCTGCAGATCGGCGGCGCGAACATCGCGAAGCCGCCTATTTCGTCCCAAGCTCGCTGCTCACCACGTCGTAGGTAGCGGCTTGTGCGGCCTGGCATCCGGAGCAACCGAGTAGCGTGGCAACGCGACATTCATGATGTCGCGGTACGCCGGTGCTGCTGTGACCGATCCCGTATCGCCTGCTCTCGGGTTGCTGATCACTACATAGGTCAGGATCTGCGGATCGTCGAGCGGCGCGAAGCCCACAAATGAGGTCACGTAGCCCCGATAACAGCCGCATCTGGTGTCCGCGCGCTGCGCTGTACCGGTCTTGCCGCCTGTGGTGTATCTGTCGAGCTTCAGGTTCCGCTGACCGTTGACGCTGTCGATGACTGCCTGCATCAGTTCGCGTACCTGGGCCGAACTCTTCTCCGAGATAACTCGCCGCTGCGGTGCTCGCGGCAACGCCACCTCCCGGCCCTCCCCGTCGGTAGCTCTCTTGATCACCGTTGGCGGGCTGTAGATCCCACCGTTCACGATGCCTGCGATGGCAGCGGCTTCCTGGATTCCAGTCACCGCCATCGCCTGTCCGAACGCGATCTGATCGCGCTGGCCATTGGTCATATTGGACTTGGGCAGGATTCCTGCGGATTCTCCGGGAAGTTCGATATTGGTTTTCGACCCCAGGCCAAAGCTCAACAGATAGTCGTGCAGCTTCTGCTTGTCGAGCTGCCGGGTGAGCAATGCGGTGCCGATGTTGGATGAATCCGCAATCACTCCTCGCATCGTATAGTGCAGCACCCCGTGCGAGAAGTGATCCTTGATCGAGCGGCCACCCGAGGCGAGACGGCTGGGAATGACCACGCGCGTGGACGGCGCCACCGTGCCGGAGTCGATCAATGCCGCCGAGGTCAAGACCTTCTGGACGCTTCCGGGCTCATACGGTGCCGAAACCGCACGATTGCCGCGGTCTTCTGACTTTGCTGCCTGTGGCCTGGACGAGTCATAGCTGGGTGCGTTGGCCAGCGCGATCACCTGACCGGTCTTGACGTCCATGACAATGGCGATACCCGAGTCGGCGCGGTTCTTGGACACCTGCTCTGCCAGCCGTCGCTCGGCGACCCACTGCACCTCCGAGTCGAGGGTGAGCTGGAAGCTGAGGCCGTTGCGCGCTGGCGTGATCGAGCTCTGGCCAAGCGGAATCTTGCTGCCATTCGGGGCGCTCTCATATGTTTCCTTGCCTTCGACGCCAGCAAGCTGAGCGTTGAGGGTCCGCTCCAGCCCAGCCAGGCCCTTTCCATCCGCCCCGACGAAACCGACCACTGAGGCACCGACCGACCCATTGGGATATGTGCGGATGGGATCGCTCTCCCGGAAAACGCCATGCAGGTCGCGGCTCGATAGGTCGGCCGCGAGCGCGCTGTACGTCAGGGCTGGCACTTTCTTCTTGAGATAGACAAAGCGGGTGCCGGACTTGGTCAGCAGTGGCATTAGCTCCGCCTGCGACATCCCGAGGTGGCCAGCAAGCACACTGGCGAACTCTGGGGCACGTGAAGCTGTCAGCGTCGGGTCGGCTGTGACGGCAACGGCCGGCTGGGTCGACGCGAGGACCAACCCGTTGCGATCAGTGATCTCGCCACGCGCCGGAAGCAGTGGCAATGTTCGAGTCAAAGCGTCGGCGGCATAGGAAGAGGAGTCGAAGCCCTGGAGTTGCAGCAGCCGACCCGCGCAGAGTGAGAGTGCCATCGCGACGGCGATCAGCACCACATGCAAGCGTCGAGGGGCTGGGGCCAGCGGCAGTCGCATCGGAGGTCTGCGGCGAACCAGCCGGATCCGCGGTGGTTGAGCTACCCGCGGCCGAGGCGTGTGCACCGTGCCGTCACGGAGAATGCGTAGGCCGCGGGCGTGCAGGGTGGACGGTCCGTTCGTAGCCGTCGGGCGCGAATGGCCGTCTGGAATGGGTGTGCGGAGTGGACGCGTCGGGGGCCGCCGTTCCTGCGGATGAGGACGATGCTCCTCATCCATTACGGCCGTCCCCTTCCGTCCGTGCCCTTCTTAGTTGTCGAGCCGTCGGCCTGAGTGGCCTTCTTCTTCGCTGCCGCCCGCTCGGTAGCCTTCCGCTGGGCCTCTGCCGCGGCGGCCTCCTTCTTCGCAGCCCTTGCGGCAGCCTTTGCCTCAGCACGCGCGCGCTTGGCCGCCTCCTCCGCTGCCAGCTGTGCTGGTGTCTTCACGATCAGCGCGGGTATCTCGCTACCGCTCACCGGAGTGGGCTCGCCCACCACCTTGCCGCCAGGCAGGACGAGAAACGCCGGGAAGGGGTTGGGGCGCATCCCGAGCGCCGAGGCCCGACGGGCGAGCTCCTGTGGAGCGGCGAGAGCGTCAAGCTGGTTGTCGAGATCCGCCTGGGCGTACGCGAGCTCGGTTGCCTGCCGGTTGAGCGTACGCGACTGGAACGCCTGGCTCTGCAAGGTGGTATTGAGCATGAGCAGGCCCGCCATGCCGATACCAAAGATCCCAATCAGAACCAAGAGAAAGGGAATTCGAGCTAAGCGGGCGGCTGGTTGCGCCACTACCCGCAGCGGCCGACCCGCGGTCCGGACTTCGTCACCTCTGGCAGCAAGGGGAGCCCATAGTGCGCTCATCCAGCCACCGCCATCTCAGAAATGCGGACCGCCGCACGGAGCCGTGCCGATGCTGCGCGTGGGTTGCGGGCGATTTCGTCAGGACTCGGCCGCAGCGCTCCGCGAGTCAACAGCCGCAGCTCTGGCCGGAGGTTTGCCGGAACCACGGGTAGGTCGCGCGGGGCGCGATCCTGAGCCGCGAGGCCCAGGATTTGCTTCACCAGCCTGTCCTCCAGCGAGTGGTAGGCCAACACGGCAATCCGTCCATGAAGCGCAAGCGCCGCAATGGCATTGGGCAGCACGGATTCGAGGGATTCAAGCTCCGCGTTCACCTCAATCCTGAGTGCCTGAAACGTCCGCTTTGCCGGATGTCCACCGGTTCTGCGGGACGCTGCCGGAACCGTGTCATAGAGCAGCTGCACGAGTCGGCCGGAGGTGACGAAGGGCTCGCGTTCTCGCTCGGCGACGATCCGGCGAGCGATCCGGTCCGCGTAACGCTCTTCGCCGTACGTTCGCAGTATTCGGGACAGCTCGGCTCGCGAATAGGTATTGAGCACCTGAGCGGCGGTCAGCTCCTGGCGTCCCATCCGCATGTCGAGCGGTGCATCTTGAGAGTAGGCGAACCCCCGCTCACGATCATCAATCTGAAGCGAGGAAACGCCCAGGTCAAGCAGAATCCCTTGAACCTTGGGGCGGCCGAGCCGAGCAAGCACCGCCGGCAGCTCGGAGTAGACGGACTCGACGAGTGTGATCCGATCAGCAAACTCGGCCAGCCGCTCGCGCGCGAGAGCCAGCGCCTGCGGATCGCGGTCCAGTCCGATCAGCTGGGCTTGGGGGCAGGCAGCCAACAACGCATGGGCGTGGCCGCCGAGACCGAGGGTGCAATCGACGAGAACGCAGCCACCTTCAAGATCAGTGGGCGATGCCTCCAGGGCCGGAGCCAGCACTGCAACGACTTCCGCCAGCATGACGGGTACGTGCAGCTCGGCCAGGCCACCCATCCATCGACCCTTCTGATCTTTGAGCTGCTCGAGAATCGCCGCTCCAGCTCGTTGCCTCGTGCAGAGGGGTTTCAACCCGAGATCCGCGGGGGAGACCTACCTGGCACCGGGGAAGTTGTGTCAGGGAGTCGAACCTGCGGGTTGAAGCCTCTCTACACGAGCCGTCTTTGTCTTCTCTTCTGCCGCGCTCCTCAGCCGCCGGGGAACACGGCTTCGTTCAGTTCGGCAAACGCCGCCTCCTTCGCGGCGGAGTACTCCTCCCATGCGGCGGCGTCCCATACCTCCACACGATCGATCGCGCCCACCACGACGCAGTCCTTGTCGAGGCCCGCATACGACCGCAGATGAGGCGGGATCGTGATGCGGCCCTGCTTGTCTGGTTTCTCATCCGAAGCTCCAGAGGCGAGCATCCGCTGGTAGTCCCGGACTCGTTGCTGGCTAGTGGAGGCGTTCCTCGCGGTTTTGGTTACCTCATCAACGAACTTGTCTGTCGGCCATATGGCCAGGCAGTGCTCCTGGAATCGAGTGATCACCAGGCCTTCAGCCAACTCGTTGCGGTACTTCGCCGGAAGGATCAGACGGCCTTTGTCGTCGAGCTTTGGAGTGTGGGTGCCAAGAAACATGGGCCACCCTCCCTAACCCCACTCATCGCCCGCTGTACTCCACTTCGCCCCACCATACCCCACTTTCCCCCACATGGCACCCCATGTCGCCTTTGTCGTGCAGCTTCGGCGTGTTGCCCTTTTCCTGAGAGCGGCAGATAACACGTAGGGTTTGGACATGTCCCTGGGCTATGAGAAGGCAGCCGAGATAGGACGGAGTCCGGACGTGGCCTACTCTCTCGGCGACGTGGTTCAGGTGATGGGCCAGGTACGCCACGCGATGGAGAGCGTGATCGAGGGAAAGCGGAGCTCGATCGACCTGGCGTTAGTGGTGTTGTTGGCCGAGGGTCACCTCCTTGTCGAAGATGTCCCCGGGGTCGGAAAAACAATGCTTGCCAAGGCATTGGGCCGCTCGATTGCGTGCTCAGTACGCCGGGTGCAGTTCACCCCGGACTTGTTGCCATCGGACATCACCGGCGTCTCGGTGTTCAATCAAGAAACGCGCGACTTCGAATTCAAGCCTGGCGGCATTTTCGCCAACATCGTGGTCGGTGATGAGATCAACCGTGCGTCACCAAAGACACAGTCGGCCCTTTTGGAATCAATGGAAGAACGCCAAGTCAGCGTCGATGGCACGACCTACCGGCTCGAGTCGCCATTCATGGTCGTCGCCACCCAGAACCCGATCGAGATGGAGGGCACCTATCCACTCCCTGAGGCGCAGCGGGACCGGTTCATGGCACGGATCCAGATGGGCTACCCGACTCCCAACTCCGAACTGGACATGCTGGAATCGCATGGCTCCTCCGATCCGCTCGCTGCACTGCAACCGGTGACCGACGGTGCCACCGTCCGAGGGCTGATCGAGGCAGTCAAGAAGGTCTACGTCAGCCCGGCCGTCAAGCACTACATCGTTCAGATGGTCAACGCCACGCGGAACTCCCGCGACCTTCGTCTCGGTGCTTCTCCTCGCGCGACGCTGCAATTGCTTCGCGCGAGTCGAGCCTTCGCCGCGATGTCCGGCCGGGACTATGTGACGCCAGACGACGTCGCGGCCCTTGGCGTCTCCGTCCTGGCGCATCGTGTGTTGCCGTCTACCGATGCCCAGCTCGCCCGCCGTACGGTGACCGACGTCATCGCACAGGCCATTCAATCCGTACACATTCCCGACCGGAGATAGCACCATGTCGCGTCCGTGGCGACTGCTCACGACCCGGGGGCGATTCTTCGTCTTGATCGGCCTCATCGTGGTACTCGTGGCGATGGCTACCGGGCAGCGTGATGTCATGCGACTTGGCCTGTTCCTGGTTGCCCTCCCTGTCATTGCCGCCATTTTGGTTTCCCGCGCCCGGCTGCGGATGTCCTGCGAGCGTTCCGTCGAGCCCGCCCAAGTGCCACTGGGTTCACCGATGAAAGGTCACATCATCCTCGGCCAGGACGGCAGGCTACCGGCCGGAATCCTGCTGCTCGAAGACTCGGTGCCGCGCGAGTTGGGCACCCGGCCACGATTCCTGGTAGACGGGGCGGATCAGAGCTGGCGCAGGGTTGTGGAGTATCCATTGCTGGGACGGGTACGCGGCCGCTTCTCTACCGGCCCGCTGACCGTACGGACTGTTGATCCGTTTGGTCTGGTGCAGCTCGATCGGCAGTTCGTCGCCACCAGCGAGGTGATGGTGACTCCGCGGATCGTTCCGCTTCCGACAATTCGGACCATTGGTGGTGGAGGCAGCACCGGCGAAGCGCGACCACACCGCGTCGGCGTCGTCGGCCAGGATGACGCACTTGTACGTGAGTACCGGCAGGGTGACGACGTACGACGGATCCACTGGCGTTCCACAGCACGGTTGGGCGACCTCATGGTGCGACGCGAGGAGCAGGCTTGGGACCCGAGCGCCAGCATCGTGCTCGACTCAAGATCAAGCGCCCATGCGGGTCGCGGCATGCAGAACTCCCTGGAATGGGCCATTTCCGCAGCCGCATCGATCGGTATCCACTTCTTGGACGACGGCTTCGGCATCGAGATCTACGAGGCCGACGGCCCGCTGCACATCAGCGGGACGATGGGCC
Organism: uncultured Actinomycetota bacterium; assembly: GCA_963734005.1. GTDB lineage: Bacteria > Actinomycetota > Actinomycetes > Propionibacteriales > Propionibacteriaceae > Microlunatus. The sequence goes on from CAVTFS010000019.1 coordinate 262,536, forward strand.
AGCACAGCTCGGCATCGCAGGAACTGGTGATCACCCGGCTGACTGATCTCAGGCCACGGCCCACTACCACGATTCACTACGCCGTCGAGTCCGCCACTGTTGATCGGCCCGGACAGCTGGCAATCGCGATCATGGGCCGGATGAACGCAAAGGATGCGAACTCGCTGCTCCGAGTGCAACGCAATAGGGCCCAAGGCCTGGCGATGCTGCTGGATGTTGACACCTTTGCCGATGAACCTGCCAGCGAGCAGCAGCGGGCAGAGCACGAGCTGGCCGGGCAGATCTTGCGTGACAATCAATGGCGGGTCATCGATGTACGACGCGGCATGGGCGTGGCCGACGCGTGGTCCGCCCTGGAACAGCTCAACACGGCGGCCTAGCAATGCGTGCCTCCGACCGTAGCGCCATCGCTGTGACCTTTTCAGTGATGCTGGCATGCCTCACCGTCACCCCACTCACTTCGGATTCCAGCTTCGCTGGTCTGAGTTGGGTCTTGATCATCGCCATTGGCGCCGCCAGCCTCGCACTGCGGCGTGTCCGATTGGCGAGCGGCGCTGTGCTCAGTGTCCAGGTCGCGATCTTGGTGTTCTATTCCTTGGGCCTCAGCCTCACGCTGACGTCGGACATGACTGACCCGAGCACGCCCTGGTTCGAGCACTATCCCTCGCTCTGGGCGCAGGGCATCGAGCACATGCGCACTCAAGCTTCCCCGATGGATCCTGACAACGGAGTCAAGCTGATCTTCGTGACGGTGATCGGGATGATCATGATCATGACCGATCTATTGGTGTCCGCCGTGGGACGACCGGCCTGGGCCATCGCACCACCCGCCACGCTGTTTCTGGTGCCGGCACTCGGGTTGGGCACTGACACCGGAGTGATCAGCTTCTGCTACATCGCCGTTGGATATCTCGCAATCCTCATCGCCGAGGGCCTGAACAGTACGGCGCGATGGACCCGGGGGCTCTCTCGCGACTCGGCAGAGGGCTTCGGCACAGCCATGCCGGTGGTCTGGCGTGCTGCCGGCTATCTCGCAGTTCCGGCCATTATTGCGACCATCGTGCTCGGATTCGCCTTGCCCACGCTGTCCTTGCCGGGACTGGGTTTCGGTAACGGCCCCGGTGGCAGCGGTCCGCTTCAGTTGACAGATCCCACCCTGGATCTACGCCGCAATCTCAACCAGCCAGAAGACCGCGACGTGATCGAGTATCAGACCAGCCCTCCGGGCGGGGTCTACCTGCGCTTGGCGTCGCTGCCTCAGTTGACCGCCAACGGCTGGAGCAATGTCCAGATACGGCTGAACAATGGGCAAAGCCTCCCGGCGATCCCGGGTATGAGCGGTGAGCCTGGCGAGAGGCGCAGAACAACCATAAGGGTGCTGGACTTCGGCTCCCAGTACCTACCGCTTCCGTACGCCCCACGCAGTTTTGATGCGCCGGGTGACTGGCGCTTTGACGGCAACTCCTTGATCGTGGTGAACGCCGACAATCGGGCGCAGGATCTCCGCCGGCTGACCTACACCGTCGAGAGCATCGATGTTGAGCCGGACGGCAATGATCTCAACAATGCCGTCGCCGGTACTCCTGCAGACGCCGCGGTGACCGCCGTCATCCCCTCCGATCTGCCGGACAACTTGGTCCAGCTGGCCAATCGCATCACCGCCAAGGCCGACACTCCGGCCGCAAAGGCAGCCGCAATCCAGGCCTATCTTCGGAGCAGCCAGTTCACCTACAGCACCGATCCACTGCCCGGCAGTGGGTATGAGGCGCTGCAGAACTTCCTGCTGCGAGATCACAGGGGTTATTGCGAACAATTCGCGTCTGCGATGGCGATGATGGCGCGCGTCGTCGGCATTCCGTCCCGAGTATCGGTCGGCTTTCTACCGGGCGAACAGGAAGAAGGAAGCTGGAAGGTCTCGATTCGCGACATGCACGCCTGGCCTGAGCTGTACTTCGCCAACTATGGCTGGGTGCGGTTCGAGCCCACTCCGGCCAGCGTGACCGGATCCGCTCCGGGTTGGACGGTACAGAACTCAGACTCGTCCGGAAGCGATCCATCCACAGACCCATCGTCGGAGTCAACGGCCGGTGAGGTCTCGCCCGGCGCCGGGCCATCGATCGGGCCAAGCGAGCAGCCGACTGATCTTGGACAGGGCGCCGGTGCGGGCTGGGGACGCACCTTGATCACGGCCGGCATCGTTTTGGTGTTGTTGGCGATCCTGGCGGCTCCCGCGACCATTCGAGTACGACGTCGCAGCGGCCGGCTCAACGGCAGTAGGCCAGCCGACGAGCAGGTGGAGGCTGCCTGGGCTGAGATCAGAGACACCGTGGTGGACTACGGCGGGTCTTGGCCTGAGGGCTCGCCGCGGGCCATCGGCCGTGAAGTCTCGGATCGGCTTGACGAGGAGGAGTCTGAATCGATGAGCCGGGTAGCAACGCTGGTCGAGCGGTCGCGCTATGCGCGCAGCTTCGACCACGGTGGCGCTATGAGTGAGCTACCAACGATGACATCCGAGATTCGGCGAGGGGTAGCCGGCCCGGCCGATTGGAGACACAAAGTCATGGCGCTGTTGCTTCCTCGGTCGCTATTCCGGCGCACGCCCAAGGAGCCGTGATGGGGTAGTAGGCCAGCTAGTGTTGCTTGATCTTGGAGGGACAGGTCACAAGGTCCAGTCGCGGCGACGACGACCTATAAACCTTCGTCGCGCCGACGACGCCAGCGCTCTTCCATCTTGTCCATAAAGCCCTGCCCGTCATGGGCACGTGAGCCTTGAGAGGTCTTCGCTCGATCCCGGCCTTGACCGGCATCGGCGTTGCCACCGACGTGTTGCCAGGAATAGATGGCCGTCACCGCCGCTGCGACCATGATCACGAAGCCAAGCACGCTAAGGAAAGGATTGATCGAGATACCTGCAATGAGGAGCCCGAGGCCAGCAAAGAATCCCACGCCTGCGAGAGCCGCGCGACGCCGATGGACTCGTCGAACGCTGGTCCCCCGTAGAGCGTTGACCAGCTTAGGATCCTCGGCCGCCAGTGCGGCTTCCATCTGCTCGAGAAGCCGTTGCTCCTCATCTGAGAGGGCCACTAGCCACCTCCCAAGTGTCTCGTCGTACGCGTGCCGTCATGATACGCCTCTCACACGGAAGGAGGAGATTCGATCCGCTTGGATACAGAATTACCCACTGACGTGTGATCCGTGCACTGTGGCCTCGTCCCTGGCTGGGCGATGTGGCTCCAGTTTAGGTTGCGACCGTTGGTATGGGAAACCCATCGGTCAATTACCGGACCCGGGTCGCGGCGGGCTAGAGACGGCGGGTCAGCACGGCCCTCTGAACCGCCGTCGGACCGAATTTTCCGACCGCCGCATCGATTGCAAGATCGGCCTCTCGCCACCCTCGCTCGGGGTCGGTCAGCTGCGGTTGCCGGTAGACACGATGCCGGTCAACCAGCTGTTCGACCCGCACGCCGACACGCCGAATCCGAGCGCGCTCCACACCAAGCCGCTCGTAAAGCTCTAGCGCCTGCGCATAGATCTCGACAGTGACATCGGTGGGTGCCGGAAGTGTCGCGGAACGGGTCAGCTCGGTGAAGTCAGCGAATCGCACCGAGATGGTGATCGTGCGGCCCACCATCTGTTGTTTCCGCATCCGGCGAGCCGTGCGGTCCGCCATCCGGAGTAGCTCACGGTGCACGATATCGGGATCGTCGGTGTCGCGCCTGAAAGTCTCTTGCGAGCCGACGCTGTGCTCCGGCAGTTGGGGGGTGACGCGGCGACGGTCTCTCCCCCACGCCAGCTCGCTGAGCATGCCCCCTGCATGTGGTCCGAAGGCCGGGCGCAAAGTACCTCTTGGGGTGTCGGCAAGGTCGCCGACGGTGTAGATGCCAAGTCGGTGCAGCTTCTGTGCCGTCGCGTTACCCACTCCCCACATCGCCTCTACTGGCAGCGGGTGCAGGAAAGTCGCGACGCGGTCCGGTGTGACCTCGATCAGTCCGTCAGGCTTGGCTGCTCTGGAGGCGACCTTGGCGACGAACTTAGTTGGCCCAATACCGACGGAACAGGTGATCTGCTGCTCGTCGGCGACGACCGCGCGGACGTACTCTCCGATCTGCGTCGGGCTGCCGAACATCCGTACGGCGCCGGTCAGGTCCAAAAAGGCCTCGTCGATCGACGCTGATTCCACAACAGATGTCACTGACCGGAAGACTGCCACGATCGACTTCGACACGGCGGTGTAGCTGTCGAAGTCGGGAACGAGGAAGGTGGCCCGCGGCGCCAGACGCCTCGCCTCGGTTGAGGACATGCCGGACCGCACCCCGCGCGCCCTTGCCTCGTACGTCGCCGACAGCACCACGCCCCTCGGGGAGCCGCCGACAATCACCGCCGTTCCCCGCAAGTCCGGACGTCGACGCAGCTCGACGGACGCGTAGAAGGCATCCATATCGACATGCATCACGATGCGGTGGGACATCTCCTCATCCTATCGAACGTGTGTTCGATACAAGACTAGTCGTCCAACTGTCGGATTAGCTCGACGCCACGTCGACTGGAGTATCCCGCACTGCGCTAAATCCGATCGCCCGCTCAACCAGGCGCAAGAAGGCCCGCGCATCTCTGACCAGATCGTCCGCCTCGCGAGCACTCACAATCGAGGTCGCGCCGGCCTGGATCGCATCACGCCTGTCCTCGGTGGCCGCGAAGAACGCCGCCCACTCAGCAAGTTCGGGGGCGACCTCGGCCAGCATCTGCCAGGCGTTGCGCGGCCGGCCATGAAGGCGGCCCCTTCCGGGCGGTGCCCGATGGCTCAGCACAATGGCCACGACGCGTAGCGCGGCGAGATGGGCGGCCAGATACCGGTCGCTAGGACGTTGCGCGAGCTCCGCTTCGGCGAGGGAGCTGCGCGCACGCTGTAGGTCCTCGTTGCAGGCCATCAGGTTCGTCCTCTGGTTGATGCCGGATCGATCAGCAGGTTCGACTGCAAGGTTTGATTGTTCGCTACCGCTCGCTGTGGATCGCACTTTTGAATCCGCCTAGTTCGTCGTTGCTCGCAGACAGAGTGCGCGTCTGCGCCCTTCTCCTCAGCACGGCAGCCCGCGATTCACGGGTTGGCGGCCTCGATGCGGATGGGGTCGAGGTCCATCAGCATCGAGGCAAGCCCAGGTGCGCGCCGCGAACACGCACTAGGTCGCCAAGCGCTCGTAACGGCTTAGACGCGAAGCCCTATTTTAGAACGCCTGTTCGAACCATGACTAAGCTACACCCCACGACCGACAGTTCGTCAAGTGAATGTACGCTGCAGGATCCGCAAACTGTCGACGACTCGTCGATGGGTGGTCGAGAAGCGCCCTTCGATGAGGCAACAACCGGGGCCATATGATCCAGCCCATGGCCGACAACTCCCACAAGACTGCTCTGATCACCGGAGCGTCGTCCGGCATTGGTGAGGCGACCGCACTGCAACTGGCGGAGCTCGGCTTCACCGTCTATGCGGGTGCCCGACGTGTCGATCGGATGTCAGATCTGGCTGATCGCGGTATCCGGACCAGGTCGGTCGACGTCACCGACGACGACTCCATGGTGGCACTGGTCGAAACGATCATCGCCGACACCGGACGCATTGACGTCTTGGTCAACAACGCCGGCTACGGGCTATACGGGGCATTGGAGGACGTGCCGATCGATGAGGCCAGGCGCCAGTTCGAGGTGAACGTCTTCGGTCTGGCGCGGATGACCCAGCTGGTACTCCCCCAGATGCGGGCCCAACGCGACGGCTACATCGTCAACATCTCATCCATGGGCGGCAAGATCTGGGAGCCACTCGGTAGCTGGTATCACGCGAGCAAGTTCGCCGTCGAGGGTCTGAGTGACAGCCTGCGCGTCGAAGTAGCGGAGTTCGGCATCAAGGTGGTGATCATCGAGCCGGGCACGATCAGGAGCGAGTGGTCCGGGATTGCAGCCGACAAGCTCGAAGCAACCTCTGCGCACACCCCGTACGCCGGGCAGGCCAAGCTTGTCGGGGCCGGGCTTCGCGCGGCCCACCGCTTGCCGATCGCCTCCGGCCCCGAGGTGGTCGCCGAGGTCATTGCGAAAGCAGTGCAGGACCCCAAACCGCGTACCCGATATCCGGCTGGGGGCGGCGCCCGGGGCATCCTGCTGGCCGAGCGGATCCTGCCCGACCGAGGCTTCGACAAATTCATCCAGCTGAGTTACCGGTTCGCCTCGCGCTGATGTCGAAACCTACGTGCACGTAGCTTTCGGGCGGTCTGCACAGGTTGCTACATGTGCAGACCGTCAGAAAGCTGTGCAGACCCAAACAGGGGTTTGGCCCTAGTCACCCCAAACCCGTGCTGAAGACCTCGAATGTCGCCGCCATCGGGACTCCGAAACGGGTTCCTGCCTGTCGGGCACCACTCTCCAAGAATTCGGCGGGGTCGAAGAACTCCCATCCGAGCCCATCGATGTAGGCCTTGTGAGCGGCCAGCGAGGCGACTCCACGTTCGAAGACCTGGGTGGTCTCGACGGCATGTCTTCCGTCCGGTGAAGAGGCGGCCCACACCTCCCGGACGCCGCCCCAGCGCTCCAGCCCATCCTCGATCTGTTCGTGAAACACCCAACGGTTCCCCGCGTCGCGTACCGCGTCCAGGGTCGCTCGTCCAGTCGCGATGTGGTCGGCCTGGTTGAGAGCCTGGCCACCCCAGGTATCGCGGAAGTTGTTGGTGATCACGATTTCAGGCTGATGCCGCCGTACGGCGCCGCAGATCGCCCGCCGCAATGGGATCCCATACTCGAGCACCCCGTCTGCCAGGCCCAGAAAGTCCACGGTGTCGACACCGACGATCTTCGCTGACTCCAGCTGCTCGGCCTCGCGTACGCGTCGTGCCTCGGCTGGGTCCATTCCGTCGATGCCTGCTTCGCCGCTGGTCACCATGGCGTAGACCACGTTCTTTCCTTGATCAGTCCAGCGAGCAATGGCTGCCGCCGTGCCGAACTCAAGATCATCTGGATGGGCGACGACACAGAGCGCAGTAGTCCACGACTCATCGACAGGCTCGAGATCTGGCATGGGCTTAGCGTACGGCTGCGAGCGTCGGAAAATCGCGCGCCGGCGTGCTGAGGAGGAACGAGCAGACACGCTTCATCGTCTGCGAGCGACGACGAAGTAGGCGGACCACGAGCGCGATGCGCGAGCAGCCAAACAACACGGCTGCGAGCGTCGGAAAATCGCGCGCCGGCGTGCTGAGGAGGAACGAGCAGACACGCTTCATCGTCTGCGAGCGACGACGAAGTAGGCGGACCACAAGCGCGATGCGCGAGCAGCCAAACAACACGGCTGCGAGCGTCGGAAACTCGCGCGCCGGCGTGCTGAGCCACGCTGATGCGGCGCTCTGCCGGACGAGCGGCCGAGCGGCCGTGTTCTTCGCTCCGCGAGCAACGAGGAACAAGCCGGCTTCGCGCGCGAAACTGCAGCGGGCGAAGCGAGCCAATGGACACGGCAATCGCGCGCCGCCGCCCCGTACGCTCCTGCCATGGACCTGCTGCCTCAGGCAATGCCTGATGCCCGATCCTGTGGTCGTGATCGGCGGCGGGCTGGCCGGCATGGCTGCCGCGGCACGGCTGGCCAAGGTTGGCCACCAAGTCGAGCTCTATGAGCGGTCAGAGGCATTGGGCGGCACGTGGGCGCCGTACCAACTGCCCAGTGGTGTCACGGTGGACGATGCGCCGTCGATCATCGGCTTCCCGGCACCATGGCGTGACCTGTTCCGGAAGAGCGGCCGTCCGCTCGAAGCCGAACTTGCCAGGATGGGCTACGCCCTGGAACCGGCCCAGCCGGCGACAATGATCTTCGCTGACGGTACCGAGCTGACGTTGCCGACCGACCGCGGCGGTCAGTACGCCGCCCTGGCCGATGCCTATGGCAGATCCGTCGCTGAGCGCTGGCGGGACTTGCTCAACCGGCTCGACCAGGTGTGGCAAACCCTCCGCGGACTCGGGCTGGAAACCGAGCTACGCAGCCGCCGCCAGCTCAACAAGACCGCAATGCGCAGTCTGTTCGGCCATCGCATGACTCTGGCGGACCTCGCAGCCTCGATTGCGCATGATCATCTCGGGGCTTTGATTCGCAGCATCGCCTACCGTTTGGGCTCGGTGCCGGAGCAGACGCCGGCCTTCGCGGCGGTGGAGTTGTCGATACAGCGCACCTTCGGGCGCTGGCAGGTGGAAGCGCTCGATACCCATTCCGAGCTTGATGTCGGCCGATCTTCGGTGCTAGTGGAGGCCCTGGCGGGCCGCCTCGCGCTACGCAAGGTGCACGTACAACTCGGCTGCATGGTCGAGTGCATCCACCTTCGCAACGGTCACGTCGACAGCAGTTGCGACAAGCGCTGGAGACCGTCCGGCCTCAGCAGTCGTGGCCACCTGCGACCCCTGGCAGATCTTCAACTACTTGCTCCCGGTCACCGCAGCCCGGCGGACCCGACGCCAGCTGCGCGGCCTCAGCGCCGGCCGCGGCTCCGACCATCACCCACCATGAGGCACCCGCGCCCATCGCGCGGCTCCGGGAGACGGTTACCCTCACCGCGGACGGCGTCCCGACCGTCAGCTACCTCCGCCAGCTGGCTGACAAGGCGGTACAGACCACTCACAATTTCAACGCGACTCTTCCCCGCGCCTCTTACGGAGCGGCATGGAGCGGCTTCCCGAGCTGGCTGCGTCGGCCACCTGTGACAACCGAGATCCGGGGCCTCTACGCGGCCAGCCCGTCATCTCCGGCAGGTCCGGGCCCATCGCAGGTCGTGCTCTCCGCAGCCCTCGCCGCCCACGGCTGCCACGACCATCTCCGCGCCCGGATCGCGCGCCGCTGATCGGAGGACGAGCGAGGAGACACGCTTCTCGTCTCCGAGCGAGGACGACGACAGCGGACCATCGAGCGCGATCCGCGCGACGCGGAGCGTCGCAATCAAAAACGGATCGCGCGCCGCTGATCGGAGGACGAGCGAGGAGACACGCTTCTCGTCTCCGAGCGAGGACGACGACAGCGGACCATCGAGCGCGATCCGCGCGACGCGGAGCGTCGCAATCAAAAACGGATCGCGCGCCGCTGATCGGAGGACGAGCGAGGAGACACGCTTCTCGTCTCCGAGTGAGGACGACGACAGCGGACCATCGAGCGAGCAGCGCGAAAACCTGCGGAGCGTCGCCATTCACGCACGCGCTGATCTTGGAACTTTCGAGACCCAGACAACTTCCGTATACTCAGATGTTTGGTCTTCCGGTAAGGATCATCCTTCTTGACACACGCGCAGAGCGAAACGAGTTCCGACAGCGTGAGGAACGCATCTCCGGCCGCTAGCGCCCTCGAGCGCGAGCTGGCCGCCGAACAGGCACATGTGGATCTCGTCTACGAGCGGCTTGCCGAAGCCACCCGGTCCGCCCAACAGGTCGCGCGGGCTGGGCTCTCCCTCTATCAGTCCGATCGCAATTCCTACGTTCGCGAGGAGGACGGTACCGGCCTGTACGAGCGCGACGTCTTCGCCTTCCAGGCGGCGCGCCGGCTCGCCGTGCTGGACGCCGAGCAGGAGGGGTTGGTCTTTGGCCGGCTGGACCGGACCGACGGTGAGGTTCGCTACGTCGGCCGTATCGGCGTCCGCGACGCGGACTATGAGCCACTGGTCATCGACTGGCGGGCACCGGCGGCAGAGCCGTTCTATCGAGCTACCCCGAGCGATCCAATGCAGGTGATCCGGCGCCGGGTGCTGCGCTGCCGGGGCGATCGGGTAGTGGGTATCGAGGACGACCTCCTGGACGGCGAGAACGCGGACCGGGAACTGGTTGTGATCGGCGAAGGTGCGCTGCTGGCCGCACTCACACGCGCCCGCGATCACACCATGCGGGATATCGTCGCCACCATCCAGGCCGAGCAGGACGAAGCAATCCGCGCGCCCTACCAGGGCTTTACGATGATCACCGGCGGACCGGGGACTGGGAAGACTGTGGTGGCGCTGCATCGCGCCGCGTACCTGCTGTACTCAAACCGTCGCCGCTTCGAGTCCGGCGGTGTCTTGGTGGTCGGACCGAGCCGGGTCTTCATGAACTACATCGGCCGAGTACTGCCCTCGCTTGGCGAGGATTCGGTCACCTTGCGTTCGATTGGTGCTGTTCCCTCAGATGTCGTTCGGATCACCGGTGATCGCGTCGATCCCCCACAGGTTGCGGCAATCAAGGGCAGTCTGCGGATGGTAAAGGTGCTGCGCCGCATGGTGCATGAACCATTGCACGATGTTCCGCTCGAGGTGCGGATCATGGTGGATGGCAATGTCTTGGTGGTGCCGACGGCCACGCTGGCGCGTATCCGTTCTCGGGTGCTCGCGCACCACAAGCTCAACAGCGGCAGGGAGGCAGCTGAGAAGGAGCTGCTGACCGCGCTGTGGCGAGTCCTGCATCCCGACGCCGACGACGGTGCCGATCATGATCATGAACGCGAGGAGTTCGAGGACCGGGTCTCCGAACTCGCCTCGTTCAAGATGTTCTGCAATGCCTGGTGGCCGGCGGTGAGTGCGCCGGCCGCGCTCGCGCGGCTGGCCGATTTCGAGCTGCTCAAGCGGATCTCGGCATCGGTGCTGTCTGACGCGGAGTGCGAGCTGGTCAGCGCAAGCTATCGGGATGCACGGACTGGACTGCCGCCGACGGCGCCCTCCTCGACGAACTGGTTCATCTACTCGGACCCTTGCCGGTGCTCGATGAGCAGGAAGTGCCCGGTCTCTCTGATCTTGACTCTGAGATGGAGGAGGTGTTCACGACCGCCGACGTGCTATCTGCGGCGGCGCGGGAGACTGACCCGTTCGAGCTGCCGCACGAGACGTACGCCCACCTCCTGATCGACGAGGCCCAGGACGTGAGTCCGATGCAGTGGCGCATGCTGCGGAGGCGGGGCGCCAGTGCCAGCTGGACCATCGTCGGCGACCCTGCCCAAAGTTCCTGGACCGCCACGGCTGAGGCAGACCGAGCGGTCGAGGAGATCATTGGGACCGCGCCGGTGCGGCACTTCCGAATGAGCATCAACTATCGCAGCCCATCGGAGGTCTTCGACTTGGCGGCGCAGGTCGTCGTCGCAGACTTCCCGGACGCCGACCTGCCCACCGCGGTGCGCTCGACCGGTCATGAGCCGCGGCTCTTGGTGCCCGCGGATGCGGCGCCGCAGAATCCGACGGTATCCGCGGCCATGATCAGCATCGTGCGGTCGCTGCTCGACGAGGTGGAAGGCACTGTCGGCGTGATCTGCCCGCCGTCAACCAAAGATCAACTGACGGCCCAGCTTGAGCAGGCCCGGCTGCCAGGCGCCGAACGGGTTGTCGTGATCACAGCGCAGCAGGCGAAAGGCCTGGAGTACGACGGAGTCCTGGTGATCACTCCAGATGACATCGCGACCGAGTCACCAGGCGGCGTCAGAGCGCTTTACGTGGCCCTCACTCGGCCGACCCAGCGGCTGGTCACGCTCGACGCCGCACCTGATGCAGATTGGCGTAAATCTCTCGAGTAGCGCGAGACCGGTTCTGGGTAAAGAAATGCAGCCCCGGTGCGCCCCGGCTCAGCAGTTCCTCGGACATCTCGGTTCCGATCCTGATGCCAACCCGTCGAACTTGATCATCGTCGTCGGCAACCTCGTTGATCCTGTCCGTCACCGATTTCGGCAAGGCAGCCCCCGATAACTCAGCGAATCTGACCACCTGGCGCACATTGGTGATCGGCATGATCCCGGGAATGATCGGAATTTCGCAACCGAGCGCCCGGATCCGGGCGACGAGGGCGAAGTAATCATCAGCAGTAAAGAAGAGCTGGGTGATCGCAAAACTGGCCCCGGCTTGTGCCTTCGCAGCCAGCACCCGAGCATCAAGATCGAAATCACTCCGCTCGGGATGCGCATCGGGGAACGCGGCCACGCCGACGCAGAAGTCGCCGAGCTCGCGCACCATCGCCACGAGCTCGGTCGCATTTTTGAGCCCTTCGGGATGAGCTTCCCACGGGACATGCGGACCTCCCGGCATGTCGCCGCGGATCGCGAGCACATGATGTATGCCGGCTCCCGCATAGGAACCGATCACCCGTCGTAACTCGTCGCGACTCTGGCTGGCGCAGGTGAGATGGGCCATGGACCGAAGGGTGGTGTGGAGCGCGATCGCCTCCGTTGCCTTGATCGTGCGCTCCCTGGTCGAGCCGCTGGCACCGTAGGTGACTGAGACGAAATCGGGGCCGAGGGATTCCAGTTCACGCACCGTTTGCCACAGTTGGCGCTGCTGGATCTCGTCCTTGGGCGGGAAGAACTCGAAGGAGAAAAGTGGACGGTCGCCAGCTGCCAGCAGGTCCGCGATGCTCGGTGTACGCGGGCGCAAAAGACGATCGCGGCCCGGCATGCGAACACCCTAAGGACGAGCCCCTGGTCAGGCTTCGTAGGCTCAGCATGTGGTCAACAACCCGCCTGTCAAGAGCGCGGAGGAGGTTCTGGATCCGCAGGCGCCGCTGTCACAGGCGTTCCGAGACGCGGTGTCTTCTGAGATCAGCGCATTTCTGAGCGAGCAGTCGGCAGTGCTCGATTCGATGGGACCCGAGTTGGTACCCGTGCACCTGATGGCGAGCCAGATGTTGTGCGGCGGCAAGCGGATACGACCCGCCTTCTGCGTTTGGGGCTACGTCGCGGCCGCCGGAATCCCAACAGATGAGGAGCTCAAGCCGCTGCTCGCTGCAGCGGGAAGCCTCGACGTGCTGCACGTGAGTGCCCTGATCCACGACGATCTGATGGACTCTTCCGACCTGCGGCGAGGGCGGCCCGCCGCCCATCGGCAGTTCGAGGCACTGCACGCCAATGCCGGTTGGCTGGGTGACTCGGCTGCTTTCGGCAAGGCCGGTGCCATCTTGCTCGGCGATCTGCTCGTGATGTGGTCGGTTCAGATGCTGCACGGAGCCGGCGTCGAGCAGTCCGCTCTGGAGCGGGCGCTGCCGATCGTCGAGGCGATGCGCACGGAGGTCACCTGCGGCCAGTACCTCGACATGGTGGCGCAGGCTCACCCGCTGCGAAAGCGGGCTCCGGCGATCGGGTCGCTGCGCCCCACCATCGAGCTCGCGCTGGACGACGCCAGCCGGGTCGTGGAGTACAAGGCCGCGCGCTATACGGTGCAGCGCCCATGCCAGATCGGCGCTGCGATCGGTGGTGGCGACGATGAACTGTACTTTGCCCTTGGCGCGTACGGCTCACCGCTGGGCCGGGCCTTCCAGTTCCGCGACGATCTGCTGGGCGTCTTCGGAGATCCCCAGATCACCGGCAAGCCAGCCGGAGATGATCTTCGCGAGGGCAAGCGCACTGTGCTGGTGGCGCACGCATACGCCCACGCCGGCGACGCCGGACAGAAGCTTCTCTTGCAACGGCTCGGCGACTCCGGGCTCGATGAAACCGGCATCACTGAGCTGCAGCAGGTGATTGTCGAATCAGGCGCGCGTGACGCTGTGGAATCGATGATCAACGACTACTACGAGCGAGCCCTGAAGGCATTGCACGATACCGAGATCACTGAGGAGGGTCGCGCCGGACTCACCGCCCTGGCCGACGCCGCAGTGCGGCGAGAGTTTTAGAGCAGCTCGAATTTTGAGCTGCTCGCGCAATCGCGCTGTGTTCGATTGCTCGCTTCGCTCGCTGCGATGTTCGCTTGGAAGCCGCCGTCTTCGTCAGAGCTAACGGAACGGAAAAGCGTTGTTCCGTCATCTCTTCCTGCAGATCGGCGGCGCGAACAGCGCGGGAATCCGCTGCTCGCAGCTACCGCTGGCTGCTGGGTTCGGACAATGCCTGGAACACGTACCGCTCCATCGCCGGGTCGGCCTTCCAGGCGGCGCGAAGTCTGCTACTGAGCCGATCAGCCGCTGCCTGCGGATCGGAGGCCTCGGTGATGGCCCGCACCACGCACACCCGCCGGGCACCTGCCTCGATCACGGCGTCGAGATTGTCCAGCGATATCCCGCCGATGGCGAACCACGGCTTTGACTTGATAGCGGCGACTGGCGCTTTGCGGGCGGCATAGCGGACCAGGTCTAGACCAACCGGCTCGTACTCCGGCTTGGTGGACGTGGCGTACACGGGTCCGACGCAGAAGTAGTCGACATTGCGATCCTTGATCGCTTTATCGGTCTGGCGCGGCGCATGGGTGGAGCGACCGATCAGTGCCCAGGGATGCAGGTATCTGCGCGCCCGCGAAGCTGAGCCGTCGGCCTGACCGAGATGCAGCATGTCAGCCTGGAAGCGGCCAGCCAGTTCAGGAGAATCGTTAACGCAGACGATGCCTTGGGTCGGTCCGGCAGCCTGCCGAGCTATCTCGAGGGCGGCCAACTCTGCCTCCGGTTTCATGCCTTTCTGGCGGATCTGCACGATGTCGACGCCCCCGGCAAATGCAGCCTGGAGAAAGCTTTCGAGATCGCCCTGCTTTTCGCGAGCGTCCGTGCACAGGTAGAGCCGGGCGAGGCGGAGGCGGGCCTCCAGGCCCATCAGCACAGTCACGAGGCCACGATAATGGCTTCGTCCGCACCGACACGCTCGGTGATCAGCCCGGCGAGCTATGAGGCATAAGGAGAGCGATCAGTCGGCGGCTGATCGGCCGCCGGCGAGTTGCGACTCTCGGCCTGCTCGCTCCGAACGCGTCAGCTCCACAAAGCGGACTGGCCGGGCTTCAGCTACCAAGGGATCGGCTGCCCACTCGGCAACGAGTCGGCGGTCGTTAATATCCCGTGCCTCGCGATCCAGCACGTCGAGGAGATATTCCTGCAAGGACTCGCCGCGAGCCCTCGCCTCGGCCGAGAGTGTGCTGCGGGTGGGTTCCGAGACGCCCCGAATCTGGATGGCAACCACGAGTGCATCCTCCCACTGCATCGTTCTCAGACCGGGAGATGTCTCATACCTGCGACCGAGCAGCCAGCTCCTCCCGGACCAGCGGAGCGACCTCGGTCCCAAAAAGCTCGATCGAACGCATCGTCCTTCCATGATCAACATGGGAGACGTGGAGCTCGAAACGATCAATGTGCATCAGCTCGTGCAACCGGATGATCTTGTCGGCCACAGTTTCGGGCCGGCCGAAGAACAGCGCGCCTTCGGGCCCAATCAGATCCTCGACAGCCGCATCCGACATCGGGGGCCAGCCCCGCTCCCGACCGATCTTGGCAAACGTCTGACGGTAGGCCGGTAGGAACTCCGCTCGCGCCGCGTGCTCGTCGGTGAAGACATAGCCGTGGCTGTGGATCGCCAGCGGCGTGCCGGGGTCATGTTCGGCGTACTCGAGGGCCCTGCGGTAGAGCTCGACCAGCGGCGTGAAGGCCGCAGGCCGGCCACCGATGATCGCAAGTGCCATCGGCAGGCCGAGGGTGCCGGCCCGGATGACCGAGTTCGGCGTGCCGCCCACGGCGACCCAGATCGGGAGCGGGCGGCCTTCCTGACGGGGATAGACCTGGACATTGTCCAGCGGTGCGCGGAACTTGCCGTGCCAGGTGACTTGCTGATCTTCGCGCAGCTTCAGCAGCAGCTCGAGCTTTTCGGCGAAAAGCTCGTCGTAGTCGGACGAGGGAGTAACCAAACAAAGGGAACGACTCAGTGAACGAACCCCGCCCGACCATCAGCTCGGCGCGTCCACCCGACAACAGGTCGAGTGTGACGAAGTTCTGGAAGACCCGCACAGGATCGGCCGAGCTGAGCACGATGACGGCACTGGACAGCTTGATCGTTTTCGTGCAGCCGGCGATAGTGGCGAGAACGATCTCCGGAGCTGACGCTGCCATGTCCGGACGGTGATGCTCGCCTATGCCATAAACCTCGAGGCCCAGCTCGTCGGCGAGCCTGGCCTCGGCAACTACCTGTCGCAGTCGCTCACCAGGCGAAGGTGTTCGGATCAGTGATCTCAGCAAATGTGGTGAGTCCGAATTCCATGGCCGCGTGATACCCCTAGTCGAAGTGCCGTACCCACACAGTAGACGTGGGCGTCGCGAGGGAATCGGCGGCAAAGCAGTCCTGATCGCTGCGACACACAGGTGCGAGCGTCGGAAACCGCGCGCCCGCCGCACGGAGCCAGGCTGCGCAGGAGCGCCAGCCTCAGCGAGCGGAGAGAGCAATGGACCTGGCGCGAGTAGCTCCAAACTAAACTGTCCCGGTGAGCTCCGCCCGGACCTCTTCGACCGCTGACGTCATCGTTATCGGTGGTGGTCTGATCGGCACCTCGATCAGTTGGCGACTCCGGCAGGCGGGCGTCGATGTTGTGACGGTCGTCGGTGAGCGATCGGCGGCTGCATCCTACGTTGCTGCTGGCATGCTCGCCCCGATCACCGAGACCACCTTCACCGAGCAGAAGACTGTTGCAGCTGAACATCGCCTCGCTCAGCCGCTTCCCCGACTTCACCGCCGAGCTGGAGCTGGCGAGCAACCTGCCAACCGGACTTCGCCGCACGCCAACCCTCTCCGTGGCCTACGACGCCGACGATGCTGCACGACTGGCGACCTTTGCCGATTTTCTGGCACGAGCCGGTCACTCTGGCGAGCAGCTGACCAGCCGAGAGTGCCGACACCACGAGCCGCTGCTGGCACCGACGATTCGCTCCGGCCTCCTGGTCGAAGGCGATTGGAGTTGCGACAACCGACTGCTGTGGCGGGCTCTCATCGAGGCCGGTCACAGGATCGGCGTACACGACATGCCCGGCTTCGTCCATCACGTCACCTCCTCGAATGGTCGAGTAACCGGCGTCCAGCTAGCCGACGGGCAAACCATCGGTGCCGACTCCGTCGTGGTGGCGAACGGCGCCTGGGCACGCCAGATCGGTGGACTTCCCGATCTTCCCGTCCGCCCGGTCAAGGGCCAGATCCTCCGGCTGGACCCCGGCCGGCTGCCCGCTCCGACTCTCACCATCCGCGCGTACAGCCGCGGCTCGGAGATCTACCTCGTTCCCCGGGACAGTGGTCGCGAGGTGGTTCTCGGTGCGACCGTCGAGGAACTCGGCTTCGATCAGCGGGTGACCGCGGGCGCGGTCTATGAGCTACTGCGGGACGGACGTACCGTGATGCCGATGACCGCTGAGTATGCGTTGGCAGAAACTTCGGTCGGTTGGCGACCCGGCACCCCCGACAATGCGCCGATCCTGGGTCGCTGTGATCTGGAAGGCTTGGTGCTGGCTACCGGCCACTATCGCAACGGCGTGCTGCTGACCCCGATCACAGCAGACGTCATCTCCAGCCTGATCATCACAGGCGAGCTGGACAGCATCGCTGCCCCATTCACACTCGACCGTTTCGTACTGGCCGGCGGGCGTACGCGATGATCATCATGGTCAACGGCCAAGCGCGAGAGGTCACTCCGCCCGTTCGGCTACGCGACGTGCTCGACCTGCCGGACGGCGCCACAACTCCGCGCGGCATCGCAGTTGCTGTGAACGGGCAAGTGATCCCGAGGAGCCAGCACGGCAGCACAGAACTGACCGAAGGCGCAAGGGTGGAGATCGTGACGGCGGTGCAAGGTGGTTGACTCGTACCCTTCGACGGGCTCAGGGCACATGGGGGGCCAGGGTGGTTGAGGTGCTCGTCCAAGCTGATCCACTGGTAGTGGCCGGCAAGGAGTTCACGTCGCGGCTGATCATGGGCACCGGCGGTGCGCCCAGCCTCGAAGTGATGGAGGCCGCGCTGCTGGCGTCCGGCACGGAGCTGACGACGGTTGCCATGCGCCGCATCGACGTGAGTGCGCCGGGCTCCTTGCTCGACATTCTCGACCGGCATCACATCTCCGTGCTGCCCAATACCGCCGGGTGCTACACGAGCGCAGATGCCATCCTGACCGCACAGCTGGCGCGGGAAGCGCTGGAGACCAACTGGATCAAGCTCGAGGTCATCGCCGACGAGATCACCTTGCTGCCCGACCCGATCGAGTTGCTGGACGCTGCCCAACAGCTGGTAGCCGACGGCTTCATCGTCCTTCCCTATACCAACGACGATCCCGTCCTAGCGCGCAAACTGGCCGATGCCGGCTGCGCTGCGGTAATGCCGTTGGGCGCACCGATCGGTTCGGGACTTGGAATCCGCAATCCGCACAACATCGAGCTGATTGTCGAGCACGCGACGGTGCCGGTCGTACTGGATGCGGGCATCGGTACCGCCTCCGAAGCGGCCCGTGCCATGGAGCTTGGCTGCGATGCCGTGCTGCTCGCATCGGCGGTCACCCGGGCGGAGGATCCGGTCCGGATGGCTGAAGCGATGAAGTTCGCCGTACGGGCCGGCCGGCTGGCTCGCTGTGCCGGGCGTATTCCGATTCGCCGTTTCGCTGAGGCATCCTCGACCAATGCCGGACGAATCGACTAGCCACGGCGCGCCTCGGCCGTGGCAGTACGAGGTGACTTCTAAACTCGGGCCCGAGGCCAGCACGGCCACCTTCCCCACCGTGTTTGGAGCAGGCGTGACGATGACGACCGTTGGCGACCCCTTGGTGGGCCGGCTTTTGGACGGTCGCTACGAGATCACTCAGCGGCTGGCCCGTGGCGGGATGGCCACCGTTTACCGGGCTGTTGATACGCGCCTGACGCGTACCGTCGCCGTCAAGGTGATGCATGTCGGGCTCGGCGACGACGCCGAGTTCGCGCGCAAATTCGATCGTGAGGCACGCGCGGCAGCCAAGCTTTCCCACCCGAATGTCGTTTCGGTTTTTGATCAAGGTCAAGACATCGGGGGGCCCAATAGTCGTCCCTACATCGTGATGGAGTACGTGGAGGGACAAACGCTGCGCGACGTGCTCAATCGAGAGGCACCGCTGCCGGCAGCCAGGGCTCTGGAGATCATCGAGCCGGTGCTTGCCGCCCTCGCCGCTGCCCACGACGCCGGACTTGTCCACCGGGACGTGAAGCCCGAGAACGTGTTGATCAGCGACCGCGGCCGGATCAAGGTCGCCGACTTCGGACTGGCTAAGGCGGTCTCCTCTCAGACCTCCACCGCCACCCAGGGAATGCTGATAGGAACCGTTTCCTATCTTCCGCCGGAGCTCGTGGTCTCCGGCATGGCGGACGCCCGATCGGACGTCTACAGCACTGGCGTTGTGCTCTTTGAACTGCTGACGGGGCGGAAGCCTCACACTGGCGACACCCCGATCCAGATCGCGTATGCGCACGTCCATCGCGACGTGCCCCCACCCTCGGTTGGCCCGACCGCGGGCCCGATCCCGCCGTATCTGGACGCACTGGTCACTCGGGCGACATCTCGGAATGCGAGCTTGCGGCAACATGACGCAAAGGTCCTCCTGTCTCAGGTACGCCGCGCTCGCATCGCGATCCAGCGGGGTCTGCCGGACGACCCTGAGCTCACTCGTGAGCTGCGCGCTGCACCGAGGCCGCCAACCGGCGGGCCGAAGCGACGCGACCGCGCCGACTACGAAGTGACTCAGATGGTGCCGTCACCGATGGCCGCCGCCCGGACCCAGCCTCGACCCTCAGGTGCGCCGCGTACCGCAATCGACGCGCCGCCACCGCCAGCCGCTCCACGAGCCGTTCACCAGCCGACCGCGGAGCGCCTGGCCGCGAGCGAGCGTGAGCGCCGGGCCCGGAAGCGTCGCAGGGGTTGGCTGGCTCTCTTGTTGGTGGTCCTGATCTCGGCGTCGGCCGCCCTCGCGGGCTGGTATTTGACGGAGGGTCGGTTCACCACAGCGCCAGCCCTTGACTCGCTTAGCAAAGCTGATGCCGAACGCGTAGCGTCGAAAGTCGGCCTTTCGATCGACTTTTCCGAGGCCTACAGCGAGACCGTGCGAAAGGGCATGGTGATCTCTACCAAACCCGGACCTGGCACCAAGATCTTGAGGGGCGGAAAGATCGAAGCGGCTCTGTCCAAAGGCCCCGAACGGTATCCCATGCCAGCGGTCGTCGGCCTGTCCCGAGCGGCGGCTGAGGCCGCGATCCAAAAGGCGAAGCTGGCCGTCGGCAAGGTCGCTGACGGCTTCAGCGATCAGGTTGCCGCCGGCACTGTGCTCAGTGCGTCGGAGCGATCGGGCGCAAGCCTCAAGAAGGGCACTGCGATCGATCTTGTGGTCTCGAGCGGTCCGAAGCCACTCGTGATCACCAACTATCAGGGCACCCCGTACGATGCTGCCGCTGCCGCTCTGACGGGTGCAGGCTTCCGCGTCGTCGAGCGAAGCGCCTATTCGAACAAAGTCGTCAAGGACTCGGTGCTTCGTCAGAATCCGGCGTCCGGTCGCGGGGCGCCAGGTGAGACCATCACGCTCACGAGATCACTGGGATCGCAGCAGATCACCGTGCCCAATGTTCAGCGGATGGCCGTCCCGGCGGCTCGGAAGGTGATGCGGGAGGCGGGCTTCAAGACCCATGTGCAGCGCGTTGGTGTCAACCGACCTGGAGTCGACTTTGTGCTCTACACCAATCCGGGGGCACGTACCCCAGTGTCCAAAGGCTCGACGGTCACCCTGTACGTCGTCTGACCTGAAACCGTCTGACCGCCATCCGGCAGCCCAGCTACGAAAATGCTGGCAAATGGCATCTGCACGTGCAGTACGCGGAGTATTGAGTCCCACGGCGACGCGCTCCGCCAGTCCGCATCCGGAGTGCGCACCGTTGGTCACCTGATAATCGTCGGGCGAGCGTGACTTAGGCTGGGTCGGTGCTTGTTGCCAGGTCGCACACGAGGGTCGCATTCCTGGCTCTGCTGGCAATGGCCGCAGCATGGGGGTCTACGTTCGTTCTGATCAAGGATGTGGTGACCCGGATTCCGGTACCTGACCTGCTCGCCATTCGGTTCGCTATTGCCAGCGTCGCGCTCGGCCTCATCGTCGGGCCTCGACTTCGGATGTCACGCACGGTGCTGACCCAGGGCGCGCTGCTTGGACTGCTGTATGGCGCTGCGCAGATCCTGCAGACCGCCGGACTGGCTCACACGGCCGCCAGCGTATCGGGTTTTGTCACCGGGCTGTACGTGGTCGCCACACCAATACTGGCGGCGGTGATACTGCGTCGCCGGATTAGCCGGACCACATGGATCGCGGTCAGCTTCGCCATGATCGGGCTCAGCATACTTTCGCTGCGCGGATTCACGCTCGGCTACGGCGAGCTGCTCACCGTAATAGCGGCGCTGCTCTACGCCCGTCACATCGTGGCCTTGGGGCATTTCAGCACACCGCAGACCGCGATCAGCCTCAGCCTTGTCCAGCTGGTCGTGATCGCACTGATGTGCACGGCGGCAGCCTTGTGGCCGACCCCAGGATCAGGCGTCGGCATCCAGCTTCCAGATAACGGCCACGACTGGCTCATCGTGATCTACCTCGCGCTCGTCGCCAGTGCGCTGACGATGGTGCTGCAGAGCTGGGCCCAGGCGCATATCGAGCCCTCCCGGGCAGCGGTGATCATGGCAATGGAGCCGGTCTGGGCGGCAGGATTCGCGGTCGCCTTTGGTGGAGAGAGCATTACGGCACGGATGGTCATCGGCGGACTGCTCATTGTGTCCGCGATGTACCTCGTCGAGCAGCCGGACAGACGCTTCTTCAAGACCAAGGAGTACATCGGTTGAACAGCACCATCGTGATCATCTTGATCGCGATCGCCCTGCTGGTACTTGCTGTCATCGCCTTCTTGGTCATCCGACGGCAGCGCTACGTCCGCGCGCTCCAGGGACGGGGCTGGACCTTCGAGTCCCGACCTGCCTTGGAATCGGTTCTCGACCACCACGCACCGCCGTTCGGCCTCGGCTTTGTGCGCAAGGTGGATGAGGCGATATCCGGCACCACAAGTGGCGGCGTGTCGTTCCGCGTATTCGAGTACGTGAGCAGCGAGGGCGGGACGAAATTCGACGACCGCGTCGCGAGCATGCAGCTACCCCTTCCGCTGCCGGACCTCTTCATCTCCACTGACGGGGTGCGAAGTGGTGTCCAGGTTGCGTCTGTCGATGTCGATCCGCGCTTTCAGGTGCGGGCAGCAGACGCGACATACGCCCGCACTGCGCTCTCGGCGGGGCTACTCGACGCGATCGCCGCCTTCGGCCAGGCTGAACAGCGGGTCGATATCAGCGTCGACGGTCAGCAGCTGGTCGCGGTCGGTGCGCCCAAGGATCCAGATGAGCTGCAGGCCTACCTCGAGCGGCTAGCCGGGGTCGCCCAGGCGATCGATGAGTCAAGCTTGGCGCCGTACAGGATTGCACCGCCGCCGGCCGGATTCGGGTTCTACGGCCATCCCGACTGGCTGTTGATCGGCCGCGACGACACGCTGATCGCCAAGTACGGCTTGACTAGAGCCGGCTTCGCGCACACCACCGAGAAGGTAGTCAGGGGCAACAATGACGGGCTGCCCATCGAGGCCTTCATCCATCGCTGGCAGACCGAGCGCACCGAGACCTATACCGACTCTGAGGGGCGTACCCGGACCCGCACCGTCACCGAGAATCACTCCGAGATCGTCACCGCGATCATGATGCCCTTCACGTTTCCGCTGCTTTCGGTGGGCGGCGGCTGGGGCGGCAAGAAGGTCCGATTCGAGAGCGAAGAGTTCAACGACCGGTACACGGTGCGTACTGATGATTCCAAATTCGCATCTGATGTGATCCACCCGCGGACGATGGAGTTCCTGATGACCGTCCAGCCGCCTGGTTTCCGCATCGAGGGCGACGTTATGCGCTTCTCGGTTGACAAGCACGATACGCAGCTGATCGGCTTGTGCGCCGACTTCGCACACGAGTTCTTCAGCCGCGTGCCGTCGTTCGTTTGGAAGGACCTGCAGATCACTCCGCCGGCATTTCGCCGGATGCCGTCAGACTGAGAGCCCGAGCGATCGGCACCCCAGGGCGATAGGCCAGATGCAGGTATGACGGTGCATCGAGCAGGGTGAGATCGGCGCGGTTTCCGAGCACCAGTCGGCCGATGTCGGTGCGCCGCAGTGACTTCGCCGAGCCAGCTGTAGCGGCATACAGTGCTTGAGCCGGGCTGAGGCCCATCTCCCGCACCGCCAGGGAGATCACCCACGGCATGGAACTCGAGTAACAGGTCCCGGGATTACAGTCGGTCGCCAGTGCGATCGCGACGCCGGCGGACAGCAGCCGGCCAGCGTCCGGGTATGGCGAGCGAGTGCAGAACTCAACCCCAGGAAGCAGCGTCGCCACAGTACGCTCCGCCGCGGCGGCCAACGCATCGATATCGGCGTCATCGAGATACGTGCAGTGATCAACGCTGGCAGCGCCCAGCTCGACCGCCAGCTGAACGCCAGGCCCTGGTCCGAGCTGGTTGCCGTGCACACGTAGGCCGAGGCCGGCCGCTGCTCCGGCAGAGAGAACCGTGCGGGCGTCCTCAACGTCAAAGGCGTGCGGCGAATGGGGCTCGCAGAAGACGTCGATCCAGCGCGCGTACGGGGCCGCAGCCTGCAGCATCGGTCCACTCACAAGATCCACATATCCGGCCCGGTCCTGCGCATATTCAGCCGGTATTACATGGGCGCCCAGAAAGGTGGCCTCGGTCGTGAACTGACGAGCAATCTGGAGTGCCCGCACCTCGTCGGCAACGGTCAATCCGTAGCCACTCTTGATCTCTACGGTGGTCGTCCCCAGAGTCTGGAGCTCATCGACCCGCGACGCTAGCAGTCGGGTCAGCTCTTCATCGGTTGCGGCGCGGGTCGCGGCAACTGTGACGCCGATGCCTCCGCCGTCGTACGGCTGGCCGGTCATCCGAGCCACAAACTCCGTGCCCCGATCACCAGCGAACACCAGGTGACTGTGGGAATCGACGAAACCTGGGATGATCACCCGCCCGCCAACATCGATCTGAGTGTCGGTGGCGGGAGCGTCTGCGGCTGAGCCGATCCAGGCGATCATGCCGTTCTCGACTACGAGCGCGGCGTTGGACCGGATGCCGAGCAGATCCTCGCCGGTGCCGTCGCAGGTGACCAGTTGCCCGATCCCGGTGACTGCCGTGCTGCTCATGCCTTCTCTAACTGATCAAGAGCTGCCGTCAGCAACCCGGCTGGTGATCCAAGCCGATGCCGCCCGTCGCGGACGATCACCTGGCCGCCGATGACGACCTGATCAACGTCGGTAGCGGTCGCAGCATAGGCGATCTGATCGGGATATGCGCCGGCGGTGCGCACCGAGTCTGCGCGGACTACGACAAAGTCGGCAAGAGCGCCCTCGGCAATCCGGCCACCTTCAGGCCAGCCAAGACTGCGATGTCCGGCCTCGCTGGCGATCATGATCAGATCGCCGGGAGTGAAGCAGCCGCGTTCGCCGGTTAGCAGCCGCTCGTGCATCTCGAGTCCGCGCAGCTCCTCAAACGGATCGATTACTGCGTGCTGATCAGATCCGAGAGTCAGAGGGCTGCCGGAATCAGCCAGCCGCCGGGCCGGACCGATGCCGTCGGCAAGATCACGCTCAGTTGTCGGACAAAAACATGCCGATGTCTGGGTGCTGCCCAGGGCCTTGATGTCGGTATCGGTGAGGTGGGTGGCATGTACCGCAGTGGTTCGGGGACCGAGTAGCCCATGATCAGCAAGCAACTCTGTCGGGGTACGACCGTAGAACGCATGGGTAGCGGCGTTCTCAGCCGGTTGCTCGCTGAGGTGGACATGTAGCGGCCGCTCCCCTGCCGCTTCGTGGATCTTGCTGAATGCCTCGGCAGGTACAGCACGAACCGAGTGCACAGCCGCGCCGATGCGTACCTGATCAGCTTCGGCCAGCAGGTTCAGCCGAGAGTGCCAATGATCAACATCCCCATCGCTGAAGCGGCGCTGTACTGGATCCAGCGCAAGATGACCAGTCGCCGTCAGTCCGCCGGCCAGGTAGCAGACGTCGAGCAGCGTGAGCCTGACGCCGGCCTCGGTGGCAGCCTGTATCACCGCATGACCCATGGCATTGGGATCCGCGTACGGACGGCCGCCTTGATCATGGTGCAGATAGTGGAACTCCCCTACGACTGTGTATCCGGCCTGCGCCATCTCGACGAATACCGCGCGGGCGAGGGAGAGGTAGGAATCGGGATCCAGCCGGGCCGCGAGCGTATACATCTGCTGCCGCCAAGTCCAGAAGCTGCCGCCTCCGGCATGCGTTCGGCCCCGGAGCCCGCGGTGGAAGACATGGCTGTGGCCGTTGGCCAGACCGGGGAGCGTTACGCCGTCCAAGATCTCTTGACCGGCTCCGGGTTCGACGCCAATTCGTAGCTGCGCGAAACGCCCGCCCTCCACATCAAAGCTGACACCCGGCTGGCACCCGTTCGGGAGCCACGCATGGGCCGCCCAATACGAGGTCACTGCGGCGCCCCTGCCAGATCGGCGAGCACCGTTGCCAAGGCAGCAACACCGGCAAGGCAGTCCTCAGGCTCGGCCCACTCCGCCGGTGAGTGAGATACCCCGGTCGGGTTGCGGACGAAGATCATCGCAACCGGAACCCCGGCGTTCGCGAGTATCCCAGCATCATGTCCGGCACCAGTGCCCATCACTGGCGCACCATCGAGCAGGCTGGCCAGCCTGCTGACCAGGGCATCGTCAAAGAGGGTCTGCGGAGTCCACGACTCCTCGGTCACGACAGCACCCGAGCTGCCGGCCTCCTTCTCGATCTGAGCAACGGTGGCGCGTAGTGCGGGCTCATCGGCGGCCCGGGCATCGAGCCAGGCAGTCGCCGAGCTGGCAATGGCATTCACCCCACCGGGCTGAATGCTGATCTTGCCGATGGTCGCGAGGCTGCCATGCGCCTCAGCTGCCGAACGTGCGGCCAGCACCGCACGCGCACAACCGATCACGGCATCCCGGCGATCACTCAGTCTGGTAGTACCTGCATGGTTGGCCTCACCAGGTATCTCGATCCGCCACCGACCATGCGGCCAGAGGCCGCTTCCGATCGCGACGGCGCTATCGAGATCGACCAGACCGCGACCCTGCTCGATGTGCAGCTCAATGAACGACCCGACGCGACCGAGCGCCTCAGGATCCGGCCCGAGCGTGTCTGGCTGCCGCCCCGCCGCGCGCATCGCCTCCGCCATGGTGACGCCGTCCGCGTCACGCAGGGCGCGTGCCCGATCGGGGCTCAGCACGCCGGTGATCATCCGTGATCCAGCACAGGAAACGCCGAACCGGGCACCCTCCTCGTCGACGAAGTTGACCACCCCGATCGGGCGCCGCGGAGTGAAGCCGTCTGAGCGGAGCCGGTCGATCGCCAGCAATGCACTGACCACGCCGAGCGGCCCGTCGAAAGCCCCGCCATCCGGCACGCTGTCCAAGTGAGAGCCGGTCGCCACGCCGGTAGCAGAGCTGCCGGGATCGCCCCACCAGGCCCACTGGTTTCCCATCCGATCCTCCGTGAGATGCAGGCCTCGAGACGCGCATTCGCCGCTGAACCATTCGCGCATGCTCAAGTCCGCTTTGGTCCAGGCAAAGCGACGATAACCACCGGTAGTCGGATCGCGCCCAAGGTCCGCGATCACCGACCACAGCTGCTCAAACGCTGATTCGCTGATCTGTCATCACCTTCCGACCAGCGATTCTGGTTGGAAGAGGGCACGCACGGAGCCGACGAAATCGCCGACACGAGAGCCCCAGAGCATCCCCGAGAAGCGCCACCGCTTGCCTAGCCATCTCGACGTGGTGCGCAGCCACAGTGACCCTCATCTATCTCGGGATCTAGTAGGTGATCACGAGGACGGAGGAGCGCTGCATGATCGAACGCCCCCGGTCCAACGCGGCGACCAAGCTCGACGTGGAACCGGCCTTAGTAGTGCGTGAACCGTTCGCACGGCCGGGGCTTTCATTCATCACCACGGACATGGTCCGTTCTCAATCTGCTTGCGCCGGCTCACCACGCGAACGCTAGCGGCCTTCACCGCTCCCGAACCACCGATTGGCGGCCTGCTTGCGCCCGAGCCGCGCCACCGTGTCGGTGACGTCCATGCCGTGCAAGCGGAGCAAGTTCTCGCCGAGGATCTTTCGCTTGGCCTGGTCGGTGAGCTGTGGGTAGCCGTAGCCCTCGCACAGATCCTGGGGGATCTGGAAGTCCCAGAATGCCTGCAGTGCCCACTGCGGCTGCCAGATCGGGGCCTCCGACCCGTAGACGATCTTGTCCTCGCCGCACCAGAACAGCAGCTTGCCGAGGAGCTCGGCGAACTGACGGGGTGCCCGGACGATGAAGTTGATGCCGACGGCCAACGAGGCGTACAGGTTCGGGAACCGGATCAACTGCCAGCACGTCTCGTCGATGAAGGGCACGCCCACGTGGTAGATCACGAAGTTGATGTCTGGGAAGGCGTCAGCAGCGCCGTCCATGTCCCAGGTCTGCGTGTACTCGATCATCTGCGGTCCGAGCGGGACGCCCTTGTGTACACCGACGAGATTGACGCCGAGCTCTTGTATCCGCTCAAAGATCGGAAAAGCGACCTCGGGGTCATCCATCCGCCACGGGACCTGGCCGCCGTCCTCATACCGCACGTTGTAGAACTTGAACGCCTTGGCGCCGTACTCCTCGACCTGTCGAGTGACGTCGTCGAGCGCCTGCTTACCCTCGAGTGGGTTGACCGTCCCCCACATGACCGTCCGGTCGGGATCGAGCTTGGCTAGCTTGGCGCACTCCGTCCACGGGGCAAGGCCGTCTTTGTAGAGGTCAGTGAGAGGCAGCGGCATCGCGACCAACATGTCAGCGTCGGAGTTTCCGTAGACCATCTCGTGGATCTCTTCGACGCTCCACTTGCGCAGGAACTCCTCTGCGGACAACAGTGGTAGACCCTCAGGGGTCAAGGCGTTGTGGAAGGCATAGATGTGGTTAGAGAACATCTGTCCGGCCGGACCGCGCGCGTTGTCGGCCTCGAAGTTGAAGGGGTGTGCCACCCCGTCAAACACAAAGGCGTCACCGATCATGATGTTCCTCCTACTGGTGCCGGTCGATGTTGTGAGACGAACGCCGCGGGGTCGGGGACCGTGGACGGGTCGGGCAGGAATCGCAGCTTGCTGCGGGCCGAGTCGCTGAGCCGGTCCGGGCTCCAGGCCTCGGACCAGACGATCTCCACGGAAGCCTCTGCAACCCCGGGGAGTGAGCGCAGCACCGACTCGACATCGGTGAGCACGCGGGACGCGAACGGGCACCACCCCGAGGTGAGCAGCAGTTCGACGCGCGCCACCCCTCCATCGAGTTCGGCGCGGTACAGCAGTCCCATGTCGACCACCGAAATGCCCTTGTCCTTGCAGCACGGGTCGTATACGTCACGCAAGGCTTCGCTGATGATCGGCTCGATGGGCTCGCTCACAATCCTCCTCCTGCCGATACGTAGCCAGTCTCGCATCGTCTGCTGCGCACCGGTAGAGCCCCTATCCGCTCCGTCAAGCCGTACGGGAGTGTCAAGGATCAGCCGACCCCCGTTGAAGGCCGTCTGACCGCGTAAAGCAATCGCGGACCGTCAGGATGACCTGGCCCGCAAATGCTGGCAGCTTCGCTAGAAATCGCCTATCGGTAGTCCTCGACGGAGTCACAACGACGGTGAGCTTGGAGCTGCGTGAGCGGGTGTCGAGGTACTCGGTGTTCACGTCGTACTCCGTCCGATTCGTCACCTCCGTGGAACCGGCAACTGGGGTCCTCTTGCCCTCTCTCGCGTTGCGCTCCACGGCGTCCTTCACTCGCCGGCGCCGGATCGCCGATTCGAACCACGACCTGCCGGTCTCCATGAGGCCGTTGGGGCTGACGGTGCCGTCGGCCGATCAGCCCGCAGCGAAGTCGGTCCGCTCGAACGGCCAATCCGGCCCGTCGAGCCATGCGCGGACCGCTCGCCGGAGCGGTTCGTCCAGGTCGGCGTGGGTTCGGCGCACCCACGACCTGGCCCGCACGTCCACCCCGTCGAGGGGCGACGGATAGAGGTAGACACAGCCGATCACGTCGCGGTCGACGGGATCAAGCACCGTGTAGGTGAATCCGACACGGTCACGGAAATCCTGCGCGTGCTGCTCCAGATCGGACAGGTTCTGTTCCAGGGTCATGGGTCGCGGCCAGGGATCGGGGTCGTCGTCGAAGTCGTCGGCGAACCCGGGGGTCGCGTGGATATGCTCGATGCTCGACATCCATGCGGCGTGATCGGCTTCGTTGTGCTCCGGTCCCAAGGGCTCCAGGACGAAGGCCTCGGCGATCAGGCCGTCCGGCGGCGTGAACCCTTCGGGAACGAAGTCCGTCGGCATGAACCTCTATCTAGCAGCCTTACCAACTAGAGGTGGTAAGGCTCGCTGCTTGAGCCTTACCAGTACTGCTTGGTAACACAGTTTTAGCGGCGCCCCAACCGGCGCTCGCCCGACGCGCCTTGCGAGTAGGCAAGCCCGTAATGCTCAAACACAGCGGGTTCCATGGCCGATTCGAGCTGCCCATCCGTCTCGATCGATGGAGCGTCCTTGGCCAACTTCTTGTCGACGGCTACGCGCACGTCCTTGGGCGATACGACGGCATCGGCAAGGGGGACAAATACGAGACTCGGGCCGATCAAGCCCACCTTCACCGTGATGAATACAGGCTCCTCAGTCGAGGTATCGAAGTAGACCGCCTCCATGGAACCGATCTTCGAACCACCTCGATCCAGGACCGGCAGACCTACCCAGTCTGTGATGCTTCCCACAGTGATCATGGATCCACCCTAGCGACCGCCAATAGGGGCTCCCCAGGACATGTGCTGCGGCGGCGCGGCCCGCAGCGGAGCGAGGACACGCGCCGCCAGGCCGGGCGCAGCCCGGCACCCACCGTCAGCTTCCTTCCTGCATGGGAATCCGCACGCCACGCTCAGCTGCGACCAGCTCGGCTCGCTCGTACCCGGCATCGACATGCCGGATCACCCCCATACCGGGATCGTTCGTGAGCACTCGTGCCAGCTTCTGCGCGGCCAGCTCGGTGCCGTCAGCGACCGAGACCTGCCCGGAGTGAATCGAGCGACCGATGCCGACCCCACCTCCGTGATGGATCGACACCCAGGATGCGCCGGACGCAGTGTTGATCATGGCGTTCAACAACGGCCAGTCCGCGATCGCGTCCGAGCCGTCGCGCATCGCCTCGGTCTCGCGGTACGGACTTGCAACTGAGCCACAGTCAAGATGATCACGCCCGATGACAATGGGTGCGCTGATCTCGCCGGAGGCGACCAGATCGTTGAAGGCCAACCCGGCCTTGTTCCGCTCGCCGTAGCCCAGCCAGCAGATGCGCGCTGGCAGCCCTTGGAAGCTGATCTTGTCCTGAGCGCTACGCAGCCACTTCTGCAGCCGGTCATTGTCGGGGAAGAGATCCATCACGGCTCGATCGGTGACCGCGATGTCGTGTGGGTCACCGGACAGCGCCACCCAACGGAACGGGCCCTTGCCTTCACAGAACAGTGGCCGGATGTAGGCCGGAACGAAGCCCGGAAACTCGAAGGCACGCTCGTATCCGCCCAGCCGCGCCTCGTCGCGAATCGAGTTGCCGTAGTCGAAGACCTCCGCACCCGCATCCCGGAACTCCACCATCGCTTGGACGTGCCGCGCCATGCTGGCTCGTGCCCGATCGGTAAACTCCTCGGGTTTCTGCTCCGCATACTCTGCCCAGTCCGCGACGCTGATCCCCTCAGGCAAGTAGGACAGAGGATCGTGCGCGCTGGTCTGGTCAGTGACGATGTCGATGGGTACGCCGCGCCGCAACAGCTCGGGGAAGATCTCAGCACAGTTCCCGACGACTCCGATTGAAGTGGCCCGACGCTCCGCTTTGGCCGCCACCGCCAGCGACGCGGCCTGGTCAAGATCATCGGCGATCTCGTCGAGGTAGCGGTGCTCGATCCGGCGCTGCAGCCGCGTTCGATCGACGTCGACGATCAGGCAGACGCCGTCGTTCAGTGTGACAGCCAGGGGCTGAGCTCCGCCCATCCCGCCGCAGCCGCCAGTGAGGGTCAAGGTGCCGGCGAGCGTGCCGCCGAACCGTTTCTCCGCGACCGCGGCGAAGGTCTCGTACGTACCCTGCACGATGCCTTGGGTGCCTATGTAGATCCATGAGCCCGCTGTCATCTGGCCGTACATGGTCAGTCCGAGCTGCTCCAAGCGGCGGAACTCCGGCCAGGTGGCCCAGTCCGGGACCAGATTGGAGTTGGCCAAGATCACTCTCGGGGCCCACTCATGGGTTTGCATCACCCCAACCGGACGACCCGACTGGACCAGCATGGTCTCATCAGGCGCCAACGTCGTCAGAGTACGCACCATCGCGTCGAACGCCCGCCAATCCCGCGCAGCGCGGCCGGTGCCGCCGTACACCACAAGATCATCGGGACGTTCGGCGTTCTCGGGATCGAGATTGTTCATCAACATCCGCAGCGGGGCCTCTGTGGCCCACGAACGTGCGGTGAGCGTAGTGCCGCGCGGTGCGCGTACGGGTCGGGCGCCTTCCATCGTGGAGTCTCCTTTTCTTTGAAGCTGCTCGCGCAATGCCGACGCTCGCAGCTCGAGATTCTGTTGGGAGCTGCTCGCGCAATGCCGACGCTCGCAGCTCGGTGGTGGTTGATCAGTTGAGCGTGCCGGTCACCGACTCGACGGCCTCGATGACGGCCCCGCTGGCAACGAGCTCAACAGCGATGTCGATCTCTGGTGCGAGCCAGCGATCTGTGCCAGGTGCGGGTGCGCCGGCGGTGCGGAGGGCGGAGAGGGCAGCTGCGGTCGCGGGTGCAGGTTGCAGCGGCAGGCGCATCTCAATCCCACGAGCGGCCGTGAGCAGTTCGATGGCAAGCACCCGAGTCAGTCCATCGATTCCGCGGCGCAGCTTCCGTGCCGCCGACCAGCCCATGGAAACGTGGTCCTCCTGCATGGCCGAGCTGGGAATCGAATCCACAGAAGCAGGCGCCGCGAGCCGCTTGAGTTCTGAGACGATCGCCGCCTGCGTGTACTGGGCGATCATGTGGCCGGAATCGACCCCGGGGTCGGCCGCTAGGAATGCGTTCAGCCCACCGTTGCGTGCCTTGTCGAGGAACCGGTCGGTACGCCGCTCAGAGATGCTGGCCAGGTCTGCCACCGCAATGGCGAGGAAGTCCAGCACATACCCCAGCGGCGCACCGTGGAAGTTGCCGTTGGACTCAACGCGGCCATCCAGGGTGATCACCGGGTTGTCGATGGCAGATGCCAGCTCGATCAAAGCGACCCGCTCGGCGTGATCAACCGTGTCGCGGACCGCGCCGGCCACTTGCGGAGCGCAGCGCAGCGAATACGCGTCCTGGACCCGAGTACAGGCCTCGGTACGGTGGCTTTCCCGGATCTCACTGCTCGCCATGATCTTGCGCAGGTTGCTTGCGGAAGCAGCCTGGCCTGGATGCGGCCGTAGGGCGTGCAGATCATCGGCGAAGACATCATCGGTACCGAGCAGGCCTTCAACGCTCATGGCGGCTGTGATGTCGGCGACCTTGAGCAGTCGGCGAAGATCAGAGATCGCGAGCACCAGCATGCCGAGCATGCCGTCGGTGCCGTTGATCAAGGCAAGGCCTTCCTTCTCGGCCAGGGTGACCGGCGATATGCCGGCTGCCTCGAACGCCTCGTTGGTTGGCATCAGAGTCCCGGCTAGGTCCCGCACAGTCCCCTCTCCCATCAGCGCCAGTGCGCAATGGGCAAGCGGAGCCAGATCGCCGGAGCACCCGAGGCTGCCGTACTCGTACACCACAGGCGTCAAGCCGGCGTTGAGCATGGCGACATAGCTGCGCAGGGTCGCGTCACGAATTCCGGTACGGCCGGTGGCAAGGGTCGCAATCCGCAGCAGCATGAGGGCCCGCACCACCTCCCGCTCGACCTCAGGTCCGGATCCGCCAGCGTGCGAGCGGACCAGGCTGCGCTGCAACTGGGCGCGCAGCTCGATCGGAATGTGGCGGGTCGCCAGGGCGCCGAAGCCGGTGGATACCCCGTAGTGCGGGTCTTGATCATCCGCCAAGGCTTCGATGATCTCCCGGGATTTGCGGACCTCGGCCCAAGCATCATCAGCAATGACGACCTGGGCGCCGTGCCGCGCCACTGCTTCCAGGTCTTCGAAGGAGACCGGGCCAATTCCGACCATGACGCTCCCCCGATCAGCAAATAAACGCTGTTCCATGAATCCATTGGAATCGACCCACCGGCCCGCTGGGCAGACTCCCGGGCCAAACTATGTCCCAAATCTGAGACATCAGGAGGCGCCATGTCAGCGGCACCCGCAGCTGATCACGTGCTGCGCATGCTCACGCTGCTGTCCCATCACCCCGAGCCGGTCTCGGCGGGAATGGTCGCAGCGACCCTCCGGCTGCCGCGATCCACCACGTACCGGCTGCTGTCGATATTGATCGACCATGGCTTCGTTCGCTATCTGCCTGAGGAGCGGCGCTACGGCTTGAGTGTGGCGGCGTACGAGCTGGGCTCGGCCTACGCGCGCCAGGCCCCGCTGCAGCGGATTGCCCGTCCGATCGTGCGGCAGCTGGTCGACCGCATGAAGCAGAACGCACATCTGGCCGTCTTGCACGGTCGAGATGTGCTCTATGTGATCGAGGAGCGAGCAGCGGGCCGCCCGATGCTGATCACCGACGTCGGAGTGCGGCTGCCTGCAGTGCTCACCGCCAGCGGGTTGGCAATGTTGGCGCGGCTGCCGGCAGCCCAGGTACGGGCTCTGTTCCCCAATGCTGGGGCTTTTGTCGAAACCGAGCAGGGACCGACGACGCCCACAGCGCTTCGACAACTGCTGAGCGACGTCCGCAATCGGGGATATGCCGCCGAGGAAGGATCGGTCACCATCGGTTTGTCGTCACTGGCTCAGGCGGTGCTTGATCACAGCGGTCACCCAACTGCCGCGGTCGCGATCACCTACGTCGGGGACGAGGTGGACTACCGCACAGAGGCAAGCCTCGTCGAGGCAGTAACCGGAGCGGCATTTCAGCTGTCGCGTCGTCTTGGCTTCCGGGGCGCACCAGGAGCATTGCAGCCGCCGAGGTACGGCGGTTGATCCAGCACTCAGAACTCGTGCGTGGCGCCTCCGCGCAGATTGACGATGCGAGTCGCCGTCATCTCGTTGAGCCGGTTGAAAACGAGCGTCCGGCCCCGGTCGCTGAGCAGCTCATCGTGGATCGGGAACCCTTCCAGCGCGCCGACTGCCCGGACGAAATCGATGGTCTCCTTGATGGCCGCCCATGGCCCGTATGCCGGGACAGCAATGATGTCGATGCCGTCCGGAACCGTGTCGTAGGAGTCCCCAGGATGGAAGAGTGTCGGCTGGCCTTCGGAGCGCAGCACGTAGCCCACGTTGCCGATCCGCGGAATATCGCGATGAATGATCGCGTGTTGCCCTCCGACCGCGGTGACCAGTACGTCACCGATGGTCGTTTCGTTGTCCGGCGCCAGCCCGGCGGCATTGTCACCAAGCGACGGCAGATCGCCGGAGCTGATCAGATCACGGATCGAGGGCTCAACCAGAACAATCGCGGATGGGTTTGCCGACAGGAGAACGGGCAGGTTCTGAGGATCCAGATGGTCTGGATGTTGGTGCGTCACGAGCACCGCATCAAGATCAGTCAAGGAATGCCACGCGTCGGATAAGTTCCCTGGATCGATGAGAATCCGGGCGCCGTCGGTCTCGGCGAGGACAGCCGCATGACCAAGGTGGGTGATCCGCATGTCCCAACCGTAGGGGCAGGCTGCCGAACATCCGATGCTGGGTGCGTGGACCCCGCTATTCGACCAGCAGCTTGCCCACCAGCTGGCCGGCCCACTCGCAGTCGTCGGCGGTGACGTCAAGATGAGTGACTGCTCTGATCATGAAGGCGCCCAGAGCGGAGACCTGGACTCCTCGCTCTGCCGCGGCGGCGGCGATCGGGGCAGCGGGAGTCGTGCCGGTGTCGATCACGACCACATTCGTCTCCACGGTGCCCGGATTGACGGCGGTCGGGACGTAGCCGGCTATGGCCTCGGCAAAAGTGCGTGCTGCCGCGTGATCATCAGCTAGTCGTAGCAGATGATGATCAAGGGCATAGAGGCACGCAGCGGCGAGTACGCCGGCCTGTCGCCAACCGCCGCCAAGCCGTTTCCGCAGCACTCGGGCGCGTGCGATGTTCTCCGCCGTGCTCACCAGCACCGAGCCGACCGGAGCCCCGAGACCCTTGGAGAAGCACACGCTTACCGTGTCAAAGAGCCGTCCGTACGCCTCGAGTGCCACCCCGGTCGCAATATGTGCGTTCCACAGCCGGGCGCCGTCGAGGTGGTAGCCGATGCCGTGCTCGCGACACAGCTCAGCCACCGCGGTCAGCTCGTCGAAGGGCTGGATCGTGCCGCCGCCAAAATTGTGGGTGTTCTCTACCGCTACCGCCGTTGTGGAAACCAGGTAGGGCCCGGCCGACGGCGAAATGATCTTCGCCACTTCGGCTAGCTGCACCTTCCCGCGAGTGGAGGGAAAGGTTCGCATGGTCAGTCCATGGGCAGCGGCGTGACCGCCCATCTCGGCGCGAGCGATGTGAGCCTGTACGTCACAGACCACTTCCTGGCCCGGCTCGACCAGCAGGCGTACCCCGAGCATGTTGCACATCGACCCGCTGACACAGAACAGGCCGGCCTCATGCCCGAGAAGTTGCGCCACCCGCCGCTCGAGCTCGTTTACCGTCGGGTCCTCGGCGTACACGTCATCGCCCACTGGCGCCGCCAGCATTGCCTCCCGCATCCGCTGAGTTGGCTTGGTCACGGTGTCAGAGCGCAGATCGATCACGGACAAAAGTCTGACCCATCTGCAAGCGTCGAGCTAGCCGGTCCGCGAGCGTCGGAGGTCGCGCGCCGCCGTGCTGAGGAGAAGCGAGCAGACACGCTTTTCGTCTGCGAGCGACGACGAAGTAGGCGGCCGCCAGCGCGACCGTGCGCGAGCGGAGCCTCAAAAAGTAAGGGGCACGTAGGCCTGGACGGGATTGGTTCTCTTAATGCCGCCTCTGGTCAGGCGCTCCGCGACAAGGAAGGCGAGCTCGAGCGACTGGTTGCGGTTCAGCCGCGGATCACAGAGCGTCTCGTATCGACTCACCAGGTCTGCCTCGACCAAGTCATCGCCACCACCGACGCACTCAGTCACATCATCGCCGGTGAGCTCGACATGGACGCCACCCGGCCAGGTGCCAAGCTCCTCGTGAACGTCAAAGAAGCCATTGAGCTCGGCCATCACGTCGGAGAATGCCCGCGTCTTGTAGCCATTGCGAGCCTCGAAGGTGTTGCCGTGCATCGGGTCGCAGACCCACGCCACCTGCCGGCCACTGGCGGTTACCTTGGCCACGACGTCCGGCAGCACATCCCGCACCTTCGCGGCGCCCATTCGGGTGATGAAGGTGATCCTCCCCGGTTCATGATCAGGATCGAGACGGTCGGCCAGCTCCAACGCGTCATCGGCGGTGGTGGCCGGACCCAGCTTCACCCCGAGCGGGTTGCGGACGTGCCGCATCAGCTCAACGTGGGCACCATGCAGCTGCCGGGTGCGCTCACCAATCCACAAGAAGTGGCCGGAGGTCCCGTACGGCTGCCCGGTCCGGGAATCGATGCGAGTCAGCGCATGCTCGTACTCCAAGATCAGCGCCTCGTGACTGGAGTAGAAGTCGACGGTTCGAAAGACGTCGTCGTCTATCCCGCAGGCCACCATGAAGGCGAGCGCCCGATCGATCTCGTTCGCGAGGTTCTGGTATTGCACGCCAGCTGCTGAGTTCTTGACGAAGTCCGCGTTCCAGCTGTGCACGCTGCGGAGGTGGGCAAATCCTCCAGTGACGAAGGCTCGTGTCAGGTTCAGCGTGGCCGAAGATGCGTGGTAAACCTCCAGCAGCCGGTGCGGATCTGGCTCGCGGGCCTTGGCCGTGAAGTCGAAGCCGTTCACAGCATCGCCTCGATATGCCGGCAGCGTGACACCCTCGCGAGTTTCCATCGCTGAACTCCGCGGCTTGGCGAACTGCCCTGCCATCCGGCCGACTTTCACGATCGGCACCTGTGCTGCGTAGGTCAGGACCACAGCCATGGAGAGCAAGGTCCGAAGCTTGCCCTGGATGTTCGCGGCCGTGACTTCGGCGAAGGTTTCAGCACAGTCACCGCCCTGCAACATGAAGGCCTCACCGGCCGCCACGCTAGCCATTTTCGCTCGCAGCTTGTCGCACTCGGCAGCAAAGACCAGCGGTGGAAGCGTACGAAGCTTGCCGATGACCTCGGCAAGCTCGTGGGCTGAAGAATAGACCGGCTGCTGCAGCGGATTCAGAGCGTGCAGTGCTTTCAGCGTAGGTACCTGGCTGGTCAGGGACACGCAGACACTGTAGACGGTCGCCCCTGCGCGAGCAGCTGAGTTATCGGCCGCTGGACGGTCACCGGAGAATGGCAGACATGGGGCATCGCAGCTTCGTCATGGTTCCCGGCGCGGGGGGCACCGCTGGCTACTGGCAGCGGATCGAACCGCTCCTTCAGCAGGCCGGCTACGACAGTGTCGCCGTGTCCTTGCCTAACTGGCCGGGCGCGACCTTCGCCGATCATGCCGATGCCATCGTCGCCGCCGCGGGGAAGCCCGACACAGTAACCCTCGTCGCTCAGTCGATGGGTGCCTTCAGTGCGCCGCTGACCTGCGATCGACTACCGGTCTCAGAGCTGGTGCTGCTGAACGCCATGATCCCGGCGCCCGAAGAGACAGCCGGCGAATGGTGGGCAAACACCGGCCAGCCGGAGGCCATGCGCAGCAACGACCTGCGCGAGGGTCGCGACCCAGATGCCGGCTTCGATGCCCAAACCTATTTCCTGCATGACATACCATCCGATGTCCTCGCGCTGCTGAGGTCGTCGGGCGAAGAGCAGGAGCCAACAGCATCGCTATTCCAAACAGGATTTCCGCTGCGCCGATGGCCAGACCTCCCGATCACCGTCCTAGCGGGCCGTGATGATCGGTTCTTCCCCTACGAGTTCCAGCGCCGCCTAGCCAAAGAGCGACTAGGCCTTGAGGCCGAACCGCTCCCCGGCGGTCACCTGCTCGCACTCAGCCAGCCCGAAGCGCTGGCCGCCCGACTCATCCGCGATCTCTAGGTGTTGGCCGATGCGTCGATGTTCCCCAAATCGCCGCCCAACCGAGAAGTTTCTGCTCGCACGCCGCAGGGATAGGGCCGCCGAGTCACCGCTCGGGTGCAATTCTGAGAAATCCTGGGTGTGTAGAGGTCGACACGGTGCTATGCCTGCGGGGAGACTTCGTCGACCTCTTGCGCCTTTGCCTCACGCGCCGCGGCCTCCTTCGCCGCTGGCGCGTACATGTCCACATACTCCTGGCCGGACAGCTCCATGATCGCGTACATGATCTCGTCGGTGATCGAACGCAGAATGAACCGGTCCTCGCTCATCCCCTCATAGCGGGAGAAGTCCAACGGCCGCCCGAACTTCACGGTCGGGCTGACGACCTTGGTAAGGATCTTTCCGGGCGGGGCGATGATGTCGGTGCCAATGATCGCTGAGGGAATCACCGGCGCCCCCGACAGCAACGCCAGCCGGGCAACCCCGGTCCGTCCCTTGTAGAGGCGCCCGTCGTGGCTGCGAGTCCCCTCGGGATAGATCCCGAACAGCTCGCCACGCTGCAGCACTTTCAGCCCGGCCCTCAGAGCGCCCTCACTGGCCCGTCCACCACTCCGGTCAATTGGCACTTGACCCGTGCCGGCGAAGAACCGCTTCTGCGCCCAACCCTTGATGCCGGCGCGAGTGAAGTAGTCCGACTTTGCGACGAAGGTGATCCGGCGATCCAGGGCAATCGGCATGAACAACCAGTCGGCGAATGAGAGGTGGTTGCTGGCCACAATCGCTGGCCCCTCGTCGGGTACGTTCTCGGTACCCTCCTGGATCGGCCGGAAGATTCTGGTGATCGCCGGTCCGAGGAGCACGTTCTTCAACGCCCAGTAGATGGCTCGGCCCGCACCCGAACCGGATTCGACCGTGACGTTCCCGTGGCGGTCGACCGAGACAAGATCATCGGCTACTGCAGGTTGCCGCCGAGACCGTGCGGTGCCGGGACACCTCACCGCTGGCCTCTGAGATCGGTTCGCTCCCAGCTGTGGGCGAGTCTTCTCGCCCCTCACTCACGCGTTCACATCCGAGACCGGCGGAACCTCCAGCTCGGGGCGCATCGGGACGGGCGGCTTGGGACGGCCCGCTCCCGGACGATGACCGGCGGGTGGGGGAAGCTCCTTGCCGGCATCAAGATCGGTCTTTGCCCTGGTGGCGTAGACATCCACGTACTCCTGGCCGGAAAGCTCCATCACTGCGTTCATGATCTCGTCCGTGACCCACCGCAACAGATCGCGGTCATTGCCGGCCTTGGCGTAAGCGCCGAAGTCCATCGGCTTGCCTATCCGGATCTTTGGCCGTCGCATGATTGGGATCTTGAAGAACCGTGACGGTACCCACTGAGTGTCGATCATGCCGACCGGTACCACGGGAACTCCGGCCTGAAGTACGAGCCGGGCGACGCCGGTCTTGCCCTTGTAGAGGCGGCCGTCTGGGGACCGAGTGCCCTCGGGGTAGATGCCGAGCAGATCACCTCTGCGGAGGACGCCGAGCACCCCCGCCATGCTCGTTGCGCTGGCCCGCCCTCCGGAGCGGTCCATCGGGAGCTGGCCGACGCTCTTGAGGAACCAGGTCAGGAGTCGGCCGGTAACGCTCCGACCGTGGAAAAGCTCGGCCTTCGCCGGAAACGTGAGCCGCCGCTTGATCATGGCAGGCAGCAGGAACGTGTCGCCCGTGGAGATGTGGTTGCTGACCAGAATCGCCGGACCGGACTCCGGGATGTTCTCGGCTCCGCTGATCGATGGCCTGAAGAGCAGCCGGCACACAGGGACAAAGGCCACCCATTTGAAGATCCAATAGAGCAAACCGACCTCCGCTTTTCGACCCCATCGTAGGGCGGAATAAACCCTAGTGCGTTTCACTGCTGACAGCAGACGTGCCACGATTCGCTCGTGGCGTCCGCACGGCCAACGTCGAGCTCGATCCGTGGGCGTCGGCGTGTTCAGGTACTCCTCACCGGTCGCGGCGTCCGTACACCCCAACGCGCAGCCGTACGCGGGTGGCAGTGGGCCCTCCGGGGTGCTGCTGTGCCACGGCTTCACCGGCTCAACGCAGTCAATGATCAGGTGGGCGCGACACCTCGAAGCTGCAGGCTTCCAAGTCTTGCTGCCCCGACTGCCCGGCCACGGCACGAGCTGGCAGGAGCTCAACCAAACGACATGGGTCGACTGGTACGACTGTGTGGAGGACGCCTTCGCAACGCTGCAAACCCGATGCGAGCAGGTTTTCCTCGCGGGCCTGTCCATGGGCGCTGCGCTGGCGCTGCGGCTGGCCGAGCAGCACGGCCCTCGAGTGTCTGGTCTGACGCTAGTCAATCCGGTGATCAACATCACTGATCCGCGGATGCGAGCTCTGCCGATCTTGAGAGTGCACCCCTCGCTCGCTGGGATCACGAACGACATCGCCAAGCCCGGTCAGGTGGAGTGGGGCTACGACCGGCTGCCGCTCCGGGCGCTGTATTCACAGACCTTTCTTTGGGCGGACGTGCGCCGGAATCTCGATCGTGTCGACCAACCGTTGCTCGTTTATCGCGCCATTCATGATCATGTGGTCGACGCCTCCTCAGTGCGGTTGATCAAGGCCGGCGTACGATCCGATGATCAGACATACATCGAGCTGCAGCGCAGCTACCATGTAGCCACGCTCGACTACGACGCGGACGATATCTTCGAGGGAAGCGTTGCGTTCTTCCGACGACTCACGAAGGATGCCAATGGGATTGCCGAGTGAGGACGACCGGGATGCGATCGACCGTGCCTTTGCCGAGCTGGTCGCGGGATATCACCTGACTGCCGACCCGCCCGATCCGTTCACCAATGAGCCGCCGACCGAGCCCGTAACTGCGCCTTCAGTGCCCGATGCGGCAGATGGGGTAGCGAACTGGGCCAGCGATCACCCCCTGTTCGGCTTCGCCGAAACGCCCGCTGACACCCAGAGTTCCTCCGACGAGCTGTCCCGGGACCGCTACGTCCCGGAGCCGCTGCCACCGCTCCGACGACCCGGTGTG
Source organism: uncultured Actinomycetota bacterium (assembly GCA_963734005.1). Classification (GTDB taxonomy): domain Bacteria; phylum Actinomycetota; class Actinomycetes; order Propionibacteriales; family Propionibacteriaceae; genus Microlunatus. The sequence goes on from CAVTFS010000019.1 coordinate 303,565, forward strand.
CCGGCCCTGCTGGGTTGGATCGGCATCGGCTACGCGATCATCATCGTGCTGGCGGCGACCTTCGGGCTGCGCTTCCCCGCCTGGGCCGGCTGGATCGCCGTCGGGAGTTTCGTCGGCGGATTCGGCATCTTGATGACGCGGCTCCCCCGCGATCGACCGCCGGATGCCGGCAATGGAGCGGTGCTCTAGGATCGGCTCGGGATCAGCGCGATCCGCGCGACGCAGAGCGTCGCAAAAGATACGGGCCTACTACTGGACCCGGGTACGCAAGGACTCTCGGCGCAGCCGTGCTTTGCTGGCCCTACGCTTGCGGCGACGCGGCCAAAAGCCGAACTGCGCCGAGTCAGGAGGCTCGATCATGGCGTGCCGCGCCAGGTCTGCGGCACCAATCAGGCCAGCGTCGTTGCGAAAGCGGGCGAGCACCAGCCTGGCTTCCTCCCGGAAACCTCGGCCCGTCAGCGTCCGGCTGAAGGCTCGCTGTGCCGGCAGTAGCAGCAGATCGCCCGCAGCGCTCACTCCCCCGCCGATGACGACCACCTCTGGATCCAGCGCTGCCGCGAGGTTGGCGATCCCCTGGCCGAGCCAGGTTCCGACGTCGGCCAGCAGCTCAACCGAGGTGGGTTCGCCCTGAATGGCCGCGGCGGTGACATCAGGTCCGCTGATGTTGTCGGGATCGCCGCCGACGATCTCCAAGAGCCGGAAGGCAGTCGGTGAATTGGTCCGCGCGAGCGCCCGGGCATCGCGGACCAGTGCATTGCCTGAGGCGTACTGCTCCCAACAGCCGCGGTTTCCGCATTCACACCAGTGACCGCCAGGCACTGAGATCATGTGTCCCCATTCGCCGGCCATCCCGTACGACCCCCGGAAGAGCCTGCCACCGATCACCAGGCCGCCACCGATGCCGGTGCCGAGCGTGATGCACACCATCACCGACGACCCGCGACCGGCGCCGTAGCGGTATTCAGCCCACGCGGCGGCGTTAGCGTCATTGTCGACGATCAGCGGTAGATCGATGCGGCCGGTGAGCCGCGCCTTGAGCGGCTCGGATCGCCAGGCCAGGTGCGGAGAGAACCGGACCACAGCTTGATCATTGTCGACCCAGCCCGCAGCACCGATGCCCACCGACTCGACCCGGTGCCGCTTGCGTAATTGTTCGACGGCACGGAGGATCGCGTCCTCGACCGCCTGCGGGCTGTGTGAGGGAGTCGGCTCCTGCCAACGATCGAGGATGCCGCCGTCCTCGTTCACGACCCCCGCGGCCACCTTGGTCCCGCCGATGTCAATGCCAATGCTCAGCAGTGGTGACGGTGTAATCCTGGCCATGCTGCGTCGCGTCGCCGTGCTGTGGGTGGTCAGCCTTCCACCCTCTTCTTGAGGCCCTTGAGCGCGCTGTCGATGATCGTCTTCTCCGCCTTGCGCTTGAACATCCCGATCATCGGCATGTTGATATCAACGGTCAATGTATAGGTCACTGTTGTTTTGGCGCCGTTGGCCTTCAACAGGTACGAGCCGTCCATCGCTTTGAGCAGGGTTCCCTCGATCAGTTTCCAGCTGACTGCCTGCGGCTTCCACTCGTACGCCAAGACGTAGCTGTCCTTCACCAGCGTGTGATCGAGCACCATGCGGACCGTCTTGGCCTTACCGCCAATGGACGTGAGTACGTCGGCGCTCTTCATCGAGTCGACCCAATCCGGGTAATGATCGAAGTCGGCGATGACCGCCATGACATCATCGGGCTTTGCCACGATGTCGATACTGGCGCTGGTCTGATCCGCCACGAGCCATAGCGTACGCGTGGGCAGAGTTTGACTGCTCGCTCCGCTCGCTGCGTCAAAGATCAAGAACCTCACGGAGCTTCACCCGCGCCGACTCCGCACTGAAACGTGCGCAGACGTGGCGGCGGCCACGAGCCCCCATCTGCTGCGCGAGCTGAGGATTGTCCAGCAGCCAGCTGAGCCGCTCCGCGAGCTGCTGATGATCACGTGACGGCACGACGAAGCCGGTATTGCCGTCTCGTACCGTCTCAGGTGCGCCTCCTGAGTCGCCGACGATGACGGGCAGCCCGCAGGAAGCCGCCTCGAGTGCGGCGAGGCCAAGTCCCTCGGGATTGAGCCCGGCCAACCGGGTGCGGACTGGCAGCGCGAAGACACTCGCCTGTTGCAGCTGTTCGATAACACCGGCACGCGGCAGGGCGCCAATGAGCCGAGCGCTATCTGTCAGCTCGAGGTCATGAATGGTTTGCTCCAGCCGGACCCGCAGTGGACCGTCCCCGACGATGATCAGATTGTGGTCACCGCCGTTCTGCGCCGCCCGATCGATCACCGTCCGCCAAGCGTGTAGCAGTGTGGACACACCCTTCTGGGGAATCAGCCGCGCGACAGCGACGCAGCGAGCGGCATCGCGCATAGCGGTTTTTTCGGGGGGTCGGAAGCGTGCGATGTCGACCGGCGGGGCAAGCCTGAATAGCCGCCCGCGAGCGCTTGGACTCAATGCGCTGGCGATGCGGCATTCGGTGTAGCTGGAGATGGCGGAGAGGTGATCGCAGCTGTCGCCGATCCGCCGGAGCAGCCGCCGCGCCGCCGGCAGGCGCGCCCACCAGGTCTCGTGGCCGTGTGTGAGACCGAGAATCCGGCGGGCGCCGGCGCGGCGCAACGTTGGTGCCAGCAACCCGAGGGGAGCCGCAGCGCCGAAGATCACCCGCGTCGCCCCAAACTCACCGAGCAGGCCGACTGCCCGGCCGGCTACCCGTGGGGTAGGCAACAGCAGCGGCCCACCGCGAACGACCGGATAAGGGCGGTGGCGGTCGGAGACTGCGGCGCCATCTGTGCCTGACGCGTACACCACGACGTCGTGGTCGAGCAGAGTGCAGATCTCGCTGACGAAGGACTCGATGCCGCCAACCCGCGGCGGGAAGTCATTGGTAATGATCAAGGTCGATGGCACGGCTAGTACCGCGCGACGCGGACAAGGTAGTCGCGCCAGCCCTCTGTCAAGGCGGCCTCGCTGACCCGGAGGGTGGACCGGCTCGCCTCGTCCAATGGGCGTCCGCGGGCCAGTTCCGCATAGAACCGGCCCAGCTGGGCTTCGGAATACTGGTCTGCAATGAATCGGCATGCAAGCCAGGCTTCAGCGTAGGCCAGTTGGAGATTGCTGGCGCCTATCTGGAATCGCCGGTCAGCGGGGAATGATCGAGGGGCACCGTCACTGCGTACGCGGGCCATCACTTCATCGGTGCCCTCGCTTCGCTGGCCGGGCTGGGCTTGCAGCGAGACCCATTCAGCGAGACCTTCCTCCGCCCACATCGGCGCCGGCGAATCTGGTGACCGGGTCGCCACATGGACCATCTCGTGCTCCAGCACAGCCTGCAAAGCACTCGAGCTGAGTTGTGCCGCCTTGGGGTTGACGACGATGCGGATCGCGCCACCCGCCATCCCGGCATGATGTGTCACGGCGGCAATGGAGGCGTAGCTGCCGGCGGGCTTGCCCAATACCGATTCAAAATCGCGCTGGGTTGCGGGCACTTCGAGAACGACGCGGCCGTTCCAGGACGCTCCTAGACCGTCCGGCAGTTCCTGTCGCACGTTTGCGAGTGCGGCTTGGGCGTGCATAGCCCAGCCGTCGACCGACTGTCCTGAGCCGGCTAATACCATGACCTCGTCCTGGTCGCGGCCGACAAGGGGACCCAGCCACCAACTTGGCCTCTGCGCACCCGCGTTGCCGGGCGGCTCATCGATAGTGCCGGCGACTTTGACCTCTCCGCCGACCTCGAGGAAGGTCAGCGAGACCAGATGCTCGACCTCGGCACTATCGCCGGGGAGTCGCCAGGTGACCACCGCAGGCTGAAGCCACGCATTCGGACCGAGGAGCCGCCGACGAGCTTCGGAAAGCCCGAACTCGGTTGGTTCCACACGCATCTGAAGCCTGGTCAATGGCAGCGTGCTGAGGTTCTCATAGAGCAGCCGTGCACGGTCGGGAAAGCTGGGGTCTCGATCACTGACCAGTCGATTGAAGCCGGCGCGATCGCCGGCGCGAGCGGCTTTGATCAGAGCATCAACGGTCGCTCTGACCTTGTTGAGCCGCGAGGTCGCGGCGGCCGCCGATGTCGTCGAGGGTGACGGAGGGGTGGGCTCGACTGCGGAGGCAGAGCAGCCGACCAGCGCCAGCATCAGCGCGGCCAGTACCAGGCGCCGCAGAGAGCGGTAGTGGCGGCGTGGCGCTAACACAAGGGGCAGCGTATGCGGGGAACTCAGCTGCGAGCGTCAGGCAGCTCGAAAATTCAGCCAGGCCGTCGAGCTCCGGCCTAGCTCATGTAAGACATCTTGATGTACTCAACAGACTTGCCTGGTCGAGGGGCGTGGATGACACGCCCGTTGCCGGCGTAGAGCCCCACATGGCTGATGTCGTTGTAGAAGAACACCAGATCGCCCAATTGGAGATCGGACTTCGCCACCGACCGGCCGCGGTTGTACTGCTGTCCAGCCGAGTGCGGCAGGCTAACCCCGACGGACCCCCAGGCCCTCATCGTCAGCCCCGAGCAGTCCCAGCCGCTGGGCCCGGCGCCATTGCGCACGTACGGTTCTCCGAGTTGAGCTTTCGCGTACGCGAGCGCCTTCGCTCCCTTGCCGCTACCGCTGATCGGGCCGCGCGCGGCGTCTCGCGAGGCCGCAGCGTTGGCCCGTGCTGTCGCCCTCTTCTCGGCAGCGGCGAGCTGGCTCCGCTTATCGGTGGTGAGCTTGGCCAGCACCCTCTTGGCCTGGCGGAGTTTCTTATCCGAGGCGTCGGTGAGGGACTTGAGCTGCTTCTCCTTCTCGGCGAGCGCCGCAAGATCAGTCTCCGCCGAATGCTCAAGGGAATCGAGGTTCGCTTGGGCCTGCTGGTAGTCCTGAAGCGCCGAGTTCTGATTCTCGCTGACCTTCTGCACAGTGGAAATCTGGCTGAGGAATCGCTCGGTGTCGGGAGTGACGAAGAGCTGCGCCGCGGTGTCGAGGCTCCGGTTCTGGAATTGCGCAAGGGCGACTTGGCCCACCTGAAGCTTCATCCGTGCGACCTTGTCGGTCTGTACCTGGACATCAGCCTGCTTCAGCTTCAATTGGGCGCGGCCCTGCTTGATTTGCTCCCTGACACCGGCGTACTGCTGGTCGATGGCAGCCGCATCAGTCTCCAATTGTGCGATCAGCGCTCTCGCCTCCGCCACGGTCAGCGGCGGATCGGCCGCAGCCGGCAAGCTGGCTGGGAAGACGAACAACGCGGTCAATGCCACAGAAGCGAGCCCGAGCGCGGTGATGCGTACGCTTCGAAGGATCGATGTGGCGCGGCCAGCTTTAAGTGCGCGTGACGTCACGCGCGCAGCGAAATTCACAGTATTCCCCGACTCCTGCGCACAGTTCCTGCTGGTGCTGGCTCAACCCTCCCCAGACCTGAGCACAGCTGGGAGCTGACATAGACGTGCCTTACCGGGCAGTGGATGACAGTGATGTCATCTGTGGTCACCGCACAGTGAGTGACACATTAGGTCACGATTTGGTCACTCGCAATCAGGATCGCCGATATTTCGGTCAACAAACCATCACGCGTAGTCTCGCCAATCCAGGGGTGCCTGCACATCTCGAACCTTCCGGGCACCTGGAATCAGCCTGAGCGGCGGCACCAATCCAGATCCGGCCAGCGCCTCCAGCGCGGCTTGCTCATCTGGGTCGAGATCCACCACACCCCCGGAGGTGCCGAGGAGCACAGTGACGACGCAGTCGCTACAAGCACTCCCCCTGGCGATGCAGGTGTCGCAATCCACGTGCAGTACGCCCATGGTCACTCCTTTTCGCGGCCGACCCCGATGCCCCTACCATTTCGCAGTGCACTGACACTTTCTTCGTGCCGGAATCGTCGCGCGAGGTTTACTCGCATGGACACCACGACTCGGTGCTTCGATCGCACGGTTGGCGAACTGCTGAGAACTCCGCGGCGTATCTGCTACCACGGCTGAACAGTGCTGACCGGCTGCTGGACGTCGGCATCGGCCCTGGGACCATCACCCTCGATCTCGCCCGACGGTTGTCTGAGGGCTGTGTCGTCGGGGTTGATTCCGCACCGGCCGCGGTGGCCGCGACGCAGACACGGGCCACCGCGCAAGGCGTGAGGAATCTCCAGCTATTGGTCGGAGACGCCTACCACCTGGGTTTCGCGGACGCCTCCTTCGACGTCGTACATGCTCACCAGCTGGTGCAACACCTCGCACGTCCCGTCGCGGTCCTTCGGGAGATGCGGCGGGTCTGCGTGCCCGGCGGTCTGGTGGCCGTACGCGATGCCGACTATTCGGCCATGACGTGGCACCCGCGGAGTGCGGCGCTAACCCGTTGGCTCCAGCTGTACCAGAATGTGGCCCGCTCAAACGGGGGCGAGCCCGACGCGGGCCGCCGGCTGTTTGGCTGGGCGCACGCTGCTGGTTTCAGCGATGTCGACTCCTCGGCCAGCGCCTGGTGCTTCGCCGCGCCTGCGGATATTGCGTGGTGGTCCGATACCTGGGCTGAGCGGCTGAGCCACTCCGATTTCGGCCGTCAGGCCGTTGAGCAAGGACTCTCCGATCCAATGGAACTTGTTCAGCTGGCGGAAGGCTGGCGTCGCTGGGGCAAACTGTCCGACGCCTGGTTCGCCGTACTACATGGCGAGATTCTGTGCCGTAACTGACTGTCTCGCAGGCCATTGGCAATTCGCTCCACTTAGCATCTTGAAGTAAGTTAGGGGCCTGGGGAGTCTCTTGGGGGAAATGTGGTACAAGCACGACGGGCGAAAGTCCGGCCAGTACGCGTGATCATTCCGCTGGCGGTGGCCGCAGCACTCCTGGTCGGCGGTTCATTCGCCGCATGGAAGTTCTGGCCCGACACGACAACGGCTGGTCCGCAGGCGGAATCCAGCACCACCACAGCGGAGTCGCAAGCTCCGAGCACAGCGGAGTCGAGTCCTTCGCCGTCCCCGACAACGTCTGCCACTGCCAACGCTGCCGCAGCGGAAGCCCTCAAGGCGTGTCAAAAGAGGGTTAGGGCTGCGGATGCGGTGCTGAAGGAAGGCAGGATCGGCGTGTTGCACTGGGCTTCTCACGTCCAAGCCCAGACCGACAACTTCGACGGCAAGATCGATGTTGAGGAGATGAGGGCCCAGTTCAAGAAGACCAGGGTGAAGGGTCCCGCCGATCTCAGGCGCTATAACCAAGCCATGTCGGCCTACGAGGATCTCGAGGGCTCCTGCGCCAAGGCCAAAGTGGCCGAAGGTGCCGTTGCCACGTCACTCAAGAAGTGCAACGAGCGGAGCAAGGCTCAGAAACCGATGCTGGAAGCCACTGCTGACGGCATGAAAGACTGGAAGGCTCATCAAAAGCAGATGCAGGCCAACGCGGAGCATCAGGCGGGCAGCCCAAAGGACGCACAGGCTGCTTGGCTGAGGCAATACCGCGCCGCGCCCAAGAACATCAAGGCGTTCAAGGATGCAGCGAAGGAGTTCAAAGCACCCAGCTGCTAGCGGCCTGGTCGGCAACCTACGTGCACGTAGGTTGCGCGCGGTCTGCACGGGTTGCTACCTGTGCAGACCGTTAGCAACCAAGGTGAACATAGGTTTCTGACCAGGCAGCGAGAACGGCAAGGTGCGTGGCGGCGAGTCGCGTACCACTGTCGGAGGCGATCTCTAGTGTCGCGATCGTGGCGCTGCAGGCATCGTTTGATGATCTTGGGACGCATCTGTCCCAAGTAACCTTCTGCGTCGTCGATCTAGAAACCACCGGCGGCGCAGAGACGGACATGATCACCGAAGTCGGAGCCGTCAAGGTACGCGGTGGCGAAGTGCTGGGCGAGTTTCAGACTCTTGTCAATCCGAAGGCCCACATCCCGCCGCTGATTGCGGTGCTGACCGGCATCACCAACCAGATGGTGGCCGACGCGCCTGCACTGGGTCAGGTGCTGCCATCGTTCCTCGCCTTCGCCCACGGCACCGTGATTGTCGCCCACAACGCTCCGTTCGACGTCAGCTTCCTGCGCCGCGCATGCGATGCGTGTGAGTACCCGTACCCTCGCTGGCCCGTGATCGACACAGCGGCTCTTGCCCGGCAGATCCTGCTGCGCGACGAGGTGCCCAACTGCCGGCTGGCGACACTGGCTCGACACTTTCATACGGCCGTTACGCCGAACCATCGTGCCCTGACCGACGCCCAGGCAACCGTCGAGGTGCTGCACGGTTTGATCGAGCGGGTCGGCAATCTCGGCGTGCACACCATCGAGGATCTGGGCGAGTTCGCCCGTCGTGTCTCACCGCAGCGGCGCGCCAAACGCACTTGGGCTGCCGGCCTGCCGGACTCGCCAGGGGTCTATCTGTTCGTTGCCGAGTACGAGAGCCAGCGTCACATTCTCTACGTCGGAAAGTCCAAGAACATCAGGGCTCGGGTCCGTAACTATTTCACGGCTGCCGAGAAGCGGCCGCGGATCGACGAGATGGTCCGGCTGGCGACCGGAGTCGAGGCCATACCCTGTATCACCCAGTTGCAGGCTGATGTGACCGAGCTGCGGCTGATCGGCAGTCACGCCCCGCGTTACAACCGTCGATCGAAGTTCCCGGAACGCACTCAATGGATCAAGATCACCGAGGAGCCCTTTCCGCGGTTATCGGTGGTCCGAGTGGTCCGCGATGACGGCGCCACCTACTTCGGTCCGTTCGCACGCCACCAGTCTGCCGAAGATGTGGCGCTCGCCATCTACGACGGCTTCCCGATCCGGCAGTGCAACCCGAAGTTGAGCACGACCACAGCGATCTCCGCCTGCGCTCTGGCCGGCATGGGCCGATGTGCGGCGCCGTGTGACGGCACCATTTCCCAGGATGGGTACCGCGAGATTGTCGAAGCGGTACGCGCCGCGTTGTCGCTCGACGCTCGCCCCGCGGTGCAGGGCGTGCAGGCCAGGTTGGCCCGGCTGGTCAGCCAGCAACGGTTCGAGGAAGCTGCCATCATCCGCCGGCGACTGGAAACTCTGACCCGCACTGCCGCACGGTTCCACCGCATCCGCAGCCTCGCAGCCTGCAGCGAGATCGTGGCCGCGCGAAGGGTGGACATGGACTGGGAGATACACGTCGTTCGCTACGGTCGGCTGGCCGGCGCCGGACTAGCAACACCTCGGGATGTGCCGCAGGCGGTCGCGCGCGCAGTGCGGTCCACGGCAGAGACCGTGCCGAAGCCGCCCGACCCGCTGCCAGCAGCCGGCATCGAGGAGGCTGAGCGTGTCGCCGACTGGCTCGAACAGCCGGGCACCCGATTGATCGAGATCACCGGCGACTGGATGTGGCCGCTGCATGCTGTGCTGGACCATCAGGCGCTGGTGCATTACGCGCTTGGTGAGGTGGCTGCCGGGTCACCGGCACCAAGACTCGAGCTGCGGGCGTCGGATCCGGTGCGAGAGACGACGACGGCGGCGGATCCCAAGCGCGATGCGCGAGCAGCTCAAGATTAAAGTGACCGCCATGGTCACTGCGATCGTCTTCGTGAAGGCTGAGGTTGCGCGTATTCCCGAGGTTGCTGAGGAGATCGCCGCTCTCAGTGGCGTCAGCGAAGTCTATTCAGTGACGGGCACGATCGACCTGATCGCCATGATCCGGGTATCCAACCATGATCAAGTGGCTGAAGTCGTCGCGGACCGGCTGAACAAGGTGCCGGGCGTCGTCAGCACCGAGACTCATATCGCCTTCCGTGCCTACTCGGCACATGATCTTGAGGCGGCGTTCTCGCTTGGTGGCTAGCGCGCAGAAGGATCGGACCAGCAGGGGCGTCGCAGGCGTTTCGACCGCCGTGTTGATGATCGCGACGGTGGCACTGCTGGTCGCGGTGGCGGGCGCTGCCATGGCGGCATGGCTGATCACCCGCCAGCCGGCGGAGCAGCCGCTCGATCTGCCCTCGGTTGCACAGGCCCACTTTTCTTGAACTGCTCGCGCAATCGCGCGTGGAACCCGCCGACTTCGTCGTCGCTCGCAGAGGAAAGAACGCCTCCGCTCGCTCCGTGCGCATTGCTCGCTCCGCTCGCTGAGGCTGGCGCTCGTGAGCCGCTGCCTTCCTCACTCTCTCGTAGACGAAAAGCGTGTCTGCTCGATCGCTCGTCCAGGACAGCGGCGCGCCAACCTGGCTCAGCACGGCGGCGCGCGATTTCCCGACGCTCGCAGCTAGTGTCGCGCGCCGGGGTACCTCAAATGATCGTCAACTTCACGGCAACCGCGAGTAAGCAGGCCGTGATCACACCGAGCAGTCCGACCACCTGAACCGTGCTGCGGTTTCGGCGCGGCGCGTACGCCAACACCGCCCCGACCAGCGCGCCTGCCACAATGCCGCCGATCAACATCAGCCAGCCGAAGCCGCGGAAGCCGATCAGGATGCTGTAGAGGATGAGCAAGATGAAGAGCCCGATGTCCGCACGAACGTCCTCGCGCATCTTCTGCTTGAAGATCGCGTTGGCCGCAAGCAGACCGATCACGGCAGCCGCCGCGCCATAGCCGGCACTGCCGTACGGACCGAAGACGAAGAGCATTGTTGCCCCGCCAAGGCCGGCTGCGAGGTAGAGGACAACAAAACGCCAGCCACCCAGCTCGGATTCAATGGCCCGTCCGGCGATCCAGAGTACGAGAAGGTTTATCAAGACGCCGAGGATCGAACCTGAGGTGAGCGACGCCGTAATGAGCCGCCAGAACTCACCGAGATAGATGGCCTCATTGCTCATGATCAGCAAGCGATCCAGCAGCCCGCCACTCACCAGATTGAGCACCCATTCGACAGCGAGTACGGCTATGACGACTTTGGTCGCGTTACCGCCACCAGGCTTCAAGATCGCACCGAAGGCGGTGCGCGGGGCGCGTACCGTTGCACGTCCAGATGCGACACAGCTGGGACACTGAAAACCGACCGATGCAGGGTTCATGCATTCCCCGCAGATCGGCCGCTGGCACCGCTGGCAGGAAATGCCGGTCATCCGCTCCGGATGGCGATAGCACGGGGCAAAACCCGGGGGCGAAAAGTCCGGGCCGGCGCCCGGGGTTTGGCTCACGCGGAGTTTTCACCCGAATCGATTGTCACGGACTCAATGATGACTGGGTCGACGGGGCGGTCACCTCGTCCAGTGCGTACCTGGGCGATGTCGTCGACCACGCCACGGCTGGCCTGGTCGGCCACCTCGCCGAAAATCGTATGCCGGCGGTTGAGATGCGGCGTCGGGCCGACAGTGATGAAGAACTGCGAACCGTTGGTGCCCGGACCGGCGTTCGCCATGGCCAACAGGTACGGCTTGTTGAAGATCAGGTCGGGATGGAACTCGTCGCCAAACTTGTAGCCTGGACCACCGGTGCCCGTCCCAAGGGGACAGCCGCCTTGAATCATGAAGCCGTCGATCACCCGGTGAAAGGTGAGCCCGTCATAAAACTTGCCGGTCGTTGTCGCGCCTGTCTTTGGATCGCTGTACTCCTTGGTACCTGAGGCGAGTCCCACGAAGTTATCCACTGTCTTGGGAGCCTGATCACCAAAGAGCATCAGGTTGATGTCGCCATGGTTGGTGTGCAGGGTTGCCGTCTGCTGTGGCACTTCGAGGCCTTTCTGTCGTGATCATCGTCTCGAAAGATCGTCAGTTGTTCGTCCGGCAGCCCATCCTGTCAGACCGCGCAAGAGGGCGATACGGTGGGAAATGCTCCACCCGGGAGCATGAGGTTTCTCACAACGGAGGAAACGTGTCTAAGAGTTCCCGCCGCGCGGAAGCCGCCCGAAACCAGGCTGTGCCAGCCGCCGAGGATTTTGTCCACGCGGCCGCTGATCGTGTTGGGCCGCTGGTCCACACCGCAGCCGAACGAGTAGGGCCGCTCGCGCAGTCCGCCGCCACCCGAGTCGGGCCGCTTGCTGAAGCCGCCGCGGATCGGATCGGCACGGCCGCTGACAAGGTTTCACCGCTCGCCCACTCCGCTGCAGATCGGGTCGGACCGCTGGCCCAATCGGCCGCAGAGCGAGTGGGCCCGATCACTCACGGTGCAGCAGAGCGGATAGCTCCGTTGGCCAGTTCGGCAGCAGATCGCATCGCTCCGTTGGCCACGGGAGCGGTCGACCGGGTCTCACCATATGCACAGCAAGCGGCGAGTCGCGTTTCCCCGTATGCGCAGCAGGCTGCCGAGCGGATTGGGCCGATCGCAACCTCAGCCAAGCAACGAGGCGCTCGCGTCGCCCACGACGCGGTCGAGAAGTTCGGGCCGGTCCTTGACGAGGCGCTCGAGAAGGCCAGCCCGGCTATCGAAACAGCGCGCGGCAAGATGTCCGACGAGATATTACCCAAGCTCAGTGAGGCCTTGAGCGTCGCCGCGGGTGCACCAGTTGTCGTCGAGGCGAAGAAACGCGGCAAAGCCGCTGTGGCCGCCGCCAAGGGTGAGTTGGAGCTGCCGGAGGAAAAGAAAAAGGGCCGCTGGCTCAAGCGGCTCGCAATCGTCGCCGCGATCGCGGGGGTGGCAGTGGTGGTCGTTCGCAAGTTCCTTGGGGGTAGGGACGCCGACTGGCAGGCCGCTCGGCCAACCACACCGTATGCACCTTCGCAGCCAACAAATGCTGCCGAGACAGCTGGCGCCGGTGGCGCAGCCGCAGCGGCTCCCGTTGTCGATGGGATGTCGGCCGAGGCTGGCGAGGATCCTCAAGGCGGGCTGTCGGCGCATCTGGTCAACCTGGAGGCGGACGGAGCGGCAGTTCCGGATCAGCCTGCTGAGGGTGGAGACATCGACGAATCCCCTGTCGAAGCCAGCACGCTCGGCGAAGCTCCGGTCGAAGCTGCCGCCGTCGATCTCGACGCCAGTCCCGTCGACGAAACTCCGGCGGAAGGTACCGCCGAGGAAGCGTCGGCAGGGTCAGCTCAGGTTGGCGACGACGGTGCCACGCTGCTCGGCGAAGCCGCTCCCCAGGCTGCAAACTCGAAGTACCAGGGTGAGGGGGTCTACGTCGGACACGAACCGCCTGAGGGGTTCACGATCAAGGGCAATGAGCGGTCCATGAAGTACCACGTGCCAGAGTCGGCAGGCTACGGCCGCACCGTCGCGGAGGTTTGGTTCAACAGTGAGGAGGCGGCCCAGCAAGCCGGCTTCGTCCGCGCCCAGCGCTAATTCATCGGCCGCCATGAAGCTGAACCCATCGCCACCGGGATTTTTGACGGTGGGTGGCCACTTTCGCGGCAAAATCGAGCAACTTTCCGCCGAGCGTTAACATCCTGCCCCGTCGCGAGGCCTTCTCCAGTTAGAAGGCTTCGACGAAGGGATGCAGGTATGGCTAGGGCGCGCCGAAAGAAATGCAGTCGGCGATCAATGGGTGGATGCGGCGCCATTTCGAGCTCAGCTGCGCTACCTGATGGCAAGTGGCTCGCTGACCGTTGGTGATGTGGCTGCCGTTGCCGGCATCTCGGCGCGATTGGCCGACCGCCTGCTCCATGGACGAGAAGGCCGCCCGGTGCGACGGATCAGCCCTGACACCGCCCGCCGGCTGATCCAGATTTCCGATCAGCAGGTGCAGGCGCTGCGGCGGATCATGGTGCCCGCTGCGCCCGCCAGGCTGCAGCTGCGTCGCCTCTACCGTGCAGGCTTGGAGAATCTCGCAATCGCGGAGCGACTAAGGATCGCAGTTCCTGAGCTGGTCGACTTAGCCTCTGGTGCCGATACCTGCTCGCTGCTGCTCACGGTTCGGCTGACGGCGGCCGCCCGCGCCGAGGACAGTTGGCGATATCGCAACCGGCTGGCCTGGCTCGCTGCCGAGGAGGCGGCATGAGGCCGAACCTACGTGTCTAGGATCGCCGGGTGATCCAGGAAGGCGTGGCTGCTGTCGCCGTCGCTATGACGATCGCCGTGACCTCTGCCTTTCTCGTACGCCCACTGTTGCGACGACTTCCAGAACCGATCCCCGGGGACGGCAAGCCGATCTACCGCGACCTCGGTACCACCCGTTTCGTGCTCGTCTGCGGTGCGCTTGCGGGGGTTGCCGCCGCGATCAGCTGGCTGACCGTGCCGCGCTACGCCCAGCCGATGTGGTCGGTGCTGGCCATCTTGGGCGTACTGCTGGCAGCGATCGACGCACGCACCAGTTGGCTCCCTCTGCTGCTGACCCGCATTGCCTGGCTGGCGATGGCGATCGCCTCAGTGCTCGCGGCTTCGTTGGGCGGAGGTTTCTGGCTCGCAGTTCGATCGGTCGCCGGAGCGGCGATCGCCGGCGGGCTCTATCTGCTCGTCTGGCTGCTCTCGCGCGGTGGCTTCGGCTTCGGTGACGTGCGGTTTGCGCCGTTACTCGGGGCGGCCGCAGCTGCCGACTCATGGACCTTGCTGTGGTGGACCCTGTTGCTCGGCACCGTGGCTGGCGGGCTGGTGGGTGTGCTGCGACTCGTACAGGGTCGGCGGGAAGGATTCCCGTACGCACCGTCGATACTGGTTGGCGCCTACGCTGCTTGCCTGGTCACCACGCTCAGCTGACGGCGCTGGGCTCCCGGATCGCGCGCCCGCCGTGCTGAGCCAGGCTGGCGCGCCGCTGTCCTGGACGAGCGAGGGAGCAGACACGCTGTTCCGCCCGCGGGAGCGAGTACGAAGTAGGCGGGTTCCTAAGCGCGATCCGCGCCGGAGCGGAGCGGAGGCAATGTCTCGGCTCCTAGAACGTAAAGTGCAGCGCGTGCGTAGGCGTCGGCGGCATCCAGCTCTGCTTCAGTGTGATACGCCTTGCCAGGTCCGCTGACGGTTACCACGAAACCGCCAGCCGAGGAATCCAGTGACAAGAAATAGTCCCCGAGTCAGCTCGCGTAATTGGTTCTCTCGAGGCAGCCACACCACGCCGTCGGACTCCACCGAATCGAGCGCCCATTCAACCGTGCCGTTGAAATGGAAGCGGGAATCCCCGCCCGACTCGACCAATTCGACGACCATGTCGCTGATGATGAAGACAGAGTCGGCGATCTCCGGCCGGGGGATGAAGAACATGTCCCCGTTCGCCGGCTTCCAGGACACGTGCGGAGCGAGCCGGGTCGCCAGTTCGCGGGAGATCACGGGTGCAGTATGTCGCGGAGAACCAAGAGCAGCGGTAATACCGTCGCGCGCCGCCTGGCTCCGCAACCGCGCATAGGCTCGAAGGCGTGACCGTCGCGCCGAGACCTGGGTGGTACCCGGATCCGGCGGGCGCGACTGGACTCTACCGCTGGTGGGATGGCGGCAGCTGGGCCGAGGTGACCAGCGACTCGGCTCAGGCGTCGCCGCCTCTCCCGGTCGAGACCGAGGCTGGGGCCGGAGGTGGCGCGCCTCTGCGCCGAGCCTCACCGATGCGTGTTGCCACCGTACTCACCCTCGGGTTTGCCTTCTTCGTCAGCGCATCGATCGGCCTGGGGCTGGTGATCTGGCGTGACTCGTCGAACACCTCCGCACAGCGTGCAGTGGGCGCCCCGGCTGGTTGGCCGAGCGGCGGCGGCACTGATCCGATTGGCTATCTCGACGAGCGCACCAGGACGGCAACCATAGGACCCGCCTCGCTGACGATGCCTGGCGACCCATACGTGCTCTCCCCCGACCCGATGGCTGTACGGGGAGTGCTCGATCTCCTGTTCTGGGCGAGCGCTCCGATCCATACTCGCTACGACGGCAAACATGACTGGTCGTCCGGCGTCCTGCTGGGCCGGGTAGCCGTGCCGGCCAACGCAAGCGATCTGCAGACCGAGGGCACGCTTGCTTTGCACGGCTTGAGCCAGGCGATCTTCGACCGGCACTCGACGGAGTTGAAGGGAATGACGTGCAAGCAGCGCACGGTAGACGGGCAGCCCGCGATGCTCTTCTCCGTTCAGGTGCACTACTCAGTGGACCGGCTGCCCAGCCGCTACGACACCGTCACGGCACTGCTGGTCAAACTGGACGACGGATCGTTGATCATGGCGGCCAGCTCGGTGCCGAATGACGCCGATTCCGACGTCGTCCGGCAGGCCGATGACGCACTCAGGACGCTCACAGTTCGCTGAGCCACCCTCAGCGTGCCGACTGGGTTACCTCGATCCACTGCCGCAGCTTGGTTTGCGCCGCACCTGAGTCGATTGCCTGCCGCGCCCGCTCCAGCTCGGCGGCGAAGTCTGCCTCAAGGCGACCCGTAGCGGGCTTCCCGTACGCCACCAAGGCAGCAGCAGCATTGAGCACAACGACATCGCAGATCGGACCAGACTTGCCGGCGACCAGCTCGCGCACCACTTCCGCATTGGCCCGCGCGTCTCCGCCCACCAAGTCCGCGAGGCTCGCCCTTGGCACGCCCAGCGCCAACGGGTCCAACTCAATGCGCTCGACCTCGCCATCGGCGTACACCCACACCGTGGAGGAGGTCGTGGTGGTCAGCTCGTCGAGCCCGTCACCGCCATGAAACACAAGACCGTAGTTGCCGCGAGATGCGAAGACGCCCGCCATGAGCCCAGCCATTCGAGGATCGGCTACGCCCACAGCCTGTGAGATGGGTTGGGCAGGATTGGCCAAAGGTCCCAAGAAGTTGAAAGTCGTGGGAATGCCGAGCTCACGTCGCGGCGCTGCCGCGTGTCGCAGCGCAGGATGGTATTGCGGGGCGAACAAGAAGCCGATCCCCACTTGGTCCACCACCTGCTGCTGAACCTCCGGTGCCAGGTCGAGAACCACACCGAGCGCCTCGAGCACATCAGCGGCGCCGCAGGCGGACGATGCTGCCCGGTTGCCATGCTTGACGACCCTCGCGCCCGCAGCCGCAGCCACGATCGCTGCCATCGTCGAGATGTTTACCGTGTTCGACCGATCGCCACCGCTGCCCACAACATCGACCGCGGGCCCACCAATCTCGATAGGAGTAGCGAACTCGATCATCACGTCGGCAAGGCCGGTCAGCTCATCGACAGTCTCGCCCTTGCTTCGCAGGGCGATGACAAATGCGGTCAACTGTGCGGGCGTCGCGTCACCGCCCAGAATCTGTCCCATCGCCCAGCCGGTCGCCTCGGCTGGCTGATCATCGCCCCGGATCAGGCCGCCCAGCAGCTCCGGCCAGCTCATCGTGATCGCCATGGGTCAGCTCACCGGTGTGGTCCGCGCAACCGCGGTGTCAGTGGATATCCGAGGGCGCAGCAGTGCCGCTACCGCTGCTGGCAGTCGGATCGGATCGATTGGATGCGATACGGCACCGTCGGCCCGTGACCAGGTCGCCAGCCAGGCATCGTCGGCACGCCCGATCATCACCAGGATCGGCGGACAGCGCAAAATCTCGTCCTTGAGTTGGCGGCACAGCCCCATCCCACCGGGCACCGCCTCGCCATCCAGGATCGCCAGCTCGATGCCACCAGCGTCCATCGCGCTCAGCACAGCGGCCTGGGTTGCCACCTCGAGTAGACGTATCGGGGGAAGGTCCGCTGCCACCTTGCGCCCCAGCGCCAGCCGAACATTCTGGCGCGTCGTGCGGTTCGAGGCGTACAGCAAGATCGTCAGGACCTCGTCATCTCCAGAGCTCTCATCGCGGTTCATTGATCATCTCCAGGTTGTCCTCCAGTACCAGCGGGTCGCATCTCAGCCTCGGCCGCCTGGCCGGCCCGGGCCTGATCGTAGCGTGCCGCTTCCTCGTGATCGCGCGAGCCGACCGGCGCGGTCGACGCTTGCTGCAATCGCGATTCCAGCCGGTCGAGTCGCCGATCCTCGCGCCGAGCCTCTCGCTGGCTGTACGCGTACCACTGAGCGAAGAGCGCAATCAGCATCAGCAAAGCTATGGCGTCTCCGGAAGCCCACAGGATGCCGCCGGCTAGGTACTGATCATCCAGCGGGCTCGGCGGCCACGTCCGATTGAAAGCGAGATACCAACTCTCGGCGATCAAGCGTGGTCGAGCTCATGATCGAGATGCCAAGGAATGCGTGGAAGGGCAGCATCAGGAACAGCATGAGCAGTCGCAGCGGATAGCTGATTCTTCCCGGGACGGGGTCGATGCCCATCAGTGGCCACATCAGCAGGCAGCCGATGATGATGAAGTGCAGATGCAGGAACGCATGCCAGAAGCCCGAACGGAGCGAGATCTCATAGAACGGCGAGTAGTAGAGCGCGAACGGGGTCGCGATGAACAGCGCCAATGTGAGCGGCGCGAACGTCAGCACTCGGGCCACTCGTGAGTGCAGCACGGCGAGCAGCATGGCGCGCGGCCGGGTTCGCAGTGTCCGCAAGGCGAGGGTGATCGGCGCCCCCAGGGCGAGAAACATCGGCGCCACCATCATCAAGATCATGTGCTGCACTACGTGGACGCTGAACAGCACCGTGTCGTAGGTGCCCAGCGCCGACATCGTGGCTATTGCAATGGTTCCGAGTCCACCGAGCAGAAACGAAAGACTCCGCGGAACAGGCCAGCGATCGCCGCGGCGATGTAGTACGACCAGGCCGGCAATGTAGAGCGCCGCCGCGATGATGATGCCGAGCGCCATCGACCACTCCCAGGTCCATTCGGTGAGCAGCCGGGTCGGTGTCAGCGGGGGTGGCTGATCGTTGGGCGTGGCGTGCAGCGGTACGAGCACCATGGCGAACCTGGTGAACACACGACCAGCCTAATGTCGATTCGCCAAGTTGCATTCCCTGAGTCACACAGGCAACTCACGCCACGTGCCCAGCCTTGTCCAAGTGCATCGACAGCCCCCGAAACTGCCGCTGACGACTCGGGATAACAAAGTTGTGCCGTGGGGTGACCTCAGCACGGGTTACGGCAATAATGACCTCGTGGCCATGCACACACACGCAGTCTCCGGATCCATGACGATGCCGGAGGGGGCGCTACACCCCATACCGCAATCGCGCCTGCGTGGTCGTGAAAATCGGCCCGAACCTGTCGCTGTCGGTACGATCATCTGGCTTGCTTCCGAATTGATGTTCTTCGCTGCGCTGTTTGCGGCCTACTTCACTATCCGGAATGTGACGAACTCCCAGGCTGCAGCCACCGGGACGGAGCCGCTCTGGCAATCCCAGGGCAACATGATCAACATCCCGTTCGCGATCCTCAACACCAGCGTGTTGGTTGCGAGCTCCTTTACGTGTCAAATGGGTGTGTTTGCGGCGGAGCGGGCACAAGTCAGCCGGTCTGGATCACTGTTCAACCTGCGAAGGTGGGGACTGCGGGAGTGGTACACCCTGACCTTCCTCATGGGAGCGTTCTTCATCGGCGGCCAGGTCTATGAGTACTCGGAGCTGATCAGCGAAGGTTTGACGATCTCATCGAATGTGTTCGGGTCAGTCTTCTACCTGGCTACCGGCTTCCATGGACTGCATGTGACCGGCGGCCTGTTCGCGTTCCTACTGCTGATGGGCCGCACCTTCCTTGCGCGGACGTTCACCCACGAGCAGGCCGTCAGCGCGGTTGTAGTGTCCTACTACTGGCACTTCGTCGATGTGGTGTGGATTGCGCTGTTCGGCGTCATCTACATCCTTCGATAAGCAGCGAAAATCACAGGCCGGCACCCTTTTCCGGCCCAGGACAACTGAATATCGTTTAGCCCACACCTGCATCAGGACACGAGAGGGATCCGAGTGCGACTCCTGTCATCCCGGCGCCGACACCCGGCAGCCAAGGCATTACTGCTGGTGTTCGGGCTCTTCATGATGGGAGCGTTCTACAGCCTGATTGCTCCACCGGCTCAGGTTTCGGCCGACACCGGGAACAGCCAGCAGATCGAAGAGGGTAAGGCGCTGTTCGCCGTCGGCTGCGCCTCTTGTCATGGGCTCAATGGCGAGGGCCAGGTCGGCGAACCCATCCAGGGACCGCCGCTTGCCGGCGTCGGCGCCGCGGCGGTGGACTTTCAGGTCAGCTCGGGACGGATGCCGATGGCCAAGCCGGGTGCGCAGGCCCCGGTCAAGCCGAATGTTTACACCGAAGAGGAAATTGCCGCGCTCGCGGCGTACGTCGCGACCTTCGGCCCCGGCCCGGCAATCCCGGATCCGGCCGAGTACGACACGGCGAACCTCAGCGCTGAAGATCTCGCGCGGGGCGGCGAGCTGTTCCGCACCAACTGCTCCGCCTGCCACAACTTCGAGGGCGCCGGTGGCGCACTTCCGAACGGCAAATACGCGCCACCGCTCATCGGACTCGACAACAAGCGCATCTACGAGGCGATGCTGACCGGGCCGCAACAAATGCCGGTGTTCGACGACGAGGTGCTAACGCCGGAGGACAAGCGGGCCATCATCGGCTATCTCGAGGCCCTACACGAGCGACCCGCCGATGGCGGTCTGGCGCTTGGCGGCCTAGGACCTGTGAGTGAGGGTCTGTGGGCCTGGATCATCGGGCTCGGCGGCCTGATTTGCTTTGCCATCTGGATCGCAGCCAAGGGGGCGAAAGCCAAATGACTGACGACACCTCCCACGGCCAGCCCGGCACCGAGGTTGCAATAGTCGACGAGGAGCGATACCCGGTTCCGGATCCGGGCCTTGAGGAGCACCTGCCTCGCCTGACCGATGTCGACGAGAAAGCTGCCGATCGGGCCACCCGTCAGGTCGCTACCTTCTTTGGCTTGGTTCCAGTCCTGAGCATCGGATTCGCTGTCGTCTATTTCGCCGTGCCCGGTAATGCGTGGGTCGACTTCGGTCCGCTACGCGCCAACACCAGGAACCTCCTGCTTGGCCTCACCTTCGGGCTCGCACTGCTCTTCCTCGGCATCGGCTCTGTGCAGTGGGCCCGGAAGATCATGGACGACAAGGAGATGATCGACTACCGGCACGGCGCGGCGTCCAGCGAGGACGACAAGAACTACATGCTGACCGAGCTGGACAAAGTCGTCGACGAGGCCAAGCTCACCCGGCGGAAGATCATCGGTCGCACCCTGCTTGCGGCCCTCGCGACGATCCTGCTCCCCATGATCGTCGGCCTCGCAGACCTTGGCCCGTGGCCGACCAAGAAGAAGCGCGCCGAAACCATCGAGAGGACTATCTGGGCACCTGGGGTGCGCGTGGTTCAGGACGTCACCTTCGAGCCGATCAAACCTGAAGACATCGAGATCGGCCAGTTGATCAACACCGAGCCAGCCAACCTGCAAGAGCTCCATGGCTCTGAGTACCAGATAGAAAAGGCCAAGGCCGCGACCATCATTGTCAGGATGGATCCGAACACCATCACCATTCCCCCGTCGCGCGAGGGCTGGCAGATCGGGGGCATCCTCTGCTACTCCAAGATCTGCACCCACGTCGGCTGTCCGATCAGCTTGTGGGAGCAACAGACCCACCACTTGCTATGCCCGTGTCACCAGTCAACTTTCGACCTTGGCGACGCTGGAAAGGTGGTCTTCGGCCCGGCCGCGCGTCCTTTGCCGCAGCTGCCGATCACAACGGATGCCGAGGGCTACATAGTCGCCCAGCGTGATTTCCTCGTTCCGCCTGGACCGAGCTATTTTGAGCGGGACTCGCGTCATGATTCTCCGTGATGTTTGTGAAGAAGGCGATAACTAATGGCTGAGCCAGCCGCCACCGTCAATGACGAGACCGCAGTACAGGCCGAGACCCCAAAGAAGGAGCTCGGGCCGGTCTTCAAGGCAGCCGCTGGACCCACCAAGTGGCTCGACGATCGGATCGGCGTTGCCGGACTGGGCCGTCCGTTCTTACGCAAGGTCTTTCCTGATCACTGGTCGTTCCTGCTCGGCGAGATTGCGCTGTACTCCTTCATCGTCCTGATCCTCAGCGGCATCTTCCTGACCATCTGGTTCAAGCCGTCGATGGCCGAGATCGAGTACGAAGGCAGCTACGAACTGCTGCGTGGACTCCAGATGTCGGAGGCCTACGCATCAACTCTGAACCTCTCGTTTGACATTCGCGGCGGTCTGCTGTTGCGGCAGATGCACCACTGGGCGGCCGCAGTCTTCGTCGCAGCAATGCTGACCCACAGCCTCCGTATTTTCTTCACCGGCGCGTTCCGCAAGCCGCGTGAGATCAACTGGCTGATCGGCGTAGCCATGCTCGCCCTCGGGATAATCAACGGCTTCACCGGCTACTCACTGCCGGACGACCTGCTGTCGGGCACTGGCCTGCGGTTCGTTGACGGTCTTATCCGGGCAATCCCGATCATTGGAACCTGGGCTGAGTTCTTCACGTTCGCCGGTGAGTTCCCAGGCGAGCTCATCATCCCCCGGCTTTACATGGTGCACATCCTGCTGGTGCCTGCGCTGCTGCTTGGGCTGATTGCGGCTCATCTGGCGCTGGTGGTCTACCACAAGCACACCCAGTACCCGGGCCCAGGGCGGACCGCGGGCAACGTCGTTGGCTACCCGGTCTTTCCCGTGTACGCCGCCAAGGCCGGTGGCTTCTTCCTGATCGTCTTCGGTGTGCTCACCTTGATGGGTGCCACGATGCAGATCAACCCAGTCTGGGTGTTCGGCCCTTACAACCCGGCGGAGGTGACCGCAGGCTCGCAGCCCGACTGGTATATGGGATTCGTCGAAGGCGGCATCCGTCTCATGCCGAACTGGGAATGGCACATTGGATCGACGACTTGGTCATGGAACGTCGCAATACCGGGTCTCGGGCTGATGGGTCTGTTCTTCGGCTTGATGGCTATCTACCCGTTCGTCGAGGCATGGGTCACTGGCGACAAGCGCGAGCATCACGTCCTTGACCGTCCCCGCAATGCTCCGACCCGGACGGCCTTCGGCGTAGCAGGGATCACGGGCTACGTGCTGCTGATGATCGGCGGTGGCAACGACCTTGTCGCGACTCAGTTCGACGTATCACTGAACGCAGTGACCAGGGTCCTGCGGATAGCTGTATTCGTGGGACCGGTGATCGCATTCCTGGTGACCAAGCGGATTTGCATCGGATTGCAGCGCTCCGATCGTGACCGGATGCTGCACGGCGCCGAGTCTGGCGTCATCGATCGCGCTCCGTCAGGGAAGTACGCCGAGCGTCACCGGCCGATCAGCGAGGGCGAGGCGTTCACGCTGACACAGCATGAGGACCTTCCCGCTCTGCTGCCGGCAGCCGACACCGACGGGTTCTCGGTCAAGGAGATCAAGCGCGAGCAGCGTCGCCGTAAGGCGACCCGCTTCTACTTCATCGATACAGTGCGTCGGCCTACCCGCGCTGAGATCGAAGAGGCTGCACATCACCATATGCACGCGATGGCCATAGGTGACGGTGAACATCATGCGATCGAAGCCGAGGAGGAAGAAGAACACCACTTGGCCAAGTAGCCAGACTCTCACTTCGCCCCGCGGTCCTGTCAGGGTCGTGGGGCGTTGTAGTGCCACCGGCCTGCTCCACTTGTTGGACCCGCGCGCGCTTTGTCAGAAATAGACGTATACGTTGGTTGCCTGCGTTCTGCATACCTTGCATCGGGTGCGGAGCGCACGGAACCTCCAAAGCTGCGAGCGTTGAGATGCGCGAGCAGCTCTAACGAATTGTGCGGACCCACGGCGGCTGGCGCTTGGCGCCACTTGTCCAACGCGGATTGTGGGATTGCTCACTCTTCGCAGAACCTGACAACGATACGGAACAAGCAGGCGTTAACGCGTCTGGACGAGACCGCCCGCGGTCATGACGCCCGAGTAGACGCAATGAGGATATGAGCACGAATCAGAACCTGAAGAACCGTAAGACCGGATCTGGCAATCAAGCCGGTGATAAGCAGTCCAAGGCCAAGGCGCTCGATCTTTCGGTCCCGCAGATCCTCGGAGGCGCGCTGGCAGCGATGACGGCGGCCGCGCTGGGGTCTCAGCTGAGTGTGGCAGGCACCTTGGTCGGAGCGGCACTGGCCAGCATCATCGCCGCTGTCGCCGGCTCGCTGTACACGGCTTCTATCCGCCGTACGCGTGACAAGGTCAAGACCGTTTTCTGGACCGCTCAGCCGAACGAGGTGGACGAGCCCACCGTGATCGACATTGTCGCCGACAAAGAGGGCCATATCGCTGGCCAGCGCAGCCACCTGGTGGAACCAGAATCTAGTCGCGAGCCATCTCCGCCCCGCCGGCCGAAGCTGAAGTGGAAGCCCGTCGTTGTTGCGGCTCTTGCCATCTTCGGCATTGCGGCGGTCGCACTGACCACTTTCGAGTTGGTTACCGGTCACGCCCTGTCGGGAGGCGAGGGCACCACGATCCAGCAGGTCAGCGAAGGCAGGGCCAGCAACGAGTCGGACACCAAGAAGAAGGCGCCGTCCAAGAAGGCGACGAACGAGGCAACGGCCGATGCGAGCGAGACGCCGTCCAGCGAGCCGAGCACAGCGCGCCAGCCCAGCGAGGCTCCGAGCTCTCAGCCTGAGATGACATCGGCGAGACAACCACCACACCCAACGCGCCGAGGCGCAAGCAACCACCGCAGCCCGAAATGCGACTGCCAGCGGCAACCGCTAGGCGCACAGAGCACCCATGCGAGCGCGGTTCCCGGTGTGACCGTTGAGGCGTTGCCTGCGCGAGTTACCACAAGCAACCCAGCTGTGGACCGACCGCCCGATTTCGCGAGCGGCGAATAGGCAAACCGTGCCGCGGCGGTGAGAATGTCCACGTGCGATTTCTCAAGCAGCTTCCCCCGTACGACCTGACCTACTCCGATGTCTTCATGGTGCCGCGGCGCTCAGCCGTCGCCTCGCGACTTGACGTGGACCTGCGGAGCACCGATGGCATCGGTACGACGCTGCCGCTTGTCGTGGCCAACATGACCGCGATCTCCGGTCGCCGTATGGCTGAGACGGTGGCGCGCCGCGGGGGGATCGCTATCGTCCCCCAAGACATTCCAACCGACGTTGTCGCAGAAGTTATCGGCAAGGTCAAGCGATCACATCCGATCTACGACACACCGGTCTCAGTCACGCCGCACACCACAGTGGGCGAGGCGCTCTCCCTGATTCCCAAGCGGGCGCATGGTCTCGCGGTGGTGATCGAGAACGGTCAGCCGCTTGGCACTGTGAGTGAGGCCGACGCCGCCGGCGTCGATCGATTCGCCCAGGTGCACCAAGTCATGTCCGGCGATCTGCTGATCACCACACCGGACTCATCGCCGACCGAGATCTTCGACGAGCTGACCCACCGGCACCTCGAGGTGGCGCTCGTCATGAGAGAACGGGAGGCTGCTCGGCGTCATGACGCGAAAGCACGCGCTGCGCTCCACCCTGTATCGCCCTGCCCTGGATCCCGATGGTCAGCTGATGATCGGCGCGGCCCTCGGAATCAACGGCGATGTCGGTGTTCGGGCCGAGGCGTTGCTCGACGCTGGGATCGACCTTCTGGTCGTCGACACAGCACACGGTCACCAGGAGCGGATGCTGGAGTCGCTGAAGGCGGTACGCGAGGTGCGGGACCGGCTGGCGGACACCCAGGGACGTCGAGTCCCGCTGGTTGCTGGCAACGTGGTCTCCGCTGACGGAGTCAACGATCTGGTGGGCGCCGGCGCGGATGTCATCAAGGTGGGAGTCGGTCCGGGCGCCATGTGCACCACTCGAATGATGACCGGCGTGGGTCGACCGCAGTTCAGCGCTGTTCTGGAATGCGCCGATGCGGCCCGTGCGGCGGGCCGATCGATCTGGGCCGATGGCGGCGTACGCCACCCGCGTGACGTCGCGCTCGCGCTGGCGGCTGGGGCCGGCAGCGTGATGATCGGCTCATGGTTCGCCGGGACGTACGAGAGCACCGGCAATCTGATGACCGACGCGGAAGGTCGGATGTACAAAGAGTCGTACGGGATGGCATCGGCGCGGGCGGTGAAGATGCGCACCAAGGGCTCGTCGGGGTTCGATCGGGCGCGTGCGGCGCTGTTTGAGGAGGGCATCTCGACCGGACGCATGTATCTGGACCCTGAGCGTCCGAGTGTTGAGGATCTCATTGACTCCATCGTGGCGGGCCTGCGCAGTAGCTGCTCCTACGCCGGCGCCTCCAATCTCGAGGAGTTCCATGAGCTGGCCGTGGTGGGCGTGCAGGCCAATTCGGGCTATGACGAGGGACGTCCCCTCCATATCAACTGATAGGCCTCCTGCGCGGCCGATTGCCGTTGCACGCCCTGTCGTGGGATTAGCCGTCGATGCGGTTCGCTGTGCCACTGACGCGTACGCCGGGCTCGCCGCCGATGACGCTCACGTTGATCTCGCTTGGCTGGCCCATGTCGACGCCCTGGATGATCTTGAAGCTGGCCTTTTCTTCAATCATGCCGAGCTCTCGTAAGTAGCCACCAAATGCTGCCGCCGAGGCGCCGGTAGCGGGATCCTCAACGACTCCGCTGCCGGCGAATGGATTGCGGGCGTGGTAGCGCTTCTTGGACTCCGGCCACACCAGCTGCACAGTGATCAACCCGTGGTCACGCATCAGCTTCGCGAGGGCATCGAAGTCATAGTCCAGATCGGCCAACCGGTTCCTGGTCTTGGCCACCAGTACGAGGTGTTCCGAACCCGCATTGGCCAGCCGGACTGGATAGTCCGGGTCGAGGTCCTCAGGCGACCAGCGGAGTGCATGCAGCACTGCCGATACAAAGTCAGGCTCCGGCTCGGACACCCGTGGCGAGACGCTCGTCAACTCTGCCACAAGGTCACCCTGGTCGTTCTGAAAGGTCGTGATGCTCACCAAGCCAGCCGGCGTGTGAAAGCTCAGCTCGGCTGCGGGAGAGAGCTCGGCCAGGGCGACCGCAGAGGCGATGGTTGCATGTCCACAGAACGGCACCTCCCGTTTCGGCGAGAAGTAACGCACGTCGTACACGTGGGGCTCGTCAGGCCTCGCCAGTAGGAAGGCCGTCTCTGAATAGCCAACATCAGCCGCAATGGCCTGCATGTCCGTGCCATCGAGGCCTCCCGCGTCAAGAACCACCCCGGCGGGATTGCCTCCGCGGCCATTGACGGTGAACGCCGCATAGCGCAGCACCTCAGTCACGCTGCAACTCAATTGATCGGCGCCTCAGGCAGTGGCGAAACGATTGGCCGATCGCGCTCGAGCCTTGGCCGCCTCCATCTCGCGGTTCTTAGGCGGAACAGCTGAGACGAGATCATCGAGCAAGTGTTGGGTAGCGTGCGCGATCTCACTGACGGCCCGGTTGAATGCTTCCTCGTTGGCCTTCGACGGCTTCGACGTCCCCGCTATCTTGCGCACGTACTGCAACGCCGCGTCATGCACCTCAGCGCTGGTCGCCGACGGCTCAAAGTTATGCAAGGGGCGGATGTTTCGACACATCGCTCTATTGTGCACGAACTGACCGAAGATGGCCTTCGACAAGCTCAGACGGGCAAACTGCCGGCCTACCGTAATCGATTTAGGCGTGAGTCTCCGAGCGTCGGGTATCGGCGCGCTGCTGATCGGAGGAGTGATGAGCGAACACGCTTTTCGTTCGCGAAGAGCGACGACGGCAGCAGCTCCCAGCGCCGATGCGCGAGGAGACAGACCAAAAAGGTCAGTGCGCGTGGTCTCCGCGATAGAACTCATAGATCAGACCGGTCAGCGTGATGATGCCGACACCGAACCCGATAATCATGAGCCACCATCCGTAGACAGGCGCCAAGACGACGAGCACGAAGGTAAGCGAGAGAAACAGCGGCCACTTGCTCTGTGGTGGGAAGAAGCCCAGCTCTCCTGCACCTTCGGCGATCTCCCCCGTCTTCCTGTCCTCGGGCCTCGGCTCCATCCGCCGCGCGACCAAGAGGAGGTAGACCCAGATCATCAGCACCAGGAGGGTTGACATGATCAACGCGACGGTACCGGTAATCTCCGGCACCCCGTTGGCGTCCGCGGTGATGAACCAGTAGATCGGCGTCACAATGGCAAAGAAGATGGTCAGGGAGCCGAAGATCCAGGCTTCGACCTTCACCTCTGGTCCTCCTCGGGCTCGGGTGAGCGGCCATGGTGGTCGTGCTCCTACTGCGCGGCTAGGTCGCCGGTATCACCAGCTACCCGGTGCTTGAGTTCCGCGAGGCGACCAGTGTCCTCGGGGGCGTCTGACGGTTGTCTCGTCGAACTCCTCGTCATCGAGGCCGTACTCCAAGAGCGCAACCTCGGGATGGTGCAGGTCAAAGGCCGGCGACTCCGAGCGGATCTTGGGCAGCTGAGTGAAGTTGTGGCGCGGTGGCGGACAGGTGGTCGCCCACTCCAGGGAGCGGCCCCAACCCCACGGATCGTCGCTGGTCACCTTCGGGTTGTTCCGGCTCTTCCAGACGTTCCAGAAGAAGACCAGCGTTGAGCCGCCGAGCAGGAACGCGCCTGCCGAGGAGATTTGGTTTCCGAGCGTGAAACCATCGCTGGGCAGGTAGTCCGCATAGCGGCGTGGCATCCCCTCCACGCCCAGCCAGTGCTGGATGAGGAACGTGGTGTGAAATCCGATGAACAGCAGCCAGAAGTGGATCTTGCCCAGTGTCTCGTCCAGCATCCTGCCGGTCAGCTTCGGCCACCAGAAGTAGAAGCCAGCGAACATCGCGAAAACCACCGTGCCGAACACGACGTAATGGAAGTGCGCCACCACGAAGTAGG
Source organism: uncultured Actinomycetota bacterium (assembly GCA_963734005.1). Classification (GTDB taxonomy): domain Bacteria; phylum Actinomycetota; class Actinomycetes; order Propionibacteriales; family Propionibacteriaceae; genus Microlunatus. The sequence goes on from CAVTFS010000019.1 coordinate 331,987, forward strand.
TGTCGGAAACCGCGAAATCCAGTGGCGGGCTGGCCAGGATGATGCCGGTCAGCCCACCGAACAGGAAGGTCGTGAGGAAGCCGACGGCCCAGAGCATCGGCGTTCTCATGGCGATATTGCCGCCCCACATGGTGCCGACCCAGTTGAAGAACTTCACCCCTGTCGGAACGGCAATCAGGAAGGTCATAAAGGAGAAGAACGGTAGGTTGACCGCCCCGGTGACGAACATGTGGTGTGCCCACACCGCAATCGACAGGGCAGCGATCAGCATGGTGGCCAGGACAAGGCCGACATAACCGAAGATCGGCTTTCGGCTGAACACTGGCAAAACCTCGGTGATGATGCCGAAGAACGGCAGAGCGATGATGTAAACCTCTGGATGCCCGAAGAACCAGAACAGGTGCTGCCACAGGAGCGGCCCGCCATTGGCCGGGTCGAAGATGTGCGCTCCGAGGGCCCTGTCGGCTTCTAGCACCAAAAGCGCAGCGGCGAGAATCGGGAAGACAACCAACACCATGAACGAGGTCACCAAGATGTTCCAGGTGAAGATCGGCATCCGGAACATAGTCATTCCTGGCGCCCGCATGCACAGGATCGTGGTCGTGAAGTTGACTGCGCCGAAGATGGTGCCGAGACCCGCCATGTAGAGGCCCATGATCCACAGGTCGCCGCCAACACCAGGTGAGTTGACCGCGTCGTTCAGGGGCGCGTACGCGAACCAGCCGAAGCTCGCGGCGCCGTCGGGTGACAGAAAACCGGCGGAGGCGATCAGCCCGCCGAACAGATAGAACCAGTAGGCGATCATGTTGAGGCGCGGGAAAGCCACGTCGGGCGCACCGATCTGCAGCGGCATGATCGCGTTGGCGAAGCCGGCAAACAGCGGAGTCGCGAACAGCAGCAGCATGATCGTGCCGTGCATGGTGAAGAACTGGTTGAAGACCTCGTACGAGAGGTACTGCATGCCAGGCCAGGCGAGTTCGGCCCGCATCGCCATGGCCAGGATGCCGCCGAACAGGAAAAAGAACATCGACGTGATGAAGTAGAGATTGCCGATCACCTTGTGGTCTGTGGTGACCATCCACTTCCACGCGATCGTGCCCAGCTGACGTCTCGGCGTCGCGACTTCGGCGGCGGTGGCCGTACGCTGCAGCGTCGTCATCGCGTACCCTCCTCAGAACCTGTCCTCGCGGGGGCATTTGCCGCGGCCGGACCCTTGGCTTCGCCGATCTGCCCCTTGGCCACCAGCGTTTTCAGGTAGGTGTTGTACTCATTTTCGCTCACGATATGCACATTGAAGAGCATCGCCGAGTGGTAGGTGCCACACAGTTCGGCGCACCTCCCGGGGAAGACACCCTCCGTTGTCGGTGTCATCTGCAGGCTGTTATGGCGGCCAGGAATCACGTCCAGCTTCTCGTAGAAAGAAGGGACCCAGAACGAGTGGATCACGTCAGGTGAAGAAAGGTTGAATTGAATCAGCTTCCCGACGGGGAGATAGAGATCCGGGGTCTTGTGGATCGTGCCGGCCTCCCACACGTCTTGGCCAACAGCCGGGTTATCAGCAGCCTTGTAGTTGAACGTCCATGACCATTTCTGGCCTACGACGTCGATGGTGACCTCAGGGTCCTGCGCCTTCGCCTGTACCGCATTCTGGGCCAAGACCGTGTAGTAGAAGAGCACGGCGATGATGATGAACGGCGCGATGGTGTAGAAGATCTCCATCGGCAGGTTGTAGCGGTTCTGCCGTGGCATCTTGGCGTGCTTGGTCTTGTAGCGGTTCGCGGCCCATGTAATGAGCCCCCACATCAGAAAACCAACCGCCAAGGCAGCGATCCAGGTGCCGATCCAGAGATTGAGAATGTCCGGAGACCGGTCGCTGGCAGGCGGTGGGAACCCTAGCCGCTTGATCTGAGCAACCAACTCCTGTGAGCAACCGGTAAGGAACAACAGGGCAAACATCGACATGGCCAGCAGGACCGGGCGAACCCGCCTGCCTGACCGACTACGGGCAGCGAGCACTGTCATGTCGTCCACAGCGGACCGTTCAGTCCTGCCACCCACGTTGCGCCTTTCGTCGTACACACCGAGGACCCGCGCCCGCCCACAATCCCGGCGGCCACCCTTTCTTTGGTGTTCACCCTAACGTAGGAAGACCCAGGCATCACGGGTGTGGGGGTTGCGTTTTTGACGGTTCAGACACCGCGCGTGGAGGGCCTCCCGCATCTGTAGTGCGACGTCGCATCACGGCGCAATCAGCGCTATGACGTCGTTCGCCTCCGGCGGTCTGCAGGAGCTTCGGTGAGCTCGCTCAGACGCCGCAGACGCTCCGGACGACCCTCGCCTCACCGAACGACGAAGACGCCGTACTCCAGCGAACCGATGTCAGAGTGGAATCAAGAACAGCGCTAGTTTCGAGGTGTGGCGCATCCCATCTCCGAAGTCTTCTTGGATAGCTCGTCGGGCGAGCCAATGCTCCCGGATGCGCGGCAAGCCTGGCTTGATGCGCAGCAGGCCGGATGGGGCGATCCGGTTCGACTCCACCGGCCCGGTCGGCTAGCCGCACAGGCCATGGACAGGGCACGAGAGGTGGTCGCGAGCGCTGTGGGAGCGCGACCTGATGAGGTCGTCTTCACTGCGTCCGGCGTACAGGCAAGTCACGCTGCCGTCGCGGGACTGGCGTTGGGCCGGCGGCGGGTTGGTTCCCGCATCGTCACTACGGCCATCGACCACTCGGCGGTGCTTGCGGCCGCTGCTACTGCCGGCGTCCACGAGGCGGTGCCGGTCGATCATGAGGGCCATGTCGATCTGGATCGGTGGACCGCTGCGGTTGGCACAGCCGGCACCGCCGCGGCCTGCATTCAGGCGGCCAATCATGAGGTCGGCACGCTGCAGCCGTATACCGAGTCCGCTGAGATCTGCCAGCGGGCGGAGGTGCCCCTGGTGCTGGATGCCACTGCTGCGCTGGGTCGCATCGACCTCAGTGACGTCAGCGGCTGGTCAGTGCTGACGGGCTGGGCCGGTGCCTTTGGCGGTCCAGCGTCGGTCGGCATCCTGGTGATCAAGAAGAACGCTCGTTGGCGCGCGCCCTACCAGACTGACGACTACCAGGGCGGACGCTGGCCCGGTGTGCCGGACGTGCCCGCCATTCATGCGGCGGTTGTCGCCCTTGATTGCTGGCTGCGGTCTGGTCGTAGTGTCGGCGAACGCCAGCACGATCTGATCGATCAGCTGCGGATGGGGATCGTGCAACGGGTGCCCGATGTCGACGTGGCCGGCGATCCGCTGCGCCGGGTACCGCACCTGCTGACGTTCTCGGCCCTCTACGTGGACGGCGAGACGCTGACCCTGGAACTGGACAAGCTGGGTTTTGCCGTCGCGAGCGGGTCAGCCTGTAGTGCCAGCAGCGAACATCCCTCCCATGTGCTTGCCGCCATGGGCGCCTTGACTCACGGCAACGTACGCATCGGGCTCACCTGGACGACCTCAGCCGCCGAGATTGATCAGTTTCTGACTGTGCTGCCGCCGATCGTGGCTGGAATCCGCTCGACCGTGGGTGCATCGTGAATCAGGTCGGGCCATCCTTCGATGGGCTGTCGCTGGACTGTCGCGGGATGAAGTGCCCGCTACCCATCATCGAAGTAGCACGCCGGATCCGGGACGTACCCGTGGGCTCACTGCTGGAGTTGCTCGCAGACGACCCCGCCGCCGGGCCCGACCTGGCCGCGTGGTGCCGGATGCGCGGCCAGACCCTCGTCGCATCTGACGCCCCGCGCTTCGTCGTGCGGCGTGAGTCTTGATCAGCAACAATGACGAACTCCCTACCCGCGGGCAGGGAGTTCGTATGTCCAGGTCAGATCAGTGGAAGCTGTCGCCGCAGGCGCACGATCCGGTGGCGTTGGGATTGTCGATGGTGAAGCCCTGCTTCTCGATCGTGTCGACGAAATCTATCGTCGCGCCCATGAGGTACGGGGCGCTCATCCGGTCGGTGACGACCTCCACTCCGCCGAAGGCCTTGACGATGTCGCCTTCGAAGCTGCGCTCGTCGAAGAACAGCTGGTAACGCAGTCCAGAGCAGCCGCCTGGCTGCACTGCTACGCGAAGCGCAAGATCGTCGCGACCTTCACCTTCCAGAAGCGCCTTGACCTTGGTTGCCGCTCCGGCGGTCAAGATGATGCCGTCCGGTGCTGCAACGGGTGTCTCGAAGGTCTGTTCGGTTGCCGTCATGCGTGTCATTCTAGAGGGGCTCGCTGGCTCGTCCAAGCCGCGGGAACGTGTGCCGCGTCACCAACTCCACGAGCGGGCCACTCTTCGAGCGGTCATCGCAAGCTCCCGGTCGCTGATCTGCCCCTGCGGGTCGTCGAGCAGCGATTCGCGTACCGGGTACGCCGCTTCGATGCCCATGGTGCGCATTTCGCGTGACCCAATGAGCACTTCACCGGCAATGACGACGCATGGGATCAAGGCGGCAGCCGCCGCCTCGGCCATCGCTGCGACGACGCCCCCACCGCGGCTCGCGAAATCGAAGACCGAACATCCCGTCACGACAAGATCCACACCGCGCAGCCCATGCTGACCGGTGGGTGAGGCAAGTGACAGAGCCGGACCGGTGCTCAGCTGCCCGTCCAGCGCCAGCACCGCGAACCCGAGACCGCCGCAGGCTCCGGCACCGGGAGTCGCTGCGTGCGTTGGCGACGCTAGCTGGGCGAAGGCTTCCAGAGCAGCGTCGGTTCGGAGCATTCGCTCCGGCTCTACGTTGGCTTCCCGGCCAGCAAGAGAAGTGATGCCACGTAGCCCGAGCAGCGGCTGGCTGAGCTGTGTGGCTGGCACAACGCCGATCAGTTCAGTGTCGCCCACCAGCGCCCGAGCCGGCCCGAGGTCGACTTCGCTGAGCCCATCGAGGCCCGCGACCCCTCGATCGAGCCGCCGATCTGCGGATGCGCCAAGCGCAGCGAGCAGGCCCGCACCGGCGTCATGGACCCAGAGTCCGGCCAGATCGACCAGCATCCGGATCCGGCGTGGCAGCCGCCCGCTGAGAAGAGCTCCGATCGCGTCGCCGATCGGCCGGGACGACTGCTCATAGGGAATCCCAGGACCGTGGTTCGGTCCAAGGACCCGCACAACGGCTGTGTCCGATCCCTTCGCGGTTGTCACAGTGGCGCCGTCGGACACACAAGATGAGGTTGCAACACCGATCAGGTCGGCGTACGCAGCAATAAATCCAGCCCCGGCATCTCCTATTGGGAGGACCGATACCTCGGAAACCGGCAGCCAGCCCGAAGCAATGACCTCGCCGGCCTGCTGCGAAGACAGCAGGCCTATGGAATCGGTGGCGACCAATATGCGCACGATTCGGTGTTCCTTTCATCGGCGGCGGCTGACATCGTAGAGAGCGTGCCGACCGCCGACGGCTCCCCGCCGGCTGTTGTGAGCGTTCGGCCGCGACACGAGCGATGAGTACATTGGGTCCCGTGACGAGCATCCCCACGTCCACCCCACTCAAGTCTGGGACACCGCTGTCGCTCTTCGTGCTCGGGCGGGAGTCCGACCCGCGATCTGAACGCGGTGTCGAGTGTCCGGGCGATCTGCCACCAGCATCAGACCCGGGCCTGGTGGAGCGCGCACGGCGAGCCAAGGCGGCCTTGGGCGAGAGGCTGTTCATCCTCGGTCACCACTACCAGCGCGACGAGGTCATTCAATTTGCCGACGTCACCGGCGACTCGTTCAAACTCGCCCGCGAGGCCGCAGCGCGCCCGAATGCCGAGTTCATTGTGTTCTGTGGCGTGCATTTCATGGCCGAGTCGGCCGACATCTTGACAGCCCCAGAACAAAAGGTGATCTTGCCCGACCTTGCCGCTGGATGCTCGATGGCCGATATGGCGAGACTCGCCCAGGTTGAGGATGCCTGGGACGTGCTGTCAGACGCCGGAGTCGCACACCTGACCGTGCCGGTGACCTACATGAACTCCTCAGCCGATATCAAGGCCTTCTGCGGCAAGCACGACGGCGTCGTCTGCACCTCCTCCAATGCCAAGTCCGTGCTCGACTGGGCCATGCGCCGCGGCGAGAAGGTCCTATTCTTCCCCGATCAGCATCTCGGCCGTAATACGGCGGTACTGCAGATGGGTATGAGCCTGGACGACTGCGTGGTCTATGACCCGCATCAGCACAACGGCGGCCTGACGGTCGATGAACTGCAAGCCGCCACGATGATCTTGTGGAAGGGTCACTGCTCGGTGCACGGACGGTTCAGCGATCAGGCCGTCGACGACGTACGCGCACGGATTCCCGGTGTCAGGGTGTTGGTTCATCCCGAGTGCAAGCACGAGGTCGTCTTGAAGTCGGACCTCATCGGCTCAACCGAGTTCATCATCAAGGCCATCCAGCAGGCGGAGCCTGGCTCGAAGTGGGCGATCGGTACCGAGCTCAACCTGGTCAAGCGACTTGCGCATGATCATCCCGATCTTGAGATCGTCTTTCTCGAGCAGCATGTCTGCTATTGCGCCACCATGAACCGCATCGATCTGCCGCACCTGGTCTGGGCCTTGGAGAACCTGGCTCAGGGGCATGTCGTCAACCAGATCACCGTCGACTCCGAGACTGAGAAATACGCCAAGGCAGCGCTGCAGCGGATGCTCGACCTACCTGGTGAAACAGCTCGCGACTAAGCGTCGCAACCACCTGCGCGCGGGCAACTGCGGCCCGCTCAGAGGGCTCAGCCGGGAATGAGACCCTCTTCAGACTCAGCTAGCAGCTGCCGCACGTCTTCGAGCGTTGAATCGGCAGCCGGCAAGATCAAATCGGAATCCTCTAGTTCCTCGTCCGGCACTCGGGTCCCGGTCGTCCGGATCCGGTCGAGTAGCGTGTGCAGAGCTTTCGTCAGCTGCTCTTGATCACCGGTAGTGACTGCCTGCTCCACAGCATCATCGAAAGAGTTGAGCCCGCGTACGGCATCGTCGGTCAAGTGCCATTGACCCTCGTTGAGGATGCGAACGATCATCGCAGGTCACCCTGCGGCTGAGCCGGGGGCGCCTCCTGACCTTGGCTCGGCGGGGCCTGATACTCCTGCGGGGACTGCGCATCCAGGCTGGGTTGCTGCGCAGCTTGAGTCGGGGGCTGCTGAGCCTGGGCCGGAGGTTGCTGACCCTCGATCGCCTGAGGTGCGGCCGCAGGACCGGCGCCCAGCGCTGCCTTCATCCGAGCAAGCTCGTTCTCTACGTCAGAGGTGGAAGCGAGCTGTTCCAGCTCGAGCGTGATGTCGTCCTTGGCGGTCCCTGTGGGATCGTCCAGAGCACCACTGGCCAGCAGCTCATCGATGGCACCGGCACGGGCCTGCATCTGCGCTGTTTTGTCCTCAGCCCGCTGGATGGCCAGGCCGACGTCGCCCATCTCCTCACTGATTCCGGAGAAGGCCTCGTTGATCCGGGTCTGTGCCTCAGCGGCGGAGTAGGTGGCCTTGATCGTTTCCTTCTTGGTCCGGAAGGCATCCACCTTGGCCTGCAGACGCTGGCTGGCGCGGGTGAGCTTCTCCTCTTCGGCTTGCAGCTGGGCGTGCTGAACCTGGAGGTCATTCAACTGTTGCTGAAGACCGGAGCGCCGCGTCAATGCTTCGCGCGCCAGATCCTCTCGGCCTACCTCAAGCGCTTTCTGAGCCTGATTGGTCAGCTTGTCCGCCTGGGTGTTGAGCTGATTCGCCTGGAGCTCGATCCGCTTGCGGCTAGTCGCTACATCGGCAACCCCACGACGGACCTTCTGCAGCAGCTCGAGCTGACGCTGGTAGGAGTAGTCGAGGGTTTGGCGGGGATCTTCGAGCTTGTCCAAGGCCTTGTCGGTCTTGGCGCGGAAGATCATCGAGATCCGCTGAAAAATGCCACTCATGAGATGTCAGCTGGTCCTTCCAGGCTCCGTTTCCGCGCGGCCAGGGCCGCTCACAGGCTTCCACCGTATCTCTGCAGGGAAACCGAACACAGCTAGGGAGGAGGGTAGTTTCGTCTTTGGGGTGATCCCCTGAGACAATCCAGGGCTAGATCGCCGCAACCCTGCCATACGCAGTCGCACCACAATCAATTGAGAGGGACCCGTGGCACTCTTTCGCCGCAACAACGAGGCCGTTACGCCGGAGCCAGCGGCGACGACCGTCGATCCTGTGCCGACTGGCAAGAAGGACCGTCCTACGCCAACTCGCAAGGAAGCGGAGGCCGCGCGACGTCAGCGCATGACCACGACGCTCAGCAAGAAGGAAGCCCGGGCTGCCGCCAGCCGGCAGACGCGGGCACAGCGTCTGAAGGCCGTCAGCGCACGAGAGGCCACGCCAGAAAAGGTATTGATGCGTGACTACATCGACGCCCGCTTCAATTTGGGCGAGTTCCTGCTTCCCGCAGTCGTGGTGATCTTGCTGGTGACCGTGGTCGGCAGCTACTGGCCCTCGGTGGCGCTGATCAGTACCTTGGCTATGTATCTGTTCATCATCGGCGTGTTCGTTGACGGCTTTCTCATGTGGCGCGGCTTCAAGAAGATCTTGGCCTCCCGGCTGCCCAAGGCGTCACCAAAGGGCCTGTTGATGTACGGCATGGCGCGCAGCACGCAAATCCGGCGATTCCGATCACCTGCTCCTCGAATCAAGCGCGGAGAGGCGTACTGAGGGGCATACTGACCCGTGGGCAAGTCTGGGGGGAAGTGTCCATGGAGTACAGGCATCTGGGCAGGAGCGGTCTGAAGGTTTCGGCCGTCAGCTATGGCAATTGGATTACGCACGGGTCGCAGTTGGAGGCTGAGCGGGCGACTGCCTGCGTCCGAGCTGCGCTCGACGCTGGCATCACCACCTTCGATACCGCCGACGTGTACGCAGATGGACGCGCCGAGACCATCCTCGGCGACGCCTTGGTTGGCGAGCGCCGCGAGGGGTTTGAGATCTGTACCAAGGTCTACTTTCCAACCGGCCCGGGTCCTAATGACACCGGCCTCTCCCGCAAACACATTCATGAGGCGATCAACGCCTCCTTACGGCGGCTCAAGACCGATTATGTGGATCTCTACCAAGCGCATCGCTACGACTACGCGACGCCACTGACCGAAACCATGGCAGCCTTCGCCGACGTGGTCAAGGCTGGCAAGGCTCTCTATATCGGCGTCAGCGAGTGGACAGCCGAGTCAGCTACGCGAGGCGCATGCACTGGCAGCAGATCTGCGCATCTCGTTGGTCTCAAACCAGCCGCGGTACAACGCCCTGTATCGCATCATCGAGGCCGAGGTGGTGCCGACGTGCCAGGAGCTCGGCATCAGCCAGGTGGTCTTCTCCCCGATGGAGCAGGGCATCCTGAGTGGCAAGTACCTACCTGGCGAGCCACCGCCCGAGGGATCACGCGCAACCCATGAAAGCGAAGGGGCTCGGTTCGTCCGCCGAGTGTTGCGAGACGACGTACTCACCTGCATCCAGCAGCTGGCACCGCTGGCTCAAGCAGAAAACCTCAGCATGGCTCAGCTCGCCGTGGCGTGGGTGCTGCAGAACGACAACGTCGCCAGCGCCATCACCGGCGGCTCCCGCCCGGGCCAGGTGACAAGCAATGCAGCCGTTGCTGGACGCAAGCTGGCGCCGGAGACAATGGCTGGCATCGACTTCGCGCTCAGTCATGTCATCGAGACCGACCGTGCCATGGTGGGGGCGACCTCGCCTAAACAACGCCTGCGATGACCCATAAGCTGATCAGATGAGCTGGCGCTGGGTGCCCGACCGCAGGCCCAGCCCCAGCCGCTCCATCGCCGACCCGCCATCGATCAGTCGCACATTCCAGACCCAGGGTGAGGCGGAGACATGGCTGGGCGAGTTCTATCCGAGCCTTAGGGCAGCCGGCGTACGCGCGGTCAGTCTGTACGAGGCGGACCGGCTCGTATACGGGCCCATGTCATTGGAGCCGGATGTCTAGACGCTTTGATTGAGCTGCTCACGCAATCGACACTTGCAGCTGGGCGCCCGCTAAGGTCGGTTTGGTGCCGACCCCGGACTACATCACCACCATCCGACGCGTGTACGGACAGGGCAGATTGTTGCTGCCCGGGGTCTCCGCGGTGGTGCTCAGAGGTGACCTCGAGCCCGCTCGGCTGCATCTGCTGTTGACGAGGCGCAGCGACACGGGACGGTGGAGCCTCCCAGCTGGAATCGTGGAACCGTCCGAGCAACCGGGCACGACGGCCCTTCGGGAGCTCCTCGAGGAGACGCGGATCACCGCCGAGGTCGAGCGGCTTGCATTAGTGACGACGGACCCCGACGTCGTCTACCCGAACGGTGACATCTGCCAGTTCGTCTCAATGTGCTTCCGGTGCCGTTATGTCTCGGGCGAGGCCCAGGTCGGCGACGAGGAGTCCATCGAGGTCGCGTGGTTCCGCGCCGACGAGCTACCGGACGAGCTCAGTGACATCCAACGACGCCGCATCCAGTGCGCACTGCAAGATCGAGACGACTGCGTTTTCGACGTCTAGTTTGGGCGCTGCTCGCGCATCGCGCTTGGAATCCGCCGTCGTCGTCGTCGCTCGCAGAGAAAGGCGCCTCCGCTCGCTCCTTCTCCGTGCGGCGGCGCGCGATTCCCGACGCTCGCAGCGTTAGTTTGGGCGCTGCTCGCGCATCGCGCTTGGAATCCGCCGCCGTCGTCGTCGCTCGCAGAGAAAAGGCGCCTCCGCTCGCTCCTTCTCCGTGCGGCGGCGCGCGATTCCCGACGCTCGCAGCGTTAGTTTGGGCGCTGCTCGCGCATCGCGCTTGGAATCCTCCGCCGTCGTCGTCGCTCGCAGAGAAAAGGCGCCTCCGCTCGCTCCTTCTCCGTGCGGCGGCGCGCGATTCCCGACGCTCGCTGCGTTAGTTTTGGCAGTGCTCGCCTTCCCGACCTCGCTGCGAAGGGACAGTTGTCACGCTTCCCGTACGCCAGGGGTCACAAAGGGCGGCTTGGTGATCACGAAGGGCTCCTGACGGCTCCTGATGTCCACCGTTACGACGTCATCGTCGTTCAGGCCGCGCTCGATCAGCGCGAGGGCGATGCCGATCTTGAGAGTCGGTGAGAAAGTGCCTGAGGTCACGGTGCCGAGCTCGCGGCCGTCCGGGTCGCGCACCACCATCCCCGGCCGTGGAATGCCTCGCCCAACGGCGCGTAGTCCGCGTAACAGGCGCCTTGGACCTGCCTCCTTCTCGGCGCGGAGCGCGTCATCTCCGAAGAATGATTCCTTCTTCCAACCAACGGCCCAGCCAAGTCGTGCCTGTACCGGCGTGATGGCCGGCGAGATGTCTTGACCATGCAGCGCGTAGCCCATCTCGGTCCGCAACGTATCCCGTGCCCCGAGCCCGGCCGGTTGCAACCCATAGGGCTCTCCCGCCGCCAGCACGGCGTCCCACACCGCCGTTGCGGCGCTATTCGGGACCACGATTTCGTAGCCGCGTTCCCCGGTGTAACCGGTACGGCAGACGGTCATCGGGGTCCCCTGGTGAGCAGCGCCGACGAAGGTCATGTAGTCGTGGCCGGCCGGAAGGCCGGCTGCGGAGAGTACTTCGTCCGACAGCGTTCCCTGCACAGCGAGGACGGCGAAGTCGCGATGCTGATTGGTCACCCTGACACCATCGGGCGCTGCCTCGGACAGCAGCGTGACCACCCGCGCGCAGTTAGCGGCATTGGGGATCAAGAACAGCTCGTCTGGTGATCTGAGATAGGCGATCATGTCGTCGACTACGCCACCGTCGGGGTTGCAGAGCAACGTGTACTGTGCCTGACCCGGTCCGATCTTGCGGAGATCGGCAGTCAGACATCGGTTGACGAAGTCCGCCGCACCTGGGCCGGCAACCGTGGCTTTGCCCAGATGACTGACGTCGAAGATGCCGACGGCATTCCGGACGGCTGCGTGTTCGGCAAGTACGCCGGCACCCGCGTACTCCAAAGGCATGGACCAGCCGCTGAACGGCGCGAACTTGGCGCCCGCTGCGAGATGTCGCTGCTGTAACGGCGAGTTCAGCAGCGCGCCGGACTCGGTATTCTCCGCACTCACCGCTCCTCCAATCACCAGCTGGCTACATCAGGATCGACCAGGGCAACAACGGACTAACCTGTTGACGCCCCATTTGATCACGTCGACTACTGAAGGATGTTGCCATCGTGCCAACCCGAATGCTTCCCTCGCTCACCATCGTCAAGAGCGTCCCACGGAATGCCGACGTTCTCGTGGTAGGCATGAGCGAGGCAGGCGTACGTGAAGTGCCAGAGGCAATTGCGCGCGCGTTCGCGAAACGCTTCGGCGTGTCCGTGGGCGAGATGGTAACCTCACTCGGAGCCAAGGCGAGCGCCGACAGCAAGCGCACCCTCCCCGCAGCGGGCGACGGACCACGGATCGTGGTCGTGGGTCTGGAATCCGAGCAGCCCAGTGCCGAGGACCTGCGACGCGCCGCCGGGGTCGGCGTACGACACGCAGCTGGGCTGGCCGGAACCGACGGCCTGTCGGTCGCTGTCTCGCTGGGCATCGCCAACTCGGAGCAGCTTGCTGCGGTTGCCGAGGGTGCGCTGCTCGGCAGCTACGACTATGAGCCGATCAGCGCCGAGCCGGCCAAGGGTGGCACGGTCGACGCGATCACAGTGATCCACTCAGGCGATGTCAAGGGCGCCGATATTGCGACTATCCGCGAAGACCGTCGCGCAGGCGGTGGTGACGGTACGGGAGCTGGTCAATATTCCTGGCAACCTGCTGTATCCGGAGTCGTTTGCAGAGCAGGTGCGCGGCCTGGTCCGCGGCAGCAAGATCACCATCGACGTGTTGGATGAGACAGCGTTGAGTGAGGGCGGCTACGGCGGATTGATGGCGGTGGGCGGTGGATCGTCCCGGCCGCCGCGGTTGGTCCGACTTGGCTATAGCCCCCGCGGAGCAAAGTTCCATCTCGCTCTCGTCGGCAAGGGCATCACCTTCGACACTGGCGGCCTCAACCTCAAGCCGGCCGACGGTATGTACGCGATGAAATGCGACATGGCCGGCGCGGCAACCGTGCTGGTCGCTGTGCATGCGATGGCCCAGCTTGGCCTCAAGATCAGAGTGACGGCTTACGGTGCACTCGCGGAGAACATGCCCTCGGGTAGTGCTTATCGGCCATCGGACGTGCTGACGATCTATGGCGGCAAGACAGTCGAGAACGGCAATTCTGACGCCGAAGGTCGACTCGTCATGGCCGACGCCCTGGCTCGAGCCAACGAAGATCACCCCGATCTGGTGATCGATGTTGCGACACTGACGGGCGCTTGCATGGTGGCACTCGGTGAGCGCACGGCGGGTCTGATGACGACCGACGACGCGACCGCCGACCTGGTTCTGGATGCGGCCGAGGCGGCCGGTGAGGATGTCTGGCAGTTGCCCATCCCTAGGGAGATCCGCAGCAAGCTCGACTCCAAAGTCGCCGACCTGCGCTCGACCGGGACAGACCGCTGGGCTGGCGCTTCGGTGGCAGCCGCTTTCCTCCGCGAGTTCGTGGCCGAAGGCACACCGTGGGCCCACCTCGATATTGCCGGACCAGCGTTCTTCGACGGCAAGCCGTACGGCTACGTCGCTTCCGGAGGGACCGGGGTAGGCGTACGCACGCTCATTGCCCTTGCCCGTTCGCTCTCGGCCTGAGGTGCCTCTATCACCCGACCGCGTGTAGTGCAAGAAGCGCCGCCATGGCTGCCTCCTTTTGATCCTTGGCCCAAGGTGTGCCGAGCCCGCGGCCCAGCTCGACGGCAATCTCCAGGACGGTCGCTGGCGAACAGTCGACTGCGGCCGCTGTTTCGGCGGCAACGTCCTTGCTGGCGAACCGGACCGTCAGCAGCCCGGCGGCATCCGCCGCATCAGACAGTGCGTCGCTGTAAAGCTCGCCCTCGGCAGCGTGCAACAGCAGGTGCGAGCGGAGAATGGTGCTCAGATCCTGCGAGACGGAGCTAGTTGGAATCGAGATCGCGACGGCCCGCACGTGGTGGCCCTGACCAGCAAGATCACGGACCAGCCTGCGCAGCTCCCTTTCGGATGCCGCCGTCGCAGACCTCCTGACCTGCTCGATCACCTGGCGGGCTTGCTCGAGCGGGAGTCCGCTCGCTGCGTGAAAAGCCTGTCGCGGTAGCGCTGGATCGCACAACTCGATCCGCCGGCGGTCGCGGACCAGCGGTTCCGCGGACACTGCAACGGCAACGGCCCATCCCGAATGATCGCGGAGTCCGATGGCCACTTCTGCCACGCTGAGCACGGTAGCGCCGCTCTGCGACAGGAAAGGACCAGGCATGCTGGCAGCTGCCCCGGTGTCGAGTCATCCATCCCACCGACTCGGCACCTCTGCCAGCACGGCTGGAGGTGTGAGACGCCGCCCCCCAAGTGGAATTTGGAGATGTCAGGTAGTCCCACTCCACAGACGTTTCACACATTCGTATTTCGGAGACCTGGACGAGAATGGATTGGTTCGGCAGCTGGGGACTGAATCTGGGCTGGGAGAAAGGGCCACGTCAGCGCAGATCGGGATGCTTCTTATTACGTGTGTTGTAGTCGCGCATCCGCTGCGGATATCCCACGACTGCGGCGTCGTAACCAGGGATCTGCAAATGTTTGGCGAAGGCGCGGGCCCATTCGGGCGACGGCACAACCCGACGGGTCCACTCGCCGTCGAAGGCGACCAACAGCAGAGTCGTCTGAGTTACCGCGGTCTTCGGCTCAATGAAAGCCTCCACCCCGCGCCGGCTCTGCGCGAACTGAGTAAGGTGCGACGTCACGGCATCATCGACCCGCCGGCTTTGCGAGGCATAGCTGCGGCCTTTCTTCACCCGGCTGGCTGTCCGCCGGAACCAACTCATGCGCCAATTATGGCCGGTACCTTCAGAGAATCGCGGCTTTCACCAGGGCTGAGAGGATTGCGGCATGGCTGCTTCGTTCGATCTGGTCGTGCTCGGTGCCGGCAGCGGCGGCTATGCCTGCGCATTGCGCGCCGCTCAGCTGGGCTTCACCGTCGCACTGGTCGAGAAGGACAAAGTCGGTGGTACCTGCTTGCATCGCGGTTGTATCCCCACCAAAGCGATGCTGCATGCTGCCGAGGTGGCGGACTCGGTGCGCATGGGGAGCCAGTTCGGGGTGCATGCGGCGATTGACAAAGTTGATCTTGCCGGCGTGGTTTCCTACGCCGACAGCGTGGTCGCCCGCATCTACAAGGGTCTGTCCGGCCTCGTCAGTTCCAATGGCATTACCGTCGTTCAGGGTGCGGGACGACTGACCCAGCATGATGGCAACCAAGGCGTCACCGTCGACGACCAGACGTACCAGGCGCCCAATCTGGTGCTCGCCACCGGGTCGTACGCGCGTTCCTTACCAGAGCTGGAGATCGACGGTGTCAAGATCCTCGCGAGCGAAGAGGCGCTGCGGCTCGAAAGGCTTCCCACCTCCGCGATCGTGCTCGGCGGTGGAGTGATCGGAGTTGAGTTCGCCTCGGCTTGGCGCTCATTCGGCGTGGACGTCACGATCGTTGAGGCGCTTTCTCGACTCGTGTCAGGAGAGGATCCGAGCATCTCCGCCGCCTTGGAACGGACGTTCCGCAGACGCGGAATCACGACGGTCACAGGTGCCGCGATGTCGTCATGCCAGACGACCGAGTCCGGTGTGCGGATGGAGCTCGCGGACGGGCAGGTGCTGGAAGCCGAGCTCATGCTGGTTGCCGTTGGTCGCGGGCCGCAGACTACGGGCTTCGGCTACCAGGAGATGGGTGTCGATCTCGAGGATGGCTTTGTCAAAGTCAACGAGCGGCTGGAGACATCGGTCCCCGGTGTGTACGCCGTCGGTGACCTGGTACGTGGTCTACAGCTTGCGCATCGGGGTTTCGCGCATGGAATCTTTGTCGCCGAGGAAATTGCCCACCGGACCGGTCGCCTGGAGCAGCCGCCCGCGACGATTGTGGACCTGGGCGTGCCGCGCGTCACCTATTGCGACCCGGAAATCGCCTCCATCGGGCTTAGCGAGGATGAGGCGCGGACGCGCTTCGGCGAGGTGGAGACGTTCACCTACGACCTGGCCGGAAATGGCAAGTCCCAGATCCTCAAGACTCGGGGCTTTGTGAAGCTGGTACGCAGGCCGAGCGGGCCTGTTGTCGGCATCCACATGATCGGTGCCCGCGTCAGCGAGCTTGTCGGCGAGGCCCAACTGATCACCAACTGGGACGCATTCCCGACTGACGTTGCGGGCCTTATCCACGCCCACCCAAGTCAGAGCGAGGCGCTCGGCGAAGCGCACCTTGCACTCGCCGGCAAGCCCTTGCATTCCCACGCCTGACGGACAAGCGGAGCCCTTGCGCCAACTTCACATGAGCACCGGCCGCGCTGCTCCGCGGCGGCCTGCTGAGGCTAGGCTGTGGCCCACCGGCACCGAAGAGGCCCGACCGAGTTCCGCCGAGCCAGCAGTGACACTAGGCCGAAACTGAGCACCAGCACGATGAAGGAGTCCTCACAGCCATGTCGACCTCTGTAACCCTCCCAGCCCTCGGTGAAAGCGTCACCGAAGGAACGGTCAGCCGGTGGCTCAAGCAGGTCGGTGACACCGTCGAAGCCGACGAGCCGTTACTTGAGGTCTCGACGGACAAGGTCGACACCGAGATCCCCTCCCCCGCTTCCGGGGTGCTGTTGGAGATCAAGGCGCAGGAAGACGAGACCGTCGCGGTGGGAGCCGTGCTCGCCGTGATCGGCGAGCGGAGTGAAGCTGACGGGCAGGCAGCACCAGCACCTGAGGCTCCGGCCGAAAACGCTGACGAGACACCGACCCAGGAAGCCGAGGCACCGGCGCAGGAGGCAGCTGAGGCACCGGCCCAGGAGGCAGCCGAGGCGCCGGCCCAGGAGGAAGCTCAACCGGCAGAGGCCCCGCAGGAGCAAGCGGAGACACAAGCGCCCGAGCAGCCCCAGGCTGCCGCCGAGGAGAAAGCGGAGCCGGCCGTGCCGGCCGCAACCTCTGGCGGACCGGCTGCCGGCACCGAAGTGACCCTGCCCGAACTGGGCGAGAGTGTGACCGAGGGAACGGTAAGCCGCTGGCTCAAGCAGGTTGGGGAATCTGTTGCGGCCGACGAGCCGCTGCTCGAGGTATCGACGGACAAAGTCGACACCGAAATCCCCTCACCGACCTCAGGCACCTTGCTTGAGATCCGGGTCCAAGAAGACGAGACGGTCGGGGTTGGAGCAGTCCTTGCGATCATCGGCGAGGCAGGAGCCGCGGCCGCGCCGTCGCCTGAGCCTGAGCCAGCCGAGCCAGAGCGCCAGCCCGAGCCGCAGGTTCAGCCGGAACCTCAGCCCGAGCCGGAGCAGGCCGAAGCAGAACCTGAGCCCGAGGCCGCACCACAGCCGGAGCCGGAGCCGGAGGTTGCGGCGACTACCGCAAAAGAAGATGCCCGACCCGAACAGCACGGTCCGGCAGCGCCGGCTACTGCTGCCCCGGCGCCAGTGGTGGGCGACTCCGAGGCCGGCTACGTGACACCGCTGGTCCGCAAACTCGCCAAGGAGCACGACGTCGACCTCGCGTCGCTTAACGGGACCGGGGTAGGCGGACGGATACGCAAGCAGGACGTGCTAGCCGCCGCTGAGGCCGCGAAGCAGGCAGCCGAGACCGCGAAGCAAGCCGCCGCCCCCGCGCCACAGGCATCCAGCCGAGCCGGCCGCAGCGGCGGCGTCCGCACAAGCGGCCGCGGCCAGTGCGTTGCGCGGCACCACCGAGAAGATGTCGCGGCTGCGCCAGACGATTGCCAAGCGCATGGTCGAGTCCCTCCAGGTCTCGGCCCAGCTCACGGCAACGGTCGAGGTCGATCTCACAGCAATCTCGCAAATCCGCGCCAAGGTCAAGGAGGACTTCAAAAAGCGTGAGGGCGCGACGCTGTCCTACTTGCCGTTCATTGCGAAGGCTGCCGTCGAGGCGCTGAAGGTGCACCCGAAGGTGAACGCGACGATCGACACCGAGGAACGAACCATCACCTATCTGGATGCCGAGCATCTCGGCATTGCCGTGGACACCGAGAAGGGTCTGCTGGTTCCGGTGATCAAGGATGCGGGTGATTTGAGCATCGCCGGATTGGCCAAGCGGATCGCCGACTTGGCGGCGCGTACGCGGCAGAACAAGGTCACACCCGACGAGCTGACGGGCGGCACGTTCACGATCACCAACTACGGCTCTGCCGGCACCTTGATGGATACCCCGATCATCAACCAGCCTCAGGTGGCGATTCTGGGAACAGGTGCGCTGGTCAAGCGGCCCGTGGTGATCTCAGATCCACGCCTGGGCCAGGTCATAGCGATCCGCGACATGATGTACCTTTCGCTGTCCTACGACCACCGGCTGGTAGACGGCGCCGAGGCGGCACGGTTCCTCAGCACCCTCAAAGCGCGACTCGAGGAGGGGGACTTCGGGGCTGAGTTCGGGCTCTGACTGCGGATAACCCAACCGGTCTGAGAGGAAGCTCATGAAGGTCGTCGTCCTCGGTGCAACGGGAAACGTCGGGACGAGTGTTGTGGAGTCGCTCGCTGCCGACCCCGCTGTTACGGAGATCGTCGGGGTGGCCCGGCGGACACCGTCGTCCTGGCAGCCGGCGAAGACCCGCTTCGAAGCAGCGGACGTCCGGTCGGCGGAGCTTGCGCATCATCTACGGGGCGCTGACGCTCTCGTGCTGCTGACGTGGGCTTTCCAACCGACCCACCGGCCGTTGACGACGTGGGACATCAACGTGCTCGGCGGCATGAATGCCCTGCAAGCGGCGGCCGATGCGGGGGTCGGGACCATCGTCTTTGCGTCGTCACTGGCCGCTTACTCACCAGGACCTGGTAGGCACGTGGACGAAAGCTGGCCGACGCACAGCGTGCCCACGACCGCGTACGGCCGGGAGAAGGCCTACCTGGAGCGCTATCTCGACGCCTACGAGTTGCGTCACCCTGAAATTCGGGTCGTGCGGATGCGTACCTGTTTCATCTTCAAACGGTCGTCGGCCAGCGAACAACGGCGGATCTTCGCCGGGCCACTGGTCCCCCGAGCGTTGCTCCGTCCAGGCCGCCTGCCGATCGTCCCATTTCCCACTGGCCTACGGTTCCAGGCCATGCACGGCGACGACGCCGGCGAGGCGTACCGGCTGGCGCTGCTGAGTGATGCCCGCGGTGCTTACAACGTCGCTGCAGATCCGGTCATCGACAGGGAAGCCTTCGGCAAGCTGCTGGAAGCACGGGCCGTGCAGGTGCCGAAGAAGGCAGTCTCGGCCGCGATGGCCGGCGCGTGGCGGCTGCGTCTCATCCCCGCGGACGAGTCGCTGCTCAAGATGTTTGTGTCGCTGCCGACGCTGGACGCGAGCCGTATTCGCGCTGAGCTCGGCTGGCAGCCGCAACGTTCCGGAGCCGAGGCACTGCGCGAAGTAATGGAGGCGATGGCCGAGGGCGCGGGTGGGCCAACGCCCCCGCTGTACCCCGCTGGCGAGCGGCCATGATGCTCTTCCGAATGACCACTTAGACTCAGCGCCATGGCACTGGAGTTTGTCGATCTTGGGCTGGGTGGCGAGTACCTCGACTACCAGTCGACGTGGGATCTGCAGCGTGCCATCCACGCCGAGGTATCCGCCGGCACCCGACCAAGCACCGTGCTGCTCCTCGAGCACGCCAGCGTCTACACCGCGGGTAAGCGGACCGAGCCCCATGAACGCCCTCTCGATGGCACGCCGGTGATCGACGTTGACCGGGGCGGCAAGATCACCTGGCATGGGCCCGGGCAGCTGGTCGGCTACCCGATCGTCCGGCTCCCCGAAACCGTGCTCGTTGTTGATTACGTGCGGCGGCTCGAGGAGGCCATGATCGCCATGTTCGCCGACTACAGCCTGAGTACTGGTCGGATCCGGGGCCGCTCTGGTGTCTGGCTTGCGGAGGACTCCAAGCGGGTTGAGCGCAAGATTGCTGCGATAGGGATCCGCGTGGCGGTCGGTACGACGATGCACGGCTTTGCGATCAATGTGAATCCCGATCTTCACTGGTTCGACCAGATCATCCCGTGTGGACTCACTGGGGTAGGCGTTACCTCCATGGCCGCCGAACTCGGCACAGAAGTCACCGTCGCCGATGTTGCTCAGACGCTGCGTCCGCATCTAGAGCGTTACCTGGCCTTCGAGGCATACGTGCAATCGCCCGACATTGGCGCTGCGCCTGAAACGACGCTCGACAGGGTTGCAGTTGGCGCGGCCTGAGCCCTCCCGGTCAGTTGCCAGAGCTGGCCACCGAACGGTCATAGCGCAAGCGACAGTCGACTATGCCGTCGAGGCCTACAACCTGCGGAAGGTGTACCGGACCCGGAACGGCAGACAAGCCGCAGTCGATGGCCTCGACCTTCGGGTGCCGATGGGCGGGATCCACGGCTTCCTCGGTCCCAACGGCTCGGGAAAGACAACCACAATCCGAATGCTTCTCGGGCTGATCGCCGCCGACTCCGGCCACATCCAGATCTTGGACCACGAGGTGCCGCTGGCACTCAATGAGGTGATCGGCCGAGTGGGTGCCATCGTCGAGCAGCCCAAGTTCTTTCCGGCGTTCACTGGACAGAAGAACCTGCAATTGCTGGCGGGCGCAATCGGTGCACCGCGGCGGCGGGTTGCAGCAGTGCTTGACGAAGTTGGACTGACGGGCCGCCGCCGGGACAAGTTCCGCAACTACTCACTTGGCATGAAACAGCGCCTTGCCATCGCCGCCGCGTTGCTCAAAGACCCTGACCTGTTGATCTTGGACGAGCCGACCAACGGCCTCGATCCTGCCGGTATTCACGAGATCCGCACCATGATGCGAAGCCTGGCCAGCCGAGGGAAGACGGTGCTCGTCTCCAGCCACATTCTGAGTGAGGTACAGCAAATCGCCGACACGGTCACGATCATCGGCCGCGGCAGGCTTCTCGCCGAAGGCGACGTCGACAACATCCTCGCCCCGGGTGGACAGCTTGCGGCGCGGGTCGGAGTGTCGGACCATCTGCGAGCCGCGGAGATACTCAGCGCATCGGGTTTCGCGGTCGAGCCACTACCGAACCGGGTTCTGAAGGTCAGCCTGGTCAACCGCAAGCTCGATCTTGCTGTGATTACCCGGCTGCTGGCCGATCAAGGCCTGTACGTCTCTGAGCTGACCCCCATCCAGCCAGACCTCGAGTCGGTCTTCCTGGATCTGACTTCCGGTCAGCACCTGGGCGCTCGACAGGAGCGACGACGTCAGCCGACGCACCATCGATCAGAGCAGCGCGTACGGCGGCCCGAGCAGCAACAACGGCGGCCGGATCGGCGGCGCCAGCCTGAACTCCCGGATTGGGGCGGGCGATCGTGACCCGGCTCATCTGGGCAGAGGTGACCAGACTGCTGAGCCGGCGGTTCACCGGCATCGCACTGATCACGCTGCTGCTTGGTCTCACCGGATCTCAGCTGGTGCTGAACGACGCCCTCTCACCGCTGAGCGGCGAGCAGCTCGCGACCGTAGAGCGCGCGTACCAGCAAGCCCACAAGGAATGGGTGACAAATCACGAGCAGGACGAGCAGGACTGCCGAGACACCGGCGCGCCACCGGACGAGTGCGTTGTACCCGAACCCACATTGGTCGACTTCACAGGAAGCCCAACGCCATTCCAGGAAGCAACCGGGACTGCGCTCAAGCTGTCCGCCTTCCTTGTCGCACTCGTAGCCTTCATGATCGCCGCCAGTTTCATCGGTGCCGAGTACAGCTCCGGCTCGATCACAAACTGGCTGACGTTCGTTCCGCGACGAGGGCACGTCTTCTGGTCGAAACTGCTGACCGTGGCCGGATTTGCGGCGTTGCTTGGCATGCTCTGCGCCACCCTCGTCTTCGATGCGGCCCTCGTACTGGCCCACCTACACGGGTCTCGCATCGGGTCAGTCAGGGAATTAGTCGAGATGGGAGCCCGTAGCGTCCTGCCCGTCGTCGTGCTTGCCATCTTCGGTTTCTGTATCGGTCTGCTGTCCCGCCACACCGCCGGCGCGATTGGCGTCCTGCTTGGGTTGGTCGTTATCTGGTTCGTCCGAATCGGGCCACTTAGCTCGCTTGGGTGGGCCCAACGCGTCACACCGTGGACTCCCGACGGGAATATCGCAGCAATCGTTGATCACGGCTACACCTATTCCGTCCCGGTTCGAGAGCGCGACATCAGACGGGGCGAACCTCTGACCTCGTCGAGCACACTCTGAGCCTCACGCACGGCATGGTCTACTGGTCGATCGTCCTTGCGCTGCTGATCACCTGCTCACTGCTGATCTTCCGTCGCCGCGACGTTGTTTGATGGGCTTGCTGCTCGCACATCGCGCTATGAATCCGCCGCGAGCGGAGCGAGCAAATTAAACATCGGATCGCGCGCCGCCGTGCTGAGGAAGAGGGAGCAGAGGCGTTCTTCCCTCTGCGAGCGACGACGAAGTCGGCGGAACCTAAGCGCGATCCGCCGCGAGCGGAGCGAGCAAATCAAACACAGTAGGCTGACCAGGTGACCATCGCCCCCGAAGGCCGCAAGCCGTTGCGCCTGGAGGTGCGCAACGCCAGCACGCCGATCGAGAAGAAGCCGCCGTGGATCAGAACCACGGCGCGAATGGGGCCGGAATATCGCGAGCTCCATGAGCTGGTCAAGAGCCAAGGTCTGCACACGGTATGCCAGGAGGCGGGCTGCCCGAACATCTTCGAGTGCTGGGAGGACCGCGAGGCCACCTTCTTGATCGGCGGCGAGGTGTGCACGCGGCGCTGTGACTTTTGTCAAATCGATACCGGCAAGCCGGCCAGCTTCGACGCGGACGAGCCGGTCCGAGTCGCCGAGTCGGTGCGGCAGATGGGTCTTCGCTATGCGACCGTTACCGGTGTCTGTCGCGATGATCTTCCCGACGAGGGCGCTTGGCTGTACGCCGAGACGATCCGCAAGATTCATGAACTGAACCCCGGCACTGGCGTGGAGATGTTGGCCCCGGACTTCTCCGGCAACTCCGACTACCTAGGGCAAGTCTTCGAGACCGAGCCAGAAGTCTTCGCACATAATGTGGAGACCGTGCCGCGGATCTTCAAGCGAATTCGCCCGGGCTTCCGCTACGACCGCTCGCTCGATGTGTTGCGAGCGTCTCGAACCGCAGGGCTGGTCACCAAGTCGAACCTGATCCTCGGCATGGGCGAGACCCGGCCCGAGGTCAGCGAAGCTCTCGCCGACTTGTATGAGGCCGGCGCGGAGATCATCACGATCACTCAATACTTGCGGCCATCACCGCGGCATCATCCTGTGGACCGTTGGGTCAAGCCGGAGGAGTTCGTCGAATTGGCGGACGAGGCGACTGCGATAGGTTTTGCTGGCGTAATGAGCGGACCACTCGTACGCTCCTCCTATCGTGCTGGTCGGCTGTACCGCCAGGCACTCCAGACCCGCGAGGCATTGTCGGTCCATGCTTCGGCGGTGTAGGCATGCAGAATCGAGAGCTCGAAAGTGAGTCGTAATGGCCAACGCGGCGGCTAAGAACGCTACGGGTGGTGGCAAGGATCCGAAGGCTGCGGCCAAGGACGCCAAGGCGAAGGCCAAGGCCGCGAAGCAGGCGGAAAAGGCTCGCAAGAAGGCAAGCAACGATCCAAAAGATATGGGCCGGGTCCGCCAGATCATTCGGGCCTATCAGGTCACACATGAGTACGATCGGGCGCTTCCCTATCTGTTGATCGGCGCCTTCCTACTGCCGACCGCGCTGAGCATCGTCATCGGTCTGCTGTGGGGCTACGCGTTCAACGTGATCTTCGCCGGCGTCATGGTCGGCATTCTGGCCGTGATGTTCATGCTCGTTCGTCGAGCAAAGGCGGCCACCTACAAGCGATACGCAGGAACAGACTGGCTCCGCCGAGGTGGCCCTTGGAATGCTTCCCAAGAAGTGGGTCTCCACGCCTGCGATTGCGGCCAATCGCAACCGGGATGTCATCCACCGCACACTTGGCCCCGGTGGGCTCATACTCATCGGCGAAGGTGAGCCTGGTCGGGTGCGTCAACTCCTCGCGAGCGAGGTGAAGAAACACGAACGAGTTGCCTATGGAGTGACGGTCACGACGGTGATCATGGGTAACAAAGAGGGCCAGGTGCCGTTGGAGAAGCTGGCCGACCATATTCGCAAACTGCCCAAAGTGCTCCAGCCCCACCAAATCTCCGATATCAGACAGCGGCTACGAGCACTCGATGCCCTGCGGCCGCCGGTGCCGGTGCCCAAGGGACCGATGCCCACCAGTCCACGCCAGGTGAAGGGTGCCCGCCAGGCGATGCGCGGTCGCTGACTGAGGTCACTTCGGCGCAAGCCTCATTGCGTGCGTAGTGCCTGATCGATGATGAGCAACCTGGTCAACGCAGAACGCGTCACGATGACCTACGGGACTCGTACGCTGCTCGACGGCATCAGTCTGGGTCTCGGTCGCGGTGAGGCGGTTGGAGTCGTGGGCCACAACGGAGCCGGGAAGACCACCTTGCTCCGTGTTCTTGCAGGGCTGCTGGTCCCGGACTCGGGCCGGGTTACCCACACCGGTCACCTTTCGATCGGCTTCCTGCATCAGGCTGACGAGATCGGGCCCGATGCATCGGTACGCGATCTGATCGGCGGCGGCGAGCCGGACCACGTATGGGCCGCCAACTCTCGAACGCGATCGACCGTTCAGCACCTGCTGGCCGATGTCGACCTCGATGCACAGGTCGTCAACTTGAGCGGCGGTGAGCGTCGCAGAGTCGCGCTGGTGACACTGTTGCTGGCCGATCATGACCTGCTGATTCTCGACGAACCCACCAACCATCTCGACGTTGAGGCGGTGGACTGGTTGGCCAAGGAGCTGAGAGCTCTGCAGGCGGCCAATGTCGCGATGCTCGTGGTCAGCCACGACCGCTGGTTCCTGGACGCGATCTGCACCGGTGTCTGGGAGGTGCACGACGGGGCCGCTCAACGCGTACGAAGGCGGTTATGCAGCTTATGTGCTGGCCAAGACCGAGCGGGTACGCCAGGCTGCCATCGGTGCCGCGCGCCGCAACAACCTGCTCCGTAAAGAACTGGCCTGGCTGCAACGGGGTGCACCGGCCCGAACCTCCAAGCCGAAGTTTCGTCTCGATGCGGCAGCTGCGCTGATCGCCGACGAGCCTGAGCCGCGCGACCGGGTACAACTGCAACGGTTCGCCACCGCCCGGCTGGGCAAGGACGTATTCGATCTTGACAAGGTCAATGTGTCGCTGGGTGGCCGAACACTGCTTCGCGATCTCTCCTGGTCAATTGGTCCCGGCATGCGGATCGGCCTGATCGGAGTAAACGGCTCCGGCAAGACCACGCTGCTACGGCTGCTGGCCGGTGATCTGACGCCAGACTCGGGAAGCGTCAAACGCGGCAAAACGCTGCGAATCGGGTACCTGAGCCAGGGCATGGATGAGGTCCGAGGCACCGACAGGGTCCTGCAATCAGTCGATCGCGTACGACGACAGACTCGACTTGCCACTGGTGCCGAAGCCAGCGCCAGCTCGCTGCTCGAAGACTTCGGGTTCACTGGAGACAGGCTGACCGCGCGGCTCGACGACCTGTCAGGTGGCGAACGGCGGCGAGTTCAGATTCTCCGCATGCTGCTGGACGAGCCGAATGTCATGCTGCTGGACGAGCCCACCAACGATCTCGACATCGACACGTTGACTGTGATCGAGGACTACCTCGACAACTGGCCTGGCTCACTGCTTGTCGTCACCCACGACCGCTACTTCCTGGAGCGGGTCTGCGACGTCTGCTACGCCTTGATGGGAGACGGCTCGTGCGTCCTGCTTCCCGGCGGTGTGGAGCAGTACTTGCAATCCCGCGGCGAACGGCCGCTGGAGAGACCGCGTGCCAGGGCCTCGACGGTGGCTCAATCGACGACGAGTGCAGCGAGCCGACAAGCCAGAAAGGACCTCGCTCGCCTGGAGCAGCAGATTGCGCGCCTCGACGAGCGGCTGAACGCGCTGCATGCCGATATGGCGGCCGTGGCTAGTAACTACGAACGACTGGTCGAGCTGCAGCGCGACATCGAAGCGCTCCAAGCAAGCAAGAACCAACTTGAGCTGGCCTGGCTGGAAGCGGCCGACATCGTTGGCTAGGTTGCGCTGCTCAGCGAGTGTCAATAGGTGTGCTTTCGAGGCGCTGTACGACCAGGGCTAGTTTGGGCCGCATGGAGACGGCACTGAGCCAGCTTGCCGCCACTTTGGGCGATGCCGTACGCACCGATCCGGTCAGCTGCGAGAACTACCGCTTCGACTGGTCCCGGGACCAAACCGCCGGAGTCCCGATCGCGGTGGTCCGCCCACGTAACGCCGAGGAGGTCCAGGCCGCAATTCGATGGGCAGCCGAGCATCGGGTAGCTGTCGTGCCGCGCGGCGCCGGCAGCGGCCTCTCCGGAGGATCCTCGGCGGTTTCCGGAGGCATCGTTGTGAGTCTGGAGCGTATGCGCTCGATCGAGATCGATGTCGCGGCCAGGGTCGCCGTCGTGGAATCAGGTGCCTTCAACGCCGAAGTCAAGGCGGCAGCAGCCGAGCACGGTTTGTGGTATCCGCCGGACCCGTCCTCGTACGAGATCTGCTCGATCGGCGGCAACATCGCAACAAACGCGGGCGGATTGTGCTGCGTGAAGTACGGCGTCACGACCGACTACGTGCTGGGGCTCGATGTTGTGCTTGCTGATGGGACTCTGATCACGCTCGGCGGTAAGCGGATCAAGGACGTGGCCGGCTTCTCGCTGCTCAAACTCTTCGTCGGCAGCGGCGGCACGCTCGGCATCATCACGCGCGCCGTTCTGCGGCTGATACCGGTACAGGGACCGCGTTCGACTCTGGTGGCGTACTTTCCAACGGTGCAGGCGGCGGCCGACACCGTCGTGATGATCGGTAAGACACTGCGGGCTTCCATGATGGAGTTGATGGATCAGACTTCGATCAACGCGGTCGAGGACTACCGATCGATGGGACTCGACCGCTCCGCGGGTGCGATGCTCATCACCCAGTCCGATGCACCCGGCGCGGCGTGCGAAGCAGAGATCGAGCTCATGGCAGCGGCCTGTACCACGGCCGGCGCTAAAGAAGTCTTCGTCACCGATGATCCGGATGAGGGTGAACTATTCGTTGCCGCCCGTCGGGCCGCCTTCCCCGCGATTGAGGCTCGCGGATCGATCCTGCTCGAGGACGTGGGCGCGCCGGTTCCGCAACTGCCCGAGCTGCTGGCGGGCATCGCCGTGATAGCCGAGCGGCACGCAGTTGAGATTCCGGTGGTCGCGCACGCGGGCGATGGCAATACTCACCCGATCGTCGTCTTCGATCGCGGCAACGCTGAAGCACGGGACCGTGCCTATCTCGCCTTCAACGAGATCATGCAACTGGCAATCGAGCTCGGCGGCACGATCACTGGTGAGCATGGTGTCGGCCGGGCCAAGAAGGCCGCCCTGCCGGCTCAGCTCGGCCCCGACGTGATGGCGCTGTCACACAAGATCAAGAACACCCTTGACCCGCTCGGCATTCTCAACCCCGGAGCCATCCTCTAGCTGATCAACGTCGGTTGATCACTACCGTGCCCGCTGCAAGATCCTGGAGACCACGACGATCCGTCGAAATGATCAGAGCTGGCAGGGCGAGGCACACCAGAAATGCTCGGAGCAGCGCTCGCGGCAGACCTAGCGGCTGCACATCCAGGCGTACCACAGCGATACGACTGAGCAGCTGGCCGAAGCTGCCGCCGGCAAGCCAGGACAGCACGGTCGATTCCACGAGGAACACCGTCAAGATCATCCATGCCCGCCAGCCTCCGCCGGTGAGAACTCCTGTGCCGAAGAAGCCAACCGCGACCACCATGCACGCTGCCCAGTCGATGATCAACGCGCCGATCCGCGCCCGCCAGCTCGCCAGCGAACCGCGACCTTCCGGTGGCAAGCCCAGCTGCTGCCCGGGATAGGCCTCGCTCGCCGAGGCCGTATCTGGTGCTTTGTCCGCCACGTGGCCGAGGTTACCTGTCGCAGCGTCAGCGGAAGTCGAGCCTTACCAGCCCCGTGTTACATGCGCGAAACATTGTGCAACTGGACAGAAATCGCATCTCCATTAGGCTTCCCAAAAAACCGAGGGCGGAACACCGATCCGCGCTCGTCCAGCTTGCCAGCTCAGCGTCGAGTACGCTCAGGTGCTCAGCTTGAGCAGGTTGTCCATTTGCGTGCCTTCAAGTGCGCAACCACAGCGCGTGCCTAGGCACGACTTAACCTCACCGGAGGACAGATGTTCCAAGGAGCCGACGATCTGTTGGCCTATGTCAAGGATGAGGGCGTCGAATTCATCGACGTCCGCTTCTGTGACCTACCCGGCACCATGCAGCACTTCACCGTTCCGGTGGGCACGTTCGGCCCTGAGTACTTCGAGGACGGAGTCAATTTCGACGGTTCGTCGATCCGCGGCTTCCAGAAGATCCACGAGTCGGACATGGCCCTGCTGCCCGATCCCACGACGGCTTTCGTAGACCCGTTCCGGGTGGCGAAGACGCTGTGCATCAACTTCTTCGTCCACGACCCGTTGACCAAGGAGCCCTACAGCCGCGACCCGCGCAACATCGCTCGCAAGGCGGAGAACTACTTGGCCTCGACCGGGATCGGCGACACCGCGTATTTCGCCCCCGAGGCCGAGTTCTACATGTTCGACGACGTACGGTTCGAAACCAAGCAACAAACCGGCTACTACGCGATCGACTCCGTTGCGGGCGCGTGGAATACCGGCCGCATTGAGGATGGCGGCAACCGCGGCTACAAGGTTCGGTATAAGGGCGGCTACTTCCCAGTGCCCCCGGTCGACCACTTCGCCGACCTGCGCGACGCCATCGTCAAGAATCTCGAGACCTCGGGCCTCAAGGTGGAGCGAGCTCATCACGAGGTCGGGACCGCCGGACAGGCCGAGATCAACTACGTGTACGCCACAATGCTCAAGGCTGGCGACAACCTGCAGAAGTACAAGTACATCGTCAAGAACACTGCCTGGGCAGCCGGAAAGACCGCGACCTTCATGCCAAAGCCGATCTTCGGCGACAACGGCTCGGGCATGCACGTCCACTCTTCCATCTGGAACGAGGGCGAGCCACTGTTCTACGACGAGGCCGGATACGGCGGCCTCTCCGACGTAGCACGCTGGTACATCGGCGGCATCCTCGAGCACGCCCCATCGCTGCTGGCATTCACCAATCCAACGGTGAACTCCTACCATCGGTTGGTTCCTGGCTTCGAGGCGCCGGTCAATCTCGTGTACAGCTCCCGCAACCGCTCGGCCGCGATGCGCATCCCGATCACGGGTTCGAATCCGAAGGCCAAGCGCGTCGAGTTCCGCTGCCCTGACCCGGCTTCCAACCCTTACTTGGCCTTCGCGGCGATTCTGCTGGCCGGCGTGGACGGCATCCTGAACAAGACGGAGCCAGCGGCGCCCATCGACAAGGACCTGTACGAGCTGCCGCCTGAGGAGCACGCTTCGGTGCAAACAGTTCCCGACAGCTTGGATGGAGTGCTGGCCAACCTGGAGGCAGATCACGATTACCTGCTGGCCGGCGACGTCTTCACACCTGACCTGATCGAAACCTGGATCGAGCTGAAGCGCGAGGATATCGATGGTGTGCGGCTGCGTCCGCATCCGCATGAGTTTGAGCTCTACTACGATGTGTAGCTAGAATCTGCCTCTGACTAGGAGAAACGCTTAACGACAGCTTCGGATGGCCGCGAATTGGCCGCAGGAGTTCCATTACGGGCCGTGATCACACCGCTGATTGCGGCCCTTGTCGTCTCATCGGAATCCGGCCAGAGGTGCCCGTAGGTGTCGAGTGTGGTCTTCGCTGAGGCGTGCCGGAGACGTGCCTGTACGACCTTCACATTCAGCCCTGAGCTGATCAACAACGACGCGTAGAAGTGGCGCAGGTCGTGGAACCTGAACCCCTCCGGTAGGCCCGGTACAGCACTCCTAGCAGCTCTGAAGGCTCGCTGGAGCTGCCACGGGCCCATCTGCCGGCCAGCCTCGTCACACATGATCCAGTGCGTGGAGAACTGCTCCACGTGCGCCGACAACGCCAAACCGAATACATGACGCCGTTTGGCTCCGAGGCCTGGGAGCCGAACCGGTACAAGATCACCGACGTGATGGATGCGCTGCGCAGCATCACGCATCTGCCAGCGTCGTATCGCACGCCGTGCTGGCTACCGGGCACCGCAGGCACTGACTCCCCGGTGATCGCTGCAGCGAACGGGTTGCTCAATGTTCACACTCGGGAGCTTCGGCCGCTCACGCCTGGGCTCTTCAACCTGGTCTCGGTGCCGTTCCCCTACGATGAGGACGCACCGGCGCCGGCAGCGTGGCTGGAATTCCTCCATCAGCTGTGGCCAGACGACGAGGAAGCAATCGAGGCACTGCGCGACTGGTTTGGTTGCGTCCTGAGCGGCAGAGCCGACCTTCAGAAGATCTTCGTGATCATCGGCCCCATTCGCTCCGGCAAAGGCACGATCGCCCGAATACTCACGGCGATGCTTGGCAAGGGCCATGTTGCCAGCCCGACGATGTCAAGTCTCGGCACCGAGTTCGGACTAGCGCCACTGCTTGGTAAGTCGCTTGCGATCGTCAGTGATGCTCGCCTGGGTCCGAAGACCGATACGAGAGCGGTCATTGAGCGCATGCTTTCGATCTCTGGTGAGGACTCGATCACGGTCAACCGCAAGTTCAACGACCAAGTGACGGTCCGGCTACCAAGCCGCTTCATGATCATTTCCAATGAGTTGCGGGCGTTCGGTGACGCCAGCGGGGCGATCGCTTCACGCTTCATCCTGACCACTCTGACCGAGTCCTTTATCGGGCGAGAGGACACCGAGCTAGAGGCGAAGTTGATCGCAGAGTTGCCCGGCATCGGTGATGGCCGCCTTGAACGCCGCCGACGGGTCGATCGCGACGACCTCGATCCTGGCCCGCCAGGCCGGGCTCCGCTGGGCCAGCCAACCGCCCACCGTGGCGGAGTCGCGGCCGTCGACGATGCCCAGGACCTGACCAGAGGCTGCATTGACGTGGTGGCTCTCTCAAGGCGCTCAATCACTCCAGCTTGGACCGAAGGTCGGTTCTGCCGGTTCTTTGCCTCCTTTCGGCTGGCCGGTAGGCATAAATCGTTCCTGCCGCCCCAGCCATCAATTCTGTTGAGTGATTGAGAGATCGATATGTTTCGTGCTGCCCCCGCTCCCGTTGCCGCTGTTGATGTGGCGCCTGTTGTGGATGTTCCGGCGGACCCGATTCCGTTGAGTGTGCTTGAGCTGCATCTGCCGGCGCCGACGACTGGCTGGCTGGCCGAGCTTGACCGTCGTGGCATCCGGTTGTTTTCGATGATGTTGGTCGGCGCGCGATTAGTCGTGTGGATGCCCGACTGCTGTTTGCTGAGCGGCGTGAGAATGAGGCGCGTCAGCGGGAGAGGCGGGAGGCTGCGGAACGGGAGGCGGTTGAGGTTGATGCGCAGTGGCGTCGGCAGTTGTGCGGTGGCATATCGGCGGATCTGATCCCTGAGGGGTTTGAGTGCGTCGTCTGCGATGCTCACGGCGGCGCGTATTGAGAACCCGCGGCGTCGGTCGATGGTTGAGGATTTGTTGGATCGGCCGGACGAGGTTGTGTTCCATCCGATGCAGGATGAGGCCTCGTGACAGCCGGGGTTCGGGAACGCATCCCGGCGCCGGTCGCGATTAACGGTGTGGTCACCAATGATGTGGCCACGCGAACTTTGATTGTGCGGCGGCCCCAGTCAGCCATTAGCGGGTACGAGAAGTTGCTGTGGAGGGAAGCACACGGGGCATTGACGAGGGCTGTGGATTCTGGGTGGCTTACCGCGGATCCGTTTGTGTGGGGTGGCGCGTTTGGGACCGTCAGATTGTCCACGGGCTGCCCGGTGATGATTTGGCGCTGCTGTTTCATTTTCCGGCCGGTGAAAGCACTTATGGGCGGCTGGTCGGCAAGCCGGGTTTGGCTGCGATTGTGACGGTGGATCGTAACCTTCGCCGCTTCATGTCGGTCCAGTTTCTCCATCGTGGCGCTGTTTCTGCCTGACCATGTTTTTCGACCCTCGTCGTGCGTGTCCGGGATCTCGGACAGTTGGTGCTGCTGGCTGATGGTGCGCGGATGTATTCGTGGCGGTTAGCGTTGGCGCATGGCGACTGCGGCTGAGATTCAACAGGCGATTGATACTGTTTGTCGTCCTATGCCGTATCCGCCTCTGTGGGCGATCTCCACGTTGCGGCTCAGCGCCTTTTAAACCGCCTAGCACAGGAGATTGCCACCCGTACGCCGTCTGAGTCTCTCGCGCCCGTTCCTGCTTCTCCTGTGGCGCCTGTAGATGATCAGCCTGTGTGGCATGCCAGGCTTGAGATCAGTGTTTGGCGTCTGCCGCATGTGTGGCGGTTGGTGGTGTCGTTTGTGGCGCGACGACTAGGCCGCTGACTCAGATTTGAGTCGGAGAAATGTTTGACCCCGGCGAGAGCAGTTGTTTCGCGTCTCGCTCGGGGCCGATTCGGAAGAGGTGAGCTTCCGCCATTTCCAATTGTTCCACGGGACTTACCCAAATCGGTAAGTTCGATTAGCTGGTCTGCCCGTACGGAATAGTTGCTCCGCGGCGACGCTCCCAACCGATCCGCATCCACCGGTCTAGTTCGTCAAGATCAAGGGGCCCGGCGAGCATTAAGAGTCCGCCGGATGGAGGGTCCGATCAGCTCACGGACTGACGGAATTCCACCGCCTCCCCGGCGATTCGGGCAGCCTCCTGAGCATCCAACACCGGGTAGACATTAAAATCGAGGAAGGCGCCGAATATCGCCGTGTCGCGGGCGATCAACGTGACATCCTCCGTCTCTACAACCGCGAAACCACCCCGCCCGTCCACCCGCCAGACGAACTGAACAAAATCAGTGCCCTCTGATGGTGTCCACTTGCTGAAGACCTGCAGCGACCGGGCGTCCACCTCCTCAGAGGCATTAGCGCGATTTTCCCATGTCAGGACGTACTTCATGTCAACCTCCAAATCGCAACGCCGTCTCCACGAGGACCTCATCCGATCGTCTCACCAAAGCATGCGCAGGTACAGCGTGAGCCTCGGGCCCCAAGCCAACAGTCTCATGATCTTGGCTTGTTGCCGCCGACCCTAGCTCATCGAACACACATTCGATACGCTGGAGTATGAGCACGAAGGATCAGTTGCTCTACAGCGCGCTTCATGGCACCGCAATGAGGTACGCCGCCGAGCGCCGCAACCTCGACGAATCGATCGAAGAGCGGCGCCAGATCGGCGACGGCCGAAACGACATCCTGGCCGAGGCCGCCGGGATTGAAGCAGGTTCGTGGTATGCGTGGCCGTCCACGCACGTGGGCCATGAGTTGATCGCCGCCGGGATGCTGATCATGGCGGGAGACGGCCGCGGTCTGCCGTTCGACTATGACGAGCTTGAGCGTTGGACGAGGGTCGGTTATGAGCGGGGAATGAGGTCACGACAAGGGGAGCGGTGACCGGAGGCGTGCGGCAAGACGCCTGCTCGAAGGGAAACAAAGACCCCCGAGGAATTTCACCCGGGGGTCTTGTGCTCCGTAGGACTACTTCTGCCGGGCGAAGTTGCTCCCACCTCGGCACGCATCTCCAGGATTGAACGTCATGAGGGTCGACCAGACCCAGCTTGTTCTCCTGGCCGTAGGACTGCGAGACGCCGCCGGGGGCCGTGGCTAGCCTGGCGCGCGTCAGGGCGAGATTAGGGCACGGCACCCGGGAAGGAATGGTCCGAGAAGCTGGAGGCTGCCCTGACGACAACCCGTCGGGATGACCTCGAGCACGGCACCAACGCCGCATACGTCCACGGCTGCGTCTGCAGCGAGTGTCGAACGCATCAGCGCATCCGTATGGCTAGGAACCGGGGCTAATCCTGCACCGGATGTTCGTGCGGTGCTCGTGTGCTGTTTGACCGCTAGCCCCGTATCGTCGCCTAGGCGGGCCGACCAGGGGAGGCGGCGCAGAGTCCTGGAGTACCTGCGGTCGGTCCGCCCAATCCGTAGGGGTAGGACCTTCCTGCCATTAGGACAGCAGCTCACGGAGCTGCTCGATTGCCGCCAGCTCGCCCGCACTGACCTCATCGTCCTTGCCGTACGGGGCTTCGGCGACCCGCTGAGCGACCGAGATGAGCCATTCGTTCACTTGGGTGCGCTGAACCGCCGGCAATGAGTCGAGCTTGGGCAATGTGGCCGTTAGCAGCCTGTTGCCGGCCTCGGTGAGTTTTTCTTCTTCCCAGCTCCTGTCGATCATGCCGATCTTCGTGGCTGCTGGTGTACTGAGGGTGCGAAAATGCCAAGTCACCTCGTTAATAAGCGGCTTCGCCGGGCCGCTGTCCACCGTCACCCCGATCGCAGTGGTGATCTTCTGCTTGACAACCCCGAAGAAGCCGGTGTGGGCCCCGCCCATCACCAACATGACCGTCCCCGCCACCGCGTCAGCGAGCGCGTCAACCATTGCCGGATCTTCTGTAGTCATCGGACCCCTCCTCACAGGTTGAGCCCGTCTTAGCACGGATGCTTCGTTGGCGTCAGGGGGTCAGAGCCGTCGGCTCGCTTTGATCCTGGCCAATGTCGTCGAGGCCTCGGCCAGAAGCCGCATGGCCGTGCTGGCTACCTCGAGGTAGCGGCCCGGTGTGGTGATCGTTGGCGCGTCGGGCCAGCGGATCATGATCACGCTCGGGTTGTCAGCGGGTTGCACCAAGACGATCTCGATGGTGTCGCCGGATTGGTTGATGGCGCCGCTGGCGAGGGGCGTGGTGGGATGATTGGGCATTGGGATCTCTCTTCTTTGACAAGTGGGATTCCAGGCCCGTCGGGAGCTGCTACTCCTGGCGGGCCACTTCTGTGTGGATGGGTTAGTTGATCTTGGTTAGTCCGCGTTCAGTCCGCAAAAAGTCCGCAAAACACTCGTAAGCGGTCAACAGCGGTCAACACTCATCAACGATGAAAGTGCTAGTCAGAAGGGGATTCGCAGATAAACGCGCTAGTCAGAGAAAAGCCTGAATAATTTGAGCTCTACTACGACGTATAGGCGATATACGCCTCTGGCTGGGGAAACGCTTAACGACAGGACGCGTTCCGGCTCACGAACTACAGCGCCTAGTTGATCTTGTGCTCAGGTCGTCGTCCTCGATGTTGAGGAGTTTCGCGACATTCCTCACTTTTGCAGAAAGGACTACCCCGATGTACTCCGCCGCGGCGCTCTTTACGTACGCCCTCGTGGAAAGCCGGAGTCTGTCGAGGTGTCTGCGCCCACGGAGCTTCGCGAGGTCGTGGAATTGGCCACCGAGAAGCCGACAGAGACATCGGCCACCTTGGCGAACTCTTCGGGCGCGATGTCGGCCGTGACGGAAGTCTGGCCATCCGGAAGATGCGCCGGTAGCCCTCATGGTGCACACTCACACTCGAGGAGACGTCGACTCTAGGAGGACTCTATGACTGCCGAGAACACCCCCACCCCGGCCGCCCCGGACACCATCGTGCTGATCCACGGTCTGTGGGTCACCCCCCGAAGCTGGGAGAAGTGGGTCGAGCGCTACGAGGGCCGTGGTTACCGCGTGCTCGCGCCTGCCTACCCAGGCTTTGAGGTCGAGGTCGAAGCGCTCAACGAGGATCCCACCCCGATCGAGGCAGTGACTATCCCTGAGGTCGTCGAGCACCTCGAGGGTATCGTCGGCGGGCTAGAAAGAGCGCCGATCATCATGGGCCACTCGGCAGGAGGTCTGCTTTACCCAGATCCTGCTCGATCACGGTTACGGGGCAGCAGGCGTGGCCATAGACTCCGCGCCGACAGAGGGCGTCAGGGTAACCCCGGTCTCACAGATAAGATCCCTCTTCCCGGTTCTGAAGAACCCCGCAAACCGCCACAGGGCGGTGGGCTTCACCCCAGAGCAGTTCCACTACGCCTTCGCCAACACCCTCAGCCGGGAGGAGTCGGACAAGGTCTACGAGCGCTACCACATCCCAGCGCCGGGCAGCTTCGTGTGGGCCGGGCCCCTGGCCAACTTCACGCCCGGCCACCAGGATCTCTACGTCAACTTCAGGAACGAAGACCGGGCACCGTTGCTGTTCATAGCGGGTGGAGAAGACAACCTCATGCCTCCAGCGGTCAACCAATCGAACGCCAAGCACTACCGCCACACCAACTCGGTCACTGACTATAAGGAGTTCCCCGGACGCTCGCACTACACGGTGGGGCAGGACGGATGGGAGGAGGTAGCAGACTACGCCCTTGAGTGGGCGGTAGAGCACCCGAAGCGTCCAGCGGCTTGAGCGTAGCCTCAGGTCTATTCACCGGAGTGCGTGGAAGAGGAATTCTCCGAACTTAATGCAGGATCCAGGAGATCAGCATCCGAAACCTAAGCACGATCTTCGTCGAGCTGCGGTCAACAATACGCTGGCCAACAGCTCCCAACAGCGCCGCAGCCGACCACGAGAGCAGGGCGCGCGACCTAGGTCTCCGACGACGTGATGCGACAGCACGAGCACCAGATCTGGGCCGTGGTGGCCACTGTACGGCGTTGCCTACCCTGACCTTGGGGACGTTCGCCGGGACAGCTGAGAACGGGCTACCAGGCCGTCGTGAACGGCGTCAGAGTAGATCTGCGCCAGGTGCTGGTGGTAGCGCCGAGATGTAGCGGGAGGCATAGCCCTCCTCTTTCAGGCTCACCAGCCAAGCCCTTACCTCCGACGGACGGATGCTGTCCAGCCTGCGGCCATCTAGCGCGTGAAGCCCTGGATCAAGCCGTAGTAAACCCCTCCGAAGCCGTTCAGAATCTCCTTCACCTCGTCGCTCGGAGCGCCGTACACCGATAACCGGGTTGTGTCGACGGCTGCCATGTAGCGCCCTGCGTAGTTCGCGAGGAACCCGTCGAGATGCGTCTTGGCTGCGGCCGAGTCGCTGTAGCGATCAAAGTTGTGAACGGTGGTGCTGTCGTCCGAGATGCACCACTGATAGTTCAGCGCGCCCTGCTCGGCGCGGGTCGACTCGACCATTTCCTTGATCAACGCCTTGAGGTTGTCGAGCTCGCCCGGCTTCACCGTCATCTCGAGTAGCCAGGAGACCTGATCGTCCATCTGATGTTCCTCCTTGGAGTCCGGGTGCAATCGTCGTGGGCGAGGCTATCCCATGTCGCAGATCAGCAAGGGCAAGGTTCTCGACGCGGGTGAGCTCTTCGACGACTCCGACACCGGGAAACTCCTCGAGGTCCGTGCCGATTGGACCACTGAGGCCAGCTGTGCTGACCAGATCGGGTACATAGATTGGCCCAGCGTGCTACGACGAGTCAGATCTCCCAGTAGCGCTCACCACACTGGAGACCGCATCTCTTCCGGGTCACAACTACCGACTCGTCCAGGGCACAGATCTGCACATGCGGAATGTGTGGATAGCGAAACCGTTACCGCCCCGGGCGATGATGCTGCTGCCGTTGCACCCTCTCGATCGGCTTACGTACGAGCCTGCGGACATCGACCCTTGGCCGAGATCCGTGTATCCGCCTCCGTGACGAACGAAAAGCAGGATCATCTTGTGCTGGACAAGCACTTAGCATCTAAGTCATGAGTGCCGGAAGCCGGTTGGTGCTTCGTGCATTCGTTGCGTTTACGTGCGCGATACTCGTGAGTGGCTGCGCGACGAGCCCGTCCCCCGTCAGCTCGATGCCTCGTGGGGCATGGTCGGTCGTGGCTCTAGGTGACTCGGTGCCATACGGCTCTAACTGTGGATGCATCCCATACCCACAGTTGAGCGCCTCGTCCTTGACGATGCCCGCGACCAGAGAGGTGACTGCGACCAACGATGCAGTCGCCGGTTTCACGACCGAGGATGTGCTCATGCAACTGCGCTCGGACCCCGATGTGGTGTCCCACGTGCGGGGGGCTGACGTAGTGGAAATAGAGGTAGGTGCCAATGACGTCGCATATAGCGGATCGTGTGGGACGACGGTCGCCTGCTACCAGCCCATGATCCCAGCGATAGAGCACAACCTCGCCGAGATTATCGCGCGAGTTCGTGAACTGACTGCGGGACACCCAGTCCTCCTGGTCTTGTTGGACTACTGGAATGTGTGGCTCGGCGGTCAGTATGCCGAGGCCCAGGGGTCCGCCTACGTCGACGCGGCGGACACGGTGACTGACCAGGTAAACACCGTCATCAAGGCGACGGCCGCGGAGAGCGGCTCCGCATATGTCGACCTTCGCGCAGCATTCAAAGGCCCGGATTACGAATTCGACGAGACTCACTATCTGTCCAATGACGGCGATCATCCGAATGCAGCCGGACATGAGCAGATCGCCGCCGCCGTGGTCGATGTGGTTACCCAGACCCTTCATGTCTAACGTGCCTTGTGGGGTGATGAGGTGCGGGTGATGAGGTGCGCTCGCTTTCCGCCAGCGTCGGCGACCCCGCAAGGGCAAGCCGCGCTCATGATCATCTTTCTGTACACAATTCGTACACAGTTCGACGGTTCCGGGTAACTGAGCGTTACCCAGGAGACCGGAGAGGCCGACGACTGATCTTTCGAGCCTGCCTAGCTCCGACACGACCAGCGCCTCAGCCTTGCCATACTCCAGCAGCCCGAGCGCGTCCCTATGCCGGTCGATCCATGTCTTGCCGGACTTGCCCGCGTCCTCGACCCACCCCGAGTAGCACGATGACCGGCGAGTCATAAGAGAGGGCAACCGCCCGGCACGTCGACAAACTTCTGGATCTCATCGCCATGACGGGCATCCTCAGCCGCCGCATGTTTTGCCGTCTGGTCGATCGAGCAGGTCGATGTGATCTTGACAGCCCCTGACCTGCGCAGTCCAATGACAACGTCGCTCGCACGATCGGAGATACCCATGGGCTCGTTCGAATCCGACCTACGCATCCTCGAAACCGAGCTAGGCGTAGTCGCCACGGCGTTCGGCGAGCTCACCGACGAGCAGTGGCGAGCTCCGACTCTGCTGATACCGCTGGACGAGAAGCTCCCGCACTGGACAGTGTTCGAGCTGGCCGGGCACTTCGACATCTCGATCGGCCTGACCCGGATGCTCGTCGCCGACAACACCGACGGCCAGGTCGGCCGGGACCGGACCAGCTTCTTTATCTTCCCGCGCTCCGAGGTGGCGCCGGCCGTCTACGCCTATGCGTACACGATGGTAGAGGGCAAGACGCCCGGGCAGATGCCTGGCGTGCTGACGGAGACATTCACCAAGACGATCGAGGAGTCCCGTGCTGCCGGCCCGGGCAAGGTCGGATCCGGCTACTACGCGCTCATGCGGTTGGACGAGTTCGTCGCCAGCCGCATCGTCGAGGCGGTCGTCCACGGGCTCGACCTCAGCGACGCGCTTGACCGGCCGCCGATGGCCACCCCGGCAGGGATTGCCGCAACCGCCGCGATCCTCGACGAGCTGCTGGCTCGCCGTACGGTGCCCGGCCGACCGGCCGACCTCGCCGACGACCTGGCCTGGATCCGCGCCGCCTCCGGGCGAGCCGAGCACTCGGATCCCCGGCTTCCCCTCATCGGCTGAGCGAGTCGGCAGCGTCCGTCCTAATCAAGGCTCCAGAACTCGCCGGTAGGTCCGGCAGCCCGTAGGTACTCCCGCGCTGCCGCCGGCTCGAGCAGCAGGGCCGGTGGAATGAGGTGCGGGCGAAGATGATCTCGATCTACAGCGGCGGCCTGCTGGAGTACCTGGTGGTCAGGGCGAGAGGAAGGCAGAACGAGTGGGCGTGGGCTTAGGATCACGGTTGCTCGCGGAGTGTGGCGCTATGGATCAGCAGCCGTTCATCGACTTCGTCCGTCATGGCGGCCTGGCGGTCCAAGTGTACGGCCTGGCCGTCTCCACGTCGCAAGCGTAGATTTCCCGTCGTGCCTGCATACGTCATCGTCGAAACTGACGTCACCGACCCGGAGCAGTACGAGAAGTACAAGGCCGCGTCGCCAGGCGCGATCGCAGCAGGCGGCGGCCGCTTCCTCGTCCGCGGTGGCGAACTCGCCGTTCTTGAGGGCGACTGGCAGCCGTCCCGCCTCGTGGTGCTGGAGTTCAAAGACCTCGCGGCCGCGAAGCTCTGGTATCGGTCGGAGGTCTACCAGGAGACGAAGAAGCTGCGCGAGGGTGCTGCCCACCTGCGCGTCGTCGCCGTGCAGGGCCTCGACTAGAGGACCGGCGGCAGCTCCCTCAGCCTCCATGGTGTGTGTACGCGCTCACTGACCACAAGATCCCGCGACGCCATGCGCGCCGCGGGTCAATGCACGCCCACCGACGGCCGAGCTGCGCCGGCACTACCTCCCCAGGAGCTGCGGTCCGCCGGCAGATCGCCGCCCGCTCTGGCGGTTGCAGGCAGTGCGCGCTGCCGGTAGGAAGGCACACAAAACCACGCCCAGACCGCAAGGAACCTGAGACGCTCCCTACGGAATGCTGCAGCTCGTGTCGATGAGGCACTACGGGAGCTGGACACCCCAGTAGGTGATGAGCTGCCACAAGCCCCTAAGTAGCGGCCTCCGGTATTCCCGGTCAGAAGAGCCCGCGATCGAGCCCGCCATCGACCGCGAGCGTCACCCCGGTGATGTAGCTGGCCGCGTCGCTCGCCAGGAACACGACCGCGCTGGCGAGCTCCTGCGGTGTCCCGTACCGGCCCAGCGGCACGGTCAACGCCATCCGCCTCAGGGCGTCGTCCACTGACTCGTCGCCCTGCCGCCAAATGCGCTCCGCGATGTCCCGGATCCGGTCAGTGAGGATGTGCTCGGTGGCGATGTTATTCACCGGACTTGGGGGCAGCCTCTCGCGACAGGGTCTTCGCCATACCGACGAGCGCAGGTCGCAGCGCATTGGAAGCGCGATGCCGTCAATCGGTTGCTTCGCGGTCAGGGACGCCAGGTTCACGATCGATCCTCCACCGCCCTCCCGCATCACCGGGATCGCGGCCCGACTCAGCCTCAGGGCGCTCATGAAGATCAGTCGAAGGACTCCCGCCACTGGTCGTCGGACACCTCCAGTACCCCACCCGTGGGTGGCCCGACGGTGTTGTTGACCAGGATGTCCAGCCCCCCGAGGCTCGACGTCGCCCAGGCGAAGAGCCGGTCACATTCCTCGTCCCGACCGAGATCGGCAGCCAGCGCGTGCACCTCACCGCCGGCGTTCGCCATCTCGCGTGCCGCCGCCTCGATGCTCGGCTCCGAGCTCGACGTGACACAGACCCGACAGTCCTCGGCCAGCAGCGACTCGGCAACGGCCCGGCCGAGCCCTCGGCTGGCCGCGGTCACCAGGGCGAGCTGCCCCGCAGGCCCAGCTCCATGACCCGATGCTCAAGCCGTGGCCGCGCCAGAAGCCGCCGTTCACGACGTTGATCATGGCCGGCGGAGGCAACGGTAGGACCGTTGAACTAACAGCGAGTTAGAGCGCTGGACCCGAGTAGGGGTTACGAGCGGGGAAAGAGATCAAGCACGCGAGCGGTGAGATCAGCTCTTTCTTACGTTTTCGTGAACTCCTGACGTTCAAAGGTTGCTTCGCCTGGCTATGTAGTAGCGTCCCTCTCGCCCCGTCAGTCACCTCGTCATCTTGCCCCGAGGAACATTCAAATTGACCGACGGGGTTTTAGCTGCCTCCTTACAGGCATGGTGAAGCCGCGGGCCTTCGAATAGAGCGTGGAGGGCTGTGACGGCCCACTAGCCTTCGAGTGGTGAGTCGACAGGAGGAGGTCACCTCTGTTCGGCAAAGCGGCTGCCGCGTGCAATGTCACGCCGCCTGTCGTCCGGCGCTTGCTCTCACACATGGACTGATACCCGGCCCGCCCTGGACGCTGCCGCAGTGACACCAGATCCGCGACGGTGTTCTGGCCAGCTGGCTTCGAGGCTTTCTTCCGAGACCTCGCTGCGGCGAACCCGCACGGACAAATTGGAGTCGAGGAGCTGCGTCGAATCGCCGCGAAGTACGGCGTAACCTTCATGGTCTGAGCCCACCATCCCGGTTGGTCAAGGATGGGGTCGACTTCAACCTTGAGGACGTACCAGCGGCCATGTCCCA
This sequence comes from uncultured Actinomycetota bacterium, assembly GCA_963734005.1. Classification (GTDB taxonomy): domain Bacteria; phylum Actinomycetota; class Actinomycetes; order Propionibacteriales; family Propionibacteriaceae; genus Microlunatus. Next base: position 374,047 of record CAVTFS010000019.1, read on the forward strand.
ACTGGAGAGATTAAGCAGGTCATGTATGGCCAACGCCCCCAGGCAACTGCTCTCAATAGGAATCCTGAACACCGTTTGCACGTCAGGTACCGCGTTGGTTCTAACTGAACTCCCGGCTTGCTGGTCATGCCAAGTTCGCGACCGACGCCACGTCCCCCCAACTGATTACGCGTTGACAGACGCACCTGCGGCACACCCCAGGTCCGACCGCCCACCCACAGCTCTTCGGCTCGAACGGCCGTATCTTGTTAGGTGAAGGCGTTTACGGCTCGGGCCACGATGAGGCCGAATAACGCGAGGGCAATCGTCGATTGCACGAGCATTGTGTACTTGGCGCGGTGGGTCAGTGGCATCACGTCGGTTGGGCTGAATGCGGTCGCGTTTGTGAAACCCAGGTGTAGATAGTCGAGGAACACCGGCCGCCAGCCATGCGGCCCGAGTTCGGGGCTCATGTGCTGGGTGAACGCGAAGTCGACCGGCAACGGCTGCCGGGCACGCATGATCGGGCCGCCGCTGTCGATCAGCCAATACAGCAGTGAGAAGGACAGGTTGTTGCCGAGCCACGCCAGGGCACCGGCGGCGAGCAGGCGTGCGGGGTCGTTGGTGACCGCCGATCCGTGGATCAGGTCGTCGATCAGGCGCACCGTCGCCCAGAGTGCTGCAGCAACCATCAGGGTTGCCAGCGTGACAGCGGTGGGGTGCAGCCAGCGTCGGTGCCTGGCCAAGTCGGCCGGGTTGCCGAACACCAGAACCCCGAGAATGGCGGCTTCAAGTGCCGGAAGCAGCCACGGAACAGCAATAAGCGGCTCCCTGGGCAACCAGATCCGCATTGCGATGTTGAGGATCATGAACACGAACACCGCAGCGGCGGGAGGCCAACGCGACTCGTTGAACGGCACCAGCTCAACACCGTCGGCTGCCGTGGCAGGCATTGGCTCAGCTTCGGAGGAATCCACGCCCGAACGCTAGCGCGTCCGGTGTGGCGGAACGCGGAGTAGGTCTCTCACGGTCCCTCCATATTCCAATCTCCACATCAACTGTTCCAGATGCGTTAACCAGTTGAGCCCGCCACACCGTTTCTGCACGCCCGCCGATCCGACTACCTCCGCCAGCAGGTCGTCGTCGAGCCGTCACCCCTCTACGCCGGGTCAACGGCGGCTCCCTGGCAACGTCCCGCGCCAGGGCTTCGAGACGCGGTAGCGCAGGTGGATCACGGATCTCGCGACGGGTTTCCCCTCCGGGATCAGCTCGGCCCGCTCCCCGGCGAATAGCGGCGTGCCCTCCCCCATCAGCAAGGGGACGACGTGGATGCGCACCACGTCGAGCAGCCCCGCCCTGAGCAGATGCCGGGCGATGTCTGCACCCAGCACCCAGACGTCCTTGTCCGCGGCGGCATCCTTGGCGCGCCGGGCTGCGGCCTCCAGCCCTTCACTCCAGATGAACTCGCATCGACCCAGCCTGTGCATTCCTCGAAAGTCCGAACTGGGATGCCCGATGCGACTTTTGGTCGCCGACGGTGGCGGGCATCGCTAAATTCCAGCAGCGGAGCCTGAGATGGTTCGGGCTAGCTGCGGAGTATCTCTCGCGTTGTGATGGCGACGCCGATGACGGTGGTCAACGGCCGGCGCAGCTGCTGCACCGGCCGAAGATCTCAAGATGGTGCTGAACCTCGCTGAATCCGTGTTGGTCGGCGACGTGGTCAGTCCACCGCTCGATGGCGGGGCCTTCGACCTCGACGGTGCGGCCACAGTCGCGGCAGACCAGGTGGTGGTGGTGGCCCATCGAGCAGCGCCGGTAGGCGGTTTCGCCGTCGTCGGTGCGGATTAGGTCAAGCTGGCCGGCGTTGGCCATCATCAGCAAGGTTCGGTAGACGGTTGTCAGCCCAATGTGCTCACCCTGGTGGCGGAGGTCGTCGTGGATCTGGCTGGCGGTGCGGAAGTGGTCGGTGCGGGAGAGCAGGTCGGCGATAGCGGCGCGCTGCCGCGTCTGCCGTTGCGGGGCGGCTACCACGCCTCCCTCCTGCGCCGCAGTGAAGTCACCGCACAACAATACGACAAAGATTTTCAATAACAACGGATGAGTGGCTTCGACACTAGGCGGTTGCCGCGACCTGCGCGGACTTCGGCGGGCGATTCTGGAGGGCGCCCCATGCTCGGCATGCCAGGTAAATCAGGAACGCGATGGTTGTGACGTAGGGGCTGATCGGCACCGACCCGCCGAGGGCCAACATGATGCCGCCGACCATGGCGACAACAGCGAAGAGTGTGGACAGCACCGGCACCAGCAACGGGGAGGCGGACACCCGTAGCGCCGCGGCGGCCGGGGTGACGAGGACAGAAAGCACGAGCAGGGCGCCGACAATCTGGACCGCTACGGCGGTCACCAGTCCCAGCAGAACCATGAAGAAGATGGACAACGCGAGGCTGCGGACGCCGCGGGCCTCGGCGACCTGGGCGTCGATGCTGACGAACATTAGCGGCCGCCACACCACGAGTAAGCCGGCAATGACGATGCCGCAGATGATCAGCAGCGACAGCAGCCGCGGGTTGTCGACTGCGACGATCTGCCCGACGAGCAGCCCGAACTTGTTCGCGACCCGGCCCGAGTACAGGCTGAGGCACAAGATGCCCAGTCCGAGGCCGAACGGCATCAACACCGCGATGATGGAATTGCGCTCCCGGGCCCGGGATCCGAGCAGGCCGATCAACACTGCCGCGATCAGCGACCCGACCAACGATCCCTCCACCACGCCGATCCCAAACAGCAGGCCGGCGGCCGCACCGGCGAAGGAGAGTTCGCTGATGGCGTGCACCGCGAACGGCAAGTCGCGGGCCATCACGAACACGCCGACGAGGCCGCCGGCAAGCCCGAGGACTGCACCGGCCAGGATCGAATTACGCACCAGCACGAGTAGTTCACCGTAGTTGGCGAAGGAGAACAACTCCGACCAGACGTCGGTCATCGCAACCCCTCCGTTGGCTGTTCGGGGGCGGCCTCATGGCCCTCGATGGCGGTGTCGGGCAAGCCGACAACCAAGATCCGCCCGCGGGCCCGGATGACGTCGACGGGTGTCTGGTACAGCTCCGACAGGGCCGTACTGGTGAGCACCTGGTCGACGGTGCCGGTAAGGGCCTGGCCGGCGGCCAAATAGACGACCGTGTCGACCACATCCAGTACGGGATTGATGTCGTGGGTGATCATGACCACAGCACGGTCACCAGTGCGCCGGCTGGCGTCGATGAGGGTGCTGATGGCCCGTTGTTGATGCAGGTCGAGGGAGATCAGCGGCTCGTCGCATAACAGCAGCTTCGGGTTTCCGATCAGTGCCTGCCCGATCCGGAGCCGCTGCTGTTCCCCACCGGACAGGTCCCCGATCCGGCGGGTGGCGAAGCCGCTGGCATCGACTGTGGCCATCATCTGATCGATCGCCTGCCGTCGCGCGCGGCTGGGCAGCGGGAGCCCGAACCGGTGGCCGTCGAGGCCAAGGCCGACGAAGTCGCGCGCCCGTAGCGGAGTGCCGCGGTCCGCCAGCCTCTGCTGTGGGACGTAGCCGACCAGCCCGTGGCCGCGGCGCACCGGGGCGCCGAGCAGCTCGATCAAGCCGGCGCTGAGCGGTAGTGCGCCGAGGATGGCACGGAGCAGGCTGGTCTTGCCGGCGCCGTTAGGGCCGAGCACAGCGACGAACTCGCCGGGACGGACCTGAAGGTTCAGATGTGACCAGAGGGTCCGTGAGCCGAAGCTCAAGCTGGCGTCGCGGAGGGACAGAATCTCAGGGGCTGACGCGATGCCGCCGGTCCGCGGCCGATCAGAGGTGGCCGCGGTCATTGAGAGCGGTGGAGACAGCCTGAAGGTTGGCCTGCATCCACGACAGGTAGGTCTGGCCAGGCGGCAGGGTCTCGGTCATCGAGACGACGGGGATGTTGTTGCGTTCCGCGGCGCCCTGTATTGCCTCGGTCTGGGGGCTGGTGGTCTGCGCATTGTAGGCGAGCAGCTTGACCTGCTTGGTGTCGAACAGGCTCTCGGTCTCCTTGAGCACCGACGGGGGGACGTCGGTGTCTTGCTCGATCGCCTCGCTGAACGTCTCCGGGGTCTTGTTGACCAGCCCAGCCGCCTCCAGCAGATACAGCGGCACCGGCTCTGTGATCGCCACACCCTCGCCGGCATGCTTCGCCTTGATCGCGGCCTCGTCCTGCTGCAGCTGGCCAAGCTGGGCGCTGAACGTCTCGGCGTTGCTCCTGAAGGTGGGGGCCTGGTCCGGCGCGGCCGCGGAAAGATCAGTTACCAGCTGGGCTGCCAGCTTCTCCACGGTTGGGAGGTCGTACCAGACGTGCTCGTTGAACTCTCCCTCGGCAGGATCCTGGTCCCGCCCGGAGACCTCGGACACATTGATCAAGGTCGGCTTTGTCGGATCAGACTTGAGCATGGTGTCCACGAAGTCGTCGTAACCGCCGCCGTTCTCAACCACCAGCTGCGCCTTCGACAACGCGAGCTGGGTCCGCGCATCCGCCTCATATTCGTGCGGATCCTTGTCGGGACTGTCGATGATCGAGGTCACCGAAACCGCCGGCCCGCCGATCGCCTTGACAATGTCGCCATACACGTTGGTCGAGGCGACCACATTAACCGGACCGGCGCCGCCGGCCGCCGAGGACGACGTTTGGGAGCCTGAGGATCCGTCGCCCTCGGAGCTCGTGGAGCAGCCCGCGACGCCAAGCATGACCACCGCAGCCAGGGCGACGAGACGTTTCATGAGCGTCCTTTTCAACAGATCTAGCCCGAGAGCACGCCTCAGCATGCGCTCAAGCAGACAGTATGCCTAACGAAAATGAATGTCAAAAGCTAGATGATCTGCCGTCGGTGGTCCCGTGGATATCTTTGGTCCACCCGCTGTCGTCGGCGAAGGACAGCGCGCTCGCCTCGTCAGTCGACTCACTTGGCCTGGGAGCCGCCGAGTTGGCGTTGCAAACTGTTGTCCCGGTTCGGCGATACGGCACCAAAGTCTCAATGCCCGGGCAGTCAGAGCTGGGGATTAGGGTGCCTGGGTGCTCTACGTCGCGTTCGCCGCACTCTCGGGACTCATCTGGGGGGTCGGCGACTTCGCCGGGCGGCAAGGCAACGCAGCGCGCCGCAGTGCTCCCTGTGGTGTGGCTATCGAAGCTGGTGAGTCTGCCGCTGCTCGCTATCTATCTGATCGCGACGTACGTGCCTGTGACGGCGGTCGGCCTCGCTTGGGGTGGCCTTGCCGGTGTGACCGGTGTCGTTGGCTTGGTGCTGTTCTACCGCGCGCTCTCCGCAGGCGCCATGACGGTGGTCGCGCCCATCACCGGAGTCACCTCAGCTGCCATTCCGGTCGTAGTCGGACTTGTCGCTGGCGAGCGTCCTTCGACTTCGCGACTTCTCGGCGTGGGGTGTGCGCTGCTGGCAATCGCCCTGGTGAGCATCTCGCCGCGTCCGCAAGGACATCGCCAGCTGATCACCTGGAGACTTGTCGTTGCGGCGCTCGGCGCTGGCATCAGTTTTGCGCTCTTCTTCATCCTGATCGCGGTTGCAGGTGAGTCGGCTGGTGGCTCGGCAGGGATGTGGCCGATCCTCGGGTCGCAGCTCAGCGCCCTGATCATCGGCGGCCTGCTCCTCCTGATGACGCGACCCGGCCCATGGCCCCGGCAGGCCGCCCTACGCTGGGCGATGGTCGCCGGCCCTTGCGACATGACGGCGAACGCCTCTACCTTCTGGCCACTCGTGGCGGAGATCTCAGCGTCGTCGCGCCGATCGCCGCGCTCTATCCGGTGACAACGGTGATCTTGGCTCTGATCATCGAGCACGAGCGGCTTCGCGGCATTCAGGTAGCCGGCCTATCGTTCGCGGTGGCCGCCCTCGTGCTTGTCAGCGGGTAATCGATCACTTTCACGCCGAGTTCCAGGCTCGCCTGTAGCCTCTCAGGGGAGGTAAAAGGTGCGCGCAAGCGTCGAATATCCACATCGAGTGGCGATGGTCAGCATGCACACGTCGCCACTCGCGACACCGGGCCTGGGAGACGCCGGCGGTCTGAACGTCTATGTCGCCGAGTTGGCGCGGCGGCTCGGCGAGCGCGGCCTCAAGGTGGATGTCTTCACCCGCCGTGACGCACCCGACCTGCCCGACTATTGTCGACATCCACGAGCACACCAGGGTGATCCACCTCACGGCAGGACCTGCGGAGCGGGTCGCCAAGGAAGCGCTACCCTCCCTGACAGATCAGTTCTGCGCTCGCGCTGGAGGGACGCCTTGACGATCATGATCTGATTCACACCCACTACTGGCTCTCCGGCCAGGGTCGGTCGGCAGCTGAAGCGCAGGGCACGGTATCCCGCTGGTGCACACCATGCACACGATGGCTCGGGTAAAGAACTCCAATCTCGGCCGTGACCAGGCAGTCGAGCCCGATATACGCGAGCGAGGTGAGGCTGCCATTGTTCACGAGGCCGACGTGCTCACGGCCAATACCAGCGATGAGGCGGCGGAACTGCGTAGTCATTACGGCGCTAAGGCCGAGCAGATCATGATCGTGCCGCCCGGGGTTGACTTGCGCACCTTCCATCCATGCAACCAGCCCAAGTCACGAGCCCAGTTCGGCGTCGCCCAGGACATCCAGGTGATCTTGTTCGTCGGCCGCATCCAACCCTTGAAGGCACCTGATGTGTTGATCAAGGCCGTTGCCGAGCTGGCCCGGCGGGATCCGGACGCCGCGATCGACTGCAGTTGATCATCGTCGGTGGACCGGGCGGTTCGGACGCGGAATGGTCAAAGACCCTTGGCCCGTTGGCGATTGATCACGGCATCGACGACATGGTGGACTTCCGGCCCCACTCGGCCCGCTCGGAACTATTCCGCTGGTACTGCGTATCGGACGTTGTGGCTGTGCCCTCCTACAACGAGTCCTTCGGACTGGTCGCGCTCGAGGCGCAGGCGTGCGGGCGGCCCGTGGTGGCGACCGATGTAGGAGGTCTCCGGCACACCGTTCGTGATCACTACAGCGGCCTGCTGGTGCGCGGGCACGACGAGCGCGAATGGGCGGATGCCCTGGCCACGATTCTCGATGATCATGATGAGAGGATCAGGATGGGCGTCAACGCGGCGGCGCACGCCTCGACATTCAGCTGGGACAATACCGCGGCCGCCACGCTCCAGGCTTACCGCAGGGCCATGAGGGCCTCGTCGCCCGGCGACTGACCGTTTCGCACTACCAGGCCGGGCACGGTGCGAACGCAGAGAACACTTCGAGGTATGCCTTACCCAGGACCGAACGCCAGCCGCCAGCCGATCGCGGGGTCGACTTTCGTAGGGTCCAGCAGCGGGATGGTGAGCAGCGCCCGCCGACGGCGCCCATCCCAGAACGAGCCGTTGATCACAATGTCCACCCTGCGCGCCGGTCAGTGCGGCGGCGTATCAGCTCGTCGATCGCGGAGCTGCATGGCTGCGACTCGCCGCCGAGCGCCTGTACCGAGGTCGGTGCGGCTCCTGGAGTAGGAGTCACCGTTGAAAAGGCGATCGCAGCAGACGTCGCCGCGGTGCAGCTTACAGTCTGCTGGGACGGCGACTGTCATGATCACAAGGTTCAGTTGTCGCCGGGCAGTGACACCGTAGACCAAGGCTGCAACGGCAACGATCCTGACTCGGCCTGCTCGGCGACCGCCGTACCGAACGGCACGAAAGTAGGTTTCGCCGACGTGCCCGGACTGCCAGCCGACACCGTCATGATCGGCGCAACGGTGCAGAGCGCCGGCAAGCAGCGCGTGCTGCCCAAAATCGAGGTGCAGGCCAAACCGACCTATCCGAACGGGCCGCAATGTGGCCCGCAAGGTACCCAAGCGCATGTGGTCGTCGGGGCTTCGGGTCTGCGCTGAGTCGCCGCGGAGCGGCGGCAATCAAACCCAGGATCGCGCGCCGCCGCGCTGAGGACGAGGGAGCAGACACGCTGTTCCGTCTGCGAGCGAGGACAAAGTAGGCGGCTTCCACAGCGCGATCCTCGCCGCCGCGGAGCGGCGGCAATCAAACTACGATCCCCAGAAGACTCTTTCCACGACCGACCTGGCTCGTCGCGTGACCCGACGGTAGTCAGCAAGAAGGTGGGAGGACTCCCCCGGCCCGTATCCGAGCAGCTCAGCCAGGCTGGCTAGCTCCCGGTTGTCGCTTGGCAGCGAATCCGAACCGCGCCCCCTCATCAGCATGATCTGGTTGCGGATCCGGCTTGCCAGCATCCAGGCCGCCTCGAGGTGTCCGGCGTCCATAGCGTCGATGATGCCGGCATCGCGGGCGGCTCGCAGCGCCACGATTGTCTGCGAGGTACGCATAGCGGGTAGCTCGTAGGCATGCTGCAGCTGGAGAATCTGAACCGTCCATTCAACATCGGCGATTCCACCCGGCCCCAACTTGGTGTGCTTGGCTGGATTCGCGCCCCGCGGTAATCGCTCGGCCTCGACCCGGGCCTTCAGCTTGCGTATCTCGGTCAGCTGCGACGTCGTCAATCCGCCCTCGGGCCAGCGGTGGGCATCGATCTCAGCCATCAAGGCTTTGCCAAGCTCCTCGTCGCCCGCAAGCGCCTCGGCGCGAACCAGGGCCTGCATCTCCCAGGTGGAAGACCACCGGCTGTAGTAGGTGCGATAGGCGCTGAGCGAGCGGATGAGCGCGCCGCCCTTTCCCTCCGGCCGCAAGTCCGTGTCGATGTTCAGGGACGGGTCAGCAGCGGGCCGGGTCAGCAGCGTGCGCATCTCGGTAACGACCGCGGCGGCAATTTTGATGGGGTCGCTGTCCGGATCGGCACGGTCGTCCATCACGAACATGGCATCGGCGTCGGAGGCGTACGACATCTCCCGACCACCCCAACGGCCCATCGCGATGACGGCGATCCGCGGTACTGGTTCGCTGCCAGAGGCCTCGCGCGCGACAGCCAGAGTCGCATCGATCGTCGCCGACGCTAAGTCGGCGAGAGCGGCCCCCACACTCAGGACATCGTTGTCCCCGAGCAAGTCACAGGCTGCCACCCGAAACAGCTCTCGCCGCCGAATCGCCCGGATTGCCTCCACTGCCGCCACGTTGTCGCTCTGCCTGCCAGCAGCGGCGTGCATCTCCGCCTTCAGCTCGGCCAATGATCGAGGCCGCAGCTCTTGATCATCGGCGAGCATCTGTACGGTCTGTGGAGCCCGCTTGAGCAGCTCGACCGCGTACCGGCTGGATGCGAGGATGCGAGCCAGCCGCTCCGCCATCGCGCCCTCGTCGCGAAGCGCCCGCAGGTACCACGGGGTAGTGCCCAGCGCCTCGGATACTTGGCGGAACGCGAGCAAGCCATGATCAGGATTTGGTGCTTGCGCGAACCAGCCGAGCATCGCCGGCAACAGCTGGCGCTGAATCTCAGCCTGTCTGGTGACGCCCTGGCTGAGCGCCGCTATGTGGCGCAACGCCGCCGTCGGATCCGCGTAGCCAAGCGCTCTCAGCCGGTCCAGAGCGGCGTCAGTGGTCAGCGTGAGCTCGTTGGACGGGATCTTGGCAACCGTGTCGAGCAGCGGTGAATAGAAGAGCCGCTGATGCAGCCGGCGCACCCGCTGGGCGGTGTTGCGCCAGGTGCTCAGCAGCTCGTTCACCGGGTCCTTGTAGCCGAAGGAGCGGCCCAGCCGGCGAAGATCATGATCGTTGCTCGGCAGCAGGTGGGTACGCCGCAGGTTGAAAAGCTGGATGCGATGCTCGAGCGCTCGCAGAAACCGATAGGCCAGCGCAAACCGTTTGCCGTCCTCGCGGCCGACGTAGCCGTTGTCGATCAAGCTCTTGAGGGCCGGCAACGTGGCACGCGACCGCAATCGCTCGTCGACCCGTCCGTGCACCAATTGCAACAGCTGGACCGAGAACTCGACGTCGCGCAAGCCACCCTCGCCGAGCTTCAGCTCGCGGCCCTGGTCCCGCGCCGGAATATGGGCCACCACGCGCTTCCGCATTGCCTGGGTATCGGCAACGAAGTTCTCTCGCTCCGCGGCGCGCCATACCATCGGTGTCACGAGGTCCACGAACGACTGTCCAAGCTCAAGATCACCCGCGGATGGCCGAGCCTTGAGCATCGCCTGGAACTCCCAGGTCTTGGCCCACTTTTCGTAATAGATGCGATGACTCGACAACGTGCGCACCAGCTGACCGGCCCTGCCCTCCGGCCTGAGGGCGGCGTCCACCTCCCAGATCGTCCCGGCCGAGGTATGTGCCGAGCAGACTCGAGTCATCTCGGCCGCCATTCGGGTCGCAATCTGCACAGCCTGGTCATTGCTGACCAGCGGAGTGCCATCGTTGTCCAACAAGGGTTCGGCGACGAAGAGCACGTCGACGTCGCTGACGTAGTTGAGCTCCTGGGCACCGCATTTGCCGAGTCCGACCACCGCCAGCCGCGTCTTCAATGCGTTTTCGCCGAGCTTGAGTCGAGCAATCGACAGGGCGGCCTCAAGGGTCGCGTCTGCCAGGTCGGAAAGCTCGTCGGCAATGTCGGCGAGCGCCTCGATCGGCTCCGGCGCACCAAGGTCGCGAGCGGCGATGCGCAGCAGCGCTCCGCGATAAGCAATACGCAACTGATCGCCGGACGGATCGGTCGCGATCGGCGTCGGTGATTCCGGGTCGGCGCCCGTCGCCTCCAACAGCTCGCGCCGGAGCGAGGCGGCAGGAACCTTTACCAGCTCGGTCTCGAGCAGCTGGAGATGTTCCGGGTGAGCGATCAGGTGATGGCTCAGCTTGTTGCTGCCGCCCAAGACCATGATCAATTGGCGGGCCAGAACAGGTGCAGCTGTCAATCGGGCGAGCAAATCCGGGACTCGATCACAAAGCCGATCCAGGCCTGCTAAGGCCAGATCGGGATCGGCAGATGTGGCGAGCAGATCGAGCAATGGCTCATATTCGTCAGCCCACGGATCGATGATGCGTTCGGCCGTCACCGCGTCGACGAAGCCTCGCCGCGCCAGTGTGCCTTGCATCGTCTCGATCCGGATCATGAGCTTGATGCTACTGAGCACCTCGGCGGCTCTTCCCAACCTGCACTCTCACGCCAAGTCCTGGCGACTGGTAGCGTCACCGCGGAGGTCGCGAATGATGGCAACGCTCCGTCTGCGCCCACAGGATGCCTTGCTGGAGCAGTCGCGAACAGTCCTGGAGTGGCTGCACGGCTTGACACCTGAGGAATTCGAGGACCCAACTGTGCTGCCGGGTTGGAACGTGCGACAGCTCGCGGGTCACCTCGTTCTGGTCCACGACGGCCTTAGACAGTCCTTGGATCAGCCGACCAAGGAACTTGCTCTGCCGATCCAGGAGTATGTGAGACGGTATCGACGCGATGTCGAGATGATCATGGCGGCCACGCTCGAGGCATCCCACGGCCTGTCCGGACAAGAGGTTCTTGCGCGCTTGGAGTCCGCCATTGATGATCTCGCAACGAGACTCGATGCCGAAGTCCGGATGTCGCAGGTGATCATGACGCGACGTGGGCCGATCACGATCGAGGACTTCCTTGCAACCCGAATTATCGAGCTGGTGGTGCACACCGACGACCTCAATCGATCGGTTCCGGAGGGAGCAGCAGCGCTGCAGCGCAGTGCCCTCTCGCGGTGCACGCGTACCCTTGCCGCCATTCTAGCTGGGCAGCATCCCGGCCGGTCCGTGGAAGTCAGAGTGCCGCCGTACGCCGCAGTGCAGTGCGCAATCAGTGATCCCGGGCCAACCCACACCCGCGGGACCCCGCCGAACGTCGTGGAAACCGACCCGCTGAGCTTCTTGCGGTTGGCCACCGGCCGCATCCAGTGGACCGATGCCGTCGCCAACGGCAGCGTTCACGCATCCGGCCTGCGCGCCGACCTGTCCCCGATCCTGCCTCTCCTCTCATGACGCCCGATTTGTCAGAATCGAAACACCAAAATGTGCCGCTGCAGTTCTGACAAGTCGAAGCGAGATGGAGCAACAAGGTCCTGGACATCAGCCGCGACTGGCCGACACGCTCGACGCAGCCAGTCGTCGAGGGTTCATTGGACGTTCCGCGGAGCTGGAAACGTTCGAGGCATTACTCGTGCGCCCCGATCATGTCAGCAGCGTCCTCTGGCTCTCGGGCCTCGGTGGCGTCGGCAAGACTGCCTTGATGCAGGCCTGGGCCGGTCGGGCCAGGCAAGCTGGCTGGCTCACAGCTCGTGTCGATGGCCGTACGGTGGCACATTCACCGCGGGCCTTCGCCGGCGCAGTGGAGTCCGCTGTTGCCACGGATAGGTCACTCCAGGAGGTTGACGGCGCGGACGCCACTGGCCTCGCAATCTTCATCGACACCTACGAACGGCTGGAGTCGCTCGACGGCTCGCTCCGGGAGGAGTACTTGCCTAGCCTCGCGGCCCAGACGCTGATCACGATCGCCAGCAGACAGTTGCCCCGCGTGGAGTGGCGCACCGACCAGGCTGGGCCGCCGTGCTCCGCGTGCTGCCGCTTCGCAACTTCCGCCCCGAGGAGAGCCGTGCCTACCTGACGAGTCGTGGAGTGCCAGAGCCGCAGCAGGGCGAAGTCCTCGGCTTCACACACGGCAACCCGCTCGCGCTGTCACTGCTCACCGACCTGTACCGGCTGCAGCCCGAAGGCTTTACGGTTCGCCATCCCGACGTGATCCAAGCGCTGGTGCGCCGACTGCTCGACGATGTCCCCACACCGCTGCATCGGCGTGCACTTGAGGTGTGCGCGCATCTGCGCGCCACTACTGAGGACCGGCTCGCCGAGGCACTCATGATCGACGATGCGAGTGGGCTCTTCGAGTGGCTCCGCAGCCTCTCCTTCATGGAGTCCGGGCCGACAGGCGTGTTTCCCCACGACCTCACCAGGGACGTGATCGAGGCAGACCTGAGATGGAGAAGCCCAGAGCAATACCGACAGCTGCACGATGACGTCCGCCGCGGGATCGTACGGCAACTCCAGCACGGCACGATGGCTGAGCGTCAGTCAGCCTTCTCGGACCTACTGTTTCTGCATCGCTACAACCCGATCATGCAGCCGCTGTACCAGTGGGACATGTTGGGACAAGCGGCCCCAAGCCACGCTGCGCCTGATGATCACGACCTGCTGGTTGAGATCGTTTGCCGACAGCAAGGCTCAGCATCGACAGACATCTTGCGGCATTGGATGCGTCGACAACCAGGCGGATTTTCGTTGTTTCGCAACCCAGCCGGAGAAGTCATTGGCTTCATCTGCATGCTCCAGATAGCGTCGGCGACCCAGGAGGATTGCAACGTCGACCCGGCAATTTGCCGCCGCAATGAGCTATGTCGCAGAGTTCGGTCCGCCGCGACCGGGCGAGCCAGTGCTGTACTGCCGCTGGGCATTGAGTCGTGCCACCCCGGTTCCAAGCGACACGCCTGGCCTGTGGGAGGCCATTTGCATGATCAACTTCACCCTGTGGGTGGCGACGCCGCGACTGTCCTGGTCCTTTGTCGCCATTGAGGAGCTCGACCGTTGGGGACCCTTCTTCGCCCATATTCGCCAGCCGCATGCGCCGCGAGCCGGATTCAGCGTCGGAGGCCATGATTACGCCGTCTTCGTCCATGACTGGCGAGCCGAACCACCCCTGACGTTTCTCCATGAGATGGCTGATCGAGAGCTGACCACGACACCGTCGGACGACCGCGACGACCTGGAAACTCAGAGACCGATCGTGGTGCTGTCTCACCCCGAATTCGTGACGGCCGTGAGGCAAGCCCTGCGCGACTATGCGCGCCCGGACCAGCTCGCGGGCAATGCGTTGCTGTCCTCGCGCCTGGTCACTGAACGAACCGAAGACCAGTCCCCCACCGAGACACTCCGTCACCTGGTACGGCTCAGTGCAGAAGAGCTGAACACCCATCCTCGCTATCAGCGGCTGTACCGCGCCTTGTACCGCACCTTCTTCAATCCCGCCGCGACTCAAGAACAGGCCGCCGACCTCCTCGGCTTGCCATTCAGCACCTACCGAGCCCACCTGCGGGCAGGCACGGAGCGAGTGACCGAAGTGCTGTGGCAACAGGAGCTGTACGGAGCCGAGAGTGCAACGCCGACCCACGACACGAGCGCAACCTGACAATTAGCGAGCACTTTTCGACCTGGGAACCGGACACCTCGAATCCTTACCCTCCACAAAATGCGGCACCGGCGAGACCGCCGGACCCTTACTGAGGAGGGATCGATGAAGGTACTCGAGCCGGTCGAGCGTTACTTCGACGCATGGAACTCACACGACGGCGGCGCCATCGCCGCCTGCTTCGATTCGGACGGAGGCTACACCGATCCAGTCTCAGGCCAGCTGCCCCCGCCAGGTATCGCCGCGTACGCGTCCGGCCTGTTCAGCGCCTTCCCGGATTTGCACTTCGAGCTGCATGTGACCGCGGTTGATGAACCGTACGTGGTTGCGCAGTGGACCATGACGGGTACCCAGTCCGGGCCGTTCAACGGGCTGCCGCCGACGGAGGCGCGCATCAAGCTGGCCGGGATCGATGTCATCACATTGGGTGAGGCGGGACTGCTCTCCGTCGAGGGCTACTTCGACCAGCGGACCCTCCTCGAGCAGCTCGGCTTACAGGTCGCCGTTCAGCCGGCCAACGTCGGACCCTTGGCGTTTGGCACCTCCGTGCGGTTCCGCTCCTCCAACACCAGCGTCCCTGGCGCCCTCAGCATGACCTGGATCGATGTTCGCTCCGAGGCGGAAGGCGAGGACGTAAGACAGCGGAGCCGAGCAATCGTTGCTGAAATGGCACAGGTGCCCGGTTTCATCGGTTGGGTGGGGATCATCATTGCCGAACGGCTCTACACCCTCACCCTGTGGGACGATCCCGAAACCATACGGCAGCTGAGAACAAGCCCCCCAGCACAAGGCCGCGGCCCGGCAAGTGTTCGAGACAGACTTCGGCGCTGCCGTCCATACCGGTGTCTGGGTTCCTGATCACCTCAATCCGCAGTGGCAGCGGTGTCCGAAGTGCGGAACCATGATCGACCCGGACCGCCCCGACCAGTCCTGCCCCTGCGGCGAGGCGTCCCCAGCGCGACGTACGTACGTCTAACCGACTTGTCAGATGGCTAGAGGACCGGCAGGAGGCGAGTGAGCTCCATCGGTGTCACCTGGCGGCGATACTCCTCGAACTCGGCACGCTTGTTACGCAGGAAGAAGTCAAAGACATGCTCTCCGAGGGTCTCAGCGACGAGCTCGGACCGCTCCATGATGCGGATCGCCTCGTCGAGATTGCGTGGCAGCGGTGAGATCCCTAGCGCCTGTCGTTCCCGCTCCGTCAGAGACCACACATCGTCCTCGGCGCCTTCGGGCAGTTCGTACTCACCCTCGATGCCGGCCAGGCCGGTCGCCAGAATGAGCGCGAAAGCCAGGTAAGGGTTAGCGGCGGAGTCGATCGAGCGCAGTTCGACTCGGGCCGAAGAGCCCTTGTTCGGCTTGTACATCGGTACTCGGACAAGCGCCGAGCGGTTGTTACGACCCCAGCAGATGTAGCTGGGTGCCTCCCCGCCGCCGGCGAGCCGCTTGTACGAGTTGGTCCACTGGTTGGTCACGGCGGTGATCTCGGCGGCGTGCCGCAGCAGGCCGGCGATGAAGTAGCGCCCAATCTTCGACAGGTGATGCTCTGCACTTGCGTCGTAGAAGGCATTGGTGTCGCCCTCGAACAGGGACATGTGCGTGTGCATGCCAGAGCCGGGGTGTTCGGTGAACGGCTTTGGCATGAAGGACGCGTGAATCCCCTGCGACAGTGCAACTTCCTTGACGACAACACGGAAGGTCATCAAGTTGTCGGCCGTTGAGAGGGCATCCGCATAGCGAAGATCAATTTCCTGTTGCCCTGGAGCGCCCTCATGGTGGGAATACTCCACAGAGATTCCCATTTGCTCCAGCATGGTGATCGCACGGCGTCGGAAGTCAGTGCCCAAGCTCTGTGGCGTGTGGTCGAAGTAACCCGACTGATCCACCGGCGTTGGCGGCTTGCCCGGTTCGATCGGATCCTTGAAGAGAAAGAACTCCACCTCAGGGTGGGTGTAGAAGGTGAATCCAAGATCGGCGGCCTTCTTGAGCGCCCGCTTCAGCACATAGCGGGGATCGGCGTACGAGGGCGAGCCGTCGGGCATCGAGATGTCGCAGAACATCCGCGCGGTGGCCGGACTGATGTCGCGCCACGGCAAAACCTGGAAAGTCGACGGGTCAGGATGCGCCAGCATGTCGGACTCATAGACCCGGGCGAAGCCCTCGATCGCCGAACCGTCGAAACCCATGCCTTCGGCGAATGCCCCCTCCAGCTCGGCAGGCGCAACAGCGACCGATTTCAGGAAGCCAAGAACATCGGTGAACCACATGCGAACGAACCGCACATCGCGCTCTTCAATCGCCCGCAATACGAATTCGGTCTGCTTGTCCACGCGGCCCAGTCTGCCGCCCACGATGTAACAGCAGCGTTACGGCCCAGGGAGTCTGGGCGCGCGCGCCGGCCCGCTGTACTCCCTTGGACCAACAAGCTCGTCGACAGCAACGTCGTAGTCTCGTTTCGTGCCTCATCTGCGGATCGCTATGGCCCAAGTCAATGCCACAGTCGGGGACATCTCGGCCAACGCCGATCTCGTGATGGACTGGTCGAAACAAGCCGTTGACGCCGGCGCACATCTGGTGCTGTTCCCAGAGATGATGCTCACCGGCTATCCCGTCGAGGATCTCGCGCTACGTCGCAGCTTTGTCGAGGCCTCCCGGGTCTCGATCAATCGCCTTGCCACTCGGCTGCTCGACGCCGGACTTGGTGATCTTGTCGCCGTGGTCGGATACCTCGATCGCACCGACGAGCCTGACCATCCCAAGGGTGGGCATCCACTCAACATGGCTGCAGTGCTGCACCAGGGTCAGGTGGTGTGTTCCTACGCCAAGCACCACTTACCGAACTATGGTGTCTTCGACGAGTACCGCTACTTCAAACCCGGCAACGAACTGCACGTGCTGCGGGTTCGCGGCATCGACGTCGCGATTGCCATTTGTGAAGATCTCTGGCAAGACGGCGGGCCGGTGGCCGCGACCGCGGAGGCGAACGCCGGGCTGCTGGCAGTGATCAACGCCAGCCCGTACGAACGGGACAAGGACGACGTGCGCGGCGACTTGGTCACTCGCCGGGCACGGGAGGGGGGCTGCCCGCTTGCCTACGTCAACCTGGTCGGTGGACAGGACGAGCTGGTGTTCGATGGTGACTCCATGATCGCCAGCGAGGACGGCACCATTGTGGTGCGCGCGCTTCAGTTCGTCGAAGAGCTGGTGGTTGCTGATCTTGATCTTGCTCCAGGCACCGCCGCGATGCAAGCGGAGCTGGCCGAAGGCACCGTCCCGGCCGAGCCCGGCCAGAGCGGCATGATCATCCTCCGCCATCACCTCTCCGACGCCGGAGATGCACCTGCCGAATTGATCACGCCAGTGGTAGCGAAGCCGCTCGAGGCGATGGCGGAGGTCTATCTCGCCCTCGTGATGGGGCTGCGGGACTACTGCTCCAAGAACGGCATCGAGCGGGTTTACCTCGGGCTGTCAGGTGGCATCGACTCCACCCTTGTGGCCACCTTGGCATGCGATGCCCTCGGCGCCGACCTCGTCTACGGCATCTCCAATCCCAGTGCTTACTCCTCGGAGAACTCGAAGAGCGACGCCGCCGAGCTAGCCGCACGGACCGGCTTGCATTTCCAGACCGTCCCGATCGCCCCAGCAGTGGACGCGTTCCACCGAATGCTCGATCTCGACGGCATCGCCGCCGAAAACCTGCAGGCCCGGGTCCGTGCGGTGATCTGGATGGCCGAGTCCAACCAGCATCCACCCTCGATGGTGCTCGCCTGCGGGAACAAGAGCGAGCTCGCCGTCGGCTACAGCACCATCTACGGTGACGCCGTCGGCGGCTACGCGCCGATCAAGGACGTGCCGAAGACCTGGGTCTGGAGGCTGGCCCGGTGGCGCAACGAGCAAGCCGCACAGCGGGGTGAGACTCCACCCATCCCGGAAAACTCGATCACCAAGGAGCCCAGCGCCGAACTGCGGCCGGGCCAGAAGGACACCGACTCGCTGCCGCCGTACGAGCTGCTCGACGATGTTCTGGACGACTACGTGGAAGGCGACGCGGGTCACGAAGAGATCGTGGCGATGGGCTTTGACCCGGAGTTGGCGGATCGGGTGATCCGGTTGGTCGACCGCGCGGAATACAAGCGACGGCAGTACCCGCCAGGTACCAAGATCAGCTTCAAGGCGTTCGGCCGGGACCGCCGGTTGCCGATCACCAATGGCTGGCGCGAGGGCCGCTGACATGACTGCGCTCCCCTCTTCGAGGTCGGGCCGGTCGAATCCGCTGCTCCGGTAGCCACAGATGCCAGATGCAGGCTGGTATCCCGACCCTGCGGGGATGCCTGGACGATACCGCTACTGGGACGGTTCGGGGTGGTCAAGCTTCACCACCGACGATCCTCGCAGGCCCGGCCCTGCCAAGAGTCCGGCCAGCAGCCCGACCCCGAGTGAGCCTGCGAAAGCCGGACCGCCCAGCCGACCATCGCGCAGGCGCCGGCTCGGGCTGATCATCAGCGTGCTCGCCGTCGCACTGGTCGTGGTTGTGGCATCGGCCATCCTCGTCGGCAACCTCCGGTCGGTCGTCGACAACCCAACATCGACCGCGACTGGCACCGAGGGCTCCCCGCCCGGCCCTACGTCCACTCCCACGGCTACTCCTTCCGCCACGCCCAGCGCGGTCCCAGTGAAACCCTGTCCGAGGGGAAACCCCCATCAGCGGGCTCGCCATCCCAGCGACGGTCGGGTATACGGCGGGAATCTGTCGTTCGAGGCGCAACCAACGTTCGAGGCTGCCGTGGTCGAGCCGCGGTTCAGTTTCGCCTACGACGTGCTCCAGCAGTCCCTCCCGGTAAGCCAGAACCCGGCCTGGATCGCGCAGCTCGCGGTTGGCCAGCTGCGCAGGAAGGATGGCTTCGTTCGTGACGCACAGAACACGGTCGAGAGCCTGGTGCAGTGCGTGATCGTCGGC
This sequence comes from uncultured Actinomycetota bacterium, assembly GCA_963734005.1. GTDB lineage: Bacteria > Actinomycetota > Actinomycetes > Propionibacteriales > Propionibacteriaceae > Microlunatus. The sequence goes on from CAVTFS010000019.1 coordinate 393,084, forward strand.
AACATGTACGGGCCATTCGTGCCTACGCGAACAGATATCCGCAGCGAGAGCCTGAGTATCGACGGCCGCAGTGGATGGCTGATCGACACTGAGATCACCATCGACCGACCCGATGTTCAGGTCGCAGGTGATCACGCGATCTTCATCGTGGTACGCGATGGCAGGGATTGGGGCTTCTTTTTCGGTGCTGTGCCAATCGGCAACGCACAACTGGACGCGGTGCTCGCCAAGACGTTGCGCGGCCTAAGTGCCAGCTAACCTTCGGGAAATATCTGCGCCCTGACTTCAAGCAGTCCGCCCTGAGCCTGTCGAAGGGCCACGTTCACGGGCTTCGGACAGGCTCCGCCCCGGCATTGGGCGGACCGACTAGCCCTCGACGGCTTCCTCAGAGATCACGATCATCGATTCGAGCAGAGGCGCGCCGAAGGTCGTGGCCATCGCCACATCGCTGGCATCCCGGCCGCGGCCGATGAGCACCCGCCCCTTGCGTCGCTCGTTGTTTCGCGGATCGAAAGTCCACCAGCGATCACCCAGATACACCTCCATCCAGGCCGCGAAATCCATCGGCAGATCGAGGGGTGGGATGTCGATCTCGGGCAAGTATCCGAAGACGTAGCGAGCGGGAATGTTGAGAGCGCGGCAGAACGATACCGCGAGGTGCGTGAAGTCCCGGCAGACCCCGTAGCCGGTGGTGTGGGCGTCAGCGGCTGTGGTCATCGGGCCGCTGGCGCCATACTCGAAGCGAAGATGGCCGTGCACGTACTCGCAGATCGCCTGGACTCGGCGGTAGCCGGGCGGCGTGCTGCCGAAGCGGCTCCACGCCTCGGCACCGAGGACATCCGGCAGACAGAAGCGGCTGGGGAGGATGTAGAGCAGTGCTTCGTCGGGCAGCTGGTCAGGCGGAAGCTCCGGGGCGTCCTCATCGACATCTTCGACGGCATCGGGGGCGATCACTGTCGCCTGGTAGCTGATCACTGAGCGTCCCGCCGGCAGGGTCAAGCGCCGACAGGGATTGCCGTAAAGGTCGGTGTAGAGATGAGTTGGTACATCTGGTTCCAGCGACCAGCGCTCATCGATGAGGTCGACCTTTTGATCACTGAGAGGCTCGACCTGGAACACCGCGGGAATATCGATCTCCGAGTGGTGAACGAACTCACAACCCACCGTCAGGCGGCGCGTCATCTCCACCAACGTCTCCCTCGCTTAACGGCCTGACCACTCGTTGGGGAGTTTACGAGGTTAGGAAGCATATCGTGGCATCCGGCTGAGGGACCATAACAGAGACGCTGCACGCATCTTGTATGGCGGAACTCGATCTCAAGTCCGACAGCAATCTCTATATTCTCTAGTGACCTAGTAGAGATAGAGGGACTCTCCTCTCAACCGAAGGCGACACATCATGTCCATACGCAAACTCCTGCGCGCACGCTCCGTCGCGGCACTGTCTGCCATCGCTGCCACCGTCCTGCTCCTGACCGGCTGCGTCGGCGGTGCTGCGACGGCGCCGGATGATGCTGGAACCACGACCCTGCACCTCGTGGGCTTCGCGGTACCGAAAGAGGCGAACAACGCGATTCAGAAGAAGTTCGCTGAAACTCCAGAGGGCAAGGGCGTCGTCTGGGAGGAGTCGTACGGCGCCTCAGGCGACCAGAGTCGAGCAGTGGTCAATGGCCTCAGGGCCGATTACGTGAACTTCTCACTCGAGGGTGATGTGACCCGACTCGTCAAGGCGGGCCTGGTGGACGAGAACTGGAAGTCCGGACCCACCAAGGGCATCGTCTCCGACTCCGCCGTCGTCATCGTGGTCCAGAAAGGCAACCCGCTCGGCATCAAGGACTGGTCGGACCTGGTCAAGCCAGGCGTCAAGATCGTCACACCCAACCCGGCGTCGTCTGGTTCGGCGCGTTGGAACATCCTGGCGGCCTATCAGCAGGTAATCGCCAATGGCGGCACCGAGGCTGACGCCAAGGAGTACCTGACCGAGTTCTTCAACCACGTAGCCGCGCTTCCGGGCAGTGGACGCGACGCGACCAACGCCTTCCTGGAGGGCTCGGCGAACGTACTGATCTCTTATGAGAACGAGGCGATTCTCGCCCGCCAGTCAGGTGAGGACTTCGACTACATCCTGCCCGACGCCACGCTCAAGATCGAGAACCCGGGCGCGGTACTGAAGAATGCCAACCCCAAGGCCAATGCATACCTCGACTTCGTGCTGAGCCAGGCTGGCCAAGAAGAGTTCGTGACAAAGGGCTTCCGTCCCGTTGTCGCGGGTACGCCGGTCGGCGAAGTCGCCGGCGCTAATGATCCAGCCAAGCCCTTCCCCGTGCCGCCCAAGCTGTTCACCATCAGCGACTTGGGTGGCTGGGATGCCGTGAACGCGAAGTTCTTCGACGAGGGCGGACTCGTGCCCGAGATTCAGAAGGCAACCGGCAGGTCCCAGTGACACCAAGCGCAGGGACCGCCGAGGCCCAGCAGCTTGCCCCGACTCCCCCAGCGGGCGCGGCCACCAACGCCGGTGGCCGTCGCCTGCGGCGCGCTAGGAGCGCGACCTCTCTCACCCCGATTTCGGGGCTTGGGCTGGGCATCGCGCTGACGTGGTTCAGCCTGCTCGTGCTCATCCCGCTGACGGCTGTACTAGTACAAGCTTCCGCGGGTGGCTGGTCGGCGTACTGGGATGCGTTGAGTAGCCCTCAGACACTGGCCGCACTCAGGCTCACCGTCGGTCAGGCAGTGCTGGTGACTGCGGTCAATGTGGTCATGGGCACCATGATCGCCTGGGTATTGGTCCGTGATCAGTTTCGGGGCAAGCAGCTGCTCGAGGTTGTGATCGATATTCCCTTCGCCCTGCCGACCATCGTTGCCGGTCTGGTGCTCCTCAGCCTGTACGGGCCGTCGAGCCCGCTCGGCGTCAACTGGGCAAACACCCCTATCGCAGTCTTCCTGGCCTTCCTGTTTGTGACACTGCCCTTCATTGTGCGCACGGTGCAGCCGGTGCTCCTCGAGCTTGAGCAGGAGGTGGAGGAGGCGGCGGCCTCGCTAGGCGCCAATCGATTGACGACCTTCCGACTCGTGATTCTGCCCAGTCTGGCCCCTGCGATTGCCGCGGGAGCCGCGTTGTCGTTCTGCCGGGCAATCAGCGAGTACGGATCGCTGGTGTTGCTCTCAGGGAACCTGCCCTACTCCACCGAGGTGGCGTCGGTGCGCATCATGTCCTCCGTCGAGGGCGACAAGTTGACCGAAGCGGCAGCTGTGGCCTCGATCTTGCTGGTCGTTGCACTGATCGTGATCATCACTCTCGATCTGATCTCTCGGAGGGTAGCCCGCTATGCATGACAGTGCTGCTCACCGCACTACCCGCTGGACCTTGCGACTGATCGTGATCGGATACCTGTTTTTCCTGGTGATGTGGCCGGTCGCGTTGGTCGCAGCCAAGACCTTCGCCAACGGCCTCGCTCCAGTGATCAACGTCCTGCGGCAACCGGAGGTGATCTTCGCATTTCAGTTGACACTGTCGGCCGCCTTCTGGGCGGTGGTGATCAACACCATCTTCGGTGTCGGTATCTCGTTGCTGCTGGTGCGCTACACATTTCCGGGGCGCCGAGCACTGAACGCCATGGTGGATCTGCCGCTCTCGGTGTCGCCGGTTGTCGTCGGATTGTCCCTGGTGCTCGTCTATGGCGGCCGAACCGGCTGGCTGGGCCAGAGTTTGGAGCAGGCGGGGCTACAGGTGATCTATGCCCCGCCCGCGATCATCATGGCCACGGCTTTCGTGAGCATGCCGCTGGTCATCCGCGAGGTCGTTCCGGTACTGCAGGAGATCGGAACTGAGCAGGAGCAGGCCGCGCGCAGCCTGGGCGCCTCGAGCCTGCAGACCTTCGCCCGCATCACGCTGCCTGCCATCAAATGGGGCCTGCTCTATGGTGTGGTGCTCAGCCTCGCCAGATCCCTTGGTGAATTCGGCGCGGTCAAGATCGTCTCTGGCGGCGTCGCCATGCGCACCCAGACGGCGACACTCCTCGTCGAGGAGCGGTATCAGCAGTTTGGGGTCGTGAACGCGATCACTGCGTACACAGCAGCCTTCATTCTGGCTCTGATTGCCGTGCTCGCCTTGATCATCGTTACCAGCCTTCGACCTGGCAGGGGGGCGTCCGAATGAGCATCAAGATCGCAGGCGTCGGCAAGCGGTTCGGCGACTTTGTAGCGCTGGAGGACATTGATCTCGACATCGCAACGGGTGAACTGACCGCTCTCCTCGGACCGAGCGGCGGCGGCAAGTCAACGCTGCTCAGGATCATTGCCGGCCTAGAAGTTGCCGACAGCGGATCGGTTGAGATTGAGGGTGTCGATGCCACCGGGCTGCCGGCGCAGAAGCGCAACGTCGGCTTCGTCTTCCAGCACTACGCCGCTTTTCGGCATCTCACGGTGGCAGGCAACGTCGGCTTCGGACTGAAAGTGAGGAAGCGTCCGCGCAAGGACATCGCCGCTCGAGTGAAGGAACTGCTCGAGCTGGTGCACCTATCGCAATTTTCCGACCGGCTACCGGCTCAACTCTCCGGCGGGCAGCGACAGCGGATGGCCTTGGCCCGCGCATTGGCGATCGAACCGAGCGTGTTGTTGCTGGACGAGCCATTCGGTGCTCTGGACGCCAATGTGCGCAAAGAACTGCGGGCTTGGCTGCGCCGGCTGCACGACGAGGTACACGTCACCACGGTCTTTGTCACACACGACCAGGAGGAGGCGCTGGAAGTGGCTGATCGGATTGTGGTGATCAACCAGGGCCGGATCGAGCAGATCGGCCCGCCTCATGAGCTCTACGATCATCCGTCCTCGGAGTTCGTCATGAGCTTCCTCGGGCCGGTGACCACACTCGATGGCCACCTGGTGCGCCCCCACGATCTGGAGATCGAGACTCACCCGTTTGGCGATGCTCATGAGGGTCGAATCGAGCGCTTCAACCGGGTCGGTTTCGAGGTGCGACTCGACGTCCGGCTGATCCAGCACGATACGGCACCGCCGGTGCTGGTCACGTTGACCCGCGCGGAGGCGACCGCCAAGGCACTTGAAGTTGGAGTGCCGGTGTGGATCACACCGGTGGCCGGCGCCTCCCAAGTTCGGATCACTACGCCCGTGGAATCCGGCGCCGACAGCCTCCACCTCCCACCCGCCGACTCGGTGCCGCAACCTACGTTCACGTAGGTTGCAGTCGGTCTGCACAGGTAGCAACCCATGCAGACCGTCAGAAAGCTATGCGGTGCGAGCGTTGGTAGTCGGGCACCGCCGTGCTGAGGAGACGCGAGCAGACACGCTTCACCGTCTGCGAGCGACGACGAAGTCGGCGGAATCATGCGCGCGATGCGCGAGTACCGCCAATTAGCTATGCAGCGCTTCGTTCTTGGACGATCAGAGATCGTCGTTCCAGCGCGGGTCGTTGTCGTACGCCTCGTTGCGCTCTTCTACAAGCTCGAGCGCGCGTTCGGCCTCCTCGCGCGTCTTGTAAGGCCCGAGTCGGTCGGTGATCTTCGTTTCGTTGTTGTCAGGCACCGCCGTGTGGGTCTTGAGGTCAAACCACCAATCGCCCTCCGCCATGTGACCCTCCTTCGGGCTGCGTCTCACGATCGTCTTCGACGTTACTCCCCCGCCTCCCTCCCGGGAAAGCGGTCATCAACGACATGAGCCCGGCCGAATTTGCTGCCGCTTTCGACCACTTTCGGGAAAGTAAGATCGCGAGGTGACGATCCAGCCTGCGACCATCTCACCGCCACGGGACGTGCCAGGAAGCATTGCGCGGCCACGCTATGTCGGCCGACCTGCACCCGAACGCTATGCCGGTGAGGATGTGCAACCGCCCGACGTTGTAGAGAAAATGCGGGTCGCGGGCCGGATCGCCGCCCAAGCAATGCACGCTGCCGCCGCGATCATCAAGCCTGGCGCCACAACCGATGATCTTGATCGGGTGGTCCATGAATTCCTGATCGACAAGGGCGCGTACCCCTCAACCCTCGGCTATCGCGGATTCCCGAAGTCCTGCTGCACATCTGTCAATGAGGTCATTTGCCACGGCATCCCTGACGCCCGCCCGCTCGAGGATGGTGACATTGTCAAGATCGACGTCACCGCCTACATCCATGGCGTACACGGGGACACCTGCGCGACCTTCCTCTGCGGCGAGGTCGATGAGCAAAGTCGGCTGCTCACCGAACGGACACAGCAGGCCCTGGTGCGCGCGATCAACGCCGTGAAACCAGGGCGCGAGGTCAACGTCATCGGCCGGGTGATCGAGAGCTACGCCAAGCGCTTCGGCTACGGCGTGGTACGCGACTACACCGGACACGGTGTGCACACGACCTTTCATTCCGGCCTGGTTATCCCGCACTACGACGAGCCGGCCTGTGACACAGTGATCAGGCCAGGGATGACGTTCACGATCGAGCCGATGATCACCCTCGGGAGCGGCGACTGGTACATGTGGGACGACGGCTGGACGGTGCTCACCGCTGACGGCAGCCGATGCGCCCAGTTCGAGCACACCCTGGTAGTCACCGACAACGGCGCGGAAGTCCTTACCCGTCCCTAGCGGTACTGGCTAGGCTGGGATTGGACGAGTCGGTCAGGCGATCGCGGCGGCGCGTAGGCGGCGTCGAGGAAAGTCCGGACTCCACAGAGCAAGGTGGTGGGTAACGCCCACCCGGGGTGACCCGCGGGATAGTGCCACAGAAAACAGACCGCCTCTGACCACCGATGAGGTGCCAGCCATCTCGTCGGACAGGAGGTAAGGGTGAAACGGCGGTGTAAGAGACCACCAGCATCCCAGGTGACTGGGATGGCTCGGTAAACCCCACCTGGAGCAAGATCAAAAGGACGCGTACGCGCGTCTGCGGAGGCGCTTGAGGGCTGCTCGCCCGAGCCTCCGGGTAGATCGCACCAGGCCGCTGGTAACAGCGGTCGCAGATGGATGATCGCCCCGGTCGGCAACGACCGAACAGAATCCGGCTTACCGACCGACTCGTCCGCCAACTGGCATTTGACTAGGGATTATGTTCATCAATCACCTCTCCAGTCCGCACATAGTCCGCAGAAAAGACAGAATCGACCGCCGTGCGGGTCCGATCATCACTGTCCGGCCACAAGTGGGAGTAGGTATCGAGCGTCTCTGACGCCGAGGCATGACCGAGTCGCGCTTGCACGGTCTTGACGCTCTCGCCGTGCCTGATCAACAAGCTGGCATAAAAATGCCGCAACTCATGAAAGCCTGTCCCAGCCGGCGCGCCCGCGGCCTTGACGGCAGCCCGCCACACATCCCCGAACGCGGTGCGACGGATGGGATTGCGAGCCTCTGTGACGAACACGAACCCATCGCCGAGCGGCGGGAAGGCGCCCAGGTGCGCGGCGAGGGCATCGAGCACGACTTGAGGCAGCGGGATGGTGCGCACGCTCGCCGCCGTCTTCGGCGCGGTCAGGAACGACGGACGGCCAGTCACGGTTACGAGCTGTCTATCCACATGCACCACGCGGCGCAGGAAGTCGAGCCTGTCCACAGTGAGCCCCAGGCATTCGCCCTGACGCATGCCCGAGCCAGCAGCCAAGATCACAAGCGCCCGATATCGGGCGGGCACTGCGTCAGCTAGCGCGTGCACAGTCTCGACGGGCAGCGGCTCGACCCGTGACGGCGTGGCTTTCGGGAGACGTGTCCCGTCGCACGGGTTCGCCACGATCAACCGGTCACGCACGGCCGCGCGAAAGATGCCCGACACAACACCATGGACGACGCCGACGGTCGATGGTGCCAACCGATCGGTCATGCCCTTGACCCACCCCTGGACCTCACTCGGCCTGATCGATGACAGCGGCTTATCGCCGAGCACCGGGTAGGCGTTGCGGCGCAGGTTGCCCTCGATGTAGTCCTGCGTGGTCAGGCGATGCACCTGGGTTGCGCGCCACCGCTCGGCGTATTCGCGGAAGGTGATGCGGCCCGAGCGCGGGTCGACATATTGACCGGTGACGATTGCGGCGGTCACCTCATCGAGCCAGCGCTGCGCATCGGTCTTGCGATCGAAGTGCTTCGAGTGCTCCTTGCCGGCCGCGTCGCGGTACCGTGCCCGCCACCGCCCGTCGGGACGCTTCGCGATGCCGGCCACTACCCGCCTGCCTTCCCCATACCCTCAGAAGGCCCCAGGTAGCCCGCCTCGCGCGATGCTGCGATCCACCTACCCGCAGTTGACCGGGGCAGCTTCAACATCTCCTCAACCTCCTTTGTCGGGTTATATGACACCGCATAGCCGTAGCGGTAGAAATGCGCCGTCCACCGCAGCGCCCGAGCTGTCGGCCCGTGCTCGGCCACATCATCGGGAGCGGTCTTCCCCCACGGCTCCCTGCCGTCTGGATTCTCAAGCTCACGGATGACCGGCCCCTCATCGCTATCCATAAGCAAGGCGAGAACGATCCACTCAGCGATCTGTAGATGTCTCAGGGCTTCCGTGGTCACAGCGCCCCCGGTGCTGCTGGCCGCCCGCACCTCATGGCACACATAGCGGCGTTGCTGCGGGTCGAATCGGATATCTAACTCGATGTCGACTCCACCATCCGGGCTCGGGATGACGTGCCCCGGGTCGATGATCCCCTCAGGCCCGACGACCCCCGGCACGATCTCAACCTGCCCAGAAAATCGCCTCGACACATGCGCAAGCGTGGCATAGCGGTAATGGTCCGTCAACACCGACTCACTGCTGGTATTGTTTCTACAAAACATTCCCGGGTAAACCCGACGAGCCATTGCACGACCTTGAATGGTTGAGCGGCTACCTAGGCGGCATCCCAGAGCGCACCATCTACAACTGGCGGCAACCCAACGAAGGCCCGCCCGCCTACAAGTGGGCAGATACCTGCGCTACCGTCGCAGTGACGTCGAAACCTGGCTTGATAGCCGCCGCGACGAGGCGGGTGACCATAAACGACACCGCTCCCAAGCCAACGGCACAGGGGCGGAGAGCGACGGGGTTAATGTCGAATCCGTCTGCGCCGTGTACGTGGTGCTCGTGATCACCCCCCACAAGCAACTACCGGCCTACGTCGCAACGGCCACACAGCGACCGCTCGGTGTCCAGCCCATAAGGACGGCACCCCATCGCTGTCGATCACCAAGATCGCGGGCCAGGTTCTGATCTACTGCCACGCACGCTGCGATACACGCGATGTGGTCGCAGCGATCGACTGGACGATGGGCGACCTGTTCGACGGCCGCAAGGGCGCGACGTATGACTACGAGGACGGCCGGCGGGTGCGCCGCACCTACGAAAGCGACGGCAAAAGCGGTTCACCCAATCCGGGCACACCAACGGCGCTCGCACCACGCTCTACCGGCTGGCAGAGGTCCAGAAGGCGGCACAGAACAACGAGCCGATCTTGCTGGTCGAAAGCGAGAAAGACGTCCTGGCAGGCAACTTCCACAAGGCCGATCCGACTCCGCTCTACGGCGCTCAGATCATCGCGATCGCCCACGACGACGAAAGCGGCGAGAGGTGGGCGCGGCAGGTAGTCGCCGCCCTTGACGGCAAAGCATCAGCACTACACGGTGGACGGATCATGCAACGTCTGGCCGAGCCGCGGCCAGGCCATCCGCGCTCTCCGACGAGTCTTCTCGACCGCTGTCCTGCTGACTGTCGTCCAGTCGCCGCAGGCGGGTTATCTCACGCACTGTGACGCAACTGCCACACCACTCGGCCGTCTCGCGCAGGGACAGGCCCTCCTCATCGGTCATCGTCTGCAGCGTCGTGCAGGCGCGCCGCTCGGCGTCGCGAACCGCAGCGTCGCGTTCACCAAGTGCGGTCATCACCTCGACCGCCAAACCCTCGATCCGGCGTTCGCGTTCGGCACGTTCCTTACGCCGTACTGCCTGAGCGTCCAACGCCGACCGTCGCACCGCCTGCCTCACCGATTGCTGACTCATCACCGGATCCCTCCTCGCCATATCTCCTTCACCAGGCCCTAAGCCAGCACCAACGGGTTGAGCGGTCACCGCCGGTCCCTCTGAGTTGTTTCGCGTACCCCCTCCCGATTTCAAGATCAGCTGTCCGACACACCTGATGCACGCGGGGACGTACCCCCGGGTTGGCGTGACCGCGCGCGCGCGGAATCGCCATTCGGGGTCATGACGATGAGTGTGCACAAGCTCACCGCCGGGTCTGGGTATGACTATCTGACCCGGCAGGTGGCGGCGTTGGATGCCACTGAGAAAGGTCACACCGGGCTGGCGGCCTATTACACCGAACGGGGTGAGTCCCCTGGGGTGTGGATCGGGTCGGGGATGGACGGGATCGACGGACTTGCCGCTGGCGACCCGGTGACCGCGGAGCAGATGCGAGCCTTGTTCGGCTGCGGTTTGCACCCGTTGGCCGAGCTGCGGTTGCAGCAGCTGGAGGGACCCGACCTCACCGTTCAGGACTTTCAGAACGTTGCGCGGCTGGGGGCGCCGTTCAAGATCGTCGACAACGATCTTCGCCCGTTTCGGCTTGAGGTGGCCAGACGCATCGCGGCGCTCAACACCGCCATCGGATGGCCGGCCGACGCCTCGATCGCGGCGGCTGACCGGGCCCGGGTGCGGACTCAGGTGGCTCGTGAATTCTTCCTCGCCGCCCATGGCCGGGAGCCGATTGACGCCCGCGAGCTGGCGGGACAAATCGCGAAAGACTCGCGGCCGCGAACACAGACAGTAGCCGGCTATGACCTAACGTTCTCGCCGGTGAAGTCGGTGTCCGCCTTGTGGGCGGTCGCTGATCCGGCGGTGGCGGCTGTGATCGAACGGGCCCATCAGGCCGCCGTCCGGGACGCTTTGGCGTTCATTGAGAAGCATGCCCTGTTCACCCGGACCGGGCCGCAAGGGATCCGGCAGGTCAACGTCCGAGGCCTGGTCGCTGCCGCGTTCACGCACCGGGACAGCCGGGCCGGGGACCCGGATCTGCACACCCATGTGGCAGTGGCGAACAAGGTGCAGACTCTCGATGGACGGTGGCTGTCGATCGACGGGCGGGTGCTCTTCAAAGCCAATGTCGCCGCGTCGGAGACCTACAACACCGGGCTGGAGCAGCACCTCCGCGAGGCCTTGGGGGTGCGGTTTGCCGAACGGCCCGGCACCGATCCGGCGAAGCGGCCGATCCGAGAGATCGTCGGTGTCGACCCCCGACTGAACCAACGCTGGTCGACCCGCCGCGCCCACATCAACACCCGCCGCGGTGAACTCGCCATCCAATTCCAAGAAGATCATGGTCGGCCGCCGACCCCGGTCGAAGCGTTGCAGCTGGCTCAGCAGGCGACCTTGGAGACCCGCGACGCCAAACACGAACCCCGATCGCTGACCGAACAACGCTCCACCTGGCTGAACGAAGCGGCAGCAGTGCTGGGCGGACGTGGCGCCGTCGCGGCAATGGTGCAGACAGCGCTCACCCCGGCCGCCGCGACCGCCACGATCGCCGACGCCCGCTGGATCGCACAGACAGCCGATCACATCCTGGCTGTGATGGAGAACAGCCGCTCCACCTGGCAGATGTGGCATGTCCGCGCTGAGGCACAACGCCAGGTCCGTACGGCCGATGTGCCTGTCGAGCGGGCGAGTGCCTTGGTGGACCTGCTGATCGATGAGGTGCTCGATCGCCGGTGTGTTGCCCTGTCGGCACCGGTTGGCAACATCGACGAACCGGAGGCGTTGCGGCGGGTCGACGGGTCGTCGGTCTACGTCGTGGCCGGTGCCGACCTCTACACGTCGCAGCGGATCCTCGATGCGGAACGGCGCCTGGTCATCGCCGCGGGACGCCGCGACGGGTCAGCGGTCGACGAGTCTGCGGTGGATCTGGCTCTGCTGGAGATGGCGGCGAACAGAACGGCCCTGGATGCTGGGCAGGCTTTGCTGGTCCGGCAGATGTGCACCTCGGGTGCCCGGCTGCAGCTGGCGATCGCACCGGCCGGCGCCGGCAAGACGACCGCCATGCGTGCCCTCACCCTGGCCTGGACCCAAGACGGCGGCCGGGTGCTGGGCCTGGCCCCGTCGGCTGCCGCGGCCGCTGTTCTTGGCGAGCAGACCGGCATCCGTGCCGACACGCTCGCCAAACTCACCTGGTCACTCCGCCATGGCGAGCTGCCCGACTGGGCGGCCACGGTCGGCCCGTCGACGTTGTTGATCATCGATGAAGCCGGGATGGCTGACACCCTCACCCTCGACGCGGCCGTGCAGTTCGCCATCGATCGAGGTGCCAGTATCCGGCTGGTCGGTGATGATCAACAACTCGCCGCGATCGGCGCCGGCGGTGTCCTCCGCGACATCAAACAGACCCACGGCGCGCTGCATCTCGCCGAGCTCCACCGCTTCACCAACGCCGCCGAAGCAGCAGCATCACTCGCCCTCCGCGAAGGCAAATCAGACGCGCTCGACTTCTATCTCGATCACGGTCGTGTTCATGTCGGCGACATTGCCCAGGCCACTGAGGATGCCTTCACCGGTTGGGTGCTAGACCGATCGGCCGGACTTGACGCCATCATGCTGGCCCCCACCCGCGAGCTGGTCGCCGAACTCAACCGCCGCGCCAGGGCGCATCGTCTTGATCACTCCGAGGCGACAGGGGAGGTGCCCTTGGCCGACGGGAACCGGGCCAGTGTGGGAGATGTGATCATCACCCGGGCCAACGACCGCCGACTCCGCCTCACCGCCACCGACTGGGTCAAGAACGGCGACCGCTGGACCATCACCCACGTCGGCAAACACGGTGACCTGGCGGTGCGGCGTACCCGCAGCCAGCTGACCGTCCGGCTGCCCTTTGACTATGTGCGCACCTCGACCGGTCTCGGCTATGCCGCCACCATTCACGCCGCGCAAGGTGTCACGGCCGACACCATGCACGGTTTGTTGACCGGGCAGGAGTCCCGGCAGCAGCTGTACACGATGCTCACCCGCGGCCGGCATGGCAACCACCTCTACCTCCAAGTCGTCGGCGACGGCGACCCCCACACCCTCATCCGACCCGAGACGGTTGCCCCGCACACACCGACCGAGACGCTGCAGCAGATCCTCGCCCGCGATGAAGCGCCCGTCTCGGCCAGCACCGTGCTGCACGAGCTCAACAATCCAGCGGCCCGGCTTTTCCAGGCGGTCCAGCGCTACACCGACGGCCTCCACGTCGCGGCCGAACAGCTGGTCGGACCCCAGACCGTCGCAGAGCTCGACCAAGTCGACCAGTACATCCCCGGACTCACCGACGAACCGGCCTGGCCGACCCTCCGGGCACACCTGCTCGGCCTCGCGGCGGAAACCGGTGAACACCCACTCCGCCACATGCTGACAGCCGCCAGCGGACGCGACCTCAAAACCGCAGGCGACATGGCCGCCGTCCTTGACTGGCGGCTCCCAGAGCTCGCGCCTATCCACCCAGGTCCGCTGCCCTGGCTCCCAGGCGTTCCACCAGCGCTCCATGCCCATCCGCTCTGGGGGCGCTACCTGGCAGAGCGGTCCCAACTGGTTGCCGACCTCGCCGGCCAGGTTCAAGATCACGCCTGCCAGGGTGACGCCGAGCCAATCTGGGCACCACCGGGAAGCTATCCGAGCACCGCCCTTGTTCGCGAAATCGCAGTGTGGCGGGCCGCCAACGGCATCGATCCCCAAGACCCCCGACCAACCGGAGGAGGCCAGCTCGAAACACCCCAGGCCCTCTGGAAGGAACGCCTCGACCGGGACATCGCGCGTGCCACTGACCCGCTAGCAGATGCAAAGGCTGACGAGCGACAGACACGAGGCACCGCCCGTAGCAGCCATAACAACCGGCAGCGCCCATACCGAAAACCCGAACGGCGTCCCAGCGGGCCGTCCGCGCCACGCCGATAGCACACCCCAAGCGTCAGATCGCGAAGCTCGGAACACGAGGATGCACTCGACGCGGCCACGGCAGACAGGTAGCACACTGCCGAATCTGGCTCTTTCTTTCAGATCAAGACCCATGCTTGACACAGAAGGGTGCCAGTTCCGGTAGGCCTCGATTCGTCTGCCAGCGGTTGGGGGAGTAGTTCGCGCAGGGGGGCAGTGCCGCAACCGCGGCCGGGCAACCCGAAGTTTCCGACGCTAGCCCTCAGACCCGCGCGCTGTATAGCCCGTCATCCGGTGAGAGGACGCAGCGTCCCTCCGAGGGGTACACGCCGCTTTGTGACGCTGTGGGGGGTTGGGGCAAACGGCGGCGGGAGCCTTTGCGGCGTCAGATGCGGCCGGTCTCGTGGGCCCACATGGCGACCTCGACGCGGTTTCGGGCGCCGAGCTTTCGCATGAGGCTGGCGAGGTGGGCTTTGACGGTGCTTGGGGTGATGTAGAGCTCGCTGGCGATCTCATCGTTGGTGCGGCCTTGGGCTACAGGCCCGAGGACTTCCTCCTCGCGGGCGGTGAGCGGTTCTATCGGCTGCCTCGGTGGTGAGGTCTGTGCGTGGGCGAACGCTGCGAGCAGTCGGACGGTCACGCTGGGTGCGATCAGTGCGTCTCCGTCGGCGGCGGCGTGGATGGCCTGGGTCAGCAGGGCGGGTCCGGCGTCCTTGAGCAGGAACCCGCGGGCGCCGGCTTTGAGCGCCCCGTGGACATACTCGTCGAGGTCGAAGGTGGTGATGACCACGATCGGCAGGGGGTCGGTGACGTCGGGGCCGGCGAGGCGTCGGGTGGCTTCGATGCCGTCCATCAGCGGCATTCGGATGTCGAACAGGCCGACGTCGGGGCGCAGCTGGAGCGCCAGGCGGACTGCCTCGCGCCCGTCGGCGGCCGCGCCGACCACTTCGATGTCGGGTTGGGCCTCGAGCAGCATCGTCAGCCCGGTGCGCACGATGGGCTGGTCGTCGGCGATGAGGACCCTGATGCTCATCGTGGCGTCCCGGTTCGGGGCAGGACCGCCTCTACCCGCCAGCCCCGCTCGGCGGCGGGGCCTGCGTGGAAGGTGCCGCCGAGCAGTGAGGCGCGTTCCCGCATGCCCACCAGGCCGTAGCCTGCTGGGGCGCGGCCGCCAGCGGCGGAGCCGTCGTCGTCGATGGTCAGCCGTACCCGGTCGGCGTCGCCTGTGACGGCGACGGTGACCTGGGTCGCGTGGCGGGCGTGCCGTCGAGCGTTGGTGATGGACTCCTGGGCCAGGCGGTAGATCGCGGCCCCGACCGCCGGGCTGAGGTCGTCGAACTCGCCGAATAGCGTCACCTCGACGCAGGGACGCGTCTGGCCATCGGTGGCGAGCTGCTCGACCTCGGCCACGCCGGGCTGCGGCGCGAACTCGGTGTCCTGTGAGGCGCGGAGCACGCCGACGATGGCGCGCAGCTCGGTAAGGGTGCGGGTCGCTGCGTCCTCGATGATGGCCAGGACCTCGACGGCACGCTCGGGATGGGAGGCCGCGATGGCACGTCCTGCCTGGGCCTGGATGGCGATGCCCGAGACGTGGTGGGCGACGGTGTCGTGGAGTTCACGAGCGAGCTGTTCGCGTTCGCGGGCCTTGGCCTGGTCGATGTCGCGGATGCGGATCCTCTCGCGATAGCGGACCGCGGCGCCGAGCGCGGCGGCGAACAGGAAGAACGCGTACCCTGCGACCCTCGCCCACAGGCTCATGTGGTCGGCAACGTGGGTGATGGGCAGCCAGACCAGGATGACGCCGAGGCCGATTGCGGCTTCCCGACCGGAGCCCCACCGGAACAGTGCGTAGGCCAGGATCAGCGCCGCGGAGATGCTTGAAAGCGGGGCGCCTTGCGACCCGGTGAGGATTCTGACGCTGTCGAGGATCGTCAAGGTGCCGAAGGAGACCGCAACCGCGAGGAGCGGGTGCGTGCGTCGCCACAGCAGGGGGCCCAGGACCGCGAGCACATAGAGCAGCAGCAGCGGGCGCGGCGCCAGGTCGCGATCCGTCCACATAGCCTGGCGAAGCACCACTTCCACCAGGGACCAGCAGATGAATACTGCGACCAAGGCCCAGTCCCGCGGCCCCCGGTCCGGGGCATTCGTGGGTCGAGGTTCGGCCCACAGCGAGCGGAGTGCGTTGGTGGCCATCTGACCAGCCTAGGCAGCCCGCGTGCTCGGCGTATTAGCCGAAAGTACAAGAGCTCGGCTGTGCCAACGGCCAGGTCGAATCAGGCTCCGGGGCTGATGTGCCCGCCGCCGTGCTCAGCGATCGTGGACGTACAGATCCTCACCACAAACAACGGAGCCCATGATGAGAAATGGTCAACCCACCACCACGACCAAGACCACGACAGCCCTACACGATCTGCCGGCGCCGGTCAGAGCGAAGCTC
>CAVTFS010000020.1:0-514282 GCA_963734005.1 uncultured Actinomycetota bacterium
GTGGGATCCCCTCGACCTGCCATGGGACGAAATGCCCGACATTCCCGGGGTGCCGCGGGACCGCAATGGACGACCCTCGCTCGACGAGGTGCTTGAGCTGCGACGCGACCGGATGTCCACGGTGCGCCAGGTCATCGAGGGGCTGACCGACAAGTCGCTGCACGGCCACACCGAACCGGTCGAGGGCCCCGGCTGGCCGGAGTCCCACAGCTTCCCGGTGCGTGAGTGCCTGCTGGTCGTTCTGAGCGAGGAGTGGGAGCACCGGTTGTACGCCGAACGAGACCTGGCTGCCCTCGAGGCGCGCAGCTCGTAGCGTGCACTTCGATGTCCCGGCCGAGCTGGTCGGCTACCTAGCCTGGCGCAGGCCGGCGAAGAACGCTCGTGCATCGGCCACCAGCAGCTCCGGTGTTTCGAGCGCGGCAAAGTGGCCACCTGCGTCGATGTCGCTCCAGTGGACGATGTTGTTGCTCTGCTCGGCATAACGGCGTATGGCAACGTCCTCGGCAAAAGCCGCCACACCGGTGGGCACCTGGGAGGGCGTCGGCCAGTCATGACCGTGTATCGACTCGTAGTACATGTTCGCCGCGGACCCCGCTGTCTGGGTGAACCAATAGACCGAGACGTTGGTGAGGATGGTGTCGAGTCCGACGGCCTCCTCGGGCAGGTCGTGGTCGGATCCGGTCCACTCCTTGAACTTCTCGATGATCCAGGCGAGTTGGCCGGCCGGTGAGTCGGTGAGGGCGAACGAGAGGGTCTGCGGCCGAGTCGACTGGATGCCGAAGTAGCCGTTCCCCTCGCTGAGGAAGTTAGCCATCCGCGCAAGTCGGGCCTGCTCCACCTCACTGAGTGATGCCTTGTCGTCCTCAGACAGTTCCCCGAACGGGATGAACCCTATGGTCGCTGCGTTCACGTGGACACCGATCAGGTGCTCCGAATCCACGCGGCCCAGGTCCGGCGCGACGAAAGCACCGAAGTCGCCGCCCTGGGCGCCGTAGCGCTCATATCCCAACCGAGCCATCAGCTCCGCAAGGGCTTCGGCCATCCGGCGGCTGCCCCACCCCTCGCCGGCCAGTGGGGTCGAGAAGCCGAAACCCGGCAGTGACGGCACTACGACATGGAAGGCATCGGCCTCAGTACCGCCGTGGCCAACCGGGTCGACGAATGAGTCGATCAAGTCCAGGAACTCCACGAACGACCCCGGCCAGCCGTGCAGGAGCAGCAGCGGCGTGGCGCCCTCAACCGCCGACCTGACGTGCAGGAAATGGATCCGCTGGCCGTCGACGTCAGTGGTGAACTGTGGGTAGGCGTTGATGCGCTTCTCCTGGGCCGGCCAATCAAAGTCCGAGGCCCAATAGTCCGCCACCCGCCGCAGGTAGTCGACGGGAACACCTCGCTTCCATGCCGGCCCCGGGAGCTGTTCGGGCCACCGGGCGCTGGCGAGCCGGGACTTCAAGTCGGTGATGGCGTCGTTGCTGATGTTGACGGTGAAGGGTGCGATTGCGTCGTCTGGCATTGCAGGCTCCTGTTAACAGAATGATTGGTTCTGTTAAAGACTATCAAAACAGAATGGATCATTCCAGACCCGCTAGGCTATTTCTCATGTCGACCGAACCGCGCAAACGTGGGCGTCAGGCGGAGGCCGCGCGCAATAACGTGCGGATCCTGGAAGCCGCGCGGGAAGTCTTCATCGCCAATCCCGCCGCCCCCATCTCCGAGGTCGCCAACAAGGCTGGGGTCGGTATCGCCGCGCTGTATCACCGCTACCCGAGCAAAAACGCCTTGCTGGCCCAGCTTTGCCTCGATGGACAGGACACCTATATCGAGCTGGTAGAGAAGGCATTGGCGTCCACAGACGATCCGTGGACGGCGTACGTCCAGTGGCTGCGCAGCATCGTCGCCGCCGACACCCACGCCCTGACGGTCCACCTTGCCGGGCATTTCACGCCGGACGAGCGCCACGCGGCTCGCACCGAGCGGATGATTGTCCGGACCGTCGAGCTGTTCGAGCGCGTCCGGGAGACCGGGGTCCTGCGTCCGGGACTGACCTTCCTTGACGTCGCGTTTCTGCTGGAGCTGCTGGCTAAGACCCGGCTCGGCGATACCGCCCGGACCGCCGAGCTCAGGCAGCGCCAGCTCGCCATCATCATCGAGGGCTTGACGGCCCGCAACGGCGCTGAGCTTCCTGGCACGCCACCGTCATGGCAGGAGCAGGAGAGCCGCTGGACGCCGGGCAAAGACCGGCCGCCTCAACGGGCAAAAGCGGAATAGCTCCATTCCATCCAAGGTTGAGTCTGTTGGACTCAACTTTGCCATTGCGAAGTGGATTCCGCTGGCGCATAGTTGAGTGGCGGGTACTCAAGTTTAGAGGAGCTGCTCGCGCAATGCTGACGCTCACAGCTCGGAGGTCTTGATCCAGAGGAGACATGGACACCAACAAACTCACCACCAAGAGTCGGGACGCAGTCTCAGCCGCTTTGCGCAGTGCGCTCACGGCGGGCAACCCGTACGCCGAGCCGTCGCACCTGCTGCACGCGCTGCTCCAAGTGCCGGGGAACACGGTCGCCCCCTTGATCGCTGCCGCTGGCGCCGATCCGGCCGTAGTCGCCGCCGCCGCCCAAGGTGCGATTGCCAAGCTGCCCTCAGCAAAGGGAACCTCGGTCAGCCAGCCGAGCATCTCAGGGTCGTTTGCCCGGGTGCTGGCCGACGCCGAGAGCCGAGCCGAACAACTCGGCGACGCGTACGTGGCCACCGAGCACCTTCTGATCTCGCTGGCGACCGTCGACTCGGATGCCAAGAAGGTCCTGTCGGCGCTGAACGTCAAGCCGAATGTGCTGACCCGCGCCTTCAATGAGGCTCGTGGCAGCAAGCGAGTGACCAGCCCCGAAGCTGAGGCAACCTCCTCCGCGCTCGATCAATACAGTGTCGACCTCACCGCAATGGCACGGGACGGGAAACTCGACCCGGTGATCGGCCGGGACGCCGAAATCCGTCGCGTGGTCCAAGTGCTCGCCCGGCGTACCAAGAACAACCCGGTGCTGATTGGCGAGCCCGGCGTGGGCAAGACCGCCGTGGTGGAAGGTTTGGCGCAGCGGCTGGTCGCTGGTGATGTGCCCGACTCACTCAAGAGCCGTCGTTTGCTGTCGCTCGACCTGCCCTCGATGGTGGCCGGTGCCAAGTTCCGCGGTGAGTTCGAGGAGCGGCTCAAGGCCGTCCTGACCGAGATCCGCGACGCGGCCGGGCAGGTGATCACCTTTATCGATGAGCTGCACACCGTCGTCGGCGCGGGCGCTACCGGAGACTCCTCGATGGACGCGGGCAACATGCTCAAGCCGATGCTCGCGCGTGGTGACCTGCGCATGATCGGCGCGACCACATTGGATGAGTATCGCGAGCGAATCGAGAAGGATCCGGCCTTTGAGCGCCGCTTCCAGCAGGTCTTCGTGGATGAGCCCAGTGTCGAGGACACGATCGCGATCTTGCGCGGCCTGCGCGAGCGGTACGAGGCGCACCACAAGGTGGTGATCACTGACGCTTCCCTGGTCGCGGCCGCCACGCTGTCGAACCGCTACATCACCTCTCGGCAACTGCCGGACAAAGCAATTGACCTGGTCGACGAGGCGGCGTCGCGGTTGCGGATGGAGATCGACTCGTCGCCGGTGGAGATCGACGCGCTGCGACGCACCGTGGAGCGGATGCAGATGCAGAAGTTCGCGCTGGAAAAGGAGTCAGATCCTGGCAGCATCGAGCGGCTCCATCGGTTGACCGAGGATCTGGCCAATGTCCAGGAGGAGCTGCGATCACTCGAGGCGCGCTGGGAGGCGGAGAAGAAAGGCCTCAACCGCGTCGGCGAGCTGAAGAAGCAGATCGATGAGCTGCGCGTGGCGTCCGAGCGGGCGCTTCGCGAAGGGGACCTTGTGAAGGCCAGCGAGATCAACTACGGCGAGATTCCTGCCCTGCAGAAGGAGCTGGAGGAGGCCGCCAAGGCCGAGAGCCAGCTGCCGTCGATGGTCTCCGAGGAGGTCGGCCCGAACGATGTGGCGGAGGTCGTCTCCAACTGGACCGGCATACCGGTCGGCCGGCTGCTGCAGGGCGAGACCGAGAAGCTGATGTCCATGGAGTCTCGGATCGGGGAGCGGCTGGTCGGTCAGCTGCCTGCCGTCCGCGCCGTATCCGATGCGGTGCGCCGCTCGCGCGCTGGCATTTCGGATCCCAATCGGCCAACAGGCTCATTCTTGTTCCTCGGTCCTACCGGTGTCGGCAAGACCGAGCTGGCCAAGGCCCTCGCCGAATTTCTGTTCGATGATGAGCGGGCCATGATCAGGATCGATATGAGCGAATACTCCGAGAAGCACTCGGTGGCGCGGCTCGTCGGTGCACCTCCTGGCTACATCGGCTACGAGGAAGGCGGCCAGCTCACCGAGGCCGTTCGCCGCCGCCCGTACTCGGTGGTGCTGTTGGACGAGGTGGAGAAGGCCCACACGGAGGTCTTCGACATCTTGCTGCAGGTGCTCGACGACGGCCGGCTGACTGACGGACAAGGGCGTACGGTCGACTTCCGAAACACCATCTTGATCTTGACTTCCAACCTGGGCTCGCAGTTCCTAGCGGACCAGACGCTGGACGCTGAGACCAAGCGCAATGCCGTCATGGGCGTGGTACGCGGGGCGTTCAAGCCGGAATTCTTGAACCGACTGGATGAAGTCGTGCTCTTCGACGCCCTCGGAACTGAGGAGCTTGCCAAGATCGTAGAGATCAACTTGGCTCGGCTCAACAAGCGGCTCGCCGATCGGCGGATCGCCGTTGAGGCCACGCCGGCGGCCAAGGAGTGGCTCGCGCTCACCGGGTTCGACCCGGTGTTTGGTGCCCGCCCACTGCGTCGGCTGATCCAGACGACGATGGAAGATCAACTTGCGCGGCGCGTACTCGCCGGCGAGGTGCGCGAGGGTGACGTCGTCACCTTCGACGCCGACGAAAGCAGCGACGGCTTGATCATCTTGCAGTCGCAGCCTGCCATTGCCTGACTGATCATCGCCTAACCATTGACTTGTCAGCGTCGCAGCACGCTATAGCCAGCTGAAACGCTGACAAGTCGGCATGTCACCACCACCCCTGCTTGTGGGCCCAACGCAATAGGGTCAGTGACATAACCAACATGATCAACAGCAGAATGGTGAGCGCGGTCCAATGCGTGGATTCATTGACGATGACGTTCATCCCGAGGACGGATGAGAGCGAGGTAATAGGGAGCGTGATCGCCGCGATGACGGCGAGGCGCTCGGCGGCGATGGTCATCTTGGTGTCAGTACGCGCGCGATAGAACTCGGTGACGCCCATCAGAAACACCAGCTGGGAGTCGCTGATGTGAGCGACGGTTTCGTATTGGTCGAGCACGTCTTGCATCAAGGCCAGGCCCTCCGGCGGCGCAAAGGTCGTCAGCTTGATCGCCCGCCGATAGATCTCGCTGCCTTGAGCAGCCATGGTCTTGATGGTCAGCAACTCATGTCGAGCCGCGAAGAGCTCGCTGAGAAACCTCTGTGGATCCTCCTTGACGTCAGCCATGACCCGCTGCTCCATCAGGCCCACCTCGCGCGCGATCTCAGCGACCATTTCAGCTTCCCGACGCGCGATCGAGGAGACGATGGCGTAGGTAAGTCCGAACGGCGACGTAGGGTGCAGCCGGCCGCTCTCCAGCCGGGCCGCCACCGCGTTGGTCTCGCGCAACGCGGCCTCCAGGGAGACCTTGGGGTTCAGTGGCCCGTGCACGGTGACTAGGAAGTCTTCGCCAACGAACTGGTCCAGCTCGAGATAGTGCATGTGACCACCTGCGCCGATCTCAGGTGCGTGCACGACGATGAACACGTGGTGTGGATAGACATGGACTCGGGGAACGTGGTTACGGTTCTTGCTCTCGGCGATCGCCATCGGATGAAAGTGGAATTCGTTTGCGAGGAGCGCCTCGGCGTCATCGCTCCATTCAGGAATGTCGAGCCAGAGAAATCCGTCAGTGCGCTTCCGCAGGTCCGGCAGCTCGGCCAGATCGTGATTGCTCACGCCGTCGGGTTCGATCCAGCGCAGCTTCATGGCCAGTCTCCCTTCCAGGTCGTTTCTACACCACACCACAACCGATTGCGGCAGCCTCGACGCGCGGCCAGTTCCGGGGAGCAACGTTGAGTTCGGCAAGCCTGATACTGCGGCCCGGTGCCGACGGCGCGGTGCTGGTGCCTGACCTGGCGTACCAGCGCGCTTTCACGCTCCGGGTGGGTCGTACGGACCAGTCCTATGTCGATCTTGATGATCCGTTGCGGCTGGAGTTTGACTACGTTCAGCGGCTGGCCGATGTCATTGACAGCGTGGCAGGGTCAGGGCAGCGGCTGCGCGTGGTCCACGTCGGCGGCGCCGCAATGACCCTGCCGCGGTACGTGGCGGCCACCCGACCGAGCTCTGCGCAGATCGTGCTCGAGCCAGACACCGAGCTCACCGCCTTCGTCCGGCGCCACCTGCCACTCCCGACGCGCAGCGGGATCAAGGTGCGCGCCACCGACGGCCGCCGTGGCATCGCTGACCTGCGTAACGGGTACGCCGACCTGGTGATCATCGACGCCTTCGTCGGCGCCCGCGTCCCAGCCGACCTTACGACAGCGGGGTTCCTCGCCGATGCCCGGCGCGCTCTTTCTGATCATGGGGTGATCATCATCAATCTCACTGACCGCGGGCCGCTTGGCTACGCGCGGCGGGTGCTGGCTGGTGTCAGTCTGGTTTTTCCGCATGTGCTGTTATGCGCCGAACCATCGACGCTGAAGGGCCGGCGCTTCGGAAACGTGATCATTGCAGGCGGTGCGACACCGCTGCCGTACGCCGGCATCGCGGACCGAGCAGGACGGCCGCCTTTTCCGTATCGCGTACTACGTGGTGCCCGGTTGAACCACCTGGGTGCCGGCTCAACGCCGTTCAGCGAGGACGACGCCGAAGAGTCTCCCGAGCCGGGGGATGGCCTGAAGCACTTCATGTAGACAATGCGCGCTGTGGCACAGAGCCCAGATGCGTGCTCAGGGCACGTCCATTCGCAGCGCTCCCAGTCTGCGGATCGCTTCATCAAGTACCTGCTCCTGCTTGCAGAAGGCCCACCGCACGTACGGTCTCCCGGCCTCCAGGCGGTCGTAGAACACCTGATGCGGGATCGCGACGACTCCGCAACGGCTGGGAAGCTCTCGACAGAACTGCACGCCATCGGTGTAGCCCAGCGGCCGGATGTCGGTCGTCATGAAGTACGTGCCACGAGGCAGGATGGGCTCGAGTCCGATTGACCGCAGCCCTGCGGCGAATTGGTCGCGCTTGTCCTGCAGGTCGAGCCGAGCCTTCTCCACCCACTCGTCGCCATCATTGAGGGCCCCTGCAACGGCCGGCTGGAAGGGTGCTCCGGAGACATAGCTGAGGAACTGTTTCACGGCGGTGATCTCACTAATCAACTCAGGCGTGGCGAGCGCCCAGCCGATCTTCCATCCAGTCGCCGAGAACGTCTTGCCAGCGGAGGAGATCCGTACCGTCCGCTCGCGCATTTTCGGGAACGTAGCGAGGGGTATGTGCTCGGCGTCGTCGAACGTCAGATGCTCATATACCTCGTCGCAGATGACCAGCACATCGTGCTGAACTGCCAGATCCGCGATCACGGCAAGATCGTCTCGATCCAGCACCGCGCCAGTGGGGTTGTGTGGTGAGTTGATCAATAGCGCCTTGGTCTTCGGACTGAATGCGGCGGACAACTCGGCGTGATCCAGCTGGAAGTCCGGCCCGAACAGTCCCACCCCGACCCGTTGCCCTCCGGCGAGTTCGATCGAGGCAGCGTATGAGTCGTAGAAGGGCTCCAGAGCAATGACCTCGTCGCCCGGATTGACAAACGCCAGAATCGACGCCGCCAGTGCCTCGGTGGCGCCCGTGGTGACGAGGATCTCTGTTTCAGGGTCGTAGCCCAGACCGTAAGTCCGGCTGCTGTGCGCTGCGATGGCTTGCCGTAACGGCAGGATGCCACGACCGGGCGGGTACTGGTTCATGCCGCCGGCAATCGCTGCGCGGGCTGCCTCGAGCATGAAGGTTGGGCCGTCAGTGTCCGGGAAACCTTGCCCCAGATTGACCGATTGGGTCGCCAATGCCAGCGCGGACATCTCGGCAAAGATCGTCGTCGTCGCCGAGCGGATGCGGTCAGCTTTCCAGGCAGAGGGCATACCGAGACCCTAGTTCCTCCAAGACGGCTGGCGAGGACCAAGGGTTAGGCTCGAGTTGACGACGGTGTCTGTTGAGCCAGGGAGGCTAGCGATGTCCAACGCGACCGAAACGACGCTGCTGCAGTCAGTACGAGGTGGGCTGTTCATTGGCGGTGAATGGCGCTCGGCCGCATCCGGTGCCACCTTGAACGTGTACGATCCCGCAACTGGCGAGTTGATCAAGACCATCGCCAACGGCGGCGTCGAGGATGGTGCCGCTGCCATGGACGCGGCGGTCGATGCTGCTCCGGCCTGGGCCAAGACGCCACCTCGTGAGCGTGCCGAGATCCTGCGTCGAGCGTTCGACCTGGTGCAAGAACGCCAGGATCAAGTCGCGTTGCTGATGACACTCGAGATGGGCAAACCGCTGGCGGAATCCAAAGCCGAAGTCAAGTACGGCGGCGAGTTTCTGCGCTGGTTCTCCGAGGAGGCCGTGCGGATCTTCGGCCGTTACGGCATCAACCCTGAGGGCACCGGGCGAATGATCGTCACGCAACACCCGGTCGGGCCATGCTTTTTGATCACCCCGTGGAACTTCCCGCTGGCCATGGCGACCCGCAAGGTCGCCCCCGCGCTTGCCGCTGGCTGCACTGTAGTGATCAAGCCTCCCGAGCTGACACCCTTGACGACCCTCAACTTCGTCCAGATTCTTTCCGAGGCCGGCCTGCCGCCGGGTGTAGTCAATGTGATCACTACCCACACATCGAGCAAGGTGTCTGCACCGATCATCGCCGATCCGCGGCTGCGCAAGCTGAGTTTCACAGGATCGACCGAGGTGGGTCGCAAGCTGCTGCAGCAAGCGGCAGAGGGAATTCTGCGCACCTCCATGGAGCTGGGCGGCAATGCCCCCTTCTTGATCTTCGATGATGCCGATCTCGGCGCGGCCGTTGACGGGGCGATGCTGGCCAAGTTCCGCAACATCGGCCAAGCGTGCACGGCCGCAAACCGGTTCATTGTGCACGAGGCCGTTGCCGACGAGTTCGCTGCCCGCGTTACTGAGCGGGTGCAGGCCTTCAAAGTTGGCCGGGGTACTGAGGAGGACGTCCAAATAGGCCCGCTGATCAACAGCGATGCGGTGGATAAGGCAGACGCGCTCGTCCGTGACGCGACTGAGCGCGGTGCCAAGGTGCTGTCCGGTGGTCACCCAATCGAGGGACCGGGCACGTTCTACGAACCGACCGTTGTCGCGGGCGTACGTCCCGGCAGCGACATCCTGCGGGAGGAGATCTTCGGCCCGGTGCTGAGCATCGTGACTTTCGATGACGAGGATGAAGCGGTGCGGATCGCGAACGACACGGAGTTTGGCCTGGTCGGCTACGCGTACACCAAGGATCTGGCACGCGGCCAGCGCCTCATCGAGTCGTTGCAAACCGGGATGCTTGGCCTCAACGTTGGCGTGGTTTCCAACGCCGCAGCTCCCTTCGGCGGGGTGAAACAGTCTGGGATCGGGCGTGAAGGCGGCTTTGAGGGGATTCACGAGTATCTGTCCACGAAGTACACGATGACGCCCAACCCATTTGCCGGCTGATCCAGTTGGTGGGAAGTGGTCGATAGCGACAACATCTGCGCGATTTCGGTGTCGATGTTGACCACTTTCGCGCAGCAGGCTGGCTAGGGTTCCCCTCGTGACCCCGCCGACTGTTGCTGAGGACACCGCCGAGCTCATTGTGCAGATCAAGGCGCTGGCGATTGTCCACGGGACAGTCACCTTGGCGTCGGGGCGTACGGCCGACTACTACGTCGACATGCGGCGCGTCACGCTCGACGGAGCAGTGGCACCGATCATCGGACGGGTGATGCGCGCTCTGGTTGCCGACTGGGATTTC
Organism: uncultured Actinomycetota bacterium; assembly: GCA_963734005.1. GTDB lineage: Bacteria > Actinomycetota > Actinomycetes > Propionibacteriales > Propionibacteriaceae > Microlunatus. The sequence goes on from CAVTFS010000020.1 coordinate 10,085, forward strand.
GAGGCAGTCGGCGGTCTCACGCTCGGCGCGGACCCTGTTGCCACGGCCATGATGCATGCCGCCGCGGCCGCTGGCGAGCGTCTTGACGCCTTCGTGGTCCGCAAGCAGGGCAAGACCCACGGCTTGCAGCAACGCATCGAAGGATCACCCGTGGCGGCTCGACGCGTGCTTGCGGTGGAGGACACCAGCACGACGGGTGGCTCCGTCCTGACCGCCGTCGAGGCGCTGCGTGAGGCCGGAGCAGAGGTGGCCGGAGTAGCAGTCATCGTCGACCGGAACACCGGGGCCAAGCAGGCGGTCGAGGCGACCGGACTTGCGTACCGCGCGGCGATCTCGGCCCGCGACCTGGGCCTGGAGTAAAGACCTGAGGGAGCCTTCTCACACTCACCCGTTAGGGTGAATGGACTGAGTACGGTCGAAAGCCGATAAGCGATCGACAAGCTCATTGGGCATGCGTCGCAAGCTAAGGAGATCTTGATGGGTACCGCCATCATCGTGATCATCATCATCTTGGTGATCGTCGTCATTCTCGCGATCATCGGCGTGACCTCGTACAACGGCTTCGTTAAATCCCGCAACCTGATTCAGGAGTCCTGGCGACAGATCGACGTCGAGCTCAACCGCCGCTATGAGCTGATCCCGAACCTGGTGGAGACGGTGCGCGCATACGCCGCCCACGAGCGCAACACCTTGGAGGACGTCACCCGACTCCGCAGCCAGGCTCAGCAGCTGTCGCAGTCAGAAGGCTCGTTGCCAAGCCAAGAGCGCTCCGATGTCGAGGCCGCGCTCTCCAGTGCCGTGAGGAATCTGATCGTCAGCGTTGAGGCCTACCCCGATCTCAAGAGCAACCAGAACTTCTTGGAGCTGCAACGGCAGCTGGCCGAGACCGAAGACCGGATCGCCGCCGGCCGCCGCTTCTACAACGCCAACGTACGGGTCTACAACACCAAGGTCGAGTCGGTGCCATCGAACATCATCGCCAACACGTTCAAGTTCGAGAAGGCCACGTACTTCGAGGTGGACGAACCGGCCGTACGCCAGGCGCCTGACGTGAATTTCGGCGAGATTGCCTACCGTGGCGATTCGGAGCAGCGGCAGCTTCCACCGCAGCAGTCGGCGCCGCCGGCGCAGTTCGATACGCGTAGCGACGAACTGCCCAATCCGCAGGAGTACCAGCAGCCGCCCCAGAGTAATCAGCCACCTCAGCAGGACCGCTATCAGGCACCGCAACCGGGCGGATACGTGCCGCCGGAAACCGGACAACAGAAGCCGAACCAGCAGTAGTGATCCGGGGGTCGGGGGACCATGCCCGCGGAGATGACCTACCAACAACTCGGGCTTTCTGGCCTCACCGTCTCCACCGTGGGACTCGGCTGCAATAACTTCGGCGCCCGAATGGCCGACGACGACGTGCCGGCCGTGGTGAACGCTGCCATCGATGCGGGGATCACACTGTTCGACACCGCTGACGTCTATGGAAATGCGGGCGGCTCGGAGACCTTGTTGGGCAAGGCGCTCGGCTCGCGTCGCGGCGGAGTGATCATTGCAACCAAGTTCGGCTCCGATATGCGGGGCGTGAACGGTCCCGACTGGGGTGCCCGCGGCTCGCGGCGTTACATAAAGATCGCCGTGGAGAGCAGTCTGCGTCGTCTGGGGACGGACTGGATCGACCTCTACCAGCTGCACGATCCCGATCCCCACACGCCAATCGACGAGACGCTGGCCGCCCTCACCGAGATTGTGGCTGAAGGCAAGATCCGGTACATCGGCTCGTCGAACCTTGCGGGCTGGGAGGTGATTGACGCCGATTGGACTTCGCGAGCCAGCTCATTTGAGGCGTTCATCTCGGCACAAAACGAATACTCGTGGCTGAACCGCTCAGCCGAGGCTGAACTTGTGCCCGCCCTGGAGCACACCGGCCAGAGCCTGCTGCCGTACTTTCCACTCGCTTCTGGACTCCTCACCGGCAAGTACCACCGCGGCGAATCTGCGCCTCCAGGGACTCGGCTAGCGCGGAACCGAGTGCGGCTCGATAAGGCCAACTTCGACCTGATCGAGGCGATCGAGGCGTACGCGGCCGAGCGGAATCTCTCGATGCTTCAGGTTGCGATTGGGGGTCTGGCGGCCATGCCGACTGTGGGTTCGGTGATTGCCGGAGCCACCACCGCCGAGCAGGTCGAGCAGAACGCGTCCGCCGGGCTGTGGGTGCCCAGCGGAGACGATCTTGAAGTGCTGTTGGAGATCACCGAGGCGGCTGTCTAGCGCGCTCAGACTGAAGCGGACTCGTGCTTGCGGCGCCGCCGGTGCAGCAAGTACTCGATCCCCATCGGCATGAGTGAGACCAGCACGATCAAGATCAGCACCAGGTCGATGTTGTTCTTGATGAAGGGCACGTTGCCGAGGAAGTAGCCGGCGATGGTCACTCCGCATGCCCAGAGAACCCCGCCGATAGCGGTGTAGGTGATGAAATGCCGGAAATCCATTTTGCCGACGCCGGCGACCAGGGTGACGAAGGTGCGAACGATCGGGACGAAGCGCGCCAGGATGAGTGCACGGTTGCCATAGCGCTCGAAGAAGATGTGGGTCCTGATCACGTAGGACTGTTTGAAGATCTTGCCAGCCAGTCCCGGACGCGGTTTGAACAGCGGTGGACCGATCTTGCGACCGATGGCGTAGCCGCTCACATTGCCCAGCACCGCGGCAATAGTCAGCACGATGCAGACGAACGCCAGGTTGTACGGGATCACGCCCGCCGCCGTCAGCAGCCCGGCAGTGAACAACAGCGAGTCGCCCGGCAAAATCGCGAAGAGCCCGCACTCAGCGAAGATGATGAATGCCACGCCCCAGAGCGCGTACGGTCCGAAGAACCTGATCAGTTCGTCGGGGTCCATCCAGGACGGCAGCAGCATCGGCATCAGCGCGGCAGCGGCCTCGAGAGGGGTCACGTAGCGAAACGGTACCGTCGCAGACTGTGAGTTGCATAAATTCCGAAAGGCGGAGATCGAGCGCGATCCGCAGCGAGCGGAGCGAGCAATTGAACACCGGATCGCGCGCCGCCGTGCTGAGGAGGAGCGAGCAGACACGCTTTTCGTCTGCGAGTGACGACGAAGTAGGCGGAGATCGAGCGCGATCCGCAGCGAGCGGAGCGAGCAATTGAACACCGGATCGCGCGCCGCCGTGCTGAGGAGGAGCGAGCAGACACGCTTTTCGTCTGCGAGTGACGACGAAGTAGGCGGAGATCGAGCGCGATCCGCAGCGAGCGGAGCGAGCAATTGAAAAGAGGCAAGGCGGGCGACCCCCTTCAACCCCCACGGGGCGCGACGGGACGCGCCCTGAGTGAGGAGCAGATGACCGAGGCGTCTGGCACGCCTGGTGTGGGACCGCATCCGCGCCCGTGGCCTGCGGATCCCAGACTCGACCCGCAGCTGCTCGAGCATGGTGACCGCCGCAATGTGATCGACCGCTACCGCTACTGGACGGTGTCGGCGATCGTCGCCGATCTCGACACCAGGCGGCATCCGTTGCAGATCGCGATCCAGAACTGGGAGCACGACTTCAACATCGGTTCCATCGTTCGGACGGCGAACGCCTTCAACGTCGCAGGCGTGCACATCGTTGGTCGTCGGCGCTGGAATCGGCGCGGAGCGATGGTCACCGACCGCTATCTCCATGTCGAGCACCATCCATCAGTCGCCGAGTTCGCCGACCGGCTCACAGCAGCTGGCTACGTTGTAATCGGCGTCGACAATCTCGGGGGCGCTGTACCGCTGGAGTCCTACGAGCTTCGGGAACGGACCTGCCTGGTGTTCGGGTCAGAAGGTCCAGGGCTGACCGATGAGCTCGTGGCTGTCTGCGAGCAGCTGGTCGCCATCACCCAGTACGGCTCTACCCGGTCCATCAACGCCGGTGCCGCGGCGGCCATCGCGATGTACCACTGGGCGCTCCGCTGGGCTGGCTCACCCAGCACTTGAAAGTCGTGGTGGGGAGCCGCCGGTTGTCGCACTCCAGGAAGGCTCCCATACTGGCATTCAGCTGCGAGCGTCGGGAATCGCGCGCCGCCGTGCTGAGGAGGAGTGAGCAGACACGCTTCATCGTCTGCGAGCGACGACGAAGTAGGCGGAGTCCAAGCGCGATGCGCGAGCAGCTCGGAAACTGGCATCGGGGGGTGAGGACGCATTGCAGAACGACTATGGCCGAGGTGATCTGGGGGCTCTCCGACTCGATCGCCAACCCGCTTCAGCAACCACCAAGCGCGCCCAGGTCCGCGGCATTCTGGAGCACTTGATCGAGACCGACCTCAACCCTGGCGACGCCATCCCCTCCGAGCGGGCACTGGTGGTACGCCTCGCTGTCAGCCGGGTGACCGTACGTCAGGCGATTGCCGACCTTGTGGCGGCTGGCGTTCTGGAACGAGTGCACGGCAAGGGGACTTACCTCACCGGTCCGCAGGTGGACTCGCGTCTGCATCTGACATCGTTCTCGCGTGAGATGCGGGATCGTGGCCTCGTCCCGGCAACGGTGGTGCTTTCGGCGACCGAACAACCGGCAGACGATGATGTGTGTTACGCGCTTCGTATCCGTCCCGGTCAGTCAGTCGTCCGCGTGGAAAGGTTGCGCACAGCGGACGGCACGCCGATGGCGTACGAGGTCGGGCATTATCCGTCGATGCTGTTTCCGGGACTGCTGCAACGTGAGCTCGGGTCGCTGTACGACGTATTCGCGAGCGAGTATGGCGTTGTGGTCAGCAGTGGAGAGCAGACAGTGCGGGCCGAATCGGCCGATGCCCATCAGGCACGCATCTTGGGAATCGCTAGACGTGCACCGCTGCTGGTGCAGGAGCGCGTGACGTACGCCGGCGAACGAGCCATCGAGATGTCGACCTCCTGGTACCGAGCTGACCGCTATCGCATCCACATGGCCATCACGCCCCGGGGCGCTCGGGAGAATTGACGGTGGTGCCATGAGTACGAGTCCGATCTCCGAGCTTGTCGTTCCCTACGATCCAGGACCCATCGCCGACAAGATGGCCCGGCGACGCCGGTTGCTGCGCTCGCGCCTGGTCAGTCTTGGCATCACGATCGTTATCCTGCTCTTGATCTATCTGTGGCAGCGGGAGAATCTTGACGGCGCATTCTTTGTCGTCTTGTGCGCCATAGTCCTGGGCGTATCGCTGGTGTTTATCGGGATTAGCGCTGTCCTCTTGGTAACAGCCAAACGAGAATTTGCCGGTCTCGGTAGTGGCATTGCGGTCTGGATCGGCCCGCCTGGCATCCAAGTCGCAGGCCTGAACGCATCGTGGCCGGAGGTCGTCGCAGTCGCGACCATCAAAGGCGGCATTGGCCGCGACCCCCGGCTTCGGCTCACCACCGTTGACGGTAGACGGGCTGACGTGCCCCTGGACCAAATCACCGTGTTTCCGGCAACTCTGGACAGCAGTGTTCGCGCGTTCTCTGCTGGCCGTCATGGAGTCGACTTGTCGGCGCTGGAAAGCTGAGACAGAACTTCGCGGTTACCACCGCTGCGCTTTCCTTTGACAGACTGTGCATTCACGGACGCACGACTGCGAACGCAAGAGAATTCAGTAGGTAGGAAAGGAGCTCATCGAGCATGCCTATTGCCACCCCCGAGGTCTATGCCGCGATGCTGGACGCGGCCAAAGAGGGCTCTTTTGCCTACCCAGCCATCAACATCAGCTCCTCGCAGACCTTGAATGCCGCACTCCAGGGTTTCTCCGAAGCTGGATCAGATGGCATTGTCCAGGTTTCCACCGGCGGCGCCGAGTATGCATCCGGGCCGACGATCAAGAACATGGTGACCGGTGCCGTGGCGTTGGCCGAGTACGCGCACGAGGTAGCAAAGAACTATCCGATCAACATCGCAGTGCACACCGACCACTGTTCGAAGGACAAGCTGGACAGCTACGTGCGGCCACTCCTCGCCTTATCCACTGAGCGGGTCAAGGCAGGCGGTCTGCCGATCTTCCAGTCGCACATGTGGGACGGATCCGCAGTGCCGCTTGAGGAGAACCTGTCCATCGCCGAGGAATTGCTGGCGCAGACGTCGGCGGCAAATGTGATCTTAGAGATCGAGGTCGGCGTCGTCGGTGGCGAGGAGGACGGCGTCAGCGCAGAGATCAACGAGAAGCTCTACACAACAGTCGAAGATGGGCTGCGAACCGTCGAAGTGCTCGGCACTGGCGACAAGGGCCGCTACATCACAGCGCTGACCTTCGGGAATGTGCACGGCGTGTACAAGCCGGGGGCGGTCAAGCTGCGTCCCGAGGTGCTCAAGGACATCCAGGACGAGGTTGGCGCCAAGATCGGCAAGGAGCGGCCATTCGACCTGGTATTCCATGGCGGATCCGGCTCGTCGCTGGAGGAGATCCGGGCGGCGGTCGACTACGGCGTGGTCAAGATGAACATCGACACCGACACCCAGTACGCCTACACCCGCGCGGCTGCGGGACACATGTTCACCAATTACGACGGTGTGCTGAAGGTAGACGGTGAGGTAGGCAGCAAGAAGGCGTACGACCCGCGTGCGTGGGGAAAGTTGTCGGAGGCGGGCATGGCCAAGCGCGTAATCGAGGCCTGCGAGGACCTGCGCTCGGCTGGCACATCACTGAACAAGTAATCTCTCAGGTTTCCGTCCGGCCGCTTCTGTTGGTCTGCCCGCGCTGTTCCCAAAATGAGTCGCGCCAACGGCGATGTCGGCGAATGCCGACCGGGATGTCGGCGAATGCCGACCGGGATGTCGGCGAAGGCCGACCGGATGGGCCGGCGCCAAAGGGTTGTGGTCAAGTCCGCCTTTGATGTGCGATTTGCCGGTGTGCCGTTTCAAGCTTCTTAGCCTTTGGCGCCGGCCCATCCGGCCGGCCTTCACCTTCGGTCTTCTTCGCTCCGTGCGGCGCAGCACGGGCGGCATCTGTAGACCTCGACGCATGGTTCAGTGGCCATCCGGCGCGGTGGCTCGCAATCCGCGGTCGCGCTCGGTCTCAATCGGGACTCATTGAACTTCCTTGTGAACGTTCGTTTCGCTACGTGCGTGTTCTAGCAGTAGGCACATTCGACGTGGGGCGATCGTTCCATGCACACAGGAGGTTCTGACAATGGCGTTGCGCAATTACCTCGTGGGCGAGGTAGCAGAGGACTTCGTTGAAGGATTGCTTACCCGTAGGGAGGCGCTGAGGCGGCTGACTCTTCTGGGTCTCAGCGTGAGCAGTGCGACCGCCCTGCTGGCCGCCTGCGGTGATGGCGGCGGGCAGGCGGGAGGAGCGGCGTCGCCCGCGGAAGCCCCGACGCCCGCGCCAGCGGCCGTCACCACAACCCCAGGAAGAACCGCGACGACCAAGCCGGGGGAACCGGTGCGTTTTGCTGGCCCGGCCGGTGAGCTGCAGGGATCCTGGGCTGAGGCGTCCGATCCTCAGGGCGCCCTGCTCGTCATCCACGAGAATCGCGGTTTGACCCCCCACTTCGTTGACCTGGTTGGCCGCTTCGCGGGTGCGTCGTACTCGGCGCTGTGCGTAGACCTGCTCTCAGCTCAAGGTGGCACTGGGTCGCTCGGGGATCCAGCGGCCGCACCGACGGCGCTCGCGAACACTCCGCCGGAGCAGCTTCTTGCTGACCTCCAAGCCGGCATTGACGAGCTTGAGAAGCGAGTGCCCGATGCGAAGGTCGGGGTCGTCGGCTTCTGCTTCGGCGGTGGCATGACGTGGAACTTGCTTCAAGCTGGCGAGCAGCGTATGGCGGCTGCGGTCCCGTTCTACGGGCCCGCGCCTGAAAATCCCGACTTCAGCAAGGCCAAGGCAGCCGTCTATGGGATCTACGGGGAGCAGGACGAAAGGGTGAACGCGACCCGAGACCGCGCCGAGGCAGCGCTCAAGGCGGCCGGCCTTACTTACGAAATTCATACCTTCGCCGGAGCCGGTCATGCGTTTTTCAATGACACTGGCCAGCGCTACAATCCGGAGGCCGCTGAGCAGGCGTGGCAGGAGATGCTGGACTGGTACAACCAGCACCTGGCCTGAGGGCCAATCGGCGGACCGGCTGGCAGCACGGAGTGCGCGGTAGGAGGAGCAGCTACTCGGGGCAGGTGGCAAGCGGCGCTAGTCTTCGGAGAGTGTCCACCGTTGTCGCTGACCGTCCCGCTCCGGTAAGTCGGGTGTGGTCCGGCAACAAGATCATCGCCGAGGATCTGATCGGCGAAGACCTGAGCGACGTACTGGAGCTGCATTCGGACGCATCAGCATGGTGGGTATTGCCGCGAGACCACGAGTACGGAGCCGTGGAGGTGCGGCACGTCGCACATGCCCTTGATCTTGACGAGCCGGCGATCAGGGATCTGCTCGCTGAGGATAGGCGAGCTAAGTTCGAGATGATCGGCCAGGCTCGGCTGGTGATCACCAACGCGATCTCGGTGGACAGGGACCGCGCACAGATCGTGGTGTACCCCGTTTCCATCATCGCGACTGATCGCGCCGTAATTTGCCTGGTGGATCCGACCGCGAACTTCCAGCCCGCACAACTGTTCATTAAGAAGGAAGATGTGATCGCAAAGGGCGGCATTGAGGCGGCGGTCCAGACGATCATTGCGGCCGTGATCAGCACCTACGAGGTAGCGGTGCAATGGCTCGAGGACTCTAGTGACAACTTGGCGAACGTGCTCTTCGAGGAGCGGCCGCTCGGCAAGTCTGAGCAGCTGTACGCCTTCAAGCTCCGAGCAGCGCTCTCCCAACTGCGCCGGCTCACCGATCCGATGCGGGCCGTCATGACCGACATCGTCGACAGCCCGCCTCAGGGCAGGAAGGTCAAGGCTGGGCGAGACCCTGCGATCGGTCGGCACTGGGTGATCCTGTCTGAGCACCACACTCGAGTCGCCAATGCCGCCGATGCGCTTCGCGAGGCGCTGGCGTCAATTTTCGATACCAGCCTTGCGCTCGCCGATGTTCGGCTGAACCAGATCGTGAAGAAGCTCAGTGCGTGGGCGGCGATAATCGCTGTTCCGACCCTCGTGACGGGCTTTGTTGGGATGAACGTGCGCTTTCCGCTGACGGGGAGCAGTACTGGGTTCTGGGTGTATCTGCTGCTCATGGTCGCCGCAAGCGTGGTGCTCTATTTCGTATTTCGCGCTAAGGATTGGCTCTAATCGGGTTCGTGCGACATGCAGGAGGTTAGGTAGGGTTACGTCGCAAGAGTCCCTGTGGCGAATGCGCCCGGGGGCTTCGGTGCTCAATGGCACTGCTCGCGCGGCCGACGCTCGCAGTGCAGAGGAATTCTCTACGCGGTAGGGAGCAAGAAGGGACGGCAATCTATGCCGGCGATTGTTGTGGTGGGAGCCCAGTGGGGCGACGAAGGCAAGGGTAAGGCGACCGACCAGCTAGGTGATCGCGTCGACTACTGCGTCCGTTATTCAGGCGGCAATAACGCCGGCCATACAGTCGTGGTCAACGGCGAGCGCTACGCCTTGCACCTGCTGCCATCGGGCATCTTGAACCCCAACTGCGTCCCGGTGATCGGAAATGGGGTCGTGGTCGACCTCGACGTGCTGTTCAGCGAGATAGAGGGGCTGGCCGCACGCGGCGTGGACGCTTCGCACATGGTCATTTCTGCGAACGCGCACATCATCACCTCCTACCACCAAGTGATCGACAAGGTCACCGAGCGTTTCCTCGGCAAGGCCCGGATCGGTACCACGGGACGCGGCGTCGGGCCGGCGTACTCAGACAAGGTCAACCGCATTGGTCTGCGGATTCAGGACCTGTTCGACGCCTCGATTCTGCGTCAGAAGGTCGAGGGGGCCCTCGAGCAGAAGAACCATCTGCTGGTGAAGGTGTACAACCGACGTGAGATCAATCCGGCAGAGGTCACCGAACATCTGCTCTCCCATGCCGAGCGGATCAGGCCTCATGTCGTTGACGTCAGCGCACTGCTCAACGAAGCGCTCGATGCCGGAAAGGTTGTGCTGTTCGAAGGCGCGCAGGCCCACCACCTTGATGTTGATCATGGAACCTACCCGTACGTGACTTCCTCCAACCCGGTTGCCGCTGGCGCATGCGTCGGTACCGGGGTAGGTCCGACACGAATCGACAGGGTTGTGGGGATCGCTAAGGCCTACACCACGCGAGTCGGCGAGGGACCGATGCCCACGGAGCTGCTCGGCTCAGATGGCGACAAGCTGCGAGAGGCCGGCGTCGAGTTCGGGACCACCACAGGGCGTAAGCGACGCTGTGGCTGGTTCGATGCGTTGGTTGTCCAGACGGCTGCACGCGCGAACGCGTTCACCGACATTTTCTTGACCAAGCTCGATGTCCTGACTGGCTGGGAGAAGATTCCAGTCTGCGTCGGCTACGCGGTGAACGGCATCCGCCATGACACCATGCCGCTCACCCAGTCGGAGTTCCACCATGCCGTCCCAATCTACGAAGAGCTGGACGGTTGGACTGAGGATCTCAGTGGCTGCCGGGAATTCGATGAGCTGCCAAAGAACACACAGGTGTATGTGAACCGGATCGAAGAGCTTTGCGGCGCTCGGATCTCGGGTATTGGCGTCGGCCCTTCTCGCGAACAAGCCATCGTGATCAACAAGTTGTTGTAGAGACGAGGACGGCGCATCTGCCCGCGAGCGTCGTGCGCGAGCGGGCCCGAATCATCTGCCCGCGAGCGTCGGAGCTCGCCTCCGGCGAGTGCAGGAGCATCTGGTGAAGCTGAATGATGACGGGACAACCAGAGCCTTCTTCACCTGAGGCGACGAACGAGCCGGATTGCGGCGAGCGTGCGCGAGCGGGCCCGAATCAAGGGGACAGCGAAGCCGGAAACCCCAGCAGTGGATAGAGATCGTCGTAGTGGAAGCGGGTGAGGGCCCGGATGTGGCTCTCCGCCAGCGTGATGACGAAAAATCCGGCCGGTCTCGCGATTGGTTCTTGCTGATCACTGAGGTAGCTGGCAAAGGACGGTTGGTTGTTCGCTCGCCCCGGGACCAGGTAGACACCCCGTTCGCCACGGAAAGCAAAGCTGGCCTCCAGAAACGACCGGATCGCGTCCAAGCCGCGGTATTGGTGTGGCGCGGGAGGCATGGACAGCCAGGCTTCGTCGGTGAGCAAGGTGAGCACGCCGACGATGTCGGCAGCGACGTACGCGTCGGCGAAGCGCCGGGCGAGCTCGCTCTCTTCGGCCGACCGTGGTAGCGGCGCCCGGCGGTCAGTCGTGTCGCACGAGCTCGCCAGCGCCGCACGACCACGCTGCAGAGTTCCTTTGATCGCCGTCTGGCTGGTCTTGAGGATCGCCGCGGCCTCTTCGGTGCCGAAGCCCAGAACGTCACGCAGCAAAACGGTTGCGGCTTGTCGAGGAGGCATCCGTTGCAAGCCAGCAACGAAGGCGAGCTCAATCGCCTCACTCTGGCTGTAGCGGGCCTCCGGGCCAGGCGCGGTGTCGGCGATTCCCTCGAGCAGGGTGTCGGGATAGGGCTGCAGCCATCGAATCTCGTCACGCTGGGTCGGTTCTGGCGGCTGGAATGGTGGCGTCGGCTCGCTCGGAATCCGCCGGGCGCCAGCCCGGACCGCGTTCAGGCAGATATTGGTCGCGATGCGGTAGAGCCAGGAGCGCAGCGATGAACGCCCTTCAAATCCAGCGAGTCCTCGCCAGGCGGCTAGCAGGGTCTCCTGCAGCATGTCCTCGGCTTCGGTGAGCGACCCGAGCATTCGGTAGCAGTGTGCCAATAGCTCACGCCGGTACGGATCCGTCAGATCGCGAAACGCCTGCTCGTCGCCAGTGCGGGCTCGCTCCAGCGTGGCCTGATCCACCCTGTCAGCATGCCATCTGATTTTTGAGCTGCTCGCGCATCGCGCTTTGGATCCGTCGCCGTCGTCGTCGCTCGCAGAGGAAAGAACGCCTCCGCTCGCTCCTCCTCCGTGCGACGGCGCGCGATTTCCGACGCTCGCAGCTGGATCTCGCAGCTTGATTCGGTGAATCTGCTCCGTAGCGTTCCGTTCGCGGCCGCGATGGTGTCTGCATGAGTAGGAGGAAAGATTCGCCTCCGATTCAGCAGTCACGGAAGGAGATCATGATGACCGAACCCACTAGCCCTGCGCTCGATATTGCGCTGGCCTACCATCAGGCCTGGACGAGTCACGACCTGGACAAGGCGATGACCTATGTCGCCGACGAGATCGTCTGCGACGCACCAGCCGGTCGTCTGGTCGGCGCAACCGCGTACCGGGAGTTCATGGGGCCGTTTGTGCAGATCCTCACCGGTTCGAACCTCATCGCCGCCTTCGGTGACCATGAGACGGCGCTCGTCATGTACGACACGGAAACGAAGCCGGTCAAGAGCGCACCTGGCGCTGAATGCGTCACCGTCAAGGACGGCAAGATCACCTACAGCCTCTTCGTCTTCGACCGAGCCCCATTCGATGCCGCCCGCAACAGGGAGCTGTCGAATCCGCTTAGCGAGTAGGGCGCATATCGGCCGCGAGCGTGCGCGAGCGGTCGCTAAATAGAAGCGTCGCCCAGGCGGTAGGCGGTGACGGCAGCGCCATCCACAACCCATCCGCTGTGGTCCGTCGGATAGGCGCGCGTGGTGTGGCTCGCTCCGTGATCAAACGTCTCCACCATGCTGCCGTCGACCAAGATCCTCGCCGGATCGGTCGGTGTGCCCTCCGCCGCTGACACCAACTCGACAGCGCTGCCATGAACGAGTCTCAGAGTTACAGGCCCGCTGGCGACTAACTCGAAGGCATGTTCCTGGAATGGCACCCCCTGCCGCCACGCGAAGTTCCCGAGGCGCAGCCCTCCAAGCTCCGTTGCTGGCCGCGCGCACAGGACGCCGTTGCGCACGTAGAGCTCACGCGGGAACGTCAGTACGCCGGCCCAACCAGCCGATCTGATCTGCTGGTCACTGCGCCCCAGCTCCCACGCCCAACCCCAGAGCAGCGTACGGTCCGGTTCGGTCAGTACCTGTGGCGCGTAGAAGGCCGGGCCGTCATCGACCGTGCCACCTGAAGTCGCCTTGAACACCCATCTCTTGCCATTGGCGACCAGGTCGCCCAACAGGTATCGGACGCCTGCCAGGAAGTCCATGCCATTTCGGCGCCGCCACAGCGAGAGCAGCAGCACCCATTGACCGTCGACCTGGAACAGGTTCGGACACTCCCAGATATTGGCAGTGGCGATCTCAGCGGCGATTGGGTCGTTGTCGGTAAGGAACGCTCCAAGCTCGGTCCAGTGCGTGAGGTCGTCGCAGCCATAGAGCCGCAGCTGCGGACGCCCCGATATTTGTCCACCGCCTTGCACGGCATAGCGACGGCCCTCGTGGACGAAGATGAAAGGATCCCGGATCTCGATGCCCGGAGCCTGCGAGATGCCGGCAACCGGCGATTGATCTTGGTCCCAGCGAATCAGGGACCGATCTGACCGCGCCAGCCCCACCACAGCGTTCCAGGCATGATCAGGATTCGCTGTGTACACAGCCGTGGGCACCCCGGAATCATCGACGACGCAGCCGCTCCAGCAGCCGGCTCCGTCGATGAGCCCGGGCCGCGGAGACAGTGCGATCGGGTGCTCCTGCCAATGAAGCAGATCAGTCGAGCTGACGTGGCCCCAGTGCATGGCTCCTTGAACAGGTGCCAACGGGTTGTACTGAAAGAAGACGTGAAAGCTGCTGTCGATCCGGCACAGGCCATTCGGGTCGTTCAGCCATCCTTGCGCGGGCCGGATATGCAGCGCAGGAAAGCAGACATCAGCCACGGGGCGAAGGTACCCGGTCCAGCCCCATTCAAGCATCGCCCTCTCCGGGCGTCGCTTTGCGTTTCGCACCAGCAGAGAAATCCGCAATGCGAGGCGCTTGGGTAGGCTCTTGGCACGTGGTGGATGCGCTCCGGGTGCTGGTGATCGGCTCTGGCGGCCGCGAGCATGCGCTCAGCCTGGCGCTGAGCCGCGATCCTGCGGTGGTCGAGCTGCACGCTGCGCCCGGCAACCCCGGTACTGCTGCGCTCGGCAGGAATCATCGCATCGACCCCTTGGACGGTCGGTCAGTGGCAGACTTGGCCAGTCGGCTCGGGGTCAATCTGGTCGTCGTTGGACCCGAGGCGCCACTGGTAGCGGGCGTCGCCGATGCAGTACGCGAGGCGGGTATCGCCTGCTTCGGACCATCTGCGACTGCCGCGCAGCTGGAAGGCAGCAAGGCCTTCGCCAAGCATGTGATGGCGGTCGCCGGTGTGCCCACCGCTCGTTTCCGGGAATGCATGACGCGCGATCAAGTGGATCAGGCGCTCAACCAGTTCGGGCCGCCGTATGTTGTCAAGGACGATCGGCTGGCAGCCGGCAAGGGAGTCGTAGTAACCGACGACAGGCAGCTCGCTGTTGATCATGCAATGCGCTGCGGCCGGGTGGTGATCGAGGAGTTCCTTGATGGGCCTGAGGTAAGTCTGTTCGCGATCACTGACGGACGCACCGTACGCCCGCTGCAGCCGGCGCAGGACTTCAAGCGTGTCGGCGATGGCGACACCGGGCCCAACACCGGCGGCATGGGTGCATACACCCCGCTGCTTTGGGCACCGGGTGATCTTGTCGAGGAGGTCGCCGGTACGGTGCTGCAGCCGACAGTGGATGAGATGGCCCGGCGCGGTACGCCCTTCAGCGGACTGCTTTACGCCGGCCTGGCGCTGACCTCCAACGGCGTCCGGGTGGTCGAGTTCAACGCCCGGTTCGGCGACCCCGAGACTCAGCCGCTAATGGCCCGTCTTACCACGCCTCTTGGCGGACTGCTCTACGCCGCCGCTACTGATGATCTTGGCGGGCATCCTGAGCTGGAGTGGGAAAGTGGTGCCGCAGTCGGCGTGGTCTTGGCCTCGGCCGGCTATCCAGGCACTCCGACGACCGGCCGAGCGATCACTGGGATAGAGGCGGCGAGCAGCAACGGCAGCCTTGTCATCCATGCCGGGACTGCGCTCGATGCGCAAGCGAACCTGGTCAGCGCCGGGGGCCGCGTGCTCACAGTCGTCGGCCTCGGTGAGGATATCGAGTCGGCCCGCGGCCAGGCGTACGAGTCGATCGCGAAGATCCAGCTCGAGGGGTCGTTCTATCGCCACGACATCGCTGCGTCTGCCGCGCGTCTGGCGGTGAGCTGAGAAGTGCGGATCGGCAACGTTCTGGCCAACCGCTATGCCTCGGCGGCGATGCGCGAGGTGTGGTCAGCCGAGAACAAGATCATCTTCGAACGCCGACTGTGGCTCGCGGTGCTCACGGCACAACGTGATCTTGGCGTGGACTTTGGCGGCGACGACCCCGCAGTCGTGATCAAGGCCTACGAGGGCGTCGTTGAGCAAGTTGATCTAGCCAGCATTGCCGAAAGGGAGAAGATCACCCGGCACGACGTGAAGGCTCGGATCGAGGAATTCAATGCGCTGGCGGGCTTCCAGCATATGCACAAGGGAATGACCTCCCGCGACCTTACGGAGAATGTCGAGCAGCTCCAGATTGTTTCCTCTCTCAAGATCATCCGGGACCGGATCGTGGCGACATTGGTTCAGCTCGCGCAGCTGGCAACCGAATACGCAGCTCAGCCGATGACTGGGCGGACCCACAACGTCGCGGCACAGATCACCACCTTGGGCAAGCGTTTCGCTACGACAGCGAACGAGCTGTTGGTGGCGTACCAGCGGGTTGAGGAGCTACTCGACCGCTATCCGCTACGTGGTATCAAGGGACCAGTCGGCACCAGCCAAGACATGCTCGACCTCTTGGGCGGCGACCAAGAGCGGCTGCTGGCGCTGGAGCGGCGGATTGCTGATCATTTGGGTTTTAGACAGGTCCTGGTGAGCACCGGACAGGTCTATCCGCGCTCGCTCGACCTCGACGTGATCAGCGCGCTGGCTCAGGTCGCGGCAGCCCCATCGAACCTAGCGACCTCCATCCGGCTCATGGCCGGGCATGAGCTGGTCACCGAGGGCTTCCAGCCCGGCCAGGTGGGTTCGAGTGCGATGCCGCACAAGATGAACACCCGCTCTTGTGAGCGGGTCAACGGGCTGTCGGTGATCATCAGGGGTTACCTCTCAATGGTGGGCGAGCTCGCAGGTGATCAATGGAACGAGGGCGACGTGTCCTGCTCGGTGGTCCGCCGAGTCGCGCTTCCCGATGCATTCTTTGCACTCGACGGCCTCTTCGAGACCTTTCTCAGTGTGCTCGAGGACTTCGGCGCATTCCCGGCGGTCATCAACGCCGAGCTGCGGCGCTACCTGCCGTTCCTTGCCACGAGCAAGGTGTTGATCGCGGCTGTCCGTCATGGAGTTGGGCGGGAGACCGCGCACGAAGTGATCCAGGAGCATGCGATCGCGGTCGCCGTGGAAATGCGAGAAACCGGTCGCAGCGACAACGACTTGCTTGATCGCCTGGCTTCCGACCCGCGGCTTGGGATCTCGCGGGCTGAGCTCGACGCGGCCATTGCCAACCCGCTCGAGCTGGCCGGTACAGCCGGGCAGCAGGTGGCGACGCTGGCAGCCCAGATCGAGAAGATTGCCGCATCCCATCCAGAGGCAGCCGGCTACCGTCCCGGCCCGGTGCTTTAGAGAGTTCTCGCGAATTTGCCGTGCGTGCCTACCTGGTGCTGGCGGCGGCGGAGTTCAGGCGGTATAGCACCTATCGGTTGGCCATCCTGGCCGGCGTCACTACCCAGTCGGTATTCGGGTTCATCAGAATCGGCGTCTTGTTCGCGGCCATTTCCTCAGCTGGTGGCACGCTGGCCGGCTACGACCAGCAGTTGGCCTCGACGTACGTCTGGCTTGGCCAGGCGCTGCTGGCCCCCATCGCCCTGTTTGGTTGGATCGAGATTGCCGAGCGCGTCAGCAGCGGTGAGATCGCGGTCGACTTCGCGCGACCCGTTGACCTGCAGCTGGCTTGGTGGGCACGGGACCTGGGCCGTGCCTCTTTCCAACTGCTGTCGCGCGGCCTGCCACCGCTGTTTATTGGCGCCGTGACGGTCGGCCTCGCCTGGCCGGACTCTTGGAGCGCCTATCCGCTGGGTCTGATGAGCCTGGTCCTGGCCGTCTCGATCAGCTTCACGCTCCGGTTCCTGGTCAACTTGATCGCCTTCTGGACCTTCGACGTACGCGGATACATGGGGCTCTACCTCGTCATCGGCAGTCTCTTCTGCGGCCTATTCATTCCAGTTCATCTGTTTCCGAAGTGGCTCCAAGTCGTGGCCTATGCCACGCCGTTTCCCTCGATGCTGCAGACGCCGATCGACGTGCTCTCCGGCTGGGTTCTCGGCTGGGCCGCCGCGGTGCTCGTCGCCAGCCAGCTCGCCTGGCTCGTCGGCCTGGTCGGCCTCGCCAGACTGGTGCAGTGGCGAGCCGCGCGTCGGCTGGTGGTGCAAGGTGGCTGAGCTATCTGTCGCGGAGGCCTATCGCATCCTCATCGGCTCCCGGATCCGCAGCCAGCTGGCCTATCGGGCCAGCTTCTGGCTGAACGTCGCCACGTCGGTAGGCATTGGGCTGGTGGAGTTCGTCGAGATCTACGCGATCTTTGCCAACGTGCCCGTTTTCGGTGGTCTCGATCTGAGACAGAGCGCGCTGGTCTTCGCCCTCGGCAACATAGGTTTCGCGCTCGCGGACACGATCTTTGGCCAGCTAGACACGATCCCCACCTACCTGCGTCTGGGACGGTTGGAAGTCCTTCTCGTCCGGCCAATGCCATTGCTGCTGCAGCTCGTCACGTCCGAGGTTCAGATGCGCCGGCTGGGTCGGCTCGCCGTAGGAGTGCTGATCGTCGTCATCGTGCTGCCGGGGCTTGATCTCAGCTACACCGTAGGCACGGTCTACCTGCTGGTGATCACCCCGTTCGTCGGAGCAGCCATCTATGGCGCCTTCTTCGCCACGGCTGGAGGCTTGCAGTTCTTTCTCATCGACGGCGCCGAGTTCACCTCGGCATTCGTTTACGGCGGCAGCTACGCGGGTCAGCTCCCCGGTAGTGTGTTGATCACGCCGATCCGCATCTTGTTCACCTTTGTTTTTCCGGCGACCGTTACCGCGTACCTTCCGGCGTTGTTGATCATGGGACTTCCAGGGCCGAGATTCCTCCCTGCCTGGCTCGGCTGGTTTGCGCCGCTGTTCGCAGTCTGGGCTTGGCTGCTGGCATGGCTGGCGTGGCGCGCTGGTATCCGCAGGTTCACCGGGGCAGGAGGCTGAGATGACAAGCGAACCAATCGTCCAGCTCGAGGATCTGCGCCGCTCGTTCACGGTACGGCAGAAGGTAGGGCGGCTGCGGCGGAGAACAAGGGTCGTGCAGGCTGTCGACGGAATCAGCGCATCGATCCAGCCGGGGGAGGCGGTTGGCTACATCGGAGCAAACGGTGCCGGGAAGTCCACCACGATCAAGATGCTGACCGGCATCCTTGTCCCGAGCAGCGGGCGGGTGCGAACCTGCGGCTACGATCCGGTGCCGTACCGTCGGCGGCTGGCTCGCGAAATCGGAGTGGTCTTCGGGCAGCGGAGTCAATTGTGGTGGGACCTGCCGCTGCGCGACTCGTTCCGCATCCTGGGCGCGATCCACCGGCTGCCGACTGGGGAGGCCACCGTCAGGACCGAAGAGCTGGTGGACCGCCTCGCCCTTGGCGAGCTGCTGGACACGCCCGTACGACAGCTCTCTCTGGGTGAGCGGATGCGGGGGGAGGTGGCAGCGGCTCTGGTCCACCGCCCTCGGCTGCTGGTGCTGGACGAGCCGACCATTGGTCTGGACATGATCAGCAAGGAGCGGCTTCGCCATTTCCTCGTCGCCCAGCGCACTGAGTTCGGCACTACGTTGCTGCTAACCACGCATGACATGGGTGACATCGAACGGCTGTGCGATCGGGTGCTCGTGATTGACCGCGGCCGACTGGTCTTCGACGGGACGCTTCCGAGCCTGGCCGAGCGTGTTGCGCTACAGCGGGTGCTGGTGGTCGATCTGCCAGAGCCGAGCCCAGATCTGCGGGTGGCCGCCGCCGCTCATATCGGCAGCGATCTTGACGGCCAGCGGCAGCGGCTGGCCTTCAGTCCCAAGGAGACCACGGCAGCCAGGGTCCTGGCAGAAGTCAGCGCTGTGACCGAGGTGGTCGACCTGACCTTGGAGGAGCCTGCTATCGAGGACATAGTCCGCACGTTGTACGGGGTCGGTTGAGTCTCGTGGGCACGAGCACTGTCAACTTCATGCGGGTGGGCGGCCCCCGCCGGGAGGGCCGCCGTTCTGCATCTCGTGCCGTTCAGTCGGCGCCCCTCGCCGTAATGCCCGCCTGGGCGATTATGGGCCACCAGACGAGGATGCCTGTCGCAACGGTGGTGATGGCTGCTAGCAGCCACATACGCAAACGAAGTGTCATGATTCACCTCCTTCGGCGTCGATGTCTCTGGTTCGATACCGATCGCCGGCCAGATGGGAGGCTGCGGGATTCTGCGTTCTCGGCTATGAACTCGGTTTTGTAGCGGCGCGTAGCCCGACAGGCCTGGAATCTGGGACCAGCTTCCTGCGGCCCGGAGTGCGCCGATCGGTGGTTTGGCGCGACCCGTACGCAACGGCGGCCCATCCGGATCGGAGGACCGCCGTTCTGCTCTCGCGCCATTCAGTCGATGCCGTTGAACGAGAGACCAGCCTGAGCGATTGTGGGCAGGCAGACGAGGATCCCGGTGGTGACGGCTGGTGATGGCTGCGAGCAGCCACCTGCGGATGCGACGGTTCATGATTCATCTCCTTCCCTACGTCGATGGGTTCTGATTCGAGGTTGATCACTTAGCGACAGGACGTCGTCGACAGCCGCCCAAAAAGGTGAGTCATTCAGTCGACGGGAATCAAGGCGAGGCCCGCCTGGGCGATTGTGGGCAGCGAGACGAGGATGCCGGTCGTGACGGTGGTGATGGCTGCGACCAGCCACCTACGCATGCGACGTGTCATGATTTCACCTCCCTCAACCGTCGATGTCATTGGTTCGGCACGGATCGCCGGGCAGATGGGGGGCCAGTAGTTGGGCATCGCGTCAATCCAGCACGTCAGCGAACACGAAAAGGCCCCTCAGTCGCAGTGACTGAGGGGCCCCGGTGACGAGGATCAGACGACGGTCGTGGCCTCGTCCGGCATGAGCAGCCAGGCAACGAGGTAGATCAAGATCTGCGGGCCTGGAAGGAAAAGGCTGGCCACGAACACGATTCGGACAATGGTGGGATCGATGTGGAAGTGGCGGCCGATTCCGGAGCACACGCCAGCGATGATCCGGTCGTCGCGAGGGCGGGTGAGTGACATTTTGAGCTGTCCTTTCTGGACACGATGGTTGGCTACATTCCACTCTGAGGCAACATCTCGCGGAAAGCCGCCCGATTGCTGGCTCGTTCCGGGTCGTCCTCAGGGCCCAGGACGTGGCTTCCCCGAGGAAGATTGAAGTGAGCAAGCTAGGTACAGGCCCGTTGCCAAAGCTTGATGTACGACACATGGGTGCCGTTGGGCAGCACACCGAGATGCCTGAGAGACTATGCCGGTGGACCGGCCCCGGCGGGCGCTCCTCGAGGAGCCAGACGACGTTGAATCATATGTGGCCAAACGGTCCCGCGGCTTCACTCAAGCTGACAGCGGGGACCGAATTGTGGTGCGCCCGGCACGCGCTGCTCGAGCACTCGAGCCGAGTGCGATCACAACCCAGCTGCAGACGGCGGAACATGATCATCTAGGCCTTTCGAGCTCACCACCACGTCGAGCGTTGCCCGCAGAATCGTTGAGCTGGCACGACCTCGACGAGGAAGAGCCGGCACCGATCGGTACCAGGACTAGTGGTCGGCGCGCGATCGTTGATCCTGAGCCCACGCAATCTAGCCAGCCTGCTCCGCCATCACGGCTGGCGCAGCTTCTCGCAGAGCCGGACGTGGCGCTCGAGGCTCCGCAGCCGCGGCGCAGTGTGCCTCTGCCACTATTCGAGCCGGTGCCTGAGCTGCCGAAGATCACTGCGCCTGAGGTTCGACCCGAAGACCGAACGCCCGTACCAGTTCAGCCGCCGAAACCGACCGTGGCTGCCACGCCAGCGGTAGCTCAAACGGAGTCTCCGCAGCCGTATCGGCCCGCTGCTCCTATCGATCGTCCGACAACGCCGCTACCTAAGACGCAGTCAGTCGATCGGCCAACCCCCGCCTTTCGACAAGCTCAGGGCGCAGGACAAATCAGTGAGCGCGCCGGACAGATCACTCAGGGCGCCGGACAGATCATTCAGAGCGCAGCACCGGTCACTCAGGGCGCCGGACAGATCAATTACGACGCCGGACAGATCACTCAGAGTGCAAGACAAATCAATCAGGGCGCAGCAGAGGTCACACGAGCTGTACCGATCCGGCCAGCATCGAGGGTCATGCCCGCGGAGCGCCCGGCGGCGACACTCCGACCGGGATCGGGGCAGACCGTCCGGCGGCCACCTGCACCCGCCGTGGCTCGGGCAAGGTCTTCACGACCGACCGTCCACCATGAGGTGTCGCCGATCATCGTTGATCGGCTGATCAAGAGCTACAACGGCACTCTCGCAGTACATAACCTCAGCTTCGTGGTCGAGCCTGGGCGTGTGACCGGCTTCCTGGGTCCCAATGGCGCAGGAAAAACCACCACGATGCGGATTCTCGTCGGTTTGGTCACTGCAACTACCGGTACGGCCACATTTGGCAGCCTCGCTTATGCCGACCTGCCACATCCCCAGCAGACGGTAGGTTGCGTGCTCGACGCCCGCTTCCATCCCGGTCGCAGTGGCCGTAACCACCTTCGGGTGCTCGCGCCTACGGCCGGCGCCAGCGACCGCCGGGTCGACGAGCTACTCGGCGAGGTCGGACTCGGAGACGTCGCCCGGCAGCCGGTTGGGGAGTACTCCATGGGCATGCAGCAACGCCTCGCGCTGGCCGCCGCAATGCTCGGCGATCCCGACTACCTGATCTTGGACGAACCTGCCAACGGCCTGGACCCGGAAGGGATCCGCTGGCTGCGTACTTTCCTGCGTGATTTCGCGGCAAGTGGTCGGGCCGTGTTCATTTCGTCTCATCTGCTCAACGAGATCGAGGCCACCGCTGACGACATTGTTGTGATCAACAGGGGTCGGCTGCTGGCGCAGATGCCGATGTCGGAACTTAATCTAGGCGAGGGCACCACCCGCGTACGCGTGTCAGACATGAGCGTGGCGCGGCAAGCGCTGGCGGCCATTGGTGCTGACGTAGAAATCGCGGCGGACGAGCGCGGCGCCTATCTGAGCGTTCACAGTCATGACGTGGGCCAGGTCGGCTCCGCCCTGTTCGGCTCCGGCATTGTGGTCGATGAGCTGGTTACCGAGCGGCGCGATCTTGAGCAGGAGTTCTTCTCCATCCTCGAGGGTTCCATATGAGTGGTGTGCTGCGCGCGGAGTTGCGCAGGGTTGCCACGACGAAGCTCTGGTGGGTCGTCCTGATCTGCATCTTCGTGCTCAGCGCAGGATATGCCGCACTGCCCGCTGTCATAGCTCTGCTGCAAAACCGGGAGGGCGTTGCGAGCTCGCCGTTTGCTGATCCGGGGATCGTCCGCAGCATCTACAACGGCGGAAATGTGTTGTCTCGAATCCTGGCGATGGTGGTAGGCATCGTCGCAGTTGGCAGTGAGTATCGATACGGCACGCTCGCCTCGAGTTATCTAGCCATCCCCCGGCGGGTCCGGATGTTGTTGGGTAGGGCGGAAGCTCTGTTGATCTTCGGTGTGATCTATGGGGTCACCAGCGTGGGCGCTGGGATGTTGGTGTCGGTTCCATTCGTACTGGCGAACGGCGGGAGCTTCCTGCTGAACCAGTCCGAAACCTGGCGCTCGATCATTCTTGGCGTGTGCTCGATCGCGCTGTGGACCTTGATCGGGATGGGTCTCGGGATCTTGATCAAGAACATGCTGGCCGCTCTGGTGGTCGGCGTCATCCTCGGTTTTCTGGTGGAGCCGATTGTGTCGGTTGTCTTCTTCGTGAAGAGATGGGACCAGCTGCTGAACCTGATGCCAAGCGGAGCGACCAACGCAATGCTGGAGATCACCTCGCCCGTGTTGTTCGCGGGTCACCATCCAGCGCCGTGGTGGCTCGCCGGCCTCGTCCTTGCGGCATGGTGTCTGCTGCCTGCACTCGCCGGCGTGCTCACCGCGGCACGGCGCGACGTCGCCTGATTGCGCTTGCCGACCTAGATGACAGCACGCTGTCACACCCGTCTATTTCATCGCTCTTCCGGGAGCGGTGTGCGCGGCCGGGCTAAACTCCGCAGGCATGGCGCGAGTGGTGGTCGACGTGATGCCGAAGCCGGAGATCCTGGATCCCCAGGGCAAAGCCGTGACCGGGGCATTGGCCCGGTTGGGCTTTGAGGGCATCTCCGTGCGCCAGGGCAAGCGGTTCGAGCTCGATGTGGATGGCGAGCTCACCGAAGATCGGCTGGCCGACGTGCGCCGGGCGGCGGAGACACTGCTGGCAAACACCGTGATCGAGACCTTCAACGTACGCGTCGAGGAGCTGCCGGCACCACCCGACGAAGAAGACCAAGGTGAGCCTGTCGAGCAGGCCGAGCTCGCCACACGGGCGGGCTGATGGGATCCAAGATCGGCGTTGTCACTTTCCCCGGCTCCCTCGACGATCAGGACGCGCTCCGCGCCATCCGGCTCTGCGAGGGCGAGCCGGTACCACTGTGGCACGGCAACGACACCCTCGACGACGTACAGGCCGTGATTCTGCCTGGTGGCTTCTCCTACGGGGATTACCTGCGCTGTGGCGCCATCTCCCGATTCGCCCCCGTTATGACCGAGGTGATCAAGGCTGCCGACTCGGGGTTGCCGGTGCTGGGGATCTGCAACGGCTTCCAGATCCTCTGCGAGGCACACCTGTTGCCGGGCGCCTTGATTCGTAACGATGTTCGGGTCTTCGTCTGCAAGGATCAAGATCTTCGAGTGGAGTCGGTCGACACCACATGGACATCGGACCTCACCCAGGGTCAAGACATCACGCTCGTGCTCAAGAGCGGCGAGGGCGGCTATGTGGCCGATGCGGAGACCTTGCGTCGCCTTGAGGGCGAGGGCCGGGTGATCTTCCGATACATCAACGGCAATCCCAACGGGTCCTACAACGATATTGCTGGCATCTGTAATGAGCGCGGGAATGTGGTCGGCCTCATGCCACACCCGGAGCACAATGTCGATCCGCTGACCGGACCGACCCGAGACGGTCGCCCAATCTTCAGCAGCATCCTCAGCTTCCTCACCGCCAAGGTCTAGCCGTCTCGTGTCTCACGGACGAGGCTCATCCGGTGTCGGGCACTCGCCGCGGCGTCATCCGATTGGTGGTGTCGTGGTGGACGAGCCGAGCCGGACCGGCGTACGTAGCCGCTGGAAGTGGGTGCTCCTGCTCCTGGCGCTGGGCGCGCTGTTCGTCGGGCTTCGCGGCATACACGGCCTGGCCGACCAGCCGCAGCAATCGGCGATCTTCACCGATCGGGTTGTTGTGGTCGGTGTGACGGGTCGTACCGAATTGACGCCGGCTGACCGCGCTGTGCTGGGCACTCATCTCGACGATGTCCAAACTGGCATGGTCTCCATCCGCCCCCGCTACGTCGGGGACTGCGCTGCGGCCGGCTGGACCACGCTCGGGGCCGGTCGCCGGGCCGCGGTTGACGGCCTGTGCGCTCCCGAAGTCCAAAACGGGAAGGTGACCGACTGGACCGAGCGACAGGCGGCTGCTGCAGCGCGTCGCGGTGATGCACAGTTGGGCACCCTCGCTGGTTCCGTCCCCGGATGCGTCGCTGCGGTCGGTCCAGGGGCAGCTGTCGCGGCCGCCAAACCGGACGGCAGCGTCGCCAACTATCAATCGCCCGACGAGTTCGTCGCTGGTGGCATGCAGACTCAGTGCCCGATCACGCTCGTGGACGCCGGACCGCTCTCCGACCAGATCATCACCCAGCTGGCCGACCGCAAGGACATCACGATGATCGTGACGGGCGTTGGGCCGGCCGCCGGCTCCGACGATCCGAGTCTGCAGGTCATTTACCGGCTCGGTACGACGCTGCCCGGCTGGCTTACCTCTGCCAGCACCCGCCGCGAGGGAATTGTGACGCTCACTGATCTGACCCGAACCTTGATCGACTTCGGTGCTCCTGGGTCAGCTGTCGCTGTTGATGGTTCGCCATTCGCGGTCTACGGCGCGGACCTCACCCTCGATGCTATCGACGCCAAGATCGACTCCATTGCCGCGCTTTCCGACGCAGCGCCGATTGGCTATCTGGTCCTGGGCCTGGGCGGGGCAGTGCTGTTCGTGATCATGGTAGTGGATGTGCTGCGAGGCCGATTCTTCCTGCCTAAATTGATCTTGACCTTCGGTGGGGTACTCCTGGCCGCGATGATGCTCACCGGTGCCGTGCCTTGGCAGAACAGCGGTTCGCCTGGGCTGGTCGTCAGTCTCGTCGTGGCTGCCTGGTCGGTGATCTTGACGGCCTTGGCACTCTTCCTGGGCCCGCTCGCCCACGTCCCCAACATCATCGCCGCGACGGCGCTCACTGTTGCCGTGTTCACCTTTGACGCCGCACTGGGTGCCGTCATGCAGCCGGGCTCATTGCTCAATTCGCGCCCGATCTTCGGCTTGCGCTGGTATGGCTTCGGAAACGTGACTTTCGCCGGGTACGCCACTGCCGGATTGATCCTGGCAGGCTACGTCGCCCATCGTTTCCTGATGGCCGGCAGGCGCGCGGCGGCCGTCGCGGCGGTCGGCGCCATCGGCTTTGGCATCGTGATCTGCGAAGGTTGGCCCTCCATGGGCAGCGACTTCGGCGGGGTCATTGCCCTGACGCCTGCGGTGTTGTGGCTGATGCTGGCGCTCTCGGGTGTGAGGATAACGTGGCTCAAGCTGCTGGCGATCGGTGGCTCGGCCGTGCTCGCGGTCGCCGTGATTTCGGTGCTCGATTGGTTCCGCGGGCCGGATCGGCGGACTCATCTGGGCAATTTTGTGCAGCGAGTTCTCGACGGTGACGCGCTGGACGTGATCAGCCGCAAGGCGGTCGCATCCGCCGAGACGATTGCCTCCGTCGTCGGCATTGGGTCGCTGCTGATCGGCGTCGTGGTGTGGATCGTGATCTTCAGGTACGTGGTGCCGCGAGTCTCGTCCGATTTCACTACCGTCCGCAGCGCGCTGATCGCCACACTTGTTGTCGCCATTGTGGGCACCTTGCTGAACGACGGCGGGATCTTCGTCTGGCTCACGGTGACGGCCCAGATCACCGCGGTGATGGGCTGGTTCTTCTTCGACTGGGCTCAACGCAGCGATTGGACTGTCAGCACTATCCGAGCTGAGCACAGGTAGCGTAGCGGCCGTGGCAGACACTGTCGGGAATGCGGCCCATACCCCTGACGAGTCACAACCGTGGGCTGAGCTGGGGCTGAAGGATGACGAGTACGCCCGGATCAAGGAAATCCTGGGCCGCCGGCCGACCTCATCTGAGCTCGCCATGTACTCCGTTATGTGGTCGGAGCACTGCTCGTACAAGTCGTCCAAGGTGCATCTACGCCAGTTCCCGGAGCTGCCGTCGGAGACTCCCATCGGCAAGCTGCTCGCTGGCATCGGGGAGAACGCCGGCGTAGTGGACATCGGGCAGGGCTACGCCGTCACGTTCAAGGTCGAGTCGCACAACCATCCCAGCTATGTCGAGCCGTACCAGGGCGCTGCCACCGGTGTGGGGGGCATTGTCCGCGACATCTTGGCCATGGGAGCACGCCCCATCGGTGTCATGGATTCGCTTCGCTTCGGGCCTCTTCAGGAGCCTGACACTGGCCGGGTACTGCCCGGTGTCGTCGCCGGCATCGGCGGCTACGGCAACTGCCTCGGGCTGCCCAACATCGGTGGCGAGGTGGCCTTCGACCGCAGCTATCTCGGCAATCCGCTGGTCAATGCGCTCTGTGTCGGGGTGCTGCGTCATGAAGATTTGCACCTGGCGAAGGCCACGGGGGCCGGCAACAAGGTGATCTTGTATGGCGCCTCCACGGGCCCAGACGGCATCGGCGGGGTCAGCGTGCTCGCCTCCGAGAGCTTCGATGACACCGAACGCAAGTCCGCGGCCAAACGCCCCAGCGTTCAGGTTGGCGATCCGTTCATGGAGAAGCTTCTCATCGAGTGCACGCTGGAGATCTTCGCTGCGGGACTTGTGACCGGCATTCAAGATCTCGGCGGCGCTGGGCTCTCGTGCGCCACCTCAGAGCTGGCCAGCGCTGGTGACGGCGGCATGCATATTGATCTTGAGCTGGTGCCGCTGCGCGACCCAACGCTCAGCCCTGAAGAGATCTTGATGAGCGAGTCGCAGGAACGCATGATGGCGGTGGTTGAACCTGATCATGTCGAAGATTTCCTGGCCATCTGCAATAAGTGGGACGTGCTGGCAACCGTGATCGGCGAGGTGACCGCTGATTACCGGCTGGTGATCGACTGGCATGGAGAGACGGTGGTCGACGTACCGCCGCGTACGGTAGCCGATGAGGGCCCTGTGTACGAGCGCCCATATGATCGGCCGGAGTGGCAAGATCAGATCCTGGCCAACGGAGTTGATCACCTTACGCGACCCACCACGGGTGAGGAGCTGGCCGACACCCTGCTCCGCATTGTCGGCTCGCCCAACCTCTGCGACAAGTCCTGGGTTACTGATCAGTACGACCGCTACGTCCGTGGCAACTCCGTGCTGGCGCAGCCCGACGATGCGGGAATGCTGCGAATCGACGAGGAATCAGGTCTTGGCATCGCTCTTGCCACCGACTGCAATGCTCGTTTTGCACTGATGGATCCGTACGCGGGTGCGCAGCTGGCTCTGGCCGAGGCGTTCCGCAATGTCGCGACGACCGGAGCCGAGCCGCTGGCGATCACCGACTGCCTCAACTTCGGCTCGCCGGAGGATCCGGCGATCATGTGGCAGTTCAGTGAGGCCGTCCGGGGCCTCGCGGACGGCTGTCGCACACTGGGTACGCCGGTGACCGGCGGAAACGTGAGTTTCTACAACCAGACCGGTAGCACGCCCATCTTGCCAACGCCGGTGGTTGGAGTGCTCGGCGTGATGGACGATGTCACGCGCCGCACGCCCGGCGGTTTCCAGGCGGTCGGGCAGGTCATCTACCTTCTCGGTGAGACTCGTGACGAGTTGGCCGGTTCCGCGTGGGCAGAAGTTGTTCATGATCATCTTGGCGGCCGGCCACCAGCCGTTGATCTTGCTCAGGAGAAGGCGCTCGCAGAGGTGCTCATCAGGGGAAGCCGCCGCGGACTGCTCGCCAGCGCCCATGATTTGGCCGAAGGCGGGCTGGCACAAGCCTTGGTCGAGTCCGCGCTCAGGCACGGGCTGGGTGCGCGCATCAAACTGCCAACCGAGTCTGATGCGTTCGTCTGGCTTTTCTCCGAAAGCACCGGGAGGGCACTCGTCTCAGTGAAGGAGGGCACTGGCCGCGATCTCGCCACGCTGTGCCGGATCAACGGCGTCAAGTTGACCAAGCTTGGTGTTGTCAAGTCCGAGGAGGATGCCAACCTCGAGGTTGTCGGTCAGTTCATGCTGTCTCTTGAGCGAATCCGCGAGGCCTGGCGGGACACTATCCCTGCCGCCATGGCCGCCCACTAGCGAAAACGTCGCCACCGTAGGCTCGGGGCTATGTCTCTGCGAGACCGGATCCACGCTGAGATTCCAGGTGTGCTCTCCGATCTGAATTCCCTGGTTGCCATCGAGTCGGTGAGCGCAGATCCTGCAAGGGCGTCGGAGGTGGAACGCAGCGCACAGCGCGTCTTGGTTTTGCTCGAGGATCTCGGGTGCCCCGATGCCCGCGTGGTACGCGCGGATGGGGGAGCGCCGGCGGTCATCGGAAGATTCCCAGCACCCGAGGGCATGCCAACCGTGTGTCTGTATGCCCACCACGATGTCCAGCCGGAGGGCGACCCCGCAGGTTGGCGTACGCCGCCCTTCGCGGCAACAGAGGTTGAGGACCGTCTGTTCGGCCGGGGCACAAGTGATGACAAGGGCGGTTTCGCCGTCCATCTGGCCGCACTGCGAGCATTCGACGGCAAGCCGCCCGTCGGTGTCACCGTGTTCGTTGAGGGTGATGAAGAGATCGGGTCGTTGAGTCTGGCCCAGTTGCTGGAAGAGCACCAAGCCGAACTTGCAGCCGATGTCTTCGTCATCACCGATTCCTGCAACTGGGCGATCGGGGAACCGGCCTTCACCACCACACTTCGTGGACTTGCCGGCTGCACGGTCGAGGTTCGCACACTGGACCACGCGTTGCATTCGGGGGTGTACGGCGGAGTGGTCCCGGATGCGTTGACCGCGCTGTGTCGCCTGCTGGCGACCTTGCACGACGACGAGGGCAATGTGGCCGTTGCTGGACTCGCGACTGCGTCCGCGCCAGCCCTGGAATATCCGCCCGAGCGGCTTCGCGAAGAGTCGGGAATCTTGGATGGCGTCGACTGGATCGGCAGTGGACCGTTTGTCGAGCGAATGTGGTACAAGCCGGCGGTGTCGGTGATCGCCCTGGACGCTACGCCGGTCGACAAGGCATCCAACACCTTGATCCCCGTGGCGCGGGCGAAGATCAGCGCTCGCATCGCGCCTGGCGACGATGCGGCAAAGGCGTTGGATGCCCTGGTGAGGCACCTGAATGATCATGCTCCGTGGGGTGTTCAGGTGACGGTGACTGGCGTCGAGACCGCCGAGCCGTCGCTGATCGACTTCACTGGCCCGTACGCCGAGGCGGCACGCGCTGCATTCACGCAGGCTTGGGGTGTCGCACCGGTCCTTGTCGGGCACGGTGGGTCGATCCCGATGGTGGCCGACTTCGGCAAGGCGTTTCCTGACGCAACGATCTTGGTCACTGCGGTGGGCGATCCGGACTCCCGCGCCCACGGCACCAACGAGTCACTTCATCTCGGTGACTTCGCGGCCGCATGCCTGGCAGAGACCCTGATGCTGGACGCCTTTGCTCAGCTCGACCTGAAGGGCTGACTCTGTAGTCTCCGCAGCACTTCGATCAGAAATGGCCGCCGGTGCAAGGAAGCGGATGGAACATGGGCGTGTGCCAGCACAGCGCGGGGCTTGGATGGGTGGTCTGATGGCGATCCTCTTCGCAGGATGCTGACCGGGCCGAGACCGCTTCATCGTGGGGGAGGATGGCGTGATTGGATTGCCACAAGCGTCCGGCATCCGGTCGGCATCGGCCCCGTCGAGGAGCACCGATGGACTTTTCCGCACAACTCGAGAAACTTCAGAAGCAAGCCAACGAGACGGCCGAGAGCATCCGGGCGGCGAGTGCCGAGACCCGCGACCAGTTGAAGCAACGCATCGACCAGGCTCAGGTCGATGCGAACCTGGCTCTCATGGATGTCAAACAGCAAGCTGAGCAGACATCCGATCAAGTCCAGAGCAAGTTGGCGCAGGTGAAGGCGGATGCTTCCGCCTGGCTGGATGACATCAAAGCGAAGATCGACATGCGATCCGAGCAACGAGACTCAAAGGCCGCGGCGAAAGACGCCGACCGGGCCGAGCGGGACGCAGTCGATGCCATGGATTACGCCGTTGTCGCCTTCTACAGTGCGCAGCTAGCTGTGCTCGACGCGTTGGACGCACGCGCCTACGCAGACGAACGGGCCAAGATCGCAGGCTCATAGCTCAGTCGATGGCTGACCCGCCAGTCGCCTTGACCAAGACGGCTACTCCACGAGCTAATTAGTCCACTCCCTCAGGGCTGGGCGTAATACCTGACCGCCCCGCCTTGGGGGGGTCATTGCTCACGGTGGAGCAGTCCCACAGCCGCCACGAATCCACTTTCGTCATGAGTGAGAGCGATCGTCGACGTTCTCGGTGTCGGTGGCGGAGTGGTGGATCGCCTTGCCGAGCTCGAGCTGCACTGCCGTCACCCGACAGGGCGGACCCGATGAATGTGGAAAGTCATGCCTGCGCGAGCATCACTCGGGACTTGATGACGAAGGCCTGGTGACGGCTTGACCAGTTGGATGCGACGCTGAGTCGTGGCCACTTTCAGTGAGCTCAGAGAACAGGCGGAGCAAGACATTCGGGCGCACATTGAGCAACCGTCTTCCGGCTCCACAAGCCACTTCGTTGTGGACTCCACGAACTACTTCGTTGAACGGGGCGCGGTATTACTCGCCGCTCTAAGGCTCTGGGCAGAGCCTCGGCAGAAGACCGATGGCGACCTTCGAGCACTGATTGATTCGGCGAGTGCAACGACGCTGGTGAATATTGCCCGGGAGCTGGCCAAAAGTCACAGTCCTGATGAGCTCCATGCCAGCGTGCAGCTTGAAGGCATTGCCTACGAAACTCCACGCCAACTGAGCGACACACTCGACTTCGCACGGAACGGACTTCAATCGAGCTGAGACTGGCTGAGGCTGTCCCGGAGTACGATCGTCGATCTTCCCGTCGCCAGCCCGCGCGGGTCGCGTTGACCTGTGTTGAGGCTTCCCCGATAGTGGACAGGGCGAGGGCTGTATCCGCCGTATCAAGGAGGGCACCTTGAGCTCCACCACCTACCCGCCTTCGGTCGCCTACCCACTTTCCGTGCGAGGCTTTTTCGACCAGCCGAGCCGGGGGTTGTGGCTGGTCAAGTGGTTACTGCTGATCCCGCACTACATCATTCTGGTTTTCCTGTGGCTTGCGTTCTGGATAGTCACCGTGATCGCCTTCTTCGCGATCTTGTTCACAACCAGGTATCCGAAGGGCTTGTTCGATTTCAACGTCGGGGTGATTCGGTGGTCGTGGCGGGTGAGCTTTTACGGCTACACGGCGCTGGCTACCGACCGATACCCGCCGTTCACTCTCGCCGATGTCGCCGACTACCCGGCGCGTCTGGATATTGACTACCCACAGCAGCTGAACCGTTGGCTGCCATTGGTCAAGTGGCTGCTCGCCTTCCCGCAGTACATTCTCGTCGGTGCGCTTGTCGGCTCCGGCTATGTCGTGGCCACGAGCATGCAGGACGGCCGCGCCGTTACCTATTCCACCCCCAGCCTGATCGGCGCGTCTGTGCTGATCGCGGCTATCGGCATGCTGTTCACTACGCGTTATCCCCCTGGCCTCTTTGATTTGGCACTTGGAATCAATCGTTGGAGCTACCGGCTGCTGGTTTATGTGTCGTTAATGACCGACCGGTACCCGCCGTTCCGCCTCGATCAAGGCAGTATCGACATCGAGGGTCCGGCCCAACCCACCGAGCCCAGCCAGTAGCGCATCCGCCCAAGTACAGACGGGCGCCTGCGATGCACAGGCACGCGCAGCTGCGAGGTGGACCATTTGGTCAGTCTGTGTCGGTAGCGGGCGACCAAGGACGACAGTCGACGGGTCACGGCTAGCCACGCTTGCGATTCTGTCGGAAGAGGCCATGCCAGGTGTGATGCGCCGCTTCTCACAATCGGATGACTTTCAGTTGGCGCAGCCAGCGGAGGCTGTCAATCGTGGTCGTGGTCGGAACATACTCGAGGCCGACGTACCCGGAGTAGCCACTGGCCGCAATAGTGCTGAGATAGCGATCAAGGTCGAGCGTGCCGGTGCCGGGTTCACCGCGGCCGGGGTGGTCGGCGATCTGCACATGGCCGATGCGGTGGGCGTAGGCGGCCAAGGCCGCGTCGATGTCGTCGCCATTGTTGGCGAGGTGAAACAGGTCGCACAGGAAGCCGATGTTCGGGGCGGGCACCCGGTCGAGGACTGCGACGACGTCGCGAGCGGTCCGCAGCGGATACGGCTTGGGGCCACTGACAGGCTCGACCAGGACGGTTCCCCCCATGGCTGCCGCCGCCTTGGCCGCCAGTGTCAGGTTCTCGGTCGCCAGATCGTCCTGCTGCTCTGGGCTCACATCGCTCACGCGATTGCCATACAGCGCATTGAAGGCCGGTACGCCCAGGGCTTCACCGATGCCCATCGCGACGGCAATGTTGTCGCGAAACTCTGCGGACCGAGCCGGGATCGACAGCACGCCGCAGTCAGCGCCCGCAAGGTCGCCGGCAAAGAAATTCAGCCCGGTCAATCGCACTCCGGCGTCGCGTACGGCTGCGATGAAGCTGTCGACCTCCGCGTCGGGCGGGACCGGCTGATCGGGCCAGGGCCACCAGAACTCAATCGCATCGAAGCCCGCGGCCCGAGCCGCCGCCGGCCGTTGCAGCAGCTCCACCTCGGTAAACAGGAATGTGCAGTTGGCGGCGTACGGCAAGACGTGGCCCATGTACTCATTAAATCCAGGTGTCATCTTGTTGCCGCCACGCGCCAGGTGGGAGCATCGAGGCGTGGCAGTAGAACACGAGGTGCAGACGATCGCCTATCCAGCGGCCGGTTCCCAGGCGCGCAGAGCTATGGAAACCATTCCGCCCCACGTCATCGTGCTTTTCGGGGCAACCGGTGACCTCTCTCGTCGCAAACTTCTTCCTGGCTTGGCGCATCTCGCTCTGTCGGCGCTGGTGCCGGACATCCAGGTGATCGGAACCTCACTCGAGGACTTTACCGAGGAGGAGTTCCGCAACTTCGCCAAGGAGGCGGTGACCGAGTTCACCCACCACCCGCTGACCACCGAGCACTGGGACTCATTTGCCGAGAAACTCACTTACGTACCGCAGTCGGCTGGCCCTGAGGGCCTGTCCAAGTTGGTTCGGGTAGCGGAGGAGAAGCTCGGCGGGGCTCCGGGACGCTTGCACTATTTGAGCGTGCCGCCGGTCGCCGCGCCCAAGGTGATCCACTCTCTCCGCGAAGCAAAGCTCGTGGAGCGCTCGAGGGTCGTCATGGAGAAGCCCTTCGGCACCGATCTGCAGAGTGCTATCACCCTCAACGATCAGTTGCATGAGACGTTCAAGGAGCGGCAGATCTTCCGGATCGACCACTTCCTCGGCAAGGAGGCCGCGCTGAACATCCTTGCGTTCCGGTTCGCCAACGGCCTGTTCGAGCCGATCTGGAACCGGAACTTCATCGACCACGTCCAGATCGACATCCCTGAGACCTTAGGTCTGGACCGACGGGCGAACTTCTACGAGGTGACCGGCGCGTACAAGGACATGGTCGTGACGCACCTCTTCCAAGTGCTCGCATTTGTGGCGATGGAACCGCCTACCGCGCTAGAACCGCGGGCAATTAGTGAGGAAAAGAACAAAGTCTTTCGCTCAATGTTGCCGCTCAATCCACACGAAATTGTCCGCGGTCAATACAGCGGCTATCGCGAAGAGGACGGTGTTGCACGAGATTCCGATACTGAAACATTCATTGCTTTGAAATGCGGTATCGACAACTGGCGTTGGGCCGGGGTACCGTTCTACTGCCGGACCGGCAAGCGGATGGCCGAGGGCCTGCGGATCATCTCGATTGCCTTCAAAGAGGCACCGAAGAGCATGTTTCCCGCGGGATCGGGGGTCGGCTCGTCCGGTCCGGACCATCTTACTTTCGATCTTGCTGACGAGGCTAAAGTTTCCCTCTCGTTCTACGGCAAGCGACCCGGGCCAGGCATGAAGCTCGACAAGTTGAGCATGCAGTTCTCAAGTATTGAGACGGATCGGGTCGGCGACATCCTCGAGGCGTACGAGCGGTTGATCTTGGATGCCATGCGTGATGATCACACGCTGTTCACCACCGCCGAAGGCATTGAAAGCCTGTGGGAGCGCTCTGAGCCGTTGCTCCGTGATCCGCCTCCCGTACGGCCGTACGGCCCCGGCTCGTGGGGACCGAACTCAATTCATCAGCTGATTGCACCGCACGCGTGGCGCCTGCCGTTCGAGCGCGCCTGGCGGGGCAAGAAGTAAGTTTCTTTCCGCTAATTATTCATTCGGTGAGGTGCAAAAACCGAGCAATGACCGCAAGGCGAGGAAAATAATTGCGGCGTACAGAGCCCATGGATGAACTAAATATCATATGTGATGAAATGCGCAATTTGTTGCGGTAGCTCTTGAGAGGCTCGATAAAGGAGGGCTCGTACCTCGCCTAAGTCGCAGGCGACTTGGTGCCGTGGAAGTCGAGTGTCATCATCGAGAATCATCCGACGACGAGTGGCGCGACGATGTCATGGTTCCTCCAGTGGTTACGACCCAGCGTCCGCCAACGCCTGGCCCCGTATGACTTGCGCCCGGACGTATTGGACGCGGCGGCTGCCATGGCCTCCGATCAGCGCTCCGATGTCTACGTGGCCCGGTTGCAGTCCTCGCTCACTCACTCCGAGACCGTGCTGCGGATGATGGACGCGCGTTACGCCGGGGCGATGGGCCTACTCGTCCTGACCAGCGAGCGCATTCTCTTCCGCGGGCGCCGCCGCACTGAGCCAAGCTTCAGCATCCCGCTGCGGGAGGTTCTTGCCATCGAGGCCGCGACCCGCAGAATGTCCGGCACTGTCCGCGTCACAACGACCGACGGCAGTCTCACTGTCGACCAGATCCTCGGCACGCAGGGGGAGATGCTGGCCGATGACGCCCGAGAGGCGATCCGCGGCGAACCTCGGTCACAGCGCGACCCACTGGAGATTCTGGCCGAACTCCGCGCCCTACGTGACAGTGGAATGATCAGCGCAGCCGAGTTCGAGATCCGCAAGTCTGCAATCTGGCGCGACATTTAGTCGGCCCGACCGAACGCGTGGTTCGCCGGACCCTGTTGGGCGCAGACCCTTCCGATCGTGGTGGCTAGAACGTGACGAGGACCTTCGAGGACCGTGAAGCGTCGCCGGCGACTGCGAGGGCCTCGAGTGCCTGTGCTGCGGGAAACTCGTGGGTGATGACTGGGTCAACGTGGAGGCTGCGGTCAGCGAGCGCCTCGATCACGGCCTCGATTTCGTCGTTGAATCGGAAGGATCCGACGAGTTCAAGTTCTCGCGTGATGGCGAGCGAAACCAGTACCGGCTGTTCGCCGGTGGGCAGCAGGCCGACCATGACGACGCGCCCGCCACGGGCGGCGCCGCGTACCGCGCTGGCGAGTCCCCGTGGGCTGCCGCTGGACTCGATCACGATGTCTGCTTGCACGGCGGCGATGCCGTCGACGTCGTCGGCGGCTAGCGTCCGCGCCGCACCGAGCTGAGCGGCGATGCGCCGGGGCAGCTCATGGACGTCCACGGCGACGATCTCGCTGGCCCCGGCGGTCTTCAAGACAGCGACCGCAAGAGCCCCGATCGGGCCGGCGCCGATGACGAGTGCTGTCTTGCCGATGACGTCTCCGGCGCGGGAGGCGGCATGCCAGGCGACAGAGGCCGGCTCGATAAGGGCGGCGGTGCGTAGGTCGAGGGAGTCCGGCAGCCGCCGCAGCATCCGGGCGGGCAGCGTCGCGTACTGCACGAAGGCGCCGTCGGTGTGCGGGAACCGTGCTGCGCTGCCGAGGTAGGTGCCGGCAGGGGACAGGTTGGGCCGGTCCAGCGGATAGCGGGACACGCCATCGCCGGCCGGGCTGGCCGGGTGGACGGCGACCCTGGTACCGCCTGCGACGCCGCTGCCATCGGCGGCGGCGCGTGTCACGACGCCAACGACCTCGTGGCCGAGGAGCATCGGCGCGCGCAGCACCGACTCGCCCGCGGCTCCATGGGTCCAGTAGTGGAGGTCGGATCCACAGATGCCGCCGTAGCGAATCTGAACGACGGCCTCGTCAGCTGCGGGTGGGCGAAGCGGCACGGGTTCGACTCTGACGTCGTGAGCCGCATGTACGACGATGCCCACTGAGGCGGCGGGCACGTCCGGGGTCGCCGGAGTCACCTCACACCACCGCCGTCATGCCGCCGTCGACGTACAGGATCTGCCCGTTGACGAAGTCCGACGCCGGTGAGGCGAGAAAGATCAACGCTCCCACAAGATCCTCCACTTCACCCCAGCGCCCGGCCGGCGTTCTCGTCTTCACCCACTCGGTGAACGATTCGTCCTCTACCAGGGCCTGGGTGAGCTCGGTGGCGAAGTAGCCCGGTGCGATGGCGTTGGCTTGGATTCCGGCTGGTGCCAGGTCGGCGCACAGCCCCTTGGTGAACATGGCGATGCCGCCCTTGGTCGCGCTGTACGGCGTGATGCCTGGCCGGGCGAGCAGGCTCTGGACCGAACCGATGTTGATGATCTTGCCGCTGCCGCGGTCGACCATGCCCCGGCCCACCCTTTGGGAGAGCAGGAAGGCAGCCGACATGTTGGTGGCGAGGAGGTCGTTCCAGTCCGCAAGCCCGAACTCGAGGAACGGAGCCCTCCGTTGGATTCCGGCGTTGTTGACAAGGATGTCCGGAGTGCCCCATAGCCGCTCGACATCGGCGATGCCCCGGTCCACCTCACCCTGGTCGGTGAGGTCGAAGGTGCTGACCAATGTCTCGCCACCGGTGGTCGTCGCCAGCGTCTCGGCTGCCGAGGTTGCACGGTCTCGGTCGCGACCGTGGACCACAACCCGCGCGCCTGCCTCGAGCAGGCCCTTGGCGAGGGCCAGCCCGATTCCCCGACTCGAGCCGCTGATGAAGGCGACCCGGCCGGAGAGATCGAACAGGTTCATCGAGAGGTCCTGGAGTCGTTGAACTCCCTGATCAGGATTGCTCCGAGCACCACCGCCAGACCACCGGCGATCACGGCAATGAACTCGCGCGAGATCGCGAGGCCAAGGTAGCGGCGTTTGTTGCCGAACAGCTCCGGCAGCATGTCGCTCACGCTACATGGTCAAGGACCTCGACTTCGCAACCGCCATCGAGGCCGCAGATACCCAAGGAGCCGTCAACTCTGCCGACAGTTTCATGCTGAGGATCCACCGGCTTCTCGTGACCCTCACCTAGGGCGCCCGTTCGCAAATTGAGAGAATGAGTGATCGTCCCAACACAGGAGATAGCCGTGACCAGCACCTCGGAGAACCTGGCCGGTACCGCGGTCACCGAATCCAGCGCCGCTACGGAGCGCCACTTCGCCGCCTTGCAGGCTGGCGAGGCCAGCCAGGACAAGATCACCTCGCTTACCTTGTCGCTGGCATTCCTTCCCCTTGACCGCCCCATCAGCGATGCCAAAGTGCTCACCGGCCGACAGAAGCCGATGACCCAAATCGCCTTCCTGTTCGCCGAGATCAGCACCCGCGAAGGGCATCAGGGCGTCGGCTACAGCTACTCCAAGCGCGCCGGCGGCTATGGTCAGTACGCCCACGCAAAGGAGATCGCCGAAGACGTGATCGGCGAGGACCCCAACGACATCCAGCGGATCTGGACGAAACTGATCTGGGCGGGCGCCTCGGTTGGCCGGAGCGGCCTCGCAACCCAGGCCATCGCCGCAATCGATATCGCGCTCTGGGACCTCAAGGCGAAGCGGGCCGGACTTCCGTTGGCAAAGCTGCTCGGTGCCTACCGAGACTCGGTGGCCTGCTACAACACCTCCGGCGGCTTCTTGTCGTCCTCGATCGAGGAAATCCTTGACAACGCGAATGCCGCAATCGATCGGGGGATCGGTGGAGTCAAGATCAAGGTCGGACAGCCGGACCCGCGGATCGACCTGAGCCGCGTGGAGGCCGTCCGCGCGGCGTTGAGTGAAGACGTGGCCCTGATGGTCGACGCGAACCAGCAATGGGATCGAGTGGCCGCGCTCCGCATCGGCCGGCAGCTCGAAGACTTTCAGCTGACCTGGATCGAGGAACCCCTCGACTGCTACGACGCCGAAGGCCACGCAATGCTCGCCGACAAGCTTGATACCCCGATCGCCACAGGGGAGATGCTCACCAGCACCGCGGAGCATCGCACGCTCATTGAACGTCGCTCGGTGGACTTCATCCAGCCTGACGCAGCCCGGGTCGGCGGCATCACCCAGTTCCTGCGGATCATGGCGTTAGGCGAGGAAGCCGGGCTCAAGCTGGCGCCGCATTTCGCGATGGAAATCCACCTGCACCTGTCCGCGGCGTACGCGCTCGATGCCTGGGTCGAGCACTTCGAATGGCTGGAGCCGCTATTCAACGAGCGGCTGCGGATCGCCGACGGCCGGATGCACGTGCCTGCCCTGCCTGGTCTGGGGTTCTCGCTCAGCGACCAGGCGCGGGCGCTGACAATCGAGACAATCACCGTCGGACTCCGCTAGTCGCACTTACGATCGCGAGGCCATTACCTCGGCGACAAGGTCGCTTGTCTCCGCTTCGGTCAGTCGACCATCGGCAATTACCACATCGAAACGCCGGCTGAGCACGGCGCCGGGAGCAAGG
The DNA here is from genome assembly GCA_963734005.1 of uncultured Actinomycetota bacterium. Taxonomy (GTDB): domain Bacteria; phylum Actinomycetota; class Actinomycetes; order Propionibacteriales; family Propionibacteriaceae; genus Microlunatus. The sequence goes on from CAVTFS010000020.1 coordinate 49,209, forward strand.
ATCGCAGGGCGGTCCCAGGCAAGCGCCGAACCCAGGCCTGGATAGCTGTCGCACTCGTACGAACCAGGGCTCCCCGGCCGCAGCCGCGTCTGGCGCTGCGATGACGATGGTTGCCGGTCCGCTGACGCCCGGGCCAGCTGCGAAGTCGCCAGACCATGCCACCCATGGCGCCAGGCTGCCGTGGACCTTGTCCTCACCCCGAGCATGAGCAGTGAACACCTCCACGTTGTCGCAAGCCGGGAACCGCCAGAAGAAGCCGCCGTAGCCACCACCAACGCGGCCCTTGCTGCCTGGGGAGCCGAGCACCGCGCCGGCGTCCGCGCGCAGCTTGGACTCGAAGATCAATCTCCAGCTCTGATTGGCGATGGCCATCCAGCTGATCGACCTTTGCTCGTGCAGCGGGACCGATCCGTCGTGGCCGATCCATCTCAGCTCTTGGGTGAATGCCTCGTCCTCCAGCTGGGGCGGCCCGCCGACGATCACGCCATGGTTGTCGAGCAGGACGTACCCCTGTCCGTGGACGTACGTGCCACCACCCCAGAAGTGCGTGCCATTCACATCGGGTATGGCTATGCCGACACCGTTGTGCCAGTCGTGGTCGGCCGGATGGTGGGCCGACACCACGACGCCAGCCCGCGTGCGGACCGGGTGGAGATACGGCCGGGGGCTTGAGGTGGGTATGGTGCCGCCCCCGTCGCGGTAGACCGCAACCTCGGCATCGGAAAGGCGAGCCCGAACGAGCACTTTATCTCGTTCTCGGTGCGCCCAGGGCACGTCGAGTTCGGCGAACGTCTGCCCGCTCAATGCGGACTTCCACAGCCAGTGCTCGACATTGTCGACGGTTGCCCGCCGGCCCTCGGCCTCGCCTTCCCATCTGATGGCGCGGGGGTCGATACGCACCGGTTCCTCAGCTGCAGCGACAGCCCCCAGTACGCACATGAACGCTCCCGTACTTGCCAGCGGCACGAGCAGCGGCGCTCCATCTCGGCGGTGGGCCAGCAGGTTCTCGACCAGGTCCACCCTGGTCGTGGTCTCTGTACGGCTCCTATCCTCTGTCTCGACCTCCACCCGATCAGCGGTGTAGCTGAAAGTGGCGCGGCCGAGCGTTCCTTGAATGTGTACCTTCGGCTCACGCTCGACGGGTGCACATAGCGTGAGGGCGCAGGTCACCTGCATTCCCTGAGTGGTGCGGATACGGACTACGGACGTGTCGTCGCTGTCGATGGCATTGGCCCGGTAAAGATCGGTCTCCACCGACTCGACCTCCTCCAGCCGGCGGCAGCCGGCGATGGCGAGCGCGGTGACCACCGCGTGGGCTAGCGCGTTGGTCACGACACCGTCGATGACCGGCTGGCCGCCCAGGCTCCGGCGGCCGGCCCACGGGGAACGTGTCCAGTAGCCGACCGTGCGCGACCAGGGCCCCACTGCGCTGACCCTGACCAGATCACCGATACCCAAGGCGTCTTCGGTGAGCATCTGGAGTGCTCGCGACCCGAGGCTCTGGAAGCCGACCTGGACCGCCCGCCCGGTCTCCTGCTGCACCTGAAGAAGAGACCGGAAGTCGTCCAAAGAGGCCACCGGAGGCTTCTCGAGATAGACGTCCGCGCCCGCATTGAGGGCGATAGTGGCCAGTCGGAAGTGCGCACCGAGCGGCGCGGCGATTACCACGACGTCAACCGGGCCGACCGCAGACAGCGCCTCGGCCAGATCGGCGTACAGGTCCACGCCGTAGATGGTCGGCGGGTCGAGGACGACTCCAGGATCGACGGCCGCGACGAGCTCGACCAGGCCCTGATCGGAAAGCCGAGCGATCCGCTCGGCGTGGACCTGTCCGAACCCGCGAACGCCGACCAGGATGAGCCGGGCTGGAGAGGTTGAGACGCCCGACGCTGCAGCGGAAAGGTCCATACCCTGTCCCGGCCCCTTTCCACGCAATCACCGAGCAAACAGTAGAAAACGCTTTCACACAACGTACACGATGGGTATAACGGATGGCGAGACCAACAACCGCCTGGCGCCCCATTCCCGGATCCGCCGGTGTCAACCGAACAGAACGGACCCGACGTGTCAGCCTCACCTGCACACTCGACCGCGGACGATCGCCGACGTTGCCGCCCGAGCAGGTGTCTCGCTGGCAACGGTCTCAAGGGTGATGAACGGTAACCCGTCGGTCGATGAGGCGCTGGCGGAGAAAGTCCGCGCGGCCGCTGAGGAGCTCAACTACTCAGCCAGCCCGCTCGCCCGCAGCCTGGTTCTCGGCAAGACGAACACCGTCGCTGTGGTTGTGCCTGACCTGTCGAACCCGACCTTCCACGGTGTGTTGCGCGGTCTGAGCCGCGCAGCGGCGCGCGACGGCTATCACATTTTGATCGCCGACTCCGCGGAGTCGGTCGCGGAGGAGCGAATCCTCGCGGTCGAGACGCGAAGGCGGTGCGATGGCATCGTGCTGTGCGCGCCACGCATGGCCGAGGCGGATCTGCACGCCTTGCTCACGGAACTGAAGCCGGTTGTCCTGGTAAACCGCGAGGCTGGATCGTCCGGGACGCCCGTGGTCGCGGCTGACTACCGGACAGGGCTGAGCGAGTTGCTCGATCTGCTCTACGGCTACGGTCACCGGTCGTTGGCGTACCTGGCTGGCGCCCCGCAGAGCGCATCGAACGCTCGCCGGCTCGAGGCGGTGCGCGACTTTCTGGACCATCGTCCGGACGCAGCAATCGAGGTGCTGCCGTGCGGAGTCAACTTCGCCGAGGGCTATGAGGCCGCGGAGCGCGTTCTGGCCTCCTCGGCAACCGGCATCTTGGCCTTCAACGATCTGGTCGCCATGGGTTTGATGAGTGCTCTGAGCGAGCGTGGCGTCAGTGTGCCGGGCCATGTTTCGGTGGTGGGATTCGACGACATCCCGTTTGCCCGCTATATGACACCGCCCTTGACGACCGCATCGGTTCCTGTCACTGAGCTCGGGGAGCAGGCCTGGCATCGGATGTGGAACCTGCTGAACGAGCGCGCACCGGGCCACGCGATCTTCTTCCGACCCCGGATCGAGAAGCGAGGCAGCACTGGGCCGGTCCGGGCAGGCGAGGCTGTCCGCTGACCGCTGCGTCCCCGCTGCGGCCCGCGCCGCGCGCAAACCCGATTGCCGGCTATGAAGACTGGCCGCCGGCCGTACGACGGGCCGAGCCCTATGTCGGAGCAGACTCGGCGGGCACGGCGTTGGGTCGGGTGCTCGGCCTGCGACGACTGGACGGCCACCCAACAGTGCGTGATGACGGTAGTCGGCGCCTGGATGGAGTCCTGATCCGTCGGCTTCGGTGGTCGGTGGGCTATGGTCCCGAGACGATGGCGTGGCTGTTGCGCCCGGCAGGCGTACGTCACAGCCTGCCCGGCGTACTTGGGATGCACTGTCACGGCGGCATACGGTCCGTGGGCGCCGACCAACTGGTCGATCTCGGTTCCGACTCTCACCCGCGGGCCGTCCGGCTTCGAGAGGAGTATTACTCGGGGCGGGCGCCCGCCAACGAACTGGCTCGTCAGGGTTACGCCGTGCTCGTGCACGACACCTTTTCCTGGGGGAGCCGACGGTTTGATCTGTCACGTCCGACACCTCGGCTCGCCGCTCTCATCGCGTCGCAGGACGCCTTGTGGCAGCAGGAGAATGTCCGGCCATCCGAGGACGAGCGGTTTGATTTCGCGTCGGCGCTACATGAGGAGACGTTGGCCAAGGCCGCGGGAGCACTGGGCCAGACCTTCGCCGGCGCGGTACTCACCGACGACCTGATGGCGTTCGAGGTACTTGCCGCTGCGGATGGAATCGATCCTGAGCGCCTCGGAACGTTCGGTTTCTCCGGCGGGGGTGGCCGCAGCCTGCTGCTTGCGGCTTTGGATCATCGGGTTGCGGCGTGCGTGGTGAGCTGCATGATGGCAACCTTCGCATCGCTGGTGCCGGCAGAGCTGGATACGCACTCGTGGCTGCTCCACATACCCGGCCTGTGGTCACTGATGGACTGGCCTGACTTGACGGCGATTGGGCGGGCTCGATTCCTGGTCCAATACCGCACCGATGACGAGCTCTTTCCTCGTACGGGGATGGAGCAGGCTCATGATCACCTGCTCCTCCTACATGCGGGCACAATGCGTTACCGCGGGTCGTTCACCTCCGGCGGCCACACCTTTGACGCTGCCATGCAGGACCAGGCGTGGGCCTTCCTGGCCGAAGCCATGTGACCTTCCAAGCCGTTGCACGCTACTCCGGAGCGCTGGCGCCCTGGCCGCTCAACGCGTATATCTGCTCAATGATCTTCAAGGACTTCGCCGCCTCAAGCGGGCTGATCCAGAAGGGCTCCGGGTCATCGAGGTGCCGATAGAAGTCCGCGACCAGCAGCTCATGAGAGACACCCCAGTAGCCGCGCCCCTTAGATCGGGCCCGACGTTCCGCGACGACCTCGACGCGGCCGTCGGCGTAGGTGACGGTGAGGTCGCCTCGGATCAACAGCACCGCGTGCTCGGTGACTATCTCCAATGTCACCGGTGAGTCGATGACGTTGGCGACGGTGGCGAAGAGCACGCTTCGTGCACCCGATTGGTGGTCGAGAACGATGTGGGCAGTGTCTTCGACGTCGAGAAGATCGTCGTCGAAGCCATAGCGGTCGGCCCGCCCCCGGACGAGGGCGACGTCGCCGACCAGCCATTGCAAGAGGTCAAGTGTGTGTATCGCCTGGTTGATCAGTACGCCGCCCCCACTGCGGCGCACCTGCCCCCGCCACGATTTGGTCCGGTAGTAGTCAGGTGTGCGGTGCCACATGACGGTTGCCGAGCCGCCGACGACGGCTCCCAGCTCCTTCGACGCCAACAGGGCTCGAGCCGCCTGTGTGGTCGCGTTGTACCTGTTCTGCAGGCAGACCCCGATCTTGACTCCTCGATGCCGGTCGGCGGCGTCGATGATCCGTTCGGCTTCGGATGCGTTATGCGCAAGGGGCTTCTCAACGATGACGTTGACGCCGGCCTCGAGGCAATCGATCGCCACCTGGGCGTGCTGGTCGTGGGGGGTGCAGATGTGGACCACGTCGGGCCGTAACGTCTGGAGCATCTGGCGGTGATCGGTGAACGACACGACCGCCCGATCTCGGGCGACGGCAGCAGCCGTGACCGGGTCGGTGTCGCACACAGCGATGAGCTGGCTTTCTGCGACGGCCTCGATCGCTTCCAGGTGGACGATCGAGACGTCTCCGCATCCGATCACGGCTGCTGTCGTCAATGCACTCTCCAAGTCTCGACTCCCGGTTCAGCCGGACCTGCATCCTGAAGATCCTGTTCTGCGGTCGGGAAGGCGCTCAACACGATCGTCGGTACGCGTAGCAGACCGGACCGCACTGACTCCATGGCGCGGTCCAAGTCCTGCATCTGGAACCGGCGCCCGTAGCGGGCCTCGCTCTCGGCCGCTAGCCGTGTGATGTGCTCGTCCCCGGCGAGTGCGTTCGCTGCCGTGTTGTAGACGATGATCTCGATCTCGTTGGTGCCGATGCGCAGCGCGTCGGCAATCTCCACGCGGTACGGCGGAGCCCAGGCCAGGCCGCAGTCGATGCCGTTCACCCTGACCCGGGCAACCTCCCCCACCGGACCACGCACCGCCACCCTGTAGGAGGGGCCAACCAGGCCGTGCTCCGTAGCGCCGCCGCCGAGAACCTCGCACTCGCCGAAGTCGATCGACGCCCGACCATCGACGGCGCCCAGATCGATGCTGGTCGTATAGGTCGCCGCTCCCGAGTAGTGCTGCCGACCGGGCTCGTCCTCCCAGACGTGCGGCAAGTCGACCGGCTGCGGCGGCTCGTTGTCGTACGCCACCCGCCACGGACCGCTCAATGGAACCGACTTGTCAGAATCTGAGCAGGAAATATGGTGCTCAGATTCTGGCAAATCGGAGGGCGCGTCGCTCAGGACGACCACGGTCGCCTCGTACGGGTGCAGCGCAAGCTCAATCCCCTCAGCCGCTGCTCCCGCTCGGAGCACTCGGCCCGACATTGCATCCCATTCCTCGTAGCTCCTTGCGCTTGTTCGCGCGACGCTGCGGAATGTGCGGGTTGTCGGCCCCGTATTTGCCACGAAGTAGATTTCGGCATCCCGGCAGCGACGGTGCACGAAGCCGATGTCAGGTGTTGGCGGCGAAATCCCCAGATCGGGGGCGACGGCTGCGATCAGCGCATCGCCCAGCCCTTCCGTCTCCCCAACAACCGCACCAGGCACCTCTACGGTCGAGTTGATCAAGATCACCGAGCCACCGGCTGCGATCACCCTGTTCAGCCAGGCCGCAGTCGTATTCACGATCATGGTCGTAGCTGGCACAACCACTGCCCGATACCGGTCCGGCGCTGTCACCGCAAGCGCGTCGTCGTCGATCAGGTCGTAGTCCAACCCAGCCGTCCGGATCGTCGCCGGGATCGCACTCGGGATTCGCCGATTTGCCTCCCGCCACGTGTCCAGCGAGCCGCCCTGTGCCCGGCCCATGGTTGCGAACAGGTCCTCGTTCGGCACGTAGAGCGCGACGTCGGCCACCGGTTCGCCCTGCCGTAGCAGCCAGCACAGCCCGCTCAGGTATCTGGTGAGTTCCGGCATCGCCGGCCACCACGGGTTGCGGTCGTCGAGCGCTCCCGCGGCGTAGAAGAACCAGCCCAGCCCGGGCGCATCGGTCGGCGAGTAGGGCCAGCCGTGTCCGACGAGCTGGTTAACGCCGTTGAGGAGGTGGTCGTGTGCCTCGCCCTTCAGGTCGAGCGGGGTGGCGCGGAAGGAGGGCGAGTGGACCCAGGTCCAGACCTCGGCCGAGACAAGGGCGCGGCCGTAGAGATGCGCGGCTGAGGAGGCCCACCGGGTCTGGGTGATCTCCCGCCAGCCCCACCCCTCGCCCTCGAACTGGTCGGCAAACCGGTAGCTACTGATCGTGGCGGGCGGCGTGCCGTAGCTCTGGATCCGGAACGGCACGCCCCGCTCGGCCGCCCAGCGCTGGCACACGGCGACGAAGTTTTCCTCATAGAGCTCGCCCAGGGTGCGGTGATAATCGGCGCGGAGCCGCGCCGCATCCGGGCCCTCGACCGTGAGTCGGTAGAGCACGGGAATGACGTCGTAGCCCCGCCGCCTTGCAAACTCCGCTGGCAGCGACGGGGTCCAGTCGGCGCCATACACCTCAAGGCTGTCGCAGAAGACAGAGCCGACCAGCTCGGCAGGGACGGCGTCCAGCATCGGGTCGCCGACAGCGTGCAGGTGCGCCTCGGTGGCGGGCGCGGAGTAGTGGTCCAGCACCGGACCCTCCGCTCCGACCGCGGCGCGCTTGACGTGCTGCCCGGTCAGGCGGGCGTACGCGAGCAGCACGACGCGGGGACCCGTCCCGGCCTCGACGATGATCCGACCGTCGACGACGGGCAGCTGCTCGTACGACTCCGGCTGCTCCTGCAGGGAGCCGGCACCGACGTACGCGGCGATCAGCTCGTCGCCTGGCCAGGGCGAGACCCCGGGAACCTCCAGCGGTCCTGGCCCGATCTCGCGTCGTTCCCAATGCAGTTGCCGGGCAGCCAGCTCAGCAGAGATATGCGGCCCGCCGAAGGACCAGCCACTGCCGAGCGTGAGATCGAAGCGAAGCCCAAGCTCGCGTGCCCGCTCGGCTGCGAAGCGCAGGTCGGCCAGGAAGGCGTCCGAACCGAACTCCGTGGTGGCTGTCGCCAACGGGTAGACGTAGGCCACCTCGACCCCGCCGAGACCGGCGTCGACCATCGCGGTCAGCTCGCGCTCGAGCTCGGCTCGGGTCACTGACGGGCCAAACCACCACCAGCGCATTCGAGGCGCCGCCTCTGGCGGCGGGTCGGCCAACCCCGCGCGGAGATCGTCGATACCAAGGGACTCCGTCGTCTGAGGACCCCCAATCCAGTCGACACGGGTTGAGAAAGCGTTTTCTCCTACGCTACGGTAATCAGTGTCGCGGGTCGACGTCGACCGAACATCCAGCATGCGGTCGGTAACCTACGTTCACGTAGATTGCCGTCGGTCTGCACAGGTTGCAACCTATGCAGACCGACGGCAACCAACGTGAACGTAGGTTTCGGTCAGAAGCCCGCTCGGTTCCTGGAGCAGCCAGGGCTACACCAGAGGAAGGTGACAGCATGACCGCCCGACCCGATGAGCTGGCCCCCGCCGCCGCCGCCCTGCTTGGAGATCGCGCCTACCCGGAATCGCAGGTCTCCTACGGAGGCGCCACCTACTGGCTGGAACGATCAGTCGACGGCGCCAAACGGCTCGTGGCCGTAGCCGCTGACGAGTCCGCGTTCCGTGACTTCACGGGGACTACGGAGGGGAGCGATGGTGAAATTCGTCTCGTCGCGCCGACCACGCCCGAGAACGCCCTGGCGCTGCGGTCAGCGCTGCCCTGGCTGACACCCTCTCGCTTTGGATTGCATACCTCGGCCGGCTTCGGTGACCGGCTCGGGCTGGCGACACCTGGCCATGTACGAGCGCTGAAGGCGGTCGGCGCGGCCATCAATCCTGTCTTCGCCCAGCAGTCGATACGGGAAATGGGGCGGTGCCGGCGGACCCCGCGCAACGTGCTCGACGACGCGACGTGGGGTGCCTTCCAGGCCGGCTGGACGAAGCCAGTCGGCGGCGACGCTGATCATTTGGAGCAGCTCGACGACATCGACGCCACCGTGGCCGCCGGCTTCGTGTTCTACACCCTGGATCCCAAGGCGGAAGTCGACCCCGAGGCGGAGCACGCCGACCCAGCGGCGATCCAGCAGAAGGTGGAAGCACTCGACTGGGCGGGTCTGGAGTCCGATCTGGCGACGTTCACGAAGAGGTACACCGGACACCGGATCGATCTTGACCACGAGGCGATCGTGCTAGACGAGGAGTCGGTCCTTCGCGCCATGGCGAAGTACGGCCCATCCCTTGCGCATGCGATGGCAATGTACCGGCGCCTCATGGAGAAGGGCATCGACTGCGAGGTGGAGTTCGCCGTCGATGAGACCGACTATCCGACCAAGCCGGCCGAGCACGTCGTCGTGGTCAGCGAGTTGAAGCGGCTCGGGATGGACTTCGTCTCGTTCGCACCGCGCTTCGTCGGCCGCTTCGAGAAGGGTGTGGAGTACATCGGCGACATCGATGAGCTGAAGCGTGACTTCGAGATTCACGCCGAGCTTGCCCGGGCACTCGGCCCCTACAAGCTCTCCCTGCACTCGGGCTCCGACAAGTACTCCACGTATCCCCTGATTGCTGAGGCAACCAAGGGTGTGGTGCATCTCAAGACGGCGGGCACCAGCTGGGCAGAGGCTCTGCGCGTGATCGCACACAACGATCCCGATCTGATGCGAGAGGTTCTTGCGCTGGCTCTCGACAGCTTCGAAGCCAATCGCAAGAGCTACCACCTATCGTGCGATCCGACCAAGATCCCCACCGATCCGACCGATGAGGAGGTTGCTCGCTTGATGGACGACATCGACTCACGGCAGGTCTTGCACGTCGGTTACGGAGCGATCCTTTCCGAGTTCGGGACGCGGATGTACCAGGTGTGGAACGACAACGAAGAGGAGCACTACCGCATCATCGCGGACCACTTCGAAAAGCATCTGGCGCCGTTCGCGCCGTACGCGCAGTAGGCCGGATGAATGTGTGCCACTAGGGGTGCGGGTAGGACTCCTTGGGCAAGTTGTACGCCAGGTCGATGGCCGTCTCGACGGCCTCGTCCATGCTGAGCCGATGCTCAAGGACCAAACGCGCGAGATAGCCGGCATCGACGCGACGGAAGAGGTCGTGGCGAGCGGGTATGGACGCGTACGCCCGCGTGTCGTCCACAAAGCCGGAGGTGTTGTAGAACCCGGCCGTCTCAGTGGCGGACTCCCGGAACCGGCGCATGCCCTCAGGAGAGTCCAGGAACCACCATGGAGCGCCCAGTCGAACCGAAGGATAGGTGCCGGCGATCGGGGCTAGCTCCCGGCTGTAGACAGTCTCGTCGACGGTGAAGAGGATGACGCGAAACCGCGGGATCGGTGCCGAATCGGTCCAGCATCGGTCGCAGCGCACGGGTGAACTCGGTCTGAATCGGAATGTCGTAACCCTTGTCCGACCCATACGTTCTCCAGATCGCGCTGTTGTGGTCGCGCAGCACGCCGGGGTGAATCTGCATCACCAGGCCGTCCTCGCAGGACATCTGGGCCATCTGGTAGAGCATGTTCGCCGCGAACGCAGCCACGTCGGCCGCGCTCGGTTCTGCTCCGCTGAGAACGCGGGAGTACAGCTCACGGGCTGCAGTCAGCATCCATTGGGGTGGTGTCGGCCAGCAGGTGGCCGTGATCGGTGGCGCGGGCGCCCGCTTCGACAAAGGCTGCGCGGCGGGAGCGCAGTGCATCGAGAAAGCCGTCGTACGTCGTCGTGTCGATTCCTGAAAGCCTCGCCAGCTCCTCGATGTCGGCGCGCCAGGTCGGTCGATCGAGGTAGGCCACCGCGTCGGGCCGGAAGGTCGGAAAAACGCGCTCGCCCAGACCGTCGGCGGCTAGCTTCGCATGGTGCTGCAGGTCCGAAGTAGCCGAGTCCGTCGTGGAGATGACCTCGATGTTGAAGCGGTCGAGCAGTGCGCGGGGACGGAACCCAGGGTCGGCCACGCAAGCGGCGATCTGGTCATAGATGGCGTCGGCCGTCTCGGCGCTCGGGGACTAGATCGACTCCGAAGACCTCGACGAGCTCGTGTTCCAGCCAGTAGCGCGAGGGCGTGCCGCGGAAGAGCTTCCAGTTCTCGCAGAACGTACGCCAGATCTTCCGAGAGTCGGTCTCGACCGGACCCCCATCGAGCCGCGGCACCCCGAGGCGAGCGGGCTCGATGCCCTGGGAGGCCAGCATGCGGAACACATAGTGATCGGGAACGATCAAGAGCTGTGCAGGGTCGGCGAACGGGATGTCATCGGCGAACACCTCCGGTTCCACGTGCCCGTGCATGCAGATAAGAGGCAGGTCCTTCGTCTCGCCATAGATTTCCCTGGCAATGCTCCGCTGCTCTGCCGGAAACGGGAGAGCCCGGTCAGGGTCGAGCTGAAGAGTGGACATCGATGATTCCTAACATTCAGCGGGACAAATCGACACCAAGTCCAAGATCGGCGATCTTGACCGGCAGGCCGGTGCGCAATGACTCATTGCCTGCCATTCCTACAGCGATCGCTCGGATCCCGTCCAACCAGTCCGCTGGTCGTTCCAACCAGTCGTCTCCCGGGCCGCGGAAGATGTCGGCGAGCAGCAGCGCGTCGCCTCCGCCATGAGCTCCCGCGCCTTCTTCGATCTTGACGTCCTGGGCCGCCTCCCAGTGGCGCTGCAGGGTCAGCCGCTCGCCGCCGGTCCGCGACGAGGACGACGGGACGGCGCTCGGGTCGATCACTGCCTTGCCGTCCGCGTCGGTCAGCACGGCCGCCCGTTCCACTACCTCCAGCTCGGCCCGTCCTTCATCGCCATTGACGGCGACCCGATAGCCCTCCCAAGGCGAATGCGCATTGAGCGCGTAGCTGAGCGTTGCGGCCCGCGCGTAGTCGACGATCACCGCCAGGTTGTCTTCGGTGGTCACGCCCGGTCCGAAGACATCCTGGTCACGGCGGTAGCCGTCGAAAGACTCGTTGTCCAGATAGAGCGCCTGCAGCCGAGGGTCGCGACGCAGGTCAAGCTCCCAGGGGTTGTGAGCGCCGTCGTGGGTGCCCCTCTCGGAGTGGGGTGCCATACCGCGTGCTTCAGCGTTCTCCGCTCCGTAGAACCGCACCCCGCCGCGGGCGTACACCTGCTCGGGAGAGTCGCTGAGCCACCAGTTCACAAGATCGAAGTGATGCGATGCCTTGTGAATGAGCAGGCCACCCGAGTTGGCCTTGTCCCGGTGCCAACGGCGGAAGTAGTCGGCACCGTGCGCGGTGTCGAGCACCCATTCGAACGTGACCGACAGCGGAGTGCCGATAGCGCCGCTCTTGATCACTTCCTTCAGTGCCGAGTTCCGTGGCGAATAGCGATAGTTGTGCGTCACCACGACCTGCCGACCGGACGTTCGACGGCCTCGGCGATCTGCCGGGTGCTCTCCGGATTGATCGTCAACGGCTTCTCGACCACCACGTCGACACCGGCATCCAGTGCCCGCACGATCAGTTCGGCGTGGGTGTAGTCGGGTGAGGTGATGATCACCCGGTCGGCTCTGGTCTCGCTGAGGATCCGCTCGAGCTCGTCGGGATGGCCGGTGAAGACCCCGTCGACGTCGAGTCCCGCTTCGGACAGCCATGCTCAGATGAACCGCCAACCGGCCCGGATTCGGCTCAATCGAGCCCGACCAGCTCCGCGATCGTCACGGTGGTCGCCGGCCATGGCATCGAGGTACATCTGGACGCGGTGGCCGGTTCCGACCACCACATAGCGTCGTTTGGAGGTCACAGGGGTACCTTTCGCGAATTGAAGAATGCGGGGACCCCGCTCAGCGAGGTCCCCGCACGTTAGGTCACTTGCCGCCGGTGGTGGCGATGCCCTTGACCAGGAACCGCTGGCCGAACAAGAACACCAGGAAGAGCGGGATCAAGGTCACGACCGACATGGCGAACATCGCACCCCAGTTGCTCCCAGCCGTCGCGTCCAGGAACGAGCGCAGCGCCACGGGAACCGTGTAGGCGATCGGATCGGTCAGGTAGATCAGCGGAGTGAAGAAATCGCTCCAGGTCCAGATGAAGGTGAAGATCGCCGTCGTGGCGATCGCTGGGCCCATCAGCGGCAGCATCACCCTGCTGAAGATCTGCCAGTGGCCGCAACCGTCGATCGTGGCCGCCTCGTCCAGCTCCCTGGGAATGCCTCGGATGAACTGGACCATCAAGAACACGAAGAATGCATCGACCGCCAGGAACTTGGGCAAGATCAGTGGAACGAACGTGTTCACCCAGCCCAGCGCGTTGAAGATGATGTACTGCGGCACCACGAGCACGTGGAAGGGCAGCATGAGCGTCAGCAGCATGATGGCGAACCACAGCCCCCTCAGCCGGAACTGCAGCCGGGCGAACGCGTACGCGGCCAGTGTGCAGGCCAACAGGTTGCCGGCGATGGACCCGATCACCACGATGGCGGAATTGATGATGTATTGGCCGAAGGGATAGGACAGCGAATACCAACCCTGGGTGTAGTTCTCCACGTACAGGTCGTTCAGCCAGAGGCCTGGGGTACGGAAAATGACCTCGGTCGGCCGGAGCGAACTGGCAATCAGCCAGAGCAGCGGATAGATCATGATCACGCTGGCGGCGATCAGCAGTATGTGCTTGATCACCGACCGTGTCCGGTCCCGCCACGTGGGGCGGTGATGGATCGCCTCTTGGGGAGCCGGCCCGGTCAGTCGCGCGTCAACGGGGGCGATTTCCCCCTGGATTTGAAGATCAGTCACCGTAGAACACCCAACGCTTGGAGAAGTAGAAGTTGATCGCGGTGAAAGCCGCGATGATCACCACCAGCAGCCAGGCCATCGCGGCGGCATAGCCCATCTGGAACTGGACGAACCCGCGCTGGTACAGATACAGCGTGTAGAACAATGTCGAGTCCGCAGGACCGCCGGTCCCGTTCGAAACCACGTAGGCCTGCGTGAATGTCTGGAACGCGTTGATGATCTGCAGCACCAGGTTGAAGAAGATGATCGGAGACAGCAGCGGCAGGGTGATTTTCCTGAATTGGGCCCATTTGCTTGCGCCGTCGACCGACGCCGCCTCGTAATACATTCCGGGGATCTGCCGCAGACCGGCCAAGAAGATCACCATTGGTGAGCCGAACGTCCAGACATGCAACAAGATGATGGTCCACAACGCGTATTGCGGATCGGCGATCCAGCTAGTGGTGGCTGGGATACCGAACTGCCTCAGTAGTTGGTTCACCAGGCCGTCCACCTCAAACATCTGCCGCCACAGCACAGCAATGGCAACCGAGGCGCCCAGCATCGACGGCAGGTAGAAGATCGACCGATAGAAGGCCAGCCCCCTCATCCCCTCGTTCAGCAGCATTGCGATGCCCAAGGCCACAATCAGTTGCGCCGGAACGCCGACGATCACATAGATGAACGTGACCGAGAGCGACTTGTGCAGACGCGGGTCGTCGAGCATCCGGACGTAGTTATCCAGCCCGACCCACTCCGGCGCCTGGATCAGGCTGTAGTTGGTGAACGACAGGTACAACGAGGCGAACATCGGCCCGGCCACGATCACCACGAGTCCGATCAACCAGGGCAGCAGGAACAGATATCCCGCCTTGTTGTCCCGGCCTGCCTCCTTGGCCGCCAGCCGCTTCTCCTCCGGCGTCTTGGCCTTGACGCGATGGATGGTCGAAAGCTCCGAGATGGCGCTCATGGCTCAGACCTGGAGGTTCGACTTAAGCTCGTCCACGAACTTCTGCGCGCCCTCAGCTGAGCTCGTCCGCCCGAAGACGACATCAGTCCCGTGACGGGACAAGAGTTCGGCTATCGTGCCGCCGCCGGGGGGCGGGGCGATCGGGGTGGGCCCACCTCGGTCTTGATGTCCTCGATGTATTTCGCGACGACCTGTTGCTCAGGGGAGAGCTTGGGCGTGACCTCGGCCAGTATCTCGGCGTTCGGCGGGATGCCCCGCTCAGCCAGATCAATGTCTGCGGCAGCCGGGTCGTTCGCAAACCAGTTGATCCAGGCGATTGCCGCTTCTGGATTCTTGGTCTTGGCCGACGCCGACCACAGCATGCTCGCCTTGTACCAGGTTTTGCGTTCGGTTGCCTTGCCTGCCAGGCTCGGGCCCCGCAGCATCGTCCTCGGTTCCCCGGCCGCCTCGCTCATCGCTTGCAGCTGATTGGAGTTCGAGCCATACATGGCAGCTGTCCCGACCGCGATCGAACTCTGGTCCAGCGGCTTGGCAAGCTCCTCGGTCATCTGCTCGGGCGTTCCAAAGGCCTTGGCTTTCACGCCCTTGAGCAGGAGGTCGTACCAGGCTTGAGCTTCGGCTACGTCAAACCCAAGCCCGTCCGGCGTGAAGAGTTCCTTGCCGTTCTGGCGCACGAACGTGCCGAACATTGCATCTGAGTTCAGCAGCTGCGCCACGCCGAAGGGCACTCCCGCTTTGGAGGCAACCTCCGCACCAACCTCAATCATCTGGTCCCAGGTCCAGGTTTTGTCGTCGGGCAGGTCCATCTTGGCCTTCTCGAAGAGCTGGGGGTTGGCAAGGATGATCGCGCTGTTGATGCCGGCATTGACGCCGACCAGCTTGTCGTTGATCTTGCCCGAATCGACGGTGCCCTCAACGAACTTGGACGTGTCAACGCTGCCCAGATCCAGCAGAGCGCCGCGAGTGCCGTACTCGGAGATGTAGTTCATGTCCATCTGAATGATGTCGGGGGCCTGGCCGCCGGCCGTCTGGGTGGCCAACTTGTCCCAGTAGCTGGCGAACTCACCCGGCTGACCCGAGATCTTCACATTGGGGTTGGCCGCCATGTACGCAGCGATCATCGCTTCGGTGTTCTTGTTGCGCGTCGGGTTGCCCCACCAAGCTAGAGCCAGCTCGGTGGCGCCGCCCTCACCGCCGCCACCCTGAGAACCACCACCCTGAGAACCGGGGGCGCAGGCCCCCAACCCCATCGTGGTGGCCGCAGCGGCCAGTCCGCCGGCGCCGATCAAGAACTGCCTTCGGTTCAGAGCCATCGATTCTCCCTTTCACTGGTGCACGAAAGCGTTTTCGTGACTGAGCGTAAGCGTTTTCTCAATGGGTGTCAATATTTGTGTCGAGAATGAAACCTGTGAGTTTCGGCACCGCTTGCTGCAGAAACTATCAGTTTTGCGTTACCCCGGCTGTCGACTCGCGAACCACCAAATGAGCAGGGACGATACGCCGACGGGGCCTGACTGCGGCAGGCTTCCGCAGCATGCCGAAGGCGATCTCGCCCATCTCAGTCAGAGGTACGGCGACGGTGGTCAAGGCCGGTGCGAGTGATTGGGCCACTGCGATGTCATCGATTCCAACCACGGAGATGTCGTCCGGGACCCGTATTCCCTGGCGTCGCAGCTCCTGCAGTACGCCGATTGCCATCAGATCGCTGATCGCGAGTATGGCGCTGGGGCGTGTGGCGAGGTCACCGATCCGGCTAGCGATGCGGGCACCGCCAGCGAGATCGAATGCGTCGTGCCACACGGTTGGTTGTACGCCGGCCTTCTCGAACAGCCGAACAAATGCCGGACAGGCGGTCGGCGATCGTGGTCAACTGCTCCGAGCCTGAGGCGACCAGAACGTTTTGATGTCCGAGTTTGACGAGATGGTCGGCCGCTAGAGCGCCTATCGCCACGTTGTCGGGGAGCACGGCGTCCACGCCCAGATGGTGGCGTCCAATCACGGCCACTCGACCGCCCCGCTGCTGATATGCCCGCAGCACCTCCTTTGCGCGGGCCTCTTTGGCGGGATCGACGTACCCAGATCCGGCGATGATGATGCCGTCAACGTCTTGAACCACAAGAGTGGTGATCTCCCTCAGCTCCTGCTCTGGGTCTCGGCCCGAGTGTGAGACCTGAACCATGAGGTTCTCCGCGAGAGCCGAACGTACGATGCCACCCGCAATCTCGGTAAAAAAGGGATCGTCGATCTCATGCACAATCAGCCCGATCACCGAGGTGGTCCCGCCGGCCAACTGCCGTGCGTGGACATTGGCAACGTAGCCGAGATTCACGTGCCACCTCGCGAACCTTCTCGGCAAGCGGTGCGCCGACTCCGGCCTGGCCATTGAGCGCCCGCGAAGCGGTAGCCAGCGAGACACCGGCGGCTGCCGCCACGTCACTCAGCAGCACGGGCCCTGACGAAGGGGACACCGCGGACTCCTTCAGGTTGTGCTTCTTCCACTGCCGATCGTATAGTAAGTAAAGCGATTGCGAAAGCGCTTTCGTAATCCGGTGAAATGACGACCGAGGAGACAACGTGGCACAGCGCACTATCCGAGTGATCATGAATGGGGTAACCGGCCGAATGGGTTATCGCCAGCATCTGGTCCGGTCGGTGCTCGCGATCCGGGACGACGGCGGCGTCGGGCTTCCCAATGGTGAGCGGATCACGGTCGAGCCGATCTTGGTCGGCCGCAACGCGGAGAAGCTGGCCGCACTCGCTGTCCAGCACGGCGTGACCGACTTCACTACCAATCTCGACGAAGCCCTGGGCGACGAATCGGCCGCCGTCTACTTCGACGCCCAAGTTACCTCAGAGCGGAAGAAGTCGATCTTGAAGGCCATCGGCGCCGGCAAGCACATCTATACGGAGAAGCCGATCGCAGAGTCGGTCGAGGAAGGTATTGAGCTGGTCACCGCGGCCCGAGATGCTGGCGCGATCAACGGCGTGGTCCACGACAAGCTTTACCTGCCCGGTCTGCTCAAGCTGAAGAGGCTGATCGACTCCGGGTTCTTCGGCCGCATCCTCTCGGTGCGTGGAGAGTTCGGGTACTGGGTTTTTGAGGGTGATTTGCTACCTGCTCAGCGACCGAGCTGGAACTACCGGGCCGAGGATGGCGGCGGCATGGTGCTGGATATGTTTCCGCACTGGAACTACGTGCTGGAGAACCTGTTCGGCAGGGTGCAGGCGGTGAGCGCAAAGGCAGTGACGCACATCCCGGAGCGCTGGGACGAACAGGGCCGCAAGTACAACGCGACCGCCGACGACGCCGCGTACGCGATCTTTGAACTCGAAGACGACGTCATCGCGCAAATCAACTCATCGTGGGCCGTTCGTGTGGACCGCGGTGAGCTGGTCGAGTTCCAGGTGGACGGAACGCACGGCTCGGCAGTGGCCGGCCTGTTCGGCTGTCGCATCCAACCGCGGGTTCGTACGCCGATGCCGGTGTGGAACCCGGACCTGCCGACAACCGAGGACTTCCGCAGTCAGTGGGAGCAGATACCAGACAACGCCGAATTCACCAACGGGTTCCGGGCCCAATGGGAGCAATTCCTGTCCGATGTGGACGCCGGCCGCCCACACTCGTACGATCTCCCCGCCGGCGTACGCGGCTTGCAGTTGGCCGATGCCGGACT
Source organism: uncultured Actinomycetota bacterium (assembly GCA_963734005.1). Classification (GTDB taxonomy): domain Bacteria; phylum Actinomycetota; class Actinomycetes; order Propionibacteriales; family Propionibacteriaceae; genus Microlunatus. Next base: position 67,240 of record CAVTFS010000020.1, read on the forward strand.
GAAGTCGTCTGCCGAGGGTCGCCGGGTCGCCATCGAGTGGTTCGCGTCATGACGACTATCACCGCGACGGTTGCCCTTCCGGAAGCCGGCGGCGACTGGCGCGAGATCGAGCTCGCCGAACCACGGGCGTGGGCGGATCATCCGCAGCCATTCGAGAGCCGGATCGTCTTCGCCGCGGCCCATGTCGTCGCCGATCCGCGCGGCGAGAACGTCCCAGGTGCACCAGCCGTCATTGACTGGGAGGCCACTCTCGCCTTCCGCCGTCATCTGTTCCGCTACGGGCTCGGGGTCGCTGAGGCCATGGACACCGCTCAGCGCAACATGGGATTGGACTGGCCGGCCACCCAAGAGTTGATCACTCGCAGCTCAGCCCTCGCCCGCGAGCACGGGGCGCGGATCGCCTCTGGTGCCGGAACTGATCAGCTTCTCGCTCCAGCCGGAAGCCTTGACGAGGTCACTCGGGCCTATCTCGAGCAGGTGGCGTTCGTGGAGACGGCCGGCTCGCAGGTGATCGTGATGGCATCGCGCCAGCTGGCGGCCGTCGCTCGTAGCGCCGACGACTACCTTCAGGTCTACTCGAGCTTGCTGGCTGCGGCGACCCGACCAGTCATCTTGCACTGGCTGGGCGAAATGTTCGACCCGCAGCTCAGCGGGTATTGGGGATCGACCGACATAGCGACCGCGACCCGCACGTTCCTCGATTTGATCAACGAGCACAGCGCCAAGGTCGACGGGGTGAAGGTCTCGCTGCTCTCCGCTGATCATGAGCAGGAGCTGCGTGCCGCTCTTCCCGCTGGTGTCCGGCTCTACACCGGCGATGACTACAACTATCCGGAGCTCATCGAGGGGGACGGTGTGCATCACTCGGATGCTCTACTCGGCGCGTTCGCCGCGATTGCGCCGGCCGCATCGGCGGCCCTGACCGCTCTGGATGCAGGCGACATCGACCGATATCGCCGGGAGATGGCCCCGACGCTGCCGCTCTCCCGCCATGTCTTTGCAGCGCCCACCTACTACTACAAGACGGGAATCGCCTTCCTTGCCTGGCTGAACGGCCACCAGGACGGTTTCGTCATGGTGGGCGGTCTGCAGTCCGCCCGCTCCGTCCTCCACCTGGCCCGGATATTCGAGCTGGCCAACGAGGCGCAGTTGCTGACCGACCCTGACCTCGCGGCTCATCGTCTCGGCCAGCTGTTCGCGACCGCCGGCCTGGCCAGGTGACCGATCGGGCGGCGCTGAGCCGGCTTTCGCTGAACCAGCGGACAACAGCCTCCTGGTCACTGCCGGATGCGATCCAGGGCTCCGTCGACGCAGGTCTCGGTGCGATCGGCATCTGGCGAGAACAGCTAGCCGAGGTCGGTCTCGACGAGGCCTGCCGGCTCGTCGCCGAGTCGGGGCTGCGCGTCTCGTCGCTCTGCCGTGGCGGGTTCTTCACTGACCGCGGATCCCACTGAGGCAGCGGCGGCGGAGGCAAGGAACCGGGAGGCCATCGAGGAGGCGGCGGCACTGAACGCGGCGACGCTGGTGCTCGTCGCTGGTGGACTGCCGCCGGGTGATCGGGATTTGGGAGCTGCCCGGGACCGCGCCGCCCGAGCCATCGAGCTGCTGGTTCCCTACGCCCAGGAGCTGGGCGTCAACCTTGGCATCGAGCCGATGAACCCGATCTACGCGGCGGATCGGGGGGTGATCTCCACGCTGGCCCAGGCATTGGACGTTGCTGAGCGCTTCGACGCGGCCGATGTCGGGGTCGTGGTCGACACGTTTCACGTGTGGTGGGAACCGGGCGTCGCGGACCAGCTGCAGCGCGCCGGACGACGGATTGTCAGCTACCAGATTTGCGACTGGATCACCCCGCTGCCGGCGGACACCCTGCTGGCACGCGGGATGATGGGCGACGGCCACATCGACTTTCCCACCTTCACTCGCTCGGTCGCGCGCGCCGGATATCGCGGCGACGTCGAGGTGGAGATCTTCAATGCCGAGCTGTGGGCGGCGCCACCGGCCGAGGTCGTGGACACAATGGCGGAGCGCTATCTCGAACTAGTACAGCCCTATCTGGATGAGTGAAGGAGTACGACGGAAGATGTGGACCCTTTCAGGATTTATTGACGAGATCTCCGACGACTTCAGCCTGCAGTGCAAGGTCGCTGCCGGCCTGGGCCTGCGCTATCGTGGAGGTCCGCAGCGCGTGGGGAACCAACATCCTCGACCTCGACGAGAGTCAACTGAACACGCTCCGGGAGACCCTTGCTTCGAACGATCTCAAGGTTTCCAGCATTGGCTCGCCGATCGGCAAGATCTCCATCGACGATGAGTTCCCACCTCACCTGGAGCGCATGCGACACGCCGTCGAGGTCGCCAAGGCACTCGAGGCGCCGTACATCAGAATCTTCTCCTTCTTCATTCCCGACGGCACCGACCCGGACAGCCGCCGCGACGAAGTGCTCACCCGCATGAGCGCGTTGGCTGAGGTGGCCGCTGGTGCGGACGTGATCTTGGCGCATGAGAACGAGAAGGAGATCTATGGCGACATCCCTCGTCGCTGCCTGGACATCGTCACCACGGTGTCGGCACCCCAGCTGCAGCTCGCTTGGGATCCGGCCAACTTCGTCCAGGTTGGAGTGCGGCCGTTCACCGAGGGGTACGCCATGCTGCGCCCCCATGTCAGCACCATCCAGATCAAAGACGCGCTGCTGGCGGACGGGACCGTCGTGGTCGCCGGCGCCGGCGACGGTGAGCTGCGGGAGACCGTCCGAGCCCTGCGCGCCGATGGTTTCGACGGTTTCTTCTCGCTGGAGCCGCACCTCGGTGAGTACACCGCGTACGGGGCGCTGTCCGGACCCGAGCTCTTCACCAGGGCCTGGAAGGCTTTCACCGACATTCTCACCAGCGAAGGGATCCAGTACGCATGAGCACTGCCGTCGAATCGGACCAGCGGATCCGGCTGGCTCTTGTCGGTGCCGGCGTTATCGGCACCATCCACGGGGCCGTGATCAGCGAACTAGCCGACCAGATCGAGCTGGTCGCCGTCGTCGACCTCCATCCCGAGCGGGCCGAGAAGCTGGCCGCCGAGCACGGCGGGACGGCGTTTACCTCACTGGCGGATGCGCTGCAGGCCGTTGACATCGACGTGGTGTCGGTCTGCACTCCGACCGGCCGGCACGGCGAGATAGCCATCGAGGCGCTCGAGGCCGGCAAGCACGTAATCATCGAGAAGCCCGCCGAGACGACCGTGGCAAAAACCGATGAGATCATCGCCGCTCAGCGCCGCGCTGGCACTCAGGTCGCGGTCATCTCTCAGCACCGGTTCGATCCGGCGACCGAGGTCGCGGTGGCGGCGATCGACAATGGTGAGCTGGGCCGGCTGACCAGCGGCATCGCCTCGATCGACTGGTGGCGCGGGCAGACGTACTACGACTCCGGCGACTGGCGTGGCACCTGGGAGCTCGACGGCGGGGGAGCGCTGATGAATCAGGGAGTGCACACCGTCGACCTGCTCGTGGCCACGATGGGCCGCCCTGTCGAGGTCTACGCCTACACCGGAACCCTCGCCCACGAACGGATCGAGGTCGAAGACGTCGCTGTCGGTGTGGTCCGCTTCGAGAACGGCGCTCTCGGTGTGCTGCATGCCACCACTGCTGCCTACCCCGGGCTCAGCGCCAGGCTGCAGGTGCACGGCGACAAGGGCTCGGTCGTTATCGACAACGACAAGCTGACCTTCATCCACCGGACCCCGAGTGAGAGCAACGCTGAGGAGCGGGCCTACGGCCAGCCGGGCTCGGCGATCAACCAGATCGCCGACTATCCCGAGGCCTCGGGTGTTGCCGAGCAGACCGCCGGCAGCAACCCCGGTCAATTGGCAATCGACGCCCATCGACGCCAATACGAGAACTTTCTGGCTGCGCTGGCGGGCACGGAGCAGGTTCGGGTCGATCTGGAGACCAATCGTCGCTCGATTGGAGTCATCACCGGTGTGTACGAGTCGGCACGAACCGGGAGACCGGTCGCCCTGTGATGATCGTCCCCGCTACTCACGCTTGAGGGAGCTGGCCAAACTCCAGCGCGATCGACGCCGTGCAGCGCCACAATGGGCGTTGTGGCGGCGTCAGAGCTGTCGCGAGGCCGTCAGGCCTACGCGGAGAACGCCTGGAGCCAGGCGTACGAGTCGCTGACGCGCTCCGATCAGGAGCAGCCCCTTTTGGCGCGAGACGTCGAGCTGCTGGCTCGGGCGGCGTACATGCTCGGCCGTGACGTGGAGTACGCACACTTTCTCGAGCGCGCGTTCCACGACTACATCGACAGCGGCGACGTCGCCTCGGCAGCGCGCTGCACCTGGTGGATCGGCCACGGCTATCTCTTCCGTGGCGAGCCGGCACCAGCGAGAGGCTGGTTCGCACGCGGACAGCGGCTACTCGAGCGAGCCGGCGACTGCGTTGCTCGCGGGTACCTCGCAATCCCCGTAGTGTTCGAACACTCGTCCCGCCACGACTACACCGCCGCGTACGCCGTCGCGAATGAGATCGCGGAGATTGCAGAGCGATTCAAGGATCCCGATCTGCTGACGATCGCCTTGATGGAGCAGGCAAGCGCGCTTCTGCGGCAAGGACGGCGCGACGAGGGGCTACGACTCGTGGACGAGACGATGGTCGCGGTGTCTGCGGGCGAGCTTTCGCCGATGGTGGCGGGCATCGTCTACTGCAACACGATCGCTTTCTGCCGCGATCTCTACGAGTTACGTGCGGCACAAGAGTGGACGTCTGCGTTAACGGAGTGGTGTGCGTTGCAGCCGGAGATGCTTGCTCATCAGGGCGTCTGTCTCGTCCATCGAGCGGAGCTGCTGACGCTCGCCGGAGCATGGCCAGCTGCGCTTGACGAAGCACATCGCGCTGCTGAGCGCTTCGGGCAAGGGGTTCTCAACCGAAGGGCGCTGGGCGAGGCCGCCTATCGCGAAGGGGAGTTGCATCGATTGGTCGGAGAGGTAGCAGCGGCCAAGAAATCGTACGAGGATGCGATCCGGCGTGGGCGCGAGCCGCAGCCAGGCCTGGCGCTGCTCGGCCTGCTGCAGGGGAAGAAAATCGCCGCGGCGGCCGCGGTCCGGCGGGCTCTTTCTGAAGCGGATGGATGGACTCGACGCGCGCCTCTCCTTTCGGTGCAGGTGGAGATCGAGCTGGGCATCGGCGGCCTCGAGCTGGGGCGCGCGGCAGCGGGGGAGCTCGATGAGCTCGCTCGGGACCATCCGAGCGAAGTGCTGGTAGCAATGGCTGCGCAAGCCGCCGGCGCCGTGGCAATAGTGGAGGGCGACGCTCAGCGCGGGCTCCTTGCACTGCGGCGCGCATTGCACTCGTGGCAAGAGCTCGAGGCGCCGTATGAGGCGGCGCAAACCCGCGTGCTGCTGTACCAGGCCTGCCGTGCGCTCGGCGATGCGGAGACTGCCGTTCTTGAGCTCGCCGCCGCGCGCGACGCTTTCGTTTCGCTCGGTGCGCGGCCGGACGTCGCTCGCGTCGACGCGCTTGCGGGGCGCATTCGCGGCGATGGACATGGTCTCACTGTGCGAGAGGTGGACGTGCTCCGCCTGGTGGCGGCCGGCAAGAGCAACCGCGAGATCGCGGGCGCACTCGTCATCAGCGATCGCACGGTCGCGCGACATCTCCAGAACATCTTCGCCAAGCTCGGCGTCTCCTCTCGCGCGGCGGCGAGTGTGTTCGCGGTCGAGCAAGAGCTCCTATAACGGCGTGAAATGACCACGCGGCTGCGCCCGCTGAAGTTGGTCAAAGCATCCGATGCGGCCGCGCGGGCCCCAGTCCTACCGTCAGGGCGAAGACAAACCCGATCCCTAGGGGGCATCATGTTCATCGTCCTACAGCACCGCATCACGAACCCGCAGACGGCGTTTGCGCGGGGTCAGAACCTGCTCGACGGCAACGGCGCGCCACAGGGCACGCGCGTCCTGCAGTTCTACCCCAGCCGAGACAGACACGCCGTGTTCTGCCTATGGGAGAGCCACTCGATCGACGAGCTCCGGGAATACGCGGACGCCGTCATGGGCGACTCGAGCGAGAACTCATACTTCGAGGTCGATGCGGAGATCGCGCGCGGGCTTCCCCGGCTCGTCGGCGCCTGAGCTGTCTCGTAAGGTCAGCCACCAGAAGCACCTGCTCGGGACTATGAAACCGGTCCCTTTACGATCATTGCTGCTCGGTGAGTTCCTGCATCTGCTCGATGATCACGCGAACCAGCGCGCTGTCGTCGCCGAGCCCGCTGTGGAGAGTCGCGAGTACTCCCGCGACCGCGGTCGGCTCGTCGTCGGCGCCGGCGGCTGTGCGAGCGCGATCCGCGCCGGGATCCTTGATTGGGGCGCCGTGCCCGCGTAGGTGCAAGATCCAGGCCGCGATCGCGGTGGCGCAACCGACTGGCTTTCGCCCATCGGCGCGTTCGGCAAGCATCGGAGGCACGATCCGCACTGGCAGCTTGACGGAGCCGTCGGCGGCGATCCGGCTCAGCTGGTCGCGTACCCGGGGATTGGCAAAGCGTTGCAGCAGCGCCGCCCGATAGTCAGCAAGCGTGTCCGCTGGCAGGGTGAGGTGACGACAGGACTCGTCCCACAGCGCCTCGACCCATGATCGACACTGCGGGTCGGCAATTGCCTCATCAATCGTGGCGTGGCCGCGGATGCTGCCGGCGTACGCGAGCAGCGAGTGGGACGCATTCAGGAGCCAGAGCTTGCGCTGCTCGTAGGGGGTGATGTCCTCCACCAGCCGGGCGCCGGCGTCCTCCCAGGCGGGTCTACCGGCAGGGAACCGGCCCGAGATCACCCACTCGGCGAACGGCTCAGTCGGCACCGGCGATGCGTCTTCGTAGCCTTGGGCACGCGCCACCAGGCTGCGGTCCTCAGCTGTCGTGACGGGCGTGATGCGATCCACCATCGAGGTCGCGAAATCGACGTGTTCCTCCATCCATCCCAGCAGGGTGGGGTCGACTGCGCCAGCAAGATCAGTGACGACCGTCAGCGTCACTGCACCGTTCTCAGGCAGGTTGTCGCAGGACAGGATGCTTATCGGACCGCCGTCAGCGGCCCGACGGGCCAGCAGACCGGCGACCAGCCTCCCCGGCAAACTGCTGACCGGCGCCTCGATGCTGTCCTGTAGGGCGGCGATGTCGGCAGTGATGACCTCGCGGCCGCGGTCAAGATGCCCGTCCGGACCGCGGACATAGCCGGCCTCGGACACTGTGATCGTCAGCGCTGCCACCTCTGGCCGTCGGAGATAACCGAGGTACGCCTGGTGATCGGCAGCGGGGTGAACTGCGGCAATCGGCCCCATGACGTCGAAGGTGTCACCCTCGGCACTGCGCGTGATCAACGTGTACAGCCCGTCTTGTGGCGCGAGGGCTTCGGCGGTGTCAGGTCGGCGGCCCGTGAACGCAGCTATTCCCCAGCCGGATCCATCCGAGGCGTTGGCTGTGTACCAGGCCTGATGGGCGCGATGGAAGTTGCCTAAGCCGAGGTGGACGAGACGGACAGGCGGCGCGGCGGGGAGATCGAGAAGCGATCGACTGAGTCGGGGCAGGTTGGACATACCTCATCTTGGCGGCTGGACCGCCGATCCAGCCGCCAGGGAGTGCCGTTTCTCGAACGTTCCTTACGAAGATGATGCGACCTTCCACAGATAGCCGTCTGGGTCGCTGAAGTACCCGAAGTATCCCCAGCCGGTTGCGGTTGGTTCCTTCACAACATCACCACCAGCGGAGGTGGCCTGGCCCAGGACTTCGTCTACCTCTTCTCTCGAGGGCACGATGAAGTGGAATGAGACACCTCGGAACCCAGATCCCTCGGGTGAGACGCCGGCATCCTGGGCCGCTGCTTCCTTCGGGTAGAGAGCCAACGAGGAGGAGCCGCCGCCGAGGCCAATCGAGACGAATGTGGGATAGTCCTGCTCGATCGCGCAGCCCAAGCCGTCCACGTAGAACTTCTTGGACCGGGCCAGATCCTCAACGCCGAGCATGATTGTGGTCACTTGCAGAGCCATGGCTTTCTTCCCCTCTAGTCGTGTCTGGAATAGCTCAACTCTCTGACGAAGGGGAGCGGCACGATGTGACCGATTCGCGAATCTTGACCGGCTAGGCGGTTTTCTGCTTGGGCTTACTGGTCGGACTCGAGGACGATCTTTGCGGCGAGGCGCTGTCCAGGATTCTCTCGACCTCGCGGAGGAACCCGTTGGGCGCTTCGGCTCCGAGAGCCTCCCCGAGGCAGTAACTGCGGTACTCACGACGCGCCGCGGCCAGGGAATCGCGTTCGAGCAGTTCATCGAGGGCATCAGGCAGCGTGCTCAGGTCCCGTTCGATGACGTACGCGACGCGGGCCATCGGAATCGCCTGACGGAACGCGACGCCCTGCTGTTGGACAGCGACTATTGCAATGGGCTTTCCGGACGCCAGGAAGTCCGACGCGACCGACGACACGTCGCTGATCAACGCGTCGCAATGGTTGAAGCAGGCCGGTATGTCCCAGTCGGTCTCAGCAGCACGGCCGAAGACATGTTGCCGACCAGTGGTCTTGCGATCTGCACCGAGCCGCCGTTGGATGTCCTGAGCTATCCCCGTCTGCTGTGGGTCGCGATAGGTATGCGGATGCGGTCGGAAGATCACGGTGACTCCGCGGGCCAGCAACGCATCAACAATCTGAGCGCCCAGCGGCAGCGAGGAGTAGTTGGTGTTGGGCTTGCCACCGTGCCAGGTCGGGGCATACAGCACCGTGCGCGGTGCCCCGGCTGGCAGCGGCACATCTCGCGTCTCGATGCGCTCGATCTGTGGGCGCCCCACGATCGCGAACTGCTCGGGGCGAATCCTGACCCCATGCGCGACGTAGCGATCCACGCCTTGTTGACCAGAGACGAAGATCTTGTCGAAGGCTGAATGCCGGGCGCTGTAGTTGGCCGCCTTATCTGAGTCGCCATGGTTCAGCCAGACGTGCGTCAGCCAGTCGAAGCGCAACATGTCGACGTTGGCCTGGTGGTTTTGGACATAGAATGCCGCCTTGAGCGAGTCCACCGCGAGGTGCCAGAGACGGCCATGCGCGCTTCTGAGTTTGGGAACCAGCACTGGAGCCGAGGTCAGCTCGGTGATCTCAGGCACTGTGCTGGCATGGCATGTGATCACGATGAAACGGCGGTTGAGACGCTCGAAGTACGGCAGCCACATGCCGAGCTGATAGCTCGCACCGTTGCGGGCGGCGTAGTACACGGCGAACTCGGGCTGGTACTGCTGGAGCGCCTTCCGAACGCCGATCGCTGAGCGCCGGCTGATCCTGACTGCTCGGATCGCGTACCCGCTGATGATCAAGATCGACATGGTGCCCAGGATGACGATCAAAAAGTAGCTCCATCCGGGAGCTCCGGCGGCGACCAGCAGTACCCCCAGCACTGCCTCGGCGAACGGGGCAAGCGCCACAAAGGTCGGATTGAAAGGTGGCCGGGGCACTTCCGGAGAGCCAGGAAGGTGTACGGCCACGGGCGTCGCTTTGCTCAGCAGAAGTCGAAGTGAAGGCTCGGAGAGAATCGCGAGGATTGCCAGACCCGTTGCGATCCAAATCCACACAATGTCATCAGGCCGACGAGCGAGAAACGCCGCCGCGACGGCGAGGAGAACGATGATCCGTGATCCCTGGTAGGCCGCGAGCAGAGCACGACCGCGGCTGATGTCGCGACGCAGCAGCCAACCGAGAATGATCACCGACGCCAGGCCCAAGGCGGCGCCCAGCCAGAAGATGGGCGAGTCGGCGGCGACGAACATCACGACAGCGCCGATGACCGCGCAGAAGTTGAAGAGGTTGCTGACGATCAAATCGACGACCCTGGACTGCGTGGCCCCGGCGAAGTCCGACCAAGCGCCGATGCTGCTCATGGTCCGGGCAGACTTAGGTGATTCCATGGCAGGAGCAAGGGTATCCCCTTGGGCCCGAATTATTGTGCGTAAACACTCTGTGAGCGTCGGTGGGCGCTTTCCGGGGTGGCGCGCCGGAGAACAAACCACAACTGCCAGTGATCTCTCGTCCCGACGGTTACCATGAGGCAGTGGCACAAGCTGATGGCCTGCTGAACCACGACATTGATCCCCAGGATCGTGGGCCTCAGGATGCATGTGGCGTCTTCGGCGTCTGGGCACCGCACGAAGAGGTCGCCAAGCTCACCTACTTCGGGCTTTACGCCCTGCAGCACCGTGGGCAGGAGTCGGCGGGAATCGCGGTCAGCAAAGGCTCGCAGATCGTGGTCTTCAAAGACATGGGCCTGGTCTCCCAAGTTTTCAACGAGGCGACTCTGGACTCGCTCGGCAATGCTCACCTCGCTATCGGGCATTGCCGCTACTCCACGACCGGCGCGAGTGTCTGGAAGAACGCTCAGCCAACCTTTCGCTCGACCGCGGTCGGGAGTATTGCGCTGGCTCACAACGGCAATCTCACCAATTCGTTGGAGTTGCAGAGCTGGCTGAACGAGCGCGACAAGCACTCCGCTTCGCTTATTCCTGGATCGTTGTCCAACGAGGCGACCAGCGACACGTCCTTGATCACGGGGCTCATAGCGACCTTCCCGGGGCTCAGCACTGAGGAGGCAGCACTGCAGGTGCTGCCCAAGCTGCGTGGCGCGTTCAGTCTGGTCTTCATGGATGAGGAGACGCTGTACGCCGCGCGGGACCCACAGGGCATCAGGCCGCTGGTGCTTGGCCGGCTTGAGCGTGGCTGGGTGGTCGCGAGCGAGACCGCTGCTCTGGACATCGTCGGGGCCACATTCATTCGCGAGGTCACGCCAGGTGAGTTGATCGCGGTTGATGCCAACGGTCTGCGCAGCCGCACCTTCGCCAAGGCCGATCCGAAGGGCTGCCTCTTCGAGTACGTCTACCTGGCCCGGCCAGACACCATGATCTCGGGTCGCCGTTTGCACTCGGTCCGGGTCGATGTCGGGCGTACGCTCGCGCGGGAGTGTCCTGCCGATGCGGATCTGGTGATTCCGGTGCCTGAGTCGGGCACGCCAGCAGCCATCGGGTACGCCGAAGCCTCGGGGATTCCGTACGGGCAGGGGCTGGTCAAGAACTCCTACGTCGGACGTACCTTCATCCAGCCGAGCCAGACCATCCGCCAACTGGGAATCCGGCTGAAGCTGAACCCGCTCCGGGATGTGATCGCGGGCAAGCGGCTGGTCGTGGTCGACGACACCATCGTGCGCGGCAACACCCAGCGGGCGCTGGTCCGGATGTTGCGCGAGGCAGGGGCGGCCGAGGTGCACGTACGCATCTCCGCTCCACCGGTGAAGTGGCCGTGCTTCTACGGCATCGACTTCGCCACCCGCGCCGAACTCATCGCCAACGGCCTGGACACCGATGAGATCTGCCGATCGATCGGGGCCGACACGCTCGGTTACGTCTCACTCGAAGGGCTGGTTGCGGCGACTCAGGTCGGCAAGCGGGCGCTCTGCCGCGCCTGCTTCGACGGCGTTTATCCGGTCGAGTTGCCGCTTAGTGAGCGGCTGGGTAAATCCATCCTCGAGGAGACCGCCGCCGACCTGGAGCCCCTCGTCTCTGGGGTGGGCGCCGCAGATGCTCTCCTTCGTCCTTAAGCCTGCGCGACTTGTCAGAATCCAGTTGACCTATGACTCAACTGGATTCTGACAAGTCGGCGTACGCGGCGGCGGGAGTCGACATTGAAGCTGGTGGTCGCGCTGTCGAGTTGATGAAGGAATGGGTCGCCAAGACTCGGCGTCCGGAGGTCATCGGCGGCATCGGCGGCTTCGCGGGTCTGTTCGACGCCAGTACGCTCGCCCGACGCGAGCATCCGGTGCTGGCGACATCGACCGACGGGGTAGGCACGAAGGTTGCCATCGCCCAAGCCCTCGACCGCCACGACACCATTGGCTTCGATCTGGTCGGCATGGTCGTCGATGATCTTGTTGTGTGCGGTGCCGAACCGCTGTTCATGACCGATTACATTGCGTGCGGCAAGGTCCAACCAGAACGTATTGCGGCAATCGTGCAAGGGATAGCCATGGCGTGCACCGAGGCCGGCTGTGCGCTGCTTGGCGGTGAAACTGCGGAACATCCCGGTTTGCTTGGACCCGATGAGTACGACCTCGCCGGTGCGGCGACCGGGGTGGTGGAGAGGGACAAGATCCTGGGTGCCGATCGGGTGCGACCCGGCGACGTGGTGTTGGCCATGGAGTCCTCCGGGCTGCATTCCAACGGCTACTCACTCGTCAGGCACGTACTCAGCGAGCAGTCGAGCTGGGCGCTGGACCGCAACATTCCCGATCTTGGTCGGACGCTTGGCGATGAACTCCTGACACCGACCCGGATCTACGCTCGCGACTGTCTCGCACTCATCGACGCAGTCGAAGTGCATGCGATGAGCCATATCACCGGTGGCGGGCTCGCGAACAATCTGGCTCGGGTCATTCCCGACTCGTGCCAGGTGCGGATCGACCGTTCGACGTGGCGGCCGGCACCTATCTTCGGATTCATCAGGCAGCTCGGTGAAATCTCACAATCCGACCTGGAAGCAACCTTCAACATGGGCGTCGGCATGGCGGCGGTCCTGCCACCGGATTCGGTCGACGACGCCGTACGCCTCCTGGCCGAGCGAGGGCTACCGACCTGGGTCTGCGGCGCTGTGACGTCCGCCGACGCTGGCATCCTGGAGTCGGTAAGCCTGTTCGGCCAACACGTTGCGGGATAAGGTCCCGCGGCTTTGCACCATTGGGACCATTAGGTAGCCTTTCCCTCACGACATTAACCATTTGAGCCGCGGCTAGCCGCAGGCAGACGACGTGCGAGGGGGTCGACCCGATGGGGCGCGGCCGTGCAAAAGCAAAGCAAACAAAGGTTGCCCGCGAACTGAAGTACCGATCCTTCGATACTGATTTTTCATCGTTGGAGCGCGAACTTCGGTCAGGATCCGAGGGCCACGAAGTACCGCCGCAGTATGCAGACCTCGCCGAGGAGTACGAGGAAGACGATCCCCCGACCGATGAGCAGGAGTACGGGCACCTTCGCCGGTCCGGCTAGGGAAATCGCCCACAATCGCTTCCCACTGGCAATAGCCTGGACGGCATGAGCCAGAACCCTCTAGAAACGCCCGACCAACCGAAGTCTCCGGCTGAGGTTGATCCGGCAGGTAGCAGCGAGCCGGTCTCGAGTCCTTCGACTGCGGGCAGCGACAACGTCGCTGACGCTCCGACAGGTTCGACTGATACAACGGCGATGGACCAGACGAGCGCTGGCTCTGCGGATCCGTATGACACCTCGACGAGCACGTCCGGAACTGAGCCAACCGCTCCAGTTGGCGATTCCGGATCGCCTGCCCCAGAGGCGCCTTCCGCCCCCCAGCAGGGCTACAGCGATCCATCCGCTGGTGGTCAGGCCGCAGCGTACGGTCAGCAGACCCCACCGCCTTATGGCCAGCAGACCCCACCGCCTTACGGTCAGCAGACTCCTCCGCCCTACGGTCAACCAACCCCGCAGGGATACCCGCAACAGGGCTACACCGATCCAAATGCCGGCTACCAGCAACAGGGTTACCAGCAGGGTTATGGCGGCTACCAGCAGCAGGGCTATCAGCAGTACGGCGACCCGAACCAGCAGGGGTACCCGCAGCAGGGATATGCGCCGCAGCAGTACGGCCAGCCCGGCTATCCGCAGCAGCCGTATATGCAGCCCGGCCAGATGCCGGTGTCGGAAAGCGATGAGAAGACCTGGGGGATCATCTCCCACATCAGCATCCCGTTCTTCGGCTTCATCGGCCCACTCATCGCCTACCTGCTCTACAAGGACCGGAGTGCGTGGTTGAAGGACGTCACAACCGAGGCGCTGAACTTCTCGATCTTGTACAGCATCGCCTACGTGATCAGTGTGATCACCATCACGTTCGTCATCGGGTTGATCTTGTGGCCGCTGGTGTTCATCGTCGCGCTGATCTTCTGCATCTTGGGCACGATCGCAGCCAACAAGCACGAGTTCTACAAGTACCCGATCAACATCAGGTTCATTAAGTAGGCAGTATGGGTGGGTGACCACCTGGAGTCCCGACTTCCTGGACGGCTACGAGACGACCGAGCTCGCACTGCCCGGCGTCGAGCCTGCGGCTGGTGAGCCCCCGGACGTCGACCTGGTGGCAACGCTGATCCGCAAGGCTGGTCCCCGGGTTGGAGGGCGCGCAGCCCTCTACCTCCACGGCTGGAACGACTACTTTTTCCAGACCCACGTTGCCGACTACCTGACTGAACTCGGCTATGACTTTTACGCCCTTGACCTGCGACGTTACGGGCGCAGCATTCGACCAGGCCAACTCCGCGGATTCATTACCAATCTCGACGACTACTCACTTGAGCTTGATGCGGCCGCCGACTTGATCGCGAACGACCATGATCGGCTGCTGCTGATGGGCCACTCGACGGGAGGTTTGATAGCCGCCCTGTGGGCAGCACGCAACGCGGACCGCCTCGAGGGCCTGATCCTCAACTCGCCATGGCTCGACATGCAGGGCCTGGCGATCGTCCGGACCCTGGGCACGCCGGTGATCGACGCTCTGGGCAGTCGAGCGCCAACGTCGATCATCCGGCTGCCGGAGCTCGGCTTCAATGCACGGTCGGTCCACATCAGCCTGGGCGGAGAGTGGGACTACGACCTGACGCTGAAATCCGCGCCGGGTCCGCCGATCCGAACAGGTTGGTTACGGGCGATTCTGCAGGGGCATCAGCGCGTTGCAGCCGGGCTGAGCATTAGCGTGCCGATCTTGGTGCTCGCCTCGACGACGACGGACTTCTCGCGACGCTGGCATGAGGGACTGCGCATCGTCGACACCGTGCTGGATGTGGAGCAGATCGCTGTCCGTGCGGTTCGATTGGGACAGCACGTCACCGTGGTCAGGATCCCGGAGGGCCTTCACGACCTCACCTTGTCTGCGCCGCACGTACGCAAGCATGCGCTGGATGAGATCGGCAGGTTCGTCGAGGCGTACGTGAAGCGCGCGCCTGTGTTCCTCGATGGGTCTGTTGGAGGCGATGCCGCCACTGATTAGATGAGTATGTGACTGAGATGCCTCATGTGGTGGTTGTTGGCGCAGGTTTCGGGGGCATAGCGGCAACAGACGAGCTGTCCAAGGAAGGGTTCCGGGTTACGCTGATCGACCGGTTCCCGTACAACACATTCCAGCCGTTGCTCTATCAGGTGGCAACCGGGGGCCTCAATCCCGGCGATGTCACGTACGCGCTTCGTTACTTCGCCGCGCGTCACGAGGGCGTCCGGTTCCGCCGCGCCGGAGTCGTGGCCATCGACCATGATCAACATGAAGTGGTCTGTGACGATGGTGTGCGGGTCGGTTTCGACTACCTGGTGATCAGTAACGGGATCACGACAAACCACTTCGGTATTCCTGGAGCCGAGGAGTACACCATGTCGATGTACACCCGAGCGGAGGCGCTCAGGGTCCGCGACACCATCTTCGGCAGCTTGGAGATCATCGCCGGAAGGGCCGATCAGAACAGCAGTGGCTTCACGGTGGTCATCGTCGGCGGCGGACCGACCGGAGTGGAAATGGCCGGTCAGCTGGCCGAGCTCAAGACCGAGACAATTCCGTCGATCTTTCCCGAACTCAATCCGGCGCGGGTGCACGTGGTGCTCGTCGAGATGACTGAACACCTCTTGGCGCCTTTCGACGAATCGCTGCGCCGGTACGCGTTGCAGGAATTGATCAAGCGCGGTGTCGACGTTCGGCTCAAGACCGCGATCTCTGAGGTGGAGGCGGATCGCGTCGACTTCAAGGACGGCTCCTCGATGCCGGTCGATCTGGTGATCTGGGCCGCCGGGGTCTCAGGTGATCCGCTGATTCGCGATTGGGGACTGCCGATCGGTCGCGCGGGGCGAATCGAGGTCAACGACGACACCCGAGTCATCGGTGAGGAGCGGATCTTCGCCGTCGGCGATGGCAGCATCATCGTGGACAACCCACTGCCGCAGTTGGCGCAGCCCGCCATTCAGATGGGAAAGTTTGCCGCCAGGCAGATCGCCAGGCTGCATCGCGGCCTGGACACCGAGACGTTCAAGTACCACGACAAAGGCACTATGGCCACCATCGGTCGAGGTGACGCGGTGTTGCAGATGCCGGTCGGGATCAAGTTCACGGGCATCATTGCCTGGCTCGGCTGGATCGTGCTGCACATCACCTACCTGCTCGGCGGGCGTAACCGGTTGCAGACCCTGATCAACCTCGGTTCGCGGTATATAGGCCCGCGTCGCTCGAGCATGATCGTGGGCGATGTGCTGCCGACGCCAAAGCTGCGTGCCATTCAGAGCAAGGAGGCTCGCGGCTCGTAGCTTGTGGCCAGGGCCGGAATCGAACCGGCGACCTTTCACTTTTCAGGCGAACGCTACTACCGACTGAGCTACCTGGCCTTGTCTCGATGATGGGATCCATCATCAGTTACGCGACCCCGACGGGACTCGAACCCGCGACCTCCGCCGTGACAGGGCGGCGCGCTAACCAACTGCGCCACGGGGCCTTGTGGCCCAGGGTACGCACCCTTCCGGGCGCCCGCGAAACTATAGCGCAGCACTCGGAGTCGGCGGAAACGGACAGTTCTTGTGAGCGTCGGCATGGACGGCTTGCGCGGGCTGCTCACGCTATGGTTGCTGTTGCTGTGCCGGGTCCCCATCGTCTAGTGGCCTAGGACACCGCCCTTTCAAGGCGGCAGCACGGGTTCGAACCCCGTTGGGGACACAAGATCAAACCCCCGCTGACCAGGCCTGATACCCGCCCGCCAGACAGCATCTCCTCGGCTCTTTACCGCCAGGGACGCGGGAGGGACGCAGGAACTTCCGGTGCTGCCTTCGGCAGAGCTCTATCAGCCGACTTTGCTCGCCCAAAGATTGCACTTCAGGAAGTCCACCGTTGTACCCTTGCTTTCCCGCGCTTGGCGATCACGTAGTTGTGGCCGCCAAGTTCGATGTCACCCTGCTTGGCGGAGTCAGTGGCGAAAGCCGACGTCGACGGAGCCTTGCCGCTGGGCGAAGCCGAGCGTTATCCCATGCCGGACAATAGGCGTCGCTGGGAGCGTTCCGGCAGCAGCTGGCGTGCTGTCGTCCGGTGGTCGGATCTTCATTAGCTACTGGCGGGATGAAACCGCATATCCCGCCGGCTGGCTGTTCTGTCGACTGGCACAGCACTTCGGGGCCGCTCAAATCTTCAAGACGTCGACTCGATCGAGCTGGGCGATGACTTCGTCCAGGTGATTAGCAGCGCGGTCGGTTCCTGCGACGTGCTGCTGGCGCTGATCGGTGATCAGTGGCTCACGCTCACTGATTCGCACGGACGGCGGCGCCTGGATGATCCTGACGACTTTGTGCGTCTGGAGATCGAGGCGGCCTTGGAGCGCAACGTCCGCATCATTCCGATCCTGGTTGATGGGGCGAGTCCGCCTTCGCGCTGATGATCTGCCGGCTGGCCTGATTGGCCTGGTGTGTCGTCAAGCTCTCGAACTCAGCCCAAACCGCTTCGAATACGACACCAACCGACTCCTCAAAGTACTGGACATGACCCTCGCAACGGTGCGGACGGTAATTGACGATCCAGACGTGATATCCACGGCGGCTGCGCCGCAGGCCGTGCAAAACACTTCGGAGAATGATGTCCCGGTCGCCGGAATCGCCCCGGGGCTGCTCGCCGGCGACGACTCGAGTACTACGCAACCAGCTGTTCACCACTCCCACCAATCCACACCGGCCCCCGGCAAAGCCTCTGCGAGTGACGAGGGAAGACCGAGGAAGAATCTCAGCGACTTAGGTCGGAGTCGAACGCTCCGTCGCCTAGTGATCATCAGTTTCGCCTTGGTGGGACTTCTCGCCATCTACTTGATCATCCAGCTTTCGACGCGCGTCCTGCCCACGACCGAAGAGAACAATGGCACCCAATCGTCCGCGAGTAACGAATTCACGGAGGAAGGACCATGGCGGCTCGTTGTTCGTAACGACGGCTCTAGCGACGGCTGCACTCTGACGCTGGTCAACCGGGACACGAATGAGACCTGGTCAAACGGCTACCCCGTGCACGACACGGCATCGTTCGTCATACCCCAGGCTGGGACGTTCCGATGGTCGGCTGAGTCTGGCTGCACGGTCGTCACCCGACCCGGCCCCGGAAGTCTGACCTTACCGGCAGTGGTCGATGGAGTGGGCACCTCCGACGCCTTCAAGCCACCAGCATGATCACTGTGAGCGTGAAGGATTTCCACGGCAACGCTCGATGCGATCTTGAGTTGCGGGACGTCGCGACCGGAACCATCGTGGACATTGGCGAACTGAGCAAGCAGAAAGACAGCGTGACGCTACAACCGCAGGGTCGGCCGCTGGTCTATCTCGTCAACGATGCCTGCGGGGTACAGGTCTCGCCGGGCTAGTGGGGTCGAATTAACACCACTTCTGTGGCCATGCGACCAGCGACCACATTCGGTTCGGGATCAGTGCCCGGCCCGCCGGCGCCAGCTCACCCGATCCCAGAAGTTGCGGCGCGCCGGTATCAGCGTGCCGCTCCCACCTGTGTGGCTGAGGATTTGTTGCTTGTGAAGTTCCTCGTCCTCTCCACCGTGTTGGCGGTGGCCCTCACCGTTGTTGTGGCCCCGGTTTTGGCGGCCGCCTTCCGTCGCAAGGTCACCGCGTCTATGAATCAGGGCCGCATCGTTGACTCCGGCGGCACGGGTGCCGGTCGCACTCCCGACCGCCACCGGGCAGGACTTCCCATCGATCCGGGTGGGCGCCGAATCGGCGCACTCATCCTCCAGCACTCCTACGTACAGCGGTTTCGGGCCTTTGCCGCGTGTGCCCGTCGCCGCGGCGCTTGAGCCAAGCCCACGCCAAGAGGTGCTGAGCCGGCGGACACATAACACCTTGTTGCGGCTGGCGATCGCCTACGCATATGGCGGTGCGGCGCAGGCAATCGTCATCACCTTGGTTGTGCTCCTCGGTGGACCCGTCAGCTACACTCAGCGGTCGATCTGGCTGTCGATGTTGATTGTCATGGCGCGGCCGGTGGTTCCCACTATCGCCTACGTCCTGGCAACCCGGCCCGGTGGTTCGAGCCCTTTGGATCGTTGTCGCCTTGGGCGCCGCGCTCCTCTTTGCCGGCGAGGCGCGCGGACTGCTGTGGGATTCGTTTCTGCTGTACATAATGGTTACGGCTATCCTTCTCCTGCTATTCAACCTCCGTTACTTGCGTGCGACGGGACATCTGCTCCTGATATTGGCTGCTCCTGATATTGGCTCGCTGCGCCAGCCTCGTCTATCTGACCTTCTTCGAGATTGGCAGGGCCATCGTGGGCACCAGCCCGGCCATCTGGATCTTCCGCATGCTTGGGCTGGCCTTGGGTGTGTTGCTGGCGGTGCCGGCTGCGCGCGGCATTGCCCGGTTCTACGGGGCCAAGCGCACCAGCGAGCAGATGCTGTTTATCGATACCCGGTGGTCGCTGCTCACCGTCATCCAGACCGCCGCGCTCGTTAGCACCAGGGGCCCCGCATTCAGCCCGCCTCCGTAATCGAGGTCGCCGCCAGTCTCGATAACGACAACGTCGCCTTGCGCTCGCGCGCTGAGCCGTCGGTTGATGGTTGTCGGCCACGACGACCCGGATGCGGCGCCGACCGCCTCCGCACGCAAGGAGTCGAATAAAAGACCCAGGTCTGCGGCAGATTGGTAGCTGACGATAAGGACGGCGAGGTCGGGCGCGACGTCGAGACTCGCGAATCGGGCCACCGGCGCGTCGAACCGGCCCGGCGATCATGCTCACGGCACCGGCTCCCCCGCGAGCGTGTCGCGGAAATGGATGTCCCGTGCACCCATGCCCAAGTACACCGAACGACCGGTGCCCGGCGCACCGCACGCCAGATCACCGATCGTCATCGCGCCAGACATGCCGCGCCGATCGTCAAGGTGTGAGGCTCCATACTCAGTGCACTCCTTCGCGCGACCACCACCATGAGCTAGGCAGGTACGTCACTGGACAGCGATCATTTGTTCGACATGGTAGAGGTCGAGCCGAAGGCTCTCCTTATTCACGCCGAGTCGTTTTATGGCGGTTGCACCTCTTTCACAGAAACCTCAAAGAAATTAGACAGCTTCAAATTCACAGAAAACTCAAAGAAATTGGACAGCTTTGGCTGCATATGGTCGTCGCCTACCGATTCGGATCCTGGATTAAATAACGAGTTCGTAACATTCACTGTGAGCGCATACAAGCAAACAGTCGTCCGGCTTGAGATCGAGACGGGCTAAAGCGGAGAATTCGAGTGATCCAGATCCTCGTAGACAATGCGCGGATGCCGCTAGCTAACCTGCTGCCTCCCACGCTGGCCCCACTAGACCGAAGGAACGCGGTTGAGATCAACCCCATCATCTTCGACACCAGGCGACTGATAATTGCGGTGCAGAAAACTCCGATAGAGCTAAAAGTAGTAGAGACTCTTCATATTTCGAGACCGATCGCTTATCCTAAAGACACTCACCGGCTGTGAGCTGCGCCACTAGTCCAGACCGGAGGAGGCAACATGAAGCGAAGCGGTGCCCTGTTCGCGGCACTCATCGTCATATTTGTCTGGCTCTCGGGGTGTAGCGGGCCCACGCCCGAGCAGCGCGCGATCAAGGACGCGTTCATTGGGCAGCTGGTCGGATATTGCGCGCAAGTCAACCGGCAGCTGGAAAAGGTCGACCCGAAGACGCATCCCGGGATATATGCCGACCAGTTTGCGCAATTCGCCGAAGAGGCTCGTCGCCAACCCGCGCCGGATCTCAATCGAAAGCAGTTCAAGATCATGCTGACCAAGATCGACGCCCTCGTGGGCGCATTCCGCTCGGCACATGCCGCACTGATCACGGGCAACCAATCCAATGCCGATATGGCGCTGAAACGGGCGAGCCGGAAATTCGCAGAAGCCGACGCGGCGGCGCAAAAGTACGGCATGCCACCGCTCAACACCTGCCCTCAACACGAGTCGGGGACCTCGCCACCCGCACGCGACCCGGCCGCAGGGTCCGCTCCCGCTGCGGGGTGGCTGCCGCGGCACGAGGCGGCGGTGGCGGTGCAGCAGGTCAACGCCACCGTGCTCGACGGGCGGATCTGGGTGGCCGGCGGGCTGACCGAATCGGGCGAGGCAACCGCATCGACGCAGTTCTACGACCCTGCCATCAACAGCTGGGGACAGGGTCCGCCACTGCCCGAGCCGGTGCACCACGCGATGCTGGTGACCTACCGCAACCAGCTGGCGGTCATAGGCGGGTTCCACTCGCGCGGCAACGACCTGCTCGCGGACACCTCAGCCCGGATGCTGTTGCTCAACAACGACACCGGCAAATGGGTGGATGGCCCAGCCCTGCGTCACCCGCGCGCCGCCGGCGGCGCCGCCGTGATCGGCGGCAAGATCATCGTCGTCGGGGGACGCGTGGGCAACCCCGAGCAGCTGGTCACCCAGACCGAGGTCTTCGACGGCAACCGCTGGCGCGACGCCGCCAATATCCCGGTGCCCGGCGACCACCTCGCCGTCACCGCCGACTCCAGCTACCTCTACACCGTCGGCGGCCGCAAGTTCAGCGCCGGCAGCAACACCGCCGCCGTGCAACGCTACGACCCGAAAGCCAACCGCTGGACCGCCCGGACTCCCACGCCGCAACCGGTCGGCGGCGCCGGCGCCGCCATCGTCAACGGCCGACTCATCGTCGTCGGCGGCGAAAAGCCCACCAGCGTCTCCGGCACTGTCCAGGCCTACGACCTGAGCGCCCCCACCGCCACCTGGACCACCTTGCCCTCCCTCGACCCGGGCCGCCACGGCCTCGGGGTCACCGCCATCGGCAATACCCTCTACGCCGTCGGAGGCGCCACCAAACCCGGACACACCGCCTCCACCAACCTCGTCGAAGCACTGGCCGTACCGGCACGACGTCCTCATGCGGCCGCGGCATGGTGGCCGCGGCACGCGGCACCGGTGGCGGTGCAGCAGGTTAACGCCTCCGTGCTCGACGGGCGGGTCTGGGTGGCCGGCGGGGTGACCTCATCGGGCGAGGCAACCGCATCGACGCAGTTCTACGACCCTGCCATCAACAGTTGGGATCAGGGTCCGCCACTGCCGGAGCCGCTGAACCACGCGATGCTGGTGACCTATCACGACCAGCTGGTGGTCATAGGCGGGTTCCACGGGCGCGGCCACGACTTGCTCGCGGAGACCTCTGCCCGGATGCTGTTGCTCGACAACGAGACCGGCAAATGGGTGGATGGCCCACCCCTGGGTCACCCGCGGGGTGCCGGCGGCGCCGCCGTGGTCGGCGACAAGATCGTCGTTGTGGGCGGTCGCACCGGCAACCCCGAGCAGCTGGTCACCCAGACCGAGGTCTACGACGGCACCAGCTGGCGCGACGCCCCTGACATCCCGGTGCCGGGCGACCACCTCGCCGTCACCGCGGACTCCAGCTACCTCTACGCCGTCGGCGGCCGCAAGTTTACCGCCAGTAGCAACACCGACGCCGTGCAACGCTACGACCCGCAGGCCAGCCGCTGGACCATTCTGACTCCCACGCCGCAACCGGTCGGCGGCGCCGGCGTCACCGTCGTCAGAGGCCAACTCATCGTTGTCGGCGGCGAAAAGCCCACCAGCGTCTCCGGCACTGTCCAGGCCTACGACCTGAGCGCCCCCACCGCCACCTGGACCACCTTGCCCTCCCTCGACCCGGGCCGCCACGGCCTCGGGGTCACCGCCATGGGTAATACCCTCTACGCCGTCGGAGGCGCCACCAAACCCGGACACACCGCATCCACCAACCTTGTCGCAGCACTCCGCTTCTCGTAACGGCCCCGCCGTCGACCCTGGAGACCGTCATGGACAACGAGCACGGGGAGCTCGCCCTCGAGTTGGAGACCCTTCCGACACCGACACCAGGACCGGCTCGTCGAGCTCGATCGCTCGAAATGCCATCCGCCGCTGACGCTCTCAGCGCGGGCTCGCGCTGATCATGGCTGATGCAAGCTACATCCTGGAGGAGAAGCCCATCGATGTGTTCACGTTATGTTCGAGAGGATCACGCACAGTCGAGACTGCAACCAGTGCGGCGCCTTCTGGCGTAGAGTCGCTCGGCACATCAAGCAACGCGCGTAAGGTTCCGGCGCGGCTTGAGGGTGATTTGGCATTTCCGCGTTATTTTGTCTGCCCGTGCCCGTACGTGGCCAGGCCGAATGATGCGTTCCACTACAACGCCGCGAATAGCGCGGCTTACAGATCCGCCCACATTCGCTGGTTATCGGGCCCTCGTTTGAGTGCGCCGATCCAGACACGGGCGAAAGCCTCATTAACGATCATGGCCCGAGCTGAGGGGCGGATCTGCATGGTCGGCCATCGGGAAACCGAAACATGTATCAGTGCGGAATACTCGCGCGTCTGTTTTACAGCGAAGGTGAAAACGCAGTTGCGTCTGGCTCATCTTTTGTGTGATTGTCGGTGGAACCGATGGGCTTGGGAAGTGGTCGGCTTTGAATGAGTCCTCGTCTGGACGGATCTTCATCAGCTACCGACGTCAGGAAACTGGCTGGCCAGCACGGCAACTTTACGACGTGTTGGTGAAGCAGTTTCCCCGCGAGCAGGTCTTCAAGGATGTCGACACCATCGACCCCGGCGATGATTTCGTCGAGCGCATCGCCGCTGCGGTCGGGTCCTGTGACGTGCTGCTGGCGCTGATCGGTCCGGACTGGCTAACGATCACCGACGAGAATGGTCAACGTCGCCTCGATAACCCCGAGGACTACGTCCGCGTTGAGATTGAGACGGCGCTCGAGCGAAAGATCCGGGTGATCCCGATCCTGGTGGATCCTGCGCGGATGCCGCATGCGAACCAGTTGCCTCCCGCCCTGGCCCCGCTGGCCCGCCGGAACGCGGTCGAGATCAACCCCATCACGTTCGACACCAAGCGGTTGATGGCCACTGTGCACAAGACGCTGGAGCAGGCCCGGCGGGAGGCTGAGGAGCAGGCCCGGCGGGAGGCTGAGGAGCAGGCCCGGCGGGAGGCTGAGGAGCAGGCCCAGCGGGAGGCTGAGGAACAAGCCCAGCGGCGAGGCTGAGGAACAGCGCCGGCGGCAAGCCGAGGAACAAGCCCAGCGCCAGGCCGAGGAACAGACGCGGCGGCAAGCCGAGGAACAAGCCCAGCGCCAGGCCGAGGAACAGACGCGGCGGCAAGCCGAGGAACAAGCCCAGCGCCAGGCCGAGGAACAGACGCGGCGGCAAGCCGTGGAACGGGCCCGGCGGGAGGCTGAGGAACAGGCCCGGCGCGAGGCCGAGGAACGGACCCGGCGGGAGGCTGAGGAACAGGCCCGGCGCGAGGCCGAGGAACGGACCCGGCGGGAGGCTGAGGAACAAGCCCAGCGCGAGGCCGAGGAACGGACCCGGCGGGAGGCTGAGGAACAAGCCCAGCGCGAGGTCGAGGAACAGGCGCGGCGGCGGGCCGAGGAGCAAGACCGCGCCCGCCAACAGAAGGAAGCAAAAGACCGTGCCCGCCGGCTACGGAAGGAGGAGCCCAGGCGCGACACCCAGCAACTGCTTCTGAGCCTGGGGCAACGGGCGGCGCGGCGCTGGTGGGTGGTCGTCCTCGCAGTGAGCGTGGCTATCGGCGGCGCCCTCCTGCTAATCATCTACGTCATAACACCGCCGATCATGGGCCAGCTGCCGGCCGACCTGCGCGCGAGCTGCTCGGCTTACGCGCGCACCGCGGCGACCTGCAGTCTGACCGACGGCACCGTTGTCCTCTACCAACTATTCGGCACGGACTTAGAAGCCCGGAAGGACGTCGTGAAGGGGAACGAGCCGGAACCGAACTGCCCGACGTCCGCCCCTGCCGCCGGGAACACG
Organism: uncultured Actinomycetota bacterium; assembly: GCA_963734005.1. Lineage (GTDB taxonomy): Bacteria > Actinomycetota > Actinomycetes > Propionibacteriales > Propionibacteriaceae > Microlunatus. The sequence goes on from CAVTFS010000020.1 coordinate 92,140, forward strand.
GTCGTCTGCCGTTATGCGGTCGGGGACGGGCGTGGCCGCGTTCAGTCACATAGTGCTTCCGTCCCGACGGGGCTACGAGGTCCGCTGGATTCCCGACTCCCATCCCCGGCTGCGCGGCGTAATAACGACGAAGAACACCACTGCGCAGGACTGGGAAAGCCTCCAATCCAACTGGACGCGACTCGCCGAGATGCACTGAGCCCGGAGGTTTACCGATGATCGGGTCTGGCAGGCGGGGTTTGTGGCGGATCGATAAGGCGGGTTTGTTAACATGTCGGTTCGTTCCAGCTGGCTTTCGGACACCGCATTCCCGCCGTACGGCGGCGCGAGTACTGGTGAGAATGTTCGCAGCCACCTTGCGCAGCCGATGGCAAGGAATGACCGGACCTCCAGCCACAATTTGGGCAGCAACCAGCTCATGATGTTCGCGACAATGCACGAAGGCGGTGGGCCAAAGCACAGGAAATCAACGCCCGCGCCAGCACCTATCTTCACCTCCCGCGGCGCCTCGCTAGCCGGAACCGGGACATACACGGCACGAGCCAGTCTGTGGCTACGACACGGTGAGCGGCCCGGCGAGCTGCGGTGATCTGGGCCGGATTGGCTCATGACCAAGGCGGGCGATCACGGTCGCTCGCACACCGATCGCATCGTGCTCGAACAGTGCTTTGGCCAACGTCGAGGTGTGGCGGAGAGGCCTAGTGCTTAGCGCAGCTCCGTTCGGGGGTCAGGCGACGTCTACGGGATGACCAATACCTGCCCAGGATAGATATGGTTGGGATCAGCGATTGTGCCGCTATTGCGCCGGTAGAGCTCCTGCCAGCCGCCGGACACTTTGAAGCGCTGAGCAATGCTGGACAGCGTGTCTCCCGATACGACGGTGTACATGGTCTCCGTTTGTGTCCGCTGGGTCGCTTCGTTGGGCGCCTGTATGACCCGGCTGGGGATCACGAAATCCACGGTGACGCAGACGACACGCATCAAGCCGCCGGAAGGTATCGTCATGCCCTGGCTGCGGGCATCTTGGATATCCGCCGGACCTGCGGGGACATAGCCCGCCGCGACTCCCACGCCTGCATACGTCCAGTTCGGGGGCCTATCCGTTGTGTTCGGCAGCTGATACCCACCCAAAATAGTCGGGTAATGGGAGTCACTCCGGTCATTCGACCATTTAGTCTTCCAACCTTTAGAGCCGTACATCGCCTCTTGCGCAAATGTGCGCGTTGAGGGAAAGCCAGGAAACGCCATGGAGCAATTAACGATCTCCCCGGCAGTCTTGAAGTTGACACCATAGGCTCGGAGTCGATCGTCCAGTGTGGTGGTAGCCACATGGGTATCACCAATTATCCACGACCTGCGGATGTCGTGCTGATTGAGCTTGTTAAGGAAGATCATATCGGCCGAGTGGTCCGCCGCCGCCGCGCTGATACAAGAACTCCAACCATGGTGAACACCGTTAGCGTCTACCCGGTCAATAGTCTGAAGGCCTACGCTTTTCCGCTCGTCGTCAATTTTTCCTTCGACGTCGTGTGCAATCGCGTCCAGTTCTGAACCGTTGAGCGGTGAGTCTCGAAGCATGGCGGTGGTTGCGTTTGGTGGGAGGATGTGCTGCGGCTTCGGGGCCTTCCACCAGCAACGCTTACCAGCAGTCTCATCCCACGAACCGTTATGCGTCGCTGATGCGATCGATGGGGACAACCCAGCCATCGTTATGCAGAGCGCGGCCAGAACAATGAATCGCTTCGCTAACGATGAGAACATCTGGCCAGGTCCAATCCAAATTTCATCTTGAACCCCCCGGGCGCTATGAACACGCTAACTGATGTCCTCTATGTTTGGCGATGGTTTACTGCGAGCCATCTTTGGGCCCGGCCATAGGCACCAAGGAAGTGAAGGCCTGCGCTGATTAGTCAACCGATCAGCAGTACTTGCGGCCAGCCACTCAGAGCGAGTGCGCACACCTGCAAGGCAGCAACATTCAGATCTGCTAGCGCGAACGGCGTTACCAGTTCGCACGTGCATCGCTAAATGCCTGCGAGCCCTCAGCTCGGTCGAGCTGGCTAAGGGCGCTCCCTGCAGTAGCGATAGCCCCGGTCCTCGACCGGAAAAGGTCGGGCTTGCCGGCGCAGGGATGAGCCCGGAATGCCACGTAGCGCGTTATTGAATTGTGAATAGGCCGGATCTGCCTCTAAGTTAGAGATGCCTCGGGGTTTCTGCCCAACTCTTGGACACCTAGAGGTGGTCCATGGCCAGGGTATTTGTGAGTCATGCCAGTGAAGACCACTTGGTGGCCGCACAGCTGCATCAGTGGTTGGTCGACGACGGTCACGACGTTTTCTTGGACCAGGATCTCCGCGACGGTATCGCCCTCGGTGAGGAGTGGGAGCAGCGCCTATATGAGCGCCTGCGTTGGGCCGACGCCGTGGTCTGTTTGATCACTGCCTCCTACAACAACTCAGCGTGGTGTGCGGCGGAGGTGGGCATCGCGCGATCGCAAGGGAGTCGGCTGCTGCCGGTGCGGGCAGAACTCGGTGAAGTGCACCCTCTCTTGATGACCAGTCAATATCAGTACGCCGACCTGGCGAGTGATGCGCGTGGGGCTCGGACAGCTCTTTCCGAAGCGTTGCGCCGCTTGGACGCCGCGGGCGGCTGGGGATGGCCGGACGGTCGCTCGCCTTTTCCTGGACTTCGACGGTTTGACACCGAGCTGCACCGGGTCTTCTTCGGAAGGAGTGACGAGGTCGCTGCACTGGCCGCTCGATTGCGCTCGCCAGCAGATGTCGCCAACAGTCGAATGCTGCTCGTCGTTGGTCCGTCTGGCTGTGGCAAGTCATCACTCGTTCGCGCTGGTCTGCTGTCCGTTATGGCTCTCGAGGCAGGTTGGCAGACTCTGCCGCCACTCGTACCGGGCGTCGATCCAGTCGCAGCGCTGGCACGGGAGCTGGCCCATGCGGCAAGGATGTTGCAGCTGGACTGGACCTTCAGCTTTGTGCGGGACCGGCTTAATCAAGATGATGGGCTCGCGGTGCTTGGCGACGAGTTGTTGCTTGCTGGAGACGCCCGTCAGCTTCTTGTCGCGGTAGATCAAGTCGAGGAGCTGCTCACCGTAGCCCCGGCGTCGGCACGGGCCCAGTTCGCGAGACTTTTGCGCCCAGCGCTCGCCGGTGCAGTGCGGGTGGTGGGTACGGTTCGTGCTGAGTTTCTCGGCAACATTCTTGCCAGCTCCGAGCTGGCTGACCTTCCGGCCCGCACGTTCCCGCTGCGGCCACTGCGCCGTGATGCGCTGGCGACGGTGATTGAAGGACCGGCCCGGCTGGCCGACATCAGAGTGGATCCGGAATTGGTAGCCCGGCTGGTCACCGACACCGACACTGGAGAGGCACTACCCCTTCTGGCGTTCACCCTGGCGCAGCTGGCTGAAGGCGTCGGCCGTGGAGGGCAGCTCTCAGTTCTACGCTATGACCAGCTTGGCGGAGTCCAGGGTGCGCTCATCAGTCAGGCTGATGCTGCGCTGGCCGATGCGTTGGCCATGAATCATCGCACGCGTGATCAGGTGATGGCCGGGTTGCTCAGACTCGTCACGGTTGACGAAGAAGGTCATCCCACCCGATGGCTGGTCGACCAGAACGACCTGCCTGTCCCGGTACGTGCGGAGCTGGAAGCCTTTGTTGCACGGCGACTGTTGATAGCCGACGTGGAGGCCGACGGCGCCGTTGTCCTTGGGGTAACTCATGAAGCGTTCCTGTCAGCTTGGCCGCCCCTTGCCCAAGCGATCACCGCCGCAGCAGCTGCTCTGAAGGCGCGTCGGGCGGTAGAGCTTGCCGCTACCGAATGGGACGACGCTGGACGGCCACCACTGCTCTTGTGGGAACGAGGGCAACTCGCCGCTGCCGTCGAGGGCACCGGCGCACGCCGTACGGCACGTCCTTCGAATCAGGAGCTAGCCGAGCTGCGCTCTACATCGTCGCGACCCGCCCGCTTCCGACCCAGACGCCGGGTACTGGTCACCGACAAGGTGGAGCTGAGCGCCCGCGCTCAAGATTTTCTGCACAGCAGCATTCGCAGAGATCGCAGTCGACGCAGGCGCGCCATAACCGTCTTGTCAGTGTTACTTGTTCTTGCGATCGCGGGCGCTGCGATTGCTGTTGTTCAACAGCAGGTAGCCCAGGGACAGAAGCGGCTTGCCCAACAGCAGCTTCGTATCGCGACCGCACGACAATTGATCACTGAAGCAAGCACTTCCCTCGAGGACGATCCGCTCGAAGCGCTGCAACTGGGCGTCGCTGCCGTCAGGATTCAAGACGATGCCGAAACGCGGGCCAGTTTGGTGACCAGCCTCATCACTACTCCGTACCCGGGAACACTCACTGGCCACGACGATCTCGTCGGCGGACTGGCGTTCCGTCCGAATGGGAACATCATGGTCAGTTGCGGTGAAGACGACTCGTGTCGTGTCTGGCGCTTCAAGGCGCCCAACTTACCCACCGCGCTCGGTCCGCCTTTCTCCGAACACGGCGACGTTAACCCCGTGGCCTTCAATCCCGACGGTACGATCCTCGCCTGCGCGCTGGCCAACGGGACGGTTCACCTGTGGAGCCTCGCCGACGCCGATCGGCCGACGGGTTTCGGCCCACCCATCAAAGCCCAGAACAATGCTGAGGTACGGGGCGTGGCGTTTGGCAAGGGCGGAACGATGGTTGCTGTCGGCGAGGACGGCTTGGTTCGCGTGTGGGACGTCAATAGACCGGATCATCCGGTCCTGCACGGCCCACCCCTCGAAAGCCAGCAAAGCTCGGTGCGTTCGATTGCGATCAGCCCAGATGGGCGGATCGCCGCGACCGGTGGGGTCGACGCCACGTTACGACTGTGGAGACTCGACCGGAATCATCCCGTCCCGCTTGGTCCACCCATCAAAGGTCACGGGCCAGGAATGGTGCGCTCCATCGCATTCAGTTGGGACGGAAGCCGCCTAGCCACAGCCTCCGATGACCACACGGCCCGCGTATGGGATATCGCGGACCCTTATCATCCCGCTTCGTGGGCGGGCACCTCACCGGCCACCAGGACGAGGTGACGTCGGTGGCGTTCAATCCCAAAGACAGGAATCAAGTTCTCACAGGCAGCGACGACCAGACAGTACGACGGTGGAGCGTCGCTGATCCCACTCACCCGGTCCAGCTTGGCCAGACTCTGACTGGCGCACACGATGAGGTGTATTCAGTCGCGTACAGCCCGGACGGCGGCATGGCTGTCGCTGGCGTTCGCGACGGCAGGATCGCGCTATGGAACGTCGCCAGTGGCATCCTTCCTACCCCGCTTGGCCCGCCCCTTGTGGGCCACAAAGCAGGAGTGGATCCGCCACTCGTCGTTGGCCACGGACAAGCCGTCAATTCTGTGGCATTCAGCCCAGATGGCTGGACCATGGCGACTGCGAGTGACGATGGCGAGGTGAACCTATTTGCTTTGAATGATGGCAGCCACCCAACTCGTCTTGGCCCACCCCTTAGAGCACAGGGCGACGTCGTTACGTCGGTCACTTTCAGTCCAAATGACCCGCGGATAATGGCGACCGCAAGCGAAGACAAAACCGTGCAAGTGTGGGATTTAACCCAAAGGGATCGACCAGTTCCGCTCGGCCCGGCCCTCGAAGGTCACGAAAAGGCTGTCAACTCGGTGGCAATTGGCCCAAACGGCATATGGCCACCGCAAGCGAGGACCAAACGGTGGTGCTGTGGGATCTCTCCGGGCTAGAAGCCATTAGAAACGACCCTGCTGCCTATGCCTGCTTGCGGACTGGGCGGGGTCTCAACCACGACGAGTGGAACAATTAAATTCCCGCGCTGCCTTACCAGAAAACTTGCCCTGGCTGAATGACATCGACGAGCCGCAACTACGGCAGCTTGGCCACCGTCAGTAGGACGGCCGAATCTCCCAGCGCCTCGAGGCTGTGGCGATTGTCGGGCATGATCAGTAAGTCCCCCGAGTGCCCTCCCACGACAAGCTCGCTTGCTAAGAGTCGTACGTACCCATGCAAGATCAGGCCTGTGCCTCGCCAGGATTCTGGTGCTCGCCCAGGCGAGCGGCCCGCAATCATGCCGATCACGGCCTGGCGTAGTACCTTTCATGACGGCCTCGCCTTCGTTGCGCCTCCATTAATCCGAGCCGGCTATGTCGAGGCCGAGGACCTTACAGAGATCGCGGCCTTTCTCGGCATCGATCATGACGTCTACGTACCTGCATGAGCTGGCGGGGATGAGGCCCGCCAGCGGAACGGGTTGCGGGCCTCCGCCCGAACATTTCACAGGGTCGCCGAGCTGTAACCGTCTACTGCCTCGGCAAGCGCCCGGTACGCAGAAACCCTGTCCGCCAACGGAGTTCGCCTACCAACGGAGTTCGCCTAAGCAGTACAGATCTCAACACTGGATATCGCAGGCAATCCACTGGCGGTGCATGCGGTTCCGACACCTTCAGGCCGTGTTGCTTGGCCTCGTCCAGGATCGCCATGCTTGATCCTTGTCGGTGGCAGCGCGGCCATTCCTCTTGCTGCCAGTCTTCCGTCCGGCTTTGATGTAAGGCTCTAACACGTGACGTAGTTCTTTGGCGTGGGCCTTCGACAAGTTGAGCTCGAACTCTGCGCCATCGAGTCCGAAGTGAACTGTCTCGTCAGCCTGTGAACCATCGGTTTCGTCCATCATGCCTACGGCCATTTCGTGTCCATCCTGTCTCGGTTGTCTCCATGACTGGTAGGGAGTTCTTGCTGAATTGCGACTGGGAATACCTACTTTCCATAAAACGAATGCCTTGAAATCGACCACTGGTCGGCATACCTCAATCACTCCCAACTTGCCCCGAGTGCAAAGCCTGCTGGCTATCTCCATCGTCGAGACTGCCCGGCCTGGCCGCGAGGGACTGACGTCCCGGGCAAGCCGGGCGGCTTCCGGGCCGTACTGGGACGCGGCCGGGTGGGCTATTTCAATCCAGCCGCACGCGCCCGGATGATGGCCTGCGCGCGGTCGGAGACATGCAGTTTGGTCAAGATGTTGGAGATGTGGTTGCGCACCGTCTTGGGGGCCAACCCAAGTCGAGCAGCAATCGCCATGTTGTTCTGTCCGGCCGCCACCATGGATAGGACCTCACGCTCGCGATCCGTTAACTCGGGAAAGGGCTCGGTCGCTTGCTGCCGACTGAAGTGGTCCATGACTCGACGGGCAACCGATGCGCCGAACACCCCGCCACCGTCGGCCACGGTCTGCACGGCTCGCACGATCTCGGCTTGGCCGGCCCCCTTCAGCAGGTAACCGCGGGCGCCTACTCGCAGTGCTGCAAACACCGAGTCATCGTCGGCGAGCATGGTGAGCACCAAGATTCCTACGTGTGGGCTGCCATGGGCAATGCGGCGGGTGGCCTCGACGCCGCCCATGACAGGCATATCGAGGTCCATGATTACGACGTCCGGCTGCAGCTCAAGGCTGAGCGCGACCGCCTGCCGTCCGTCGACGGCCTCGTCGACTACATCGAAGCCCGTCGCAGCGAGCGCCGCCCGGAGACCGTCTCGATAAAGGGGGTGATCATCGGCGATCAACACGCGTAATGTTCTCATCACAACCAAGTTGTCATCGTAAACACCGGGGCAAACCGGCCCGTTCGGTGCGGGGGTGATGGCCGCGGTCGCTCAGGACACTCTGGGCGCCGCGGGTATGAATAGCCGGGCGGCGTCATGCCCCAAGCGTCCAGTGGAGGTGTCCTGCCCGCATGAGGCAAGCGTCCCGGTGGGGCTGGGCCAGTATCCGATCACATCTGCCCCGCTGGGCAGGGGCTCCGCTCCTTGTCGCCGTTGTGATTGCCTGGGCGTCGGTGACATCGCGGTAGACCATAGGAGTAAGGACCTGGTCTGGGACTACACGGCCCACCTCAACAGGTCGGGCATCCGGGCGTTCCCGCGCGGCTTCGGCGGCGACCCGTGGCGCAACGAGCAGCACATCCACTGGGGCAGCCGCGAGAACTACGACCACGCCCACCCCCATCTTCAGGCCCAGATACGGGAGATGGAGGGCCTTCTTCGACGGGTAGATGTAGCAAGCCAGTACAGTCTCCTGGACGCCGACGATGCCTGGATGCGACAGCCGATGAAGTCCGGGGTCGCCTCGTCGATGTGCGTAATTGATTTCTTGGCGAGCGACACGCGCGTCCGATCGGGTCGAGATCGCTGCGGTCTGGTTCCGAAAGTGCTTCGGCGCGGCGACGGTCGCTGAAGACGAAGATCACGAAGTTGTCGGCGCATCGAACCGAATCGCCACACTTCGAGTCCTTTGCGGTGGTGCCGGTCTCCTTGCCACCGGCTCTCCGTCCCACTCGCCGACGGAATTCATCGAACACGGGCATGGCGATGTTCGAGGGCAGGGGTGACGAGATCCCGCCATACGGGGTGCCGACGTGTGACGCAATTTCTCGGCTGAGGGTGCCCACTCTGAGTGACGCCTTCACCAGCGCTCGCACTTGCTTGTCGAAGGGCTTTTTCGCCAAGAAGAATCGAACTCGCAGCAAAGCTGATTTCCCTTGAGCCGCAAGATACTGCCGCGGTTCCAGCGCCTGTGTCACCTGATCAGTCGTGAACGATGTGGGCTAGAGGTGAAAACCACGCGAGTTTGCGCGTGCTGCGAGCCGGCTTTGAGGTTTTTAGATAGGAAAGTGCTTCACGCCACCGGCCGTTCCCCGCGATAATGAAGTTCACATGCCTCCGCTCGCCGTCCGACATGATCGAGAAATGATCGACTTTGGACGTTAGCCCAGGGCGAATCTGTGAAAGGACATGCCGTGTCAAAGCACCGTCTCGCGCACCGTGTGCTCGAGTTCTTTGCAGAACTCGTCGACGAGAAGGTCGGCTGGGACAAATTGCCAACCTTGGTCGGCATTCTCACGTTGGTGGGGCTTCGCGAACGGCTTCGGGAGCATAACCTATTTGATGCCGGCGTCGGACCTGTCAAGGCTGAATTGGCCGACCCGCGATGGCTCCGTGCTCGCAGCCCGAACGGGACCTATAACGATCTGGACGAACCGGCGATGGGCGCTCGGGGTGTCCGTTTCGGCCGAAACATTCCGCTTGAGGGCACGTACCCGCAGAGCGAGCGCGCGATACTTCAGCCCAGCCCTCGACTGGTCAGCGCAAGATTGCTCAACAGAGAACGGTTCATCCCGGCCCGCGGCGCAAACGCGCTCGTCGCCGCATGGCTGCAGTTCGAGGTTCACGACTGGTTCAGCCATGGAAAGAACATGACTGAGAACCCATGGCGGGTGCCACTGCCGACAGGCGACCGCTGGCATCAGGATCCGATGGAAATTCAGCGCACTACACCGGATCCCAGCTATGACCCGAGCGCCGGCGGACCACCTACGTACGTCAGTGATGACAGCCACTGGTGGGACGGATCGCAGATCTATGGCAGCGATGGCGAGGTCGTCGAGGCGCGTCGAGGAGAAGGCGGAACGCTCAGGTTGGATCATCACGGATTCATCCCCGCCGACTTGGAGGAGAGTCTCGACCTTAGCGGTGTCGCAGGCAACGCGTGGCTTGGGCTTGGTGTTTTGCATGTCCTGTTCAGCCGGGAGCACAACGCCATCGTCGAGATGCTGCACAAGACGCATCCTGAACTGGGCGACGACGACACCTTTGATAAGGCTCGGCTGATCAACGCGGCCCTGATGGCGAAGATCCACACCGTGGAATGGACCCCGGCCGTCGTATCCCACCCCACCACGCAACGGGCGATGAAGATCAACTGGTGGGGCTTGGTGGGGGAGCGAGCGACCCGTCGGTTCGGCCGGCTCTCATCCAGCGAGTTGATTAGCGGCATTCCTGGATCGCCGACCGACCACAACGGTGTTCCGTACTCGCTGACCGAGGAGTTTGTTGCCGTCTATCGCATGCATCCGTTACTGCCGGATGACTACACCGTCAGAAGCGTTACGGACAATTCAGTCTTGGCTGACCTTAGGTTTCCCGATCTGGATGCGTTGCACATGCGTCAGCGTCTTGAGGAGTTCGGGATGGCGAACGCTCTGTATTCATTCGGTCTGATCAATCCTGGCGTCGTCTGTCTCCACAACTATCCGCAGTCCCTCCAAGACTTCCACAAGCCTGACGGCAGCACTATCGACCTCGCCGCGATTGATATCATGCGCATTCGGGAGCGTGGGGTTCCCCGGTATAACGAGTTCCGTCGCTTGCTTGGCATGAAGGCTCCCAGAACATTTGATGAGCTCACACCGAACCCCGATTGGGCTTGGGAGCTACGCGAGGTTTACGACGGCGATATCGAAAGCGTCGACCTAATGGTAGGAAACTACGCCGAGCGCTTACCGAAGGGTTTCGCGTTCAGCGACACGGCCTTTCGCATTTTCATTCTCATGGCCTCGCGTCGCCTTAAAAGTGATCGATTCTTCACTACGGACTACCGGCCCGCTCGCTATACGGAGGAAGGCCTGCAATGGGTGACGGACAACACCCTTGTTTCGTTGTTGCTCCGTCACTTCCCAGAGCTTTCTCCCGCACTTGACAAGGTGGAGAACGGTTTCCATGCCTGGCGCCCGGTGGGTACCTGACGACGGGTCGAGCCAAAAACGCGATTACAGGAGAAGCCCGTCTGAAATACGATGAGGTCCGTGCTAGTAGGCCGCGATCACGAACTAGCCGTGCTGACGTCGTATCTTGCTGACGCCCGTACGGGCACGAGCAGCGTTCTCGTTCTCAATGGGGATCCCGGAATCGGTAAGAGCGCGCTGCTTGCCCAGGCCCGCCAGGCTGCGCAAGGCGTGGTTTTGTCGACCGCTGGCGTCGAGACCGAAAGCGACATCGCGTACGTCAATCTGGCAGATGTGTTCCGACACCATTACTCGTTCTTGAAGAGCATTCCGAACCGACAGGCGGACGCGCTGGCGAGCGTATTCGCGATCGGTCCGTCAAAGCCAGCAGACCGGTTCACCGTCGCCGCGGCAACGCTCAACCTGCTGGCAGCGATAGCCGCTGACGGGCCCGTGTTGGTCACCATCGATGATGCTCAATGGCTCGACCAAGCTTCGTTCGGCGCACTGATGTTTGCGGGAAACCGGCTCGAAGCCGAAGGCATTGTCTTGATGTTCGCCGTCAGATCGGTGCAGCCAGCGGCCCAACTGCTGAGCCGATACCCGACGCTGATGCTCTCCGGCCTTGACAGCTCTGCGGCGCGCGCCTTGGTCTCGAGGGCGGGACCTATCAGTATGTCTGAGGCCTCGACTTCTCGGCTTATCGAGGAATCTGGGGGCAACCCACTTGCGCTGCTGACCCTGCCAGCAGCCATGAAGCCTGACGACTTCGCGATGTGGGCACTGGGCGCTGAGCCACTACCCATCAGTTCCGTTGTGGAGGACGCGTTCTGCGGCAGCATCCGAGTCCTGCCGAATTCAACTCGGCGGGCCCTGTGCCTGCTGGCCATCATGGAATCATCAGGGATTGCGCAGCACTTCAGATCAGCTTTGGAGGCCGAACGCCGAAACGCCGATGATCTTGATCCGGCGGAGGACGCTGGCCTCATCGTCTATCACCTTGGACAGCCTGAATTTCGCCACCCGCTGGTACGCGCAGCTGCATACCGAACCTCTTCGTCTGCCGAGCGTCGGCGTGCGCACCTCCGCGCAGCCCAGATGTTGGCGGACTCCACGAGCTCCACAGTCCTCGAGCGCCGAGCCTGGCATCTGGTTGCCGCACGCACCGCCCCGAACGAGGCCCTTGCTCAAACGTTCCAGATCGCCGCAGATAAGGAGTTCGCCGCTGCGAATTTCACAGTCGCGGGGAAGCTGTACAAGCGAAGTTCGGAACTGACACCGGCGGGGAATACCGCAATGCGGCGCATGCTTCAAGCGGCCAATGCATTACGCCTCGCAGGTGCCATCGATGAGGTTCAGTTACTGCTCCGCGACGCTATGACGTTGGGGGACGACCCAGAACTGCAGGCGGCGATCAATTACGCGCTCTACCGCCGTCAGGCGTACGCCGGCGCCATGATCGAAGGCCGCGATGGGCTGCTGAAGACGGGAGCGGCAGCAGCCCAACGTCACCCAGCGCAGGCCGCTCAAATCTTGGGCGATGCTGCCCTCGCGAGCGTAGTCATCGGCGATCTCCCGGCAGCTCGCACCACAGCTGAGCAGGCGATGCGTCTGGCCGCAGATCCCGGCCGCGAGCCGGCGCTCGCCGTCGCAGCTGTCAATGCCATGGTGAAGGCGGTCACCGGAGACCCCGTCGCCGCCCGAGGCCTGATCCATCACCGTGCAGCAGAGATCGATGCCCTCGACCCGCTGGGGATCGACTTCGGCTACCAAGTACCTCTCTTACTAAGCGTCGCTCACCTGGTAAGTGAGGAAGCTGATCGAGCTCGAATTGTGCTGTCGCGAGCCGTAGAGGGCGCCCGCGAGCGAAGCGCGGTCGGCATACTCCCATTCAGATTGAGCAGCCTGGCTCGCATCGAGTTCTGGCAAGGTCGATGGGCCAGCGCGCTTGCGCTGGTTCATGAGGCTCTTAGGCTCGCAGACGACACAGGGTGGGCCACTGAACGACCCAGCAATTTGGCTACCTTAGCGCGTATCGAAGCAGTGACCGGCCATCTAGATGAGTCGCGCGCGCATGCGATGGAGGCCATCGCAGCGTCGGAAACGGTTGGATCCCGAACGTACCTCGCATTTGCACAGATCGCTCTTGGCGTACTCGAGTTCACTGCCGGGAAATCGGCGATTGCGATCAGCCACTTTGGCGACGTATCCGCCTTTTGCGATGAGGTCGGTTACAGCAATTCGCCGCTCATGTGGTGGTCGAGCGATTTGCTCGAGTGCTACGTCTCCGAGGGCATGGACGACGCAGCCTGGCACGAGCTCAGTCGCCTCGAGAAGGCGGCGGCGAATCCGTCCATGCCCACGACGGCAGCCGTCGCCGCCCGATCAAGGGCGCTGCTCGAACCGGCGGCATTTGACGAACACATGACAGAAGCACTTCGGCTCCATTCCATTGGCGACATGCCGTTCGAACAGGCACGCACCGAATTAATGGTTGGCCAGCATCTCCGGCGTCACAACCAGCCCAGCAATGCTCGATCTCGGCTCAACGCCGCGCTGGTGCGTTTTGAGCGGCTGGGGGCTCCAGACTGGGCAAACCGGGCACGCAGCGAACTGCAGGCCACGGGCGTTCGGATACCACAGCCTGCGGCCGCTGGTCTTACGATGCTCACGCCCCAAGAGCTTCAGGTCGCTCTTGCCGTTGCTGGCGGGCATTCCAATCGAGAAGTCGCGGGCCTGCTGTTTCTCAGTACAAAGACGGTCGAATTCCATCTCAGCAACGTGTTCCACAAACTGGGCATAAATCGCCGCACTCGGTTGGCGACCATGGTCGCCCAACAAGCAAGCCTCCCGGTTTCAGTCGCCAGCTGAGGCCGCCGGAGGCGCGCCCTAGGGTGAAAACCTAGGGATTCTACGGAAGCCCCAGGCAACGGCTGACCGTAATTTTCCAGACAGCCGCATTCCCCTGATGCGGCGCCTGGGAAGGAGGCCGCTGCGTGCCACCCTCAGACGCAGAACTTATCGAAGCTGCAAGGCGATCTGACGAGGAAGCGTGGGAGCAGATCATCGGTCGCTACCAGCCGCTCATCAATGCAATTATCCGACGGCATCGACTGGCGCCGGACGACGTCCACGACGTGAGTCAACATGTCTGGATGCAATTGCTCGGCCACATCCATCGACTGCGGGAACCTCGCGCACTCCGCGGCTGGATCTCAGCCACTACCACCCACCGGTGCTACGAGATTCTTCGCAAATATGGGCGTTTCGTCAGCATAGACCCCCTTGTGATAGGCCACTTTGACGTGGTCGACACCGCGGCACGGCGGACCAACGATGACGGCACCGTGGAAATCGACGATGACCTTTTGCGCGCGGAACAACGCCGTGCCATCCGACAGGGCCTCGCCGAACTAACAGATAGTCAGCAGCAGTTGCTGATGTTGCTTGTTGCTGATCCGCCAATCCCTTACTCCGAAATCAGTCGGCGTATGGATGTTCCGATTGGCAGCATCGGGCCGACGAGAGCTCGGCTGCTGAAGAAACTCCAAACGAGCATTCCCGTGCGGCAACTTACTGAGGAAGTGCCCAGCCTTGTTTCGGCGGCTGCGTGAGAAGACAGCCATCGGTTTGCATTAGCCAGGCGCCCGTCGTAAAGAAGAGGACAGGGCTCCAGTCGCGACCAGCGCGTAGTCCTGAGGCGGCCGGAGGAGGTTGCGCGCGAAAACCTGGATCAGCCACTGGCCCGGTGCTGGATCATCAATTCGGATGACTTCGACGTTGTTGTCGATGTCGGAATTGGTCAGACTCGGCAGGCCAGTGTTTCCGGGAATCTTTTTTCCCGTTGGGTCTTGCACCAGCAAGCTTACGTCGTTCTGTAGTGATCGCCCCGGCAGATCTGTGTAGGCCAAACACAGTCGTAGTGGCATTCCACCTTCGACGTTGAGATGGAATCGTCGCCGCTCGCCAGTTTCTTCAAGCTGGAGGTTGCGACTCTCCCAGCAGTCAATGAACTCCAGGCGCAGGTGCGGCTCGGCTGGGTTTGGGATCGATGCGGCCAGACTGACTTCACCAAAGCCCTGATGGAAATTCGGCCGGGCGACCCGATCGGCTATGGAGTCCGCACCGGTAAGCCAGCGCGCGCCGTTGACGAGCGTGGCCTTGAGCAGGGCAGCGCTCGGTGAGGTGGTCCGTTCGTCAACGAAATATTGGCGGACGAGCGCAGCACAGCCGGCCACCAGCGGGCAGGCCATGCTGGTCCCGCCCATATATGCATACGACCCGTTGTGGTCGACCAGACCCCAGAAATTCTCATCTGGTGCAAGCTTTGACCGGGTCGAGATGATGTCTGTACCCGGGGCAACGATGTCCGGCTTGATCCGGCGGTCATCACAAGGGCCGCGGCTGCTGAAAGCGGCCATAGCCTCCGGATCTCCGGACAGTAGTTGCTCGGCGATCGGCGGGTTCGGGAAGTCGCGGGGCCATGTATTGCCATACGTTTGTCCTGACAGCCCGCCTCTGGTGCGGCTGCTGCGGGCGGCACCCACCGTGAGTGCGTTCTTGCACGACCCCGGGGAGCCGATCGAGAGCCAGTCGACGAAGCCGGTAGACGAGTTGAATGGCTTTGCGGCGGTACCCTCGTTGCCTGCCGCGATGATGATCAGCATGTCCCGGCGCTTGGCGGCGTATGCGTCGACGTCATTGGAGTCCACGCTGTAGGCTGACGCGGTCGCCGAGCCCCAGCTGTTGTTGTGGATGCGTGCGCCAGCCTGGTAGGCAGGCTCGAACAGGTCCTCCAACGATATGGGAATTCCGCCGAGCCCTCCGTTGGCATCGAGCAGCGACTGGAAGTACAACTTGGCTTCGGGTGCCACCCCTGCAAACGAACCGTCTGACGCGGAACCATCGGCGAGCACCGAACCCGCAACATGGGTGCCGTGACCGTGCGGATCAGACGAGTTGTTCGGACGGCCGAGTGCAACGACCTCGATCACCCGCCCGGCGAAGTCCGGATGCGCCTCGTGCAGGCCGGTGTCGGCCACGGCAACGATCTGACCGGCACCGGTTTGCGGCAGGCAGCGTTGCCCATTGCCCGAAGTGACGCCGAGCAGATGCCGCGCGACATCGTTGAACAACTTGGGTGGCACGTACTCGACCATGCTGAGGACACCTGGCAGTGTGCTGATCTCCCGCTTTAGGTCGGAGTCGTCGGGCAGGAGCAGCCGGATCCGTCGGCCACCTTGGCCCTCCACCGAGACCGCGTTCTGCTCGAGCCAGGACAGCACCTGATTTCGCACAGACGTATCGGCTAGCCACAGATCCCATACTCGGGCCGTGGGGGCCGCGCCGCGGAACTTCTCGCCCGCGGTAAGGACGATTGGGCCGGTCTTGGACGGCCCGTAGCGTTCCACATTGCGCACGAACGGCAGATTGATTACCTCCGCGGCCTGCTCGGGAGTCGCGGTGGCGACGTAGGCATGGTACGGGACGTACTCGTCAAGCTTGGTGCCGGTCGCGGCGATCGCCTCGCGCATCTGGCCTATCAAGGGACTGCCAAGGCTTACCAGCCACTGCGTGGGCGTCCCGGAGGCTGGCGGCGGGATCTCTTGGTCGTCGCCAGGCCGCCATCCCTGGACGCCTCTCTCTGTCGACATGGTGCCCCGAGCCATCGCTGCAGTCGTGGGTCGGCCTGCCGGTGCCACCTCGTCGACGACCAAACCGGCACGCTCGAGTACCCCGATGCGGTCTTCATCGATGTCGCCAATGACATAGCTATCGGTGACTTGTGCGTTCTCGACCTGTCGGGCCGCCAAATCCCGCTCGGTCTCGTGCATCACGTACGCGATTACGTGCTTTGTTGCCATGACCTTCCTCCCACAGCTTCGGTGATCCCGGAACTGTTCTGACAGGTTAGAGCCGATGTCGTGGCACCTGATACGGGGCATTACGAGTTTCTTGATCTTGTGTCGAGCGCGAGAGCTCTGGGATCTGTCCGGGGCGGGCCCTACGGGCAAAGCGGGCGATACTTAGTACCCGCCGGGACAAGGGTTTGCCACCGGTCGCCAGTGAGGGCTTGTCCGACGGATCTGCACAAAAATGCCGCTGGGTCACCCAGCTGAGGGACGTTCCACAGCCGAATCGACATGTCGTCGCTGCTGGTGGCCAGAGTCTTGCGGTCGGGGCTGAACGCCACTGAGGCGACGGCGTCGGTGTGACCGGTGAGCGGGGGGCCGACCTGACGGTGGCTGGCCACATCCCACCTACGCCATCGTTCGACCCCCGCGACCTCGCCGACGCTGGAGCGCAACCAGCGCCGGGAATTCCATGCCAGCTGATGCGGACCTTGGAACAGCATCGCTTGGCAGAGGCATGCCCTCACTTAGCGCAGGTGTCCCGGTAGGGAAGCTGGGGCGCATGGCGGTCCCAATCGTCACGGTTGAGGCTGCGGCCGGTCACAGCGCACGCCCGCTTAAGCGGATCATCACGAATATTGTTGAGCTCGCCCAAGTCCCACAGGCGCAGCGTCCGGTCGTCGCTGACGGAGGCCAAGGTGCGCCCGTCCGGGCTGAACGCCACCGAGGTCACAGCGTCTTGATGACCCCTCAGGGGCGGGCCGATCTTGGCCGGTTCGGCGCGGTCGCTGAAGTCCCATAGTTGCACCGTGGCATCGTCACTAGCCGTGGCCAGCATGTTCCCGTCCAGGCTGAAAGCGACCGCTGTGACCGCCTTGTTGTGTCCGTGGAGGGGTGGCCCGATGGGAATCGGGTCGGCGGGATTGGTGACGTCCCATACGACCACCGTGCTGTCGTCATTGCTACTGATGAGGGTCCGCCCGTCTCGGCTGAACGCCACCGACTCCACAGTCCCTCCATTGCCTTCTCTCTTTGCGATGAGGGCCGGGTGAGCAGGGTCGGCGACATTCCACACGCCAATTGTTTCGTCTTCGCTGCCGCTGACCAGTCTCACCCCGTCCGGACTAAAGGCTACAGAGCTGACAACACCGTTATGGCCTTCGCGACGGGGTGGGCCGAGCGAGGTCGGGTTAGCCCCATCATTGACTTTCCACAGGCGTATCGTGCCGTCATCGCCGCCGGTCACCAGTAGCTGCCCGTCCCGTCTGAACGCCACCGAGGCCACTGCGTCTTGGTCGGTTTCCACGGGTGGGCCCAGGGGGACTGTATGGGCCGAGCCGGTGAGGCGCCACAACCGCAATGCACCATTGTCGTCTCCGCTCGCGAGAAACTTCCCGTCCGAGCTGAACGCCCCCGACTCCACAGATTCACCGTGCGGCAGCGACGGGCCGAGGGCTGGGTGGTGTCGGTCGCTGAGGTTCCAGAGCCGCACGGTGCTGTCGGCGCTGCCGGATGCAAGGGTTTTCCCACCCTCGCCGAACGCCACCCAATTCACGCCGTCGTGGTGGCCAATGGAAGGCGAGCCCAGCGGGGCTGGAGGTCGTTCCGCAAGATTCCACAACATCGCCGAATTTTCGTCTCCGGCGGTAGCCAGGATCAGGGAAGTCGGGCTGAAGGCCACCGTGAACACCGCGCCAAGGTGGCCGAGAAGCGTGGGGCCGGGTGTGGTCTGGGCGTTGCGGTTGGTGAGGTTCCATAGGCGCACTGTGTGATCTTCGCTGCCAGTGGCCAGTTCCTTTCCGTCTGGGCTGAACGCCACTGAGAACACTTCATCGCGGTGCCCGGTCAGGGGCTTGCCGAGTGCGACCGGGTTGCTGGGGTTGGTGAGGTTCCATAGGCGCACCGTGAAGTCTCGGCTTGCTGTCGCCAGTGTCAGCCCGTTCGGGCTAAACGCCACCGAGTTCACCGCTTCTTGGTGGCCTCTAATGGGTGGGGCGAGGCGGCTTGGCTTGCTGGGGTCCGTCACATTCCATAACATCACGCTGCTGTCCCGGCTGCCGCTGGCCAGTGTCCGGCCATCCGGCGAAAGCGCCACCGAATAAACCTCTGCTGTGTGCCCGGTCAGGGGCTGGCCAAGCTGAACCGGGTGGGCCCGATCCTCTACATTCCACAGGATCACTGTCTTGTCGTCGCTGCCGCTGGCCACGGTTGTGCCGTCTGGCGTGAACGCAACCGACTCCACCGCTTGGGTGTGCCCCTCGAGTTGGCCGAGGCGGATCGGGTGGTCCCGATCTTGTACGTCCCACAAGATCACCGACTTGTCGTCGCTCCCGGCGGCCAGAGTGCGCCCGTCACGTGAGAACGCCACCGACGACACCCAGTCGGTGTGCCCGGTGAGCGGGGGCCCGACCTGACGGTGGCTGGCCATATCCCACAAGATCACCGTGTTGTCGCGGCTGCCGGTGGCCAGAGTGCGCCCGTCGGGGGAGAACGCCAGCTCTCTAACCGAGTCGGTGTGGCCGGTCAAGGACCCGGCGAATCGAGTGGTGATGAGGCTGTTCACCAGACTGGACCGGGTCGCAGGGTCGTCGTGGATGTCCTGAGCAGCGATGCCGAGCAGGAGCGCGGTCCGCGGGTCGTCATCGATGACGGTGTTGGCTTCGCTGTACAAATTTTGGGCGGTCGCGATCCGAAGCTGCTGCTGAGCAGCGCGTCCCTGGCCGAACGCGATGCCGCCAGCGGTGACAGCGAGAATCAGTAATACAGACAGGACAGTGACAGCGAGGCGGCGGCGGCGACGGTCCCGGCGGATGCTTAGGCGCAGGAAGTCGTTGCTCGCATCGATGAACTGGCGCTCTAGCGGGCCAAGGTCGCCGTCGTGGTCTGTTGCCCATTCGTCGAAGGTGGCCAGCCGTGCTCCGCGGAGCAGATAGGAGTCGTCACGTCTGCCCTGATTCCAATCCGCCGCCAGCCGCTCCAGTTCTGAGCGCATCCGTAGTGAGGCCCGGGAGGCTTCGATGGCTTCGCGTAGTGGTCGCCACTGCCGGAGCAGTGCCTCGTGCGCCACTCCCACGACGGCCTCCCTGTCGGCGTCGACCCCGCTGGTCAGCAGGCGTGCCTCCACGAAGGCATCGGCTATTGCCTGTTCGTTTGGGCCGAGCGCAGAGCGTGGGATCCGGCGGCTGGTCGGCTCAGCGTCGCCCTCTACCACGGCGAACTTGGTCAATGTGGGCAGCACCGTCTCGCCGCCGCCCCGCCGGCCCAACTCGTCGGTAAGCCGGTCGGCGCGACGCTGCAAGGCGCCGATGACCCCGCCCAGCTCCTGGTATTCGGTAATGGTGACAGTGCCGTCGGCGCCGGCCTGCTGGTATAGCTCACGGAGCATGAAGGCCAGCAACGGAAGTGCGTCGCCGCCGGTGGTCTCTTCTACCATCTGCTCCACCAGCCCAGGCGCGAACTGCAAGCCGGCGCGCTGGGCCGGCTGTTGAATCACGATGGGCAGACGTGCCCGGCTCAAAGGCTCGATGACCAGCGGGTCGTCTATCACCTCTGCCAGCCCGGCACGCTCCGGCGCTGTACTCAAAAACTCCGAACGCATAGTCGCGACAACCCACACCGGGCTGTCATCACCGAGGGCATTTCGGAGCAATCCAAGGAACGCTTGTTGTTCGGTAACCCCGGTACGTGTGAGAAGCTCCTCGGCCTGATCGATAACAACCAATACATTGACGCGGCCGCTCGCAGCTCCCCCGTGCACGGTAGCGCCGGCCAGCTGACCAAGCTCGACGGCCAGCTCAACCAGGCCCGCACCGCCACGCCGCAACGCTGCTGTGATCTCCTCCAAAGGACGTGGCTGGCCGCGGGTGGCGAAGGCAGCAGCCAGGCAATGCGCCAGGTTACGAGTCGGCTGTTGGTCCGGCACCAACGCCGGCAACACCACCCATCGCGAGTGCAGACGCTCCAGGCGCGGCAGCAACCCGGCTCGCACCAGCGAGGACTTGCCGCTGCCCGAGGGGCCGACGACGGCAACGAAGCGGCCGGCGCCGCGCTGCAGAGTCGGCTGCAACAGCTCCACCAGCCGGACGATCTCATCATCGCGGCCAAAGAACACAGCGGCATCATCGCCGGTGAAGGATTCCAGTCCCGGGTACGGGGACCGGGTTGGGTCCCAGGCGAAGGAGTCCGCCGGGTCCAACCCTGCCTGTCGCAATCCCGCCCACAATCTGGCGAATGCGGTTTCCCCTTCGCTTAGGTCGATCCACTGCACGTCGTCGAGCAAATCCAATCGAACACCGGCCTCTAACTGCAGCGGGAAGACCGGCTTGTGGAGGGAGCGGGCCATGCTGATCTCGGCGAAGCACCACTTGGATTCAACCGAGGCGGCGCTGGCCAGGAAGATGACACCGTCAGCCTTCCGCAGCTGGGCGTAAAGCTCTGATTCCCAGACCCCGCCTGCAGGGATGCCATGGACGGGATGGAAGTCGAGATACAAAGCTACAAAACCCTCAGCGTCCAGCCGGTCAACTACTTGTTTCGTGGCGGCCTGATCACTACTGCTGTGACTGACAAACAGTGCGCCCATAGTGGTCCATTCGGCGGTTGACCCGATGTCGCGTTGAAAGGCTCTTTATCGCATTCGACCACACTTCTCTGTGAAGACGAATAGCTACTGAGTGACTCTCGCATCTCCTGATACAGCTCACCGAAACGAATTACTTTGGTCGGGGATGAGGGAGACGGACGCTTTCGGTGCGGGGCGCCCAGGTATCTGTTACTCCCACAGCATTCCTCTAGTGTGATTGCAGAAGGGTGGGGATTGGGATCAGCTAGAGAGAGCCAGACGATTTGGCCTGCGGCATCAGGCTGGCGGTGTTCGATGGGTTCGCCCGTCCGGTCTTTTGATAGTGCTTGCTGTGCACATCTTTGACTACCTGGATCTCGATCTGCTGATTGAGGGTTCCGGCTCCAACTACCAGGTTGGGGTGCTGTCGTCTCCGGCTGGGCAGACACCGCCGTTGCCGTTTCAGGGTCCCGTTCTCCGACATGCGGATCGAGAACTTTCTGTTGAAGATCGGTCTCCCCCGGCAAATGGTCCGTCGGATCAATGCTCCCCAGATCGCAGCGATCAAGGAATTCGGCGGGCAGCTATCCGGCTGAGTACCAATGATCGAGGAGACGATTCACAGCGCCAGGAGATCGATGGTCAGGCCGCCGTGGTTGGCGTTGGGGTATTGGGTTGAGTAGCCCTGCTCATCTCTTAGATCGGCGGTGGCCCAAAGTTCGGTGCGTTTGTTGCGGTAGTTGAAGGCGAGGGTTCGTGGACTGGTGGAGTTGACGATCACGCGGGCGACAGCCTGGTCGTTGGGGTGTTGCGATCGTCCTTCGCCGCTTGAGGAGAACACATAGCATTTGGCTTTGATGCGGGCCATCAGCTCGTTGGTGATGTTGGCTTTGCTGCCGTGATGCGGCAGCTTGAAAATGTCCACCTGGAGCGTTCCGTCGGGGCCGAGCCAGCGGCTCAGTGTGTCGATTAGTACGTCCGCGTGTGCATCGCCGGTGAGCAACGCGGTGCGTCCGGCCCAGGTTGCGAGGACTGCGATGCTGCTTCCGTTGGCTTCTTTGTTGTCCAGCGGCGATTGCTCCGCAGCGAGCTTGGCCACGTCTATGGGGCCCATGCGTTCCAGCCGGCCAGCCGGTTTGAGTGGTTCCTCGAGGCTCGCTGTTGCGGGATTGAGGTTGGCTTCGTCGACTGCGTCTACCCACTTCCGGCGTAGCTGTACCAGTTGCTCTCGGCCCGGTGACAGTACCGTGCAGGTCAGCCCGCCTGGCAACGTCACGACCGGCGGTGTCGCATCGCCGCCGGTCATGACGGCCTCTCCGCCGAGCAACGGGTTGGCGTTCCACGGAATGCCACGATCAAGGATGAGGCTGGTCAACCGCTCGCCTTCGACGGGGCCCATGCTTTCCAGCGATGAGGTCGGTAGATGCCGGAATCCGTTGAACCAAAGATCATCGATCGTAGGCTCACTGAGCCCTTTCTCAAACATTCTCAGAGCACCCGCGATGTGGTCGCTGTCGACATGGGTGATCATCAACATTTCGATCTTCGGTGCCGGCCCGAAGAATTCGGCTAGCGGAGCAGCGGTTTTGCCGACGCCACCATCGATTACTACACGAGAAAGTACGTCGGTTGCCGTCGATGTTCACCGCCGTAATCAGTGGCTGTCGTCGCGCCGTCGAAAATCGAACACCGAAGTGCGTATATCGCAATTCGCCCGGCCGGTCCTCTGTCTCGTCGCTCGGTCTGGCCAGGTCAGCGATGGCCTCGTCGGTCAGGCCGGGCCAAGGTGCGGGAAAGCCGTGACCCAGGAAGTCTTGGTCGTAGCCCTCCCGTCCCTTGAGCTGGTCCGGGTGTGGAAGCCGTCAGCCGCAGCCTCCGTTCCCGGCCCGTCGCGCGGAACAGTGACAATACCGAAGACCGGCCGACTGGCGCCGCGGATCAGCTCGCGCAGGGTGACTGCGCCAACTGCGGAGTTCTCCCTGCCGTAGACGCCGGCGAAATGCAGGCCGACGACCTTCTTGTCCTCAAGGCGAATCAGCGGAGAGCCGGAGTTCCCGCCGAGGGTGGCGCAATCGTGCCGGAGCGTGGTGCGACCAGACAGCGCCTGCATGACCTTGCCGGGAGCAAACCGCTTCACGTCGTACAGGTCGTGGACGTATCGGGCCTGATCGTTGGCGTCGTTGCGGCTGTCGAATGCCGGGTAGCCAATGATGGCGACGACCTGGTCGGCTTCGGCCCCCTCGTCTGCCAGCGGCAGCGGGGAGGGCAGGTCGTCGCCGTCGATCCGCAAAGCGCCACGTCAGGCGATGCGTCATCCGCGAGATACACAATGTCGCGCACTTCGAACGGGCGGGCGTTGGCCGCGAGCGACCCGACCTCCTCCTTGAAGTCCAGGTTCATTCCGTATCGCACACCAGAGAGGGGCGACCGTAGGAAGGTTCCCCCGCCTGTGGGTGTCCGACTCGCCACCAGCTTGGCAACGTGCCGGTTTGTCGCCACCACCCGGGTGTGCCCCTCGGCCGCGACAACCCAGCCGGTCCCGCCCCACGTCATCGCGTGGTTGAGGAACTCGACTCGACCGACGGACTTTATGAATGGCTCCACGCCCATGATCAGTGCATCTGTACCGGCCGGGAAGTCCACGAGCGGCTCCAATTGGACGGCGTCGTTCCGGATCAGCAGCGGAGGACGGCCGATCCGCTGAACGATCGCCTCCAAGACATCGATGCGTACGAGACTCTCGAGCGGCTGACGGTCGCTCGCCGCTGCGTCGGCCGTCCGCTGACTGATCTCGGCGGCTGCAGTCCCCGGCACCTCCGGTTGGCAATCGCCTCGCGGACTACCTCGGCGAGCTCGGGTGATGAGCGCAGCCGGCTCCTGACCCGTTCGAGTCTCTCGTTCGTCATTGTGAATCACCCATCTAGAGCCGCCAACTCGCGATCAAAAACAACCCTTCGGGGAAATCCCTACATTCGCTTTATTCAAGTGCCATATCGGCGGTTGGTACCTGACTTGCCACGATGCGGACGAAAGCATGCTGCCGCAGAAGCTCTTGAGGACATCGAGGAGTATGAGCTGCCCTTGGACCACATTCGCGCTAGGGCTACCGGCCAGCGTCAGTGATCCCCCAGGTGCACGGGGATGCGCCGACCTCGCGAATTTGACGATAGATCTATAAACGAGGAAGCAGATGACGGACTCGAGGCTGACGGAGCGACTTGACGATCTCAAGGAAGAAGGCGCATGCGGCCAATTCGGCCACCGCCGCTCGCAGGGCGGCCGTGACGTCTGCGGTGGGCAACTGCGCGCCGACAGAGTCAGCCTCGTCTGGGCCGCCAAGGCTCCCCTTGGCTACCCGGTAACAACACCGCCTCGACAACAGCCCGCAGCAGATGCGCGGGCGCCCAAGACGCTCCGGCGAGCGCCGGTAAGTGCGATCCGTGTTTGGACGCAGAGTCGAGAGGCCCGCGATCGCTGGCGGCATTCAAGGCCAGAGACCCACAACAGCGACCCGACGGTTGCAACGTGACCAAGAGTCCGCAGGATACGCTCGTGGTTAATCGTGTTCATCGCACTAACGAACTTCTCCGGAGAGGAGTACTCAGTCAGTTTCGTGCAGTTTATGTCGGACCAAGCAGTAGAAACGGAGACTAGGTTGTCGAAGCTT
This sequence comes from uncultured Actinomycetota bacterium, assembly GCA_963734005.1. GTDB lineage: Bacteria > Actinomycetota > Actinomycetes > Propionibacteriales > Propionibacteriaceae > Microlunatus. The sequence goes on from CAVTFS010000020.1 coordinate 116,798, forward strand.
CGATACGTGGTAAATACCGATCGCAAATTCCGCTCGGCGGTCTCCCCGCTCACTCGGCCATTATCCGATACCTTCATGCCGTGTTGCTTGGCCTAGTCTGGATCGCCCTGCTTGATCCTTATCGATTGCAGCGGAGCCAAATGCCGGCCATTCCTCCTGCTGCCAGTCTTGCGTGCGGTTTTCACGTAAGGCTCCAACGAGCGACGTAGTTCTTCGGCGTGCGCCTTCGACAAGTTGAGCTCGAACGCTTCGCCATCGAGTCCGAAACGAACTGTCTCGTCAGCCTGTGAACCGTCAATTTCGTCCATCATGTTTATGACCATTTCGTGGCCATCCTGTCTCTGTTGTCCTAATGAATGGAGAAACTAATACTGCTAATGATCTATCCGAAGCTGCATTAGAAGACTGCTAAGCGCGTCCGATGGATGGACGATCGAGGCCATCGCCACCTCCTCACTCTGCTGCTACGCAAATAACTCCTAACCGCGCCACGAGCGCAAGCCTGCTGATATTTCCATCATGGAACTGCCCGGCCCGGCTTCGAGGGGTCGATGTCCCGCTGAGATCGGGCGAGTGCCGGGCAGCACCCGGGACCCGTGCGCCTAACCCAGGCCCGCAATACGCGCCCGGATGATGGCCTGCGCGCGGTCGGAGACATGCAGTTTGGTCAAGATGTTGGAGATGTGGTTGCGCACCGTCTTGGGGGCCAACCCAAGTCGAGCAGCAATCGCCATGTTGTTCTGTCCAGCCGCCACCATGGATAGGACCTCACGCTCGCGATCCGTTAACTCGGGAAAGGGCTCGGTCGCTTGCTGCCGACTGAAGTGGTCCATGACTCGACGGGCAACCGATGCGCCGAACACCCCGCCACCGTCAGCCACGGTCTGCACGGCTCGCACGATCTCGGCTTGGCCAGCCCCCTTCAGCAGGTAACCGCGGGCGCCTACTCGCAGTGCTGCAAACACCGAGTCATCGTCGGCGAGCATGGTGAGCACCAAGATTCCTACGTGTGGGCTGCCATGGGCAATGCGGCGGGTGGCCTCGACGCCGCCCATGACAGGCATATCGAGGTCCATGATTACGACGTCCGGCTGCAGCTCAAGGCTGAGCGCGACCGCCTGCCGTCCGTCGACGGCCTCGTCGACTACATCGAAGCCCGTCGCAGCGAGCGCCGCCCTGAGACCGTCTCGATAAAGGGGGTGATCATCGGCGATCAACACGCGTAATGTTCTCATCACAACCAAGTTGTCATCGTAAACACCGGGGCAAACCGGCCCGTTCGGTGCGGGGGTGATGGCCGCGGTCGCTCAGGACACTCTGGGCGCCGCGGGTATGAATAGCCGGGCGGCGTCATGCCCCAAGCGTCCAGTGGAGGTGTCCTGCCCGCATGAGGCAAGCGTCCCGGTGGGGCTGGGCCAGTATCCGATCACATCTGCCCCGCTGGGCAGGGGCTCCGCTCCTTGTCGCCGTAGTGATCATGGCTTCTCTCGGGTGGGTCATTCTTGCCCGCGGGACGTCAGCCGCGGACGGTACCGTCACATTTCCCAGCGCACCCTACTGGTCGGAACGCGGCGTCGTGATCAATGACGTGGTATCGGGTGTGTCCGGGCTGCGTGTCGGTGATTGCGTCGTGGCGGTCGATGGCCGGCCTCTGGATGATCTGGTCCGCAACGGCGCTGTCCGTAACTACGAGGTGGGAGACGTGGTTCGCTACGACGTGCGTCGAAGCGATGCGTCGCTCGACCGAGACTGCTCGGGGCAACTGGCCAGCATCGAGGTTACCCTCACCCCCTACCGGTTCGGTTCAGTCCTCAGGGAACACGCCAGCGTGTTGCTTCTTGCCTGTTTCATGCTTGCCCTGGGTGCCTTTTTGGTTGCTGTGCGGCCGCGGTCGGGTGCACCGCGGGCCCTGCTGGCGGCTGGTTGCTTGTACCTGTTCGGCCGGACGGTGTGGCCTTTCGGCATTCAGGTTGTCGACCTGGCTAGTGGTCCACGGTTGTGGCCGTTTGTGATTGGTGACACTGCCAACGCGCTGTTTTGGGGCGCATTGTTGTTGATGGCTGCATCATTGCCCAGGCAGAGCCTTCCTTCCCGCAGGCTTGTGATTGGTTGCTTCGTGGTGCCGCTGGCTCTCCACGTGCTGGACATCGTGGTCGCGCTGCGAGAACCCAGCGAACTCGGAAAGCTGGCCCGACTGATTACGGTCTCGTCTGCGGCGGCGTACGCCGTACCAATCCTGATGGTGCTCGCCTTGGTTGTCGGCTATAGATCAGTAGGACAGCCGGAGAAGCGGGCCGCTGTCCGATGGGTACTGATTCCCTTTACGCTCGGAACGTTCGCTTACTACGGGCTCGGGCAACTGCCCGCCGCGATCACCGGGCGTCCCTTGATCCCGTGGACCTGGTTCCGTGGACTTTTCATCCTGGTTCTGGCAGCAATGACCGTTTCTGTGGTGCGCAACCACATGGTCGAGGTGCAGATCGTCATCCGCCGCTGGGGACTGCGAATCATCGCGTTGCTCGCCGGGGTTGTCGGCGTGCTGGCGCTCTGGCGGTTGTTGATCCTGCCGCAGACGCGGTCGTCGGATTGGCTGACGGCTGCCGCTGGGATACTTATCGCCGCCTTGTGCGTGACGATCGCCGTGCTCAACCGAGTCTTACAGCGGCGTTTGTTCGGTGCCCGTGCCGATAGCGACGTGATGATTGCCGCGTTGTCACCGCGGACGACGCCGGTGGTTACCGATGAGAGCGGTCTCACCGCCACGCTCGATGCCCTGAGGCATGCGCTGCGGCTGGCATTCGTGCGCCTTGAGCTCACCATGCCGGGAATGATTCCGCTCAGCTTGTCCCGTGGCACTTCGCGACTACCTGATCGGGTCATACAGCTGTATGCCGGAAAAGTCCATGTTGGGCAGCTGAGTCTCGCGGTCGGACCGGGCCTGGAGCCGCTCGGGCGAGCTGACGAGCGGTTGCTTGAGGCTGTTGGTCATGTCCTTGCCAGCAGCGCTTACAACCTCGGCCTGCAGCAGGCTTTGCGGAGGGCGTTGGCCCAGGCCGTAACAGCAAGGGAGGAAGAGCGCCGTCGTATCCGGCGGGAGATCCATGACGGCATCGGTCCGTTGCTGGCGGCAGCGCTCCTGCGGACCGAGAGTGCCATGGATCTGCCGCCAGGATGCGAGAGCCAGGCCGAATCCCTACAGAAGCTGCACCACCTGCAGAAGACCGCGCTCACCGACGTTCGCAGCCTGGTGGAAGGACTCCGACCACCAGCCCTTGACCACGGCGGCCTGCTCTCGGCCCTCGAGCAGCACGCCGAACTGAGTGCAGGCATGACCGCACCGAGCTCTCCGGCGGTTAGTTTCGAGGTCTCGGGTGACCTCTCGATACTTCCGGCGGCGGTCGAGGTCGCGGCCTACCGCATCGGGCAGGAAGGCATAAGCAACGCGACAAAACACGCCGGCGCACAGCGCATCACCGTTCGGATGACCCGCGCGGACAACGGTCTCACCGTCGAAATAGAAGACGACGGCATCGGCGCCGCCGCCGATACGAACCCACGGGGAGTGGGTCTGGCGTCCATGACCGAACGAGCCACCGAGTTGGGAGGCTGGTGTACCAACGGGCATTCACCAACCGGCGGCACACGGGTCAAAGCCTGGTTGCCGATCTTGATCGAGGACTCGGTCGGCAAGGCTTAACCCGTTCGCGACCGCTACTCTGTCGTCGCCGATCGTTCGCTAGGGGGAGCGGTCATGTCGAGGAACGGGCTGGTGAAGCTCAGGGCTTGATCCATTGAAGTCGCCTGCTGCGTCAACAAGTCTCCGGCCTCCTTGAGAGCCTCACCAGCAGCGCGAGTCGTCTTGGCGGCTTGCTGCAGGCCCTCCAACACCTGCCGCATGGGGACAAGCGCTTGTTCGGTTAGCTTTCGATTGAACTCTGCTTGGGTTTCGTAGGCTTTCTGGAGCAGATCCAACTGCTGCTGCATGGGAGCGAACATCGTCCGCAGAAACTCCGGCGTAGTCGAACCCAGTCCAACCTTCTGAAACTGCTCGACCATGTCCAGCCAGGCTTTCATCGGATCATCGGCACTGGCCACGTTCATCCACCCTCGCGATCGCATCTTTGTCCTGCCACCGGCCGACCTCAGTTTAGAGTCAACGGTCGCTCTTGGGGCGGGTCGATGTCTCGAAGACATGAGCGCCGAGCCGTTCGGTCACCCAGGCTGCAGAGAGCTGAGTCGACTCGAGATTGGTCGATGCCTCAGGAACATCGACCTCGACGATGACCCAGCCGGGGAATGTGCTCGGCAATGTATCGAGCGCCGCGAGGAGGTCGATGTCACCTCGGCCGGGCTCCGTCCAGACAGTGAAGTCTCGAACGGTCGCCGCCATGTAGTCCGCGTCCGCGGCAAGGGCTTGCTCGGCTTGGTCGAGGTGAACGTCCTTCAGATGCACAGCGGCTATTCGATCGGCATAGTCGGCCATGATCATTGACGGCGTCATACCTGCCCAGGCGAGGTGACCGGTGTCGGGCCCGAAGGACAAGTCGGAAGCTGGGATCGCATCAAGGACGGCGCGCACTTCTGGCTCGGTCTCGACGGTGCTGCCGACATGAGGGTGGAGCGCAGGAGTGACTCCTTCGGCGGTGATGGCCGCCGCTGCGGCACCAAGCCCGTCGATGACGCGCCGAAGGGTTGCCTTGTCTCCGCCGAACCCTATGGCTGGGTGCTCCATTCGTTCGGGGGTGAGCTTGGGGGCAATGAAGACCTCGTTGTTTCCGAGCTCGGCTTGCAAGGCGGCGTGCCTTTTGGCGGCCTCCACGATGTCATCGGCTGTCTCACTGTGAAAGTTTGCGGAGAAGTAACCAGGCGCCGGCTGGAGGCCGTATTCGGCGAGCAGTTGGCGATATTGCGCAGCGTTCATGCCCGGTGGTGGATCGGCCTTGATAGCGCGGAAGGGTGTGGTGGCGATCTCGCTGAAGGCCGTCCGCAGCACGGGTACCGAGAGATCGAAGCCGCTCGGAGTCAGCACCCAGGGTAGGGGGTTGAGTCCGATCTTGAGATTGGCCAACATTCGTTTTGTCCTTTCGAAGATCCCGTTGCGGAACAAGATCAAATGTTCTGGTCTAGTGGCGTGCGCTGGGCGATGAGTTGATCTTGCAGCCCGTCGAGGATGGCTTGGAGACCGAATTCGAAGCTGTTCTCGGGTGCCGCAGCATAGTCGGCCCCGGTTGTCTGGAGCCGGCTACGCAGCCGTGGAAACTGCGAGGCGATCTCCGCCGCTTCGGCCATGCTGTCGCGTATCAGCTGTTCGGCGTCACCGCCTTCGCGGCTGAGTTTCCTAGTAAGCGACGCCGCCGCGGTTGGGCCGAGTGCGTTGCCGAGCACGAAGGTAAAGACGGTGGCGGCTGCCTGATCAGCCTGTATGCCGGTGAATCCGGCCGACTCATAAATGGCCAGGTTGTGGTCGTCATGCCGGGCCTTGCCGGAGCCGAAGATCAAGAAGGAACCGAAGGCCTGCAGCAGCCAGGGGTGGCGGATGAGCATCGCGTACAGGTCGGTCGCCATCTCCCCGGCGGCCGTACGCCAGTCCGTCCCGGTCAGGTCGGGCAGCGCGATCTCGTACCACGCTTGGTCGCCGGCCAGGGCAATGAGATTCTCCTTGCTGCCCACGTGCCAGTAGACCGCGGTGGCGGCAGAACCGAGCCGGCTGCCTAGCGCGCGCATGTTCAGGCCTTCGAGGCCCTCGGCGTCCAGCAGCTCGACCGCGGCGTGGACGATCTGTTCGCGGGTCAGCGTGTCGCGTGGCACGCGCTCAACATAGCGAGGTTCTTGAACGCAGTTCAAGAAAGTACTTGCACAGCGGTCAAGTCCTGCCTATCGTGACCACTTGAACATAGTTCAAGTTGATCCGGAGGATGCAAATGCCACATGACACGCTGTCCGATTTCGTCGAGGCGACGGCCACAGAATTCGGCATTCCTGGAGTCGCCGTCGGGGTGTTGGCGGACGATCAAGAAATCTATGCGTGCCATGGCGTCACGAGCGTCGACAACCCGCTGCCCATCGACCGGGACACCCTGTACGTGCTGGGTTCAGTCACGAAGACCTACACGGCGACCACCCTGATGCGCCTGGCCGCGGAAGGCAAAGTCGAGCTGGACGCACCGGTGCGTCGATATGTTCCCGAACTCGAGCTCGCGGACGAGAGCGCCGCGGCGGACGTCACCGTGTTGCACCTGCTCAACCACACCTCGGGGCTGGGCTGGGATCTTCTGGTCGACACCGGTGAGGGGGACGAAGCTCTGGCCCACTATGTGGCGAAGCTGGCCGAGTTGGAGTTGATAGCGCCACCGGGCGCCCGGGCCTCCTACAGCCAGGCGGGGTACAGCCTGGTCGGGCGGATCGTGGAGAAGGTCACTGGTCTGACGTACGAGCAGGCCGTCGCGTCGCTCGTCTTCGAGCGCCTGGGCCTGTCCCACAGTTTCTTTACGCCCGAGGACGTTATGACCCGGCGGTTCGCCGTGGGCCACAATCCGGGCGAAGACGGAACGCTCTCCGTCGCCCGGCTGTGGCGAGGAGCGCGTTGCCGCAACCCGGGCGCGGGCATCGCGTCCTCTGTGGCGGACCAGCTGCGCTGGGCCCGGTTCCATCTCGGTGACGGCCGTGCGGAAAGCGGTGAGCCTGTTCTGCCTACCGAGGTGCTGCATCGGATGAAGGAGCCGACGGTCGCATTGCGGGGCAGCACGCTCGGCGACGCCCTCGGCATCGGCTGGTTCCTGCGCGACGTCGACGGCGTTCGCACCGTCGGGCACGGCGGGTCGGCCAACGGCCAGTTCGCCGAGTTCCTCACCGTGCCCGAACGGGGCTTCGCGGTGGTCGCGCTGTCCAATGCCGGCCCGGGTGGCATCCCGTTCAACCAAGCCGTCGTCCGGTGGGCGTTGCGGACCTACTTGGGAATAACTGACCGGGACCCGCAGCCGATCCCGTACGACGAGGCGCGGGCTCGGGAGGTCGTCGGGCGATACGACATCGACGTCATGACGCTCGTCATCGCACTGGATGAAGCGGAGCTGACGCTCGAGGTCGGGATCAAACCTGAGATTCGAGCAGCGGCGGATGGCGAGATGCCTCCGGACTACGCGCCGGGCGCCATCGGCTTCCTCCCCGGCAATGCTGACGAGTACATCCTCACCGAGGGCGGGTTGAAGGGGCAGCGCGGCTTTTTCACCCGCGACGGGAGCGGCACGGTCGTGGGCGTAGACCTCGCTGGCCGGTTGTTCCAGCGGGTTCCAGCGCTTTCGAAGTGAGCTGAGGAAGGAGAAGGCAGCCATCGGCGCTGGCCTTGCCGCGGTTATCGGCTACGCGGTAGCAGCCGGCCTGTCCGTGATCTCGTAGCGGTTAGAGCTTGGCTACAGTCAGTAGCACGGCCGAATCTTCCAGCGCCTCGAGGCTATGGCGATTGTGGGGCATGATCAGCAAGTCCCCCCGAGCGGCCTCCCACGACAGGTCCGCTGCTGAGAGTCGTACGCGCCCACGCAAGATCAGTACTGTCGCCTCGCCCGGATTCTCGTGCTCAGCAAGGCAAGAGCCCGCAATCATGCCGATCACCGTCTGACGCAGTACCTTTTCATGACCGCCGTAGACAGTGTCCGCGGTGTGTCGACCAGCCGCTGTTGCGGCCAACTTCATCTGCTGGCGCGCGAGTGCCTCGAGCGAGATCTTCTGCATGCCAACAGTGTCCCAAGTGCGGCTGGCAGTCTTTCATCATGCACCGGTTCACACAGGTTGATGTCTTCACCGACGAGTTGACGTTCGGAAACCCGGTGGCGGTTGTGCATGACGCCGACGAGCTGACCACGCAGGAAATGGCCGCCTTCGCCAACTGGACCAATCTGAGCGAAACCACATTCCTGTCCGCGCCCACTGACGAACGAGCCGACTATCAGGTGCGGATCTTCACCACCCGCCTCGAGCTTCCGTTTGCAGGTCATCCCACCCTCGGCTCGGCCCATGCCTGGTTGGAGGCCGGCGGCATGCCGAGAAATCCCGAAATGATCATCCAGCAATGCGGAGCGGGACTGGTACGCGTCCGCCGCGACGGAACGCGGCTCGCATTCGCCGCACCGCCACTAATCCGTGGCGGTGAGGTCGAGGAAGAAGACCTTGCAGAGATCATCGCCTTTCTGGGTATCGATCATGACCTGGTCGTGGATTCCCAGTGGGCCGATAACGGGCCCGGCTGGGTAGCGCTGTTGCTCGCCAACGCAGAGACGGTGCTGGAACTGCAACCCAGCGCCGTCGGCGCAGGCCGCTTCGATGCCATCGGTGTGATCGGACCGTATCCGCCACGGTCGGAAGTGGATTTCGAGGTCCGGGCCTTCGCGCCATTGGAGGGGCAGCGTGAGGACCCCGTCACCGGCAGCCTCAACGCTGCGCTAGGGGAGTGGCTGATCAGTACCGGACGGGCGTCGACCTCCTACATCGCCGCCCAAGGAACCGCCATCGGGCGCCGTGGCCGGGTCTATGTCAGCAAAGTTGGCGACGAGGTCTGGACGGGCGGCAATAGCGTGACTGGGGTGGCGGGGACAGTGCACATCTAGCGACTTCTGGTCAGCCCGCCTTACGTCGGCGGAACCGGGAGCGTACGCCCCGACCGAACAGCTGCTCGCCTACCTCCGGCGATACGTCGGGCGGGGGCGCCAACGTCCGCGCGGTGGCGGCAAGCCAGCCATTCACCGCAGCCCAAAGCCGACTTAGCAAGTCGAGTTGTGGGCCGCGAGCCGTCAGCGGGCCGCCGTTGAGCTGGATGATCTGTTTGCCGAGCTCGATGGAGCGGGGGTCGCGCAGCACGACCGTCACGGTCTCGTCGGTCACTGACAGCTCGAGCTGGCGGGCGGCGGCTTGCTCCGGCGTGTCGTCCGCGGTGTCCTCCGTACTGACCTCGTCCAGTTTGGCGGCGAGCTGGTCGAGGTCGATGCCGGCGTCGGTGAGCACCTTGGCCGCGGCACTGTCGGGCTGCTCCAGGATCGCTTCAAGGATGTGGTGGCTGCCAACCGGCGCTTCGCCGGCGAGCTCGGCCGCCAGCGCCAGCACGTCGTGCGCCGCCGGCGTACGACCCGCGCCGTGAGCCTCGCGCGCCCCCGGCGACTCGATCCGCGCCAGCACCTCGCCGCGGATCCGATCCAGCGGGTGCTTGTCCGCGAGAATCTGCGCGGCGACGCCCTCGCCCTCGCGGAGCAGACCGAGCAGGATGTGCTCGGTACCGATGTAGTTGTGCTTTAGCTGCAGCGCCTCGCGCAACGACAGCTCCAGCACTTTCTTTGCCCGTGGGGTGAACGGGATGTGCCCGCCCGGCGGCGCCTTGCCACGACCGATCATGGCCTCCACCGAGGCCTGCACGTCGTCATGGGTGTAACCGAGGGCGATGAGGCTGGAGCTCGCCAGCGAGTCCGAGATTGTTAGCAGCCCGAGAAGCAGGTGCTCGGTGCCGATGTAGTTGTGGTCCAGTTCCCGGGCTTCTTCCTGCGCACTAACGACGACCTGCCGGGCCTGTCCAGAGAATCGCTCAAACATGTTTTCATTATGAAAACCCTGTCAATACACTGTCACTAATAGAGTCGCATGGCAGGAGTCATAGTTGCCGTCCGAATGGGATGACCGGCTCGCCGCATGGCGCGACGAGCTCGAGCTATTGGCCAAGATCGACGACACGCCGTGGGTACCGCTGGCCACCGCAGAGGTCGAGGCGGGGGTCTCCCGCTCGGCGTTGCGCGCCTGGTACCGCAACGGTGAGATCGCATCCCGGCTGGTCGACGGCCCTCACGGCCCGCAACGGCTGGTGCCGCTACAGGCGGTGCTAGACCGGGCCGCGCAGTCAGCCCGGATCCAGCGCCGCGCCGAGCGCGAAGTCAGTCTGGAGGCGCAGCTGACGCTCCTGCGACATCGGGTTGACCAGCTGGAGCTTAGGCTGGCCGCGCTGGAACGCCATTCGGACGCGTGATCAGCGAGCAGCGGTCAGCGCACGCGCTACAGCAGTCACGCTTGTGGAATGGTGCGCATATGGCTCCGGGCCCAGTGTTGCAGGGGTTCTCGTTCTTCCCGCGTGGTGGCTCAGCGCAGGTAGTGCGCTACTTGACTGCCGCCTTGCTGCAGGCTGGCTGGACACCACGGATTGTCGCCGGATCGGTGGGTGACACTGGAAATCCGAGCAATGCCACAACATTCTTCGCCGGACTCCCGGTGTCGACGGCCGACTTCACTCCCGCCCTCGACGCCTGGCTGCGCGGTGAGGATCCGTTGGCCCAGCCAGTGCCGCTGCATGCCTCGTACGAGGACAAGCCCGGCGCCCCGGATCGCATTCTCGCTGGGGTTTCGCCCGAGTTGGCCGCCCGGCAGGTGGAGTCCTGGCGGCGCCTGCTGACCAGGTTAGGCCCGCCTGACCCTCTGGTTCTCCACCTCCATCACCTCACGCCCTTGCACGATGCCGCCGGGAGTGTCTGGCCCGAAGTGCCGGTCGTTACGCACCTGCACGGCACTGAGTTGCTCATGCTGGAGCAGATCGAGCAGTACGGCGCTGCCTACGGCGACGGATCGCGGATCGGGTTGCCGGTGTCATGGGGATATGCCGACTATTGGGCGCATCGGCTGCGTACGACTGCCCAGCGCAGCACGCACATCCTCGCGGCATCGACTGATCATGCCGCCCGCGCGGTTCGCATTCTTGGTGTCTCCGAGGATCGGGTGACGGTGGTACCCAACGGGGTCGATACCGAGCACTTCCGGCGACTCGACTTCACCGCGAGCGAGCGGCTAGCCCTGCTGCGACATTGGCTCGTCGACGACCCGCGCGGGTGGGACGAGAGCGGCCGTCCGGGTAGCGTCCGATACTCCGTTGCAGACCTGTCGGCCTTCGCGGACTCCACCGGCCTTCGTCCTGTCCTGCTCTACGTCGGACGGTTTACGGCGGTGAAACGCCTGACACTGTTGCTTCGGGCGTACGCACGAGTGAGATTCCGACTCGGCCCAGTCGCACCGCTGCTGATCTGGGGCGGGCACCCTGGTGAATGGGAGGGCGAACATCCCTGTTCCCTGGTAGCGAGGGAGCGCATGGACGGCGTCTTCTTCGTCGGCTGGCGAGGTCATGATGATCTTCGATTCGGTCTGGGCTGCGCGGATCTACTGGTTGCGCCGTCGGTCGGTGAGGCGTTTGGCTCGGTATATCTAGAGGCGATGTCAGCCGGATTGCCGGTCGTGGCTACGACTACCGGCGGCCCTCCAACGTTCCTCAACCTCGACGCAGATGCGCCAGAGGGCTGGCTGATCCCTCCGGATGACGAGGATGCGCTGGTCGAGGTGCTCGTCGACGCGTTGACGAGCCCGATGAACCGCTTGGCGCGATCAGATGCGGCACATGCTTTGGTTCGACGCGGGTACTCCTGGCAGGCAGTTGCAGACAGAGTGGCCAGCGTGTACGAGGCAGTGCAGAGCAGCTGATACCTGCGACCCGACCTCACTGCAGGCAGGTTCCGGCCGCCTTCCTCAGGAGATGTCAGCGGTCCGCTGTGGCAGCGACTGAAGATGATCGACTTCATCGCCCATCGCCGAGCTGACCTCGCGTAGCAGATGGCGTACCCTATCGAGCTCCCAGTCGTAGGCGGCTACAGCGTCAGTGACGTTGAACATGTCGTCGGAAAGCCGATCCCGAGTGTGCTCGTATTCGGCCAGCACGGATGCTTCCTCCGAACCCGAGAGCATGGCCAGTACCGCATCCGCAAGCAGCTCGGCATCGCGAAGAGCGTCGGTCATCCCGTGCGTGGTGATCGGGTCCTTGAAGTAAGCGGCATCTCCCACCAGCGCCCAGCCCGGACCCCAAGAGCGGCGCAGGTATCCGACTGCTCCACTCCATCCGTGCATTCGGCCCGCCGGAGTGGCGTCGGCTACACGGTCGACCAGCGCCGGGCCTGCTGATCCGACAAGCGCGTTGAAGGCGTGCTCGACCCCGTTGCGCCGCAGGGAGCGGATGCGGGCAGGCGTGGTTCCCACGAAGACGCAGGTGGCGTCGTTGGTCGGGATGAACCCTGTCGCCGCGCGGTCGCCGTAGAACCATTCGTAGCCCTCGGCCTGGAGGTCATGAAAATAGCGGTAGAGAACCGCACCTGCGGAGATGCCTCGCCGCGATACTGGCGCGTCGACTTGCCGGGCGACGGTCGAACGTACGCCGTCGGCGCCGATCGTGAGGTTGGCGTACAGGTCAGTTGAATGCCCTTGGCGACTGCGGACCTGCACACCCACGACACGCTCGGTGTCGTCACGGAGCAGCGCAGTCACGCTGGTTTCGTGCAGCACCTCGGCACCGGCTGCCGCCGCGGCATCGACGAGCAGCTGATCAAAGAGGTAGCGGCGCGGTGCGTAGAGCGCGTCCACACCGGCGCTCGGTCGGATCGCGACGGTGGCCTGTTCGCCGTCGGCATAGCGGAAGATCACTTGGCGGATTGGCGGCGCGCCGGTCGCCGCGACATCCGGCAGTACGCCCCAGCGGGACAGCTGCAGGACCCCGGCGCGCATCAGGCCATGGGTTGACAGGGTGTCGCTGCCATGCCGATCGCGGTCGACGAGGATCACTCGGACGCCCGCGCGGGCCAGCAGCAGCGCGGTAGCTGCACCGGCGACGCGGCCGCCCACGACGACAACGTCATGCCGGATCATGCAACCAACCGTCCATTCGCTACGGCGGCGACTCGCCGATGCCTCCCTGCCCAACAGATGGTCGACCACATATCTGGCGTCGTGTCGAGCGCCGTCGATGAAGCCGGAGTCGCGGCGATGCTGGAAGGACTGCCCAACGACATACAGGCCCGGCACTGAGGTGACGCCACGTCGCTGACGGATCGAACCATCCGGAGCCAGGACCGGGAGATGCAGCCAGGGGTGGTACGGGCGATAGCCGGCCGCGACGAGCACAGTTCCGATGTTCTCAGCAGCCAGATCAAGTCGCGAAGCAGGGTTCGACAGCTTGACTGGACGGGGCCGCATTGCGGGCAGGACCTCGCGAGTGAGGCCTGCGTCGTCGACGTATCGATCGACGGCATCCAGGAAGCGGTGCATCCTCATGTCGGCGTCGGCGACCGTTTCGTCGAGGTCGCTGACTGAACGACGCGACTGTGCCGACGACTTCCTCGAGTCTGCCCACAAGGCGTACGCCGCGCGCTTGCACCACCCCCAGATCCAGATCGCGGCCGCGCAGGCACGGGTCTGAGTTGCCCACCAGCTGCAGCGAGTTCTCCCGACGAGCCGCACCGACATCACGCATCTCATCGATGGTGCGGGCGAGCCGACCGGTCGCAGCCAGCCACCAGAAGCTGTCCATCCCCCGGTAGCGGCGCGGCATCCGGGTGTGCCGACCGACAGCGAGGAACACCTCGCGTCCCGAGCGAGCTCAGTTCGTCGGCGATCTGTACGCCGGACGCGGAGGCCCCCACGACGAGCACGCCGCCCGGAGGGAGAGCCGCCGGGTTGCGGTACGAATTCGCGGTGAGCACCTCGAGGCGTCCGGACACGCCGGACAAGCCGGCGGGCAGGTGGGCCCTGCCATGAGGGCCGGTGGCCACGACGACATGGCGGGCGTGCCAGGTGTCGGTATCGGTGACTACACGGAACCGTGCGCAAGCCGGCCCACGCGCGGCGGCGATCTCCACAACGGTGGTATGCGGGATGACGGGCGCCTGGAAGGAGGCCGCGTACCGTTCCAGATGCTGGATCAGCTCAGCAGAGCTCAGGTAGCCATCGGGATCGGGTCCGGTGTAGCACCAGCCAGGCAGCCGGGTCATCCAGTTCGGAGTGAGCAGGTGCAAGGAGTCCCAGCGTTCGGTGCGCCAGCGCTCTGCCACCCGACCCCGATCGAGTACGACATGATCACGTCCGGCGTCGGTCAGCAGCCGGCTCACGGCCAGCCCGGCGTGGCCCGCGCCCAACGATGATGGTGTCAACGCGCATCACGAAGAGGTTGTCAGTAGCCGATGAAGATCATTTACCAGTGACGACGTTGATCATGACCGGCGTCGGATTGGTGAGTGCGTCGTAGACGGCAGAGCGGCGACGAGACTGCTCGACCAGCCCGCGCAGCGTCGCGTCGTCTGCGTCGCCTTCGATGTGGAAGGTGACCCGAATCTGCTGATAGCCGTTGCGGACCGTACCGTCAGAGAGCCCGAGAAGTCCCAGCAGGTCGATGTCGCCTTCGACGGTGGACGTGACCTTGTACAGGTCGACCCCTCGTGCGGCCGCAATGTTGGCCAAGCCGGAGTCAGGCAGGCAGCGATGGCATGCAGCACGAACTCAATCGGTGTCGGCGCATGGTCCTGTCCAACCAGGACTGCAGGATGGTCAGCCTCACAGCGTGGTGACGTTCTTGTGCTCCATCTCCTGCATCGCGCCGTAGAAGTCTGAAAACTGTGAGCGACTGTGGGTGCCACTCACCCAGGTGTTGGAGGCTCGGAACTGGAACTTGGCGATCTCCTTTTGATTCTTGACGGCGTCGAGCGTGGCAAACAGCGTCGCCACGTCCACGCCGTTTCGGCGCGGTGCCTCGGTTGCGGTAGTGCTCATGGAAGCTCCTCCAAAGATGGCGATGTCGGTCGGTCGACCGAACTAGCCAAAAGTGTCGCTCTCGGGCTAGAGTCTTGTCAAGGCCGATCGACCGACCGAACGAGCCACTTGAAACCTGAGTCTGGAAGAGGCCAAGCCGTGGCGGATATCGCAGTTCGACCCACAGACACGCGCACGCTCATCCTCGACGCCGCGCGGAGCCGACTGCTTGCCGACGGCTACGGCGGCCTGTCGACCCGGAAGGTGGCCGAGCAGGCCGGAGTGCCGCTCAGCCAGCTGCATTACCACTTCGGTTCCAAGCAGGGCCTCATCCTCGCGCTGCTTGATGAGGAGAATCAGCGGCGTCTGGCGCGCCAACACCGGATGTACGCCGAGGACGCACCACTGTGGCAGCGCTACGAGCGAGCCTGCGACTTCCTCGAAGATGATCTTGACTCCGGCTACGTACGGGTGCTGCAGGAAATGATCGCGGCCGGCTGGTCCAACAAGGAGCTTGGTGACGCGGTCCGCGAGTTGGTGGGCGGGTGGTTTTCCCTGCTCAACCAGGTGGCACGCGAGGCCGAGCAGCGCTACGGCCCGCTCGGCCCGTTCACCCCCGATGAGGTAGGCACGCTGGTCGGCGCGTCGTTCATTGGTGCGGAGGCGCTACTGCTGCTCGGTTTCGATCGCGAGGTCCTGCCGATCCGCTCGGCGCTGCGGCGGGTCAGCGTCGTGATCAGACAACTGGAAGAGGGCCAGGGGGCCCGGAAGGACCGACCATGCGCGCATGCCAACCGATTCGTGACGGCTACGTCGAGCGCGACGGCATCAAGATCTTTTACGAGGTGTTCGGTGCCGGCGAGCCGACGGTCCTGCTGCTGCCGACCTGGTCGATCATCCACTCCCGGCATTGGAAGATGCAGATCCCCTACCTCGCGCGACATTGCCGGATCATCACGTTCGACGCTCGCGGCAACGGCCGCTCCGACCGGCCGACGGAGCACGCTGAGGCTACACCGAGAGCGAGATCGCGTCCGACGCTGTCGCGGTGATGGACGCGACGAGCACCGCTCGCGCGATCATCGTCGGCCACTCGATGGGCGTACAGCGAGGCCTGCTGCTCGCCGCAAACCATCCGGAGCGGATCGAGGCGGCCGTCTTCATCGGTCCGACATACCCAGGCGGCGGGGAGCCACTGCCCGAACGAACGGTGTACTCCTGGGAGGACGAGCTCGGCACCGACGAGGGATGGGCGAAACACAACAAGCACTACTGGCTGCGCGACTATGCCGGCTTCCTCGACTTCTTCATGTCGAGGGTGTTCACCGAGCCGCACTCGACGAAGCCGATCGAGGACATGATCGGCTGGGGCCTTCAGACGACCGGCGAAACGCTCGTCCTCACCGACCCCGGCCTGGAACCCGACGAGGCACGGGAGCTCGCGTGCCGGGTCCGCTGCCCGGTGCTGGTGATTCACGGGGAAGCGGACGCGATCGCCTCCGTGACCCATGGCGTCGCCCTCGCCGAACACACTGGCGGGCGGCTGGTTCGGCTCGACGGTTCTGGCCATGCGCCGCATGTTCGTGATCCGGTGAAGGTCAATCTGTTGCTGCGGGATTTCGTGATGCCGGCTGCGGCGCCGGGTCGTTGGGTGCGGGGGAGGTCGCGGCGTAAGCGGGCGCTCTATATTTCTTCTCCGATTGGGTTGGGGCATGCGCGGCGGGATGTGGCGATTGCTGATGAGTTGCGGAAGTTGCATCCTGATCTTGAGATTGATTGGCTGGCGCAGCATCCGGTGACCAGGGTTTTGCAGGCGGCTGGTGAGCGTGTCCATCCGGCGAGTGCACTGTTGGCCAATGAGTCGGGCCATATTGAGTCGGAGTCGGCGGAGCATGATCTGCATTGTTTTCAGGCGATTCGTCGGATGGATGAGATTCTGTTGTCCAATTTCATGGTTTTTCATGATCTGGTGCGGGAGGAGGCGTACGACGTTTGGATTGGTGATGAGGCGTGGGAGTTGGACTATTACTTGCATGAGAATCCTGAGCAGAAGCGTGCCGGGTATGTGTGGCTGACTGATTTTGTTGGCTGGTTGCCGATGCCGGATGGTGGTGAGCGGGAGGCGTTCCTGACCGCGGACTATAACGCGGAGATGATTGAGCATATTGCGCGGTTCCCGCGGGTGCGTGATCAAGCGATTTTTGTTGGCAATGACTCCGATATTGTTCCGGATGCGTTTGGGCCGGAGTTGCCGATGATCCGGGACTGGACTCGGGAGCATTATTCGTTTGCCGGTTATGTGACCGGTTTTGATCCGTCCGATTTTGCTGATCGGGTGCGGCTGCGGCACGAGCTGGGCTATGCAGATGATGAGCAGGTTTGCATCGTCACTGTTGGCGGCTCCGGGGTCGGCGGGCATTTGTTGCGTCGGGTGATCGAGGCGTTTCCGGAGGCGAAGCGGCGCGTGCCGGGGCTACGGATGGTGGTGGTGACCGGGCCCCGGATCGATCCGGACGCGTTTCGGCAGCAGGAGGGGTTGGAGGTGCGCGGCTTCGTCTCGGAGCTGTATCGGCATCTGGCCGCTTGTGATCTGGCGATCGTGCAAGGTGGGTTGACGACCTGCATGGAATTGACTGCGACTCGGCGGCCGTTCCTTTACGTTCCGCTGCGTCATCACTTCGAGCAGAACTTCCATGTCCGCCACCGGCTCAACCAATACGGCGCCGGCCGCATGCTGGACTTCGACTCCGCCACCCCGGAGGTGATCGCAGACATGATCAGCCACGAAATCGGGCGGCCCGCCGACTACAAACCAGTCGAATCCGACGGCGCCACACGTGCTGCAGCGCTCATCGCCGAGATGCTCTAGCGCCTGGAGCGACCAATGGATGTCCATATGACAAATCGCCGCCGGGAGCAGTCGCGCGCCCGCTACCCGGATGAGGACGGCTACGTCGAGCGCGATGGCGTCAAGATCTTTTACGAGGTGTTCGGTGACGGCGAACCCACAGTTCTGTTCTTGCCGACCTGGTCGATCATCCACTCACGGCAGTGGAAGATGCAGATCCCTTACCTGTCGCGGCATTGCCGGGTCGTTACCTTCGACGGCCGCGGCAATGGTCGCTCGGATCGGCCGGCGGAGCCTGAGGCGTACGCCGAGAGTGAGTTTGCGGCTGACGCGATCGCGGTGATGGACGCGACGCAGGTCGCTCGCGCGATCATCGTTGGCTTCTCGCGCGGCGCAAAGCGAGGCCTGCTGCTCGCCGCGAATTACCCAAACAAGGTCCAGGCGGCGGTCTTCATCGGCCCGAGCTATCAGGGCGGTGGAGAGCCACTGCCCGAACGGATGGTCTACGGGTGGGAGGAGCAGCTCGACACCGATGAGGGTTGGGCAAAGCACAACCGTTGGTATTGGTTGCGCGACTATCGCGGCTTCCTGGAGTTCTTCTGTTCCAGGATTTTCACCGAGCCGCATTCGACCAAGCCGATCGAAGATTGTGTCGGCTGGGGGCTCGACACGACGGGCGAGACGCTCGCGCTGACTTGTCTGGCGCCTGACCTGGAACCTGACCAGCTACGCGACCTTGCGCGACGCGTCCGTTGCCCGGTTCTGGTCATCCACGGTGAAGCTGACGCCATCCAGTCCGCGAGCCATGGAATCGCCCTCGCGGAGCATACGGGTGGCCGGTTGGTTTTGTTGGAGGGTTCTGGTCATGCGCCGCATGTTCGGGAGCCGGTGAAGGTCAATCTGCTGCTACGCGATTTTGTGAAGCCGGCGCCGGCGCCGCGGCGTTGGGTGCGGGGGAGGTCGCGTCCAAGCGGGCGCTCTATATTTCCTCGCCGATCGGGCTGGGGCACGCGCAGCGGGATGTCGCGATCGCAGACGAGCTACGCAAATTGCATCCTGATCTCGAGATTGATTGGCTTGCTCAGCATCCGGTGACCAGGGTTTTGCAGGCGGCTGGTGAGCGGATTCATCCGGCTAGTGCGTTGCTGGCCAGCGAGTCTGGCCATATTGAGTCCGAGTCGGCTGAGCATGATCTGCATTGTTTTCAGGCGATCCGTCGGATGGATGAGATTCTGCTGTCCAACTTCATGGTGTTCCACGATCTGGTGCGCGACGAGCCGTACGACCTTTGGATCGGTGACGAGGCCTGGGAGCTCGACTACTACCTGCACGAGAATCCCGAGCAGAAACACGCCGCGTACGTCTGGCTCACCGATTTCGTCGGCTGGTTGCCGATGCCGGATGGCGGTGATCATGAAGCATTCCTTACCGCCGACTACAACGCGGAAATGATTGAGCACATTGCGCGGTTCCCGCGGGTACGCGATCGCGCGATCTTCGTCGGCAACGAGTCAGACATCGTGCCCGACACGTTCGGGCCCGAGCTGCCCCTGATCCGCGACTGGACCCGCGAGCACTACTCCTTCGCCGGCTATGTCACCGGCTTCGATCCGGCTGATTTCGCCGACCGCGCACGGCTGCGGCATGAGCTCGGCTACCGAGACGACGAGCAGATCTGCATCGTCACCGTCGGCGGCTCCGGCGTCGGCGGACATCTCCTGCGCCGAGTGATCGAGGCGTTTCCGGAGGCGAAGCGGCGAGTTCCAGCACTTCGGATGGTCGTCGTCACCGGCCCCAGGATCGATCCGGATAGCCTCCCGAAGCGCGAGGGCCTGGAGGTGCGCGGCTTCGTCTCGGAGCTGTATCGGCATCTCGCGGCCTGTGATCTGGCAATCGTGCAGGGAGGCCTGACCACTTGCATGGAATTGACCGCGACCCGGCGGCCGTTCCTCTACGTTCCGCTGCGTCATCACTTCGAGCAGAACTTCCACGTCCGCCACCGACTCAACCAATACGGCGCCGGCCGAATGCTGGACTTCGACGAGGCAACACCCGACACCATCGCAGAGATGATCACACAAGAGATCGGGCGACAGGTCGATTACCGGCCAGTCGAAAACGACGGCGCTACACGTGCTGCAGCGCTCATCGCCGAAATGCTCTAACACCAGGAGCAACCAATGGATGTCCGTATGACAAATCGCCGCCGGGAGCAATCGCGCGCCCGCTACCCGGATGAGGAAGGCTATGCCGAGCGCGACGGCATGAGGCTCTTCTACGAGGTCTACGGCGTTGGCGAGCCCACGGTCCTGCTCATGCCGACCTGGGAAATCGTCCACTCCCGGTCCTGGAAGTTCCAGATCCCCTACCTGGCCAGGCATACCCGGGTGGTCACTTTCGATCCGCGCGGAAACGGCCGCTCCGACCGCCCGAACGACTATGACGCCTACCGGCGACGCGAGTTTGCAGCCGATGCCCTGGCCGTGCTGGACGCAGCTGGGATCGACCGGGCGACCGTGGTGTCCTGGTGCGACATGGGCGAGGCGCTGATCTTCGCCGCCGAGCACCCCGAGCGGGTCGCAAGCCTGGTCTTCATCGCCCCGCCGTTGTCGCAGCGCGAACAGGAGCGGGGGATCTATCCATTCGATGCCGAGCTCGACACCGATGAGGGCTGGGCCAAGGAGACCCGCAGCTACTGGCTACGTGACTGGCGGGGCTACGTGGAGTTCTTCTTCGCCATGTGCCTCACCGAACCGCATTCGACCAAGCCGATCGAGGACTGCGTGGATTGGGCGATGGACACCGATATGGAGACGATCCTGGCCGGGTTCCGCGGCTGGGAGACCAAGATCATCGGGCCGGCGGAGGTGGCCGAGCTGGGTCAGCGGGTCCGTTGCCCGGTGCTCGTTATCCACGGCACCGATGACGCCCAGGTCGATTTCTGGCGGGGTGAGGAGCTGGCACGCCAGCTCAACGGTCGGTTGGTGTTGTTGGAGGGTTCTGGCCATGCGCCGCATGTTCGTGATCCGGTGAAGGTCAATCTGCTGCTGCGGGATTTCGTGAAGCCGGCTTCGCCGCCGGGGCGTTGGGTGCGGGGGAGGTCGCGGCGTAAGCGGGCGCTCTATATTTCTTCTCCGATTGGGTTGGGGCATGCGCAGCGGGATGTGGCGATTGCTGATGAGTTGCGGAAGTTGCATCCTGATCTTGAGATTGATTGGCTGGCGCAGCATCCGGTGACGAGGGTTTTGCAGGCGGCTGGTGAGCGTGTCCATCCGGCGAGTGCACTGTTGGCCAACGAGTCGGGCCATATTGAGTCGGAGTCGGCGGAGCATGATCTGCATTGTTTTCAGGCGATCCGTCGGATGGATGAGATTCTGCTGTCCAATTTCATGGTGTTTCATGATCTGGTGCGGGAGGAGGCGTACGACGTTTGGATCGGTGATGAGGCGTGGGAGCTGGACTATTACTTGCATGAGAATCCGGAGCAGAAGCATGCCGCGTATGTGTGGCTGACTGATTTTGTTGGCTGGTTGCCGATGCCGGATGGTGGTGAGCGGGAGGCGTTCCTGACCGCGGACTACAACGCGGAGATGATTGAGCACATTGCGCGGTTCCCGCGGGTGCGTGATCAAGCGATTTTTGTTGGCAATGACTCCGATATTGTTTCGGATGCGTTTGGGCCGGAGTTGCCGATGATCCGGGACTGGACTCGGGAGCATTATTCGTTTGCCGGTTATGTGACCGGTTTTGATCCGTCCGATTTTGCTGATCGGGCGCGGCTGCGGCACGAGCTGGGCTATGCAGATGATGAGCAGGTTTGCATCGTCACTGTTGGCGGCTCCGGGGTCGGCGGGCATTTGTTGCGTCGGGTGATCGAGGCGTTTCCGGAGGCGAAGCGGCGCGTTCCGGGGCTACGGATGATGGTGGTGACCGGGCCCCGGATCGATCCCGACGCGTTTCCGCAGCAGGAGGGGTTGGAGGTGCGCGGCTTCGTCCCGGAGCTGTATCGGCATCTGGCCGCTTGTGATCTGGCGATCGTGCAGGGTGGGTTGACGACCTGCATGGAATTGACCGCGACCGGCGGCCGTTCCTCTACGTTCCGCTGCGTCACCACTTCGAGCAGAACTTCCATGTCCGCCACCGGCTCAACCAATACGGCGCCGGCCGCATGCTGGACTTCGACTCCGCCACCCCGGAGGTGATCGCAGACATGATCAGCCACGAAATCGGGCGGCCCGTCGACTACAAACCAGTCGAATCCGACGGTGCCACACACGCCGCAACCCTCATCGCCCAACTGCTTTAACTCGATCAAAGCCGCCGGTACATGATGTGCAGGCCAACGAGCCCACGTTCCGGATGCCTGAATGCTTCTGGGACAGTGGCGAGGATCGTGAATCCGAGCGACTCCCATAGGCGAATGGCGTTGGCATTGGTCTCCACGACAGCATTGAACTGCATCGCCAGGTAGCCATCCTGCGCCGCAACTTCCAGTACGCGGTTGGCTAGCGCCCGTCCGACGCCTCTGCCTGCCGCAGACGGCGCCACCATGAAACCGGCGTTGGCGACATGACTGCCAGCGGCCGGCTGATTCGGGTGAATCTCGGCCGTCCCGACAACCGCGCCATTGTCAATGGCGACCAGCACCCGACCGTTAGGCTTGCCCATCCACCAGGTCCGTGCCGCGTCCTCAGTGGTGTCTCGGGGCCAGCAGTACGTCTCGCCTGCCGCAAGAATCGGCCGCAGGAACCCCCAGAGATCAGCCCAGTCGGAATCGATAGCGTCTCGGATCTCCACCGGTGAATCCTGACACCAGTGCGATGGCGGTTTGGGCACCCGCTGTCAAGCGCGTGGCCGCTAGCCCCGATTGCGCAGCAGAACGATAGTCAGCACCACAACCCAGAGAAGAAACCCGCAGATGTTGATGCGCTCCCAGAGCCCGACCCAAGGTGTCGGCAGGTTGGCAGCGACCCTGGCCGCGTTGGAGGTAGTCAACGCCCCGAATGCGAGGAGGATCACCATCGTCACAATCGAGTAGAGGCGGAACCAAAGCCCGAATGCGGCAGCGCCGAACGCAATAGCAGCAAACATCAGCACAACCGTCACCATGGCGAGAACTAGGTGTGCAGTGTCGGCGAGCGTCTCACCCCCCGCAGCAAGAACCTCACGTTTGTGCATGGAGGCAAACGGCCACGCCAAGCCGAGTAGGCCGTATCCGATCAAGAGGCCGCCCGTTATCCGCAGACTGCGCTTTCCGCCAGCAGATGCCCACACGCCCAGCGCGAAGGCGATCATGAGCGCGTCGTACAGCGTGCCGATCACCATCCAGAGCGGCCTGGTGGAAACTCCCCACGCGGACAGCTCGCTGACGGTCTGAGAGATGGGGCTGTAGCCGTTGTACCGAACCAGCCAGATCACCGCGCCGTACAGCAGCGAAGCCGCAATGCCGCAGACGAGCAGGGGCTTGCGTGCCCGCACGAGCGAGCTTGTCGCTGGGATCTCACTGCCCACCCGCTCGGGCGAACGATCGATGGTGCTTGACATTGCCAACCTCCCCCCTGGGAGTTCTCCTGGGTTCAGCCTGACCCTCGGAGACCGCGCGTTCCAGAGGCATTGGAACCACGGTCCCGGGACCTCCGACCCGTCGGCCACCTTTAGGAGCTGCTCGCGCATCGCGCGCTTTGGATCCGCCGCCGTCGTCGTCGCTCGCAGAAGAAGAACGCCTCAGCTCGCTCCTCCTCCATGCGGCGGGCGCGCGATTCCCGACGCTCGCAGCTCCGTTTAGCGGGGGTCGAAGCCTGCGGCGAAGACGGTGATGTGTACGTGGTTCTTGTGGTTGGCCGAATCGCCGCCACGATCTGCCATGTAGCGCCAGCCCTCGCTGTCGCGTTGGACGTTCCAGATGTGCTGGTTCCAGATCACGTAGTTGATCCCGAGCGACTTTGCATTGGCCTTGGCCCACGCCGCTACCTCGTAGCCGAGCGCTTTCCCAGAAGCTGACCGATAGTTGGGAATCATGAGGTCAAGTGCCCGACCGGTGGAATGGTCGGTGAACACGCCTGCGCGCAGGGTGTAGTAGGTCGTGATCTGCGGGAACTTCGCCCGAGCAGCTCGATGGACCTTGATCGCATTCGGCTTGAGACCTCTCTCGACCGCCCGCCAGCTCGGTGGCATCCCGCGCGGAGCTGACTTCGAGAGATACTTCGCGGTCACCCAGCGGACGGTCTTCTCGAAGATGATCTGCATCCGGCCGTTCTTGACGACGCCGGTGATGCTGAGCTTGGTCCCTCGAGGCACCTCGGTGATCAGCCGGTATTTGTCGGTGTAGGTCGAGCGGATGTTCAGTGTCGCGGTGGCGTACCGGGCTCCTGTGATCTTGGGGAGCTTGGGCGGGGATGGCAGGTTGCTCTTCAGGTTCGTGAGGTACCGCGCGGTGACCCAGCGGATCGCATCTTTGTAGATGATCTGCGCTCGGCCGTTCTGAATCGCGCCCGTGACCGAGAGTGCCGTTCCTTTCTTCACTTCCGCGACGGTTCGGGCATCGGCGCCGCTCGTCGGTACGGATGTCAAGATCGGCCGTTGCCACCCGGGTACCGATGATCGCCGGCCGTCCGGTGGTCGAGCCGGCGAGATATTGCATGCTGGACCAGCCGGTGGACTTGCCGTTGACCAGCTGCGCCCATCCTCGCGCAGTCTTGCCGGTCATGGTGACTCTGGTGCCTTCTTTGAGGACCTTGATCACTTTATAGGAGAGCCCGGGACCCGTACGAAGGTTGAGGGCAGTGGTGGTGACCTTGACCGTGCCGGGTCCGATCCTGCGTGGCTGCGGCAGCCTGGACCCTTTGGTTAGGTACTTGCTGGCAACGTGGGCTGTCGAGCCAGCGAATTGGATCTTGGTCCAGCCATTCGAGCTGCTAATGGCAGTGATCGTCTGCCCGCGATAGAGGCTGCCTAGGACTGCCGCCTTGGTGCTGGCTCCAGATCGGATGTTGACGCCGACGGTCGCCGTCATCTGGGTTGTTGCGCTGGCCGTCTGAGTCCACAGCAGCCCAAAGATCACCGCCACAGCCAGCAGAGCAGCGACTCGTACCTTGATCACGGCTCTGCGCATGGGGGCCCTCCGGTAGTTCTAGGTATTCACTTCAGTCACTTGAGTCACAAAAACCTCAAAGTGCGCAAAACTTTAATCCTGTAACATCGTCGCGGCAAGAATTTCATCGGTGTAATTCGCTGCGCTGTCGATGAGAAATCTCCGCAACGGTCGGAAATTGGAGATGGGAGAGGCCATGTTGGGACGAAACTCCGTATCGGTCGGAGATGTGATCCGGTCTAGGCTGCGGGCTGTGAACATCCGATACGCGGCACCTGGCTAGCACTGGCATGGAGATGTCCGCCGAGGAGTTCGAGATGCACGTCGCGGAGGCGCTGGACGAGATCCCGGCCGAGCTCGCGGCGCTGATCGACAACTGCGTGATCTTGGTGGAGGACTATCCGCCACCCGACCTGCCGGACACGCTGGGCCTCTACTCCGGCATTCCACTCACCGAACGCGGCGAGTTCTACACCGGGCTACCTGATCACATCTTGATCTTCCGATATCCAATCTTGGCGATCTGTGAAAGCCACGAGCAGGTCATCGAGGAGATCAGGATCACCGTCGTACACGAGATCGCCCATCACTTCGGGATCGACGATGATCGACTACACGAGCTCGGCTACGACTAACTTCGCTACGATCAACTCCCGGCGCTAGGCGATGGAGACGTAGAGCAAGGCGCCGAGGCCGGTGAGCACGACCAGCATGCTGAGCAGCGCGTTCGCCTTGCCGTCACCAAGTGCTTCCTCCCGATGAATGGCGAGGCTGTTCAATCGGAAGCGCCGGATCGCCATATATCCGAGTCCGGCCGTACACAGCAGAGCAAGCAGCCCGATGGCCACTGACAAGATGATCGAGATCGACGCGAGCAGCCGTGCGACCAGCAGACTGCAGGTCAGACCCGCCAGCATCGTGCGCTGCCAGGCCAAGCCGGTCCGTTCATTCTGGAGTCCGGGATCCCAAGGTGCGAGCGTCATCCAAATCCCACAATGATCAGCGCCACGATCCCGATGCCAGCGACGATCGCGGTGAGTACGAGCAGTAGGGGCGAGGATGGAAGCGGTTCATTGAGTCGCATCGCACGCTCGTTGCCCATCCACCTGCTGAATGCGCCGATTCCGCAGGCCAGCCCACAGATGACCAGGACTGCGGAAGCCAGCCGTATCTCCAGCGCGAGCCGGTCGGTCCATCCTGCGACGGCCGCGATCGCCACGCCGGCGGCAAGGAAACCCAGACCAGTTCGGATCCAGGCTAGGAAGGTGCGTTCGTTCGCAAAGGTGAATCGTGGGTCGGGCTCCGAGCCTGCCGCGTACACGCGACGCGGCCAGCGGCGGTCGCGGTGCTGCGTCGGCGCGCTCACACTCGCGATGCTAGTGCCGGTCGTCGTCGTCGTCGGTCGAACATGCCTGGTTGGCCCAGCACAACGGAAACGAGGACGATGAGGGCGCCGAGCAACTGCCAGTGATTGAGTCGTTGGTCGAGCAATACCCAGCCCAACACGGCGGCAGTGACGGGGTTGAGCAAGGTCAAAAAGGTGACCGCGCTCGCGGACAGCCGCTCCAGCCCCCAGAACCAGACGGCGTACGCGAGAATGCCGCTGATCAGCACCAGGTAGATGAGACCGGCGATGTTGCGTGCCGTGAGGTGGTCGGGCAGTCCCTCGATGAGCAAGGTGACAGGCAGCAGGGTGAGTCCCGCTAACAAAAAGATCCAGCCGGTGACACCGATCGTGGTCATGCCCTCGGGGCGGCCCCAACGTTTGGTCAGCACGGTTGCGACACTGAACATGATCGCGGCTCCAGCCATGGCCATGAGGCCGACCGCATCCAGCCGAGCCTCCGATTGCAGCACGAGCAGCGCGACCCCCGCAGCACCCAAGATGCCGGCGAGGATCTGGATCGTCGCGAATCCGGCTGCCGAGCAATGGCACAGAGATGACCACGACGAGCAACGGGCTCAGCGAGTTGATCACCGCCGCGACCCCGCCCGGCAGCCGGTACGCGGCGATGAACAGCAGCGGGAAGAGCCCAGAGGCGTAGAGCACCGAGAGGACGAAGAAACGAGCCATCCAGCGGCGGGGCGGAATCGGGCTGCCGATGATCAACACCAGGCCAGTCGGCAGCGACCGCATCAGGCCAGCCAGCAACGGACGACCGGGCGGCAAGAATTCCGTGGTCAGCACGTACGTCGTGCCAAAGATGATCGGAGTCAGCGCCGCCAGGTAACCCCATCCGCCGGTGTGCCGGTCGGACACCGCTGTTGTGGCCGGCACGCTCCCGGTGGTCACACAGATTCTTTCGTCGTCTCTGCGGCGATGACGAGATAACTGGACGTGGCGCTACTGATCCAGCGTTCGCAGTGACCAAGATCATCCGATCCCAGGTATCCGGACTGCCGGTCCGACCGGTCGATGATCATCGCGTGGCAGGCGGCTGCGACGCCGCTGAGGCCCTTCTCATGGCAGATGACCGCAAGCAGCCGCATGGTCTGCCTGATCGCGTTCACTTCCAGTGTTGCCAGCACATCAGGAGCGATGGCCGGCGCTACGACAACGAGCGGCGTCTTGCTCAAGATCAGCTTCTCCAGGGCGCTGATCAGCTCCCGGAAGCTTTCGATGGTGTCACCGCACACCAGCACTGCTGGCCGTTCAAGTACCGCCCAGGCGGAACTGGAATCGGTGACGAAATCACGTGAGGCGTAGCCGGCGTCGACGGTGACCGTCTGTGGATCGGCCAGTTGTTCGGTGATGGTTTGTCGCTCAGCATCGGTGAGATCAGTCGGCTCCGCGTTTTCGGGTCGGCGCCGTGCCTGCAGATCAGACAGGTAGTGCGGCGCCGGAGAGTCGGGATGGAACTGCGGGATCGTGCGGGCCGGCGGCGCCAGCATTTCGGCGGCTCGCCGCTTGTTTCGCCTCCGATCCCACAGCGCACCGAAGATGATCGCCGCAAGCCCCGCAATGATCACCACGATCAAACCGATGCTCCACGGGTCCATCCGTTCAGCGTGCCACAGCGGTATCGAAAGAGTGTCAGCTGCGAGCGTCGAGAATCGCGCGCTGGCGCACGGAGGAGGAGCGAGCGGAGGTGTTTTTCCTCTGCGAGCGACGACGACGGCGGCAGGCTCCTCGCGCGATGCGCGAGCAGCTGCTGAAAACAGCTGCGAGCGTCGAGAATCGCGCGCTGGCGCACGGAGGAGGAGCGAGCGGAGGTGTTTTTCCTCTGCGAGCGACGACGACGGCGGCAGGCTCCTCGCGCGATGCGCGAGCAGCTGCTGAAAATAGAAGGATGCCGTACGAGAGTTGGGTCGACCGTCAGATCCGCGAGGCCATCGAGCGCGGAGACTTTGACAACCTGCCCGGGCGAGGCAAGCCGATCAAGGGCCTGAATGGTCGCGACGATGAGGACTGGTGGGTCAAGGCCTATCTGGAGCGAGAGCAACTGCCGCTGCCGCTGCCGACTGCGCTGGCCCTCCGCAAGGAGGTCAAGGCGCTCCCCGACACGCTGGCCGACGTAGCTGACGAGGCGTCGGTACGCGAGATCGTCACCGATCTCAACCACCGGATCGCGGAGTCGCACCGGCGCCGGCTTGACGGCCCGCCGATCGTCGTCGGGCTCGTCAACGTGGAGCGCGCAGTCGCCGACTGGCGGCGGCGGAGATCCTATCAGAAAGCGCCCCTTCGACGGGCTTAGGGCGCCATAAGAGTCAGTCAAGGGCACCAGGCAGAGAGCCGGTGCGTATCGACCTCTGTGGCGATGTCATGCAGCTTGCGATTGCTCTGCTGGCTGGAGCGAACCAGTACCTGAAACGCCCGCCCCAGGTCGAGCTCGTACCGAGTCATCACAATCCCCACGGCGGTACCGATCGTGCGGTTCGTCTGGAGTGCCTGGCGCAGCTGACCGACAGTGGTCTCGGCCTCGCCGATCGCGAGGTCGCGGAGCTGGTTCATCTGGTATGAGCTCTGACTCGTGCCAGCAGCTCGGCGGAGTTGAAGGGCTTGACCACGAAGTCGTCGGCACCAGAAGCGAACGCCTCGACTGCTGATTCGGCGTCAGCGCGTGCGGTCAGCACCACGACCGGCAACCGAGTCATGCGCTCGTCCTGCCTAATCACGCTGAGAAGATCGAGGCCGCTCTGTCGCGGCAGCATCACGTCGGTGATCACCATGTCCGGTGGATTCTCTGCGCCCACCTTGTCTTGAAGCCACGTCAAGGCGCTCTCGGCATCGGCGGCGCCCTCCACCGCGTAGCCGTCCTTGGTGAACAATCTCGTCAGGTACCCGCGAAGATCAGGTTCGTCCTCGATGATCAAGAGGCGAGGCCGATCGCCGCCAGGCTCTTCTTCAGACTCTGCTGCCGCCGCGCTGTCGCCCAAGCTGGCAGCTTCGGAAGATCCGTTGTAGCGGGGCAGTCGTACGATGAACCGGCTACCTTCACCCTGCTCACTCTCAACCTCGACCGAGCCGCCATGAGCAGACGTCAGGTCAGCCACCAGCGCCAGGCCGATCCCGGAACCTGGTTGTTGATCAATGGATCCCACCCGGTGGAACCGCTGGAAGATGCGTGCCTGCTCATCGTGCGGTATGCCGACGCCCGTGTCCGCGACGGTGAGGACCACCTGGTTGTCGTCACCGCGCAAGGTCACCGTGACCTCTCCTTCGAGCGTGAACTTCACCGCATTGTTCACCAGGTTGCTGACGATCGTCGTCCACATCGATCGATCGACGTACCCCCGGAGCGGTCCCGCCGGCATCTCGACCCGCAGGTTCAGCCGGCCCTCGGCGGCCGGCCGGAACTCATCCACCACGTCGGCAGTCACCGAAGCCAGATCGACATCCTCCCGATCCGGAATCAGCGCACCAGATTCTGCACGGGAAATGTCCCGAAGCGTATCCACGACCCGCTGTAGCCGGTCACCCGCTCGTATCGACGACTCGACGGTGTCTCGGGTGGCAGCAGGCAGCACGAGGCCGGGCTCACGAAGGATGTCTTGCAATGGGGTGAGCAGCATGGTCAGTGGAGCGCGCAGCTCATGGCCAACGTTCTGGAAGTACTCACTCCTCGCCCGATCCAGCTCGGCAAGCGCCTGCTGCCGCCTGCGCTCGCTCTGGTACGAGACCGCGTCGGTCACAATGACGCCCAGTTGCCGCCCGGCCATGGAGGCGAAGGCAGTGTAGGCCTCATCCGGTCGCCAATAGGGGTTGATGCCAAGAACAAGCACCCCGATCGGCCTCCGGGTGCCCAACATCACCACCGGCAGGACGAAGGCCTGGTCAGGCTTCAGCGGTCCGAGTGGTCCGGCAGCAAAGACGCCGGGGTATTGCTCACGCAGCCCGGATACCAGCTCCGTGCCACCGTGTTCCAGCACCTCGAGAACCGGCCCGCTGGTTGGTGCAAATTCCACCAGTTCGCAGGAGCTAGCTGCGGTCTCATCGAAGCCGTAGCCAGCCGTACGTCGTGGACCTTGATCAGGAATGTCGCAGAGGTACACCGCGGCGAAGGGGACGCTCTTCCGGTTTCTTCCGATCACCTCGACGGCGGCTCGGCAGGTCGAGGACAGTGAGTCGTCGGCAGTGACCGACATGGCGCCTAGCCGCCGCAACACCTGGAGTCGCCGCTCATACAGGATGTGCTGTGTTGTTTCGGTGATCGCGTTGAAGAGCCCGACGATCTTGCCCTCGGTATCCCGGATGGCGCTCAGAGAGAACGTGAAGTGCGCCTCCTCGGGATACCCGTGCCGGTCGATGATGAGCGGCTGATCATCGCTGTGGTAGGCCCGGCCGGTCCGCATCACGTCGCGTAGATGTTCCTCGCTGGCTGGCCAGAGGTGCGGGCCCACCTCGCTTGCCGGTCGACCGAGTGCCCATGGGTGTTTTTCCGCGCCCAGCAGCGGAATGTAGGCCTCGTTGTAGAGCACGAGCAGGTCTGGTCCCCAGCTGATCTGGACCGGGAATTCTGAGTCCAGGCAAAGATCCACGACGAGCCGCAGCAGCGCGGACCACGAGTCTCGTGGACCTAGAGGCGTTGCGGACCAGTCGACCTGGTCGTACACCGCTCGCATGAATGAGAGCGTTGTCGCGCCGTCCGCCGAGGGATCCGTGGCGGACTGTTGTTGGGCAAAGGAGGACTCGGTCATGAAGTCTGAGTCCTCCGATCTGCGCTCCCCGACAGCGGGCGAGGCAACGCGGTTGGGATGTGCTGGGGGCGGCACGAACGCGACTTCGATTTCAGGTCGGCCCGCGCGCCGACCAATCTAATACCTGGTTCCGCCTGCCCACATCGACTTCACAGCATTTGCCTGGTCTACGCATCATCTGCGCGGTTGATGCGCAGTTCGAGGACGTGATGCGGAATGGAGAGCAGTGTCGGCCGGACTTCTTGCGGGTAAGTCCATGGGCATGAGCGATTCGAAAGTACCGACCATGATCAGCAAGTGGTATCAAAGGGCGGTCATCTACAGCCTAGATGTGTCGTCGTTCCAGGACTCCAACGGGGACGGCCGCGGCGACTTGCGGGGCTTGATCAGTCGCCTTGATTACCTTTCTCGATTAGGCGTTTCTTGCCTGTGGCTCAACCCGATTTATCCGAGTCCCGGTCGTGATGGCGGCTATGACATCAGCGACTTCTACGGCATCGACCCGGCGTTGGGCAGCCTTGGTGACTTTGCGGAACTAGCCCGCGAAGCCCAGGAACGAGGCATCCGGATCATCCTCGACCTGGTCGTCAACCACACCTCCGACGAGCATCCATGGTTCATCTCGGCGCGGAGCAGTCCCGATTCCCCGTACCGCGACTGGTACGTCTGGAGCGCCGAGGAGCCACCCAACCGGCATCAGGGCACCGTCTTTCCTGGTGAGCAGACAGAGACGTGGACCTTCGACGAGCAGGCGCAGGCGTGGTACTTCCACCGTTTCTATGACTTCCAGCCCGACCTCAACTGGGCGAATCCGGACGTACGCGCCGAGATGGACAAGGTGATGAGCTTCTGGCTGCAGGTTGGCGCCGCCGGTTTCCGCATCGACGCAGCCCCGTTCATCATCGAGATGGTGAAGCCTGGCGTCGATCCAGGCCCTCAGGACTTTTCGATCATGGACTCGTGGCGACAGCAGACGCAGTGGCTGCGGGGCGACTCGGTGTTGCTTTGCGAGGCCAATGTGACGCCGACCGAGATCGTGAAGTTCGTCGGCAGCCGACCCGATGGCCCGAGCGATCGGGCGCACATGATGTTCGACTTCCTACTCAATCCGCGCATCTGGCTGGCGTTGGCTCGCTGCGATGCCGAGCCGCTCATCGAAGCTCTGACCATCGCCAGTGAAGCTGCCAGAAGGCGGACAGTGGGTCAGCTTCCTGCGTAACCATGACGAACTCGACCTAAGTCGGCTGACTGACGAGCAGCGCGGTGACGTCTTTCGCGTCTTTGCCCCGCGTCCTGAAATGCGGCTGTACGGGCGCGGCATCCGCCGCCGATTGGCGCCGATGCTGGGCGGCGACCAGCGCCACATTGAGCTCGCGTACGCCCTGCAGTTCTCGCTGCCTGGCACACCGGCGCTGCGTTATGGGGAGGAGATCGGTATGGGGGACGACCTTAGCCTTGATGGGCGAGAGTCGGTCCGAACACCTATGCACTGGGACGGTACGCCCAACGCCGGCTTCAGCACCGCGGCGCCCGACGCCCTGTTCCGACCGGTCGCCATGACCGGCAAGTTCGGGGCAAAGAAGGTCAACGTACGGGCGCAGCAAGGCGACACCAATTCGTTGCTGCGTTGGTTCGAGCACCTGATACACACGCTGCGCAACGCGCCGGAGATCGGGACCGGCACATGTTCGGTTGTCGACGCTCCGCTGCCGCGCTCAGTCCTGGCACACCGATTTGACGCGCCAGCCGGGTCGATCTTGCTGCTGCACAATTTGGCTGACACCAAAGTGACGGTGGATATCGGCCCATTGCCAGGCATGGACGGCACCCCATACGACCTCTTCGTGGACGGCCCATACGCGGCACCGACCAACAAGCTGGCAGGCCTGGAGCTGAACGGCTGGGGATATCGATGGATACGTCTGTCGCGAAGCGATCAAGGTTAAGTCGCCAAGATCAAACTGGAGGCGCGATGCGTGAATGGTTGCGTGATCATGGACTGCTGGTCGCCAACCTGGCACTTTTCTTGATCTTCTTTGGCGGAATGGTGTTGTCCGGCGTCAGGGTCTACAACTCCGAGCAGCTCGAGCACGGTGAGCAGGCGGTCTCGCTGGGCCGCTACCTGCTGACTGGCGAGTTCTACGAGGCGACCTTTGAGAACTGGGAGAGCGAATTCCTCCAGATGGGGATGTACGTCGTACTGACCGCTATCCTTTTTCAACGCGGGTCTTCGGAATCGAAGCCCGTTGATGAGCCTGCGCCCCAGGACGAGAACCCACGGGAGGCGGCCGACCGTCCGGGAGCGCCGTGGCCGGTACGCCATGGCGGCTGGGTCTTGACTGCGTACGAGCACTCGTTGTCGGCGCTGTTCTTCATCTTGTTCTTCGCCTCGATTGTTGGGCACGCGATCGGCGGCGCCAAGGCGTACAGCGACGAGGAGCTGGCGCATGGCGGCCGAGCCGGTGAGCACGCTGCAGTACCTCGGCACCTCGCAGTTTTGGTTCGAGTCATTTCAGAACTGGCAGAGCGAGTTCCTTGCTGTGGCGCTGATCGTCTTTGCCTCGGTCTACCTGCGGCAGCGTGGATCGCCTGAGTCCAAGCCGGTCGCCGAGCCACACCACGAGACCGGGAGCCTGAACCTCCAGCTGCGAGCGTCGGAAATCGCGCGCCGACGCACGGAGGAGGAGGGAGCGGAGGCGATCTTTCCTCTGCGAGCGACGACGAAGAGCGTCGGATTCCACGCGCGATTGCGCGAGCAGCTCCAAAGCTAAGGCGGTTTGGCTCGCGGCTCAGGGGTAACTGAGCCCACACGACTCGATATGTCAAAGGAGGCGACATGAGCCAGCCCGCACAGCAGCAAGAGGTGCCTGGCATCCAATCGGAAATGCGGCCGGTACCGGACTGTGGCGAGGAAAGTTATCAGGGCAGCGGAAAGCTCACCGGCAAGGTCGCGGTGATCACTGGTGGCGACTCCGGAATAGGTCGGGCTGTGGCCATCGCGTACGCGCGAGAGGGCGCCGACGTCTTGATCTCCTACCTCAGTGAGGACTCCGACGCCAAGGACACGGCCAGGCTATGTGGAGCAGGCCGGTCGACGCGTCGTACTGGTGAAAGGTGACGTCGCCGATTCGCAACACTGCCGGGACATCATCCAGACCGCGGTCAATGAGCTTGGCGGACTGGACATCTTGGTGAGCAACGCTGCCTTCCAGATGACCCACGACTCTCTGGAGGAGGTCTCAGACGAGGAGTGGGACCGCACCATCCATACCAACATCAGCGCCATGTTCCATCTGTGCAAGGCCGCGATCCCGCATCTGAAGTCGGGTTCGTCGATCATCGGCAGCTCATCGGTGAACTCCGACATGCCCAACCCGACGCTTGCCCCGTACGCCGCGACCAAGGCGGCTATTGCGAACTTCTGCGCCAGCCTGGCCCAGATGCTGGGAGAGAAGGGCATCCGTGTCAACAGCGTCGCTCCGGGACCGATCTGGACACCCTTGATCCCTTCGACGATGCCGCCAGAGAAGGTGGAGAAGTTTGGCGAGAACACTCCACTCGGCCGGCCGGGCCAGCCCAAGGAACTGGCGCCGGTCTATGTACTGCTGGCCTCCGAGGACGGCAGTTACATCTCTGGCGCGCGGATCGCTGTGACCGGCGGGCGGCCGGTGCTCTGACTGCTCCTTTGAAAGTGACGACATGACGCTGCCGCGCGAGGTGGACGCCGTGGTCATCGGTGCGGGTCCCAACGGGCTGGTGGCGGCCAACCGGTTGGCAGAAGGCCCCGTCGCGCCGTGTCGAAACCTACGTTCACGTAGATTCCTGGCGGTCTGCACAGGTAGCAACCTGTGCGAACCGCAAGCAACCAACGTTCACGTAGGTTTCGGCACCAAGCCGAATCGACGCTGGACGGCCATGTCAGCGTTCCCGCTGTGGTGCTTCGGGGTCCCCGCTGGGGACCGAGTCCGCTTTCACCGCGCCGCGCTCGCCCAGCGGCTCCTCCGGACCTTTGGTGGTGTCCTCAATCGTCTGCTGCTCGGCCTCAGCGTTGATCTCAGCGCCGAGCAAGATCGCGTACATGCTGAGCCAGAGCCAGAACAGCAGCACCACGATTCCAGCGAAGACTCCGTAGGTCTTGGCGTAGTCGCCGAAGGTCGAGGAATAGATCGAGAAGCCGATCGAGGCGGCCAACCACATCACGGTAGCGACGACGGCGCCAACCGATACCCAGCGCATGCGCGGCGCGTCACGATCCGGCGCCAGCCGATAGAGGATCGCGAGCACGACGGCGACAATCACGACCAGAACCAGCCAGCCGAGGATCTGGAAAACCCAGCGCAGCGCTCCGGTGCCGAATACCGCCTTCAGCAGCGGTGGCAGCACGGCAACGATTCCGAGCATGATCATCATGAACACGATTGCGCCGAGTGTCAGCCCAAGAGACAGCAGCCGCTTCTTCACGAAGCCCCGCTTCTCTTCCTCGTCATAGGCGACATTGATCGCGGTGAGCAGGTTGCCGACGGCAGCTGACGCGCTCCACAGCGCGATCACGATGGAGATGATCAGGCCGAGACTAAGGGTGGAGCGGCGCGACGCCAGCATGGTTACCTGATCGGTGATCACCCGGCGGGCGTCCTCTGGGAGTGTGGCGGTCAGCGAGGTGAGCTGGTTTGCGATCGTCGACGGGTCGGCGAAGAGCCCGTAGATGGATACGAGTGCAATCAGCGCCGGAAAGATGCCCAGGAACGCGTAGAAGGCAACACCCGCGGCAAGCAGCGGCACCTGGTCCGCCTTCGCCTCCTTCCAGCCGCGCTTGGCTACCTGTATCCAGCCGCGCGCGGGGATCTCGGTGGGTTTCTCTGCTCTACCACCCGGCACCTCGACGTGTTCTTGCGTGGTCGTGATGATCATTCCCTTCATGACTGCCGTGCTTGCGTGCTACTACCCCGGGCTCGAGCAGGTAATCACAGATGGGACTTTCGGTCCCTTTCGACCAGAGGCCGGACGGGCCGGTATCAGGAAGCTGCTGAGCGCACCCATCAACGCGATAACGCCGGCAGCGAGGAATCCGACGCGATAGCCGGTCATAACGGCCCAGCCGGTCGCCGTCGCGAGCGGAACCAGAAGTGCGACACCGACAGCAGTCCCTACCTGGGCGGCAGAGTTGAGTACGCCGGAGGTTACGCCGCGATAGGCCGGTTCGGCGGCATCAGTTCCGGTCTGGGTCGAGGCGACTGATGCAGTGCCCAGGCCGGCGCCTATTAGAGCAAAGGCAGCCAGCAGCTGGACGATCGGAAGACCTTTGTTAGGCAAGGCCAGCAGCAGCGTGATTCCGAGAGCAATGCCGGTGAAGCCCACTAGCAGCGTGCGCCGAGCGCCAAGTCGCCCAAGCAGACGTGGTCCTGTTAGGGAGCCGACAATGACGGCGAGGTTGATGGCGGGGAAGAGCAGTGATGCCCGGCCGGCCGGCACGGCCAACACGTCCTGGATGTACAAGACCGAAAGGTACGCCGCAGGCGAGGTCGATGTGGTGATCGCGAGAGCCGTCAGAGTCGCGCCAGCTACCGGCCGCGATTGCAGTAATCCAAGCGGCAGCAGCGGATTGGCCGTCCGCTGCTCATGGCGTACGAAGATCACGAAAGCTACGGCCGCAAGCAACAGTGGCGGCCAGCTCGCAAACCTGCTCAGACCTTGCTCCCCGGCGCTGGTAAGCCCGTATACCAGCAGCGCCAAGCCAGCGGTGGCGGTCAAGGCACCGCCGAGATCCAAGCTCGGATGCTCGGCCTGCTTCCGATCGGCGGGCAGTACTAGCGGTCCGACGCCAGTGCGGCCAGCACGATCGGCACATTGATCGCAAAGACCCAGCGCCATCCCGCGTACTCGGTGATCAGTCCGCCGAGTACCCATCCGCTAGCGCCCCCGCCAGCCGCGACTGCGGTCCACCAACCAACCGCGCGCCGGCGCGCCTCGCCAGGTTCTGTGAGCGTCGTCAACAATGCCAACGCGGCCGGCGAGAGCAAGGCGGCACCCGCGCCTTGGACGAGCCGGGCGCCCACGAGTGTCTCTGGCGACCAGGCCAAGGCGCAGCCGGCGGAGGCGGCCGCAAACAGGGCGAGGCCGATCACGAAGGTTCGCCGCCTGCCGGCCAAGTCGGCCACGTCGGCCGCCCAAGATCAGCAGTCCGCCAAACACCAGCGCGTACGCCGTGAACACCCACTGCAGGTCACCGTCGCTGAACCCCAACGCCTGACGGATGGTCGGCAAGGCGGTGGTGACGATCGTGACGTCCAGCACGACAACGAATTGGGCGACGCAGATCACTGCCATCGCCAGCCGACCTGCTCTGAGCGTGCTGTTTCTAGCAAAACCTCTCATGCTGGAAACATACCCATCGTCCTCTGATGATATGCAACTGGTAAAGTGATTTTGATGGAAACAGCAACCAATGCGACACAGAGCGCCGCGCGAGCTGCCCATTGTGGGCGGACACCTCGCGCTGGACTTCGCCAATACGGTGGACGACCCCGAGGGGCCGAAGCGCTACGACCACGCCGACACGTACCCGGAGCTCGTCGAGTGGTCGGTTCGCATCGGCGTTTTGATGCCTGATCAGGCAGATGCGCTACTTGCTGCGGCTGATGATCACCCTCTCGTCAGCTCCATCGCGGTGAAGCGAGCGCATGCTCTACGTCGCATTCTGATCGATACCTTCACCGACATCGCCATGATCAACAGCGGTGCCACAGCAGGCACCGAACGACTATTGCCAGTGGCGCATTGGGATGAATTGCGACCATTCGTAACGGACGCCATGGCTCACGCCGAGCTGGCGCCGGGCGATTCGATGTATCAGCTGACCTGGCCAGAAACGACGAGGCTGGAGGTGATGCTTCGGCCGATTGGTCTGGCGGCACTCGAGTTACTCACCAGTCCGCAGCTGTCCCGGCTCAAGAAGTGCGCTGGCTGTCCATGGGTGTTTCTTGATCAATCCAAGAATCTCAGCCGCCGCTGGTGCGCAATGGGCGACTGCGGCACTCACGAGAAGATCCGCCGCTACGTCACCCGCCGGGCAGCCAAGAAGCGTATGTGAAGCGCTCAGAGGTGGATGATGCTGGCGCGCCAGGCATGTACGCCGACGGCATCGATGTTGGTCTCCATGGTCACAGCATCGATGGCATCGATTCGCCAGTCTTGCGGCGCGAAGGCCTCCCTGATCTCCGACTGGCTCACCCGCCGGGGACCTAAGGTGCCCGGCTGCCGATCGCTGAAGCAGAGCAGGTAGTAACGAGAGCCGGCCGCCATCACGGCATGGAGTGAGGCAACGAAGCGGCCACGATCTTCATCGTCGAAGACGTGAAACAGCCCGCTGTCAAGCACTGTGTCGAATTGCTCTCCAAGATCGGGCAACTTGAGAGCGTCCCAGACGAGGAACCGCGCGATCAGCCCGCGGTCGCGAGCTTTGCGCTGCGCGAGGTTGATCGCGCGCGGCACAGCATCGATACCGGTAGCGTCCAATCCTCGGGCCGCCGCCATCAGTGCGTGCTCACCGGTTCCGCATCCCACATCCAGGACGCGTCCCACCAGCACACTGTGCTCGGCCAGTTCCAAGAAAGCGGGTTGGGGCCGCCCGATATCC
The DNA here is from genome assembly GCA_963734005.1 of uncultured Actinomycetota bacterium. Classification (GTDB taxonomy): domain Bacteria; phylum Actinomycetota; class Actinomycetes; order Propionibacteriales; family Propionibacteriaceae; genus Microlunatus. Next base: position 155,090 of record CAVTFS010000020.1, read on the forward strand.
CAGGGCGGCGGTCCGGCGTCGTACATCGCGTTGAAACGCTCAACCTGAGCGGGTGGTGGCGAATCAAGCGGGCTATCACTCATCAGCGGACACCCTATGGCTCGCAAGCTGTTCGAGAAGCGGCAGGCACTCGGCAATGTCAGGTAGAGCAGCAATCTCAGCCGCCATAGCGCGAGCGCCCTCGGCGAAGGCGGGATCCTCCAAAACCTTCCGTAGTGCGGCTGGAAGGTCGGTGACCGCTGCCAAACCGCCAGGCAACTGGATGCCGGCTTTGACCTCCGCCACACGCTGCGCGTGCACGGACTGGTCGAAAGCGAACAGCGGAAGGACGACTTGCGGTACGCCCGCGGCGAGTGCCGCCATCGTCGTACCAAATCCGCCATGTCCAACCACAGCTGCTGCCTCACCCATGACGGCCTCCTGTGGCCACCACTGCTCAACATGGGTATTCGGTGGCATCGGTTCGAGTTCGTCCACATTAAGACCCCGGCCGGTCGTCATCAGAACCCGGACCGGGAGGTCGGCCAGGACCTGGAGCGTCGCGTCGTAGATCGGGGCAAACTCGGGTTGACGCGCGGTGACCGAACCGTAGCTGACGTAGATCAGCGGGTCCGCTGGATTCCCCCAGGCCGCTGGCAACCTCGCCTCGATTGGTGTGTCCGTGCGGAACCGCCACATCCGGCCACGGTCACTCACCTCCTGTTCGGCATCCGGCTCGCCCAGTGTCAAGTCACCGGAGTCGAGAGCGGCTGGAACAGAGGTCAGGCTGTCACCTTGGAGCAGTAGCTCGGCGGCGCGTTCCGGCAGTACACCGGCCATGGTGCTCAATTCAGCCAAGGATTCCTTGACTACGCCGAGGATTCCCGGACCGATCCGACCCGTCATGATGGCGACCTGCAACTGCGGAATGCCAGCGTCCTCAGCGGCAACTAGCGATGCAAACTCGCAGGGCTCGCGGACCACCAGATCGGGTCGCCAGTCGATCATGATCGTGCTCAGTGCTGGCAGGGCTGCCTGCGCGGCCAGGCGCGCAAAGACCTCGGCAAGCACGAGCCGATTCATTTCCTCGAACGTCAGCTGCGGAGCGCGGCCAAATGCTTGGCCGATCAGTTCTGGCGACGGCCCGGCGAAGGGCAGATGGTCGAATCCTGCTCCGGTCACGGCCTCTGCGAAGTTGCCCGGGGCAGCCACGGCAACCGTATGACCCGCTGCGTGGCAGGCTCTCGCGACCGGGATCAGTGGGCCGAAGTGTCCGGTCCCGGCGGTCGTCGAGAACAGAATGCGCATAAGGCCACATGTTTTCACGAGCCGAACCCTGACTCTCATGGCCCGGGCGTGACAGCCGGTAGCTGTCGGCAGACCGCATCCTCGCGCTTGCTCCACTGCGATCTGCTAACAGATGCCGAACGAGATAGGGAAACGGAGCTTCAGGGTTACTCGAAGAAGAGCCGGGTACCTGCCCTGAGTCGGTACGGAGGGATGGGACCCTGCAGTGCGGATAGCTGTGGTTTCTGAACACGCGAGCCCGCTGGTCGCCAGTGGCGGCGTCCACACCGGAAGCCAGAACGTATACGTCGCCGAGCTCGCGGCCGGGCTAGTCCGGCACGGGCACTCAGTCGCGGTCTATACCAGGCGGGACCCAAAGACGACTTGTGGCCGCACATGGCCGCCTTCGCCGACCACCTCACTGAGATGGTCAAGTTCCAGCAGCCCGATGTCGTCCATGCACACATGTTGGACACGGTGGTGGATTCAGTCACTGGCGCACTGGTCCCGCCACGCGATCCTGCCGCCCTTGCAGAGGTGATCGGCAGACTGCTTGCGTCACCGAGCCGCCGAGCCGAGTTCGCGAGGGCCGGCCTCCAGCGCGTCCGCAGCCGCTATTCCCGGGACTGGGTCGCCGCGGACATCGCGGCCGTGTATCAGCCGACCGCCAGGCGCCTGGGCGCGGACCACGCATTGAGCGCGCCTCTCGCCTGACGGGCTGTCGATATCAGCCACGCGGTGCAACGCCTGGATTGGCGGCCTTGTCCAACTCGACTAGGGCCTGAAGCAAACCATCAGCTGGTTTCGGAGCGGGAAGCAAATCACCTACAGGTGTTTACCGCGGAGTACTCCGGGTAACGCCCGGCGTAAGCGGGTGGCCACCAGAGGAAACGGGGAGGAAGGCATGCGGGTCCTGCACATCAACGCGGCGGTCCTCCGCGACCCTGCGCCGTCCACCGTCGTCGCTGACGACCGGCGCGATGCCACCTCCGCGCTGGACCGGCGACGACAGCGCCGCTGGTCGTCGTCCGTACGAACGGGCGAGGGCCAGCGGCTGCGCGGAACGCTGGATTGCGGATCACCGCGGACATCGCCTACCGGCGATCCGCCGTGCTAGCGACGAGCGATTCGCCCGTGCCTTCCGGGAGGACGCTGATCTTGGTTTGCGTACCGTGCGCGCGGGGTACGCCATGGTGTGGGGCGAGCGGGTCACGACCCACCCGCTCGCCTCGCCGACTACCTGGCGCAGCAGCCTGAAGTTGCGCACCGTGTCGCGATACCCGAGTGCGGACCTGTACGGTGTCTGAGCATCCTTGCCTGACTTCAATCACTCCCAGCGAGGTGGTTGCGGCTATCGCGGCTGCGAGCGCATCATGAAACGTCTGCGGCGCACGCCGCCACGACAGGAGCGCAATGGCTGTGAGCCCTGGCTGGGGGGAGCCCGTCAGTCGGCACTTTGATGCGCTGGCCATTGCCGCTCGGGAGGCAGCATCGGTTGTGCCGGTCGTACAGGAGTGGGGTCGTCGCCTTGGGGCTGTCTTCGCGGGTGGAGGCAAGCTGCTCGCCTGCGGCAACGGCGGCAGCGCCGCCGAGGCACAGCACCTGGCCGGTGAGCTGTTGGGCCGTTTCCGGCATGAGCGCCGACCACTCCCGGCGATTGCACTGAGTGCTGACTCATCAGCTGTGACCGCCATCGTCAATGACTACGGCGCAGAGGAGCTGTTCGCGCGCCAGGTGCAGGCCTACGGTCGGCGTGGCGACGTGCTGGTCGCTCTATCCACCAGCGGCACCAGCCCGAATGTCATCGCGGCTGCGAAGGCCGGGCTGGGTTTAGGGGTTACCGTGTGGGCGCTTACTGGTCCAGCGCCCAACCCCCTGGCCGCGGTGTCCGACTCAGCGATCGCCGTCGACGCGCCGACCGTTGCCACGGTCCAGGAGATCCATCTCTGCCTGATTCATGCGCTCTGCCTCGCGCTCGATGAGGCGCTACAGATATCCGCACGGTGACCGCAGCCGCTCCCCCGCGGTCCGCTGGTAGTCGGCGACCCAGCATCTCAGTCGCTCTGGCCGCGCGACGGGAGACCTGCCATCGCCATAGACGAAAGTGGTCACGAACGACATCGGATCGGCAAGAAATCGTGTCGTTCGTGACCACTTGGTTGGGCGGGGAGGCGCGCAGGCTGGTTTACCGACCTAGGCCGGCCCGATCCACTCGGCGGTGGTAGCGCATTCCGGCCAACCCGCCGAGGAGTGCGCCAATCAGGCTCGCGCCAACCACGCCAATGGCCACGATGATGCCTCCGGTAGTGAGAGTGCCCTCGTTCAGCGGGAGCCGTGGGAAGCTGTTCACCTGCGCCAGAACGTCGAAACGCGCACCTGCAAGCCAGCCGGCAATTCCAACCAGGACCGCGATGATCACGGCCCACAGCCATACACCGAGGCCCTGCTTGAGCCCATTGAATCGGGCCATTCGACCTGCCACGTATCCGCCCGCGAAATAGGCCACGAAGATAATGGCTAGCAAGACGATGCCGCCGACGAACCCGATCGACTCAGTCTGCGCCGGGGTTGGGTTGGTGACATCGACGTTTCGGCTCAGTCCCAGCGCAGCGCCCACGCCCGTGACGAGCGCGGCCAGCAGCACTGCCGTACCCGAGGCAGTGAGCCAGCCGAAGAAGCAGCTGCCAAACTTCATCCCGCCAAAGACGTCCTTCTGTCGGCCGACGACTTCGCGCCGGTCTATCGCGGTGGTGTCGCCCACCGCGGCGTCTGATGGAGAGCTGGTGGCCGGGCGGTATTCAGTGTTGTTGCCGCGGTCAGCGTCCGGAGTATTAACTACGTTGCTCATCCAAACCTCCTTCGAAGAAGGGATATGACCTGCACCGGCTCAAGACCCTTACCCGCGGGTCGAACGAGCAATCACGCACGCCTCGTGCGCGGGTTCAGTCAGTTGCTTCGGCGCTCTCTTGAGTCGCCTCAGGTACGGCCGCCACGCCGACCGCGGTCAGCCCGACACCCAACCCCAGCCACAACGAAAACGTCGATGCGTTGCCGCCGAGAAAGCCGCTGCTGCCGTCCGCCAGCAGGACGAGCTGAACAGCCGCCGCGAGCAGGAAACCGACGCCCGCTGCGAGCATCAGTATGCGTTCGTCCAACCAACCGGCGACGACCGCAAGCAGGCCCAGCACCAACGCCACGACGAGCCCGGCGGCGCCTATTTGAACGAGCTGGAAGGTGCCGTGCACGAACACGAACACCGCGCTGACAATGGACACTGCGCCGAGCACCAGCGCCGCCCTATCCAGCGTGTCACCAGTCCTCATGATGCCCGCACCAGCAATCGCGCCAGGCCGGACCGGGAGCGCTGCCAGCTCGGACGCAACAGCCCGTCTAGACCGGCGTACCGGCCAGCGGCTGTGGCAAACAGCGCCATATGCACCAGCAGCATCAACAGGTACGACCAATACCACTCGTGCGGCGCATTCAGCACCGACAACATGATCACGACCGTCTGCGCTACTCCGACTACTGCCCAGAAGCGAGTCGCCAGCCCGATCAACAGGAATGCCCCGAGTGACGCTTCGACCAGCAGGACCATCCAGGCGAAGAAGGTGAAGTTTGGCAAGACCAGCCGATCCACCAGCCACGCGTACGGCCCCAATACCTGGTGCGAGACGGCATAGGTCGTGGAGAGGTACAACCCGCCCGGCGGGTCACCGCGGCCGAAATCCGGCGGGGTTTTCCAGCCCACGTTTTGCAACCAAAGCAGCCCGACGCCGACCCTCACTATCGCGATCACTGCCCTGTTCATCCGGGACGGCAGGAGCGGGACGGCGCGCGTCGCATAGTCGGTGACAGGCGCGTAATCGGTGCTAGCCATGAACATCACCTCGCATCACTCACTCAAAACCCCGGCAGCGAAGGCCAGGTTGGCGCCACAGCTTACGGAACGCGGACGGCAATTTCCGCCGCTTCCCTAAATGCCAGGTCCCAGTCATGGAGGAAGCGCGGCAGAGCACAGCGATCGAGCGCCGGGCGGCGCGCGATCAAGCCGTGTGCTGCCATAGCGGGCGAGCCCGCCACGACCTGATGCATCCGGTGGCAGAAAGAGATAGTCATGAGTACCGGCGACGAGGGAGTCGGTATAGCCAACATGCACGTCCCACATCAGGATGCGCAATGTCTACAGAGCCGTGCAGGCTGCGACCGCAGACAAGATCGACCAGGGCAGACCTGACCTCTTCGCGCCATGGATGCGAGAATTCGGCTCGATGGTGACCGAACAGTCTGACGGCTCCGCCGACCTCACTGCCGCTCGCGACGCCCTGCAGGGGCACCGGTGGCGGGAGGCGTTCGACCTCCTGGTCCGAGCCGACCGAGAGGGGAGGCTCGGGGCGACAGATCTCGAGGCGCTCGCCCAGGCGGCCTGGTTCACCGCCCAGCCCGATCTGGCGGTGGAGGCCAAGGAGCGTGCGTTCAAGGCGTACCTCGCGGCGGGGAACAAAGCCCGGGCTGCCAAGATCGCCTTCGAGCTCAGCCGCGAATACGTCAGCAAGCTGAAGTTCTCGATCGCCTCCGCATGGGCGGCCCGTGGCGAGCGCCTCTTGGAGGGCGAACCGGGAGGTTTTGCCCACGGATACCAGGCTCTGTCGAAGAGTCTTACGGCTGAGCACGCCGGTGACGTCGAAACGGCCATCAAGTTCGCCGGACAGGCCGTAGAGATCGGAACGCGATTCTCCGACGCCGACATCAGGGCCTGGGGACTGCTGCAGCAAGGACGGCTCCTGATCGCCGGAGGACGCACCGACGAGGGATTCCCCCTCCTGGAGGAGGCCACCATCGCCGCCGTGAACGGCGAGCTGAACCCGTTCGTAGCGGGCGTGGCGTACTGCAGCATGATCGCCTCCTGTCGCGACACGACCGATTACCGGCGGGCAAGTGAATGGACGGAGGCCACCCACCGATGGTGCGAGCGGCAGTCGATCAACGGCTTCCCGGGCATCTGCCGCGTCCACCGCGCGGAGATTGTCGCCCTGCAGGGCGCGCTGGACCGAGCGGAGCAGGAGCTGCTGCAGGCAACGACGGAGCTGGCTGCGTACGACGCAACGCCGCCGCTCGGCGACGGGTTCTACGCGCTCGGGGAGATCCGCTTCCGGCTCGGTGACCTCGTCGGTGCGGAGGACGCGCTACGGCAGGCCCACTCGCTCGGCCGGATCCCGCAGCCCGCGCTGGCTCTCATCCGCCTCTCGGAGGGCAAGATCACTGCGGCCCACGGAGCGATCCGTTCGGCGCTCGCGGAGACTCGCGACCGTTGGGCTCGTGCCCGCATGCTCCCAGCGCAGGTCGAGATCGCCGTCGCCGCGGGTGATCTGGCTACCGCGCGAGCCTCAGCCGAAGAGCTCGGCGAGATCAGCGCTGCCTACGATTCGCCGGCGCTCCGCGGGAGCAAGCACGACAGCTGTGGGAGGGTGCTCCTGGCTGAGGGTGACGCTGAAGGGGCGTCACAGGAGCTGCACAGCGCGATTGGCCACTGGCAGGACGTGGGCGCGCCGTACGAGGTCGCCCGTGACCGCCGGCTCCTGGCCACGGCGCTGCAGCGGCTCGGACGAGACGACGAGGCGGACCTCGAGCTCCAGGCGGCGAGGGAGGAGTTCCATCGCCTGGGAGCCGTTCGCGACGAGGCGGCGGCGGACGACGCCATGCGGGCTGCCGCCGCGCTGGGGGCCACCCCGACCATCGCCCACAAGACGTTCATGTTCACCGACATCGTCGCCTCAACCAACCTCGCCGAGGCCCTGGGTGACGAGGCCTGGGAGCAACTCCTTCGCTGGCACGATGACGCCCTTCGCGCGGTGTTCGGCGACAACGGAGGCGAGGTAGTGAACTCCACCGGCGACGGGTTCTTCGTGGCGTTCGACTCGGCCTCCTCGGCGATCAACTGCGCTGCTGCGGTGCAGCGCGCGCTCGCCGAGCAGCGCCGGACCCACGGATTCGCTCCTGCCGTGCGCATCGGCCTGCACTCCGCAGTAGCGACCCGCCGGGGCTCGGACTACAGCGGCAAGGATGTCCACATCGCTGCCAGGATCGCCGCGCTCGCCCGCGGCGGGGAGGTTTTGGCCTCCTCAGCGACGGCCGCGCTCGCCGGCTCCTCAACAACCGAGCGACGCGTGGTGAGCCTGAAGGGCGTGTCCGGGGACGTCGAAGTTGCATCCATCGTGTGGCATTGAGTCCGAATGATCACTAAACGATCATCACGGCCGGGTCAGGCCCACGGCTTGAGCATGATCTTGACTGCCCCGTCAGCCTTCTGCTGGAACATCTCGTACGCCGCAGGCGCCTCGCCGAGCGGCAGCCGGTGAGTGGCAAACTCCTCCACGCCGAGCGGGTCCTCGTCGGTCAAGAACGGCATGATGTCAGGAATCCAGCGCTTTACATTTGCCTGACCCATGCGCAGCTGAATCTGCTTGTCGAACAACGACATCATCGGCAACGGATCCGCCATGCCGCCATAGACACCGGACAGCGAGACCGTCCCGCCACGGCGTACGGTCTCAATTGCCGTATAGAGCGCGGCAAGCCGATCGAGTCCCGCACTCTTCATCAACGGCTCGGTTACCGCATCAGGAAGGTGCGCAGCCACCCGCTGGGCGACAGCGGCGCCGGGCGAACCGTGCGCCTCCATCCCCACCGCGTCGATCACCGAGTCCGGACCACGACCGTCGGTCAGCTCGCGTACCACTTCGGGAAGATCATCTTCGTGCTCGCGAAGATCGATAACCTGGATGCCGCGGGCGCGCGCCCGCTCCAGTCGCGCGTCCACCAGATCGACCGCGATGATCGTGTCGATCCACTTCTGCTGGGCGATCCGGCAGGCCATGTCGCCGATCGGCCCCAGACCCAAGACAAGCAGCGAGCCACCGTCTGGGACACCTGCGTACCCCACCGCCTGCCAAGCGGTGGGCAAGACATCGGACAGATAGATGAAGCGATCGTCCGGCGGCCCTTCCGGTACCAAGATGTGGGTGAATTGCGCTTCCGGCACCCGCAGGTATTCGGCTTGGCCGCCAGGCACTTGGCCGTACAGCTTCGAGTAGCCGAACAGTGCGGCACCGCTGCCTTCACCCCGCACCTGAGTCGTCTCACACTGTGTGTAAAGCCAGCGTTCACACATCCAGCAGTGTCCACAGGAGATCTGGAACGGCACTACGACTCGATCGCCGGGACGAATCTGGCTGATATCCCGACCAACCTCGAGCACGATGCCCATCGCCTCGTGTCCCAGCACGTCACCAGGGCTCATCATGGCTCCCATAGTTTCGTACAGGTGAAGATCAGAGCCGCAGATGTTGGTGCTGGTGACCTTGATGATCGCGTCGTTGGGTTCCTTGATGATCGGGTCGGCGACCTCTTCCGTCGAGACGTCGCGGAATCCCTGCCAGGTAACAGCCTTCATCGTCGTGTCACGCCTTACGCCCTCCGCCGTTGCCCTCTTGGACCATGTGCTTCGCCGCTTGGCGCAGGCACACGAAGGCGCCGTCCAGGTTGGTGGCGATGATCTTGCGCCAAGAGCCCCGAGCTTCCCGTGCCGGCATTGTTCACAGAGGCAGACGCTGTCACAGTCGCATATCGAGGGTCAAAAGTCATGCTCATGACTTTCCCTGCCGTTTGCCGAGCAAACGACCCTGCTCGCTAGTGATCTTTGTTCAGGCCGGGTCGTCGGCGTGATCAGTGATCGAACGGTGCACATGGCCGGGGACGGAAACCCACAGGCCTCGGCTTAGTCGTTTTCGCGGCCGTGCTGGAAGACGTACGCAGTTGCCTGAGGAGCCCGGGGCCTGCTCTCACACGGGCCGGGTCCCGCCGGCTACGAGGCTACGGGCAAGGTGTCCGGCACCCCGATGATGGTGCGCAGCTTGAGTAATAGTCGCGACAGCAAGCGCGACACTTGCATCTGGCTGGTGCCGATCTCCTCCGCGATTTCAGCCTGGGATCGCTGCTCGAAGAATCGCAGCTGGATCAGTCGCCGTTCGTCGTCATCAAGCTGTGCCAGAGCCACGTCGATGATCAACCGCGCTTCGGTGCGGTCTATGTCCTCGTCGGTCTCGTTCGAACAGAAGCAAATCCCTCGTGACATCGCCGCATCGATTGAGGAGGCGCTGTAGCCCTGGCTTGCAAAGCGGGCCTGCTGCACCGCGCCGATCGGCTCGCCCAACTCTTCAGCGAGCTGCCGCGCTCGAGGTAAGGCGCCCATCTGTTGCACCAGGGTGGGCCATTGCCGCCAGATGGTCGAGGCGAGTTCTTGTGTGGGCCGCGGCGGGCGGATCATCCAACCATGATCACGAAAGTGCCGCTTGAGAACTCCGGTAATAGTCGGCACCGCGAAGCCGACAAACGAGCCCTGATGCGGATCAAAACGGCGACAGGCTTCGACCAGGCCGGTGCATGCAACTTGTAAGAGGTCCTCCTCGTCCTCGCCGCGATGCAAGAACCGGCGTGCCAGCGTGGCTGCCAGCCACAAATGCGAAGTGATCACTTCATCGAGGATCCGTTGGCGTTGGGCCGGACTTGCAGTCTCTGCCTCAATGAGGAGGTCCTGCGTGCGCTCGGCGAGCTCTTCGCGCGGGGTTTGGGAAGGAGAAGAAGAGGAAGCTTCGGAGATCGCCATGAGCGCGACACCCTTCGCGACGTACTACGGGCGTGGCGCGCTTCTCGGCCACCCTCTGATGCAACCACCAGCGCCACACCACAAGCAACCTTCTCAACTATCCAAAAAGCGAAGAAGTGACTAAGAAACGAATTGCGTTTCGCGCTCAATTGGCTGGCTGGCTCGTCGCCACTATCCATTGAGCGCAGATCCTCGTCGATGCTAAATGATCATAAAAGTGATCATCAAGCCGAGCGCACCAGAACGCGCGGTGTCTCGAGGTTCACTCCGCCGGAGGTTGGCCCTGACGGAGACGTTGCCTTTGCGGCCGATTGGGTAAGTCGCAAGAAGGGCCGGCGATGGAACCTAGGATCTCCGCCACCCCAGGCCCCGTAGCTGAGAAGCCATGCTGCGGGGCCGTTCTCTGCGCTGTGCCGAGTTGTCTAGCCTGAAGGATTGCGCGCACCTGCGGGTAGCGCTTCAAGGGCGGCTAGACTCGCATTTGGTTTCATCGGTCTCCGCCCTGTGTCTGCGGACCTGACGTCATCGAGGTGACGCATGGTCTTGCAGCCGCCGCACACGGAGGCTGGCTCGGGTGCCCTGAGACCACCGGACCTCAATTCGCGCGTGGCCGAGTTGGAGGCCGAGGTCGCCCAGCTCAGAGACGCGCTCACCCGGCGCCAGCAGATCGGAGTGGCGACTGGACTGCTGGCACAGCGCTTCGCAATCAGTCCCGAGCGGGCCTGGTCGCTGCTGGTGCGCCTCTCCCAGAACAGTCATGTCAAGGTCCGAGAGATTGCTCAAGCCGTGATCGATGCCCACTGCGGTCGGATGGATCCCGCAACGGCCGACATCCTCAACGCCATTGAGCAGCATCTGCCCGGTGGCGTCCGCGTCGTCCACGCCGACGGGAACGCAACCGACAACACGCCCTGCGGGAAGATTCGCGGTGATCCGGCTCGACAGCTTCCATCGCGTAGACCATGATCGAGCTCGATGATCGCAATCTCGGAAGGGCGGTAAGCCCGCTATGCTCCTGAATCGGGCAGGTCATGGCGGTTGATCCCGACGCCCTCGCTGCCAGCCTGCGCCGGCTCGCTGCGCTGGGCGAACCGGGCGCCAGCGTAGTAGAAGCCTTGCGCCATGTGACAGAGGCGTGCGTGGACCTCTTCGGTGTCGCCGGCAGCGGCATCATGCTGGCGGACGAGCAGAACGTCCCGCGCTATGTCGCCGCATCCGATGGGCCGGGCCGGATGCTTGAAGTGGTGGAAAGCGAGACCGGGCAAGGTCCCTGCACTGAGGCGTTTGTCAACAACACCGTTGTAGCCAGCACCGACGTGACCGCGGAGGCGCGTTGGCCCGCTCTCGCCGCAGGCCTACGTCCGCACGGTGTTCGCGCGGTGCTGGGCCTGCCGGTCCGACTGGGTGCGGTCACCGTCGGCACCCTTGACGTGTATTACGACCGGCCGCACGTCTGGCAGGACGACGAATGCCAGGCTCTGGGTCGCTACCGCGACGTGATCGAATCCACTCTGGCCGCCGCAGTGGCCGCCCAAAATGCCGGCGAGCTGGCCGCTCAGCTGCAGTACGCACTGGACTATCGGGTGATCATCGAGCGGGGTGTCGGCTATCTTATGGCCCGCGACAGCGTGGATGCGATGACCGCCTTCAACCGGCTGCGTCGAGCCGCCCGGGACACCCAGAGCAAGATCGGTGATGTGGCCCAACGGCTGATATCCACCGGCCAGCTGCCTACCGAAGTCTTGCGATGAGCTCAGCTGCGTAGCGTGTGGCTGGGGTAGATGCCGAATCGCCGCTTGTAATCGATGGCGAAACGACCAAGATGGGTGAACCCCCATCGGGCGGCCAGCGCGGCAACGCTCGTTCCGTCGCGGGGGTCGGCATGCTGCAGGTCCCGATGGGCACGTTCCATCCGAATGCTACGCAAATGAGCCAATGGCGTCGTATCCAAATGCCGACGGAATGCGGCTTGCAGGCCGCGTGGGCTGAGTCGGGCGGCTACGGCGATGTCGTTGAGCGTTATCGGATCGCCCGCATGCTCATCGATGAAAGCCAGCGCGCGGCGGAGCGGCTGCGGCGTGTCACCGGCGTAGGAGGCCGACTCGGCGTCCAGCGTTGAGTTGGGGAAGCACGCCAGGACTGCGCTGTTGACCAGCCAGCCCAACTCCCTGCGTGCCAGTGGAGCCGACTCCAGCAGCGGGCTGGCGCTGACGACGCGCTCCACGTACCCGGTGGTCTGAGACCAATGGCGTCCAGCTGCTGCGCGTGACGGGCCGGGTGAAGTCGACGTTGACCGTCTCATGATCAACCAGCCATGCCGCATCGCGTTGCAGATTCTCAAAATCCAATGTGGTCAGCGTGACGCCGACCGAGTTCCAGGCAGCTTGGTACGGCCGATTGGGTGGCAGCAGGAAACAGTCACCAGCTCGCAGGTTGACGCTCGACCGACCCGTGACCACTTGTACCGGATTGCCCTCTCGATGCTGGACGATCGATGAGATTGCCGCAGACCATCGAAGACGTCGACGTTGACGGCCATCGAGTGCGCCATGCGCCCGAACGTCATCCCGTCGAATCGGATGATGTCGCATGAGAAGACGAAGTCTTCGGTGCTTCCCGAGATCCTGACGTCGTGGTCCGCGTAAGCCTTACGAAGCCACGCGTGCGCCTCGTCAGGGTCGTGGCTCCGGAACTCCTCGTGCTCGACGGCTTGGATCTGCTCACCGGCCTCTCAACGCTGGCTCACCTGCACTCTACGACCCGTCCATCCGGTCCGATATCGCTGAGAAACCTGGCCAGATTCCATCGCGTGATTGGTGCCTGACGCCGCTGGTGGGGTATTTCCCTACTGCCACGCGTTCAATCACCGGACTCAAGGGATTGCGGCGCGAATTTCGCGAATGGAGACAACGATCATGCACACCCCTCGCCTGAATCAAGATTCGTACAGCTGATGACCGTCGATCGGACCGAACCCGTGTACCACCAGGATGGTGCCGGTACGTCAGCTTCCAGTGCGCCGACCTATCCTCGCGCCGGCCCGGACGAGTCGTGGAGGTCGATGACACGGCCTACCGACCTGTCAGCGTCAGTGGCCGTTATGACGACCACTGACGCTGACAAGTCGCTATGTGAAGTTGATAAAGGCCGTGGAAGTTCGCGCCTAGCTACGAGGCAGCCGCGAGTTCCCGTGGTGCGCCGATGATGCCGCGTAACTTGAGTAACAATCGCGACAACAGCCTCGAGACCTGCATCTGGCTGATGCCGAGTTCGTGGGCAATGTCGGACTGCGAGCGTTGTTCGAAGTAGCGCAGCCAGATCAGCCGGCGTTCGGACTCGTCCAACTGCTCGACAGCTCGATCAACGATTAGTCGAGCCTCGGTCCGGTCGATGTCTTCGTCTGCCTCGGTGGAGCAAAAGCACACTCCTCGAGACATCGCAGCATCGATCGACGAAGCGGTGTAGCCCTCACTCGCCAACCGGGCCTGTTGCACCGCGCTCACGGGCGCCCCGAGCTCCTGGGCGAGATCCTTCGCGCAGGGGAGAGTACCCATTTCTTGAACCAGCGTTGGCCACCGTCGCCAGATGACCGAGGCGAGCTCCTGCGTGGGACGCGGCGGCCGAACGGTCCATCCATGATCACGAAAGTGCCGCTTCAGCACCCCCACGATGGTGGGCTCCGCGAATCCGACGAATGAGCCCTGGTGCGGATCGAAGCGCAGGCAAGCCTCGACAAGGCCGGTGTACGCGACCTGGACGAGGTCCTCCTCGTCCTCTCCGCGATGCAGGAATTGTCGGGCGAGTTTCTCAGCCAGCCACAGATGCGAGGTGACTACCTCATCAAGGATCTGTTGGCGCCTGACGGGCCCAGCCGTCTGTGCCTCGATGAGCAATGCGCGAGTACGTCCTGCCAGCTCCTCACGAGCCGAGCGCTGCTGAGTAGGGATGACAGAAAGAGGGGAGTTCGCCACGAGCGCGCCACCCTTTCGTAATGAAACATCAGGTTGTGGCGCGCTTCTCGGCCACATTGGCACTTAACCACGAATGCGGCCCAGTGATCAAGGCCATCTGATATTTCAATATGAAAAAATATCTGACAAGCCAACTCAAAATGAGAGTGGCGAAATTTTCTACCCTGCAAGCAATATGTAGCCGGAGATATCAGCCCGCCATATCGGCAAAGCGAACTAGCAGAGCGAGACCCTCTTTGATGCGGCGCCGCTCGTCGGCGGTTGCTGCTTTGAGCACCGCCTCGAGGCGCCCGATCGGGCCTTCGTCCCCCAGCGCAGGCGCTTGGCTGGCCACGCTCTCTGTGAGGGAGATGTGCACGTATCGGCGGTCGTCCACACTCGGCCTGCGCTCGACGATCTCCTTGGCCTGGAGCCGATCCACGATTCCCGAGACCGTGCTGTGGCTCAGCTCCAGCTCCCGACTCAGGTCCCCCAGCGTCATCGGGCCCTGCGTTCCGAGTAGCGAGATCACACTTACCTGAGCGGCCGTCAGCCCGCTCCGTGCCAACTCCGCCCGGCTGCCTCTCACCAGATGTCGGCGAAGGGAACGGAATAGTCCAACGATCTCGCGAGCCTCCAACGCGGCCGTCGAGTCCGAAGCGGGTTTGGCATTCATGCGACTCATGTTAATGTTCTATACGACACGTCGTATACGACACGTCGTGTAGAACGTACTCGGTAAGGGGAGAGACCCAAGACATGAACACAGTGCCTCGATCCGCGTCGGAGCTCCGTTTGCCAGTCGGTGGGGCCGCTTGGGTCCTCACCCTGCTGTACTTCATCGGACAGATCGTGGCTCAGGCTGCCTGGACGACCCCTTACAGCTTGATCGACAACCGGGTCAGCGATCTTGGCAGCAGTGCGTGTGGGCGAACGCTGGCGAACACGTTCATCTGCTCACCGCTTCACGCGGTGATGAACCTGACATTCGTTCTGACCGGCGCGCTGATCCTGGTCGGGCTGTTCCTGACTCGCTCGATCTGGCCGCGACGCCGCCTCACCACCTGGGGTCTGGCACTTCTTGGTGTGGCCGGGGCCGGCACGATCCTGGTCGGACTTAGTCCGGAGAACGTCAATGTGGTACTTCACGTGATCGGCGCGCTCAACATTCCAGCCGGCAACGTGGCGATGATCCTGCTCGGACTAGCCATCTGGCGCGATCGCCGGGGAATGGCCCAGTTCTCAGTCGTGGCGGGTGTAGTTGGGCTCCTTGGAATGCTGGCGGGGCCCTTCCTGGTGATCTTGACCGGTCACGGTGGAGGACTCGCCGAACGCATAGCGCTCTATCCGCTGATCATCTGGCTGATCGTTCTCGGAGTGTCGCTACTCACCAGGAAGCTATCGGCAAATAGCAGTCCTGAATCGATTAAGAATCGCAATGTGCCGACAGCTGACTACACAGCTGAGACGGCGGCGTCAGCCAACCAAGCTCAGGCCGAGATGACCTCCCGGGCCAACGCGGCCGGCATGTAGTCGTAGCGCACGAACGAGCGTTTGAAGGTGCCGGTGCCATGGGAGACCGAACGCAGGTCGATCGGATACCGGGACAGCTCGTGCGCCGGCACCTCAGCGTGGATGATGGCGTACCCCCGAATGTCGGACGTCTCCGTGCCGTGCACCTGGCCCCGGCGGCCGCGCAGGTCCGCCAGCACAGCCCCGACCGAGTCCTCGCCGACCGTGATCTCCACTTTGTCGATCGGCTCCAGAAGGGCAACGGTCGACTCATTGGCCGCCTCGCGAAGGGCAATCGCCCCTGCCGTCTGAAAGGCCATATCCGAGGAATCGACCGAATGCGCCTTGCCGTCCACCAGCGTCACCCGGAGATCAACCAGGGGATAACCGGCAAGCACACCCTTCGCCAGCTGGCTGCGGACACCTTTCTCCACCGACGGAATGAACTGCCGCGGCACCGCTCCACCGACTACGCGCTCGGTGAACTCGAACCCGGCACCGCGTTCCAGCGGCTCGATCTCCATCATGCAGACCGCGTACTGGCCATGTCCGCCGGACTGCTTCACGAGGCGACCCTGCGCCGTGATCGGACGGATGAAGGTCTCACGCAGCGAGGTACGCACCGGCTCGACCTGGACCTGGATGTGCCAGTTCTCCCGCAGCGCAGTCAGCAGCTTGTCCACGTGGGCCGGCCCCATCGCCCAGATCACCACCTGATGAGTCTCAGCATTGTGCTCCAGTCGCATGGTGACGTCTTCGGCCACCAGCCGCTGCAGCGCCGACGCCATCTTCTCCTCATCACCTCGGGAAGTGGCGTGAAGAGCTACCGGCAGCAGCGGCTCGGGCAGCAGCCAGGGCTCGACGAGTGCGGGCTGCGCCTTGTTGGACAGCGTGTCGGAGGTTTCCGCAGCGGCCAGCTTGGACACCAGGACAAGATCACCGGCGATCGCGTACGGCTTGGGCCTGGTTTCATCTCCGAGCGGCGCGGAAAGCGGCCCAACTCGATCGTCACTGTCGTGGTCCGGATGAGCGTCTACGTGGTGACTCGCAAACTGCTGCAAGTGCCCAGACACGTGTAGCGGGGTGTCAGGGCTGAGAGTGCCGGAGAAGACCCGGACCAAGGAAAGCCGGCCGACAAACGGGTCGCTAGTCGTCCGTACCACTTCAGCAACCAGTGGACCCTCCGGATCACAGCTCACCGAGCCGAACCGCACCCCGCTCGGCTTGTAGACCTTCGGCAGCGGCGAGGATGCCGGAGAGGGGAATCCCTGCTCGAACAGCTCGAACAGCCCCTCAATGCCCATTCCGGTTGGGGCATGTGCAGGAATGATCGGGAAGAACCGACCGGTGGCGATCGCCATCCGGAGATCGGGCAAGACGATGTCCAGGTCGATTGGTTCGCCGCTGAGATGCCGGTCGAGCAGCGTCTCGTCCTCGGACTCCTCGATGATCGACTCGATCAGCGGGTCCCAGTGCTCCTCGATGATCGAGGCCTCGGTGTCATCAGGCTCGCGTGATGTCGGCTCGCCGCTGCGGTAGTCGGTGACGGTGCGACGCAGCAGGTTGATCGCGCCGGTGACATGGCCATCCTCGATCAGCGGCGCGCCGACCGGCTGGACATCGCCGAATACCAGCCGGCAGCGAGCAATCGTCTCGTCGAAGTCAGCCCGGGACTGCTCGAGCTTGGTCACCGCGATCGCTCGAGGCATATTCGTCGTCTCGCACTCCCGCCACAGCAAGCGGGTCGCGTCGTCGATCTCGTCGCTGGCCGATACCACGAACAAGACGGCGTCGGCTGCCCGCAGGCCGGCTCGCACCTCACCGACAAAGTCCGGGTTGCCAGGGGTGTCCAGCAGATTGATCATCACCTCGCCGCTGGCGATTGACGCGGCACCGAGCGACTGCGACGGCGCGGGCTCACCCCTTTGGTGGCGGCCCGGGACACGCGCTGCTATCAACCGTTCGAAGAGCGTGCTCTTGCCGACGCCCGCCGGACCGACCAGCACGACATTTCGGATCTGTTCTGGCGACCGCGGTCCGTGTTGGCGACCTGTATCGGCTCCGTTGCCCATTCCTCACCCTTTCCCATTACGCCTGCGCGCAAATCGCGCCCGTAGCGCTTCTGGCTTCGCCGTAAGTCGCCACGCACGCGTTCCAGCAACCCTACGATGCAACCGTGAGTGAAATCGACCCGGTGGACCTCGCGACTCCGGCGCAGGACCAGCGAAAGTCGGCTGGCCGGCTCACCCGTCTGATGGCGCGCAGCTTGTCCATGGTCTGGCAGTCCGCGCGTACGCCATTTCTCGCATTGATCGGGCTGCAGCTACTGAACGCGATTGCCCTGGTGCTTCAGATCGTTGCAGTGCAACTCGCCCTCACAGCCCTCCTCGACATCACCGGAAGCACTGCAGATCTTTGGCGTCTGGTGCAGCCCGTGCTCCTGCTTGCTGGGCTGACTGCGGTCACGGCGGTCATCGCCTCGGCCCAGGCCGGGCTGGGGCGTTATGCCGGCGAGCTAGTGGTCGCGGTCATGTGGAAGCGCGTATTAAGAGTTGCCACCCGGGTCGACCTGCGGAAGTTCGAATCCGCCAGGTTCTACGATCGCCTGCAGCGCGTTCAGGCCAATGCGCTGACGCGTCCGTACCAGATCACCTATGGCTTGGTGGCGACGATAGGGGCAGCGGCTGCGGGCGCGGGTTGGTGGTTGCGATTGCACTGGTGCATCCCACATTGCTGCCTCTGTTGTTGGTTGGCGGTGTGCCGCTGCTGCTCACCAGCCGCCGGCAGAGCCAGCTGGAGTTCGATTTCTTGGCTCGGCAGACGCAATCGATGCGACTGCGGAATTACCTGACATGGGTACAGACCGGCCGGGATGAAGCCAAGGAAGTGCGGGCATTCGGACTTGGGCGCAACTTCGGCAAACGCCTCAACACCTTGTACGCCGACTACCTTCGTGATCTTGCACAACACCTCTGGCACCGCTCAAGGCCCGCTGCTGCTGGCAGCCTCGGCTCAGCCGCCCTGCTGGCATTGACCCTCTTCCTGCTGGCGTGGCTGATTTCCACCAGCCGCCTCAGTATCGCCGAGGCCGGTGCCGCCTTGGTCGCGATCCGGCTGCTGGCGAGTCAGGTCCACTCTGGATTCGCTGGTGTACAAGCCGTCTTTGAGTCGGGGCAATTCATTGATGACCTGGATGGCTTCCTCACGCTGGCCCCGGCTGCCGAAGGCGGATCGCGGGAAATCGCGCCGCCCGCAGACTTCCAGCGCATCCGGGCCGACGCTGTCACCTTCTCCTATCCCGGTCGCAGCCAGCTGGCTCTCCAGGCCGCCAACATCGAGATCAACCGTGGCGAGGTGGTTGCCCTCGTCGGTGAGAACGGTTCGGGCAAGACCACGCTGGCCAAAGTCATGGCTGGCTTGTACGAGCCCGGCAGCGGCGCGGTCCGGTGGGACGGCATCGACGTACGCACCTTCCGGCCGGATCTGTTCCGAGAGCGGGTCGCGATCATCTTCCAGGACTTTGTCAAGTACGCGCTCTCGGCCGAGGAAAACATTGCAGTGGCGCGGCCGGACGACGACATTGATCACGCGGCAGTCCGCGAGGCGGCCAGGCTCGCTGATGCCGACTCGTTCCTCTCCGTGCTCCCGGCCGGTTACCAGACACCGCTGTCTCGTCGATTTGTGGGCGGGCATGAGCTGTCCGGCGGGCAATGGCAAAAGGTCGCGATCGCGCGCGCGTTCTATCGCAGCGCGCCGTTGGTGATCATCGACGAGCCGACGGCCGCTCTCGATGCGCGCGCGGAGTACGATTTGTTCTCCTCACTCCATGAGATCCTGCGCGGCCGCAGCGCCTTGATCATCTCCCACCGGTTCTCCACAGTTCGGACTGCCGACCGGATCTACGTACTTGATCATGGACGGGTGGTCGAGGCGGGCACCCACGATGAGCTGGTCGCCCTCGGCGGTCAGTATGCCGAGCTGTTCCATCTGCAGGCTTCGGCGTACTCGGTCGATCGCGCCATGGATTGAGCTCGGCCAGGGCTGTTGAGAAACGGGGCCGGCTAAGCCATGGCGTCATCTATCAGCTGGCTCGGTAAAATTCTTGAGCCACCGGTTGCTCAAGGAGTTCATAGATGTCCGAGGGAGATTTCGGTGCTGACGGCCGATATGGAGCACCGGTCGCCGATTGGTCAGCCCTGATCAAAGGCACGCAGGACAAAGTGGCGAAGTACTTGGTACACGCGCGGGCACGACAGCGGCGGCTGCTCAACCTGGCGATTCTGGCGGGGGCATTGGCGACCGCATTGACCGCTTCTCCCGCACTTGGCGGAGCGGCTTTTTCGGACTGGCTGGACGAAACCTTCGGCCTTACATCGCCCGCGTGGCAGATCCTGTGCGCCGGCGCCGCCATCAGTTCCCTCGCCGCGGCAGTCTCGACTCAGATACTGAAATCCAACAACGTTGATGAACGCGTCAGTCCGTGCCGAAGAACGTGAAAGCAAGGCTCGAAATCCTCAATGTCGGCCGGATGACTGGGCAGCTGACCCCTCAACAAGTGGCGACTGAGTACGCCGCGTGTGTCAAAGAGGCATCCTTCATTTGAGCTGTGTTTCCGTAGTCAACTCGGGCTCAGCCCTCCAGCGCGCCGGAGATTTTCCGAGCGCACGTTTGAATGCTCGGCTGAATGCCTCCTCAGAGGTGTAACCGACCCGTCCAGCGATCTCAGCGACGCCGGACTGGGTAGTGCGCAGCAAACCGGACGCCAGATTGAGTCGCCACTCGGTCAGGTAGTGGATCGGCGGGCGGCCCAGGAGCAGATTGAAGCGGTCGATCAGCACCGTCTTAGAGGTCGCGACTGCTCGGGCAAGTTCAGCGACGGTCCAGTCATATGCCGGTCTTGTGTGCAGCAGCGACAGAGCTGGTCCAACTACGGGGTCGCGTAGCGCCGCGAGCCATCCGGTCAGCTCGCGATCGTCACTCTCCTTCAGATAGATCCGCAGCACTTCGGTAAACAGCAGCTCGGGCAGGCGCTGATTCGCACCGGACGCCGACAACTGGGTCGCCTGCATCGCGTACTCCACGCTGGCGGTCACCCACGCTGCTGCAGGACCCGCCGGCCGAACCACAAACACCGGTGGCAGCGCCCGCAGCACCGGGTCGAAGAGCACGGCATCGCCGCGCAGGTATCCGCAGACCATCTGGGTGTTCTCACCATTGCCGCCGTGGTCGATGTGCGGAAACTCGATCCAGGGCGGCGGGGGCAGCAGTGTCGTAATGGACACCGGCTCGGCGTATTCGTCGGATCCGAAGGCGTGAGCGTCTCCGTAGGGCATCACCACCACATCACCAGGGGAAAGGCTCCGCCTCACGCCGTCCATGGCGATCCAGCAGTGACCTTCGGCGATGATGTGGAACAGAACCAGACTGCCGGGAGCGTGCGGCAACGCACCAGCCAGTTCCTGGACCGGTGGCGAGGTGTATCCCCACGGTGCCCGGAAGTCGGACCGGAAGAAGATCGCGCCGTTGAGGCGCACCAGGTCGAGCACTTGCGGGACGACGGTGAATGGATCGTGCATTGCCGCGCGCAGATCAAGATCCGGAGTCTTGGTCAAGTACGGCGTCGTCTCGGTCATGGTCCGACAGCTCCTTCCCGCCAATAGTGAAAGCGACCGCCAAGGTGGCGGGTTCGGTGGTGATCAACACCGCCGACAGCAACGCGAAGGAGCATTTGATGCCAACGTACATGGACGTTCACGACGGATTCGTCGGAGTCACCCAAGAGCAGTTCGACGAGGCGCATCGCCGTGACCTCGCGATCCAGGCCGAGGAGGGAGTGAGCTACGACCATGCCTGGCTAGATCCTGAGAGTGGCAAGGCATTCTGCCTCGCGACTGGCCCGAACAAGGAGGCTGTGATCCGCATCCACGAGCGGGCTGGACACCCGGCAAGCGTTGTCTACGAGGTACCCATCGCGGTTTAGCCGTGCGAGGTAACCAGAAACAAACGCAGCCGCGGTCTATGACATTCGCCATCCTCGCCGGCTTTCCCGGCGGAGGCGTCGTGAGCTGCGCCACGCAGCAGAGGGCCTCCCCACTGTGGACGAGGAGCTGGTCCCGGCCCGATCTTGATCAAGCGGCTTGGATGTCCCAGTGGGTGGTGAGGTGCAGGGGCCTACGGTGTACCACATGGCTGCCTTTCCCGGCCGACGGCCGCAGACATTGCTCGAACTCGACCTGACTGAACCTCTGGTTGCTCCGGATGCCGACGACCCCGTTGCGCGGCTGCGCGCCCGCGGTCGCCGGCTGCTCCGTCCGACGTTGCGGGCCCTGCACGAGGCGGCGGAAGACCGGCATGTTGTCGGACTCATCGCCAAGGTTGGCGGTATCTGGCCGTGGGCGACGATGCAGGAACTGCGGCTCGGTGTACAGGCATTCGCTGCGAGCGGCAAACCAACGCTGGCCTGGGCGGAGAGCTTTGGCGAAGGGTCGTCGCGAGACATGGCGGCCTACGTCTTGGCGACCGGTTTCGGCGAAGTGTGGCTGCAGCCCGGCGGGGGAGTCGGCTTGCTCGGCGTCGGCATCGAGACAACCTTCTTCCGCGGCACGCTCGACCGGCTGGGCATTGAGCCGCAGGTGGAGCAGCGCCATGAGTACAAGAATGCCGCCGACGTAGTGCTGCATACCGAATACACCCCCGCGCATCGCGAGGCGCTGGAGCGGCTTGCCGAGTCGGTCTTCAGCGACGCGGTGAAGATCATCGGCGATGCGCGCGGGTTGGACCATGATCGGGTACGCGAGTTGATCAACACTGGTCCGCGTACCGCAGCTGAAGCGCAGCAGGCCGGCTTGGTCGACCGGCTGGGCTACCGCGATCAGGTGTACGAGGAGATGCGCGCTCGTACTGGTGCCAAGTCTCAGCTGCTGTTCGCCGATCGGTGGCGGCCCCGCCGCAGGCTCGCTCCGCCGCCTCACCGCCGCAGTCACGTTGCCCTCGTCGACGTCCGCGGCGCCATCGTGAGCGGCCGGACAAGACGCAGTCCGCTGGGTCGCCAAGCTGGCAGCGACACCGTGTCAGCGCAGCTTCGTGCCGCGCACGATAACGATCATGCTCAGGCCGTCGTGCTGCGGATCGAGTCACCGGGAGGCTCGGCGGTGGCTTCGGACGTGATCTGGCGGGAAGTTTGCAGGCTGGGCGAATCCGGCAAACCGGTTGTGGTCTCGATGGGCGACGTGGCGGCGTCCGGCGGCTACTACATCGCCTGCCCGGCCGAGGTGATCGTGGCTCTGCCCGCGACCTTGACCGGCTCCATCGGAGTCTTCGCAGGCAAGCTGGTTGTGGACGGCATGTTGGGACGCGCGGGACTCAGCAGAGGAACCGTGCAACAGGGTGCTCGAGCGTTGATGTACTCGTTCCGGCAGGGATTCAGCGAGGACGAGCGGGCTCGGTTCGCGGTAACGATCGACGCCATTTACGACGATTTCGTTGGCAAGGTCGCTGCTGGACGGAAGCGCCCGGCGCCGGAGATCGAAGCCGTCGCCCGTGGCCGGGTTTGGACTGGCCGGGACGCGCTGGAGGCGGGTTTGGTCGATGAGCTCGGCGGCGTTCGTGACGCGATTCGCATCGCCCGGGAACGCGCGAACCTGCCGGAGGATGCACCCGTACTGGGCGCGATCCGCATCCCACCGCTGGCGCGACTCAGTCGGCCGAAGAACAGTGAGGATCCGCGGACCTGGATTGGTAGCGCGTGGCCGCGGGTTGCGACAGGCTCGGGTGGGATGAAGGACCTCGCCGCTGTCGCCGCGGCTCTTGGCGTGCCCACGGATACCGCGCTGCGGATGCCTGACATCACCCTGCGCTGACAAGGTCGGACGAATTAGCGCATCGAAGCCTGAGCGGCTCGCTGGTACCGCTCGGCGAGGCGGACGAATGCCTCGGCGAGTTCAGGCGGGTCGATGATCTCGAAGTCCGTGTCCAGCAGGCCGACGTAGAGGGCGAGTTGGTGTGGCGTGTCTGAGCCTGCCGCGATGATGCAGCGGTCGGGCCCGTCCGCCGATACAGACACTGCCAAGGGCAGCAATGCCCTCACCTGTTCGGCCGGCGCATGGATGCGGATCCGGGCGCGGTAGCGCCAGGTCGCGCTGCCGGCGGAGCGCTGCACATGCTCGGCTGCCTCGTCGGCGGTCAGCGTCCGCGGCTTGAACCTTGGGCCGTTAGGTGTCTTGGGCGTGATCCGGTCGGCTCGGAACGTACGCCAGTCGTTCCGATCAACGTCCCAGGCCAGGAGGTACCAGCGGCGGCCCCACACGACGAGCCGCTCGGGTTCGGCAGTTCGCATGGTCAGCGTGCCCTCGTAGTCGACGTAATCGAAGCGCAGTCGTTCACTGGCCCGGATCGCGCTCGCGATCGCGCTCAGTACTGCGTGGTCGACGGTTGGCCCGCCTCCGGGGACGCTCACGGTCGCGGCCCGCATGGTGTCGATGCGATGCCGCAGTCGGGAAGGCAGCATCTGCTCGAGCTTGACGAGCGCTCGTAGCGACGCCTCCTCAATGCCTGTCACACCGGCGCCAGTCGTGGTACGGAGTCCGACTGCCACCGCGACCGCCTCTTCATCGTCAAGCAGCAGCGGCGGCATGGTCGTTCCATGTCCGAGGCGATACCCGCCCCCCACGCCAGGCGTCGCTTCGACCGGATAGCCGAGGTCGCGGAGTCGCTCGATGTCGGTTCTGATGGTCCGGGTGCTTACGTCCAGCCGGGACGCAAGGTCCTGCCCTGACCAGTCACGGCGCGCTTGCAGCATTGCGAGCAACTGAAGCAGGCGCGTCGATGTTTGCCACATAAGTGGCAAGTCTGGCAGCAATCGAGGAACAAATTCTTCCGCGATTGTCTCTAACGTGGCTGGCATGACAACAGCTACCGCACCCCAACCGTTCCAGATCGCGATCACCGACTCTGAGCTGGATGACCTCCAGCGCCGGCTCGACACAACCCGCTGGCCGGAGCCTCCGCCGGACGCCCGGGCGGACTTCGAACGCGGCGTGCCTCTGGCCTACCTTCAGAAGCTGGCCGACTACTGGCGGCACGAGTTCGATTGGCGGTGCTCAAGAAGCGCGGCTCAATCAGATTCCGCAGTTCACCACTGAGATCGACGGGCAGCGGATCCACTACCTGCACATTCGCTCACCGGAACCGAACGCGCTGCCGCTGTTGATCAGTCACGGCTATCCGTCTTCGGTGGTCGAGTTCTATGACCTGATCGGCCCGCTCAGTGATCCCCGGTCCCATGGCGGCGATCCAGGGGACGCGTTTGATCTGGTCATCCCGTCGCTGCCTGGCTTCGGGTTCTCGACTCCGGTGCGGCAGACCGGCTGGGAGCTGGGTCGAACCACAGCCGCATTTGCGGAGCTGATGGCACAGCTGGGCTACTCGCGCTACGGCGCCCACGGCGGTGACATCGGCGCCGGCGTCAGCGGTCGACTCGGCGCGGTCGACGCCGCGCACGTAGTCGGCACGATCGTGGTCACTGACCCTGGTGCGCTCGGGCTGGCCGGGGAACAGTTCCCGATCCCGGACCACCTCACCGAGGAGGAACGAGCCCGGGTCGAGCAAGAGCGTACGACCTGGCGCGCTGAGCGCGGCTATCTGGATCTGCAGGGCCACCGCCCAGAGACGATCGGGGCTGCCCTCACCGACTCGCCTGTTGGTCAGCTCGCCTGGATCGTTGAGAAGTTCCAGACCTGGACGAACCCCGCAGCTAAGACTCCGGACGAGGCAGTCGACCGTGATCAGTTACTGACAAACGTCAGCCTCTATTGGTTCACCCGCAGCGGTGCTAGTGCGGCCCGTTTCCTGTCGGAGGCGGAGCATTCCGATCTTGATTGGATTGCGCCAGCCGGCGTACCGAGCGGCTGGGTGGTGTTCAACACAGAGCCGATCATGCGGCGATTCATGGACCCGCAGCACCAGATGGCCTACTGGAACGAACACAAAGAGGGTGGACACTTTGCTGCGATGGAAGAGCCGCCTGCTGCTGAGATTGATGCCATCTTCGGGCTACTTCACTTTCAGCGCGATGTCTATCGCATCGGCGCTGAAAGTCGGCTCTCAGAAGAGGCTTGGCTCGCTCAGCGCCAGGTGTGGCGGGACTGCTGCCGTACGCGTGTCGGATATTCGCAGCACGCTGTCCTTCCGATCAAGGCCGTGCTTGCGTAGCAGTACCGATGATCGGCGAGCCAGGTCGGCGGCGTACGAGCGAGTGACGTAAGAGCCGTTCCGGTACAGCTCGGCGTACGGCCCGACAAGCTCCGGATGATGGGCCCCCAGGTATTGCAAGAACCACTCGCGAGCGCCCGGCCGCAGGTGCAGCGCGAACACGGTCGCGCCGGTTGCTCCGGCCGCGGCAACCTGCGCGAGCAGGTCATCGATCTGCTCATCGCTGTCGGTGATCATCGGCAGGATCGGTGCGACCATCACCTGGCAGGGCAGACCTGCCTGCACGATGGCTCGTACCAGTTCGAGCCGGGCTCTCGGCGTCGGCGTACCGGGCTCGAGCGTGGCGTGGATGCTCTCATCGGTGAGTGCAATGGACACGCCCATGCTGACCGAGACGGCCTGGCTCGCCACAGCTCAGCAGTGGCAGATCCCGCCGTGCTGTGGTGCCTTTGGTCAAGATCGAGAACGGAGTGCCCGACCCAGCCAATGCGGCGATGATTCCCGGCATAAGGCGATAACGACCCTCGGCGCGCTGGTAGGGATCGGTGTTGGTGCCCAGTGCCACCGGCTCGTGGGTCCACGTCGGCCGGCGCAGCTCGCGAGCCAAGACATCCGCAATGTTGATCTTGACAATGATCTGACGATCGAAGTCGTTGCCGGAGTCCAGATCAAGATAGGTGTGCGTGTTGCGGGCGAAGCAGTAGACACATCCGTGACTGCAGCCGCGATAGGGATTGACTGTCCAATTGAAGGGGAGCGCCGCCGCTTTCGGCACTTTGTTCAGCGCCGACTTGGCCAAGACCTCATGGAAGGTGATGCCCGCAAACTCAGGAGTGCGTACTGACCGCACCAGATTGTTCAGTCGGTCAAGTCCAGGCAGCGCGGTCGGATCGCCGACTGCTTCCCGGGAGACTTCTTGGCCGGCCCAGCGCACCTATCTATTCAAACATAGATTCGATTAAGCGTCCAACACGCCAGCCGGAACACCCTCGGTCGGAAGCCTACGTCCACGTTGCTTGCTGGCGGTCTACACACGTTGCAACCTACGCGCAGGGCCAGCAACCTAGGTTTACGTGGGTTTCGGACACGGGCGTCAACAACGGGGAAGCGGCGGGCTGTACGTCGTCTTACTGGGCGTCGCCAGGTAGAAGTCGGAGACGTACGTGCCGTCGTCCAGCCTGTCCCAGACGGACGTCGTGCCGACCTTGGACCCGGAGCGTTGACACGTCACCCAGCCAAGGGCGCCGCCGGGGAGGGTGCCTGAGATGGCGTAGCTGGCGCCTGGGCCGGTGCGCTTGTTCAGTGTCGGGATGGTCACCTGGAAGGGATAGGTGCAACGCGGCAGCGGCGCGCTGTAGCTGGTGTTCGAAGGCGTGCTCACGTAGTAGTCGCTGACGTAGTTGCCATCGGTCAGCTTGTTCCACACAGACGTGGTGCCGATCTTGGTGCCAGCGGTCTGGCAGACGACACCCACCGTCGCACCGGGCGCGTAGGCCTGCACGATGGGAGTCGAGGTCTTCGGACCACTTCGGCCGTTGAGATTGGCCAAACTTGTGACCTGGTACGCATAGCCGACGGTCGCAACTGGTGCATCGAACCGGTCGCTGTCAATGTTGATCTTGACGCCGCCGTGGGTCTCGTCATGGTCGCCGCGGTACTGCTTCCCACGCTGATGATTGGACCACTGCGCATTGTGGATGCCAGCCCAGCCGGTCAGCGCCGTGCTGCCGTCCCAGCGCGCGATCCACAGCACGTCCGGGCGAGCGTACGCGGGCGAGACGTACGCCTCCGACAGGTGTTTGGCACCCGAAGACAAGTTGGCGTACATCCCAGCGAGGTAGCCCAGGCGGTGCAACTCCTTGGTCCAGGCGGAGACGTAGGTCAGCACGGCCGTACGGCAGTCCGGGTCGGTAGCGGAGTAGTGCTCCATGTCGCCGTAGATGGCGCTGCCCGGCAGCATGCCTAACGCCTGAGCTTGCACCACCGCGTCCGCCGCGTCGGCGGTCCCTAGGGTCTCCGCGGTGATGGGGGTGAACTTCGTCACGTTCGGCCTGGTAGTGCACGGAGCCTGGTAGCCCACGTAGATCGGAATGATCCGCCAACCCTGCAGCGATGTCGCCGTCACCCAGCCCGCGGTGAGATTTGGTTGAGCGCAGCTTCGGCTCACTCCGCCGATGTAGACGCCGACGCCTTGGTAGGGCGAGGCGGTTTTCCAAGCCTGCATAGTCGCCAGCGGCGGCGCCGAGCAGCTGTCGAACGCGTACCCGGTCAGCCGGGTAGCCGATGTGCTGGTCGGATACAACACGGTGGTGGCCGGCTCGGCCGCTGCGGGCGTAATTGTCGAAGCCGTCAAAGCCATTGCCAGCATGATCGCCGCGACGCCAATGCGACAGCGGCTCACCATGCCTCAGTGTTGAGCCTGGGCAGCGCTGGATGGAGCAGTCACCGGCCGATTGACGCGCAGTTGGTATGAAATCAATCGCGGGCTGAGCCTTCGAAACGCGCAGTAGCGTGCCCTCGACGAGCCTTAGGGCTCCGAATCCCTCTAGCGAGAAAGTGCGCGGCTGACTGGGGCACGATGTAGTCTCCACGCTTGGTCGCCGTTCGTTTTCAAACCCGACAGTCAGGATCGAAGCTCATGCCACGCGTCTTCAACTTCAGCGCAGGCCCAGGCACCCTACCCGAGGAAGTGCTGCTCCAAGCGGCCGATGAGATGCTCGATTGGCACGGGTCAGGCCAGTCGGTGATGGAGATGAGCCATCGCGGCCGCAGACTTCATCTCGATTGCGGAAGAGGCGGAAGCGGATCTGCGCAAGCTGCTCGCGATACCCGAGGGCTACCACGTGCTCTTCCTGCAAGGCGGGGCATCGCTGCAGTTCGAAATGATCCCGATGAACCTGATCCAGGGCCGCGCCGTATCTGACTACATCAACACGGGCGAGTGGGCGAAGAAGGCGATCAAAGCGGCGAAGAACTTGGCCGATGTGAATGTGGCTGCCAGCGCGAGAGGACCGGGCGTTCACCTATGTGCCGGCCCAGTCTGAATGGCAGCTGACTGAGCGTGGGGCGTACGTCCACTACACCGCCAACGAGACCATCAATGGGGTCGAGTTTGGTTGGACCCCCGATGTCGGCGATGTGCCGCTGGTCAGCGACATGTCCTCGAACCTGCTCTCCCGCCCTCTGGACGTCGGGCGGTTCGGCCTGATCTACGCCGGTGCGCAGAAGAACATCGGTCCAGCAGGGTTGGCCTTGGTGATCGTACGCGAAGACCTCATTGGCCTCGGCGAGCCCACACCACCGGCAATGCTTGATTACGCAACCCACGCCAAAGCGCGGTCGATGTACAACACGCCGCCCACGTATGCGGTCTACGTTGCCGGTCTGGTGTTCAAGTGGCTGCTGGAGACCGGTGGGCTGGCCGCCGCAGAGCAACGCAATATCGCTAAGGCTGCGCTGCTGTACGACTTCATCGACGGCTCCGAATTCTATGTAAACCCGATCGAGAAGGCCGACCGGTCACGGATGAACGTCCCATTCCGGCTGTCGAATCCGGATCTCGAGGCTGACTTCCTGGCCGGTGCGGCAAAGAACGACCTGGTGGAGCTGAAGGGACACCGCTCGGTCGGTGGCGTGCGCGCCTCGCTTTACAACGCGATGCCGATCGAAGGTGTCCAGGCGTTGGTGAATTACATGGCCGAGTTCGCGGCGACGAAAGGCTGAATAGGCAATGACTGAGAAGTACCGAGTACGAGTCCTCAACAACATCTCGGCTGGAGGGCTGAAGCGCTTGCCCTGGGATCGGTTTGCGGTATCGGCCGAGGTCGATGATCCGCACGCCATCCTGGTTCGTTCCGCGAACCTGCACGGCATGGAGATTCCTGAGCCGCTGCTGGCGGTCGGCCGCGCCGGGTCCGGCACCAACAACATCCCGATTCCGAACATGTCGGCGCGCGGCATCCCGGTGTTCAACGCGCCGGGCGCCAACGCCAATGCCGTCAAGGAGCTCGTGGTGGCGGGCATGTTGCTCGCGGCACGCAATATCGACCACGCGCTCAAGTACCTCGACTCCCTGCACCCCGAGGATCCGGAGCTGGAGAACAAGATCGAGGCCGCCAAGAAGGCGTTCAACGGATATGAGCTGTCGAACCATACGCTCGGGATTATCGGACTCGGCAAGGTCGGTTGCCTGGTTGCCGATGCGGCGATCAAGCTCGGCATGCATGTGATCGGGTACGACCCCGATATCACGGTGGATTCGGCGTGGAGTCTGCCGGCGTCGGTCAAGAAGGCGCACAGTCTGGGTGAGGTTCTCAAGCACAGCAACTTCCTCACGTTGCACGTACCGCTCCTCGATGCGACCCGGGGAATGATCGATTCCGGCGGCATCGCGCAGATGAAACCCGGTGCGGTCGTGCTCAACTTCTCTCGTGGTGGTGTGGTCGACGACACCGCGATCTTGGAGGCGTTGGAGTCTGGGCAGCTGTCGAAGTACGTCTGCGACTTCCCTGCTGCGCATCTCAGCCAGCAGCCCGGAGTGATCTTGCTACCGCACCTGGGCGCCTCAACACGAGAGGCTGAGGAGAACTGCGCCGTGATGGTTGCTGAGCAGGTGCGCGACTACCTGCTCGATGGGACCATTCGCAACTCGGTGAACTTCCCTGACGTGATCTTGCCCAGGGAATCGCAGTTCCGGGTGGCGATTGCCAATGCCAACGTGCCGAACATGGTCGGCGGCATCTCTCATGAGATGGCTATGGCCGGTCTCAATATCGCGACCATGACCAACAAGTCCCGAAAGGACCTGGCGTACACGCTGGTCGACGTGGACAGCGATGTGCCGGATTCGGTGATCAAATCGATCGGCGACATCGACGGCGTGCTGATGGTCCGCTACCTGCCACTGACGAACTGAGTCTCCCGCGACTGAGGCCTGTCCCCACAAGCTTCACGGCCACTCAGATGGTCCCCGCCGCGCCGCGCGATGGGACGGCGTTACCGTTTCCGCGTGACCACGTTCGTGCTGATCGGCAGCGGCTGGCGGGCGCGGATGTTCCTCAAGGTGGCGCGTGAGCTGGGCACGATCCACTGCGGAGGGTTGGTGGTGCGGACTCCGCGCCGCCTGGACCTCCCGGCCTTCACCTCTCTCGACGCGTGTCTGCGGGAGCTCCGCGTCGACTTCGTGCTGACCGCTACGCCGTGGCTTGTGACGCCGCTTTTCATCGCCGATGCTGTTGATCGGGGGCTGCCGGTGCTGGCCGAGACCCCGCCCGCCCCCGACCTGCACGGCCTTCGCGCGCTGTGGTCGGCCGTCGGCGACTCCGCGCTGGTCCAGGTCGCCGAGCAGTACCCGATGATGCCCTCGCACGCCGCCCGGGCGGCCGTGGTGGCCACCGGGGTCATAGGCACGCCGACCCAGGTGCAGGTCTCCTCCACCCAGCAGTACCACGCTGTCGCGCTGATCCGCGGCCTGCTCGGCGCCGGCCGCGGGGTGGTTGCGGTCCGGGCCACCCGGTTCACCGCACCGCTGGTCAGTCCCTTGAGCCGCACCGGCTGGACCGGCGACGACCAGGCGCACCCGACGACCACGACCATCGCGACCCTCGACTTTGGCGACGGACGTTCAGGGGTGTACGACTTCACCGAGCAGCAGACGCGCAACCAGCTGCGGTTCCGACGGCTCACCGTACGCGGATCGGCGGGCGAGCTCCACGACGACGAGGTGGTGCGGATGACCGGTCCCAGCACGCTCGTGCGCACCCCTCTGGTGCGCCGGCAGACCGGGTACGACCTCGACCTGATCGGCTACGACACCGAGCACATCACCTTCGGCTCGGAGGTGCTGTACCGCAATCCCTATCCGGGTCGGCGCTGGATGGACGATGAGATCGCCATGGCCACCCTGCTGGAGCGCATGGCGGACTGGGTGCGCGGTGAAGGGCCGGGGCCCTACCCGCTGGCCGAGGGTACCCAGGACCAGCAACTCGCGCTGGCCATCGAGGAGTCGGCCGACAGCGATACCACGGTCACCACCTCTCGCGAGGCCTGGAGCTGAGCGAGCATCCGTACGGTTTGTTGTTGGTCATGCGCAGCACATCGCGCCGTTCGCAGATGGGGACACTGACCGGCACAGCTTTGTGACATCACCCGGAGCACCTCGTAGCAGAGCACGCCTCGTATCAGCCGGCGACTCTGACGAGGGCGAGCGTGATGTTGTCGTGGCCGCCAGCCTCGATCGCTGCCTTCCATAGCTCGAAGGCGGCTCGACTGTCCTCGGACTCCTGGAGTAGATCACTCAAAGTGTCGTTGCGCACCAGATCAGAAAGTCCATCACTGCAGATGAGCCAGCGCACTTCGGTCGAGTGCGGAAATGCCGCCACATGCGGCTCGATGTCGGCGTAGGTGAGTCCTCCACCCAGAGTTTGGGTGACGATAACGGTGTGTTCTTGGCCCGGAGCCAGCGGAGGGCTGTCATCTACGCTGACCTGTCGAAGTCCGTCGGGCCCATGGGTGTAGACCCGACTGTCTCCAACGTTGAACACGAATATTTGATCCGATGTGAGCAGCACGCCGGCAACGGTGGTGCCCATTGCCATCAGCATCGGCTGATCAGCAGCGAAACCGTAAAGGGCCCCGTTGCAGGCATGCAGTACATCTCGCAGTCTTTGTTCACTGTCGAGGGTCGGTGCCGCGCGTGCCAGTTCCCGAACCACAAGTGAGCTTGCAACATCACCGCCAGGATGTCCCCCGAGACCGTCGGCAACTGCGACCACCAATGGGCTCGTAATCGGAAAGACAAGAGTCTGTGGCGTCTCGGTCTCAGCGGCACACAAAGTCCATTGGCCAATGACGAGGCTGTCCTCGTTATGGTCGCGGACGAGTCCGGCATGGCTCAGTGCGGTGACCACACTGTAGGTCGCAGCACTGGCCACGAACTCAGTGTGCACCAGCTCTGGGTCCGCGGTCATTGGTGCGATGATCACAGTGAGCCTGCGGCGTTCGGGTGGCAACGGCGAGACACGGATACAAGGAGGCGTCAAATGGAGTACTTCGTTTGGATGACGACCCGCAGGATACGAGCGGGTGTGTTGGATGACTTCGAGCACGTGTGGCAACCCAATCCGTATCCGGAGGGCTTGGCTCGCGCCTACGCCTACTGGTCCGAGGACGGCGAAGAGATCATTGGCGTCTCGTTCTGGGACTCGAAGGAATCATGCGACGCCTGGCGCGACTCAGAGGCTGAGAAGCGGCGCAGCCAGGCAATGGCGCCTTACGTGCTCGAGGCCCAGGAAGCGTTCTACCGAGGTCGCGAACTGGGCATTCCTCGCCGCCGGAGGTAACTCGTATCTCGCCGAGCAAGGGGAACTGTCGACGGTTTGACGATGCCCCCGGCATGGCGACAGCGCGTGCACCCGTGTGACGCTTGGGTTGCCAGGCTGATGCGCCGTCAGATCGCGACTGCTTCAGCGAGGCGGTTGAGGCGAATCGGTGTGTCGAAAGCTCGTTCGCCGTTTCCAGCGTCTGTTGCGACAGATATGCGTAGCGGCAGGGCATGAGCCATCACGTCGAATCTTGGCAGCCAGGCGCGGCCGTCTTTGACCAGGATGAGCAGCCCGTCGTGGTCGCCGACCGGCACGAACTCTGGTGAGGAGCTCCCGAGGACACCGGTACCGGTTCCGGCTTGGACTGTCTGGGCGGTGGCGAGCGGATCGGTGACCGCGACGCCTATTTCGCTGATCGAGATGAGCTCGGGAACGTGTGCCGAGGGTCGGGGCCGCTCCCGTCGTGCGATGAGTTCGAGGACCATCTGGTCGGGGCCGGAGAAGTAGATGGATCTTGAGTTCCAGCCGGGTGGTCCCTCGAACTCGGTGGTCCCGTCGGCGCTGCTCAGCAGCGGCAGCTTCGCCTCCAGCCAGGCCCGGTGAGCCTCGAAGCCTCCGGGCGGTATGTCGAACGCTAGGTGGTGAACCCCAGCCCTCTTCTCACCACCGGTGAGGATCAGAGTGCTGCTGCCAATGGTCAGGTCTGTCGGGTCGTTTTGCCGTCGAACGGCAACCTCGAGTACGTCGGCGAAGAAGGACGTGGCGCTCGCAAGGTCCGATACCTCGATGTCGACCTGTTTGATGAACATAACTACCACCAGAGCACCTCAACCTCGCTTGAGGTCAAGTTCGCGGTATCCAGAGGACGGCTGCAGACGCAATTGCGCAGCAGTAGCCGACGCTGCTTGCGGTGAGGCTAGGAAGCTGATCTGCACCTTGGTTGGCTTGTCCCCATAAGGCGCGCTTCGCGCTCAAGTGCCAACGCTCTCAGTTGCGCTTCTCGCTAAGTTCCTGGAAGCGAGTACGTTCGCTGGACGGTTCGCCGGCTACCTATCAGTCGCCACGCCGTCCAGGCGTTTCTTGGCCTCGGCGTAGGTGTCGGCGGGTAACGGTCGGGAGGCGGCCGCGATGTTTTCCTTCAGATGATCAACATTCATCGTGCCGACGATGTTGGTGTTCATCCCCGGATGGGCGTTGGTGAACCGCACCAGGAACCCCGTCCGGGTCTCGCCCTCGTCGAGCAGCTCGTCTAGGCCCGCTGCCTCCCATCTCGCCCAGCGGTGCTTGTCGCCCCGGCCGGCACCGGGTTCTCCGCGTGCGACGCCGCCTCGAACAATGACTCCTGCTCCGGAGTCCGAGGCCGCCTGAATCAGTTCCTCATGCTCGCGCTCGAGAGCCGAGTAGGGAATCTGGAAAGCGTCGAACACTCCCCAACCGATATAGGTCTCCAGGTACGAATGCGTCGCGGAGATTCCGATCCAGCGCACCTTTCCTTGCGCCTTCATCTCCTGCAAGGCGGTGACCAAGTCTCCGCTCTGGCACTGCTCGATGCTGGGGTTGTGCAGTTGCATCAGATCCACGTACTCGGTTCGCATCCGAGCGAGGCTCTCGTGTAAGCCGCGGAACAAGTTCTCCTTGGTCCACACATGCGGAGTGTCGTCAGTTCTCTGGTCGCGGCGCACTACCGTACAGCCGCACTTTGTGGCCAATACGAACTCATCGCGGCGGTGCGACAGAAAGCGGCCGATGTACTCCTCGCTTCGTCCGTAGTCGTTCGCCGTGTCGATAAAGGTGATGCCGTTGTCGACGACTGCGTTCAAGATCTGCTCCGCTTCGCCGTCCTCGATCGGCCGGCCGCGCCAGATCCGTGGTCCGCGCACCTCCATCGCGCCATAACCCAGCTTGGTCACCGACAATCCCGTACGGCCCAACGAGTTCTGCGGCAGCGTCATGTCACTCATGAAATCTCCTGTCCTGATCCGCCGACGCTCAGGCTACCGAGCACTGTATCAGCTGCGAGGTCGGAAATCGCGCGCCCGGGAGAGGGGAAGGGAGCCGAGCAGCTCTCAAACTAATCTTGGGTGAGATCCTGCAACCGGCGCGACCGGCGGTCAGCCGTGGCATGGATGTGGTTCCCCTTCCGCGGGCCAACAAGCCGATGGGCTAGCAGCACCACCTTGGCCTCGGATCCGCTAGACGATGAGGCGGGTAGCCACTCTGAGCTGATCGTGGTCGATCAGCCAGCGAATACCCTCCAGCACCGCAGCCTCCGGTTCGAAGGCCGGGGCATAGCCCAGCAGCATGCGCGCCTTCTCGATCGAGGCGTACTGGCTGCGCGAGAGGTGCTGCCAGCTGGAGTCGGCGAACTCGGCGGGGGTGCCGGAGCGGAACTCGGGCCAGCTCACCGAGCGGGTCCGGGCTGCGTGCCCGAACCAGCCTGCGGCGATCGCCAGGAAGCCGCGGGCGGTCAGCGCCGAAGGCGCCACCACGTTGAACGACTCCCCAGCAGCCGCGTCACGGTGCTCGACCGCGAGCTGGAAGGCCTGCGCCACGTCGTCGGCGTGGACGTGGTGCAGAAGCTCGGCGCCCAGGCCCGGGACAGCGATCTCTTGGCCGGCGGATAGGGCGTACCAGATGCCCGGATCGAGATTTCCTAGCGGCCCGATCGGCGGCCACCCGGGGCCACTGATATGGCCAGGCTGGAGCACCGTCGTGATCAGACCGCCGGATTGTGTCTCGGCAGCCAGGAGCTCGGCGATGGCGGCCTTCTGGGTGCCGTACTCACCGAACGGCGGCGAGGTGTCGTCCTCCCGCATCGGCTGCTTGACACTGACCCCGTACCGCCAAATGGTGCCGCAATGGACCAGATGCCCGCTATGTCCGCGCAGTGCCTCCACCAACGCGGCCGCCGAGTCCGGGGTGAAGCAGATCATGTCCACCACCACCTCGGCTTCGAGCGCGGCGACCCGCTTTCCGAACCTCCCGGCCGCGTCCTCGGCCGCCCGGTCCACCTGGATCTGCTCGACCTCTGCCCACGCTTGGTCGTCCAGGTAGGGAGCGCGGACGCCGCGGGTGAGGTTGACCACCTCGTGCCCGGCGCGGACCAACCGCGGAATCAGAAAGCTGCCGACGTGTCCGCTGCCGCCGATCACCACGATGCGCACGATTCCTGACCTTAGCTACCAGCGGACCGGCGCACGAACGAGGCTGCCGCGGGCGCTCTCGGCGATGATGCCCAGCGGTTCAGACTCGACGTGCAACGGCCGCTGCGAGCTTCGTCCCGGCCACGCGGTCGGGGATGGTCTCGAGCCGCTCCACCGCCTCAGCGCTGAACACGAATCGGACGTACCGCGCCGCAACCTCGTCGCCCCAACCGGTCATTGCAGTGGCGGCGATTTTCGCGTCGTCGAGGAGTATCCGTGACGCCTCCGCGGGCGCGAAGCCCAGCGAGGCGACGTCGAGAAGGAGCGACCAGCCCCCGGCCGGGCTTACGAACGGCCAGTCGGGGAGGCCAGAGAGCATGGTGTCGCGGCGGCGCTCGAGCTCGGCGACGCACTCAGCGACGTGGCTCTGGTCGCCGCGGAG
Organism: uncultured Actinomycetota bacterium; assembly: GCA_963734005.1. Classification (GTDB taxonomy): domain Bacteria; phylum Actinomycetota; class Actinomycetes; order Propionibacteriales; family Propionibacteriaceae; genus Microlunatus. The sequence continues at coordinate 191,599 of CAVTFS010000020.1, forward strand.
GACGGCTGTCGCCGCGAAGCGAGAAATCGCCACCGGCATTGTCGTGTTGTAGACGTGCGCCCAGCCAGCGTCCGTCACCGTGTCCGCGGGTCCAGCCACCCAGCCGACGCGCCAGCCGATCATGCGGTGCTCCTTGGAGAGCGAGCCGACAACGACTGTCCGCTCCGCCATACCCTCCATACGCAACGGGTGGACGAGCGGTCGGTTGTCGAAAAGGAGACGCTCCATGGCCGCGTCGTAGATGAGGAAGAGGTCGCGCTCACGGCAGAGCTCGCAGACCGCAAGCCAATCGCCCTCGTCGAGGTAACCGCCCGACGGCATCGAGGGGCTCATCAGGAGAAGTCCGGTGGTCCGCGGGCCGACGATGTCGGCGAGCCGATCGCGGTCGAAGCGCCAGCCGTCCTCCTCGGCGAGGAAGGGTACAAAGCGCGGGACGCCGCTGGCGAGCCGGATGCGGTTGACGATGCCTGCGTAGGTGGGGTCGGTGACGATCACCTCATCTCCAAGATCGACGGTGCAGAGGAGGACGTTGAGGAGCGCTTCCATGCCGCCCGCAGTGATCACGATCTCGCGCTCGGGGTCGTAGCGATGGCCGGTCCGCTCGGCGGTGAAGTCGGAGATCGCCGCGCGCAGGTCGAGGTCGCCGGTGAACGGAAGCCAGCTGTTCGACTTCGGGTCCTCCAGTTTGGTGCGGGTCACCTCGAGCGCCTCGGGCGGAAGCGGGAGATCCGTGTCGAGGTTCTCCATCCGGAGAATGGGGCCGCCGTGACTTCCCCCCGTTTCCTCAGCCGTGGCCGCCACTCGGTCGATGCCAAACCCGACGATCGGCCGCATCCGCTCAGCTCGCTTGATCATGAGTCGGAGCCTATTGCCGGTATGGTCTGGCCATTAAGTGGGCATTGTCGTGCGCTGCTCCTGGTCCTAGCTGAGAGACACCCTGGAACCGTGCCAATCCCGTTGACTCCTGGTTTGTCGAGCGGCCGTCGCACACAACGTCGGGCACGCACTCTGGTGAGGAGCTTGGGCGGTCGCAACGCGCTGGTTGCTGCTTGAGGGTCAGCCGGTGGGTTGTGGCGGCGGGAGCGGAACCCGTGTCCAGGTCAGGTGTGCGACTCCTACTCCTAAGCAGCCGACGAGGCGGTAACTGAGCCGACGCCCGAGTGCGAGAGGCCAACCAACACCGCCGCCATCCGCCGCCGGGTGTGCGGTCGGATCGCTGTGTCCGGTTCTGCGCGACTGCGCCGACGTACCTGGTGATGGACGAACCACTCAACCCGAGAGGAGCAGTCACGTGCACGACACATCAGAATCGGCGACCGGTACCGGCCTGTTCGCCCGCCTCGCGGTGGTCGCAGCCATCGCCTACCAGCTGCTGCTGATCGCGTTGATCCTGGTGCGCCCCGAGATCGATCCCGCATACAAACCGATCAGCGAATACGCCATCGGTCGGCTGGGTTGGCTCGCTGTGCTCGGCTTCCAAATCTCAGCCGCTGCCTATGCGTGCCTCGTGGTCGCCCTCCGACACACGCTGCGGGACAGACTCGGCCGGATCGGGATCGTCGTGCTGTCGTATTGCGCAGTCGCCACGGTGGCGGTCGGCCTTTGCGTTGCGGACCCGGTGACCACGCCAATGACTGAGCTGAGTGTGGTGGGGCGCGTCCATGTCGTTGCCGGCACCTCAGCGTTCGTCTTTCTGCCCATGGCAGCCTTGATGATCAACATCAGCCTGTCCCGCACGGTCGCGTGTGCTGGGAGTCGGATGCTGCTGATTGTGACCGGGCTCTTGCCCGCCGTCGGGTTCGTGATCTTCGTGGTCCTAGTGGCGACGGTGACGCCTTCGGAGGGCTGGCCTCCGCGGCTGATGTTCGTGACGTACACAGCCTGGATCATCGCCGTCGCGACCAGGCCTTGTGGTGTACGCGTCCCGCTTGACCGGCGGGTAGTGACGTAGCGAACCCCTGGAGCGAGTCGGACTCGCGTGGCATCCACTGCGTGATGCGACGCAACCAGGACAGATGTCGGGAGCCCCTTGGCCGTACTCTCCTTGCGTCTGGCCGATGGGTCCTCATGGCAGGTCGGGTCCATCTCGTTAGCCGGCTCGTCTAGATGGGAGTACGTATGGGCGGCGCCGGCGAGAAGAACGTTGGCGTCGCCGCGGGCACCATTGCGCGGCAATGCCTCGAAGCGGGCTTGCTCGATGAGGTGGCGGTCGACCTGGTGCCGGTCGTGATGGGTAAAGGACGGCCTTTTTTCGGCGAGCTGTCTGACGGTCACCCACACCTGCTGGGCGACCCAACGACCCTCGTTCAGGGCGAGCGGGTCACACACCTGGTATTCCCAGTAAGGAAGGAGTGATGCGCCAAGAGCTGACTCGATGCCTCCGACGACGCCTGGCCCGGACAGCGCCGACCTGGGGGCTCTGTGCAGATGAAGGTAGCGGCCGGTCGGTAACCTGCGAAGATGACCCTCTTGGGCGAAGGGCCCAAAGGCCCTAACCGGGGTTACACAGACGGGCCAGTTGCGAGGTGAGTGCGGCGGATGATCACAGCAGAGACGATCGACCGCGTCGCCCGGTTCGACGGTGGAAAGCTTCCTGTGGTTTCGGTGTACGTGGGCCTCGATCCCCAACCGCAGGAGCGGCGTTCAGTCTCCACTCGTGCTTCAAGTCTGCTGCATAACATTCGCCCGATGGCGAAGGACCACACACTCGATCGCGAGGTGCGGCTGTCGGTACGCGGCGATGTCGAGCGGATCGAAACAGAACTGACGCGAGAGCGCCCCAAGCCTGGGGCGGTCGCGGTCTTCTCCTGCAGCGGCAAGGACTTCTACGAGGAGATCGAGCTGCCGCGCAGGGTACGCGACCGCATCATGGTGGATGCGACGCCGTGGGTACGACCGCTCCTGGCGGTGCTCGACGAATATCATCGCACCTGCATTCTGATCTTGGACAAAGAGATGTCGCGTACCTGGGAGCTTTACCAGGAGGAACTCAATGAGACGAGTGAAGTGCTCGACAGGGCGCTGCGCAAGCCGGACTACGCCGGTTGGCACGGACTAGAGGAGTACCGCGTTCGCAACAAGGAGGAGGAGCTCGCCAAGAAGCACTTCCGCAAAGTCGCGACCGTGCTCGATGACTTCTACCGGGCCGGACGCTTCGACCTGCTGGCCATCGGGGGCCACGACCACGAAGTGCCGGTGTTCCAAGAGTTCCTGCCGCATCGGCTGCGCGGGTCCGTGGCAGGCACCTTTACGATCGATCCCCAGACCACGACCATCGGTGACATCCGTGCCAGCGCCGAAGCTGTGGTCGACCAGTACGAGCGGAATGAGGATAGGAACGGGGTCGCCGAGGTATTCGAGAAGGCGGCTGCTCGCGGCAACGCCGTGGTGGGGCTGGAGCGTTCCCTGTGGGCCGGCTCTGTCGCCGCCATCCAGCGCCTGCTGATTCAGGAGGACGCCACTGCCCCGGGGGTCGTCTGCGACGAGTCGGGCTGGCTGGCCGAGAGTGGCGACACCTGCATCATCTGCGGCCAACCGACTCGCAAGACCGACGATGTGATCGACGAACTGGCCCAGGCGGTGATCGATACCGGCGGCACAGTCGAGCACGTCATCGCGGACACCCCGCTACGGGACTACCTGGCTGCTGCAGACCTGCGCTACCCACTGCCGCCTAAGCCCGGCGACTGACCACCTGGCCGGACCCTGGCGCCGGCTCAGCGCAGCAGTTTCCTGGCGTCTCGCAGGTCGGGCAGGTCGTGGCCCTCAGTGAACTTCTCAACCGCGAACCGCAGAATCCTCGCCGCGTCGCCGGATCGCCCGTTGGCGAGCTCCAAGCGGCGGAGATCGGCGGCCGCGCGCAATTCGAGAGCCAGCGCCCCGCGGTTACGTGCGGTCGCGAGAGCGGCTCGCAGGTGATTTTCGGCAACCGCCGCGTCCGCTCCGGCCTGGAGAAACAGCGCGGCTGCGAGACGGTCGATCTCGGGGCCGACAGATGATGGCCTTCGGCTGGCCAGTGTGCGAGCCTCGTCCAATGCGCGCTGGCCCACCTCGGTCGACCCTGCCATGCGCGCCGCGTCCGCGTACAAGATCAGGAAGTACGGCAGTTCGCTGGCGGCCCCCGTGCGCCGGTATCTGGCCAGCGCCACATCAAGATCGATACATCCCGCGGCTGGTTCCCCCAGCGCACTGCGTGCCCATCCCAGGAGCACTCCAGCCGTGGCCTGCCGGTAGGGCAGGCCACCTTCTACTGCTAGCGTCTGCATCTCGCCGGCGAGCTCGACCACCCGCTCCGGTTCGCGCCGCAGCTGGTGCAGCATCGCGGCCATCTCCAGCGCCATGCAGAGGCTGAAGGCGTAGTCGGGACGGCGCGCCATCCGCATCGCGGCCTGGCTACGTCTCAGCGCGGTGTCCGGGTAACCGGTGAACCAGAGTGAGAAGGCGGCCCAGTGCTGGCTCGTCACGAACGCGTTCTCGCCAACGAAAGCCAGGGCCGTGCGATCGCGATCAGGGTCGTAGCGGGACAGCGCCTCCCGCGCGTGTTGTATGGACCCGCCGAACTCACCGAGGTGAAACAAGGAGCACGCGAGAAGGTCGTGCAACTCGACAAGTTCCCGCTCCTCGCCCGCGGCGGTCTGGAGACGTTGCCGCAAAAGCGCCTGCGACCGGTCGAACTCGCCCCGGAACTCGTGAAGACCCGCCAGCCAGTACGTTATGCGGTTCGCCGCCCCGGTGTCGTTCACTGCGGCGTACAGCTCTCGCGCACGCTGCAGTCCGGGCTCCGCCTGCGGAGAATCCCAACCCTCGACGGAAAGGGCCATAGAGACGGAACTGGCCAGCAGGTCAGCCTCTACGCGCTGGCGCTCATCACCGGCGGGCACGAGCGGGAGAATCTCGAGCCCGGCGCGAAGGTGCTCCAGAGCCGCAGCGGGGGCGTTGCGAAGGGCGGCAACCTCGGCGGCAGCGAGCCGATAGCGCACCGCTCGCCGTCCATCCCCGGACTGGGTGAAGTGCTCCGCCAGCTCGGCGGCGGACCCGTCGCGTCTGCGGTGGTGGCCTCCAGTCGCTCGCCAACAAGCTGATGCAGCGCTCGCAGTCGAGGGCGGGGCACTCCCGAGTACGTGACCTCTTGGTAGAGCGAATGCCGGAAGTGGAAGTAGCCCGGCGCGACCGCGATCGTCGAATGCGATCAACTGGTCGCGGCGTGCCAATGCGTGACAGCGCTGCCACACCTCGTCGACCTCACCGCTCGATCCGAGCAGTTGCGCGGCGAACTCGATGCCGGCGACGGCAGCCGCCTCGATCACCTCGCGGTCCGCTGGTTGCAGCCGGTCGAGGTGGTGCTCCACCATCTCGCGCAGGTTCCGAGGCAGATCGGTATCGGGCCCGCGCTCTGCGGTGGTGTCGAGCAAGGTGCCGAGAAACAGCGGGTTTCCACCGGAGCGGCGGTGGAGCGCCTCCATGGCGTCGGGCGACGGTGGATCGGCTCGTCGTTGCGCGACCAACTCCGTGGCTGTCTCCAGGGACAGTGGCTCCAGCCGGATGTGGGTGGCAAGTCTACGGACAGTCAACTCGGACACCGTGGCCAATAGCGGGTGACCCTCGTCAAGGTCGGTGTGCCGGTACGTGCCGAGGACCAGCAGCGATGCCGGCCGCCGACGACGCCCTACTGCGGTGATCAGGTCAAGAGTTGGCCGGTCGGCCCAGTGCAGATCGTCGATGGCGAGAACGAGCTGACCATAGCCCGCAGAGGCGAGTGCGTCGAACAGGTCAAGCGCCTCTCGGAGCATTCGCTCAGGCGTCGAGCCAAGTGTCCGATTGACCAGCGAGGATCCATGATCGACATTCATCAGCGCAGGCAGCTGCAGCAGCCACCCCGGCGCCACCGCGTCGAGACAGCGCAGAACGTCCGCGGCCGCCGGCCCCTTTGCAAGATCAAATATCGCCTCAAGTACCGGCGCGTAGGGCTCACCAGCGCCGACGGGATGGCATTGTCCGACGCCAACCAGCTCGATGGTGCCGTCGAGCCCGGCCAAGAACGCCTCGACAATCGCCGTCTTGCCGATGCCGGGCTCACCGCTGATCAACATCAGCTGACGGCTACCAGACTCTGCCGCCGCCAGGGAGGTCCACAACATGGCAAGTTCAGCGTTCCGCCCGACGAAGCCGGTGGGCGCGGTCTCCGCAGGTTCAGGACGCGAAACGGGCTGTGCGACCTCGGCGACGAACCGGTAACCGCGGCCGTGCACGGTGCGGATCACATTCTGGCGCTCACCGTTGTCGCCGGTCGCTCGTCGCGCGGCCTTGATGCGGCTGGTGATTGCCGAATCGGAGATGAAGCGGTCATGCCAGACCTGGTCCATGAGCTCCTGCTTGGTTACCAGCCGGTCTCGATGCCGGATGAGGTAGGCCAGAACCTCCAATACCTGCGGTTCTACGCGCTGCGGTTCTCCTGCGCGATGCAACTCGAAGCGGTTCAGATCCACCGTTATGTCTGCGAACTGGTACACCCCGCCCAACGCGTCCGCCGCACGCGGAGCCGACCCTTCCATCTCCACATTCTCTCCACGCCAGCGCCACGACTGAGCGCGGCGATGTTCCTAATGTGATGTGAGCAATCCCAGCCGCCGACAGGTGGCCTGTATCTGCGAAGGGGGTGACGCCGGTGATGGTCACGATTCTTGCCTGGACCGGCGCCTTCCTCTCCTGTTTGCTCACGATCCCGCAGGCCGTACGGACATTGCGCAGTGACCGACTGGATGGGCTCTCGGCCACGACGTACTGGATCATCTTCGGAAACGCCGCGGTCTGGGCCATGTGGTCGGCCCTCTCCGGCGAATACGCCGCGGGCGTGCCTTCACTTGTCAACGGTCCGGCGGCGTTGCTGATCCTTCGCCGGCTGCATCGCAGCCACCGGTCGATCACGGATGTCACTCACCTCCAGGTGCCCCCGTGCGAGCCGGGCCTTCCGCCGCAGCCGCCACCCGGGTTGGCTGTCGCCGCCTGCCCGTAGCAGCCGCCCAGCGACCAAGACCCTCGGTCCTCCGCACTGCGCTAGGCCGACCCCCAATACGGCGACCGACCAAGCCGTACCTGACTAAGTCATCCGGCCACCTGTCATGAATCCGCCGTCGACGGGGAGTGTGTGTCCGGTGATCCAGGCAGCGTCGCTGGAAGCAAGGAAGGCGACCGCGGCAGCGACGTCCTCGGGTTCCCCGACGCGTCCGAGCGGATAGAGGTGGCGGAAGCGATCGGCTCCACCTTCTTGTCCCTCCCAGTTCCGGGTCCTGATAGTGGCTGGCGCGACAGTGTTCACTCGGATGCCATCGGCAGCCAGACTGGCCGCAAGGTTGATCGTGAGGGCGCCGATTCCTGCTTTCGCAGATGAGTAAGGTTCACTGCCCAGAGCGGCGAGGGCGTTGACTGAGCTGACGTTGACGATCGCGGGACTCTTGGCGCTGCGCCGCAGGTGAGGAATCGCTGCACGACAGCAGCGGACGACACCGAGAAGGTTGAGCTCGATCATCTGAACCCATACCTCGTCGGTCGTCTCCTCGAATGTGCCGTGCGATGTGTCGCCGCCGGCCACGTTGATCACGACGTCGATTCCACCGAGTCCGGAGGCTGCATCGGCGAATGCTCGCTCGACTGAGGACACATCGGTCACATCCAGCCAGACAGCCACATGGCGGCGGTCCTGGTCAGTAAGACCCGTAGCCACCTGTTGGGCTGCGGCCCGATCAATGTCGGCCACCGCGATATGGGCACCTTCCTCGGCTAACCGGGTGACACAGGCCCGGCCGATACCGTGCCCGCCACCGGTGACTAAGACCGCAGCGCCGGCAAAGCGTCCAAGTTGTGCTTGCTCCATGAGAGCCAACGGCGTAATTCTGTTAGATGGACGGCTGATGAAGTGCCCGACGCCCCTCGACGTCACCCGCACGACTCTGCCATAGCTTCGCCAGCCCCAGCGGAGCGGATTGGCGCGCCCGAGCCCCGGCCGACGGGCACCTGAGCCACCGGCGGACCCGTACAGTCGACGTCATGCAATGTCCGCATGACCAGACCGTATTGCAAATGACTGAGCGCCAGGGCATCGAAATCGACTACTGCCCAACCTGCCGCGGGGTGTGGCTGGACCGCGGGGAGCTCGACAAGATCATCGAGCGGGCGAGCGAGCCGGCCCCTCCGAAGGCGCCACCCCGCAGCGAGTCGCGGCCTGATCCGCGCACCGCGGTGGCCGGCTACCCGGCTGGATATCCTCAGGCACCGGTCTACCCGCAGTATCCGCCCTCCGGGCGCTCGCCCAGGAGCCCGGGCAGCCCGGACGACTACTACGGCCGCGGATACGACGCTCGCTACCACGACAAGAGGAAGCGCAAGTCCTTCCTTGGCGACCTGTTCGACTTCTGACCTCACGGCGAGGTCTCCAGAGTCTGGATCCGCAGTCGGCATCGTGTGGGCGACCTCTCCCGCCGTCAGAAGCAGCTCTGCATAGGTTCCCTGCGGTCTGCATACGTTGCTACCTGTGCATACCGACAGCAACCAACGTGCACGTAGGTTTCGTCAAGGAGTCGCGCGCTCGGCGGCCACCTGGGCTCGGACGGCTGGCGCGACCTCCTCGGCGAAGCGGGGAAGTTGATCTTCGCCCTCTCCCCAGAACATGAACGTGTCAAAGCCGTACCCGACCGCGAGATCGGTAAGCTCGTCGACCCACTGATCGACTGGACCGCGCAGCAGGCCGGAGCGGGCGCCGTCGGTGATCTGGCCGTTGACATTGACCACCCGCCGGATCTCCGCCGGATCGCGGCCGGCCTGGACTGCGGCGTCGTCGAGGCGGGCTGAGCCCTCGCTCAGCCGACTGATCTCGCCGGTCAGGGACGGCACCCAGCCGTCTGCGACCCGCCCGGCCAGCCGCAATGCCCGCGGACCGTACACGCCGAGCCAGATCCCAATCGGATGCACCGGTACCGGCCCGGAGTGCGCGCCGGCGAGGCGGTAGTGCGCGCCGTTGAAGCGCATGTTGCGCTCCCCACTCCAGACCAGCCGAATGACCTGGATCGCCTCCTCGAGTGCAGCGAGCGACTCGCGAGGCTCGCGCCGCGGTCCGCCGTACGCCTCGATAGCGTCCCAGAAGCTGCCGGCACCCAACGCCAGCTCGAAACGGCCGCCACTCAACACGTCGAGGCTGGCGGCGGCCTTACCCATCACAGCCGGAGGCCGCAGGGGGAGGTTCGCCACATCGGGGAAGAAGCCCACCCGGGTGGTGACAGCCGCGATCGCGCCGAGCAGCACCCAGGTGTCCACGAAGCGCCGCTGGTACGGATGATCTTGGATGCCGATCCAGTCCAGGCCGCGGGCCTCGATCTCGCGGGCAGTGTCGAGCAGCGGGTCGGCGGCGTTGGGGATGAGGAAGTATCCAAACGTCGGGTCGCGGCCGTAGTCAGGCATTGCCACACGTTAGCCCGTGGGACCGTGCTCACGAGGCGCGGCACCACCCAGGAGACTGTTAGCCAGATCAGACGAAGCGATCCAGACAGGAGAACGCCATGGGACTGCTGGAGACTGTCCGGTTTGCTTTCCAGCGTCTACGCGGAAAGGGAGTTCGGGAGTGCACGCACCTTGATCAGATTCTTGACGTCCAGCCGCAGTCGACGGGTTGCCAGGCATGTCTTGATCAGGGAGATACCTGGGTCCACCTGCGGATGTGCATGACCGACGGCCTCGTGATGTGCTGCGACTCCTCCCAGAACAAGCACGCCAGCCGGCACGCCCGCGAGCACGCTCCGGGCCACCAGATCGTCCGCTCCATGGAGCCCGGCGAGGACTGGATGTGGTGCTACACCGATGAAACGCTCATGCAGGCACCGGGCCCGAAGGGTACGGCGCAGACACCCGGAGTCGGAATAGCCAGCATGGCGCAACCCGTGCTGCTGGCCGTCGACAACGACCACAACATCCTCACCGCCTTGCAGCGCGACCTCACCCGCCGGTTTGCGGCCGACTACCGAATTGTCACTGCCAATACGCCCGGAAGCTGCGCTGGCCGAGCTCGATGCCGATGATCAAGTCGCAGTAGCGATAGCGGGCCAGTGGCTGACCGACAACACCGGGGTGGATTTCCTCAGCGCCTGCCACCAGCTTTATCCGGCCGCCAAGCGGGTCCTGCTCATCACGCACGGCGACTACGCCGGCGGCACTGCCGCGGTACGGGCGATCTCGCTGGGGCAGCTTGACGAAGCTCTCAACAAGCCATGGGGCGATCCCGAGCTCGAGCTGTACCCTGCGGTTTCGGAGCTGCTCAGTCAGCAACGGCGGGCCACGGTAGCCGCAGGCTCTCAGCCGGAGGTTGCGCGGGTCGTCGGTCCGCAGTGGTCGGCCCGCTCGCACCAGCTACGAGACCTCCTCACTCGCAACAGCGTGGTGCATGGCTTCTACGAGTCGCCACCCCCGAGGGTCGCCAGCTGCTCAAACAAGCGGGCGTCGCTGCGGGAGATCGGCCGATCGTGCTGCTCTTCGGCGGCCAGGTGCTGGTTGATCCATCGAACGAACGTCTAGCCGAGACGCTCGGCGTTCAGACAAAGCCGGCACGCAGTCGTTACGACGTAGCGGTAGTGGGCGCCGGTCCCGCGGGCCTCACCGCGGCCATGTATGCGGCGTCCGAAGGCCTTGTGACGCTGTTGCTCGAGCGGGAAGCCGTAGGCGGGCAGGCCGGCACCACATCCTTGATCCGCAATTACCTTGGCTTTCCGCGTGGCATCAGCGGCCGGGAGCTGACATCACGTGCCGTGGAACAGGTACTCGGGATGGGTGCGGAGATGGTGTTCACCCGGTCCGCTGTCGGACTCGAGGCGCAAGGCAAGGACCGGCTGCTGACCCTCGCGGACGGAAATCAGGCCCTCGGACATACGGTCATAATCGCCACCGGCGTGACCTATCGACGGCTCGATGTTCCTGGTGTTGAGGAGCTGCTCGGTGCGGGTGTGTTCTATGGCGCGGCGGTCACCGAGGCTGCGGCGCTGGAAGGCCAACGGGCCTTCGTGGTCGGCGGCGCGAACTCGGCAGGACAGGCCGCGGCACACCTGGCGCCCTTTGCCTCGCAGGTGACGCTGCTGGTACGCGGCCCGTCGCTGTCCGAGCGTATGTCCGCGTATTTGATCAACGAACTGGAACGGGCATCCAACATCAGCGTCTGGCTGAACACGACGGTCAGCGGCGTTTACGGCCAAGGGCGGCTGGAAGCGATTGCGATGCGAGATTCGACGACCGGCCAGACACGTACCGAGCCCGCAGCAGCTCTATTCGTGCTGATCGGGGCCGACCCACACTCAGACTGGCTTGCCGAGACCGTAGAACGCGACTCCCAGGGCTTTCTTCTGACGGACCTGGATGTCGACACCTGGCCACTCGACCGCCCGCCGCTGTCGCAGGAAACCAGCACTCCGGGCATTTTCGCTGCCGGCGACATACGTCACGGCTCAGTGAAGCGCGTTGCCTCAGCCGTCGGTGAGGGCGCCTCCGCAATCCAGCAAGTCCACCGCTATCTCGCCGGGCTCTGAGCCGTGCGGCTCAGCGCCGTGATCCACGCACATCCGGCCAGTACCACCCCAGCGGCCACGCCGAACGCAAATGGGATGCCCTGGGACTGTGCAACGAGACCGAGCAGCATCGGACCGCCGGCTATCCCCAGGTCGAGGAACACGCTGGCGGTTCCCGAGGCGGCACCTCGTTCGCTGGGCTGTGCGGTCGCAAAGATCGCGGAGAAGAACGCCGGGGTGCTGAGCGTGACGCCGAGGCCGAACACCGCCGCTCCGAGGGCCATCCCGATCGGTGTGCTCCAGAACGCCATGATCATCAGCGCGGCAGCGATGATCCCCAGCGCTACGGCACCCAACGGCAGCGCGAGGGAATCGATCAAGAAATCGAGCGAGCGACAATCGTCCGGCGACTACCACAAGGCCGTAGACGAACAGCGGTGCGCTTGCCGGCATGAGTCCCACCGCGTTGGCCTGCAGTGAGCCGAAGGCGAAGAACGCTCCCATTGCGACTACCGAGGCAAAGAAGCCGAGAGCTGCCGGAACGGCCTTCCAATGGATCAGCTTTGCCGGATGGCTTGTCGGAGCGGCTGAGCGGACGTTCGTGATCTTGGCGGCGACCACAGCGGCGATCACCGAGAGCGCCGCGGCCCCATACCAGGCGGCGCTGAAGCCGGCCGTCCTCACCAGCAGCTCACCAAGCGGCGGCCCGAACGCCAGGCCGAGATAGAGACCGAGCGAGTTGTAGCTGGTGGCTTCGCCGATCCGGCTCGGTGGTGCGAGGTCGATGAGTGCGGCGATCGAGGCGACGAAGAAAGCGGCTTCGGCCACTCCGAGCAGCAGGCGCAGTACTACCACCAGAGCGAGGGTCTCGGCGTACGCAGTGCCGAGCATTCCGACTGCGCTGAGCAGCGCGCCGCCGACGAGCAATGGACGGCGGCCGCGAGTGTCCGCCAGGCGGCCGGCGAACGGCCGCAAGACCAGAGCGGAGACGGCGAAGACTCCGAACGCAAGCCCGGCGCCGGACTTGTCCGATCCCACCGGCCCGGTTACCCAGAGCGGAAGGGTGTAGATCGCGACGCCGGTAGCGGTGAAGTACGCGACGTCAGCAAGCGTCAGCCGGATGAAAGGGCCGGTGAGTAGCGATTCGCGAGTCTCGGTTCGAGCGCGGGCTGTGGAGCTGGTCACATCAGCAGTGTGAGGGTCACCCTCCCCGCCCGCATGGGCAGAACTACCCATATTGATCAAAGCAGTCCGTGCTGCATCGCGAACATGGCGGCCCCGGCTCGCGTCGAGGCTCCGATCTTGACATAGATGTCCTGAACGTGGTGTTCGACGGTGCGCCGAGACAGCACCAGTCGTTCCGCAATCTCGGAGTTGGACAGGCCGCGGGACACCAGCCGCAGTACCTCCACCTGCCGTTCGGTCAGGTCGGCGGGACGAGCGCGCCGGACTCCGCGTGGAAGACCAGCCGCCTCAATCACGGCAGCGGCCGCGTCCGCATCGAGCCGGCCGGCCCGAGCCTCTGCTTCCAGTCGATCGGCGGCTCGTGCCGGAGCGAGGGCGCGCCGGTAAGGACGGTCCTCGATCCATCGTCGGTAGGCATCGGCACAGGCCAGGAGGCGAGAGCCCATCGACAACTGGGCTGCGGTGGAGCCTCGGTGGTAGCCGCTGCCGTCACAGCGTTCATGGTGCTCGCCGGCGAGCTTGGCCAAACTCGTTAGCGGCGGGATCCGAGCGAGGATCCGTTCGCTGTGATAGGCGTGCAGCCGTGCCTGGTCCCGTTCGATCCCGCTCAACGGGCCGGCCTTGTCCCAGATCGCGCTGGAGACACCGATTCTTCCGAGATCGTGCAGGTAGCCCGCCACGCGTACAGCGTGCACATCCTCACGCAGACCGAGCATTCCCGCAGCGCCGGCTGCAAGATCGCCGACACCGGCAGAGTGGCCCTGCAGCCAGGGACTCTTCAGATCAACAAGGTTGCCGAAGGTTCGTGCCACGTCGGCCAGCTCGCTCTTCTCCACCCGGCGTACGGGCTCAGGCTCGGCGTCGAGCACGGCTTGGTAGGCGTCGATCTCATCGAGGTCGCCGAGCAACTCGTCAGCTCGTTCGACCAGCACATCGGCGAGACTGGGGTCTAGCTGCGTGCCCGCGCGCCGCCGAACTTCGGCTATCGCGACCTCGGTATTCGCATGCGAGGCGAACATCACCGCTGTCAGGGCGACCTGCATAACTCGCGCGGCCAGCGGGATGGCCTCGCCTGCCGTATTCGGGAAGCCCTTGCCATTCCACATCGCGAACATGTGCGACAGGCCGACCTGGACCGGCTCAGGTAGCCCGAGCGCTTGGGAAGCCCCGCGGGCAACCTCGCAGGTCGCAGCGACACCCGCATCCAGGCGCCTGGCGGTCACCACAGTGGTCGCCAGCACTCTGGCCTTCGACCGGCCAGTCGCATTCGACATCTCGGGGATCCAGATTCGCCAAATGTCTTTGGTTTCACCTGAACTGCTGAGGAAGTTGACTCGCGTGAGTGACGACATCGTCCCCCCAAACGCGAGCAGACCTCGTGGGCGTACGCGGTGCATCCCAGGTGTTGGAGCAGGGCGGTGTAGAGCACGTCGCTGATCTCGGCGTCACTGCTGCCGATGATCTTGGCAAGACGAGCTGCGACCAGGCAGCGCTTCAGCGACTCCTCCAGAGGCGACCCGGTGCCGAGGTCGGTCACCAGCGAGAGCCCGCCCAGCAGTTCCAGCGTGCGGAACACGCGATCAGCATTTCACAGGTCCTCTTGCGTCCTAATTTGTTGAAGGGCGCGGTTGCCGACGGCTGGTTGCGTGGGTCGCTTGTGCGGCTGTACCTGCTACGGCTGATCAGCGGTCGAAATCAACCCGATGATCAGTTGGGCAGCCTCGGTGTCCGTCAAGTCCTCGTGCGCTAGCGATTGCCAAGTCTCAAAGGCTACGGCGTGGCCGATGGCCGCCCGGCGCAGTCGGGACCGGCGGGCCCAGCCGGCGTCCAGCACGTCTGCGATGGTCCGCTGATAGGACTCGATACCAGTCCGAATTGCCCGCGGCAGAGCCGCAAGATCGCGGAGGAGGTTGGCACGCATCGCCTCCGACGATCGGTACCAGCCGTAGAGCGCAGGGAGTGCCGCTGCGAGCCGATCGTATGGATCAGGAATGTCCGCCCATTCAGCCGGATCGGTCGCGGGGTTCGCACTCCGCCACTCAGCGCTGCATGCCTTGAAGAGTGACTCCTCGTTCGGGAAGTGGCGGTAAAGCGTTGCACGGGTGACGCCCGCCCGTTCGGCAACGGCGCTCATCGTGGTAGCTGCAGGACCGATGGTTCCGTGGAGCTCTACCGCGGCATGAGTAATCCGTGCCCGGGTCCGATCCATGGAGTCGGCTCGGGCACGCAACTGATAGGACCGACGCTTTTTCGCGATACGGTCCTGTTCAGCCATTGACAACACTCGATCGACAGCGGACGATGATGATAAATGACGATACAGTAGTGACTCACGAAAATGCAGGAGGTTGCCATGTTCGCTGCACCGTCCGCTCGGCTCGCCGTGGTCCAGCCCGACAGCCGCGAGGTCACCCTGGTCCCGGGCTTTACAGCGACGGTCAAGCTCGCCGCATCCGAAACTGGCGGAATTTCGATCGTCGAGCACACATTCGACCCAGGAGTCCTGATTCCGCCGCACATCCACACCCGCGAGGACGAGATTTCATGCGTGATCTCGGGCGAGATAGGTTTCCGGTCCAATGGTCGTGAAGTATCGCTCGGCGCGGGCGGCTACATCGTCAAGCCACGTGGTGAACTGCACTCGATGTGGAATGCCACGGCCGAGCCGGCGCGGATGATCGAGATCATCACCCCAGCAGGATTCGAGAAGTATTTCATTGAGCTGGCCGAGGCAACCGCGGCCGCCGGCGGCCGGCCGGATCAGTCCGTATTCGCCCGACTCTCAGAGCGCTTCGGGTTGTCTTACGATTTCACCGAGGTGCCGGACCTCGTGGCTCGCCACCAGCTGCGAGCGCCGCGCTAATTTCCAGGCTGCCGCTTATCGCTTCGCACGCCGGGCAGCAGCTCTGAAAGAGGGCGAGAATGCGGGGATGGCGACGGAACGCTGGACCGCGTACTGGACCATGGCGCCGCGGCACGGTGTACTGCGGACCGAAGCTGCCAGGGCTCCACGCGCCGGCGAGGCGCTGGTACGCACCATCTGCTCCGGCATCAGCCGCGGCACCGAGATGCTGGTGCACGCCGGCCGCATCCCCTCGGAGGTCGGCGAATCTATGCGCGCCCCGTTCCAGGTCGGGAGCTGGCCGGGCCCCGTCAAGTACGGATACCTGTCAGTCGGTGTCGTGGAGGAGGGTCCGGATCATCTGAAGGGCGCCCGGGTGTTTTGCCTGCACCCACATCAAGATCGTTACGTGGTGCCGGTGAGCGCGCTGACCCGAGTGCCCGATGAGGTGCCGAGCGATCGCGCAGTGCTGGCCGGCACGGTCGAGACCGGCATTAACGCGCTCTGGGATGCGGGGCCGCGGATCGGTGACCGCGTCGCAGTCGTGGGCGCCGGCATGGTGGGCGGCGTACTGGCTGCCCTGCTGCGGAGATTTCCACTCGACCGGTTGCAGCTCGTGGATGTGAACCCGGCACGGTCGGCGCTCGCCGTCAGCGTTGGGTGTCGAGTTGGTTCACCCAAACGATGCCGCAGGAGACAATGATCTTGTCTTCCATTGCTCAGCCACCGAATCAGGTATCGGCCGCAGCCTGCAGTTGCTGGGAGAGGAGGCTGAATTGATCGAGCTCTCCTGGTACGGGACGGCGCAGCCGCGGGTGCCGCTCGGTGCCGCATTCCATTCCCGGCGGCTGGCGATCCGGGCCAGCCAGGTCGGCGCCGTCGCACCTGCCCGCCGATCCCGGCGAAGCACGAGCGACCGGCTGGCACTTGCGATGCGGATGCTCAAAGATCCCGTGTTCGATGTCTTCATTACCGGGCATGCGCCGTTCGGAGCCCTGCCCCAGACCATGGAAATGATCTTCAACGACGACCCCGAGACACTGTGCCAGGTGATCGACTACCCGGGTGACGAGGAGGCCTGATCTTGTTCCACCTGACGGTTCGTGATCATGTGATGATCGCCCACAGCCTGCCCCATCCGGCGTTCGGTCCGGCTCAGAACTTGCATGGCGCCACGTACGTGGTCGAGTTGACGCTGTGGCGCGAGACGCTGACCCCTGAATCGATCGTGATCGACATCGGCGAGGCTGCCGACGTTTTGAAGCTCGCCTTGAGCGACCTGAATTACCGCAACCTCGACACGCACCCGGAGCTCGCCGGCACGCTCACAACAACCGAGGCCGTGGCACGGCTGATCGCCGAGCGGGTCGCAACCTCACTCCCCGATCGTGGCCTCACGAGGTTGGATGTGACGTTGCGCGAGCATCCCGACGCGTGGGCGGGGTACACCATGAATCTGGACTGAGATGCCGGTGGCTGCAGCGGCACGGCTAGGTTTCGTCACCTGGGACCGGGACGATCCCACCGGCGGCAATGTCTACAACCGGGCTCTTGTCGCCGAGTTGCGCGCGCTTGGCGTCAACGTGCGGCTACACCAGCTTGCCGGCCCTTGGCCGGAGGGCGACGCATCCAGCCATCTGAAGCTCGCCCGCGCCTTGCGGGCAGAACCTGCCTGCTTGGTCGACGGGATCGTTGGATGTGGCTCGCCTGAGGTGGTAGCGGCGGCTGTCGACTCCGGACACGCGGTCACCGTCGTGGTCCACCTGCCAATCAGCGACGAATTGGGCCTAGAGCCCATGCAACGCCAGCGGTACGCCGCGCTGGAGGCGAAGACGGTGCAGGCCGCTTCTGGGGTGCTGTGCTCGAGCCGGTGGTCGGCTGTCGAGCTGAGCCGCCGATACGGGCGGTCCGATGTTGGGGTGGCGATCCCGGGGTCACGCCCGCAGCAGCGGCACGGGGCAGTCAGGATTCGGGACCTCCGTGCATTCTGAGCGTCGCATCGCTGACGCCGACCAAAGATCAGCTCACGCTCGTACACGCGCTGGCGCAGCTGGCGGACCTGGCCTGGACAGCTGAGCTGATCGGTTCCGACCAACCTGATCCGGGCTACGCCGCTCGGCTACGGGCCGAGATCGTGGCAGCCGGGATGGCGGATCGGATCTCGGTGCCCGGGGCGCTGGCCGGCTCGGTGCTTGATCAGAAATGGGATGCCGCTGATCTGCTGGTGCTGCCGTCCCGGATCGAGACGTACGGCCTGGTCGTCGTCGAGGCGCTGGCTCGCGGTATCCCCGCAGTCGTCTCAGCTGGCACAGGCGCGATTGAGGCGCTCCAGGAAGGGGCGACCAAGCACGCCACTGCGACACCCGGCACGTCCGTCCCAGCCGGTGACTCGGCAAGCCTGGCAGCGGTGCTACGCAGGTGGCTGACCGAACCAATGCTGCGGCGCGCTTGGCGGCAGGCGGCGCTGGCCCGACGAGATACCCTGCCCGGGTGGCAGCAGACGGCGCAGGCGGTACTCGACTACCTGTATCGCCTGCACAAACCGCTGTCGACCCAGCCTGGCTCTCCGCCCGCGCCGCCGCCGACACCTCCGCCCGTGCCGCCACCCACGGCAGCCTCCTCCCCGAGTTGATCAACTACCTGATCGACAGCTGTGGTCTCGGCGGCGTCTTGGAGATCATCGACCTCGGTGCCGGGACGGGTGCCAACCAACGCTGGCTGGCCCCGCGCCTTCCGTTCGTGCAGCGCTGGGTCCATCTTGATCACGATCCTGCTATCAGCCGATCACTGCCACTTCCTGACGACACGATGATCATCGACGGCAGCGTGGAGCCGGTGCTCTGGGGGCTCCTGGCCAACCGCAGGAGCGATCGGCACCTTGTCACCTGCTCTGCCCTGCTCGATGTTCTGACCACCGACCAGATCGACGCTGTATGCCGCGCCGTGATTGAGAACCAGGTGCCGGCGCTTTTCAGCCTTACCGTCACCGGCGCCCTGAACATCGGCCCAGCCGATCCGTACGACGAGCTGTTCCTCGATGCATTCAATGATCATCAGCGGCGCGCCGGCCGGGCCGGTCCGGATGCCACCACCCTGGCCGTCAATGCCTTGTGCGCAGGCGGATTCACCGTACGCACCCAGGAGACACCCTGGCGGTTGACCGCTTCCAGTGACTGGGCCTTTGTCGAACAGCTTCTCCAGGAGCGGCTCGATGCCGCGGTAGCCCAGAATCCCAGCCTTGCGTCGGTGGCGACCGGCTGGTTGGAGCTAAGACGCTCCCAGTTCGCGCTCGGGATCCTCCGGATTGAGGTTGGACATCGTGACGTCCTGGCCCTGCCGGGAGGATGGTTCGCGAGCCGCCGCAAAGTCGAAGACCGTGCAGATGTCGGCGCCCAGGCTGAACCGCTGTACCGAAGCGGTAATGGCATCCGCGAGCAGATCGGCGCCCGCGAACCGGACGCCGGGAATCCCATCCCCAACCAAGATCGGGGCAGTCGTCAGGTAGAGCCGGTCGAGTACACCCGCGGCCAAGAAATCTGAGACAGTCCGGCCGCCGCCCTCGATCAGTACGCGTCCCAAACCGCGCGCCCGCAGCATGTCGAGCAGAGCCTGGGGCGGAAACCGCCCTGCCACGAGCTCGAGGGTGACGAGTTCGACGTGCGCGGCTGGCTTCGGTGGCGCCTCAGATCCACTCGCTATGCACCACAGGGTTTTGACGCGACCGTCGCTCAGCACCCGGGCGTCCCTAGGGACACGTCCCTGCGGGTCGATGATCACGCGGACCGGAGAAGGCCCGGGCACCGTACGCGTCGTCAGCTGGGGATCGTCCGCGGTGACCGTCTGGGCTCCGACAACGACGGCATCCACCAGAGCGCGTAGCCGGTGCAGATGCTCGCGGTCCTCGGCGCCCGAGACGTAGTTGGCGTCGCCGGTTCTCGATGCGATGAAGCCGTCGATGCTCTGAGCCAGCTGGGCGATCGTGATCGTTGGGCCGGCAGCGACAAGCGACCCGTAGCGATCGAGCAAAAGCGCTTCGTGCCCGGCCCCGGCACGCGTGGGCACTCTGCCCTGCAGCAGCTCACTCCACACCTCGGGCAGTCTGGGGGCGCTGTCGTGACCCATCCGTTTGCGCTTGGTGGCCAGATACGAGGCGTTCTCAGCGCGTTCGGTCACCGGCAGCGGAAGCCTGGCGGTCACCTCGATGCCAAGATCACCAAGCCGAGCGCTCTTGTCGGGGTTCGCCGACAGAAGCCGAATCCTCCGGATACCAAGATCACTCAGTATGGCGGCGGCCACGCCGTAGTCGCGGGCATCGATGGGGAGTCCCAGTCGCAGGTTGGCGTCGACCGTGTCGAGGCCGGCATCCTGCAACGCGTACGCATGCAGCTTGGCGTGCAGACCGATGCCTCGGCCTTCGTGGCCGCGTAGGTAGATCACTACGCCCAGACCCTCACGGCCAATCTCGCGCATCGCGGCGTCGAGCTGCTCGCCACAGTCGCAGCGCCAGGATCCGAACGCATCGCCGGTGAGGCACTCGGAGTGCACACGGACGAGGGGAACATCGCCGTTGCTCCCAGCGTGGTCGAGATCGCCCAGCACCAGCGCCACATGCTCGCGGCCCGGCTCGACCGCGTACCCGTGCATCTGGAAGGTGCCGTGGGCGGTCGGCAGGACGGTCGACACGACCTTGCGTACTCGCTGAGGTTCGGTCATCTCGCTAGCCTTCCACAGCAGCTGAGGGCCGTAAAAACTTGTTTGTGACGAGCAAGGCCCGAGGATCTCTCGGTAGGAGGGCTGTTTGTGGGACGCGCCGAAGCCGATGACGGACTTCCCGTTATCAGCATCTGCCCACGATGCGGAGCACGGTTGGTAACCAGGAATCTCTGGCACTCATGTGGGACCTATACCCTCGAAGGCTTGTTTCCCACCTCAGAGCCGGCCGTACTTGATCTTGCTCGAAAGTACGTTGCCATGCTCTACACCCTCGGTGATGTTCGGACTGAAGCGGATCTCGACAACGAACTCAGAGCGTGGCTTCAGGAGTCGCACGACGTCGTGGGAATGCAGAGCGACTTGCGACGCTAGTGGCTCTGATGTTGGGGCGCGTTGCGAGACTTCCTAAGGGAATTCACCCACGACGACTATCCGCGAGTTGGGTATCTGACCCGACGCGGGCCGACGCTCTTCCTCCGTAGCGTCGCCAGCATGTTAAGCGTGGCGGTTCTGGCGGGAACGGTATCCACCGTTCTCTTCGCCGCGAGCACGCTACCCATGCTGATCAAGGCGGCGCGAACCAAGGAGCTCCGTTCCTACAGTCGCGGCAACCTCGTCCTGGCCAATGTTGGCAATGCGGTGCACAGCATCTATGTGGTTCAGCTGCCAGCTGGCCCGATCTGGGCGTTGCACACCTTCTACGTCGTCACTTCGGGACTGATGCTCCTCTGGCATTTGCGTTACGCCAGCGGCTCGTCCCACTCCCACGGCAGCACATTCTCCCCCGGAGGTCCCCATGACCATCGAACACATCGAAACCGCGATCATCGGCGCTGGCCAGGCCGGCCTTGCGACCGCGTACCACCTGCAGCAGCGAGGACGCCCCTGCTTGATCCTCGACGCCAACTCCCACGTCGGCGACAACTGGCGCGCCCACTGGGACTCGCTGCGCCTCTTTACCCCGGCAGCGCCAACGGCCTGCCAGGGATGCCGTTCCCCGGTCCGCGATGGTCCTATCCGACCAAGGACGAGGTCGCCGACTACCTCGCCTCGTACGCCGAACGGTTCTCCCTCCCGGTCCGAACACTCGCCTACGTCGACCGGCTGCAAGTCGGCGATGGGAAGTACCTGCTCCGGCTCGGAGCTGACAGCATCGTCGCCGATAACGTCGTCGTTGCGACCGGGACGTTCGGCCGCACCCCGAGCATTCCTGACTTCGCCTTGGATCTCGACCCGTCGATTCGACAGCTGCACTCCAGTGAGTACCGCAGGCCGGCGCAGCTCAAGCCTGGCTCGGTGCTCGTGGTCGGCGCTTCGCACTCTGGCACCGACATCGCGTTCGAGGTTGCATCCACCCATCCGACCGTCCTGGCCGGTCGCGACCCCGGTCAGGTGCCGGTACGGCTCGACCATTGGAGCGCGCGGGTGGTCTTGCCGGTCATTGGTTTCTTGGCAAGCACGTGATCACCCGGCGCACGCCCATAGGCCGCAAAGCGATGGACGGAGGTCCGGTTCCACGGCCTACCGATGTTGCGGGTGAAGCGGACCGATCTGCAAGCACGCGGTGTGGACCGAGTCCTGGGGCGGGTGACTGGCGTTCACGACGGGCGACCGGTGCTCGACGGCGTCGGAGCGCTCGACGTGGCGAATGTGGTGTGGTGCACCGGCTTCTGCCAGGTGTTCGACTGGATCGACTTGCCGATCTTCGGGGCTGATGGCTGGCCGCGGGAGATGCGCGGCGTGGTGTCGGCCGCTCCGGGGCTGTTCTTCTGCGGGCTCGCGTTCCAGTACGCGGCCGCCTCAACGGTATTGCCAGGAGTTGGCAGAGATGCTGCCTACGTCGCGAAGCAGATCGGCACGAGGGTCGGGAGGTCATTCTCGCTCGCAGCCTGAGTCGTTTGGCGCGCTATGCATGGCGCTCTGACACGGTCCGCGGATTCCGGCTTCTTCGTCGCTTTCGGTGAAGCGAGTGCGTCGCACGCGCGAGCCCCTGCGTCTGGGCTCTTCACGGAAAGCTCCTGCATGCGCCGGAGGCGGACCGCGTCATAGCGCGTAACCTCTGAGCGGGAGGCTGCGCAATGGGCGTCGAACGGGATCTGACCATCGACCAGTTGCGGCAAGCGCGCGAGGCATTCGAGCGTCGCGACTGGGCGCTCGCCTTCGAGCGGCTGCGGACTGCCGGCGACCTCAGCGTTGCTGACACGATGGATCTTGCGACCGCTGCTTTTCTCATCGGTGATGCTGACGAGGCCGTCCGGGCACTGCAGGCCGGCTACCAAGACAGAATCAAGAACGGTGATGCGCTAGGTGCCGTGCGCTTCGCCTTCTGGCTTGGCTTCGTGCTCAACACCCGTGGCGAGATGGCGGTCGGAGGCGGCTGGGTCGCTCGAGCCGAACGCCTTCTCGAGACCCAACCCGAAGACATCGTCGAACGTGGCTACTTGCTCATCCACGAGTTCTTCCAGCACCTCTTCCGTGGTGACTTCGCCAGGGCCGAGGAGACAGCCGCTCGGGTGGTTCAGACCGGTCGCCGCTTTCAGGACGCCGACCTGGTCGCTCAAGGGTTGAATTGCCAGGGCCGGATCATGATCTACTCCGGCCGGGTCCGTGAAGGGCTGGCGCTGCTCGATGAGGCGATGGTCGGCGATCTCGGCTGGTGAGGTCTCGCCGATCATCGCCGGAAGCGTCTACTGCTCCATGATCGAGGCGTGCCAGGAACTGTCGGATTTCTCGCGTGCAGCCTCGTGGACTATCGCCTTGACGCGCTGGTGCGACGCGCAGCCCGGCCTCGTTCCGTTCACCGGACAATGCTCGCTGCACCGTGGCCAGATCATGCGGCTACGAGGGGCGTACGACGAGGCACTTGCCGAATTTGTCCTCGCCCAGCGCCGGTACCAGGCGGAGGGGACGATTGCACCGGCCGGACGTGCCCTCGCCGAGCAGGGCGACGTGCTGCGCATCCGGGGCAAGCTCGACGAGGCTGAGGCGGCGTACCGGCAGGCAGCCGAGCTCGGCCACGAGCCACAGCCGGGGCTGTTGTTGGCCTGGCTGGCCCGCGGCCGGACCGCAGCGGCGATTCCGGCGGTACGCCGATTGCTGGCCGAGGCGCAAGGGCCGGTGCAGCGGTCATGGTTGCTTCCCGCTGCCGTGCAGGCGATGGTTGCGGCACAACTTTCGGTGGAGGCCCGGCAATACTCCGAGGAGCTGTCCGGCATTGCGTCGGCGTTCGGCAATTCCGCGCTCCAGGCGGCGGCGGCGTACGCGGCCGCCGCGGTCGAGCTGGCATCCGGGGAGCTGGGGGAGGCGCTCCACCCGGCTCGTGAGTCGTGTCGACTCTGGAGCGAGATTGGATCGCCGTACGAGACTGCGAGGGCTCGAGTTCTGGTCGCGCGTGCTCTACGCGAACTAGGTGATGAGGATTCGGCACGATCGGAGCTTGCGGTTGCCCGAGGCAGCTTTGCCGAACTAGGCGCAGCCCCGGCGGTAGATGAGGTCGACAGGCTGCTGCACCGGGCGCGGCCCGGCGGTCTCACTGAGCGGGAAGTAGAAGTGCTGAAACTGGTAGCCGAGGGACGGAGCAATCCCGACATTGCGCGGGCCCTGGTGCTAAGTCAAAAAACAGTCGAGCGTCACTTGAGCAATATCTTCACCAAGTTGGCTGTGCCGTCCCGGACGGCAGCGGCTGCGTACGCCCATGAGCACGGGCTGATGTCTTGAGCTGATGCTGTACTACCCAACCCGCTCTATCTCGCGAGCGTGCGGCTTTGTTTGATAGACGCTGTTAATCGCCAACCACGATGTAGTCAGTCGATATGTCCGCGGATCTGAAGGCGTCGTCTTTCTCCCAGGCCGCGGCGGCTGCGGGATTTTGTTCCAGGTACTGCTGGACCTCTTCCGATGCCTCATCCGGTCTGGGGAAATACCGATTACGGGCCTCGATGCTCTCGATCTCGAATAGTAGAAGGAATTTTCCGGCCCGCTCGCCTCGATCGGCTTTAAGAAGATAACTCTTCCAGCCCTGAAGTTCCGGCAAGGGTGCGAGCTCTTCGGTGAAGAACTGCTCGTACTCCTCTGGCGTGACACCAGCGCGTAACTCGATTTCGTGCAGGCCAAACACTTTCGGCATAGTTGATGCTCCTTCTACTGGTCGAGTGCCGTGGTTGCGGCCGACCTGGCCGTCATGACGGCACCCATGGGTCCTGCCAGCCGCCACACTCGGCGACTAGGCCGTCCGCAGAGGATGGCCCCCATGAACCGGGGCTGTAGGAGTGGACATCTGGTGGCTGGTCTAGCAGCGGCTGCATGATCCGCCAGGTCTCCTCGACGCCGTCCTGCCTGGTGAACCGGGTGGCCTGGCCCATCATCGCAGCGCGGAGCAACACCTCGTACGGCGTCGGTCCCTCACCGCCCTCTTCGGCAAATGTCATGTCCAAGGTGATCGACTCCGGCTGCATGCTTTCCGCCCGGCGCGCCTCGAGGACAATGCGGAGACCAGTCGAAGGATCCAGTCGGACCACGAGATGATCCGGCTCCGCAGCACGATTCCCCCAACGACCAAAGCCCAGCCGCGGCGGTTGTTTGAAGATGAGTCGCACCTCAGTCTGTGTCACGGGCAGGCGTTTGCCCGCGCGGATGAAGAACGGCACGCCCGACCAGCGCCAGTTGTCGATCTCTAGTCGGAGTGCGGAATAGGTCTCAGTCGTGGAGTCAGGGGCAACCCCGTCGATGGTGCGGTAACCCTCGTACTGACCGCGGACGTACGCCGATGGATCGGCCGCGAGCGTGGCCTTGAAGAGCGCCACCTTGGCGTTGCTCAGCGTTGCGGGGTCACCGCCTGCGGGCGGCTCCATCGCCAGAGCCGCGACGACCTGCATCAGGTGGTTCACCACTACGTCACGCAGGGCGCCGACCGGGTCGTAAAAGTGGCCACGCTCCTCGACGCCGAAGGTCTGCGCCATGGTGATCTGCACACACTTGACGTAGTTCCGGTTCCAGACGGGCTCGAGCATGGTGTTGGCGAACCGCAAGTACAGGATTTCCTCGAGCCCCATCTTCCCGAGGTAGTGATCAATCCGGTACAGCTGCGATTCGTCGATGTACTGGTGGAGTTCGTCGGCCAAGGCGCGAGCCGAGGCCAGGTCGTGGCCGAACGGCTTCTCAACCACGACGCGCCCGGTCTTGGTGAGGCCCGCCCCGGCGAGTCCTTTGACAGCGGTCGCGAAGAGGAACGGCGGGATCTCGAGATAGAACACTGGACATTTGGCGTCTTTGATCGCCGCGCCGACGCGATGGTAGGTCGCGGCATCGGCAAAGTCGCCTGACACGTAGGACAGTCGCGCAGCGAACCGCTTGAACACGTCTTCGTCGAGCTGTTCCCCAGTTCCTGTGATCGACTCGCGGGCGCGTTCCACGAGTTGATCAATGGTCCAGTCGCTTGCGGCAACCCCGACGATCGGGCATTGCAGCAGCTCTCGTTTTTCCAGCCGGTAGAGCGAGCGGAATGTCATGACCCTCGCCAAGTCGCCCGTGATACCGAAGATCACGAATACATCGGCTTGCTGCTGTTCGGATCCCGCTGAGCCGTCCCGTCCCACCATCGCCGACCTCCTGATCATGTCGGAAGAACTAGCACCCCGGATGCAGGACGGGCTATCTCCTGTCCCTCAGACCACGCTAGGAATCAACGCGGAGCCTGTCCTCACCCAATCGGGGTGACCCCGCGCCCGGAGTCGAACTCTGGACGTCCTCCCTCGTCATCGTCTTCCCAGTCGATCCGGGGCGTCGTCTGCTCGGTCCACAATCGCTGTGACGCGGTCTTTGCTGAAGTAGTCCCATCCCCAGGCGATGCGCCGATTTTCGGGGCCGGCTTTGCCGCTTCATCGCTACTGGTGCCTTATTGCATGGGCGCCATCGCCGGGTGGCATCGACTCCGGACGAGTTCCGGCCGGCGGCCTCAACTGCCGCTGAGCTTGCGGTCACTGTCATGCAGGGCGTGAGTCCAACCCATTCAGCGAGATGACATGGAAGCTTTGCATCAGCGGCTGGCGCCCGCCACGATGTTCCCCATGACGTGCGCGGCGGCAGAGGATGATCAGGTTCACCGTGAGGTGACAAGCCACGAACGTGTCGAGAGCGCGGAATGACGATCATGTCGGATGCAGCTGGAATCATCGGCAACCGCAGCCCTGGTGATTACGCATTATCGCCTGTCGAGCACGCCGAGCAGCTGAGCACCTCGGCGCCTCAGCTTGCCGCGCTACTGACCCGCAGCGCCCCCGTAGAGCTGGCGCGGCAGTACGGGGAAGCTGACACTGAAGCGCTTATCGCAGAGCGAACGTTCAAGCGATGGGTAATCCGGGCCAACCGTGCCGTCCTCGCTACGGCGACGGTGAGCGCGCTGCTGATGGCCGTAGCACTGCTTGCGGGCAGATTGGGCGGATTGACGCAGACAATACTCATCGCGCTGGCTCTTACTGGTGTCGCAACCGGCGGGATCGCGTCGATGTCGCTGTTTCGGGTGAAGGAGGGTCGGCTCCTCGAGGACTGGATGACGGCGCGCGCACGGGCAGAGACCAAGCGGTTGTCCTACTTCAGTTACATCGTGAACTCCTCAGTAGGGCCGCTCGATCTACAGCTCGAGCTGCTTAAGTTGGAGTATTTTCGCCGTTATCAGCTAGATCTTCAGCTCGCCTACTACAAAACCCGTCGATCGGGGCACCGCAACTCGGCCGAACGGACCCTTAACATTTCGGCGGGATCCGTCATGGTGGCGGCAATTGCCTCAGGCGCGGCCGGAGTACTCGGTGCGCTGCAGAGCGAATGGGCCGCACTCGGTTCGCTTGCGGTGTTCGGCGCCGCGCTCCAAGCGTTCGCCGCCGCCCGCGAATCCCTCAACCAAGATCGCAGGAACGCTGAGCGCTATGACAACACCGCTCAGGCACTGCAGGGCTTACGCGAGCGTCTCGACGACGTGCGACTCGGCATCGCCGCCGGATCCGCGTCGGTGCTCGGTGAGTACGTCTCCGCGGTGCAGGACCAGCTATCGCTCGAGCATCGGCAATGGTTGGAGGGAGCCGAGAATATGCAGGCAGCCGTTGCGCGGCTGGAGAAAGCCCTCAGCAGCGGAGCCTCGCAGAAAGACACCACCTCCAGCGAAGAAGCTGCCGAACGCAAGGACTAACCAGCCGTACGCCGCTGCGGCTACGGTATCGGCGTGGAATCGCCGCGTCGTGCGGCGGCGCGCGATTCCGACGCTGCAGACGGCGGCAGCAGAACCCGGTCTATGCAGCTCATTGCTTACCCAGCCATTCGGCGTAAGCACTTGGCTTATCGGTCAGCACTTTGTCGGCACCGACCGACCTGGCCTTTCCCATGCCTGTTCCTCATTCACGGTCCAGACAATGACGATGATTCCGGCCTTCTTCAGCTCGGTTACGTAGCCTTTCGATGCAACCTCATGGTTCACTGCGACCGCCCACAACTTCTCGTCAGCCAATTGGCTTACGGGAACCTTCTCACCAACGAAGAGCATGCGGGGAAGGTCGGGTGCCAGCTTTTCGATCTCCGCCAGCCGGTCCAGGTCGTTTGAGGTGACGACGGTGCGGTCACTCAGCCCGTTGCTGCGGATAACGTCGATGAACTCTCGTTTTGCGCAGCGTTCTGGTCAACCTTGACCTCGACGTAGACCCATGAGCTGTAGCCCGCCAGGCCCTCCATCGCATTTGCGTACGTCGACAGGCGGATAAGACTTCCCATTCTTCGTAAATGATCGGCAGTGCTCGCTGAGCACTTTCCATGTCGTCTCGGACACTTGGTAAGGCCGATCGCACCGCAATCCTTGGGTCGCCGCGGCGTCGTGGATAATCACCGCACGGTTGTCGCTGGTCCAGCGCACGTCAGTTTCCACCGCGAAGCCGTCATCGGCCGCCGAGGTGAGGGACTCAAAGGTCTGCAACGGATACTTCTCGTCGCCGCCGCGGTGAGCGAGGATGTCCGAACCGGTTGGTCGTCAGCCGTCGAGGTCTTCGACGGACTGCCGGACGGTGCGGTGGTGGCGGAAGGCGGATTCGAGGCGGATGGGGAGTTGCCCAGGCGAGGCGTCGCAGTGCGTTGGCCAGGATCGCGCGTGAAGTACCACCCAGCGACGCCAACCGTCCCAGCAAAACGATCGAGGTAGCGATGGCCACCAACATGCCCGTTCGTCTTCGGACCGTCGCTCGATCGCTTCCGGGTCCGGCAGGCGCGGAGGGTGGCCTCATCGCTCGTCTAGACCGCGGCCGCGGATTCGACCTGAGGTACGGGCGGTGTTGTCTCAGGTGGCCGGACCCCTACGCCGGAACCGGATATCGACGGCCCGGCTGGCTCGCCGCGGACGTCGTTCAGCGTGTCGTTCAGCACCCTCAAAAGTCGACGAGTGTCAAAGTTGACCGGGTCTATCTCGACCGCCTGTCGACGGGTCAAGGCCGCCAGGCCCTTCTGGCAATTCCTGAGGCGTCGGCATCTTGGCGTTGTCGACGAGAATGGGAATGACCCGAACGTCGTCTCGATTCAGGGCGGTCTCAACCTCGAGCCGAACGAAGTCCTCTGGGTCATCGAGGCGTCTCGCTCCCGTGGCATCGGTGATCGTGAGCCACTGGGGCCCGATCAGGGCGAGTAGCACCTCGCAGGAGCCCACTGCCGACTGGATTCGTTCGACGAAGTCGTCACCCGGCTCGATGTTGTCGACATCCTTGAAGACCCGGTCAGCCCCCAGCTCAGCTACCAGCACGTCGTAAAGCTGTCGCGCCGGCCACGCCGTCTCCTGGCGTCGATAGCTGATGAAGACCCGCCCCGCCTCGCCTTTCTCCATACTGACCACATCCGCTCACCCGCACGCCTGCTGTAAGCCTAGGAGCCAGGTCGCCGACGTCGGCAAGCGGAATCACGTCTGGCACATATTTCCGCCGAGTCGACGACCGCCCACTCCAACCCGAGTCCCTGTATGGCTCGGGTCAAGGTTCAGCCTTCTTTGCGTCTGAAGCGGTCGGACAGCCCGCGTGACGCCCGCCAGAGAGTGTGCTCGCGGGAGATCGCCTCTTCGGCCTGGGCTACGAAGGCGGCCCAACGTTCCTCGCTGTTCAACGTCGGAAGCTCATCCGCGATTGAGGCGAGCTCTTGACTCGCGATGCCATACGCCGTCGCCAGGTTGCGGTGTTGCTTCGCCTCTATCCAAGCCATGACCCCCCCGGCCGATGCGGCAAGGAAGCCGAGCAGGTCGAAGCTGATCCAGCCGAACGCTTTGAGCGCGCCGCCGATAATGCCCGCGATTTCGAGCACAATGCTGACGAGCACCCAGCCGCGAGCTCGCCGATCGTTCCACCGCGCCTTCTCGGAGTACCAGCATTGCTGGTCGGCAATCCGGTCGGCGAGGTACATCTGCCGACGCTCATTGAAGTCGAGAGCGCGGACCTGGCGCATCTTGTCGCTGATCTGGTGTGCACCGGGTTCTTCTGTCCCCAATGAGATTGACCGAAGGTCTTGTAGCAGCGAGTAGGTCTGGGCAAGGAACTGCTTGTCGACGTCAGGGGCGTTCACCTCAAAGGGCGCGGCGCGCACCATGTAACGCCAGGCGAGCGTCTTGGCCGACTCCGCTGCGGCCCGGCCCTCGTACCACGCTGTGAGCGGGCTTGTCGTGGCGAGAAAGAGCTCGGCGCCCAGCGCGCAAGCGAAGGCGAGAAAGGCCAGACCGCCACCAACCTGAAAGCGACCCGCAATAGTCAGGGTGAGCGCGCCACCGAACGCCGCGACGAGCAGAGCACCGAGGCGCACTCTGAGCGACCTCAGGTAGGACCGCTGTGCTCGCTGCGACTCCCGGTCCGCGCTGCGAAACAGCGCCGGGAAGTCGGCCGGGCCGTCAATGGTGACGCTCATCCTGGCACTCCTTCCAAGAAGCCGCGCCGACGGCTCCGCGGGCTCTACCGTAGTGGCGCACCGAGCTCCGGTGCTGATGTCGTACGCGGGAGTCGCCGCCCTGTCGGGCACCCGTAGACGCCCAGTTGTCAGAGTCCAGTTGAGTGATAGGTCAATTGGGCTCTGACAAGTCGGCGGGTGGTGGCTCAAGGGCCCAGCGCAACACTTGCATAGCGGAGCGGGCCAGCGGTCTCATCACGACGCGTTCGGTTACTGGAAGCGTCGGTAGCCTCAGCTCAACTCGAGCCCATGCCGGCAGGGTCGAGACGGCGCCAGCGGCCAGCATGTGATAGCCGGCGCGAGCCAGGCCGGCGAACGGTGGCTGTATCAGGAGCAGGTTGCTCGCGCGTCGGGCATGACCTGATCCGCAGAGCTCTGGCCGGTAACTCTCCATGACGTCGGTCAGCTCCATCACGCTGCGCGGAGGCTCGATTACGCCCAGCCGTGCAGCAATGGAGCCGGCCTGGCGTACGTACTCGTCCGCTTCAGCTGCGGTCAGCTTCTCGGCACCGAAAGCCCGATAGGCCGACAGAAAACTCTCCACCTCGGCAACGTGGACCCACATCAGCAGATGCGGGTCATCGGCTGAGTACGGCCTGCCATCCGGCGTGGTACCAGTCACCCGACGATGGACCGCTCGGACTGCTGCAATTGCGCGCTCCGCATCATGCACCGTGCCGTAGGTGGTCAACGCGATATACCTGGTGGTGCGCTGAAGTCGTCCCCAGAAATCCGCCTCGAAGCCTGCGTGCTCGGCGACTGCTTGCATTGCTACCGGATGGAGCGACTGCAGCAATAGCGCACGGATTGCAGCGATGAACACCGAGGTATCGCCGTGTACGCGCCAGATCGCATCCTGTTCGGTGAACCACCGCTCGCCGTCGCGCCAAATCTCGGCATGCTGGGCCTCGAAGTCGCCGGATATGCGCTCCCGCACCGCTCTGGCCACGCTGACGCGCGGGTTGACGAGTGTCCCGATCGCCACAAAAGGGAGCCTACGTCGGCGATCGCTGCCCCAATCGGCCAGAGAACTCGCCTTCCGTGAAGCCCGCTCATGTACGCAATCGCATGTTGGTGCAAGCCGGCTGAGCCTTGTATCCGTCTGATCACGAAACCACTCCTGTCGGCATAGGCGCTTTACGATGAGCCGACCGGGTGACCAAGAGAAGCAGATATGGCGAATCGGCTAGGCATCGACATCGGCATCGGTACGACGGACACCATCGCGTCGGTCGCTGTCGATGGCGCGCCAGTGCAATTGGTCAGCCTCGGTGCCCGCTCGCAGCAGACCCACTTGGCGGTTTTCCCGGCCGACGCTCCCTCACCCGGGCAAGACCCGCCAGGTCAGGATCCGCCAGGGCCGGGCGAACCTGGCAGCCCCGGCTATCCACCGGGGGCACCTCCGACCCAGGCCTACGGTGCAGGCGGCCTGGGCGGGCCAGGCGGCTACCCTCCAGGGCCGGGTGGTGAAGGATCAGGCGGGTTCCGGGGCAAGTTGGCCTCGATCATCGCGGGAACCCTGGTGCTAGTGGGCGTGGCGGTCGGCGTGGGGTTCCTGATCTCTGGGAGGGGTGAACCTCGCAGCACCGCGGCCTCGCCGAGCATCTTCCCGTCGGTCAGTCCGGCGGGACAATCGCCGACCGCAAGCGCCAGCCCGTCATCGACTCCAAGCGCAAGCGGTAGTCCCACCTCCAGCCCCGTGCAGAAGTTGCCGTCGTCGGCGGCAATTCCGGAGAGTGAGGTCATCGTCCCGATGCGATTCGACGGCGGACCTGACAGACCCCTGTACCTGGTCGACACCGGGGGCAAGATCAAACAGGTCGAGCTGCCGACCCCCGAGGGCGGCAACTCGAATCCGATCATGCAAGCAAGCCGCAATACGATCATTTACGCGAACGCCGGCAAGCTGCGGGTCATGGCCGCCGACGGCTCTGGCGACCGGGAGCTGTTCAATCGCGATCCCGCTGGCTGTGAGAACGTGGCGCACGCGTCCTGGAGTCTGACCGACCCCAATGTCATCTTGATCACATGCCAGCTCAGCAAGAACAGGTCCGGTTTGCTGGTCGTGGGGATGGACGGCAAGTTGATCCGTCGGCTGGACGCGGAAAAGACCAAGATCGGCGACGCCGGCATTTCACCTGACGGTCAAACCGTCCTCTATTGGGCGAGCGACAATCCCAATCTCGAGGGCGGCGGAATCTATACGCTGCCCATGATCGGAACTGGTAACCCCAAGCAGCTAACCGATTCCGCGGACGGCGTCGATGCCGACCCGGCTTGGTCGTCGGATGGAAATCAGATTGCCTTCCGACGGAAGGTTCCGAACTCGGGGGGCGGCACGAATGAGGACATTTTCGTGATGAACGCTGATGGGACTGCTGCCCGCGCGGTTGCCACGACCCCGGCCGCCGATTTCAAGCCAGTCTGGTCGCCCGACAGCAAGAACCTACTGATCATCTCCAACCGGAAGTCCGCTTTCGGTGGACCCGGCAGCACCTTCGACCTGTGGTTGACGCGAGTGAGCGACGGCGAGGTCTTGACAAACCTTGATCTCAAGGCGAGGCAGATCACCCGGCCCTTCTGGACCCAGCGCTGACCTCCGCGCCGGCGTGACCCGACCGGGGCGGCGGGTCAGCACCCGACCAGATCGTGACATATAGTGCGCAGGGTTTGATGGGCTTAGTGCGCAAGGTTTGATGGGCTCCTCGAACGCCTCAATCGTTCGGCTGATCAATTCCAGGGGCATGGTGGAGGCTTTCACCGCCAAGCTGCGGAAAGTACCTCGGGAGGACAGGTTTGCCGTGGATGTGGGGAAGTAGATGGCAACCTTGGTCACCGTGCGCTGGCGTAGGCCGCCGCCCAGCTCGATTGACGAGCGATTGATGGTGAGCGATGACGGCCACGCCAGGCTTGATGTGCTCCGTCCTCGCTCCTTGAGCGACACTGTGGGGACCTACGAGGGTGAGGTCGAAGAGGCCGAGGTACGCGAGTTAACCGCGGCCGGACCAGACGTCGAGGTGGATGTTGTAGTTCAGGACCCGCTATTGGCGGCGGTGGGCATCGCGGCCGAGCGGGTGGCGCAGCGGCTCCTCGCCTCGCCGTTGGCGGTGGCTCAGTTCTTTGCCCGTCCAGTGGGCGCGGTGCCGCCGCTCCCTCAGACGCTTGCGCTCGGCGTCCTCGGAGGTGGCTCCCAGCCGGTCGAATTCGAGCTCGATCTCGATGAGTGCGTTGTCCACTTCAGTGCTATCGGGGCACCGGTGTCGTCGACTCCGCTTCCTGAACTGTCGATGGGATTCATGACGCCCGACGCCGAGGGACTCGGCGGCATACGCCAGCGCGCGACCATTGCGCCCGGGATCGTGGGCGCCATCTCGGTGCCGCTCGTGGTTCCCGACGGGGCCACTGAGCTCAGTGTTCAGGTGGTGGGCAGCTGGTTCCTTCCCGGCGAACAGCTGTCTGACGACTTCGAAGCGCGCACCGAGCCCCAGAAGCTCTAGGCGGTTACGGCACTCACGGGCGGAACGTTCGGCCGACGACGACGATGTCAGAGGTGTGGTAGGGCGACCGATCCAGCGCGGGTGGTCTAGGAGCAAATCCCGGCAACTGCTCCAAGCCGACGGTGTAGTCACTGACGTACAACTGCGGGACGCTGCCTCGCAGACGCAGTGTCACGGTGAATCCGTTCGGCGGAGGGTCATAAAAGCGCAGCTCGTATGGCCACGTACGTTCGCCGGCGGCGTTGGGATAGCTCGGCGAGGCTGTGACCGGCGGTAGGCCGTCGACGGCGATAGTCGTCGTCTCGATCGGACGATCGGCGTGGATGGTGATCACGTCGGCCCGCCTCGACGATGCGACCCTTACTCTCAATTCGGTGCCATCGCTGTCGCTTCGGGATCCCAGCAAATCAACCCGCGGTGGATCCATGGCCACAACATCCGCCGGGCCAATCCAGGCTGGCGTGACCCCGTAGGGCAACGGACGAGGAGGTTCAGCCTCGCCGTTCGAGGTGTGCGCGTACCTCGCTGTCCACGGGTCCGGTGTGCGGTTCTGGCTGGCCCAGATGGCCGTCTGTGTGTCGGCATCCATCGCATACAGCAGATTGGCTTGCCGCGGATGATCTTGGTCGAAACGATCGACCACGAGCCCGATGCCAGTAAGCAGCAGCGTCATCACTGCGGCTCCAAGGAGCACGAGGAGGCTTTTCCGGCGCGCTGTCGGTAGGGCCAGCTCGACCAGCGGCAATATCAGCAGCCCAGCGAGCACGAAGAAGAACACCCCCGCTGCGCCGTTGGCAATGCCGAGTACGCCGACCAGCGTGATGCCGCCCATGATCAGCAGCACCGTGCCGGGCACTGCTCCCGCAGTCAGCGCAACCACGCTCCAGCCGAATCGTCGATCTCGGACCAGCAGGGCGATCAGCGCGCCGGCTCCGGCAGCCACCGCAGACAGCGAACCGTAGTACGACATGGCAGGGAGCAGGGCGGCGGTGACGACACCGAAGACGGCGGGCCATGCCAACGCTCCGATCGCCATGGATTCCGGGCCGATCCGGCGGCGCAGCGCCAGATACCACGCCAGCAAGATCGTGACGGTGAGCGCCCCGAGCGCCCAACGGTAGACCTCGGGACGGTAGGGGTCACCCATGGCGAGATTTCCGTATCCAGGCCGAATCATGATCAGCAGCTGCCACCAGCCGATCGCCGCCAATGGCGCCACGATGATCGGCAGCAGGGCCGCGGCCGCGCCGGCGAGCAGCCGGGGCGTCGTCGCTAGTTCACGGCGGCGGGCCAGCACTCCCAACGCGATGACGACCGCAAGACCGAGCCCGGCTAGCGGCCAGACCCACCACATCGGATAGGTGATCATCTGCCCGAAGACGGTGAAGAAGACGGAGTCATGATCCGAACGCAGCGCAGCAAGATCACGATCAGCCAGCCCGCGGGCGAGACCGAGCATGTTCGCGCCCATGTGCTGCAGACCGGCGGGATTCAGATTGGCGGCAGTGTCACGGACGTGGTGATATGCCGACACGCCGTCAATGAATGCAAAGTTGAGCCCCAGGAAGCCCGCCTTGCGAAACACCGTGAAGTCGGTGTTCTGAGTTCCGGCCTGGTACAGCGCCGCCAGCGCAGAGTCGCCGACCGGGTACGGTGCCGAGGCTGCAAGCTCCTTGATCAACTCCGCGTTTCCCGACGAGGTCTCGAACATCACCGATGGGCCGGCGTTGCCGGTGGCCTCCCAGTTCAGTACCACTCCGCCCCGGTCGGCCAGTGGATGCTCCGCAACGAACGATGATGCGCCGAGCAGCCCCGCTTCTTCACCGTCGGTGAAGATCATGACGACGTCATTGCGCAAGGGCCCAGCGTTAGCGAGCGCCCGTGCCGTCTCCAGCATGGCCGCGACCGAGGCCTTGTCATCAGCCGCACCCGGGGTGCCAAAGGTGCTGTCGTAGTGGGCCGCCAGGACCACCAACCCGGTGGAGTCGGACCCCGGCAGAGTGGCAACCACATTGTCGACGCTGCCGGCGACGGTGGTGCTCTGGAAGGTTTGACTCCCGACGCCGGTCTGAACCTCGACGTTGAACCCGGCCGCGGACAACACACTCACGAGATGGTCGCGAATGGCATCGCTGCCGGCACTCCCGATTGGCGTCGGCTCGGGGCCGGCGATGCGCTGCAGGTCCGCGTACGCGCGCTGGGCGCTGAAGGCCGTCGGCGGCACGGATGCCGGCACCGGAGTCGGAGGCCGCTGCAACGCGCAGCTGAGCGCCACGATTGCTGCCAGTGCCAGCAGCGCAACCACACCGGCCATACGTCCGCGACGGACCTCTCGCGTCGCCATGATCTCAATTCTGCGAGCCTGCCGGACGGATAGGTGACCCAGCTTCTTCGGCCTCCCGTGCAAGGGGGTCGAGCGTGCTCTGCAACCACGCCAACGCTCCTCTGTACAGAAAGCCCGCCAAGCTGACGCGAGCCACACCGAGCTCGGCCAATTCTGCGATTGAAGGGGCACGCGGGGTGGCGAGGATGTTGACCGGTCCGGCGACCGTCGGCCATGAACGAAGCGAGCGCGTCGCGCTCCCACAGGGTGATCGGGTAAACGCAGTCGGCTCCTGCGTCGATATAGGCGTTTGCCCGTGTCAGAGCCTCCTCAAGCTGATCGGCTTGGGGCTGGTTGTCGAGGAGCGTGGAGGAATGCATCAACGCGCGCATTGATCACCAGCCGATAGTCTTGGTTGCTCGCCGCCTCGCGGACGCCGCGCAGCCATTCGGCCTGCTGATCTGCGTCGCGAAGAGTTCCGCTGCCGTGGTCGGTGTCCTCGAGATTGCAGCCGGCGGCTCCGATCCGCTTCAGCGCCACCACGAGCTCGGCCGGGCCTGAGCCCGTAGCCTGCCTCGGCGTCGACGGTCACGGGGACTTCTACGCTGCGAACGATACGTCCCGCGGCGAGGAGCATCTCCTCGCTTGGCGCTTTCTCGTGGTCCTCATAACCCAGAGCCGCGGTGACCCCCGCACTGGTCGTGGCGACGACCGGGAACCCGGCCGCCACGACGGTCCTCGCCGTCGCGGCATCCCAGACATTCGGCAAGTACGAGTGGGCGGCCCGGAACGTGCAGCGAACGCAAGAGATCACATTGGCTGTGGAGCGCGCCGGGCTCACTATTCATCGCGTTGGTGATCGGCTCAGACATATCGCTCCTTCTGGCGTATCACGCGGCGATGTGCAGGCGTCTTTGCAGTAGGAGCCTCGAGGGCTAGCATATCCATTGCAGCAAGCGCTTTCACCCGCAGAACAGCGTCTAGACTTGCTCTGCGAGATTCTCATCTTTTTCTCATGACTTGTTGGTTGGAATTGAGACCTTGTCGCGCTCGGGGGTCCGAGAACCAGGCAGGCCGATGACCAGCACCACCGTAGAAGCGGTGCGACTGACGAAGCACTACGGCGGTCGCAGCGCCGTCGAGGATGTCAGTTTTGCGGCCTCCCAGGGTGAAATCGTCGGGCTGCTAGGCCCAAACGGAGCTGGCAAGACAACCACGATCCGCCTCCTGACCACTGTGCTCGAGCCCACCAGCGGCGAATTCTCGATCGCTGGTCATCCGTCGACATCCTCGACTGAGATCCGGCGATGTGTCGGTGTGCTTCCGGAGAGCAGCGGCTACCCAAATCATCAGACTGGTGCCGAATACCTCCGCTTCTACGCGCGCCTATACGGTCTGAGCCGTAGTCAGGCAGGCAGCCTGAGCGCTGAGCTGCTCGCTACCGTCGGGCTGGAAGATCGCGGCCAGTCACGGATCTCGACTTATAGCCGCGGTATGCGACAACGACTCGGAATCGCCCGCGCACTGATCAACGATCCGGTGGTGGTATTCCTCGACGAGCCGACGCTCGGACTCGACCCGGCCGGTCAAGCCCAGGTTCTCGACATCATTCGCAGCGTCGCCAGAGCTCGCGATGCGACTGTGGTGCTGAGCACCCACCTGCTGCCGGAGGTGGAAGAGGTCTGCTCGAAGGTGGTGATCCTCAACCACGGCAGAGTGCTGGTCTCCGGGAGCGTGGCAGAGGTGATCAAGACTGCGCTCATCGAGCAATCCGCCCAGCTGCGCGTACCGCTCGACCTCGTCGAGCGAGCCCGGAACGTGCTCGCAGGCTTCCCTGGCCTCACCATCAACCAGACCTCAGAGCAACCTGAGGTGCTGATTCTCGCTGTGGATCGATCTGGGAAGGTGCACAGCGAGGTGATGAACGAGGTCCTCGCAGCCGTCACCGCGGCAGGCATTCCAGTCCTCCGATTCGAGCTGGAAGGCGCGCGCTTGTCCGCTGCCTTCCTCAAGATGACCGGCGACGGTGTCGAATGACGCTTCAAGTGGCACCGCCAGCCGTCGGTACAGCGCAAGATTTGCGAGTCGGAGCTCAACGCCAATCCCGATTGCTTGTTGTTGCCGAACAAGAATGCCGAGACTTGTGGACGAGCGGACGCGGGCTGATCTTGCTATTTCTGTTCAGCGTTCTGCTGAGCGGCGTGACGTACTTGACGTCGACCAATCAGGCCCTGAATTTTCTCGAGCAACGCGAGTCAGTCAACCTCGTCCTGCAGTTCGCGGTGGCCGTCGGCGTCCTGGCCACCCTGGTCGTAAGCGCTGACGGAATCAGCGGAGAGCGCGAGCGGGGAACGCTGGAGACGCTGCTGGTAACGCCGGTCCCGCGCCGGTCGATCATTGGCGGCAAGCTCATTGGGGCGTTGTCACTGTGGTTCGCCACATTCCTGGTCAGCATCCCGTACGCGTGGGTGCTCGCTCGGGGAGTGGGGATCTTGGGGCGCGCGCTGGTACTCGGCTTCTGCGTCGGGACGTTGGTGGCCATCGGTCTGGGCTCGATCGGCTTGTTGATCAGTGCCGCGTGCAACTCCAACAAGACCAGCATTGCGGCCAGCATTTTCCTCTTGCTGATCTTGTTCGCACCGACCCAGCTGCCCAGCGGATTGCCGCAGGGCTGGTTCTTTGAAGTTCTGCTGCGAGCCAATCCGGTGGCGTCCGGGCTGGCCTACATCTCCTCGATCCTCGTCGAGGGCCACGGCTGGACGCAGGACCTGGCCCTTCTGATCACCCCGCTGCTCACGGCGATAATCGCTGGCGGCGCACTCATACTCGCTGGCCCACGGCTGGTGCGGCTGACTCGAGGGGTGAATGCCGGATGAGAGCCGTGCTCGTGATTGGGCTTCTTGTCGGCGTACTGACCTGGCTTTCGGCTCCTGCGCTTGCGGCTGCGCCCCAGAGCGTGAAGGTGGTCGCCGAACCGGCTCACGTCGAGACGGTGCTGGGTGGCCGCTTCATGATCACAACCGAGCTCACCAACACCGGCGCCGCACCCAGCGGCGAAATCCTGGCTCACCTGAACGTCGCGAGCATCGAAGGCAGCGTGTACGTCGATCCCGAGGATTGGTCGCCGAATCGTAGCCAGCAGCTGTCCCTTAAGCCGGGCGAGAGCCGGAAGCTCTCCTGGGAGATCCAGGCCGTCAATGCCGGCCACTTTGCCGCGTACGTCGTCGTCGTGCCGTTCGGCAGCAAGGTGGCGGGGAATGAGGCCCTGATGATCAGTCCGCTGGTCGACGTTGACGTGGCAAGCAGGTCGACACTGACCGCCGGAGGTGCGCTGCCCGTTGTCGTCATTGTCCCGTTGCTGCTCGGTCTGGCCGCTGCGGGTGTCTTCTTCCGAGCACGCCGTCGAGGGTCGGATCGATGAGGTCCGCCTCCGTGGTACGCCTGCCGAGGCCACAGCCGGTTCCCGGTCAAGGGGACAGCGTCGGGCCGCCCGCAGTGTCGGTGATCATCGCGACCTACAACGCCGGCCCGCTGCTCGCTCACGCGCTGGATGCGCTCGCTGCCCAGAGCCTGGCCCCGCAGCTGATCGAGATCATTGTTGTCGACGATGGTTCAACGGACGGCACGTGGAGCTATCTGAGCGAGCTCGAAGGCATTCGATCGAACATCAAGATCTTTCAGCAGCAGCACACCGGAGGTCCCAGCGCCGGCCGCAATCGCGCTCTCTCCGAAGCCACCGGGACGTATGTCTTCTTCCACGACGCTGACGACTATCTCGGTCCCGATGCGCTGCGACGGCTCGTCGCCGTGGCCGAGCAAGAGAAGTCCGACATCGTGGTGGCACACGTCAGTTGGATCGGCCGTCCGGACGCAGAGCGGCGTTCGGCCCGAACGGTGCTCGACGCAGACATTCTGGATGACGGCGTCTGGCGGGCTCTCACGCCACATAAGTTGATCCGGCGGTCGTTGATCGAAGATCTTGGTCTGCGATTCTGCGACGACATGGTGCAAGGTGAAGACCAGGTGTTCATGGCAGCCCTCCTCTTCGCCGCTCGCAAGATCAGCATCCTCGGCGGCAGAGACCTTTACAACCGGCGCCTGCTGCCTGACGGCAGCAACCTGTCTCGGCAACGCCAGACGCTGGCCAACAAGCAGCTGACGGCATCGCGGATGGTTGAGCTCGTTGTCGCCAACACCACACCAGGCGCCCGCCGGGACCGCCTGCTTCAGCGGGTCTTCGTGAAGACCCTTCCACCTGCTCTCAGCCGGCCGTTCATGGTGGCTGGGTCAGAGGAGCGCAAGGAGTTCCTCGATGTGATGCAGGCACAGGTCTTTCCCTATATGCCACCTTCGGTGCTCGCCGCGCTCGCGGACCGTCCGCGACTGAGGATGCTGACCGCAAGGATCGGCTCGCCGCAAGATCTGGTCAAGCTCAACCGGGTGCTCCGCCAACCACTCACGTACGGGGAGGGCGAGCTGCCCACCTACGCGCTCGGCCCTCAGCTCGACCGGCTACTCAGCCCAGAAGACCGCCAGGTCGGAGCGGCGCGACTGCCCATACCACCGACCCTCTGCGAGGTATCTCTTTCCCGGAAGCGGCTGATCCTCAAGGTGAGCGTCGACGAGGCCAGCGCCTCCGCGGGGCGACTCAGTTTGGCCGCATGCGCTCCCGGCAGCGCGGAATTTGTTGATCTTGGACCTGAGGCGTCGCGCGCTGGTCCCATTCTGACCTTCAAGATCAGCGCTCGTCGGTTCTTGCACGACGAATTCACCTTCTCCAACGGCTCAGGGAATGACACGACCGATCAATGTCAATGGGTCCTACTGCTGCAAGCAGAAAGAAGGGGAACGATCGTGGCGGCCAGTCCGATCATGGTCGCGAGCGACACCTTACGGCCCGCTGCAACCAGGGTTGAAGAAACGCGGGACGCTCGAATCCAAGTCGGCGCCACGCCACGAGGGTCGGTTGTCGTAACGGTGAAGCGGACAGGACGGTTGTCCGCGTGGCATCGTCCCCGGCTGGTCGTCTAAGAGCGTTTGTCAGCGTACGACGCCGAACCCGCCCGTCGAGCCGACCTGTTCACTCGCCGCGAGCTTGATCTGGAGAAAGCCCATCGCCTCAAGTTCGCGGGCGCGGTTGAGCCCGCCGGCGTCGAGAGCCTCAACCCCACCCGCCTTGACAGCCTCGATGAGAGCCGCTTTGGCATCGGCGTCATCGCCTGCTACCAGCACCGTGGCCGTAATCGGGCCCACCTTCCTTGCGCTGAGCGTGCCCGCGAAGGTGGTATTGAACGCTTTGAGCACCTGAGAGGACGGCAGCGCAGCCGCAAGCTCCACAGCGGACGAGCTTTCAGGTGGCACAACCAGCGAGTCGAAGGTCTCGAGGTTCACCGGATTGGTGATGTCGACGACTGTTTTGCCGGCAAACTTGTCGGCATACTTCGCGAGGATTTCCTCCAAAGCCGCATAGTAAACGGCCAAGATCACGATGTCGCCGTTGACTGGTCCAGGCGGATCGGCGCTGCCAATGTGATCAACTGTGGCGCCCCCCGCGGTCAATACCTCATCGATCGCGGTGCCCATGTTCCCGGCGCCGAAGATCGTGACACTTGTCATAACATCCCCCTTCTCGTTGCGGCATCTGTGTCGGTGAGTTTATGGCGCGCCCGTTGCGCGCCTTTGCGAAGGTCAAAGGGCTCGCCCCTTGCGAATACCCAACTATCTCGACTCAGTGCAGGTATTCCGACAAATGCACGAACCGGAAGCCTCGCTTGCGCAGTTTCGGCAGCGCGGAGGCGATTCCCTCCGCTGTTCCGCGGTCCGGCCGGTTCATGTGCGCCAAGATGATCGAGCCTGGGGTGCTGCTCAGCATCGCGGTTACCACCTGGGGCGCCGAGTAGGTAGCGCCCGCGTCGCCCAGCACATTGAAGTTGACCACCCGCAGACCGAGATCGGACACAACGCGGACTGCCACGTCGTCGTAGTAGGCCGTGCCCGAGCGAAAGAACGCGGGCGCCGCGCCGGTGAGCTTCGTGATCAGCCGCTGGTTGACCGCTACCTCGTCGATTACCTCGGCGACGCTGGCGGTTCCTGCAATGCCGTAGACCGATCGTCCAGTGACCGATAGCGGCCGATGCGCGGTCCCGTGGTTGGCGATCTCGAACAGCGGGTCCGCGGCGAGCTTTCGGAACTTGCGTGGATTGGCATCGATCCAGCGCGCATTGATGAACAGTGTCGCTGGCACGCGCTTTCGTCGCAGCGTCTCGATCAGTTCCGCGTCATACCCGCTGCCCGTTCGGCCGCCACATGCGTCCAGGGTGAGAGCAACGACGCGGTCGGTTGTCGGCAGCCGTCGTACTACCCGATGAACAGCTTCCCCCAGGCGGTTGGTTTCTTGCCCGAGTACCGCCGGATCAGAGCCTTTCGCGAGGCGAGGTTGTCGGCGCGAGGCTTTCGGGTGGGAGTTGGATCCGGGGTCGGGAGACGCTGACGGGAAGGTGTGGGCTCCGGGTGTGCAGTCGCGCCCAGACTCGGGGCAGTGCTTGACCGTTCGTCCGCTGGGCTACAGCCCACGACAGCGTAAGAGACGGTGCCGAGCAGCAAGGTCCTGCGTTTGACGTCCAACCCGATTCCCCGAGTACTCGTGCGTGATCGTCAGCCATACTGTCGGCAGCCGCAGCGGCTGACCTTCAGCCGAATCAGACTAAACCCGAAACGCGGCGCACGTGATACCCGTGTTCGCCGCCTGGACGGCAGGAGGCATGCGCAGCCGTAACGAGGACGAAGCAACCTTCTACGCTGACACCCGCGATCGCGGACAGTGTTGTCCAGATTAATTAGGTGTTGTCCGTATGCCCGTGGCGCGCCGAATGGCCGTGAGGTTGTCAGCCTCGGACCATATATTGAATGTGTGTTCGAAAATGATCTGGTGGAGTTGGATAAGGCCGGCACCCTGGCCGCTGCGGAGGCCAACGAACACAACCTGATCACCGCCGAAACCCGCCGACTCCAGATCGCGGCTCATTGGGCCGACCTGCATCCCGGCGACGCCGTTCCCGTGAGTCGGCTGCCCGGCACCGAACGCCCGGTCCAACTGGGCGGGGACGGCACCCCGACCGTGGGGGACTTCGCTCCCGCGGAGCTCGGGTGCGTGCTGCGGATCTCGGACGGGTCGGCGTCTCGGCTGATCGGCGACGCGTTGGATTTGCGGCATCGGCTGCGATCAATCTGGGTGGCCGCCCAGGCCGGGCAGGTGCCGGCCTACCAGGCCCGCCGGATCGCCTCCGCGACCCGGCACCTCACCGCCGCGCAGGCGGCATGGGTCGATGCGCAGCTGGCACCCTCCTTGGGGGCGGTGTCGTGGGGACGGTTACAAACCCTGCTGGAGGCGGCCATCTATCAGGCCGACCCGATTGGTGCCGAACAACAAGCCGCCGCGGCGGCGCAGGAACGGTTCGTGCGGCTCGGCCGTACCTCCGAGCACGGGTTGAAGCTGATCATTGCCCGGGCGACTGCCGGTGATGCGATCTGGTTCAAAGCCACCATTGATCGGATCGCCGACATCTTGGCCCGGCGAGGCGACACCGATCCGGTTGAGGTGCGTCGCTCCAAAGCCATCGGCATCCTCGCCCAACCCGCCGAAGCTTTGCAGC
The DNA here is from genome assembly GCA_963734005.1 of uncultured Actinomycetota bacterium. Classification (GTDB taxonomy): domain Bacteria; phylum Actinomycetota; class Actinomycetes; order Propionibacteriales; family Propionibacteriaceae; genus Microlunatus. Next base: position 235,296 of record CAVTFS010000020.1, read on the forward strand.
TGCTCTGCCAGCAGCAACACGACGACTGGGACGGACCGGCCGAACCCAACGATCCCGAGGAGGTCGAGCAAGATGTTGCGGCCGCCAGCGGCGCTACCTTTACCGAGCCACCCCCGGTCCCTGCACCTCTGCATCGGTCGCTGCAGCTGACACCGCCGCCGTTCGATCCGGACCGGGCCCGGCCGCGCGCCGTGGTGTATGTCCACCTCAGCCACGAAACCCTCACCGCCGGTACCGGTGTGGCCCGAGTTGAAGACATCGGCCCCGTGCTCCTGGGCCGGCTACGCACCGTACTCGGCGACCGATGCAGCATCAGCGTGAAACCGGTGATCGATCTGCCCGCCGGACATACCCCGGTGGATAGTTACGAAATCCCGGCCCGGCTCCGCGAGCAACTGCACCTCCGCAACCCGGCCGACGTGTTCCCCTACGCCGCCGCGGTGAGCCGCCGCATCGACCTTGATCACACCATCGCCTACCTCAGCCCGGACAAGGGCGGACCGCCCGGCCAAACCAGGATCGGCAACCTCGGACCTTTCACACGCCGCCATCACCGACTCAAGACCCACGCCGGCTGGCAAGTCCGGCAACCCGAACCCGGCACCTGGCTATGGCGATCACCCCACCGCCGGATCTACCTCGTCAACGCCAGCGGCACCCATCCACTCGGCAACACCGACTTCGCCCAGACAATCTGGCGCGCGGCTGCAAGCCTGCCGCACGGACTGGTGCTGACCCGCACTGACCCAGGCGTCGCGCGAGTACCGTCGGTACATGCAGGACGCGGCACTGGTCCGCAGCAGGAGGCGACGCTCCAACCGAGCGGTGTTCGCCGGGTTACTACTGATGGCCGTCGCGCTCCTGGTCAGTTCCCGGGGGCTCGCGCCTGACGTCGCCACGACCGTTGCCGCGGTCGCCGGCTTCCTGATCTTGATGTATGGCGTGCATCTGGCCTGGCTGGTGTTCTACGAACGCGAGCCAGACGGGCCGTCCAGCTGACTGAGAGCCGTCAGGCAGGTGCGGAAGCGTCGTGCATTAGCCGCTCGACCATGTCGTCGTCCACGTCCGCGAAGAACGTGCCCACCACGTCTTCGATCTCGTTGAATCCCTCAGCGCAGAAGAGCACCGGCTGATAGTGCGTGATGTCGTACGTCTGAACGCCCATCCGCCCGACATCCAGTGGCCGGAGGTCGGCCTGCTCGACCTGCTGAATTTCCCCGTACGAGGAGAGCAGGCCGGCGCCGTAGGTGCGAACTTCGCCGCGCTCGCGTACCACACCGAACTCCAGCGAGAACCAAAAGACCTTCGAGACGAACTCCAGCGCCTCGGTGGTCTGCACTCGCCGAGCTGCCTGCCCGGCCACCCGGTAGAGAGCCGCGAAACGGTCGTGGGCCAGGCAATTGCCGTGGCCGACTACCTCATGGATCACGTCGGGCTCTGGTGTGTAGAGCGGCACGGAATGGTGCCGAATGTATTGCGTGGAATGGAAGATGCCGTCGGCCAAGGACCCGTAGAACTCCAGCAACGGCACCAGTCCGGCCGCTGGCACGTACTGGAAATCGGTGAGTGGCCGGAGCATCTCGTTCACCTCAACGAGCTGCGGGATGTGGTCCTCGGGAAGTTGCAATCGCTGTTTTCCCTCGAGGTAAGTGGCGCAGGCGAGCCGCTCATGCAGGTTGTGCAGCTCCGTGGAAACGATGCGCCAGACTTCGTGCTCGTCGTCGGTATACGTCGCGATTGGTGGGGGTGTGCCAGGCTGCCAGTCCATGGCGAGCGCGGCCAGGGCGTTGCGTCGGGCCCGGTACTCCGGGTCGACTGCACCCGGATGGTTATCACCCAGGTGAACGGTGACATCGTCGCCAGAGCGCGTCACCGGTGCATAAAGCTGAGCTTCTTCGAACATCGCTGCCTCCGGGGTGTCCGGACGTCGCACGGCGCGCCGCCGTTTTGGGTGGCCGTCGCTCCGAGGTGACAGACCGACAGCCGTTGGGCCGGACTTGTAGTCCACGAACCAGGTTAGTCACGGCCATTCAAGTCTTGGTGACGTGGCCCGCGTGGCAACAGGCAGATGCTGGCTGGCAACGCGCGCCGCGATGTGTCGAGCGATGTACTCGGCATCTCGACCGACCCCGCCGACCAATGACGATGCGAGCGTGGCGAGGAAGAACAGACCGATGACGTACAGGCCGGGCTCGGCCGCAACCACTCCACGATCATGGAGGGGCTGACCCTTCTCGTCGAACGCGTCGAGGTGGACCCAGTCGAACGCCGGACGGTAGCCGGTGCACCACACGACGTTAGCCACGTCTATGACCCGTCCGTCCTCCATAACGGGCGCACCGTCTCGCACAGCCATCGTCCGCGGGAGGCGTACGACTCCCGCGGCATCCAGATCCTTGAGCTTGACGCGGCCCAGCGGGAGAGTCTCCTTCAGCATCTTCGGCCGGAGCCGTCGCCCAATCGGGTTGGTCACGCTGGCCACTCGCGAGAGAAAAAACCAGAAGGGCGGGGTAAAGAGCTGGTCGACCACGGTTCCCGGGCGAGTCGGTTCGTTGCCCGGGTGCCGGCCCGAGAGCCACGTTCGATGCGTGGCAGAGGCCTCGAGCGCAATCTCCGCGCCTGAGTTTGCGGCGCCCACGACCAAGACATCGCCGTCGCGCAGCTGGGATGGTCTTCGGTAGTCACTCGAGTGGAACTGAACGATGCGCAGCGTCAAGCTCGCTGGCGAAGTCGGGTACGAAAGCGGCCTGATAGCCGCCGGTAGCCAGCACGACATTGTCCGCCTCCAACCGATCTTGGCCACTGATGACGACAAAGCGGTCGGTGTTCCTGGTGACGGAGTCGACGCGCAGACCCCTTTGAACAGGAAGATCAAATCGGGTGGCGTAGGCCTCGAGGTAGTCGGCCATCTCATCCTTTGTCGAAGGGCGACTCTGCGGTCCTGGGAACCGTAGACCGGGCAACGCGTTGAGGTACGCGGGCGTGAACAGTCGCAGCGAGTCCCAGCGTGTCCGCCAGGAATCGCCGGTCCGCTCATTCTCGTCCAAGATCAAGAATGATCTGCCCAGCTGGGCAAGGTGGTAGCCGACGGCCAGGCCGGCTTGGCCTCCGCCGACGATCACGGTCTCAAGCTGCCCGCTCATGAAGCGAAAGTAAGGCTTCGCTGTCGGCCCGGCATCGCTGAAATCCCTCATCCTTGTCGAGCTGGCATGGTCAAATCTGACCATTCCGGGTGGCTCAGATGAGGCTGTGCTCGAGGGCGAATGCTGTGGCCGCGGTGCGTGAGGACACCCCAAGCTTGCTGAAGATGTTCTGCAGATGTCTGGCGACCGTATGCTCGCTGATCACCAGGCGGATGAGATCTCACGGTTGGTCCGGCCCATGGCCACGAGGCGGAGTACCTGCAGCTCTCGAGTCGTCAGTCCTTTGGGGTAGCTCAACTCTGCTGAGCCGATCATTGTTTGTAGCCGGTCGATATCCGGCTGTCGCACCGAGTTGCTGGAAGACATGGCGTGCGGCGTCGAACTCGATCTCTGCGCTGTCGGAATCACCAAGCGCCCGGCACGCTTGCCCGACCAGGACACGGACCCTGGCTGACTCATATGCCGCGTCCATCTGTCCGAAGATCGAGAGTGCGTGACGTAGCGCTGCCAACGCACGCGCCGGGTCATCCTCGGCAAGCGAGACCGCGCCTTGGGAGAAAGCGGCGCTGGCTCGCAGGAAAGGCGCGTCGAGCTCCTCGGCGATCTTGGACAGCTGATCCGCTGCCTTCTGGGCCGCGCCGACCTCATGTGCGGCCAACATGATCTCGACGTACGCAGGTAGCACTCGGCATTGGCGGTGAGCGGTCCGGGGCCGTGTCGAGCACTCGAGCGATGGCTGCTGCGGCGACATTGAGGCGGCCCTCGGCGAGCCGGAGAAGGGCGAGTCCCGGCTGCGGCTCTAACCCAAACTCAGCGACCCGACGATAGGTCTTGTCGGCGTCGGTGAACTTGCCTTGAAGCCGATGCATCTCGGCCACCTGGTAGTAGGCATTCGCGATCGCCGGCCGTCCCGCCAGTCGTACGCACGCGCGGTTCGCCTCATCAAGCGCTCCTGGCCAGTCCCCGCGTAATTGCAAGAGCTCGGACCGGTGCACCAGACACTGACCGGCGTACGGGACGAGATCGGGCTGACCATCGCACCACCGTGCCAGTGCCGCAGTCCATTGCTGGGAGCGGCGCAGGTCGTACACCTCTTGGCAACTCTCGATGACGTTGCAATAGGCCAGACCTGTGATGACGGGCAAGAGCTCATCGTTGGTCACCGAGACCATAGCCTCATCCAGTAGGGCCAAACCCGTCTTGGTCTCTCCGCGGGCAATCCGTGCGCGTCCCATGAGTACGAGGGACATTGCGGCGAGGTCGGGATCCCCAAATCGTTCGGCAGTCTCGAACGCCTGGGTGGCAGCGGCCAGCATCGCGTCGTACTCGCCCGCCTCTGCGTGATCAAATGCGCTGGCAACGAGCAGGAAACCACGTTCGGCACAGTCGACACCTACGCGTTCGACGAGGCGTTCGGCTCTGCTCAGCCAACCTGCTCCCGGTCCGGTTTCCCCGCCGAGTGCAAGGATGGCGCCGAGCCAGCCGGCACAGCGGGCGGCGGTCAAGGGCTCGGCAGCGTCGAGGTACGCGCGATAGGCCCGGCTCATGGCGCGGGCGAAGTCCTCGTCGCGTCCACTGAGGTGGGCGGACCAGGCGAGCAGCCACAGGTCGGCAGCGGCGAGAGGCTCGATCTGGTCGGCCTGGGAGAGCGCGGCAAAGGCGTCCCCCCACCGTCGCCGTTGGTAGCAGTCGCGGCCACGTTCCCAGATGTCCGAGGACGACGGCTCGACTCGGTCCACGTGTCCCAGCTAGCGCTTGAATTCCTGGATGGACCAGCCGTTGCCGTCAGGATCGGAAAAGAACGCGAATCGTGAGCCTGGGGCACCTTCCGGACCGAGCTGTTGTACCTCGGTGATCTGTAGCCCGCGGCCGACCAGTTCCTCACGAGCCGCGTCGATGTCCTCTACGACTAGCTGAGCGCCTTTCGTCGTTCCTGGCTCGCCCAGCGGCATGCCCTCGCCGATGACGATCGAGCACGGCGAACCAGGCGGAGTCAGTTGCACCACTCGCATTCCTGTCCCGGGGGAGATGTCATGATCAACTGCGAACCCCACCACGTCGCTGTAGAAGGCCTTGGAGGCATCGACATCCGAAACGGGAATACCGATCACCTCCAGTCTGTAATCCATCAGCTTTCCCTTTCTCCCTTTGAGATTTCGAGGTTTGTGTCCGTCGGGCTCAGCGTTTGCTTGCGTCCGGAACGACGATCCACATCACGAGGTAGAGCACGATTCCCGATCCACCGAACACGGCAAGTATGAGGAACAGCACCCGCATCACCGTCGCGTCGATATTGAAATACTCCGCCAGGCCGCCACACACACCGGCCAACATGCGTTGGGTCTCACTGCGGTACAGCTTGCGTGGTTCTTCCATAGCGCCTGCCCTTTCTCGATGGGTGTCCAAGCACACATCGTCCCATCGGCGGCTCATCGGCTCCACTCAAGCCGACTGTGGGACGACCTCGGCAGCCAGCCGCTCCATTTGCCTGAGAAGCCAAGCTCCTCCGCCTAGACCGTACGGCGGCGGCGCAGCAATGGATCCCGCAACGCCGGCGGGATGTAGCCGGAGTCGTCACGGTTCAGAGTCACCCCGGGCGGCACGATCTTGTCGATGCGGTCAAGAATGTCGTTGCTCAGCGTGACGTCCACCGCGCCCAGTTGCGACTCCAGTTGCTCCATCGTGCGGGGACCAATGATCGGTGATGTCACCGCCGGATGAGTTAGCGTAAAGGCCAGCGCCAGGTGTATCAGCGAAAGCCCAGCATCCTCGGCCAACAGCGCGAGCTCTTCGACTGCATCAAGCTTGGCCTGATTGCCTGGCTTCTCAAGGTCATATCGGCCAGGAACCCGCGTCGCGCGGTGGGACTGCGGTACGTCCTGACCCTTCCGGTAGCGGCCGGTCAGCCAGCCACCGGCGAGTGGGCTCCAGGGGATCACGCCCATCCGGTACGTCTCAGTCACCGGCAGCACATCGGCCTCGATACCCCGCGCCAAGATCGAATAGGGTGGCTGCTCGGTGACGAAGCGGCCGAGTCCGCGGCGCTCGGCGATCCACTGCGCCTCAACGATCTCCTGCGCCGGGAACGTTGACGATCCGAATACCCGGATCTTGCCTTGGCGCTGCAAGTCGGTCAGCGCCGACAGAGTCTCTTCGACGTCGGTCCCAGGTTCGGGTCGATGAACCTGGTACAGGTCGATCCAGTCGGTCTGCAGCCTGCGCAAACTGTTCTCGACCTCACGGATGATCCAACGCCGCGAGTTGCCGCGCCTATTCGGATCTCCGCTCCCGCCCGCGGCCACATCCATCGGTCGCATGGAACTTCGTTGCCAGGATGACGTCGTCTCGCCGCCCATCGGCCAGTGCCTTGCCAACGATCTCCTCCGATTCACCGAGCGAGTAGACATCTGCGGTGTCGATGAAGTTGATGCCAGCGTCCAGCGCTCGGTGGATGATCTTGATCGATGCGTCGTGATCTCGCTCGCCCCAGGCGCCGAACATCATTGCGCCGAGACAAAGAGGGCTTACTTGCATTCCGGTACGTCCAAGGCCGCGGTACTCCATAAGGACAGCCTAGGGACGGCACCGAATGCGGAACTAGGCGCGTACGAGTACGACCTCGTACTGGTCGGCAGTCGGTGGGAAACCGGTGTCGAACTTCGCGTTGACGACCGCCAGGATCTTGCCGAAACAGTGCTGCGGTCGTCGGCGTCTGGAAGCAGATCGCTGGTGATCACCTTCACGACGACGCCCGCGGTCAGGTCTTTGTTCAGCCGGATGCGACTGATCTGATTGCTCGCGTTCTGAACCGCCCACAGCCGCCTGCCCGACAGCTCGATGCCGTCGACATTCGGGACGCTGATGCCAGCGATAGCAGCGCTGGCGCCGCTGCCCGGGTCGACGGTATAGAGCGCACCAGTGGCGGTATGGGCGACGATCAGGGTTCGCCCATGATGGGCCGCTCGGATCCCATTGAGGTTGAACGCCCCGCTGAGCTGGGCAGCCGGTCCGCTGAGCTTGCAGCGTCTGGAAGGTTCCAGGCCTGGCCATGTTTGCTGAGCGGCACGAAGTACAGCACCGGCTCGTAGCGAGTTGGTAAACCAGGCGCCCTTACGAGTCACGGTCACGTCGTTGATGAGCTGAAGTCCCTGCGCTACCGAGCTGATAGGACGCGACCGTCTCTGCCGGAACGAGTGTCGTAGACGTATGCCTGCCCGGTCTGGCCGCCGGCGACGAAGAGCAGATCGTGACGACGGTCAAAGGCCATACCGAGCGCGTTGCGACCGTCGGGCGCATCAATGAACTTCTTGGCAGTGCCGCGGCGAACGTTACCTCGGAAGATGTCACCGGTAAACAGCTCACCTGCATAGAAGGTCGACACCGTGGCCTTTCGCGATGCCCTCCGCGGAGTCGGCACGGCGGAGCACGATGAGGTCGGACCGATGTTCTGAAGACGGCGACGCGACGGCGAGTGTTGGCGCTGCAACCAGGCCTGCCAAGATCAGTAAAGAAGCGCGACCCGTTGCAGCACAGAACTCAAGAGGCCAGCGCCTTCTGCTTGAGCTGTTCAAACTCCTCCTGGGTAATGGCGCCGCTATCCAGCAGATTCTTCGCCGATGCAATCTGGTCAGCTGGGTTGCCGCGACCGGCGACGGACTGGATGTACTGGTCCGTGGCGGCCTGAGCACGCTGCATCTCTCCCGCTCGCCGCTCGGCCATGCCCTTGCCACGAGCTATCAAGTAAATGAGGGTCGCGAGGAAGGGGAAGATGATCAAGAAAATGACCCAGAGTGCCTTCCACCACCCACTCAGATCCCGGTCCCGGAACAGGTCGATGATGATCTGGAACAGCACCATCAGGAAGCACACGAAGACGAAGGTCCAAACAAGGAGCCAGAAGAAGTCCCAGAAGCTATTCACGCCAACCTTCCGCTTGATTCAAAGGCTGGAGGACGCCAGCCGCGACTCACTCTAGAGCATGTGCTTGGCCTCAGCTTGGAGTTCGACGGTTCTCGCAGAGGCGGGTCGCGCATCATCGAGAACACGGTGGATGGAGCCGTTCGATCACCCGCGGAGGGTGATACCAGCCCAAGCCTGTTGGTGAGAGCATCGAGGTCAAAGTTGGCGAACGATATACGCACGGCGGTGCAAGAGGCACGCCGCCTGGCGTGGGAGGTGGAGCATGACAGAGCAGGCGAGCATGACGGAGCAGGCCATTGGCCCGATTGACTATCTGGCGCTGGAGTTGCCGGCAGTAAAAATGAAGGGAGAGGGCCTTGCCGCAATAGTCGATCTGGTCGACCGAGGCATCATCAGGGTCCTGGATATGAGGGCCGTGAGGCGAGAGGCCGACGGCACGTTCACTATCGTCGCGATTACCGACCTCGACCACGACGGGACCCTCGACCTCGCCATTTTCGAAGGCGTCGAATCCGGGCTGTTGGATGACGACGACCTGCGGCAGGCCGCCGAGCTCATCGAGCCCGGGAAAGTGGTGGCTCTGCTCCTGTACGAGAACACGTGGGCGGCTCCCTTCGTCGCGGCCATGAGGCGGGCCGGTGCGGAGCTCATCGCCAGCGGCCGCATTCCGGCCGACGAGGTTATGGCAGCGCTCGACGCCTTGGAGGCTGAAGAGGCGCAGGTTCAGGCGACGTAGAGAATTAGAGAGGACGAACAATGGGACTCATCCGTGGAGTGGCGCGAACTGCGGCGATTGCCGGCACGGCGACCGCGGTGTCCAACCGTGTATCACGGCGGCAGGCCAATAAGTGGGCGGCCCAGGACGAGCAGCAGGCAGCCGAGCAGCAGCAGGCGCCGCCGCCTCCTCCACCTCCGCAAGAGCCCGCCGCACCCCAGGCTGACATGCTCACACAGCTTCAGCAACTTGGGGAGCTTAGGGAATCCGGAGTGCTGACCGAGGAAGAGTTCGCCGCACAAAAGGCGAAGATCCTCGCCGGCTGACCTCATCCTTCGATCGTGCGTCGCGGGCGTAGTCCGCGACGCATCACCAGCCGTGTCGGCGACCGGCGCACGACCTCGCGAAAGCCGGCTCGCTCGTACAGACTCCGGGAGCCGAAGAACATGAAGTCGTCGTGGCTGCGTTCCGGCTTGTCCACCGGGTAGGCCTCGAGCATCCGTACGCCCTGATCTCGCGCATAGTCAATGGCTGCAGCCAGCAGCTTGTGTTGGTAACCCTTGCCGCGGTGAACCTTGGCGACGTACGTGCAGACAATCGACCAGACCGGCGTGTCATCGACAGCCCTCATTACTCGTGAGCGCTCCAGTTTGCGGTAGTCCTCGCGCGGCCCGAGGCTAATCCATCCGACTGGAGAGCCGTCGGCATAGCCGACCAGACCCGGCACGGTCCCCGAACGGACGAGCGCGTGCAGTTCCTGTTTATGGCTGGCGCCGGAGGCCTGGCTCACGCTGACCTTGCCGACCTTCCGGTAGTACATGCACCAGCAGCCGCGCACGATCGAGCCGCCCGGCAGGTCGAACAGCTCCTCAAGGTCCGCCCAGGTCTGATTTGTCAACGGCCGTACCTCGAACATGGCTGCAGTTTGACACCGATCACGTAAGGTGCGGACGTGAAGCCGTTCCTGATGCTCGGGATCCGGGCCGAGGACGTCGCCGCCGACGACGAGTACGCCGCCATGCTCCGCTGCACTGGGCTGGACGAAGGCCAGCTGCAGCGGATCCGGATGGAGCAGGCCCCGCTGGGAAATGTTGATCTTGATCAGTGGTCCGGAATCATCCTGGGTGGCGGGCCGTTCCAGGCCAGCGACCACGAGGAAATCAAGTCCACGACGCAGCGGCGAGTGGAAGCCGAACTGATGCGCCCTGCTGGATGAGGTTGTGGATCGCGATTTCCCATTCCTGGGGGCGTGCTACGGAATCGGAACGCTCGGCCGGCATCAAGGTGCAGTTGTCGACCGAACCTATGCCGAGCCGATCGGCGGTATCCGGATCAAGCTCACCAGAGCGGGCCAGGAAGATCCCCTCTTCAAGCGAGCGGGATCATCCTTCGGCGCGTATGGCGGGCACAAGGAGGCGATCAGCAAGCTGCCTGCGCACGCGGTGACGCTGGCTTACTCGGAGCGCTGCCCGGTGCAGGCTTTTCGTATTGGCAGACGGGTCTACGCCACCCAGTTCCACCCTGAGCTTGACCTGGACGGGCTGGCCACACGCATCGAGGTCTACAAGTACGCCGGTTACTTCAGGCCCGAAGAGGCGGATGACGTCTTAGCCGCGGCTCGAGCAACTGGGATCACAGAAGTGCCCAATATCCTCGGAGGGTTTGTCGAGCTCTTCACCCGCGGCTAGAGGCGTGACAAGGCAGCCTCGCTACAGCTGGGTGAGCCCGTAGCCAAGGATGACGACGCCGATCAGGAACATCATCAGTGATGTCAGGAGTCGGCCGTTGTGACTCATCCAGTCGCGGACTGCCAGGAGCTTGGGCTCCACCCGTCGCGGCGCCACGAGACGATGCGATGATCGGTACCACAACGGTGGAGGTCGCGATCACCGTGTAGATGACGATCAGCACGATAGCTTCGTCGAGCCTGCACAGAAGTGGCGTGCAGGGCCAGCCCGGCAGCCATCCCGAGGAGCAGGCCTTTCGGGCGGAGGTTAAGCAGTACGGCAACCGAAAAGGAAACCAGAACGCCGAAGGAATCCACCCTGGAGAGCCAGCCCGGCAGGCCGGTGCTCTCGCTTTCACTTTGAGAACTTCGTCGCAAATTGATAACTCCGAGCACGATCAAGGCCGCCCCGACCACCATCCAAAGGGATAGCAATCGTGGGATCCGCGCCTCTGCGTGGCTGGCCCGGGAAGAGTCGAGGCGAAGAGCGTACTGAAGACGATCACGGCAGCGACCCCGATCACCCACCCGACAAGAAAGGGGAGTGCGGCCCGATTCCGATTCGGTGACAGCAAGATCAAGATCGTCACGGTGATGGGCACCGAGCTGAACGCGACTGTGACGGCTATCGGGAGCAGCCCGCCGAGTGCCTGCCACATCGCGCTTGATCGTCCCCCTCATCCTGAGTCGACCACGCTAGCGGACCTGAGCCGGTTGTGGCTCAAGAATCCGGTAAGGGTCCTACCGTCGAAGATTGAGCATCCCGTCCGGATCCAAGATCGATTCTTGACCCGAAGCGACGGCTCACCTTGTCCAGCACAGTCCTGAGCCATGCGGCATCTCGGTGCGAGGCCTGGTGCAGCCGCATCTGGCGGGCCTGCAGTGGTGCCATGCGGAGCTCGACCAGCTCCCCGGATATCGGATTCAGACGCGGCAGGTAGAGCAGGCGAAGATCATGCCGATACTGATCGTGGCCGCGGATGCCCTCGTAGTCATCGACCAGATCCCCGCATCCGTACAAGATCAGCTTCCCGCGGTAGACCTCGATGGGTCGTGGATGGTGGGAGGAGTGCCCGTGCACCATGTGGACGCCTCCGTCGACGAGGCGGTGCGCGAAGCGGATCTGATCGGCCTCGACACGGTAGCCCCAGTTGCCGCCCCAGTGTGCCGAGACGACTGTCAGATCGCCAGGTTGCCGAGCCTGGAGTATCTGGCGGCAGAGCTCATCGGCGGCGGCGTCGCTGAGGGTGGGTATGACATGGACACCAGGGGTGTTATCGGTGGCCGCCCACTCGTACGGGATGCCGCTGGACGGCGAACCGAAGGCAAAGATCAAAACCCGTCCGCCGGTCTTCGGGATCGGGATGATCGCAGGCGATCAGCCTCGCGCAGGGATCGTCCGGCACCCGCGGCAGGAAGATCAGCTGCGGAGAGGACATCGAGGGTTTCCAGCAGGCCGCGCCGGCCGAAGTCCAGTACGTGATTGTTGGCCAGAACGCACACATCCGGCCGCATAGCGGCCAGCGTCTGGGCGTTTGCCGGATTCATCCGGTAGTGGACGGCCTTGCTGGCCACGTAGTCGTCACTGGTTGTGATGCTGGTCTCCAGATTGATGATCCGGGCATCGCAGCCGGAGTGTTCGACCAGTTCCAAGGCCTCGCCCCAGGGCCACGACCAATCCACCGGTTGCGGAATGCTGCCGTTTGCCCTGATTGCGAGATCGACGTAGATCCGAGCGTCGCGGACCTGGCCCTCGTACAGCGTCGGGTTCCCCGGGTGCGGGAGAATCTGATCGACCCCGCGACCGAGCATCACGTCTCCGCTAAGAAACAGTGTCAGCGCATCCCGCGCTGCCTTCGACGCAGCCTCCGGCATCCCTCAACAGCGTAGAACCATGGGAAACTGAGTGCGATGGATACCGTTCTCGTGACCGGAGGCACTGGGCACCTTGGCAGGGACCTGGTCTCTCGACTCAAGGGCTCCTACCGCGTACGCGTGCTGGCCCGGTCTGCGGGATCGGATCCAGATGTGGAGTGGATTCGCGGGGATCTCGCCACCGGTGAGGGCATCGCCGAGGCGTTGGCCGGCAGCCAGACGCTGATCCACGCCGCAACATTGTCCCCGGCCGCTCGCCGCGGCTTCGTCGTACCCAAGGACCTGTGGTCCAGCCCGAGCGAGGTCGATCGCGACGGTACGGCGCGACTGCTCGATCAAGCGGCGGCAGCCGGCGTCGGGCACGTTTTGTATGTCTCTATCGTCGGAATCGATCGGCCGCGGGTCCCATACCTGCGGCGCAAGCTCGAGGCCGAATACCTCGTCCGCCAGGCCCGGGTCCCCTGGTCGATCGCTCGCGCGACCCAGTTCCACTGGCTGCTTGATCGCATGCTCGGCAAGATGGCTCGGCTCCCGATGGTGCCGCTGCCGGACCTAAAGGTGGAGCCGGTGGATACGACTGACTTCGCTGATTACGTCGTCGAGTCCATCGCTAAGGGACCGGCTGGCCGGCTGGCCGACTTTGGCGGCCCGGAGGTCCTGACGTTCTCCGAGGCGTTCGACCAATGGCGCCAGATCCGCGACGGTGCCGAACGCACGATGCGGGTTCCGCTGCCGCCGGCGGCCGCGAACGCAGCTGCCGCCATGTCGATCAGTGACCCGGCCAGCAGGCACGGCACGATTACATGGGGCGAGTGGCTGCGTACTCACGCCGCCGAATGACCGAGTGTCGACGCCTCCAGGTGGAGATCAGTTCAATCCGGCGTCCTCTTCTTCGGCGGCGAGAATCGCCATATCGAGGGCGAAACCAAGTGCCTGCGAAATCTTGGAGCTCGCAGAGACGATGCGTGCGGTGCCAACCACTGGAGCAAGGGTGACCAGAACCTGCCGAGCATCTTCCATAGTCAGGCCCTGGTCGGCGCCGGCGCCGAAGTGGAAGAGATAGGATGCGGGTGCCGCATCCAGGGCGACTAGCGCAGCAAAGCGCAGCAGAATCTGCGCAGCTGGGTCGAGGGTGCTTCTTTCCACTGCCGCCTCGGTCATCGTGGCAAGGACATCGAGGATAGGCGTGTCAGCGTCCTCAGACATGGCAGCGTCCTCAGGCATGGCAAGATCATCGTCGGCCATGGTGTCTCCCCTTCTGGAAGTTCTCTAACGGATTGGTGGGTTATTCGGTCGGATCGACGGTATCGGCAGCCGCATCGATCCGCATCGCCCAGTCCGGGTGATGTCGTGAGCTCTCACTATGGTTCAGCCCATAGCTAATATGAGGCGCATGTCAGCCGACATTCACACGCGCAAGCCGAGTCGCAGCTATGTGTCCGCGACGCGTGCCGAGCGGGCTCGGCAAACCCGCAAGCGAATAATCGAAGCAGCAACTCGACTGTTCGTTCAGCAGGGTTACGCCGCGACCACCATGCGTGGGATCGCCGCCGCAGCCAGGGTCTCGGTTCCCATGGTCGAGCTGCTGTTCGGCACCAAGGCGCAGCTCCTGCACGTGGTGATTGACGTGGCTATTGCCGGCGATGACGAACCGGTGCCGGTGTTGAGCCGACCTTGGGCGATCGAGGCGGGGTCGGCGCGCGACCTCGTGGATTTCCTCTCAGCTGTGGCCCAGGTGCTCGGCGAGGCGCAGACGCGATCTGCTGGAGTGTTGCTGACCGCGTACGAGGCGGCCAGGTCCGACCCAGACATCGAGGTCTTGATCGCCGATCGAGAATCGCAGCGGCAGCGCACAGCCAGCTGGATCGTGGATGGCGTCACCGCACGCTCGCCGCTTCGCCCGGGACTCGACAGAGTCGGCGCCATCGACACGGTGTGGATGCTGATGGATCCTGTCGTCTTCAGCCGCCTGACCCGGCATCGAGGTTGGAGCGCGGACCGCTATGCATCATGGTTCGCCGACAGCGTCATCAGGCTGCTGGCCGCAGTTGATTAGCTCTGCTGCTGGACTACGTCCACCATCCAGGGCACACCGAACTTGTCGCTGCACATGCCGAACAGGTCGCCCCACATCTGCTTCTCAAACGGCATTGTCACGTTGCCACCCTCGGCGAGCTTGTCCCAGTAGCCACGTAGTTCCTGCTCGTCATCACCACTCAGGCTGACGGTGATATTGCCGCCGGGACTGAGCTCCATACCTGGCGGAGTATCGGCCGCCATCAGTGTGAAGCCGTTATCGGTCTCAAGCTGCCCGTGCATGATGTTGTCGGCTCCGGGCGCGTTCGGATCGCCGTACTGACCGAAGGTGTTCAGCGTCAAGTCGCCACCGAAGACGTCTCGGTAAAACTCCAACGCTTGCCGGGCATTGTCGCGAAAGCTGATGTAAGGGTTGAGAACTGAGGGCACCCTTTTGCTCCTTCCGAATCTTTGACTGGGCTGCTCGTTGCACATTACTCACGCGGTCTGACAGTTATATGAGGGGCTGCTCGCGCATCTATTTAAGGGGCTGCTTGCGCATCGCGCGCTTGGACCGCATGCGAGGCTCACCGGCACGTCAGGAGTTGACCATCCAACGGTGCCCGAACGGGTCGTGAAAAGTGGCGGATCGGCCGTGGCTACTGGACTCGGGGCCGCGGTCCAGGCGGGCACCCATCCGTACGGCCGCCGCGGCAACAGCGTCGCAGTCCGCCACCTGGAGGTGCAACGACACAGCGCTGCCGTTCGACGGCTGGGGCGGCTCGACGTCGACCTCAGGGAACGGGTCGGCCATCATCACCAGGGCATCACCGATCTCCAGTTCGACGTGGCCAATTCGGCCGTCGTCCATCACGTACGGCGTGCCCCTTCACCGTGGCCTGGAACACCTCCCGATACCACTCGATTGCGGCTCGCGAGTCGCTGACACAAAGGTAGGGAGTGAGCGCACTCATATCAGATCTCCTTCCGGACTGATCGGAGTCATGAACGACCACAATCCACCCTCAAGATCACGGGCAGCGTACTCACGAAACCCGTACTCCATGTCCCGTGGCGGGTACACCACCGTTGCTCCGGCGGCGACGGCCTTTTCATGATGGCGGTCAACATCATCGACTATGACGGCCATGCAGTGAGTGCTGGCGCCGAGGCTCGAGGGGGACAGGAGGTTGTACTCAGCAGATGGCGGATGCATCCAGACCACGCCGTCGCCGACGTGCAGCTCGCCATGCACGATTCGGCCGGACTCGTCGCGAGTGATCGTTCCCGGCCCGAAGCCGAACACGGCAACTAGATGATCATGGACCACTTCGATGTCGTCGTACACCAGCAGGGTCAGTCGCTGGGTGAGACCATGATCGATTTCGGTCATGTCGTGGAGGATGTCCAACAATTCCTCATCAGTAGGGCTGCCGGTGGCCAGGGATTCCCGCACGGTGATCATGCGCTCCCGGTGGCGGCCGAGCGCCGCCAGGCGTTGATCAACCTGACCGATGTGTTGCCCTATGGTGTCGGACAGATCGTGCGAGGGGTCATCCAGTTCAGTAGCGATCTCTGAGAGCGGAAGGCCCAGCTGACGGAGAAGGGAAATGCGGTAGAGGCGACGGAGATCTTCGCTCGCATAGACCCGATGCCCGCCCACTAGCCGCCCGGACGACTTGAGCAGACCCAGCTCCTCGTAGTACCGCAGAGTCCGGGTGGTCAGGCCAGTTCGAGCCGAGACTTGGCCGATCCGCCACCGCGGCTCGGAATGATCATCCACACCTCAACGGTAGAACTTGACGTCGCGGCAGGTTCAAGAGCTGACCAGGTGTCTTTGGCTCATCTCCAGGCATGTACTCGCACGGACGTTCCTGCGGAGGAGGATCGTACCTGCACGAGGTCGCACATCTGGTTGGCGAACCACAAACTGTCATCTTCACCTTCGCGGGGTGCGCGGCGGCCGATGAGCGGGTCAACGACGACAGTGTCATCGACCACCTCGCAGATCAACTCGTCCGGCTGACTGAAGATCCGGACGGTGCCTAAGGTGGCCCCTCGATGAAGGCTGCTCGAGGCGAGCCGTTGAATGACCTGCGCGAGGTCGTTGGCTTCTCTCACTCCTAACCCACCGACGTGGAACTCAAGCTTGACGTAGGCACCGACCCGGGTGACGTTGTTCCTGGTGAACACGGCGGCAGTCGGCTGGAGTTTCAGCTCGGGCAGTTCGGCTGTGAATATCGACTCTACGTGTGCGCGGCCTTCATAACGGCTGCTGCCGTAGTACGAGTGGGAGTCCAGGATCACCGGATGACTGCGGTGTGCTTCATCGAGAACATCCAGGCTGAGAGCCTCCGCGTCGTACGGACATATCAACCAAAAGGGGAGTTCAGGATCGATTGCGACGTTGAGTAGAGCTTCGTGGAACTGGCATTCCAGAAGCTCTTGAGGATGGCGCCCAGGCCAGATCGGTTCGCCAATGCCGCGAATGGGAGAGCCTTGCCTTGCTTTCGTGTCCAGAAAGTGCTGCCAGGCCGGGATGATCCGGGCCGGATTGTGGCCCAGCTCGTGCATGTCGACAAATTCCACATATTCCGCTCGGTGCGCGAGCGCGTCTTGTAGCCATGCCAGGTGCTCCGGAACGACCGCCACCATGACCGGCTCATGAGCTTCCAATCCATCATCGACGAACGGAACTAGCGAGTCGGTGAAGTCAGTGGCGTCGCGCCAGAGCAGCGCCTCGTGGCGGTAGCTCTGCTGCGACCGGGTCGGGGAGGATAGGGCGATGACCGCCTCCTAAGACGACGACTCCGAATCGAGATGGTAACCCACCACCACCGACGAAATAAGGGGCACTGCGTTCAGCAGTGCCCCTTAACCGATGTCCTTGCCGAGGTCTGGCGACAGGATGGTCACGACACTCGAGTCGTCGTGGGCACCGAGTCCAGCGGCTTCGGCGATGAGGTACAGCTGTTCTGCAGCGGCGGCCAGCGGCAGCGGTACGTGGCACGCACGGCCGACGCTGGTCACGATTCCCATGTCCTTCACGAAGATGTCGACGCGCGACTTAACTTCGGCCCCACCTGTGTAGGCCTGCAGCATCCGGGGTCCCCGATCGGAGAACATGAACGAGCCGGCAGCGCCCTTCGCTAGCGCGTTGATCACCACGGCCGGATCCAGCTCGAGTCCCCGAGCGAGGGCGATGGCTTCGGCGGCGGCGGCGATATGGACCCCGGCGAGAAGCTGATTGATCGTCTTCAGGGCCTGGCCGTCGCCCGGTCGTGGACCGACGATCGTCAGTGTGGAGGCGAGGTGGTCCAGCACCGGCCGGGCCGCCGCCAGGGCGTCAGGCGTCGCTCCGACGACAATGAGCAAGTCGCCGTTTCCCGCCCTAGCCGGACCGCCGCTGATCGGAGCATCGACGAGCGGGTACCCAGCATCGGCAAGTTTGTCGGCCAATCCCCGCGCACCTTCGGGGCCGATGGTGCTGGTCAAGATCACGGGGGAGCCGGGTCTCAACGACTGCAGCACCCCATCCTTGTCGAAGATCGCGGATTCGGCCTGGCTTTGATCACGAACTGCGAGTAGGGCAATGTCAGCGTTCCTGCTGGCACCTTCAGGGGTGGCCTCGGCCACGATGCCGCTCTCTGCGGCGAGCTGACGGCGCGGCTCGAAGGGGTCAAACCCGGTCACGGAGAACGCCGTCGCCAGATGCGTGGCCATAGGTAGGCCCATGGCGCCCAAGCCAATGACGGCGATATTGGTTTTGTTCTCGGCCACGGGTGGACACTCCTTTGGAAGTCAGAGGGCCAGTCAGACACTTCGCAGCGTGTCGACCACCGCCGCGAGCGCATCGTCATCGCCCACGTTTCCGGCGAACACGATGTACGGGATGCCCTGAGCAGGCCCGGTAACAGGCTCCCAGAGCGAGATGATGCCTGGCAGCATCGTGCCGCGGCACCAGGCCCGTCGAATTCCCAGGCCCTCGGTCGCGGTGTCGGATGAGGTGATGCCGCCCTTGGCCAAGACGAAGGCCGGCCGGATCTGGCTCACGATCTCGCGCACGGTGCCGACGAGCGCCGCGCTGACCGTGCGGGCGATCACCAAGCTGCTCACCGCATCGCTGCCGGTCACCAGCGTTCGGCTGGTGCGGATCACGATGTCGCTCTCGGCGTCGTTGTTCCGCAGCATCCTCGCAGCTTGCCCGGCGACGTCGGCGATGTGACCGTCTCGAGCGCTCTCATCGAGCAGAGTCGGGACATCGAGCTCCAGCTCGATGATCTTGCCCCGGTCGCGTAGCCGGTCGAGTTGACGGGTGGTGAGTCCGACGTGGGAGCCGACGGCGATCAGGCCATGCTTTGTGGCTGGGCGGGTTTCGTCGGAGTCGGTGGGTCGCGGTGCGAAGATCTGCCTCAGCCGCTCGGCGTCTGCGGGCGGGGTGGCGTGCTGTCCAGTCCTAGCACGGACGAACGAAGGGCCGATGCGATAGATGAAGTTCTTGCCAGCGGCCTCCGCGCGAAGCAGCGCCAGCACCACCACCTGCTGGTCGGCGTCCTCGACCGTGTCCACGACGACCGGTTGGCCATTGCGGAGGCTCGCCAGGATCTCGCCGACCCGATCCGGACCTCCCACCCGGATGTCGGTCAGTGTGATGGTGGCGACCTCGTCTCGTGGGATCCGCCCACCTGTCTTCTCCTCAACCCAATCGCGCAGGTCCGAGCTGCGGTAGCCGAAGCTGGCGTCCTTGGCGAACTCGCTCTGCGAGACCGGGATCATGCCATCGGCCGTACGCGTCCAGTGCAGCGAGTCGATCGTGAGCCGACCGGGTTCAACGTAGGCGGGACAGATCACCACGCCATCGACCACCGTGCCGCGAGCGGCAAGTCCTCGGCTCAGCACATCCGTCTCGAGCGGGAAGTAGCCCCGCAGCGTGGAGTCGCTACGACTTGCCAGCACGTACGACACCTGCTCCGCTTCAGCCGCCTGGTGGAGGGCGTCGACGACCTGCCGATTGCGTTCCGCCGCGTCGGCCTCGGACAGGCTGCGGGTGTTGGTCAAGACGAAGAAGCCGGTTGTCGGTTGCTGCAGCGCCCACTGCAGGTCCTCGACGGACCAGCTGGTCAACACGGGCAGGTCCGCAATGGTCTGGGTACCGGTGGGATCGTCGTCGAGCAGCACCACCCGCCGGCCCGCTCGGATTTGCTCCAGGTTGTCGCCGACATCGAGAACGGGCGGCTGGTCGGCGAGCAGGCGTTCGAGCGGAATGGCGCCGGCCTCAGCCGGGGACGGCGTCGCGGGGCGACTCAGTGGTCACGGCAGGCCCTCCGTTTGTGGTTGATCATTTTTGCGAGACACTACCCAGATCCCAGCGCTTATTGCACGCACGGTATGAGAAGAAACCTAACTCGACTTCCGCTTCGCGTGGTTGGTACCGGCAATAGTGGGGTAGTAGGCGGTCAATACGGACTCCATTCCCATCGTCCGGACGAACTCCGTCCGACGACGCCGTAGCGCTCGGGGGAAGGTCCATCTTTGACGTGACCGTGCAGATCGAGCACATCGCCGTGATCGGTGCCGGATACATGGGTGGCGGCATCGCCCAGGTGTTCGCGAAGGCGGGCTTGGACGTCGCCATCTGCGACGCCGATCCCGGCCTGACCCGCCGCCACCTTGATCGGCTGCGCCGGGAGGCCGAAGACTTCGAGCAGCAGGGGCTGTTCGAACCCGGCTCGGCGGAGCTGGTGCGAGAATAACCTTCATGCCGCCGACAGCTTGGCCGAGGCGGTTGCTGAAGCAGATCTCATCGAAGAAGCGGTACTTGAACGGCCCGAAGTCAAGATGCCAGTGCTGCACAGCATCGAGGAGGCGGCCCGTCCCGGACGCCGTGATCGGCAGCAACACATCAACGCTGCCGATCGGTGATCTTGCCGCCGGCCTGGAGCACCCCGAGCGCTTCCTCGGTGTGCACTTCTCCAACCCCGCACCGTTCATCCCGGGGGTGGAGCTGATTGCGCACTCCGGAACCGACGAGAACGTGATCGAGGCGGTCGAGGCCCTCGTACCGCGTGACGGGCAAGCTGACGGCCCGGGTTCAACGACAAGGCCGGCTTCGTGCTCAACCGGCTGCAATACGTGCTGCTCAGGGAAGCGATCAACCTCGTCGAGGAGGGCGTGGCGACGCCGGAGGACGTGGACATCATCGTCCGCACCACCTTCGGCTACCGGCTGCCGTTCTTCGGTCCTTTCGCCATCGCCGACATGGCCGGGCCTCGATGTCTACCGCGACGGCTTCCGCACCTTGCAAGCGCACTACGGCGAGCGGCTGGCAGCGCCCACGATGCTCACCGAGCTGGTCGAGGCCGGGCGGTACGGGGTCAAGCAGGGCGGCGGCTTCGTCACGCCAGCCGGCGACCAGGCGCCGCTGGTGGCCTACCGCAACACCGCGTATGCCCGGCTGGGCCAGCTGCTGACGGAGCTCGGCCCCGCCCCTCGGATCACCGATCCCGTCATCGGAGAGAAGCGACCAATGATCAACTGCTCCGTACACCGCGGAGGACCTGGCCGATCGCGGCCGCCATGCTGCCGTTTGGGAGCAAGGACTCCCGGGGCGGGCCCATTCACGACGCCGAGCCGGAGGAATGGGCCAAGCACCTGCGGCTGGTGCGGCGGATCGGCTTCACCGAAGTCGACCCCACCGACACCTGGGTCCGGGTCGCCGATCTCAGTCCGGAGCGGCTTGCGCGACTTCAAGAGCGTGCTGAGCGACGTCGGCTTGACCATTCCCGCCATCTCGACCTCCCGCCGCAGCGTGATGGATCCCGAACACGGCGAGGAGTACCTGGCCTACAGTCACCGGCTGCTCGACAAGGCGGCGGAGCTTGGAGTGCCGATGGTGAGCTTCGGTTTCTTCCAGGAGTTCACGGCCGAACAGAAGCAGGCTCTGTGGTTCTGGCTGGCCGACGGCTGGCACGACGACGAGTCGCCAGAGGTGCGAGGTCGAGCCGCTGCGCTGATCCGCGAGCTGGCGGAGCATGCCGCGAGCAACGGCCAACAGATCACCCTCGAGATGTATGAGGACACCTACGTCGGGACCTGCGACGGCGCGGTGCAGTTCCTCAAGGAGGTTGGGCACGACGCCTGTGGCCTGAATCCCGATATCGGCAACTTCATTCGTCTGCACCGTCCGATCGAGCCGGTGCAGGACATGCTGGACAAGGTTTTGCCGTACGCCAACTACTGGCACGTGAAGAACTATCTACGCGATGAGGACCCGAAGACCGGCCAGGTGATGACCTTCCCGGTGCCGATGGAGTTCGGCTTGATCAACTACCGGGCCGCGATCAGCCAGGCTCTCGATCTTGGCTTCCGCGGTGCCTTCCTGTGCGAGCACTACGGCAGCGACGCGATCACCGTGATCGGCAAGAACTATGCCTACGTCCGCGACATTCTCGCGACCTTGATCGACTGAACGACGGACTGAGAAGAAGGAGCACCAATGACCTCCGCACCAGCCCCTGCAACCTCCACCGCCTCATCCCGGTTGCCCGAGCTTCGTACGGCCGTCGTCACCGGGGCCGGCGGTCCGGCGGGCATCGGCCGAGTCACCGCCCAGCTTCTGGCCGAGAACGGTTGGCACGTCGCGCTGGTCGACATCAACGCCGATGGCCTGTCCGGCGTGGAGAAAGAGCTCCGTGCGGCAGGCCATGAGAACCTGCTCGCGGTACCGACCGACATCGCCTCGGAGTCGTCGGTGACCGAGGCGTACGAGCAGATCGACTCCGAGCTCCCTCCGGTGGTCGGTCTGGTCAACCTGGCTGGCATCGCCTGTCCGGTGCCGCTCCATGAGTGCAGCCTGGCCGAGTTCGAGCGGGTGATGGCGGTGAACGTCACCGGTTCGTTCCTGATGCTCAAGGCGGCCGCGGCGCGGATGATCCCGCAGGGCGTCGGGCGGATCGTCAACACCTCATCGATCACCGCGTTCGACGGCGGCGGCACGTTCTCCAAGGGTGTCTACGCCACCGCAAAGGCGGCGGTGATCGGCATGTGCAAAGGCGGGGCGCGCGAGCTCGGTCCGTACGGGATCACTGTGAACGTGATTGCGCCTGGGCCCGATCGACACCGAGATCATGGGTGGCCGGCTCACCGAGGAGCGCAAAGCCTCGATGTCCGCCGGCATCCCGCTAGGCCGGGTTGGCCAGCCCGAGGAGATCGCCGCCACGGTTGCGTTCCTGCTTTCCGAAGGTGGCGGCTACATCAACGGAGCAACCATTCAGATCGACGGCGGCAAGCACATGCACTGAATCGACGACGATCAACCGCACCTCGAGCAAGGAGATATCGATGGCTGACACCGTCGCCTTATCCCCGGCAGCGTCGCTTCGAGTTGAGCGAGCAGGCAAACCGGAAGGTCTTCAAACGACTGATCCCATTCCTGCTGCTGATGTATGTGATTGCGTTCCTGGACCGAAGCAATGTCTCGTTCGCCCAGCAAGAGTTTGAGGCCGACTTCGGCATCAGCGCGGCCTCATACGCCTTCGGCGCTGGGCTTTTCTTTGTCGGCTACGCGATCTTCGAAGTCCCGAGCAATCTCTTGTTGCACCGGGTCGGGGCGCGGTGGTGGCTGTCCCGGATCATGGTGACCTGGGGCATTGTCGCCGCCGCTTTCATGTTCATCCAGGGGCCGATCAGCTTCTACATCCTGCGTTTCCTGCTCGGTGTCATGGAAGCCGGTTTCTTCCCCGGCGTCATCTTGTTCCTCACCTACTGGGTTCCAGCACGGCACCTGAGCCGGGCCCGGGGTTACTTCTATATGGGCATCGCGCTTGCGGGCATTCTCGGTAATCCGCTTTCTGGCGGTCTGCTGGAGCTCAACGGCGTCTTCGGGCTGCGCGGCATCCAGTGGATGTTCCTGGTCGAGGGCCTGCTGGCGGTCGCGGTCGGCATCTGGGCCTTCTTCTACCTGACCGACAAGCCCGAGGACGCGACGTGGTTGCCCGACGACGAGCGGGAGGCGTTGATGGAGACGATCGACGCCGAGGACGAAGCCAAGGAGGAAGGCCACGGGCCGAAGAAGGTGCTGGCCGCCCTCGGCAACTGGCGGGTGTGGTACTTCGCGCTGATCTATTTCTGCCTCCAGATCGCGGTCTACGGTGTCACGTTCTTCCTGCCCACCCAGGTGACCGCCATCACCGGCCAGAAGCTCGGCTTCCAGTCTTCGCTGGTGACCGCCATCCCTTGGGTCTTCGCACTGGTGGGTCTGCTGATCTTCCCGGGTATGGCCGACCGCACCCGCAGGCACCGGTTGATCGGCTACGCTGCTGCTGGTGGGCACCGCGTTCGGCATCATCATCTCCGGTGCGCTCAGCAATAACCCCGTGCTCGCGATCGGCGGCCTTTGCCTGGCCGCGATGGGGTTCATCGCCATGTCCCCAATCTTCTGGACGCTGCCGACGGAGTACATGACCGGATACGCGGCCGCCGCCGGCATCGGATTGATCAACTCGCTGGGCAACCTGGGTGGTTTTCTGGCGCCCATCCAGCGCGACTACTTCAAGGAAACGCTCGGCGGGAATGCGGGCCTGTACTCCCTGTCCATCGGGGCCGTCCTTGCCGCAGTGCTGTTTGCTTCGACCGCGTTCTTCAAGAAGGCCAACGAGGTCGAGGCTGGTCACCTGGACGAGGTCGACGCCCACTACGTACCGCACGAACAGGCTGAGGCGGCGCGGGGGGTTCACAGGTCTCCCAGGTAGGGACATGAGAGCGCTGGTATTGCGCGATTACTACGACATCGCGGTTGAGGAACGGCCCGATCCGGTGCCGGGGTCGGGCCAGGCAGTGGTCGAGGTGATCGCCACCGGCATCTGCGGCTCGGACTTCCACGGCTATTCCGGCGAGAACGGTCGCCGCCACCCTGGCCAGATCATGGGACACGAGACCGTCGGCCGGGTTCGGGAGCTCGGAACAGACGTGGCAGGACTGACGGTCGGCCAGCTGGTGACCGTCAACCCGGTGATGTCCTGCCACGCCTGCCCGGCTTGCCTGTCCGGTCAGGAACAGTGGTGCAGCTCGGCGGGTCGTGCTTGGCGTCGCGCCAGAGATCCCGGCGGCCTTTGCCGACCGGGTTGTGGTCCCTGCAGCGAATATCGTGCCGCTGCCGGAAGACATGCCGGAGGAACTGGGCGCCCTGGTGGAGCCGATGGCGGTGGGTTACCACGCCGTCCGTCGCGGCCAGCCTGTTCCCGACGATCGAGTGCTGGTCATCGGCGGTGGACCGATCGGGCAGGCGTGCCTCCTTGCCGCTCGGCGTCTGGGAATCCAGGCGCTTGCCGTGTCCGATGTCAGCAGCTCACGCCGGGATCTGTGTGCCCGACTTGGGGCCGAAGTCATCGACCCATCAGCCGGCGACCTGCCGGAGGCCGTAGTGAATCGGCTCGGCGCGCCGGCGACCCTGGTCGTGGACGCGGTCGGAATCAGCCGGACCGTCGCTGACGCGCTCGCCGCCTCCGGCCTGGGGAGCAGGATCGTGCTGGTCGGAATGGGTTCGCCCCGACTGGAGCTCGACGCGTACGCTCTCAGCACGGCGGAGCGCGCGCTGATCGGGTCTTTCACCTACAGCGCTGCTGAGTTCGGCGATACCGCAGAGTGGGTTGGCACGGTTCCCGAAGGGATTGGTGCGCTGATTGACGGCCGCGTGGATTTGGAGGGGGCGCCGCAGAGCTTCGACGACCTCGCCCGCGGGCGAAGCACGGCGAGCAAGATCTTGGTATTCCCACAGGGGCAACCGACGGAGATCACGGCATGACGGAGCACAAAATCGCCCACATCCGTGCTTTCACTGTGGGTGCGGGAGGTGGAGCCGACTACCACGACCAGCAGGGCTACCACTGGATCGACGATCACATTGCGACGCCGATGTCGCGCTACCCGGGCTACGAGGAGAGCCGCCGCAGCTTCGGGATCAACGTGCTGGGCACGCTGGTCGTGCAGGTCGAGGCCGACGACGGCACCATCGGGTTCGGAGTCACAACGGCGGGGGAGCCCGGCGCGTGGATTGTGGAGCGACACCTGGCACGTTTCCTCGAAGGCGCGCTCGTGACCGACATCGAGAAGATCTGGGACCAGATGTTCCGGTCCACGTTGTTCTACGGGCGCAAGGGGCTGGTGCTCAACGTCATCAGTGCAGTTGATCTTGCTCTCTACGACCTGCTCGGTCGGCTCCGGCAGGAGCCGGTATATCAGCTGCTCGGCGGTGCGGTGCGCGACGAACTGATCTTCTACGCCACCGGGGCGCGTCCCGATCTGGCCCAGCAGATGGGGTTCGTCGGCGGCAAGCTTGCGCTGCATCACGGTCCGCATGAGGGTCTGGCCGGGTTGCGAGCGAACATCGAGGAGCTCGCGGCGATGCGGGACAAGGTCGGCGACGATTTCTGGTTGATGTGGGACTGCTGGATGTCGCTGGATCTCGACTACGCCGTCCGGCTGGCCACCGCGGCTCACGAGTACGGGCTGAAGTGGCTGGAGGAGGCGCTGATCCCCGACGATTACTGGGGCTACCGCGAACTCCGCCAGAAGGTGCCACGCGGGATGTTGATCTCGACTGGCGAGCACGAGTCAACCCGCTACGGGTTCCGGATGCTGCTCGAGATGGGTTGCGCCGACATCCTGCAACCGGATGTCGGCTGGTGCGGTGGGATCACGGAGCTGATCAAGATCTCCGCGCTCGCCGACGCGTACGGAGCCCTCGTCGTCCCGCACGGTTCGAGCGTGTACTCCTACCACTTCGTGATCACGCGTACCAACAGCCCGTTCGCGGAGTTCCTGATGATGGCGCCGGAGGCCGATGAAGTGGTGCCGATGTTCTCACCCCTACTGGTCGGTGAGCCGGTGCCGGTGAACGGCCGCCTGAAGGTACCCGACACGCCCGGTTTTGGCGTCGAGCTCAACCCCGATGTCGAGTTGGTCCGGCCAGTGGCTCGCTAGCTGGGACTCAGAGCTGGCCTTGCTTCTCAGTTCCGGCTGGTAACGGCACCAGCCGGGTCACCTCGGTCGGCGACGCCAGCAGCCCTTCCAAGGATGCGTTCAGCGCCCGAACGGCCTCCCCGCCACCGTGATCATCAAGCTCGCCGACCGAGGTCCACTTCTCGATCATGACGATGGTGCCGTCCGGTGCGTCGTGGATGGCGTAGAGCTCACAACCGGGCTCCTCGTGCACGGCGGCAATCGCCGGCCGGAGCGCCTCCACCACTTGATCATGCTGTCCAGCGGCGGGATAGAAGTACGCGGTGACGACAACTGGCGTGGACATGTCACTCCTTTGGTCTATCTGGCGGGGACAACGGTCTGGCGTTGGGTGCCGAGTCCTTCGATGCCGAGCTCCATGACATCACCGGCTTTCAGCCACACCTGAGGCCGCAAACCCATGCCAACTCCGGGAGGCGTGCCAGTATCGATCAAGTCGCCCGGTTCGAGCACCAGGAATTGGCTGAGATAGTGAACGATGAAGTAGGGATCGAAGATCATCGTCGACGTTGACCCATTCTGGCGGCGGACACCGCTCACGTCGAGCCACATCCTCAGGTTGCGGACATCGCCGATCTCGTCGGGCGTGACGAGCCATGGCCCGGCTGGATTGAAGGTCTCGGCCGACTTGCCCTTCGACCACTGTCCACCGCGCTCGGTCTGGAACGCGCGTTCGCTGACATCGTTCACGACCAGGTACCCGGCGATGGCACCGTGGGCGTCGTCTACCGAGTCGAGATAGCTGGTCCGTTTGCTGATCACGACGCCCAGCTCGACCTCCCAGTCCAGCTTCGTCGAGCCGCGCGGGATGCGGACGTCGTCGTACGGGCCGATGAGTGTGTTCGGTGACTTGGTGAAAAGTATGGGCTCATCGGGGACAGCCGCACCGGTCTCCGCGGCGTGGTCGCTGTAGTTCAACCCGATGCAGAGAATCTGGTGCGGCCTGGCGATCGGGGCTCCGATCCGTTCTCCGG
This sequence comes from uncultured Actinomycetota bacterium, assembly GCA_963734005.1. GTDB lineage: Bacteria > Actinomycetota > Actinomycetes > Propionibacteriales > Propionibacteriaceae > Microlunatus. Next base: position 262,683 of record CAVTFS010000020.1, read on the forward strand.
CGAACTCCCGTAGCTCTCCGGCTGCAGTCCGCTCCCGCACCACCTCACCGAGGCGAGTCAGTCCCTCGCTTCCGAAGAACGCTTCATCGAAGTCGCCGACCACATCGGAGACGTCGAGATAGTGGGTGTCGTCGATCCGGACGACCGGTCGCTCCGAGCCGGCAGGGCCAATGCGCATCAGATACATGACAGAACTCTGACACGTATCCGCGCTGAGCTTGTCGATCCTCACTCACGGATGACTGATGGTGCACATTGTCGGGCGAAGTCGTAGCCCGAGGACTTGTCAAGATTGACCGACCAGGTGCTCACGCCAGGGGCGTCTGGAGCTCGGCCCTTGAGCTGGCGCCAGATTTGACAGACGTCGCGAGGGCTTTGCTCGCCAGTATCGGTGGGGGTGTCTACAGTCATGAAACCCATTGCGACTTTGTCATGACCGACAACACGTCCCCAGGCCAGCGTTCGATCGACGATCCAGTTCGGATCCACCGTGCCGTAGTTGTAGAACTGCGGGCTGGCCAGATCCACGACATCGGCGATGCGGGCTGCCAGTTCGAGCTGCTCGATCTCCTTTTCCGGCTCCAGCAACGGCGCCATCGTGACAATGAAGTCCCGGCCGTAGCGACTCTTCAAATCGCGCGTCGCCTGCGCCACCTGAATGGGGTCGATGCCATGTTCCAGGTCCCAGTCGATGCCGCGGAAGTGATAGGTGTCGATGATCTTGGATGCGCTGTTCACCAGCTCCCGCCGCTGTCCATCGGTGGTGATCTTCAATCCGCCGTCATCCCAGCCACCGATCGATAGCAGGACCGGCCGCTGGGCCTTGTTGAGCGCATCCACATCCTCGATGAAGGCCGCCTTGGACTGCACCGTCTGGGAGAAGGTGATCTTTCCGGTCGTATCACCGATCGCGAACGCCGCCAGGACCAGGTTGTACGCCGGCGGTACGTCCCGCAACTTCAGCGAGGGCTCTCCCCAACTCTGCCAGTAGCCAGCGACCACTCGAGGAGGGAGACGGTCCTCGGCGGTTTCGCCGCCGGAATCGGGTCGAGGTGCCGCCGGAACTGCCGTACGCGGCCGAGAGACCAGCGGCGAAGAATCGGCCGGGAAAACCAGGGCGGTGATCAGAATGGCTACCGCCGCCCCAGCCACCATCGGTGGCCAGGCCAGCAGTGCTGACCTCCGGCGCTGGTGCTCCTGAGGTCTGTCTTGCCGGGTGGCGAATGGATTCAGCCTCGGGCTCCGACCGATCGCGAGGTCCTCCAACCAGCCGAGCAGGAGGACTGCGACCATGATCAACCCGAGAGCCACGGCAGTTCGCTGAGCGATCGCCGCGGTGTTGCTCTGCGGGCTGGAGCCGTACCTGACCAGCAACGCTGCCGAGATCGAGAATGCTGGAAAGCTCCAGAGGAAGATCGTGAGTGCCCGCCCTTGAACGCCGGCAAGAGCAGTGCGAACCCGGGTGGAGAGTGGTCGAGCGCTCGGCTTGACGTACAGCCGCAGGAGCAAGATCACCGCACCGGCACCCCAGAGTGAGTTGGCCACCGGCAGGCCGGCAAGTGATGCGGCGGTAACGTCGCCGGCGCTCAGGGTTCCGACCAAGCCGGCGGTCATCAAGATCAACGACAGGATGATCACTGACGTCCACGACATCCGCTGGACGCGGTTGTCGTGGTAGGCAAAGCCGATCAACCAGTAGCCGCCGAAGAGAGCGAATGTCAGCAAGACCTCACCCACGCGGCTGCTCGGGCTCCACATCCCGGACAAAGCCGCTGCCAAGCCGAGGACCGGTAGCGCCGCGGTGCGCAGCGGCCATTTCCGGAAGCACCACAGCACCGGTGGGCTGATCAGGGCTAGCCATAGGTAAGCCGGCACAAACCAGAGGGAGCCCGTCCACGCGGTACCCCAGGCACTGCTCGGCGGCTCGAACAGCGGGATAATCCACAAAAGCATCGACTGCCAGTCAGGTGCACCGCCAGTGCCAGGTCCAGCGCCGGCCGCCACGCCATACCACACCGTGAGCGGAACGGCGACAGCCGCTAGGCCCCAGACCGGCAGCACAACGCGACGAACCCGCTTCGCCAGCACAGTCCACGGATAGGCCGCGGAACGGTCAAGTGAGCCCGCCATCAGCGCACCGGCGATCGTAAAGGTGAGTGCGGCGAACGGGATGGCGATCGGCGTCCAGCTCCAGCCGAACCATTGGTAGATGATCACGCCGATGGGCGCAACCAGGCGGAGCAGATCCAGATAAGCATCGCGCCGCGCCGTAGCTTCAGTGGCCTTGGCCTCCATGAGCTGGGTCATCGTTCAGCAGCTCCTACCGTGATCGGATTCTGTTCGACCGGGTGGGCTGTGTCCAGACCGGTGTCCAGCCTTCCAGTGCGGGCAAGCTTCTTCCAACCCGCGCGCACGCCGCGTACGGCCATGTAGGCGGCCGTATAGAGCAGATACGCCCGCAACGGCTCGTAAACGATGCGGTAGACCGGCACCATCCACAGGTGCCGCCACTTCTCCCGCATCAGCAGGATGCCAACCGCGGCGATGATCAGGTGAGCTGCCAGAAACAGCAGGAAGTAGAACAGTACGACGTCGATTCCCTGCTCCTGAGCAGTCCGAATGCCCATGAACACGATGAAGGGCAGAAAGACGATCGGAAGAATGATGGCGAGGGCGTACTGCGGCAATACGTACCAGCCGAGCAGTCCGTACCGCGACCGAAACAGCAAGTCGCGGTGTTTCCAGATCGCTTGCAGGCTGCCGAAGGTCCACCGGGTGCGTTGGTCGAGCAGGGCATCGACGGTCTCCGGAGCCTCTGTAAAGGCAATCGCCTCATCATCCTGGGTGACTCGCCACCCGGCGCGATGCAGCGACAATGAGAGATCACAGTCCTCCGCGAGCGTGACATCGGTGTAGCCGCCGACCTCTTGGACGGCGGTCTTGCGCCAGGCAGCGCAGGCTCCTGGAACGATGCTGATCGCGCCCATGACATCTTGGGCGGCGCGTTCCACACCGATCTGGGTGAGGTATTCCAACGCCTGCCAACGCGTCAATAGGTTGCGTCGACGGTTACCGACTCGGACCACTCCGGCCACCGCACCGAGCCGACCGGTCTCGTCTGCGGCGAGATGACGAACCAGCCTGCCGATCGTCTCCGGAGTCAGGATCGTGTCTGCGTCCAGCGTGACGATGATCTCGTTGCTTGCTCTGCCAAGCCCAGCGTTCAGCGCGCCTGCCTTGCCTGTGTTCTCCTGATCGATGAGGTGGATGCGGGTATCGCGACGCGCGATCTCCCGAACCTTGTCGACGGTGCGATCACTGGACCCGTCGTTCACCACGATCACTTCGGCTAGCGGATGCTTCGATGCCAGAACAGAGCGGAGCGTACGGTCTGATGACTTGCTCTTCGTTGTAGGCAGTTAGCACTACTGATACCGGCATGGGATCGCCGGCTGACGACTGCCAGACCACCGTGTCGCGACGGCGTCGTCGAATGGCGGCGATGACGCAATTACTAAGTCCGATGACGACGACGAAGATGACTGCAACCACGAACAACGTACGAAGCAGCACCGTTGGCCAGACGAACCAGAGCTGAACCAGGCTCAAGGCCATCTTGTCCCAGATCGTGGGTTTCACATCGAAGACGCGGTCAGCCAGCAATGGCTGCACATCAGGCATGGTCGTGAAGGTGTAGCCCTGCGACTTCGCGTACGCGATGAGCCTGGAGACGTAGTCGATGGTCACCTCACGTCCGGTTCCACCACCATCGTGGAGCAGGACTGTGACGTTCTGTCCCTTCAGTTCAGGGAGTGGCATCTCGCCAGTCAGCTCGTGGGAGGCATAGCGCCAGTCATTGCTGTCGAAGTCGTGGGACGCGACCAGGTAGCCGTAGCGTTGCGAGCGCAGCATCCCTTCGATGACCGATTGGGTCGACTTCTCGTCTTCACCCTCGTACGGCAGCCGGAAGTACCCAACCTCCTTGCCCGTGACTGCGCGAATGACGTGATCAGTGATGGTCAGTTCGAGCCTCGCGCGCCAGTCCGATGTGGTGCTGACATCGACATGGGTGAGCGAGTGATTGGCCACTGCGTGCCCCTCGCGCACCTCGCGCCGGAAGATCTCGGGGTTTCGCGCGATCATCGTGCCGGTGGCAAAGAAGGTGGCGGGCACCTTCTCGGCCGAGAGCATGATTCAACAACTCGGGCGTCCACTTCAGGTCCGGTCCGTCGTCGAAGGTCAACGAGATCGTGCGTTGCGCGGTGTCGGAATACCCGAAGCGACGGATCACGTAGGCGCTCTGTCCGATGTGTTGCTGCTCGGCGGGCGTGAACGTCGCCTCCACTCGCTTCGTGCCCGGGTCAAGGCCAGTAACCTGACCGCCGTCTCGACGGACCTGGAGGACGCGGACCAGCGGTCCTTTGCCGACGACGGGGACCTGCTTGCCGGTGGTGTCGCTTGTCAGAGGCGGTCCCAACCGTTCTCCGGTGGCCGTAAGAGCGGGTGTGTCGTTGAGATGCGGGAAGACCGCCAGAATTCCGATGAGCGAGAGAGCCGCCAACATGGCCGCGAGGAGCCGGACTCTTTGCCAGCGCCGTCCTGATGGATCGACGAATATGACTGGGGACGCCGTCTGGTCCGCAGCGTCGTTTAGCTGCCGTGCGAATATCAATGCCGAGCTTTCGGATCAGATTCTGCGTTAAGTACGTCAGTCACCCCCGAGACCTGACGTACGACCCGAGATCTAGTTCTGGCCTGCGATGACGCTGCTCTGCGATAACGCTGCTCGGGTTCCGACGAGTGTGGTAACTAAGCCCTCGGTGACTGTGTTCCCGCTGAGCGGCCCTGAGCGGGGCCGTTATTAAGAAGTTATGCGGCTGGCCGGCATAGCGCATGCTCGGCCGTCCACGTGATCAACTCGATACTCTCCTCAAGTGACTTGCCGCGGTCGGCGTACAGAGCATCGAATGTCTCGAAGCCGCACAGCATCCATAGCAGGTCAATGGCCTGCTTGACCGTGATGTCGTCGCGCAGCACCGAGTCCTCGGCGAGCCGCCGGGCCAGATACGCCATGCCTCCGGCACGCCGCTGCTCCATTCTTTCCACGGCTCCGCCGAGCGATGCGGGGTCGAGGTGGTTCATCGAGAACAGCACCCGATAGACCACGACGTCTTGGGCGTACATGTGATAGCCGGCAGCTATGCCCTCCCGCAGGTGCTGGCGGGCATCAGGGTTAGCTACCGCCTCAGTGAGGCGCGCCAAGCCGGTACGGTCCGCAAGGTCCTCGGTGAAGGCATCGAACAGTCCAGCGCGCGAGCCGAAGATGAGGTAGATCGTTGAACGCGCCACCCGCGCCAGTTTGGCGACCTGGTCGAGGCTGACAGGCTCGGTGGGAGCGTCGCGCAAACGCTCCGCGACAGCGTCGAGAATGCGTCGACGAGTCTCTTCGGCGGTCTCGGCCCGGAGTTGCTGCTCGTATTTTCGCGCCATGCCAGGAAGCCTCCCACATTTTCACTTGACAATGCGACTCGTGAACTACATGCTGTCTTATAGAATACAAGCTGTCCAGTGAAAAGAGCTGCTGACTATGGCCACCTTCGGAGAACTCAAAGCTTCAGAGCAAAGCGACGTCTGGCCTGTAGTCGTCGTCGGCGCCGGTCCGGCCGGACTTGTTGCGGCGATCACTCTGGCACGCAGCGGTATCCGGACTCTGGTTCTCAACCGCCGGAACTCCGTCTTCTCACATCCGCGGGCGACGGTGGTCAGCCTTCGGTCCATGGAGGTGTTCCGCTCCTGGGGACTGGAGCCCGAGATCTGGGCCGGTGGTGACGATGTCGAGTGGCGCATGCTCGTCACGACGACGTTGTCGGAGGCGGCCTCCGGCTCCTTGATCGAGGTTGGCTATCCCACCAGGAGCGAGAGTGCCCGGCTCAGCCCCACCAGGCCGGCTGCAGTGCCGCAAGATCATCTCGAGATGGTGCTGCTGAACTATCTGCAAAGCCTCCCGGCCGCTCGGGTCGAGCTCGCACTCGCTGCCGAAGATGTCTGGGAGACGACGAACGGGCTTCGCCTCAGGTTGCGTGCTGGCGACAGCGGAATGAGTCGTGTCATCCGGGCACGGTATGTGATCGGTGCAGATGGGGCGCGCAGCGTGGTGCGGCAGCGGCTCGGAGTCGGCATCTTCACAACTGAGGATCTGGTGAAGGCGCACTCAGTCGTGTTCCATGCGCCGTTGTGGGAAGTGGTCGGTCCTCACCGCTACGGCATCTATGTCACCGAAACTCCCACACTGGCCAGCTTTTTCCCTGCTGGGCACGGTGACCGTTGGCTCTACGGCTTCGGTTTCAACCCTGAGGAGCAGGGCATGGCCGCCCTCACTGAGGAGCAGGTGATCGCCCGGATCCGGGCTGGCGCCGGCGTGACAGACCTTCCCGTACGAGTAGTCGATCAGAACACCTTCACCTTCTCCGGGGCGATCGCCGATCGCTTCCGATCCGGCGACGCGTTCCTGATCGGCGACGCCGCGCACCGGGTGACTCCTCGCGGTGGCACCGGGATGAACACCGCGATTGCCGACGGGTTCAACTTGGGCTGGAAGCTTGGTTGGGTGCTCAAGGGTTGGGCGCCGGATTCGCTCCTCGATACCTACGAGGCAGAACGGCGTCCGGTCGCAGAACACAACCTCGCGCGTTCGCTGGACCCGATGGGCAGTCGCCGGAGCGTCCACGACGAAGTGCGTTTCGATCTTGGTGATCGGCTTCCGCATATGTGGATAGAGACATCAGCCGGCCGCATATCGAGCCTCGACCTCCTCGGTCCCGGATTCACCCGGTTGAGCACAGAGGGGCTGGCGGCGCAGTCTGATAGCCAGTCGGAACTTCCTCCGGTGACAACGCACCGTCTCGACCGTAAGACCGCAGCCGCTCTGGGCGCAGATCAGCCCGGCGGCATACTGCTGCGGCCCGACGGTCTGGTCTGGGCTCCGCCGCCGTCAGCCGCTCTTGCGGCAGCTTGATTACGCCGAGGCGGCGAAGCTAGTATCCTTGCCGCACCCTTGTCAAAGGTTTGAGTGAGTTCGTCAAGTCTGAAATTCGCATCAGATGTACACGATCAAGCGTGTGTCCGAGATGGTCGGCGTACCGGTTGCGACCCTGCGCGCCTGGCAGCGGCGCTATGGCGTCGTCACTCCGGCACGTTCCAGCGGCGGTTACCGGCTGTACCGACCCGACGACATAGCAGTGCTGCGCCGGATGCAGGCCCTGGTGGTATCTGGATGGTCGCCCAAGGAGGCTTCTCAAGCAGCCGTTACTGGCCAAGCTCGCGGCGCGGCACAACCAATTGACCTTCGGCAAGACGAGCGGCGGAGTAAGCCGGCTCCTCCTGGCAAGACAGCGGTGGACTTGGTTGCGGCGGCGGCCGCTCTGGACCCAGTTGCGATCAGCCGGCTGCTTGATGAGCGCTTCGCGGCGATCTCGTTCGAGCAGCTCGTCGACGATTGGTTGCTGCCCGAACTCGAGCGCCTGGGTATCGCCTGGGCCACCGGTCAAGTGAGTGTGGCAGGCGAGCACATGGTAGCGGCCGCGGTACAGCGGCGGTTGAACGCCGCCTTCGATGCCGCCGGCCGAGACGGTGAGGGATTTCCTCGTGTGCTGACTGGCTTGCCCTCAGGTTGTCGCCACGAGCTTGGCATCCTCAGCTTCGCAACGGCGGCACGCCGGCAGGGGATGGGGGTGATCCACATGGGTACTGACCTTCCGCTCGCGGACTGGATGAGTGCGGTAGCGCGCCAGCGGCCCGATGCCGTGGTCATCGCCATTCCCACGCCAAGCGACGTCGCGCCCGCGGTGGAGCTCGTCAGGGGGGTTGTGGCTCGCCAGACACTGATAGCAGTTGGCGGGCAGCATCAGGACGTTGTTGTGGAGGCCGGCTCGTTGGGCGACCCCCTGGCGGTGGCTCTCGGCCACTCAATCAGTCTCGCCGCCGCTGAGCTGCGGGACCTGCTGCTATCTGTTCCGACTTAGCAGTGTCCAAGGTTTGTGCATAGTCGACGTGCGACGGTTGCTCAGGACGTACGCCAAGCCAATGTCTTGGTGAGATCAATCAGGCCTGCGACACCGGCAGGGTGCAAGGAACCATCAGCTAGACACCTGCAGGCGTCCTCGACGTGCCTAGCGATCAATGCCTCCATCTGCCGTTGCGCTCCAGCCGTCAACATCGCATCCTGGAGAACCTGCACGTCCCGCGCAGTCATCGAAGCAGAGCCGGCCTTGCGCAGCGCTTGGGCCGCCGCGCCATTGAGACGGTCGGCAGCCAGGCTGAGCAGCACAGTGGGCTTTCCTCTTCGAAGGTCTTCACCAACCGGCTTGCCCGTGGCGCCGGGATCACCCCAGACACCGAGGACTTCATCGCGCAGGGCGAATGCGACGCCGGCATGATCGCCGAAGCGGTGCAGAGCGCGATGAGCCGCGGCAGTGCCACCACCGGCAGCTGCGCCGAGGGCCAATGGGCGTGCCACCGTGTAGGAACCTGACTTCAGCTGCGCGAGTCGCTTGGCATGGGATCGATCACGCCGACCTGCCGCCGCGCCTGTGAGATCACCGCGCTGGCCCAGGACTAGCTCGACGCACAACTCGTACCAGAGCTCGCACAGCCGGGGGGTCAGTGTGGCGACCAGCCGATGGGCCTGTACGAGCGCGAGATCGCCGAGCAGCACGGCAAGGTTTCGTCCGAAGGCAGAACTGTCACCGCGTGCATCGGCTTGGGCGTGCCAGCGCTCGGCCTGTCGGTGGGCCGCAGGGCGGCCGCGGCGCAGATCGGACTCATCCATCACATCGTCATGGAGCAACGCAAACTGGTGCAGCAACTCCAGGGCAGTTGCGGCCCGGATCGTTTCCGCATGCCCAGGCTGGTGGATCTCACCGCCGGAGGCGACATATCCCCAATGGCACATGGCGGGCCGGATCCGCTTGCCTCCCTGGTGCAGAAGATCATTCAGCCACGCAGGCAGATCTTGACCCAGCACGTCGGGTCCCTGTCCGTCATCCAGCTCGCGCCAGAGTCGTGTCAGCTCGGCTATCTGTTCATTGAGCAGACGCTGGACGGCGGCCAAGGTCACCGTCACGTCGTCGGCGTTACCACTTGGCACCCTCTGTGGCATCGAGGCCGGCTGGTGGGAGATGAGACTCCGAACCTGCGCGACCGCCCACGGACTCAAGAACCCAGGCACCCGCTCGACGATGGCGACCAGATCGGGCCAGCTGAGCCACTGGTAATCCATCACCTCTTCCGGGTCGGGGCGCAGTACGGCGGTACCAAGGATGGAAGCGCGATAGACCGGACAGGACTCGTTCTCGACCAGCCCGTGCGGATCGGTGGCGGTGTAGCTGAAGTCCGGCAGGATGGCCTCGACGTTCCTCACCTCCACACCAAGTTCCTCGTAGACACGACGATGGATGGCCGTTACGTCCATTTCTCCGGGACGAGGATGGCCGCAACACGAGTTCGACCAAACACCAGGCCAGGTGACTTTGCTCAGAGCTCTCCTCGTGAGCAGCACGCGACCAGCGTCGTCGGTCAGGTAGACCGAGAAGGCGCGGTGTCGAGGTGTCTGGGCGCCGTGCACGGTCGTCCGCGCGGCGTGCCCAATAACGCCTCCCGCTTCGTCAACCAGCTCAACCAGGTCTTCGTCCGCATCAACGGTTGCTCTTTCCACGCGGCCGCCTATCTCAGACTGGAGAGGATCGGCGCATAGCCTAGAACAAACAATGGACAAACACTAGACAGCACCTCGCTAAGGATCAATGATCTGGTCGTCTCGATGAGCGCTGTAGAACTCAGTCTGTCGGGCCATGATCGTATGCATCGGCGTATCTCGCGGCACACCGTAGACGGTGCCAGGAAAGTCGAGCTCGGCTTGCACCCGCCACAGCTCCTCGTGTTGATCAGGCGAAAAGAGCTGAGCTGGATCACCACCGGCGATCCAGCCGATCGGCACGATGGTTCCCGGTGCCAGCTTGGAGTTGACGTGCAGCACGCTGTTGATCCGCAGTTCCGATCCAGTGCCTGCAACCGACCCGGGGAACAGCGATGCGCCAGTCGCGATGAACACCTCGTCCTCGACCGTTGACCCGTTGACGTGAGCGTGTGGGCCGATGAGCGTTGCGTTACCGACTGATACCGGGTGCCGCGATCGACCCCGAACCAAGGCATTTTCCATGATCACGACCTCGTCGCCGATCCAGATTTCACCATCTTCGGCAGTCAAGACCGCTCCATGCAGCACGCGTGCTCTCTCGCCCAGGGTGACCGCGCCACACAGCACAGCTGACGGCGCAACGTACGCGGACTCCGGGACTACTGGTCGCTCACCGCGATGAGTAAGAATCATCGCCAGCGAGCGTAGTCATCGAGGCAGACACCCGCTGACGCCGGACGGAGGACGGTTCGTAAGGTTGTTCTTCGGACATCCATCTCCTGAAGGAGGAATTCATCATGAGCAAGGTTGTGCACTTCGAAATTCCGGCCGACAACATTGATCGAGCGAAGAACTTCTACGGCTCCGTCTTCGGCTGGGAGCTTCAGACAATGCCGATGGGGGAGGGCGAGTACACGAGTGTGAAGACCACGGACGTGGACGAGCAAACCCAGCTGCCCACCGAGCCTGGCGCGATTAACGGCGGCATGTTTCAGCGCACTGAAACCCTGACGTCACCGGTGATCACCATCGACGTCGATGGCATCGACGATGCCCTGAAGCAGATCGAGTCTGAGGGCGGCAGCACCGTCACACCGCGCACTCCGATCCCTGGCATGGGTGCATTCGCCTACTTCCAGGATCCGGAGGGCAACCTAATGGGCCTCTGGGAGACCACTCCTTAGGTTGCAAACCCTGGAGCTCCCGATCGCTGTCCTCGTCGTCGTAAGAGGGAGTTGAATGGCCAGGACTGACCTGTCGTACGAGGAGCTCATCGACTACCGGCCCGCGGTGGCTGAACCGGCCGACTTCGACACGTTCTGGAATGACACGATCGCGGAGACGCGTGCCTTCGACCTCAACATGCAGCTTCGGCCGGTCGATACGCCCTACCGCACCGTGGAGATCTACGACGCGTCCTTCTGCGGATACGCGGGAGACAGGATCAATGCGTGGCTGTTGCGCCCACGACACGAGAATGGTCCATGGCCCGCTGTCGTCGAATTCATTGGCTACAACGGCGGACGAGACATCCCGGGCGCCTTCCTGTCGTGGGCGAGCGCCGGCTACACCCACCTGCTCGTCGACACGCGCGGTCAAGGGTCGGCCTGGGGCGGCAGCGGCGATACGGCAGATCCACACGGGGCAGGACCGCACGCGCCTGGCTTTATGACCAAGGGCATCGAGGATCCCAAGACCTATTACTACCGACGCGTATTCGTAGACGCGCTGCGCGCACTTGAGGCGGTGCGGAGCCTCCCAGACGTGGATGCCTCGAGGATCGCGGTGCAAGGAATCAGCCAAGGCGGCGGCATCACCCTGGCCGCCGCAGGCCTCGCAAACGATCTTGTGGCTGTCATGCCCGACGTGCCGTTTCTCTGCCACTTCCAACGAGCGGTCGATATCTGCGTCCAACCCCCCTATACCGAAATCACCACATACCTTGCCGTCCATCGCGGCGCGGCTGACACCGCGTTCACCACGCTCAGCTACTTCGACGGTGTGAATTTCGCCAAGCGGGCCTCCGCGCCCGCCCTGTTCTCAGTGGGGCTTATGGACCAGGTCTGCCCGCCGTCAACGGTATATGCCGCATATCACGCGTATGGCGGCGCAAAGGACATCGTCGTATACCCGTTCAATGACCATGAGGGTGGACTCAGCCACCAACGCCTTGCCCAAATCAACTGGCTGAATGGCCTGACCGGTTTCGAGAACGGGACCTAGGTCTTCGCTGACAGCTGGCTCACGATGGTCTGGGTGTCCCGCACGACCTGTCCGGTCAGGCTCGTTGTTGGGAGGCTGCTGGCACCCGGGCTAGTGGTGTTGCCGTGAGTCATTGACAGCCGCAGGCGTAAGGCACTCCTTTTGTGTGTCGCTCCTTTCGTACTCGGAAGAACGCGACACACCATGACACTGGAGAAGCCGAGGGCCTGCCTAGGCAGCTATGTTGCGGAGAAGCTCTTGATACCGCGGCCAAACCGGGTTGTCGGGAAGATCAGAGATCTTACGCGGTCACGTGAGATGTAGTAGATGCGCGCCTGATCGAGGTCGCTCTTCGAGTCAAACACAATCTCTCTATCAAATCCTCGCGCCTGATCACACGTGAGATCGAGAACTAACTCCTCGGCCTGTGTCGGGATCTCAAGCCAACAGTGATCTAGAAGATCCTCCGCCTGATCTTTGTCGAAGATGAGCGATCCCAAACAGAACGTTGAAGTTATCGAGTATTCGCGAGCAAGTTCTTCGGCGAGCCAGACCGACGACACCCCACATTGGCCTTGAGGGTCGCCAGGAACCCAATGCGACGCGTTGACACTCCCCGGATACGCAGTGTCCGGTGACCCAGCTCTGGGCCAACACGGCCCTGAATTCGCTCAGCGCGGGTCGTAAAGCAAGCGCCCGCTCGACACTCGGAGAAATGGCGTCGCCACACCAATAGCTGGTGTCGGTTATATCGACCACCCCCGAGGACGACAAACTGGCTCCGACAAATGGGATATGGAGCGGGTCGCGCAGTGTCATGACGAGGTCTGGGCGAGTTGGTCTGCCGTCGTCTGCTTCATCTCGCTACGCAAGCAGGATCGTAGCGAACGGCCGCCAGTCACGGGTAGAAACCGGCATTTTCGCACGAGTCTGGCTGACGCGGCGGCTGCTGACGGCAGAATCAAGCGGGCCGGCCCAACCGCACAACGCCGCACTGCCGTCCTCCGCTGGGGCGTCAGGTCCAGACTTCCATGGCCGATTCGAGCTGCCCATCCGTCTGCGTATTGGGGTCGTCGGCCAGTCGTGGAGTCACAGACACCTCAGTGGTGTGGACGCACCTGCCTGTTACTCAGACATTGGTTCACTACGGAAGTTGATCATGAAAGTGGTGGGGGTATGGCCGCTGCTTGACCGAAGAAAAATTCTGGGCACCGGGGCGCGCGAGTTCCGCCTGCAGTCAGCCGAGCAAGGTCAAGCCGTGACCCTTCCGTCGTCGGCCGCGGGCACTCTCGCCTCGACCTGAAGCGCGCTGTCGGACCGGCCCGGTGGGACTGCATCCCAGGACCCCTCGAGGCGGCTTTTCGAAGGGGGCTGTTGGGCCCGGTCGCGTCCGACAGATAGCGCATCGCGTCGGGCACCTTGTCGATAACCGCCTCGAGGTGATTGATACAGGTCATCCGCATCGTGCCGTCCGTAAGCTGCTTCAGCCGCACCTCGAGGTCGTCCGGGCTGGCGGTCGAGCAATGGCCCATCGAGAAGTGCGCTGAGTTTTGGGGCAATGCCATCCGTGCCCGGTTCGACTTGAGCAACAGGTGATCGTGGACCGAGATCGGCCAGAACTGCTTGCGATCGCGGAAGCGGTACTTGGCATTGGCCAGGAAGGTGGGCTGGAACTCCTCGAACAGCTGCTCCATGGCCGGTCGCAGCAGCGGATAGATCACGTGAGAGCCGTGAAGAAGCGCTCCGCCGTGTAGCCCAGCATCTCGGCGCCCACCAGCTTGTTGTAGGCGTTGAAGGAAATCCCTTTTTCAAGCAGCTCCGTCCAACTGGTCCAGCGGCCGCGAAGGTTGACTTTGCCCCCTCCTGAGAAGAAGTCCGTGGGTTTCACCGGGCCGACGAGCATCATGTCGTCGTTGAAGTAGAGGAAGCGATCGGCCAGACCCTCAATCCGCCACAGCATCGTTTCGATGGCCAGTGAGTTGAACGTGGGCAACAACTGCTCATAGCCGCGAAAGATCTCGCGATGATCAACCGGAGATGGTGTAGGGTGAAGCGAAAGAGGGAGACTAGCCAAATGGTGCGTACCCGCGGCGCGTAGTTGTGGATTGAGCGCAGGCAATAGCGGATCTCATCATTGTCCGAAAAGCGCTGCGCATTGACGGCCACCCGCTCGGGCTTAGTATCCCCGCCGGGATCGGCGAGATACCGGCGGCGCTTGGCGCGATGCTTTCGATCCCGCCCATCAACCCAGGCGACCACCACATCGACGGGGCCCTTGCCGCCAATTGTGTTCGCTAGGCCAATTGAGTTCGCTAGGGACCGCGCAAGCATTCCTTCGCGGCTGAAGACCTTGGACAGCACCAGCTTAGGTCTGGCGATGATCAAACACCGTGTTGATCACCGTATGGTCCTGACCTGACGCAGGTCCCCGAGCTGGGCCACGTACATCCCCATGACGTGGCATTATCCCGCAGATTGTCACGCAAAGGGCCCGTCCCACAGTGCAAGGCATGGCAGGCAAGTGGCGCGCGCGTCCTTTCCGGCAGGGCGAGGACCAAGTGATCGGCCCGGCGGATTCGCTGGCCCTTAGGGTGCGATGTTCTGGTTGATGTGGAAGAGGTTGCCCGGATCGTAGGCACGCTTGACCTGGACCAGGCGGTCGTAGTTCTGGCCGTAGTTGTCCTGGATTTTGTCGTAGTCGTCGTCTTGCATGAAGTTGATGTAGCCGCCGGGCTCTGAGTACGGGGTTAGCGCCTGGTAGTAGTCGCGTACCCACTGAATGCGCTCGGCGTCCTTGCTGGGGTCAGTCCATGAAGCGAGGAAGACCATGCCGTACCTGGCGTCGCGGTAGGCAAAGGCAGTGTCTGTGGGTCCGACGCGGTGACAAGCGCCATTGATGGGGTACAGGTGCATGGTGGCGCTCACTTCGGGAACCTTGGATCCATGCTCTACGTGAACGGCGATGGCTTCGTCCGGAAGCTCCTTGACGAAGGCACCCTTCCAGTAGGCACGGATGCCCTTCGGATAGAGGGCGTCGAAGGCTGAGTTCAGTGCCGGGTAGGGGAGCGGTCCGGTCCCGTTGGCAACGATGGGAGCGACATCCCAGAAGGGCTGAAGGACTTTTTGGGCTTGGTCGAGCGGACCGGCCCAATGCACCACGGCCAAGGCGAGTGTGTCACCGTGCCGGTCTTCTGGGATGAAGGGCAGGGGCGGGGCGATCTGGAAACCGGGGAAACCGCCGAACTGCTCTGGCGCATTTTGGATGAACTCGTCGAACATGCTGAGCAGCGAGGCGGCGTCTTCCAGGTTGTAGAAGATCGGACCGGCGAACACCTGGTCCACATCGTGCAGCCGGTATTCCAGCGAGGTCACCACGCCGAAGTTCCCGCCGCCACCGCGCAGACCCCAGAACAGGTCCTCGTTTTCGCGTGCGCTGGCTGTGAGGAACTTCCCGTCCGCCGTGACCACATCGGCGGAGAGGAGGTTGTCGATGGAAAGTCCGCATGCCCGCGACAAGTAGCCGATACCGCCTCCGAGGGTCAGGCCGGTGAGGCCAGTGGTTGAGATGATGCCGCCCGTTGTCGCCAGTCCGAATGCGTGGGTTGCGTGGTTGAAGTCGCCTAAGGTGGCGCCGGCGTCAGCGCGGGCCGTCTTGTTCCGTGGGTCGACATGTACGGTACGCATCGGTGTCATGTCGATCACCAGACCACTGTCGTTGGTGCCAAACCCGGGCCCGCTGTGTCCGCCGTTCCGGATGGACAGCTCGAGCCCGTTGTCGCGGGCGAAGTTCACGCCCGCAATGACGTCAGCTACCTGCTCAGCGCGGAGCACGGCCAGGGGCCACTTGCTGAACATCCCGTTGTGGACAGCGCGCACCTCGTCGTAGCCTGCGTCATCGCCGGTGAGCACCGAGCCTCGCACCTGCTCACGCAGCGGCCCAACGCTGACCCCGCTCGCCGACCGCTCGACAGTTATGTCTGACATCCGTCTGACCCCCACCGCCTAGGCACCTTTTCGCGAAGTTACCACCGGCTGCTGTAGAGCAAGCGAGCAGGCCTGACAACGACGAATGACGACCCCAGCCGTTGGGACCGCTCAGACCCTGGGGACGATCTTGACCCGCGCCTTGTGCACCTGCTTCAGCCGCTCAGCCTCTTGCTGAGGATCTTGGTATGGGATGGCGCGGATGAGGTAGTGGCGCCCCTCTGCCGTCCTTGTCGATCTTGCTCGGGTGCTGCTCGATGATGATCTTGTCCACGCGTCGATCCGTGCAGGTATAGCTCGCCGACTCCTACTCCTGCCCGTTGCCGCGACGGATGACATCGCTCAAAGCCTTCATGATTCTGGCGGTATCGCCTGAATCTGGTTGTCATCCTTTCCCAGCGGATGAGGGCCGAAGACGTAGTTGCCAAACCTCATCAGAAGAGCCTTGTGAGAAGCATCGTCAAGGCGCGCCGTGTACGCACTCACTGACTTGAGTTGCACTGCGAGCTGATGCGCCCAACGCGCCGCTTCGCGATCCCGCGAGGACTCACGGGCCAGGTATGCGGAAACGCCAAGACACGGCAGCGCGATCAGCACATGCGTAGCGAACGAGTACCAGTTGACCCCTGCCCCACTTGCGTGAGTGCAAGCCATGCGACACCTACCGCGATCAGCAAAAACACAAGCGCGCCTCCCAGCCAGTGATAGCCGCGCTTCTGCTGCTGGTCCCCGTACTCGGTGAACCCTTTGGCAATCTCGCTCTCCGCGACACCGCCTGCTGACTCCTGTTGTGCGGTGTTGACCTTGAAGACATTGACCGCGTCAGTCAGCACATGTTCGGACTGTACTGGCGTCGAAGATCGTCGACTTCACCTCAATCACCAGATCTTCGCGCAAACTTCTCTGCGCGCATGAGCCGCATCTTCAGGTCGGCGATATCCGTTTGCCAGGTTTCGGGCATGAAACTCCCGATACTTCTCGTAACTTGCTCCGGTGGAAGCCAAGATCGAAGCGTACGTGCAGCGCGTTGTGGCCTAGCATCACTTCCGGCCAAGGAGGTCGAAGATCACCAAACAGTTCAGCGGATGGCTGAGCTGCTCAGGTGTCACAGGTGAACAAGGATTCGCTGGCAGCACCAGATGTTCCAGCATCCAGTGAGGCACCGATAGCGCGAGTGGCATGGCCCTGGTCGCCCGCTTGCGGCTCGCCATTGATCAATCCCTTGTCAAACCCGCCGGCGCTCGACTGGTCGGTCACGCCGCCTCTGCCGTCCCTCAGAGCCTGACGGCGCACAGCTAGTCGGTGGAGCAAAGCTCGGCGGGACAGCGGCATTGGCAAAGGTGGGACCAAAGGTCGCGGGGGGGATCCTTAGACGTGCAATTGGTGACCGCTTCTCGGGTCGGAGCATTGGGAATTTTGAAACTATGCTAGATACGCAATTGTTCTAACAATGTAGTAGACCCCGAAGCAGAATACCGTTATCCCTACGTATAGGACAAAGATTGCGATCTGTCTCCAGAATGACATTACGAGCATGACGCCAAAAACCATCAACATCACTGCCCCAAGACCAGTTCCTGACATCTGCCCCTCCTCTTTCCGAGTTCGAGCCAGGCCGCCGACCGATTGCGTCGGCGATTTCGGTTTGGATAAGCCGCTGCTAGCCTCAGTTAGATTCCATTGAATCTGACGGCAATTGTCTGTCAACCGTCAAAATTGGTACCGATGGAGGGGCAACTGGCGTATCGCTGTTGGCGCACACGTTCCTGGAGCCATATCGAAACCAGTGTTTGGCAGATCTCGAGCCTTGTGCTGCCTTTTGGCACACGATTGGCAGCTGCGGGGCACGACTGATCTTTTTGTGGCAGCAAGATTTTGGCGGGCGCGCCACTCTGTCGAAGGGTCTACTCTCCGACCTGTGCACTCGGGGGGGCAGATCCTTAGCATTCCACGCGATCAACTGCCGCGTGGCCCTGTCAAGCTGATCCCCGGAGGCAAGAAGCGACTCCCAGCAAGTGCTGACTCGCGGCTGAATTTGAACGAGTGCCGCTCGTTCGCGCCGTCGTCCTCCTTTGGTGTACTCGTAAGTAAGACGGCTCGTAGAGCCGGTGTTGAGCCTCGCGCGCTAGCTGTACGTGCTCTGCTTCACCTGCCACGCGTTGCCTCCTACACAGGGTGGATGACGCGAGGAGAAGTCCAGCGGGAGCTCAAGATCAGTGCTGATCGACTGCGCAGTGACGCGCATGCGGCGAGGGGGTACCTGCCTCGCGAGGAATTTGCCCTGTGTGACTTGGCATTCGAGGAGATCGACGCGTCACGTGCACTCCCGGTCCTGACGTTGCTTCACTATCTCCGGAGCGCTCGTCCGGGCTCTCTCTACTTCGCGCTGGTCGATCCGGTCCGCAGGCTTCCAGTCACTCTCTGTAGTCTGTCACCGCTGCAATGGAAGTGTGTCGGTAATCAGATACGTTCTCAGTTTGCTATCCCTCCGCAACGAATTTGGGATGTCTCGCGTGTGTATTCCGTCGACACCGCACCACGCAATGTGATTTCACTGCTCCTCTCAAGAGTTCGAACATATGTGCGTCACAATTTGTCCTCCACCGATCTGCTCCTTACTGCTGTGGACCCTAACTTGGGTTTCACGGGATGCAGTTATCGAGCCGCAAACTGGCAACAATGGATGACCGTTAAGGCCAGACCTTACCTATACGAGGACGGTCGCTATGTATCCCCTCGGCAACTACGCGAAGAGTTCGGCACTTCGAGTCTAGTCGAACTGCAAGCCAAATACCCGGGAAGATTCCAGCAAAGCAGGGTCAGATTACTGGATTCGATGATTTATTGTTGCAACGTCAATGGGGAAACAAAGGTTATCCATGCTGAGGATATCCGCCGACTGCATCGCTGACCTGAGCGCCACGCGGGTTGAGGCTGAACCGCGACCGCTCAAGAAGCTGTTCCACGCGCCGACGATCTGGCATTGGGTTCGGCAACGGGTGATCAGCAATTGCTGCGGCCATGGCGGCTGTCGCCCACAGAGCAACTTCTTCCGAAAAGTGTCGCCCGCTATCTATCAGTTTGGCTGCAAGCGCCGCACAGAATGCGTCTCGTGCCGTAACGGACTCTTTGTACGTAGACGGGAAGGTCGGCACATTGAACGTCCCAAGTGATGTTTCGGAGTAAATATTGCACCCCGCAGCAGTAGGAACGCAGAGCGTTTCGACGCCGTACGCCAACAGTTGTCGAGCGGCTACATCGAGGTCAAACGATTTGCGATCTGGCGGCGCATATCTGCCGAGTTCCCACGCGTGTGCCACGAGGTAGTCGATCTGAGAAAGAGCCTGGCCCGAAATCCCAGTATCATACGGCTGACCAGGAGTAACGATAACAGTCGGTCTTGGCTCATCTAGCCTGTTCACAAGGGCTAAGACATACTGCAAAGTCTCGCGAGGAAGCTCGAACGTCAGCAGGATAGCATCACAGGCGGCAAAGTGCTGACCGAACCGGTCTACATCGCGAATATCGAGACGTACCTCCATCCGATTCGGCCAATTGAGCGCAATACTGTCGCCAAGCTCAAACTCGATTACGCCGGTAAATGGCGTGTGCGCATTGCCGACTAATTTGAGCAGAGATGTATCTACTCGCTCATCGTGCAAATGATCGATGATTTCATGGCCGAACTGATCATCGGCAACGGCCGCGACTAGTGCTACATCGAGCCCAAGCCGCGCCAATGCCACCGCCTGCCACAAACCCTTGCCGCCAGGCGTGAGTTCGAATGCATATGCCTCGGTTGAAGTTCCTCTAGGTGGGACGTCCTTTGTATGAAAAGTGGCATCCATTACTGCACCGCCCACGACAATGGCTCGTCCGGGTCGGGACATCGGCATTGCCCGAGAAGAGTTCTCGGACGCGTATGGCATGACCACGCTCTTGGAGCCGAGTGAGTATTCCTCGCGCCTAATGAGCTGTCGCGCAAGTTCACCAAGCACCGTCGGCTCTATCGATCCTCGCAATGCGCGGTCGCTGGGCGGGTTCCCCGGTGTAAGACCCAATGCCTTATGTAGCGAGCGCCAGCTCGAGAGCAGGGTGCTACGTCGCCTCCCAAGCAAGCTGGAATGTAGCGAAGAAACGGCGCGTTCATCGATACCGTGGCGGGTGTAGGTCTCGGAGAATGTGCCGAGACCCAACACCGCGTCGGCCACTATGCACTGTGACTCATGGAGGCTTTCGCGCACGCATTCCTTGATTACATCCAGCGCCGCTTGCGCTAGTTCGATGTCTTGGATGGCTGCGTAGCGCCGCACGGCAGCAAGGTTCAAAAGTGGCGCAGCTTCAACACTGCGGCTGTTTTCGAGCCGCGAATGAGTCAGGCCGTCGCGCGCGCGGAGCTTCTCGAGCGCGTGTGTCAGCACCAACGCGTCAGGCGACACCATGTCTGTGCGGTTGGTCATTGGGCTCCAATGCGTCCGCCACGATGATCTAGCCGCCCCGTTCTGGCCGATCTGGTCCGAAGGTTCATCATTATGCATGACGCAGCCGTAGGAGTTGCAAACTCTTTCAGAGCTTAGATGGCCTTTCTAGGTGCGGTCCGGTGCCTGGACCGGCCGAACCCAGGAGGCGCGACACCCACCGGATCACCGATATTGCCATGTTCAGGTGATGTCATAGAAGTCGGGCGATGATGCCCCGGTCCATCACCGCAATCGCTGCTAGACAGGCCGCCTTGGCGAGCGTCTAACTGGGAGTTCGTGTGCCGGGAGAGGACATTGTTGCCGCGCAGATCGCCGCCCCGACCACGCAGCAGCTATGCCAAGCGATCAGGAGGGGGACGCTCGTAACGAGGAGCCTTCTGCGGTGACAATTTAGTCTCCAACCGCGAACGACGCCGACACGCTCAACTCAGATCCGGGTGGCGTCGACACCGAGAAGCGGGTCACCAGCCTGCATCGGAGCATGCAATCGCGGCTGCTGTCGCTGTTCCGACGATCGCCTGGTGTCGTTGTCGCTGGATCGATTGCTGTCCTGTTCGCGGCTGCGTACCTTCTCGCTCCGCCGATGGGCCGTGATCTGGCGGCACAGGTAGCTCATGCCCAGTTGGCCGAATTGCATTGGCCTGAGCTGCTGAACCTCCGCTGGTATAGCGGCTTCAACCCGCTCGGCTACAGCGTCTTGTCTCCTCCGGTGATGGCGTTCCTTGGCGTACGCCCTGCGACGGCGCTTGCCTATGTCGCCAGCGTCGCGCTTTTAGCAGTGCTGCTGAAGCGGACCGCCGTCCGGCGACCGGTCGCCGGCGCGATTGTTGGGGCGGTCTGCCTTACCGGGAATCTCGTGACCACACGGACTACGTTCGCACTAGGCCTCGCGGTGGGCCTTGGTGCGCTGTTGGCACTCCTTTCGGGGCGCCTTGCTGCCACGTCCGCCTTGTCTGTGCTGGCAGCGCTCAGCAGTTCGGTGGCTGGTTTGTTCATCGGCGTGGCAGGTGGTGCGTTATTCCTCTCTGGCCGGCGGCGAGGCGGCGTAACGCTGGCTGTCAGTGCTCTAGTGCCGACCGTTGTCGTCGGCCTGGCGTTTAGCAATGGCGGGCGACAACCGTTCGCAGATGAGCACGCGCTGAGGGGTTTAGTGATCTGCCTGGGAGTGGCGGGATTGTGTTGGCGCCGCTCGGTCGTGCGCTGGGGTGCGTTGTTGTCGGCAGTGCTGGTCGTTGCGGCCTATGTGTTCCCGACGCCAGTGGGTACGAACGCAACCCGCCTGCCCGAGTTGTTCGCCGCACCGACTATCGTCGCGGTGGCGAGCGTACCTCTGGTTGCTGTCATTGCGGCTACCGTGAGCACGATCTTGCTCTTACCGCCGGCATCCATCACAGAGGCGCGAGAACGGGGCGATCCCGCGCTCAGCGCCGAGTTCTATGCGCCCCTGCTTGACCAGCTGGTCGCGCGAGGGGTTGACGGTCCCATTGAGGTCGTTCCAACGCAGCGGCGCGGCGAAGCTGCTGCAGTGCCACCAGTGGTTCCAATCGCACGAGGCTGGTTGCGACAGGTGGACATCGAGCGCAACCCCATCTTCTACGCCGGATCCCTCAATCCAGACACCTACCGAAAATGGCTCGACGACAATGCTGTTTCATACGTGGCGGTCTCAAACGGGCCGTACGACTGGCCGGCGCCTGATGAAGCGGCCTTGGTGCGCAGTGGGTTGCCGTACTTGCAGCCAGTGTGGTGGAACCGAACCTGGACGCTCTATGCAGTAGCGAGCCCGCGGCCAGTCATCGCATTCCCAGGGCGGGTCATCGCGCGTGATCCTGTTTCCCTAACGGTGTCGTTGCCCGAGCCGGGTGACTATGCGGTGCGTGTGCGTTGGTCCCGGTACTTGTCCGCTTCTGACGGCTGCATGCGGCCTACCGAAGACGGCTGGTCGGAGGTCGTCGTTCAGCACTCCGGCATTGTCAAGATCGAAGGCAGCTTGGCGCCACGCCATTGTTAACCTCGGGCGATGGCGCAACGTTGCTGCGGAAGTGCGTCGAATGCCGGTCGCCCCTGCTGTATAATTCAGCCCAGTGATTTATCGGCCAATCCTGCTCGGTCGGGAAATCGAGTCCAAAGTTCAATTCGGGACCAGGAGTAAGCGGGCGCATGGCGGCTCGTAAGGCTACAGTTAGCATGAAAGATGTCGCCGCGCTGGCGGGGGTTTCACTGGGCACGGTCTCGAATGTTCTGAATTCGCCCGACATAGTTGCCGAGCCGACTCGACGCAGGGTAGAGCTTGCCATTGCAAAGCTTGGTTGGATTCCCAATGAGCCAGCGCGTCAGCTTAGGGCCGGGCGGAGTCGCTCCATTGGCATGATTGTGATGGATATCGCTAATCCCTTTTACACCGATCTAGTAATTGGTGCCGAGAATTGCGTACACGAACGCGGCTATTCCGTTCAAGTTGGAAATAGTGCGCAAGAAGCCGATCGCGAAAGCGCTCAATTGCTCGTTTTGATGCAGCAAAGGGTTCGTGGCGTACTGCTCGCGCCCATCTGGGGCCTCGACGAGCGGGTCAGACAGCTCAAGCTTCGCGGGATCCCCGTCGTGCTCTTGGATCGTGCCGGAAACCAATCGGACTTTTGCTCGGTATCCACTGATGACGTCGAGGGCGGCCGCCTGGCAGTCCAACACCTGCTTGACCAGGGCCACACCAGGATCGCCGTTATTGGCGGGCCCGGAAATCTTCAGCAGGTGTCGGACAGACGATTGGGCGCCGAGCTTGCAAGATCACGACACAACGGGTCAGCGGAGATTGTCGGTCAAGTCCAGTGCGCATCTTGACGTGGCCTCTGGCGTTCGAGCTGCGGAGGAAATAGCCGCCATGCCCAGTGCGGAGCGACCGACCGCGGTATTTGCGACAAATGATTTGCTCGCAATCGGTTTGCTGCAGGGCTTCGTGACGGCTGGATTGCGGGTACCAGACGATATGGCGATTGTCGGCTACGACGACATTGCCTTTGCCGCGGCGGCTGCTGTCCCGTTGTCCTCGGTCCGCCAGCCTCGGCTTGCCATTGGCTACCGGGCGGCTGAGTTGCTCTTTGAAGAAATCGAGGCAACCGACGGCGAAGTTGGTCACGAGCATCAGCAAATTCGATTTACTCCTGAGCTTGTGGTACGCCGCTCCAGCGCCGAGAGCCGCGATCGTCAGGCAGTCGCCGGCACCTGAGAACCCAAATTGAGCACCAAGCGAATTCTGGTTCTGGGAGGACGGATTCGCCGGGCTCACATGACATTCAAGCCGCTTCGATTCCTGGCACCGGTCTCAAGGTGCAAGTCGACTGAGCGTTGTTCGTGACCTCTGTTGCGTCATTGTGCTGTTGACGGCCTATCCCGCCCCCGTCAGGCTTTACACGTGGCTGGGCAACCGCTTAGTACCCGACGTCGGGTCGTGACGCTCGTCGCGATGTGCGTCGCCCAGGGCATGATCCTGCTCGACAACACGATCGTGAACGTTGCCCTGCCGTCGATCCAGCGTGAGCTCGACGTGGATCCGGGCAACCTGATCTGGGTCGTGAACGCGTACGTCCTCGCCCTCGCCTCGCTCATCATGGTTGGCGGGACATTGGGGGATCGGTTCGGCCGCAAGCGCGTGTTTCTTGTTGGGCTGGCGATCTTCACCGCGATGTCTGCCGCCTGCGCTCTCTCCCCGAACGAGTCGGCGCTCATCGCCGCTCGCGCCGCGCAGGGCGTCGGTGCGGCTCTCGTCGCACCCCTCAGCCTGTCGATCCTGGCTGACGCCTACCCACCGGAGCGTCGCACTGCTGCCATCGGAATCTGGGCTGCTGCGGCCGGGTTGGGGTTCGGCGCCGGGCCGGTTGTCGGCGGCATCCTGGTCGAGCTGTTCTCCTGGTCGGCCGTGTTCTGGGTGAACGTACCCGTCGGGATCATCGGGCTGGTCCTCGTGATCACCGGTGTCCGCGAGTCGCGCAACCCGCATGCCCGCAGACTGGATCTACCCGGTGCCGTGCTCGTCGCCGCCGGTCTGTGCGTGCTGACCTTCGCGATCGTCGAGTCCGAGCACATCGGCTGGACGTCACCGACCATGATCGCGCTGCTCGCGGCCGCAAGCGTGCTGCTCGTTTCCTTCCTGGTAGTCGAATCTAGGGTCAGCGAGCCGTTGGTGCCGCTCGCGCTGTTCCGGGATTCCCGGTTCACTGTGTCCTGCGGTGTGTATGCGATCATGTACCTCGCGCTGGCCTCGACCTTCTTCTTCGTCACGCTGTTCTTCCAGAACGTCGAGGGGTGGTCAGCGCTCGACGTCGGCCTGTCCTGGTTGATCATGAACACGCCGTTCCTTATCGCGTCAACGCTTGCCGGCCGCCTCGCGGTGTGGATCGGTACGGCGACCTGCTGGCTCGGCGTCCTGCTCGGCGGCCTCGGCGTCCTCGCACTAGCGTTCTTGACACCCGGCGCCGGTTTGCTGGCGGCGTCGCCCGGCTACGTGCTGATCGGGGCGGGCTACGGGATGGCGGTGCCGACGATCTCATCCGTCGCGGTGTCGGCGCTGCCGCTGGAACACAGCGGACTGGCCTCCGGCGTGCTGAACTCGGCTCGCCAGGTGGGTACGGCGGTGGGACTGGCTGCACTCGGATCCGTCGGGCTGGCCGTCACCCGCAACTCCTGGGCAGCCCAATCCGCCCAACTACCGACGTCAGCCCAAGCAGGTGCCCCGGACATCGTCCAGGACGTGAGCGGCGGACAGGGCAGCGTCGTCGCGCAACAGCTCGGCCCTGCTGCCAAACCGCTCGCGGACAGCGCCTTCGTCGATGGCCTGCACGTGGCGCTGCTTATCGGCGGCGGGCTCATGCTGGTCGCGGCCGCATTCGCCTTCATTGCGCTCCGCCGGCCCGCGGTGACGGCGCCGACGGGCGCCCGCGCCGCCGACCTGTCAGAACGTGGTTGACCCATAGGTCAACCACGTTCTGACAACTCGGCTTCGGTGGGGTCAGCCCTTGACCGAGCCCGCTGCCATTCCTGCGACGATCTTCCGGTTGAAGAAGATGAACAAGATCAGCGGTGGGATGGTGACCAGCAGGATGGTGGCGAACAGCAGGTTGTACTGGGTGGTGAACTGGCTCTGGAAGTTGAGCAGGGTGAGCTGAACGGTGGCGTTCTGGGTTCCCGGCAGGAAGTACAGCGGGTTCTGGAAGTCGTTATAGATGAGCACCGACTGCAGGATGATCACCGTCATGACGACCGACCGCAGCACCGGGAAGATCACCCGGAAGAAGATCTGCACGGTTCCGGCCCCGTCGACCACTGCAGCTTCGTCCAGCTCTCGTGGCACCGACGCGATGAAGGCGCGGAACAGCAGGATGCAGAACGGCAGTCCGTAGGCGATCTCGATAAAGATCAGGCCGGGCATGGTTCTGAACAGGCCCAGCGTCTGCAGGACCCAGATGGTGGGAACGATGGCGGGCGGCACGATCAGGCCGGCCAGCACGAGGATGTTGACCACCGGGCTCCAGCGGCTGGCTCGGCGCTGCCAGATGTAGGCCACCATCGCACTTAAGATGACCAGGGCGGCAACACTGGCCACAGTGAGAATTATGCTGTTGATGAAGGCGATGACCATCAGATAGTCGCGTGCTGCCAAGGCCTCTCGGACGTTGTCGAGCAGGACGAACGGCTGGGGCCAGGTGAACTGCAGCTGGTTCGCCTGAGTCCGGTCCATAGACGCGATGACGAAGATGAAGAGAAACGGCACCAGGAAGAAAATCGCCGACAGAACGATGGCGGCCACTCCGATGACCACACCACGAGTGTTCTTCATTTAAGTAACCTCCTCGCCTCGGTTGAGCCACCAGGTCAGCGGGACCACGATGACCGTGACGACCAGGAACAGCACCACGCTGCCCGCCGTGGACAGCCCGTAGAACCCGGCCTGGTACTGCTTGTAGATCACCGACGCGATGACGTCGGAGGCGAAACCAGGTCCGCCCTTGGTCATCGCCCAGATCAGGTCGAAGGAGCGCAGGCCCCCGATGAGTGACAGCGTGATGACCGTGGCGGTGGCCGGCCGGGCGAGTGGCAGCATGATGTTCCGGAAGACCTGCCAGCGGCCGGCTCCGTCGACCTCGGCTGCTTCGTAGTACTCCTGAGGAATCGAGACGAGGCCGGCGATGTAGATGACCGTGGCCAGTCCGACGCCCTTCCATACATCGACCAGGGCGATGGAGAACAGCGCAAGGTTGGGGTTGGTCAGCCAACCCGGGCCGTCAATGCCCACAACGGCCAGCGCGTTATTGATAAGGCCTTTCTCCGGGTCCATTAGGACGGTGAAGGTGAGTCCGACGCCGATAGTGCTGACCAGCACCGGGAAGAAGACGACCGAGCGCAGGTAACCGCGAGCGATGATCTGCGAGGTCAACAGCAGGGCCAGCGCCATGCCGAGGACGACCTTCAGCCCGGAGGTGATCACCGCATAGATCAACGTGTTGCGCAGGCCGATGATCAGCGCCTGCTCGGCGAAGAAGGTCCGGTAGTTGTCCAAGCCGATCCAGGTCGAGGTGAACAGGTCCCATCGGGTGAAGGAGAAGTAGAAGGAGGCGAAGGTAGGAACCATGAAGAAGATCACGTAAATCAGCGTCGGGACAAGATAGAACCAGTACGGGTACGGTCCCGGTCGCTTCTTCCCGCGATCCCTGAGGCTTCGCGTGGCGGGCGCCAGGCGGGTCGCCTCGGAGGTGCTCAAAGTGCTCGCCATCGCGAAGCCCTTTCGTGAGGGCCTGCCGCCGGTCCCGGTCCGAGACCGGCGGCAGGAGGAGTCAGAACTTAAGCAGCAGCCCGGTTGGGCCTAGAAATTCACTCCCAGCCAGGCAAACCGAGTTGCTGGGCTTGCTTCTTGACATCCTGGTCGTAGAGTTCGGCGCCCTTCTTGGCGTCCACCTGAGCGGTGCCCACCTGGATGCAGATCTGCTCCAGGGCCGGACCCTTGATCGGCGACTTGAACTCCAGCGCCGGGCTCGCCTTACCGGACTCGAAGTAGGCCTGGGTGTCCTTGGCGACCTGCGATACTTCGGCCGGCAGCATGCACGCCTTGGAGAGGTAGGGGCCCTGCGGCGGCGAACCCGTGGAGTAGGCGTCACAGCCCTCCTTGGTCGCTGCGAAGGCGATGAACTTCTTCGCCGCCTCCAGCTTGTCGCCCTCCACCGACTTCGGGATGTACATCGCGGCTGTTCCGGGCCAGACCGTCATACCGTTGGTGGCCGCATCCGGTCCGGGGAGTGCGAAGAATCCGACATCGTTCGACTTACCCGGAGAGACGTTCTCGATGTTGTTTGCGGTGGCGCCGAGCTGCGGATAGTGCGCCGCGGTTCCGGTGGCCACCGCCTTGACCCCGTCGTTCAGCTTGGCCGAGGCAAAATCCTTGTTGAAGTAGCCGGCGTCTTTGACGTCCTGGATGTGCTGGAACCCGGCCAGGGCGGCCGGCGTGGTCGCGTACTTCAGCTCGCCGGCGGTGTACTTCGCCGCGAAGTCGGGGACCGCGGCCTCGACATTGTGGTAGTCGCCCAGCACGAACAGCTGCGACGTCCAGGTCTCGCCGTAGGTCTGCTCAACGGGGTCTATGCGCCGCTTTCTTGATGGTCTCGTTGTTCTTCATGAACTCGTCCCAGGTCTTCGGGATCTCGAGGCCCAGCTTCTTGTAGACCGGGATGTTGTACAGCACCCCGCCGCCGAACGCCGTCCCGTACGGACCGCCGTAAAGCTTGCCGTCGGAACCCTTGGACGAGTCGGCAAAGGTCTGGTCGAGCTGGCCCGCCCACGGCTGGTCGTCCAGGGGGGTGAGATTCTGCTCCGGCTTGATCGCCTGCAGCAGTGAGCCGTTGTTATAGATGAAGACTTCGGACATGTCACCGGTGGCCAGCCGCGTCTTCACCAAGTTGTCGCCCTCCGAACCTCCCGGGCGGGTGTCGGTCTTGATCGTGATGTTGGGATTGGCTGCTGTGAAGGCATCGATCACCGCCTTCGCGCTCGCCACATCGGTGTCTGTGGCCCCGGTGAGAAACGTGATTTCCGTGGCGCCGGCACTGCCTTCGCCGCTGCTGCTGCCGAGACTTCCAGCGCTACAGCCAGCGGCGAACAAGGTGCTCGCCGCCGCTAGGGCCATCAGCGCTATGCCGCGCCGGCCCGCCATACTGAACCTCATGGGACCTCCAGGTCTGGGAATGACAGCGAGAAAGCGGAGAGCTGAGACACTTTGACCCGCCGTCTGAAGCGTTTCAATGCGCACGCTAGCGTATGCGACTGGCATCGTCAACCCGTTCTCGTCGAGTCGTAGCGTTTCTGTTAGCGGATAGTGGCCCGCTGTTTACCGGCCGCCAGCTCAGTCTCAGTGCCGTTCTCATGCACGACGAGGACGGGGACCGGACTGTCGATCTCTGCCTCAGAGCCGGCTACGCGGACCTCGACCAACCCGTGCGGCGTCGGTACGGCCCCCGCCGCCTCGCGCAGCCGTCCGAGCCTGGGCGCCACGCGCACCCGGCGATATCCCGGCTCTGCCGGAGTGATGCCGAGGACGTACCAGACCAGATCCCTGGTCGGGGTGCTGCTCCAGCCGTGCACTGGCGTACCCCAACCCCAGCATTCACCGAAGGTGTCGTATCCATCCACGAGGAACTCGTCCCAGCGTCGGATGAGGTCGATCAAGAGCTCGGCCCGACCCGCGAGCGCCACAGCGTCGTGCACGGCGTAGCTGAAGAAGGGTTCGGCGATGACCATCTCCCGCTCGGGATCCCAATCGATGTGCTGAATGCCTTGCATCTGTTGCTCGAACCGCTCATGGTCGTATCCGCCGGTCTCGCTGCCCACCCAGGATCGGACAACGAGCCGATCGGAATCGGTCATGGCATCCACGAGCGGACCCCAGCGCGATCTCGGAGCCAAACCTGAGATGATGGCACTGGCCTGGGCGATCTGGGAGGCCGCCGGCCGGCGTTGCCCCTCAGAGATGTGGTCGACGTACAAGCCGCGGTCTGGATCCCAGAAATCCTCGTAGCCCTCGGCAGCCGATCCGTATAAGTCGCGGGCCCACGCTGCCGAGCCGGCGTGACCGACCGCGTCGCTCAGCTCGGCGAAATCGTTAAGACCTCGCGCCCAGAGCGCTGTCAGGATCGAACTGCGCCCAGAAACGAAGATGCTCGCCCAGTCCACGAGGTTCCACTCCGGCACGTCAGCGATCGTCCCGCGCTCGTCCAGATAGCTGGTGTACCAGCGCAACACACGTTCCGCAGAGGGCAGGTGGCGCCGTACGCCCTCTAAATCGCCGTCATGCCAGTACTGAATATGCAGGCCGTGGATCCAGCTGAGAGACCAGTCGGGGATGGTCAGGCCACCACTCGCCTCAATATCGCCCGCGACAACCATCGGTAGGATGCCGTCCGGGCGCGGGGAGTCGCTCAACTCCAGATAATTGCGCGCTAGGCCCCAGTCTTCGTTTGTCGCCAGATCGACCATCTGATGAACGACGGCGTCGCCGACCCAGGCGCGCTGCTCTCGTGTCGGGCAGTCGATGTAGGAATCCAATGAGTTCAGCTGCACAGTCCGGACTCCGGCCCGATAGAGAGCGTCCAAACCTGGATCGTCGCTGCGGAAGTACGCCCGACCGGTGCGGGGATACAGATGCTCGCGCACCTCCAGCCGGTTCAGGGTGACTGATACTGCTTGGCTCGCATGGACGATGAGGTGGAGGTATCGCAAGCCGTTGATCTCCAGGGCGGCGAATTGGTCAGCCGCCCCGGCTGCGACGTAGCGGGCACCCGTCTCCGGATCCTCCCCCGACCAGGCCAATTCGGGCCGGAACACCTTCTCCCGATAATGAATCTCCACGACGGTGCCCGCCGGGGCCTCGAGATCAAGCTCGACGAAACCTGCGACGATCCGCCCGAAGTCCACCGAGAAGTGGTGCACCTGTCCCGGGCCAACCTCAAAGTTGGCGGGCAGCTCGGCGGTGTGGGTGCCGATGACGTCCTCGACGAGTGCCTGGGTCACGCGGGTGACTGGATGATCACCCTTCCAGCGGGGAGCGTTACGAGTCGAGGAATCGAGGATGCGGGCTGGACCCACCCAGTCGCCGCCAAGCTGGGAGATGCCTCGAGGAAGGAGGCGACCGAAGGGAAAGGTCGGTGGCCGGGTCTCGCCTAGGCTGGCCGGGTGGATGGCTGGAAGCAGCGGCGCCTGGCGCCAGTCTGAGTCGTCGAGGTCGACGTTACGCCATCCGCGCGGGACTTCCCGGGCGTCGACGATCTCGACCGGCACGCCTTCGCCGGCCTGGGCTCCGGCCATCAAGGACCAGGCGTGCGATCGCTGCACCCGCCAGCTGTCGTCGGAGATGAGCGTCCGATCGCCGAGCTGCGCTTCGAAGACGAGTGCCGCGTCGGTGTTTGACCCGGCTGGCGCAGGTTGCCAGAACGACATGGGCCGCCCGTAGTAGGTCACGAGAACCGCGATGACGTTGCGGCCGGCAGACAGGTAGGGCGCGAGGTCGTAGCTGTCGTATCGCAGCCGGTATGGCTGGGAGCGGGCGGGGCCGCGCCCAACCTCGTGACCGTTCACCCACAGCACGTATCGGGAGTCGGCGGTAATCCGGGCCGGGGCATCGGCCGGGACCACATCGACATCGAATGTCCGACGAAACATCGAGCGGGAGAACTCGCGACTCGCTTGGACACCAGTCAAGAAATCCGCGGGCGTCCCGGTCGCTGCCGGGGGCTGGTGTCCAATCCAGTGACCGGACCAACGCAAGGATGCAGTGATAGGTGCTGCTGTCGCTAGCGTATTCATCCGGCTCCCTACGTTGAAATGTTTCAGTCTGTGACTCGGATTAGGCGCAGCTGTGCATTACCGGTCAGCAGTCACCCGGGAGTTGATGAGACACGATGTCGACCGCCGCGAAACTCTTGCGCTCGCGTACCGGGCAACTGCACGAGAGCCGTCACACCTTGCGGAACAGTGATGTCAAGCTCGATCGGTCCATCGTCGCCTCGTGACCAGGAGACCGAGATCTTGCCGTGCCTAGTTTCAAGAGAAGAGCGTGCCCAATGAATGCTGCCGCCTGTCTGAGGCGCAATCAGCACCTTGGAGTAACCAGGCTGGAGCGGTGTGATGCCCCCGATGCTGCGATGCATCCAGTCAGCTACGGCGCCCAGTGCGTAGTGATTGAAGCTCGTCATCTGACCGGGATTGATGGTTCCGTCCGGCAGCATCGAGTCCCACCGCTCCCAGATCGTGGTCGCGCCCATGGTGACGGGATAGAGCCAGGACGGGCACTCACGCTGGAGCAGCAATCCATAGGCCTCGTCCAAGTGACCCGACGTACTCAGCGCGTCGAGAACGTACGGAGTGCCGGCGAAGCCGGTCTGGATGTGGTAGCCGCTCTCAGCCACGAGCTCCGCAAGTCGCTTCCCAGACAGCTGTGTTGTCTCCACGTCAAGCAGTCCAAAGACGATCGCCAACGCATACACCGTTTCGGCATCACTATGGATCGTGCCGTCATCGTTCACGTAGTTATCGTTGAAGGCCGCTTTCGTACGCTCTGCAAGCTCTGCGAATTGCGTGGCGTCCCCGCTGCGTCCAAGCAGGCCGGCGGTCTCGGTAAGGATTCGGACGTCGCGGTAGAGACAGGCGGTCGCCACGACGCCGTTGTCCGCTTTGCTGCTGATCGGATCGTCGGGAGGTGCGGTCGGATCCAGCCAGTCTCCGAATTGGAACCCGGTGTCCCACAGTCCGGTGGGCGACAGCAGTGATTCCACGCGTCGAACATGCGCCGTCATCGAGTCGTACTGATCGCTCAGCACCTGCAGCTCCCCGTACGCCTGCCAGAGCGCCCACGGCACCCATACGGCGGCGTCGCTCCAGATAGCAGTGCTCTCTGGTGGCGGAAAGTACGACGGCTTATCGACGTACTTCAAGACGTCGGGTACGACGAAGGACACCATCCCATCGGCCGCCCGTTGCTCGGCGGCGAGGTCCGCGAGCCAGTTGCGGAGGAAGTCCTTGACGTCGAACAGGTAGGCGGCAGTTGGTGCGAAGACCGCGATGTCGCCCGTCCAGCCAAGCCGCTCGTCTCGCTGCGGGCAATCGGTCGGTACGTCGAGGAAGTTGCCGCGGGTACCCCAGACCACGTTGCGATGAAGCTGGTTGAGCAGCTCGTCCGAGCACTCGAACTCGCCGATCCGCTGCAGCTCCGAAGTAACGACAACGGCAGTTAGGGAGCCCGACGTGAGCTCGCCCGGCCAGCCGTCCACCTCGACGTAGCGAAAGCCGTGAAAGGTGAAGGTCGGCTCGAACACGTCGTCGCCGCCGCTGAGGATGAAGCGGTCCGTGGCTTTGGCACTTCGGAGTGGACGCGTCCCAAGTTCCTCGTGCTCTAGCACCTCCGCGTGGCGCAGTGTGATCGTCGTACCGGCTGGGCCCTGCACATCAGCCCTCACCCACCCCACCAGGTTCTGCCCAAAGTCGACCAGAATCCTGCCTGCTGGGGAGGTCCAGATCCTGATCGGTCGAAGCTCTTCCTGCTGGCTCACCGGCGGACCGATGTACGGGGTCAGCGTGCTGAAGTCGAGCGCGGCAGGGTGCACGCCGGTCCAAGCCTCATCGGAGAACCCGGGCTCCAACCACGTGTCCGAGTAACGCCGTGCATCGATTGTCTGACCGTCGTAGAGGTCATTGAAGATCACCGCGGACGGTCCGGCCCTCCAGCTTTCGTCGGTCACGACGGATTGGACGTAGCCGTCGGAAAACTCGATCTCGAGCTGTGCGAGGGCTGCAAGCTCCGTGCCGTAGAGTGCCCTGCCGCCGCTCCAACCGAGCCGTCCGCGGAACCATCCATTGCCCAGCGCAATACCGAGCACCGATGTGGGCTCAAGAAGCGAGGTCACGTCGTAGCTGCGATAACGCAGTCGCCACTCGTAGCTGCTCCACCCAGGGCTTAGCACGTCGTCGGAGACTGGATTGCCGTTGAGGTGTGCTTCGAAAACCCCGTGTGCGGTGGCGTGCAGGGTGGCGCGGGCGACTGGCCCGTGACCTTCCTCCAGCGCGAACTCCGTGCGGAGCAATGGTGCGCCGTCGAAGTCTTCGTCAGGGGCGATGGGCTGAGCGGACCACGTGAGCGACATGAGTTCCTTTCAGTTGGTGATCATCTTTATCGGCTAGAGCCTTCGTGTGATCGCAAGCGTGCTCCGTCGGGGAATGAGGTGAGGGTCCAGCATGACCGCTCGGTGCACGTGGCCAGAGCCCTGGTGGATCTCATCGAGGAGCAACTCGATGGCCAGTTCACCCATCCGATACCCCGGCAGACTCACGGTGGACACCGGGATGCTGCTCTCGGAGGCGAAGTGATTGTCGTCGTAGCCGACAACCATCAATTCATCGGGTACCCGGATTCCGAGCTCGGTCGCCGCCTGGATAACGCCGACGGCGAGCAGATCTGAAGGACATACGACCCCATCCACTGACTGGGACAGCAACAGCTGGCGTCCGACCTCGCGACCGGTGCCGATCTCGAGGTTGGGCGCTTCTATCACTCCGAGGCTGGCACCTGCTTCGGCAACGGCCCGCTCGACGCCTGCCAGGCGCCGGCGGATCAGTCGCAGCTCCGGAAACCCAGCGAGGAAGACAAGCCTGCGCACTCCTCCATGTAGGAGATGGGTGGCAGCGAGATAGCCGCCCAGTTCCTCGTTGACCATGACGCTGCATGTGAGCGGGTCTGGCGACGTTGCAATCACGAGAACGACAGGGCGCCCGTGCTCGAGGACGGCGTGTGCCACGTCAAGAGGCTCTTCGAGCGGAGTCAGCAAGACCCCCGCGACTCGAGCTTGGTCGAAGAGCTCGAGATAGCTGTCCTGCTTGGTTCGATTGCTGTCGCTGTTGGCGAGAAGGAGGTTCAGCTGAGCTTGCCCTGCCGCCGACTCGGCTCCGCGCGCGATGTCGACGAACAGCGAGTTCCCGATGTCGATAAGGACCACGCCGACCGTATCTGTTCGTCTTGCGGCAAGCGTCCGGGCGGCGCTGTTGCGGACGAAGCCCAGCTCGGCAATTGCTGCTTCGACCTTGAGGCGGGTTTGTTCGGTGACTATGTCTGGGTTGTTGAGCACATTTGAGACTGTCCCGATCGCAACGCCGGCGCGACGAGCGACGTCTTGAATGCGCGGGGTGCTCGGCCGAGAGGACTCCTTGTCGCCGGGACGCATCCGAGCGGGAGACTGTGCCATGGGTGGCAGGGTATACCTTGACCGCTCAGTGGGCTGAAGCGGTTCAACCGTTGGGCTCAGCAGGCCTGAGCAGGTTGACATGTGGCACATGGCTCGATAGCCTCGGACCCGATCTCCAAAACGTTTCAATCAAGCAGCAGAGCGCTGTCATTGGGCTGCGCTCCGGCAGCATTGCCTTGTGTCCGGCTCAATTCATGCCCGCGTAGGAGAAAATGGGGTCGGCAGTCGACGCTGGTCAAAATCATGTAACCCACCTACGGGGCCCGGCCCATAGCCTCGGGTTGGGCGCCGTAGCGGTCCATCCCCCTGTACGACTCTTGTGGAAGTGAGCGCATATGCCAACCTTCGCCGACATCTCCGAGCAGTTGGCCCATCAGGCCATTGAGCTGCCCTCCTGGGCATTCGGCAACTCCGGTACCCGGTTCAAGGTGTTCGGTACGCCGGGCACGCCTCGGACCATCCAGGAAAAGCTCGCCGACGCTGCCAAGGTAAACGAGCTGACCGGGCTCGCGCCGAAGGTCGCACTGCATATCCCGTGGGACAAGGTCGAGGACTACAGCGCGCTTCGCGCTTATGCCACTGATCTTGGTGTGGCGCTCGGCACGATCAACTCGAACACCTTCCAGGACGACATTTACAAGTTCGGCAGTCTGACCAACGTCGACGACGCCGTACGCCGCAAGGCGATCGATCACCACTTCGAGTGCATCGAGATCATGAATCACACGGGATCCAGGGACTTGAAGATCTGGCTCGCCGACGGCACCAACTACGCCGGGCAGGGTGATCTTCGCGGGCGCCAGGATCGCCTCGCCGACAGCCTTGCTCAGATCTATGAGCGGATCGGACCGGATCAGCGGCTGGTGTTGGAGTACAAGTTCTTCGAACCCGCCTTCTACCACACCGATGTACCGGACTGGGGAACCTCGTATGTGCACTGTGTGGCACTCGGGGAGCGGGCGGTGGTCTGTCTGGACACCGGGCATCACGCG
Source organism: uncultured Actinomycetota bacterium (assembly GCA_963734005.1). Taxonomy (GTDB): domain Bacteria; phylum Actinomycetota; class Actinomycetes; order Propionibacteriales; family Propionibacteriaceae; genus Microlunatus. The sequence goes on from CAVTFS010000020.1 coordinate 298,303, forward strand.
CCAGGCACGAACATCGAATTCATCGCTGCTCAACTGTTGCGGCTGGGGAAGCTGGGCTCATTCGACTTCAACTCCCGCTACTACGCCGATGACGATCTGATCGTCGGGTCGGCAGATCCGTTCCAGCTGTTCCGCATCCTGTTCGAGGTGGTACGTGGTGGCGGCTATGGACCGGACTCAGAGGTCGCCTTCATGTTGGACCAGTGCCACAACGTCGAGCCCAAGATTCCCGGCCAGATTCGCTCGGTCCTGAACGTGCAGGAGATGACCGCGCGGGCCCTACTCGTGGATCGCGAGGCTCTCGCGACTGCGCAGGAAGCGAATGACGTGCTCGGTGCCAATGAGATCCTGATGGACGCCTTCTACACCGATGTACGACCAGCGCTGGCTGAGTGGCGGCAGGCCCGCGACCTGCCGGCCGACCCAACGAAGGCCTACGCCGAATCGGGGTATCCGAGCAGGATCGAGAATGAACGAGCCGGTGGCACCCAAGCCGGCTGGGGAGCGTGAGTGATCATGACCAACCAGGCAGTTGCAGAGCTGATCGGCCGGTCCAACCGGCTGGGATCAGACCCCAAGAACACGAACTACGCCGGAGGCAACACATCGGCCAAGGGCACTGAGACCGATCCGGTGACCGGTGAGCCGGTTGAACTGCTCTGGGTGAAGGGTTCCGGCGGGGACCTGGGGACCCTGACAGAGTCCGGCCTTGCTGCGCTGCGGCTTGATCGGATGCGGCAATTAGTCAGCGTCTATCCCGGCATCGAGCGAGAAGACGAGATGGTCGCCGCCTTCGACTACTGCCTGCATGGCAAGGGTGGAGCGGCGCCGTCGATCGATACCGCGATGCACGGGCTGGTAGATGCGCCACATGTTGATCACCTCCATCCCGACTCCGGCATCGCGATTGCCACGGCGGTCGACGGTGAGGAGCTGACAGCCAAGATCTTCGGCGACCGGGTTGTCTGGGTGCCGTGGCGCCGGCCTGGCTTCCAACTCGGCTTGGACATCGCCAAGATCAAGGCTGACAACCCGCAGGCGATCGGTTGCGTCCTAGGTGGCCATGGCATTACGGCGTGGGGCGATACGTCTGAGGAGTGCGAGGCCAATTCGCTGGAGATCATCAGGACCGCTGAGGCCTACATTGCTGAGCACTCCAAGCCGGAGCCGTTCGGCGCTGTGCTCGACGGGTATTCCGCCTTGCCGGACGATCAACGACGGACCAAGGCTGCCGCGCTAGCGCCGACGCTGCGATCAATCGCATCATTCGACAAGCCGATGGTCGGGCACTTCACCGATGACGAGCGGGTGCTGGAGTTTCTCTCCGGCAGTGAGCATCCCCGGCTAACCGAACTCGGCACCAGCTGCCCGGACCACTTCCTGCGGACCAAGGTCAAGCCGCTGGTACTTGATCTTCCGGCGGACGCTTCGGTCGAGGATTGCATCGCTCGGCTCGCCGAGCTCCATGAGGCATACCGCGCCGACTACCAGGCCTACTACGAACGCCACGCGACACCGGACTCACCGCCGATCCGGGGTGCCGATCCATTGATCATTCTTGTGCCGGGAGTCGGCATGTTCTCGTACGGGAAGGACAAGCAAACCGCCCGGGTGGCCGGCGAGTTCTACCTGAACGCGATCAACGTGATGCGTGGCGCGGAAGGGCTGTCCACCTACCAACCGATCGACGAGTCGGAGAAGTTCAAGATCGAATACTGGGCGCTGGAGGAGGCGAAGCTGCAACGCATGCCGAAGCCCAAGCCGCTCGCGACGAGGATCGCGCTCGTCACCGGCGCCGCAGGGGGCATCGGGAAGGCGATCGCGGTTCGACTTGCCGCCGAAGGCGCCTGCGTGGTGATTGCCGATCTTGACGCCGAGAAGGCACAGGCCTCCGCGGGGGAGATTGGCAATAGCGACGTCGCGATCGGAGTCGCGGCGGATGTGACCGATGAAGCGGCCGTCCAGGCTGCCGTTGATGCCACGCTGCTCGCATTTGGCGGCATCGACATTGTGATCAACAACGCCGGCCTGTCGCTGTCCAAGGCATTGCTGGACACCACGGTCGCTGACTGGGACCTGCAACACAACGTCATGGCCAAGGGTTCCTTCCTGGTGTCTCGAGCCGCGGCCAAGCCATTGATGGAGCAGAAGCTCGGCGGTGACATCGTCTACATCTCCAGCAAGAACTCGCTCTTCGCCGGCCCGAACAACGTCGCCTACTCCGCCACCAAGGCCGACCAAGCGCATCAGGTGCGGCTGCTGGCAGCCGAACTCGGAGAGCACGGCGTGAAGGTGAACGGCATCAACCCCGACGGGGTGGTCCGTGGCTCAGGCATCTTCGCGGGCGGCTGGGGTGCTAAGCGAGCCGCGGTCTACGGGGTGCCTGAGGAGGAGCTGGGCAAGTACTACGCCTCACGAACGTTGCTGAAGCGCGAGGTGCTGCCGGAGAACGTTGCCAATGCGGTCTTCGTGCTCTGCTCGCCCGATCTGAGTCACACGACCGGTCTGCACATTCCCGTCGACGCCGGCGTGGCTGCCGCATTCCTGAGGTGAGTCAATCTGGGTGGGTGGCCGCTGTTGATCTCGGTGCCACAAGCGGCCGGATCATGCTCGGCCACCTTGGCCCAGATCAGCTGAGCGTTGAGGCGGTGCATCGCTTTCCGAACGATCCGGTACGCATCCCGGACGGGCTGCATTGGAACATCCTCGAGCTGTACCGGAACATTCTTGTCGGGTTGCGTAAGGCGGTCGGCGCGCAGCCGGATTTGGCCGGCGTCGGCATCGACTCCTGGGCGGTCGACTACGGGTTGGTAAGCGGTGATCGCCTGATCAACAACCCGTTCCACTATCGTGACGAGCGCACAGCGAGGGGCGTCGATCTGGTCCACCAGATCGCTGATCATGCCACTCTCTATGCCACGAACGGATTGCAGTTCCAGCCGTTCAATTCGATCTATCAGCTGGCTGTCGATCATGAAGCCGGAGTGATCGATGACACCAGCAGGATGCTGCTGCTCCCTGACTTGCTGGGATTCTGGCTCACCGGCGAGCAGGTGGCGGAGCGTACCAATGCCTCCACCACCGGCCTGCTGGACCTCGGTACCGGGACCTGGAATGCGACCTTGATCGACAAGCTGAGCCTGCCGCGATCACTGTTCCCGTTCTTGGTCGATCCGGGGACCCGGATCGGCGCTCTGCGTGACGAGGTGGCAGCGGAGGTTGGTGCAACGGTGGCACTGGAGGTGCTTGCGGTCGGCTCGCACGACACGGCATCCGCGGTCGTCGGTGTCCCCATGACAGAGCCAGGTGCGGCGTACGTGTCGTCCGGCACGTGGTCGCTGGTCGGCGTCGAGCTTGATCGGCCGGTGCTCACCGAGGAGAGCCGGGAGGCCAACTTCACCAACGAGGGTGGTGTCGACGGCAAGATTCGCTATCTGCGCAACGTGATGGGCATGTGGCTGCTCAGCGAGTCCATCCGCACCTGGGAGCGTGAGGGACAGTCGGTCGAGTTGACCACGCTGCTCGCCCAAGCAGCCGCCATCCGCACGCCGGTGCCGATCTTCGACGCGAACCACCCGAGCCTGCTGCCGCCCGGCGACATGCCCAAGCGGATTACCACACTCTGTGCTGAAACCGGCGCTACTGCCCCGGACTCACCAGCTGTGTTTGCCCGCAGCATCTTGGAGAGCCTTGCCGAGGCGTATGCGACTGCGATCACTGATGCCGAGCGACTCAGCGGTCAGAAGATCAACACGGTGCACATTGTCGGTGGCGGCAGTCAGAACACACTGCTTTGCCAGCTGACGGCCAACCGCACGGGCCGGCGGGTGCTGGCAGGTCCGGTGGAGGCGACAGCCGTCGGTAATGTGTTGATCCAGGGACGGGCGGCCGGTCTCGTGGAGGGCGAGCTTTCGGACCTGCGAGCGTTAGTCGCGAGGACCTTTCCGCCAGCGGAGTATCAGCCGCGCTGAGCAAACTAGTTGAGGCCGAGTCGATGGGGTGCCGATGAGAACTGCGCTATTCATTACCTGCCTCGCCGACGCCCTGTTCCCGGAGGTCGGGAAGGCGACTGTACGAGTGCTGGAGCGGCTTGGCCAGGAGGTGGAGTTTCCGGCCGAGCAGACCTGCTGCGGCCAGATGCATGTCAACACCGGTTATCAGAAACAAGCGCTGCCGCTGGTCGAGCGATTCGCGGAGGTCTTCGCACCGTACGACGCGATCGTGGCGCCGTCAGGCTCCTGCGTCGGCTCGGTGCGTCACCAGCACACGATGATCGCGAAGCGGTTCGGCTCGCCGGGACTGGTCGAGCAGGCCGAGGCGGTGGCGGCCAAGACGTACGAGCTATCGGAGTTTCTCGTCGACGTACTCGGCGTCACCGATGTCGGCGCTTACTTTCCGCATCGGGTGACCTATCACCCAACCTGTCACTCGCTGCGAATGCTCCGGGTCGGTGACAAGCCGATCCAGCTGCTTCGGGCCGTCGAGGCCCTGGAGCTTGTCGAGTTGCCGGCGGCTGATCAATGCTGCGGGTTTGGTGGCACGTTCGCGATCAAGAACTCCGACACATCGACGGCCATGCTCGCAGACAAGATGCGCAGTGTGCTGGACACGGGTGCGGAGATGTGCACCGCTGGTGACAGTTCTTGCCTGATGCACATTGGTGGCGGGCTGTCGAGGATCCGCGCCGGCGCCAAGACGCTCCATCTGGCGCAGATCCTCGCTGCGACCCGGGAGGACCCCATGGTGCTTGGTCGCGCCGAGCGGCAAGCCGAAGTGCACGCGGAACCAGAGGCAGTGCTGTGAGCGCGCCGGTCATGCTGGGTATGCCCACAATCCCGCCTCCGGCGCCGCGCGGTGTGGGGAACCTTCGGGGTGAGGAGAAGTTCCCAGTCGCCGCCCGCCGAGCCCTCGCCGACACCCAGTTGCGGCGCAACCTCGGCAAGGCAACGACAACAATCCGGGCGAAACGTGCGGAAGTCGTTGCCGAGCTCCCGGACTGGGAAGAGCTGCGCGAAGCGGGTCGCCAGCTCAAGGTCCACACCATGGCACACCTGCCGGATTATCTTGCTCAGTTGGAATCCGCCGTGACAGCCCGCGGTGGCGTGGTGCATTGGGCACGAGACGCCAACGAGGCCAATGCGATCGTGATCGAACTCGTCCTCGGCAAGGGTGTCGACGAGGTCGTCAAGGTCAAATCCATGGCGACGCAGGAGATCGGTCTTAACGAGGCATTAGAGGCGGTTGGCGTCGCAGCGCTCGAAACCGATCTTGCTGAGCTGATCGTGCAGCTCGGCCACGACAAGCCATCACACATCCTGGTGCCGGCGATCCACCGGAACCGAGCAGAGATCCGGGAGATCTTCCTGCGGGAAATGGCGGATGTCGACCCAGCGCTCACCGACGAGCCGGCAGCGTTGGCTGCTGCGGCGCGCCAACATCTGCGGCGCAAGTTCCTCTCCGCCAAAATGGCGATCAGCGGGGCTAACTTCGGCATAGCCGAGACCGGAACTCTCGGGGTCGTGGAATCTGAAGGCAACGGCCGGATGTGCCTGACCTTGCCGGAGACCTTGATCACGATCATGGGAATCGAAAAGCTGGTTCCGCGCTGGCAGGACCTGGAGGTCTTCCTGCAGCTGCTTCCCCGATCTTCGACGGGGGAGCGGATGAATCCCTATACATCAATGTGGACCGGTGTGACACCTGGCGACGGGCCACAGGAATTTCATTTGATCTTGCTCGACAACGGCCGGACTGCGGTACTTGCGGATGCAGATGGTCGGGATGCGCTGAACTGCATCCGCTGCAGCGCCTGCCTCAACGTGTGCCCGGTCTACGAGCGGACCGGCGGCCATGCGTACGGGTCGGTCTATCCCGGCCCGATCGGCGCCATCCTGTCTCCGCAGCTCACCGGGATCGAGGACAACGCATCGCTGCCGTACGCGTCCTCACTGTGTGGCGCTTGCTATGACGTCTGCCCAGTCAAGATCAACATCCCGGAGATCCTGGTGCACCTGCGCGCCAGGCACACCGAGACGTACGCGGCAGAGCATCGGGTGCCGAGCGTAGAGGCATCGGCGATGTCGGCGGCTGCTTGGGTGATGAGCAACCCGAAGCGGTGGACGTACGCACTCCGCAGCGGGCGGCTCGGCCGGGTGCTCGGCCGTAAGCGCGGTGTGATCGGGGACGTGCCAATGCCGCTCGCGAAGCAGTGGACCGATGCCCGTGACTTCGCGCGTCCGCCCAAACAGACGTTCCGCGACTGGTGGGCCGCCGAGCACGGGGGAGAGCGGTGAACGCTCGCGAGGAGGTGCTGGCGCGAATTGCGGCCGCTCATCGTGTCGCACCGCCGCCGAACCTTCCGTATGAAGGCATCAGTCGGGAGTATCGGACCACATCAGACTCCTCAGCAGAGGCGCTGACGGAACTTCTGATCGATCGGTTGGTGGACTATCGAGCCCTGGTCCGGCAGTGCTCAGCTGATGATCTTGCCGGGACCATCGCCGATGCTCTCGTCGACCGTGGTGCCCACACCGTCGTTGTACCGTCGGACTTGGACTCCTCATGGACGGCTGGCTTGTCTGGAAGCGTCCTGACAGATGGCTTGTTGGCTCACTACCAACGCACCGTCTCGGAACTGGACGGTGTCGACGGCGTCATCACGGGGTGTGCCGTGGCGATTGCCGAGACCGGGACATTGATCTTGGACGGTTCACCGGGGCAGGGTCGCCGCGTCCTGACACTCATCCCCGACTACCACCTTTGCGTGGTCTTTTCCGACCAGATCGTCGCGGATGTGCCCCAGGCGCTGGCCCGGCTGGAAGCTACCCGGCCGCTGACCATGATCAGCGGACCCAGCGCAACCAGCGACATCGAGCTGAACCGCGTGGAGGGCGTGCACGGGCCACGCACGCTCGAGGTGATCATCGTGGAGAGGAATGAATGATGCCGCGATATTGCCTGCTGGGACACGTCGATCCCAGCCGCCTCGAGGAGTATCGCGAGGCTCACCGGGCCGTCTGGCCAGAGCTACTTGAAGCATTGCAAGACGCCGGCTGGCGAAACTACTCACTGTTCCTGCGCGATGATGGCCTCCTCGTCGGATACGCGGAAGCAGACGATCTTGCCGTTGCTCAGGAACGGGTTGCCCGCACCGAGGTCAATGCTCGTTGGCAGGCCGCCATGGCCGAACTCTTCCAGACCGAAGGCGCTCCCGACGAGGCCTGGGAGATCATTCCGGAGGTCTTCAACCTCGAAGATCAACTCCGGAGTGCTCGGGCGGACTCGTAGCCACCACTGACAGTGGCGGATTCGGTATCGAACACCATGATCGACTTTGATTCCCGGTAGGGCAGCCAGCCCGGGTCCTGGTTGCGAACGAACCCAACGAATGCCGCGTGGAGTTCATCCGCCAGCTCCTGCGGCGACTCCGGGCCGGCGACCCGAGTCGCCTCCGGATCCTCCAGCAGGTCGAAGATGAAGGGCACATCCAGGCAGTGCTGCGCCATGCCACTGACGGCCGACTGCCAGACAAAGTCGTAAGCCCAGGTCGGTGCAGCGGCTTCGCCGCGTAGGTCTAGCCAGTCGACAATGCGGCGGCGGAACATCACATCGGTCACGTACTGGCCAACCACATCGGCGGGATGGTGACCTGGCTCTGCAAGTGCCTTGCGTTGCGGCGTAGGTCCATATTGCAGCTCGTCCCGAGCTCCACTCCACGAGTCCACCGGCACGGGTGCGAGGAAGCGGAGATCACCGCACGGCGGTTCGGCGAATGGGATGCCAACGAAGGCTGCCGAATCGGTGCGCCAAAAGCCACGAACCGCACCCGTCTTCGTTTCGACGACCACATGCTCGCCGGTTGGCATCGGCCGCATCGTGTCTATCTCGTCTGACCGAGCGATGCCAAGCCATCGAGCTGTAGCAACGCGGCGGCCGTTCCAGTGTCGGTGATCAGCACGTTGACCCATCCTCCGACCACCGCTGCGCGAATAGCGGTGTGTTTGCTCTCGCCACCCGCGATGCCGATGCGCCGTGGGATCTTGCGCAGAGTGTCACCGTCGATGCCGACAACTCGATCATCGAGATCGCTGGGCACCAAGTTGCCTGCAGAGTCGAAGAATCGTTGGCAGATATCGCCGACCGCACCGGCCGCATGAAGTCTGTCTTGGTCAGCAAGGTCTGCCGCATTGCCGCTGGCACGCAGAAGCGGCGAAGGCGGGAGGCTGCCAATGCCTGCGAGTGCCATGGTGAGCTGGGCCCATTCTCCTGCGACCGATTCCATCGCCGGATCGTTCAGCAGACTCTCCCGCATGGCCTTGTTACCGACGAGAGCAGGAGCTGGGACGAAGGTCGCCGTAGCCCCGACGAGTCGAGCGAACTCGGTGAGGAGTCGGTTGCCTTGAGTCTGGACTGATGAGTTGCCGATACCCCCCATCAGCTGAATGACGCTTTCTGCACCAGCAACGCGCAAGGGCCGCATGCGATCCACAACGGCAAGCAGCGTCTGACTCCAGCTGGAGATCCCAATGCGTTCCCCGCCAGTCAGCGTCGTTTCCAAATATGTGGCGCCTGCCGATCCGAGCCCGGCGATGATCTCTTCGTCGGTACCTTCCACATCGACGACGACAGCCTCGGCTAGACCGTATCTATCCTCGAGCGCTTCTTCGACCTCGGTGTGCACGCCCGGAGCAACAGCGACGACAGTCCGGACGATGCCCAGTTCAGCAGCCCGCTTGAGCAGCCGTGACACCCGCGCCTGGGAGAGATGCAGGGTTTCTGCGATGTCCACCTGACGTATGCCGCGCTCGTGGTACATCCGGGCCACCTTGGTAATGAGCCGGAGTTGACCGTCCGTCGGGGCTCGAGCGATGCTCCCGGGCGATACCGCCATCGATGGGAACCTCCTAAGATCTGGTGCGGGATCTATCCTGCCAGCCGAGCGAATATTGATGCACTGCGCTACTCAACGCCAAGCCCTTGCACCGCGTTCACCCACGCAGGTGTGGTCTCTGCACAAATCAGGATCGACGGCTCGTAGCGATCGAACTCGATGGGCACGTAGTCCGGCGGGCGTTCCCCTGATTTCAGTACCTCGCCGCTACGGGGATCGATCAGCCAATACTTCGAGGGCACCCGGCCGTCCGCATCGAAGAAGATCCAGGGTCCACCGTGCTCGGCATAACCGACATAGAGCACGCCCGGATCGAGCAGACCGCGAGTGTTGGCGGACACGTCCCAGCAAGGGCTGGTCTGAGTGATCGGAAGATCATCGAGGATCTTGCCGACCAGGCCGACATAGCGGCTGCCCTCGAAGGCGAGTGCTTCCTTCCAACCGGCGCCCTCCGCAAGGAAGTAAGCGGCGTGCCCTGGCTCATCGGGGTGCAGCCGCCAGGGCCACAAGCTGGCCGCTCCATACGCCACACCCATGAGGGCTCCCGCACAGACGTTGCTCCAGGCTTCATGCCCCTGCCACCAGCCCTCAGCGACTCCTTGACGACCGGTGTGCTCGTAGCTGGGCTCACCGTTGATGATCGCCTTGGCCGGCCGCTGCGCCCACATCGTCGCTAGACGATCAGGCACATGATCACCCATGTGGCCGGTTTGGCAGGACTGGAAGTCCAGCCAGTCGGCGTCTTGAAGTACGTCGTTGCGGTGATGGGGCCGGTAGTGGATTCCGGTCGCTTGAGCGTACGCGTCCCACGCATGGATCTCGTGACCACCGGCCTCGACCTGCGGCTCAGTGCCCGCACCATCACCGCACGGCAGATAGATCGCCGGCCGCGCTCCGTAGCGCGCCACCAGGTAGCGGCAGTATCGGGCGTAATCGGCGGGCGGCACCACCGGCCCAGCCACGTCGAGCCCTTTCCAGCCGTATCCATGGAAGACCGGCTGCAGTATCGGCGTGATGCCGTGGTTGATCAAGACCTCAATGATCTTGTCGAAATACTGGAAGTACTCGACGTTGATCTTGGTGAGGCGTCCCTCCGGAAGATCGTGGAAGCCCACCTCGAAGCCCTCATCGACATTGCGGCCGACAGGACCACGTGCGTTCATGTCCGGTTGAACAGTCATCAGCAGCACGGCATTGAAGCCCTTCGCTTGACGGTCCGCCGCGTACACTGCCACGTCTTCGGCGGTCGCTCGGAAGGGCATCGCCCAGGCTGTGTCGATCACCCAGAACGCTGGCGACCCATCGGCGTAGCAGAAGCTGCGGCCGGATGGATGCGCCGTGGTAAACCCGCGGGCGACTGCTCGATGCGGATGATCGTGGATCGGCGGACCGGCGACCACAATGCCATGAGCTGGCTGGAAGTCATGATCAGGTCTGCCGGTGTGAACACTCCACTGCCACTCACCCTCCGGTTGGGTTGATGCGAAGCGGACCCGATAAGTGGTCCCACCGTCCCAGAACACCGGGCGCCGCAATTGCTGTCCGCCGGTGTGGGTGAAGATCACCCAGGCACCGACGTCGGTATAAGGGTTGGCGGTGTTCGGGCCAGTGAGGGCGATGTCGACTTCACGCCACCGTGGTGCGGTCTGGCTATCCATCCAAGCTGCCTTGAGAGCCGGGCAAGAAGCGAGTTCGCTTGATCTCTCCCGCCCAGTGTTCACGGCGTCGGCGACGCTCGTTCGGATCCACGATCGGGCGATAGATCCGGCCGCTGCTACTGGTCGGCCAAGCGCTCCCGTGACCGAGTGTCTGCCAGGCAAGTTTGGCAGCACCGAGGGCCGAGACCTCGGCAACCTCACTCACCTCGACTTCGCGACCGAGGAGATCAGCTTGTGTTTGTACGACAAGCGGGGAGGCGGTAGCTCCGCCATCGGCTCGGATGAGCTGCAAAGGTGCTGAGCTCTCCTCGATCACATCCACAATGTCGCAGATCTGATGACTGATGGAATCGACGGCGGCGCGGGCGATGTGGGCGCGTGTGGTCGCTGCACTCATCCCCGAGATCAGTGCATGTGCGTCGCGATCCCAATGGGGTGCACCCAGGCCAGAGAAGGCAGGAACCAGAGTTACGCCGCCGCTGTCGGGAACCGCCTCTGCAAGGGCAATCAAGTCGGCAACGCGGCCGTCGGTGAGAAGATCAGCTGTCCACGCCAGCGTGGCGCCCGAGGACAAGATGTTTCCTTCCAGGGCGTAGGTGGGTGAATTGTCGATTACCCATGCCAACGTCGTCGGTACCCGTTCTTCGCTCGCCGACAGCTCCGCGACGGGCGCCATTACCGACGTGCCGGTGCCGTAGGTCGCCTTCGCCTGGCCGACCTCGGTACAGCCGTGGCCGAACAAGGCTGCGTGCGAGTCGGCCAGCACGGCCAGGATCGGCGTGCCGTCGGGCACCAATGGGACGCCACTTGTCATGCCGAAGCCGTGGTCGGACGTCAAGGCATCGGGCAACGCGGTGGCAGGCACGCCGAAAACGTCGAGCAGGTCCTCGCTCCAACCGAGCTTCGTCACGTCGTAGAGCAGCGTGCGAGAGGCGTTGCCGGCTTCACAAAGATGCTCCGCGCCGCCGGTCAGGAGCCAGATGAGCCAAGAGTCGACGGTGCCTAGTCGAACGTCTTCGATCGGCACCCCAGCCGCCAGGTTGTCCAGCAACCACCGCATCTTGGGAGCGGAAAACATCGGGTCGACGCGCAGGCCGCTGCGGGCATGCACTAGCTTTCGGCCTTGCTCGTCGATTGTTTGGCTGCACCAGTTTGCCGTGCGGCGGTCCTGCCAGCCGATCACCGGACCCACCGGTTTCCCAGTGCTGGCTCGCCAACCGACCACCGACTCCCGCTGGGTGGAGAGCGCGACGCCGGCAATCTCCGAGTCGGGTGCGCCTTCCAAACAGGCCCCCATTGCCTCGAGCACGCTTGTCCAGATGCGGTCGGCGTCCTGCTCCACCCATCCAGGACGCGGCGACGAGATTCCGACCGGTGCTGAACCCGCAGCCACCTGGCGGCTGTCCGCGCTGATCAGAGCCGCTTTGGAGTTCGTCGTCCCTTGGTCGATCGCCAAGATCAATTGACCAGTCGAGGTTGCCGGCACCTGCTCCTCCTACTCGTTGAAGGAACTCTTTCAGGTCACGTTTTGGGTGTCCTTGAGTTTGACAACCTATTCCGAGTGACTGAATATACGGTAGTGAATGAATAGTACATCGCCCCAGGACAAGGGCTGAGGGATGATCAGTTAGACGCTTCATAACGATTGGAGTCTCCAACCATGAGTGATATGCCCATTTTCGGCGCGGGTATCTGGCATTTCGCCACCTACAAGGATCGGTACGCCACGGAGGGCTATGGACCGCCCGTCGGACTACTAGAACAGATCGACAAGGCCGGCGCCGTCGGTGATCTATCGGTCGTCGACTTGAACTGGCCGTTCGCTGGATTCGACGGAACGCTGGACGATGTCAAGGCTGCCCTCGATCGCAACGGGCTCCGCGCCGTGGCCATTACGCCTGAGATCTACAACCGGGACTATGTCAAGGGCTCGATCACCAACCCGGACTCGGCCGTACGCGCTCAGGCGCTGAAGCTGTTGAACGAGGCGACTGAGCTGGCCACGGAACTCGGCTGTGACTATGTCAAGCTCTGGTTCGGACAAGACGGCTGGGACTATCCATTCCAGGTTGACTACCACGACATCTGGCGACTGGCTGTCGACGGACTGCGCGAGTTGATCTCGCCGCATCCGGAGATCAACTTCGTGATCGAATACAAGCCGCGCGAGCCACGTAACAAGATCATCTTCCCGAATGCCGCTCGCACCTTGCTTGCAATCCAGCAGATCGGACTGGACAATCTCGGCATCCTGCTGGACTTCGGCCACTCCATGTACGGCTTGGAAACCCCGGCCGACGCCGCCCAGCTTTGCATCGACGCCGGTCGGCTGTTTGCGATCGACGTCAACGACAACTTCCGTGGCTGGGACGACGACATGGTCGTCGGCTCGGTGCATCTAGTGGAGACCTTCGAGTTCTTCTACACGCTGCGCAAGAACAACTGGGATGGCGTGTGGCAGCTTGATCAATTCCCATTCCGTGAGGACAGCGTGGAGGCGGCAAAGGTGGCGATTCGCTTCCTCAAGGCGCTGCACGGAGCTCTGGATGCTCTTGACGTGGAGGCGCTGCGAGCCGCGCAAGCCTCTCATGATGCGCTTGCGGCCCAGCGGCTGGTCCAGGACGTCCTGTTGAGTTCAATGGCGCGTACGACCGAAAGTGCGAATGTATGACTGCTCTAGCTCCCGATCACATCACCATGCCGGTCTTCAACCGGCTGCCATATGCCCATCGCGACGAGCAGATCGCGAACATTGCGGAAGCGGCGCGACAAATCCGCATCCAGGACCTGAAGCTGGTCCATTACGCGGGTGCCGGCCATATCGGTGGTGATCTTTCAGCCATCGACATCCTCGCAACGCTCTATGGCGCCGCCCTCAATGTCACCCCGGAGACGGTCGATGATCCCGAGCGGGACCGCTTTATTCTCTCCAAGGGCCACATTGCGGGGGCTCTTTACGTCACGCTTGCTGCTTTTGGGTTCCTGCCGGTTGAGGACCTGGCCACCTTCCTCAAGCCGCTGTCCAAGCTGAACGGCCACCCGAACCGCAATTACGTTCGCGGCGTCGAGGCCAACACCGGACCGCTTGGCCATGGGCTGCCGATCGCTGTCGGCCATGCTCTTTCGGCCAAGCTCGATGTCTCCCCCCGCCGCACGTACGTGCTCGTCGGGGATGGCGAGCTGCAGGAAGGCAGCAACTGGGAGGCCATGATGGCCGCCTCTCACTACGAGCTAGACCGGCTCACGGTCATCGTGGACCGCAACCGGCTGCAACAGGGAGCGACGGTTCGTGAGACCAATGATCTTGAGCCACTTGATCAGAAGGCGACAGCATTCGGATTCGCCGTGGTCGAAGTCAATGGTCACGATCATGGCGAATTGCTCGATGTGCTGTCCTCGGTGCCGTTCCGGCCGGGCAAGCCCACCTTCGTGATCGCGCATACTCACAAGGGCCATCCGATCTCGTTCATGAGCAATAACGCTGCCTGGCATCACAAGGTCCCATCGGCGGAACAGCTCGAGCTGGCGCTCGATGAGCTCAATTCAGTCGATCGCCAAGGAAGCGCAGCATGACAGACACGGTCTCGGGCCACCAAGATTTCAATAGCCGACCGGCCGCGCTACGACTGTCGCAACGCCTACGTCGACACGCTCACCGAGCTTGCGCATGAGAATCACCGCATCGTCGGCGTCGTCAATGACTCAGTTGGCTCTAGCAAGCTTGACGCGTTCAAGAAGGCGTTTCCCGACCGGCTGATCAACGTCGGCATTGCAGAGCAGGACATGCTTGGCGTGGCGGCTGGACTCGCCAACGGTGGCCGCATCGCATTCGTGTCCGCAGCTTCGTGCTTCCTGACCGGTCGAGCGCTAGAGCAGATCAAGGCCGACGTGGCGTACTCGAACCGCAACGTGAAGCTTTGTGGCATGAGCCCGGGAATGGCGTACGGCGAACTCGGCCCAACCCACCACTCCATCGAGGACATCGCCTGGCTGCGAGCCATCGCCAACATCACGATCGTGGTTCCAGCCGATCCGATCGAGACCGCCGCGGCTTTGCGGTGGGCGGCTGAAATCGAAGGCCCGGTGTTCATCCGGGTCAGCCGGATGAGTGTTCCCGAGGTGTACTCCGACGACTACAGATTCGTGCCCGGCAAGGCAGTCACTCTCCGCGAAGGCGGTGACGTCACGTTGATCAGCAACGGCACGGTTCTGTGGCGTGCCCTGGTCGCCGCCGAACAGCTCGAAGATGAAGGCATCTCGGCACGAGTGATCTCCATGCCCACCGTGAAACCGCTTGACACCGAGGCCGTGTTGTTGGCGGCCCGCGAGACGCGTGGCATCGTCACCGCCGAGGAGGCCACTGTTGCCGGTGCACTCGGCGGCGCCGTCGCAGAAACCGTCGTGCAGAACCATCCGGTCAAGATCAAGATCTTGGGCGTCCCGGAGTTCGCACCCACCGGCTCGGCCAGCTACTTGCTTGATCGCTATGGCATGTCCCCAGAAGGCATCGCGGAGGCGGCCCGCGCCTTGATCACCTAATACCGTGATCAAAGTGGGCCGCCTCGATGCGCCCGGCTGAGGAGCATCACGGATACCAGCCGGCCAGCACTGCCACGACGAGAACGATGAAGAAGCCTTCGAGTCCATGCACGATCACACCCATCCAGAAGCTGCGGTAGCGTTTGGCGGCCCAGGCGACACCGAAGGCGCTGGCGATCATGCTGGGCCAAGCCCAGATCTTGTGCACGTGGTAAAGCCCGAAGAGCACCGAGTTCGCGACCCAGTCCCAGCGGCCGAAGACGCCGGCCATCCGCGGCAGTAGTACGCCACGGAAGAGCAGTTCCTCGCCGAGGATGTAGTTGAAGATCATGCTTGTCAGCGCCAGACCGAGAATCCACCACTGACCCTGGAATTGCGGATCGGCCAGCACTTGGGCGTTCGCGTACGGGGGCTCGTCTAGGCCGGGGAGCCAGTTGCTCCACGCCACATCCAGCCGTGTGGCCAGGTATCCGCCGAGGCCATTGGCCAGAAAGGCCGGCACGACCCACAAGAACAGGAGTTTTCGCGGTTTGCCGGTGCGCGGGTCACGCGGCATATTGAGCCAAATCCGCTTCTTGAGGGCGGGCCAGTGCAGGCCACCTAGCTCGTGCCGCAACACGGCCAGCGAGACCACGAACTGCCACATCATTCCGACCACCATGAGCATCCAGTGCACGAGTCCGGGGTGGAGGGATGTGTGAGGGATGATGGCCGGGCCCACCACCCAGGCCAGCACTGCCATGGGGACGGTCACAGAGGCCCAGATGGCCAGGATCTTGGCTAGTGAGTACTGCTTGGAGCTTGCCGGGGCATCGAGCTGCGCCGGCAGCGTCTGTGTGTTCGTCATGTCCATCAGGGTCGCGGGGTGGGCGCGTTCCGCACATCGGCCGCAGGTCTCGAGATCGCCGCCTGCAGTACACCGTGCGGATGACGCCTATGTCCTCCGGCAGGATGATGTTGGCGCAGCCGCCAACTTGTCAGAACCCAGTTGAGCTAGAGCCGACCTAGATTCTGACAACTCGGCGACCTAGAGCTCGGCGACCAGCTGCTCCAATTCGTCGTGGCTGAGTGCCATCCCTTCGAATGCCGCCAGGGTGTGCATGGGCATCGTGCCAATCACCTTGATCAGTTCTGGATCCTGCAATAGCCGCACATCCCGCTTAGTGAGCAGCTCGCGGCCGCGCTCATCCTCCAGCCATTCGTGGAGGGTCGAGTCGGGCCCGAGCGGCAGGGACAGACGAGGCGCGTCGAGCGTGATCGTTTCGGTGGCGGCCAGGTGGCGCGATGAGCTGCCGACCGCGATCATGAACTCACCGGATTCGACCACCCACTGCTGGAAGCGACTGGACCAAAAGGCAAACGCTCGCTCGTCGAGCTGGCAGCTCACCTGCTGGGTCTCGCCCGGCTCCAGATGCACTTTGACGAACCCCTTCAGCTCGCGCAGCGGCCGCGCCACGGACGCCTCGGTGTCTCCGACGTACACCTGGACAACTTCGGCGCCCGCCCGCCGGCCGGTGTTGGTCACAGATGCCGTCACCGTCACGCCAAGATCGCCGTCTGCTACCGAGCCCTCGATCGAAACGTCCACATTGTCGATCCGGAAGCTGGTGTACGAAAGTCCGAACCCGAACGGGTAGCTGACGTGCTGGATGAGCGTGTCGTACGCCCGGTAGCCGATGAAGACTCCTTCGCCGTACCGGACGACGCCTTCCTCTCCAGGGAAGTTGAGATACGAGGAGTTGTCTTGCAGCCGTACCGGGATGGTTTCGGCCAGCTTGCCGGAGGGATTGGCGACGCCCAGCAGCAGATCGACGGCGGCTCCGCCGGCCGCTTGCCCGGACAACCAGCACTCCAAGATCGCGGCGACCCGGTCTTCCCAGGTTGAGACCCGTACCACACCCCCATTCGCCAAGATCACGATCAGCCGATCATGTACCTCTGCCAGCGCGTGCAGGAGCACCAACTGGTTCGCGGGCAGATCGATATGGGTCCGATCGAATCCCTCCGACTCGTCCTCGCCTGGCAGCCCAAGGAATACCAGCACATGATCAGCTCTGCTTGCCAGCTCCACTGCTTCTTGCAGCAGCTGCTCGTCGTCGTCGGTAGTCCCAATGCCGAATCCAGCGGCAAACCTCACCTCCGCTCGGCCGGCAAATGCCGACTGCAACTCCTCCAGTGCCACGTCGACTCGGGTGGGATTGACCTGCGAGCTGCCGGCGCCCTGGAACCGCGGCGTACGCGCGAATTCGCCGATCACTGCGACTGTGCTGCCTGACTCTGGGTCAAGCGGTAGCACATTGCCGGCGTTCTTCAGGAGTACCGCTGACTCGTGGGCTGCGCGGCGAGCCAGCGCATGATGATCATCAGGATCGAACGAAGCTCCCTCACTGAGTGCGGGCTGAGACCGATCAATCAGATGCAGCACCCGGCTCACCGAGTCATCGAGGACGGACTCGTACAGTGACCCGTCGCGTACGGCGGCGACGATCGCCGCATCGCTTACTCCGAGATTGGGCGGCATCTCAAGATCAAGACCACCCTTGAGCGCCGCAACCCGATCATGTACCGCACCCCAGTCCGAGACAACAAGGCCCTCGAAACCCCACTCTTCGCGCAGTACCTCAGTCAACAACCAGTGGTGCTCCGAGCAGTAGATGCCGTTCACCTTGTTGTAGGCGCACATCACCGTCCACGGCTGGGAGAGCTTCACAACCCGCTCGAACGCCGGCAGATAGATCTCCCGCAAGGTGCGCTCGTCGACCTCTGCGCTAACCCGAAGTCGATCATCCTCCTGGTTGTTTGCGGCATAGTGCTTCAGCGACGTACCAATCCCTTGGCTCTGGGTGCCTTGGACCATCGCGGTCGCGAGTTCTGCAGCCAGCCACGGATCCTCGGAGACATATTCGAAATTCCGCCCGCACAATGGCGACCGTTTCATGTTGATCCCCGGCCCGAGCACGACCGATACGCCTAACCTCTTCGCCTCGCGACCCAGCGCCTCACCCACCGTGCGAAAGAGCTCCGGATTCCAGGAGGAGCCCAGCGCCGAGGCCGTCGGGAAGCATGTCGCGGGAGCGCTGCCCCCGATTCCAACATGGTCGGCTTCCTCCAGTTGGGCGCGCAGACCGTGGGGACCATCGGAGACCATGATCCGGGGGATGCCGAGGCGTTCCACCGGCGCCGTGTGCCAGAAATCTGAGCCAAGGCACAACGATGCCTTCTCCTCCGGCGTCAGCTCTGAGATTCGATTGACTGGGTCGCTTGCGGCTTCGGACACGACGGGCTCCTCCAAGAAGAATGGAATCGGATGCCTCAATCACATCATCGGCGGATCGGCTGCGACTCTTGGGCCTGAGCTTGCGCTTGCCTCCCGGACTATGGATGGTGATTCATGATGAGTTTCTCCACGATCAAAGTTGCCGTCGTCGGCGGTGGCGTGATCGGCGTATCCACTGCACAGCAGCTGGCTCGGGCTGGAGCGGACGTGATCTTGCTCACCGAGGGCCCACTGACCAGCGGCGCATCGGGGCGTTCCCTGTCGTGGTTGAACTCGGCCGGCATGTGGAGGGAGCCCTACCATCGGCTCCGGATGACTGGCATTGATCGCTACCGCACCCTGTCGGCTCAACAGCCGGACGTCCGCTGGCTGCGTTTTGCGGGCGGCCTGGTTTGGTACGCCGAAGAGCAAGGTGAGGAGTTGCGGCAACGTCATGATCATGAGGTGGCTCACGGATACGACAGCCATCTGCTTGGTCCTGATCGGGTCAGTGCTCACACTCCGGGTGTCGATGTGGCAGCCATTCCGGACACCGGTGCCATCTGGAATCCCGGCGAGGGATGGGTCGACCTGCCAAGCCTCGTCCAGTTCTTGATCAAGGACTTCGTCGAACGCGGCGGGAAGCTCGTCACAAAGGCAGGAAAGTGCACTGTCCGAGTCAAGGCCGACTCAATAACCGGCGTGGCGACCCGAGGTGGGCAACTTGTTGGTGCAGATGCTGTGGTCTTGGCGGCTGGTGCCGCCGTACCAGCCATGGTTGCTGATCTTGGCATCACCATCCCGGACGCCACGCCAATCTCCCTTCTCGTCACGAGCCGACCGGTGCACCATCCGCTCCGGGCGGTACTCAACACCCCGCGAGTGTCCGTGCGCCCGACCCCCGACGGTGGGCTGGCGATCGACTCGGATTGGGCAAACGCTCACATCACGCGCGCCGCCGACGACAGCTATCAGGTGCACGCAGGCGTCATTGAGTCACTGCTCGGCGAGGCATCGCTGGTCTTGCAAGACGCGCCGAAGCTCGAAGCTGCCTGTTACGGGATCGGCCCTAAGCCGGTTCCCGGTGACGGGGAGCCGGTCCTCGGCCGCATTGACGATGTAAACGGTCTCTACGTCGCCTTCACTCACAGCGGGGCAACGCTCGGCCTGATTGCCGGTGAGCTTCTGGCGTACGAGATCATCACCGGTGACCCTCACCCGATGCTGGACGAATTCAACGTCCGACGCTTCCGCCAAGGCGGCGCACACGAAGTATCCCGGCGATGTTGAGCGCAATGACCCACACAAGCACAATGACGCCCACCTGAACCCATCGCTGAGCGTTCATGTGGCCGGACAGCAGGTTCTGCGCGGACAGAGATCAGCACGCCGTAGGCCGCCTGCGACTGCGATGATCATGCTGGCCAGCAACTTCGCGGCGATGATCACATCACGTGAGATGCCGAATGCAGAGTGGTCCGCATCCGGCGCCCGAAATCCTGGGTCATGAGCAAGACGCTGACGAAGGGCAGAGGCAGGGAG
This sequence comes from uncultured Actinomycetota bacterium, assembly GCA_963734005.1. Classification (GTDB taxonomy): domain Bacteria; phylum Actinomycetota; class Actinomycetes; order Propionibacteriales; family Propionibacteriaceae; genus Microlunatus. Next base: position 318,188 of record CAVTFS010000020.1, read on the forward strand.
ATCGCGCTCTGGGTATAGAACGAGATCACCGCGAAGGTGTGGTCCTGCGCGGAGCCAGTGAAGGTAACTAAGCCGGCGCTGAGCAATCCGACAACAGCGGAGAGGATTAGCAACCACCGGCGGGCCGGGGTACCGGCAGCCTTGCGAAGCTCCAGGACGGTCGCGGGAGCAAGATCAGTCATCTTGCCCGTCATGGTGGATCGGGGGCGCGGCTGAGATAGTGGTGGCCGGTGGGTGTGGTGATGTGGATGGTGTGCGGCCCGCCGTGGAAGCCGCAGTCGATGAGGGTGACGTGCCATCCGGGCATTTCCCGAACCTGGTTGCCGCGTTCGCACGCCCCGCGTCCATTTGTGAATGTGGTGAGTCCGCCATCGGCGTGGCGTCTGATGTGGTCGATGTGCCGGATGGGTGCGTCGCAGAACGGATCTCTGCAGGTCTGGTCGCGGAGCCGGATGAGCTTGGCGAGCCAGCCGTCGAAGCAACGCCGGGTCGGGATCGCCGCCCACGATCGGCCCTGAGGTTCCAGTCGCCTCTGTCGGTGCGGTGAAGAGGCGGCGCCACCATTTGTGTCCCCCGCTGTGGGAGATCATTTCTTTGGCCAGGTCGGCTGGCAGCGGCCCGTAGCCGGGGATGGTAGCGGCGCGGTGATCATCGGGGTTGATCAGGGTGTCGAGGGGCATCATGATCTGCAGTTCGATGTCGAGATCTTGTGCCCTGGTTTGTCCGGTGAGCCGTTCCACGAGGGTGTCGGCCATGATCTGATCCCGGGTCCGGCCATCCCCGGTGGCGACGGCCGTGTCGGCGTGTTGCCGTAGCGCGGCATAGCAGGCGATGCCTTGCTCGACGGGGAGGTAGCCGGTCAGCACCGCCATGGTGTCCGGTGCGGGTCGCACACCGACCCGGCGGTGTTTGCGTTCGGTGCGGCCCCGCTGCACGTAGCCCTCCCGATCGGCCTGATAGGCCGCCTTCCGGACACAGGCCAGCAGCCGCCTTGAACCCCATCCGGGTGATCCCGGCGGCGACGATGTGCTGGTCGACTTGACCGCGGGTTGCGGGATCCAGGTGCCGAGTTTCGCTGACGACGGTTTCGGCGACGCGTTCGCTCAGCTCCCCGGCGACGAGTTTGTTGTATGTGTCAGGCAGCTCAAACCACAGTGCCCGCGCGGTGTTGAGCCGCCGTGCCGCGACCACTGGGGAGATGCGGCAGGCCAGCCCGATTTGTTCAGCGAGGCCGCGCCCGATGGCATTCGGATGCACATTAGCGGCGAGTTGTTCGGCTACCTGGGATCGGGCAAACCGCACCGACTCGGCCGTCTGTAACGCCGCTGTCGCTGCTCGTAGCTTTTCTAGCCGCGCTATCCGATCTATCCGGGCGGCGTCCCGAACCGGCGTGTCGTCGGCGACGACTGCAGCCAGCTCGTTCAAGATCTCATCCAGGCGCACGGTCACCGGGTCCGCCGATGGCGGCTCGGTTTCAGAAGCCTCCCCGAAGGCTGACATAGCAAGGACTCTACGGACAGCCACTGACAATAATGGAACAAACGTTCGAGATGTGTAATCAGCGCGCGGTGACCGGTGCGCGTGTGCTCGAGAAAGAACCGCAGCATCTCGGCGGAGGCGTCAGGACCCTGGGCGTCGGTGTAAGAACCCACCGGACTGCCGCCGAACCAGGCGTGTGAACCGCCGTGAACGATCCATTGCTCGGCCACGATCCTGCCGTCTACGTCTCGGTAGATCCGACGGCTATGGCTACGGCCGGGTTTGTCTCCGTCGTCGGTCGTGGCCGCCGCCCGAATGCCCGCACCGCCGTCGAAGCCCGAGATGCGGGACGCGATGAGTCGGTCGGCGTTGATCGGCGCAACGATGGTGTCTCGGTCGCCATGGAAGACGATGAGCGGCACATTAATGGTGAATCCGGCTGTCCCGCCGTTCTGCATCGCGGCGAACGCCGACGGGAGGTCACGGGCTGCGCCCGGCGCAAGACCGCTATGGATACCAGCGGCGGCGTACAGGTCCGGGTACGCCGCGGCCATGACTGCGGCCATGGCACCGCCCGAGGAGAAGCCGGCGACGTAAACCCGCGCCTCATCGACGGCATAGTCGCCCATGACCTGACGGGTGATGCCGGCGAGAATCGCCGGCTCACCCTTGTCACGTTGCTGGTCGCCAGGACGGAACCAGTTCCAGTAGCGGCCATTGTTCGCCGCAGTCGACTGCTCTGGATAGGCGACGAGGAACGTGTGCTGCTCAGCCAGGTCATTCATCCGGGTGCCGGCCGCGAAGTCCGTGGCGTCTTGGGTGCCACCGTGCAGCATCACGACGAGCGGCACCGGCTCGCCGACATAACCAGCAGGAACGTAGAGGTCGTAGGTCCGCGATCCGGCCGCCTCGATGTGGGTGAGGTGGCGAATCTCGCCGCCCGGCGCGCTTGCTGCAGCCGCCGCGGCAGTGGAGCCGCCAGACCGGACCAAGCCCGGCCGGACCAAGGGGGCGTTGCCGGGCAGTCCGGCGGGTAGTTGTACGGGCAGGCGCGCCTGCAACTTGTCGAGCATGCCCCTCCCGATGGGCAACGGCTGTGCTGGCGCAGGTTGACCACCTCCTCCAAGACCTTGTTGGAGCAAGGCAGTCGCTTCCATCAACCGCCCGCCGCGGGTGAGTCGTAGTGCGTCGGCCATGGTGGCATTCCAGTCGTCGTTCATGATGAGGTCTCCTTATACACAGTTCTGGGTGCCAGCGCCGCCTTGACCGCCGCCGACGCGCGAAAGGCCCCGAGGACTTCCACAGACGTGATCGTCGCCAGCGCGAGCTCAGGTGTGACGTCTTCGTCGATAGTTGCGAGCCCCAAGACGCGGAGTTCGACGGTACGACCGGCGGCTCGAAGCTCCTCCAGGTCGCCTCGGCTGTAGTGCTGGGTGCCGAGCGTGATCGTTCGTCGTGCCACGGTTTGGTCCACGGCGCCCGATCTCGTCTCGAGTTGGCGGCGGATCGCGGTGCGGATGAAGTCCGTGCGGTTCGCGTAGAAGCCCTCGTTGACGAGCAAGTCGATCTGGCCGAGATCAATCAGGCCAATGTTGATCGTGATCTTCTCGCTCTTGTCGACCTGGGTCACGCTCTGCCTCTCTGCCCGACCACCATCCACATACCATCCACTTACCATCTGTACGGATGGTAGCAGGCGGTGCAGCCAAAGTCATCCCACCGCAATCGCCTGCCCGCTGCGGCCCTTAGAGGAATTGCATCCCCGTCTCGGGCTCGTCCTCCAGAAGCTGGTCACATGTCGGGCAATACCACCGAGCCTCGACAGGCGTACCGCACGTCTGGTGCCGAAGTGCTTCGCCGGGGAGTGCGTGCCGTGACCCCCAGTGCGCCAGCAAGCGAAGCGCACCCGCGAGTTCCATGCCCTCCGCGGTCAGCTCGTAGGCTGCGCGAGGCGGTCGCTCGATGTAGGGCCGCGATACCAGAATCGCGTCGCGTTCGAGCCGCTTGAGGCGCTGCGACAGGATGTTAGGAGCGATCCCCGGGATCTCCTCCAGCAGCTCGTTGAAGCGTCGGGGCCCAGCGAGCAGGGCCTGCACCACGAGCAGGGTCCACCGATCTCCGACGCGAGCAAGAGCATCGGCGAGGGGGGAGGAAGCACGCTCCCGTGCGACAGATTCCTGTTCGCTCATAGACAAACCGTAACCAGAAGGATTGACAGATCTACAGTTAGTAGTAACTTGCAAGTTACTACTAACTGCGGAGGTCGCAATGGGAGCACTCGACGGAATCCAGGAAGAGATTCAGGGAGTGGTGGAGCAGGTCGGAAATGCCGTGGTCGGGATCGGGCAGCGCTGGGGCGTCGGATCCGGCGTAGTGCTGGGTAAGGGTCAGATACTGACAAACGCGCACAACGTGCGAGGCGACGAGGTCAGCGTTACGTTCCCCGATGGGCACACGGCAACTGGTCGGGTTCTGGGACACGACGTCGATGGAGACATTGCCGTTATCGGAGTCGAGACCGGAGATCTGCAAGCCATTGAGTGGGCAACCGACGGCGCGCCGGGAATCGGCGCTCCCGTCTTCGCACTGTCGAATCCGGGTGGCCGAGGGCTGCGCGTGACGCTGGGTTTCATCACCGGTGTTGAGCGCAGTTTCCGAGGGCCTCGCGGCCGCCGCATCACTGGAAGCATCGAGCACGATGCGCCACTGCTGCCCGGCTCGTCCGGCGGCCCGGTAGTCAGCCGTGATGGACGACTGCTCGGGCTGAACACCCACCGTCTGGGCGAAGGTTTCTACCTGGCGATCCCAGCGGACGAGGCGCTCCGAGCACGAGTGGACGGGCTGGCCCGCGGCGAGTCGCAGAGACGCGTTCGGCTTGGCATTGGCGTAGCGCCGTCGCATGTCGCCAGGGGGCTGCGCCGCGCCGTCGGTTTACCGGATGCTGATGGGCTGCTGGTTCGCCTCGTGGAAGACGACAGTCCAGCGTCGCGTGCCGAGCTTGTCACCGGCGACCTGATCGTTCAGGCAGCTGGCCAACCCGTTCGTGGCATGGACGATCTGTTCCGGGCGCTCGAGACAGCTGCCGGCGGTGTGATCGAACTGGTGATTCTCCGTGGTGCTGAGGAGCGGACCGTTGCTGTACAGCTCGATACGGCTGCTGGTGACGCGTCGGACGGCGAGTAGACCGAACCAAGTCAGTGATCGACAAATTCCTTTGTTGAAGCCGAAGGTAACTTCGTCGTACTCAGTGCCCACCGGCATTCCGTAGTAGGGCGTGATTTGAGCCGCGCCTCCCGCGATAGCGGCGCGAAATAGTTTTGCGTCGTATTCGAAGTTATTTCCGGATATGTGCTCGGCGCTCTCCACCCCGAATGTCGAGTTCGGCTCAGCAAGATCAGCTGAGCCGACCACGATCATGGTCTGCAACAACAACCCCGCTTTCTCGGCCAGAATCATGCGGTCGAGAAGATCATCAACTCTGCTCCACAGCGGCTGCCGTACGTCCTTCATGCCCTGATCATTTCTCACAAGCTGGTCTTGTGGGTATGGAGCGCAGGGCAGATAATCCCGGCAGGGGCACGTTGGTCCGCGGATAGCGAGGAGACGGCGTATGACTCAGCTAGACACCAACTGGTTCGACTACACGATCCTCATCATTTATTTCGCCTTAGTCGTCACCATCGGAATCCTTGCCAGGAGAGCCATCGCTACCAGCGAGGATTTCTTGCTTTCCGGGCGTTCCCTGACCGCCTGGATCACAGGCCTAGCATTCATCTCGGCCAATCTGGGCGCGATCGAGATTCTCGGCATGGCGGCAAATGGCGCCCAATACGGCCTCTCGACCGTCCACTTTTACTGGGTAGGCGCGGTACCGGCCATGGTTTTCCTTGGCCTGGTCATGATGCCGTTCTACTACGGCTCCAGAGTCCGAAGCGTGCCAGAGTATCTGCTCCGCCGGTTCAATCCGGCCACACACCTATGGAACGCCCTCACGTTCGCCGTCGCAGCGGTCCTCAGCGCCGGTGTCAACTTGTACGCCATGGCGCTCATCATCGAGGTTCTGCTCGGCTGGCCGACTTGGGTGTCCGTCATTGTCTCTGCAGGTTTCGTACTCGTCTACATCCTCCTGGGTGGGCTGTCGGGTGCCATCTACAACGAGGTCCTGCAATTCTTCGTCATCATTGCGGGCTTGATCCCAATCGTGGTCATCGGCCTCGACGGACATGGGCGGCTGGAGCGGCTTAATGCAGAAGGTGACGAGCCAGCCTGGAAAGGAGAACCACTTCGAGACTTGGGCAGGCACCGCAGTCGGTAACTGGACCAACCCACTGGGCGACTGGATCGGCATTGTCATGGGTCTGGGGTTCGTGCTGTCCTTCGGCTACTGGACCACGAACTTCGCGGAGGTGCAGCGAGCGCTCTCGGCGAAGAATCTCTCCGCTGCCGAGCGGACACCGCTTGATCGGGGCGTTTCCAAAGATCTTCATCCCCTTCCTCACCATCGTTCCCGGACTTATCGCCGTCGCGCTGATCCCGAACATCGGTCAGACCGAGGATCTGAAATACAACTACGCGATCCCAATACTGATGAACGAGTACCTTCCGAACGGGGCGCTCGGTATCGCGCTGGCCGGCCTACTGGCGGCGTTCATGGCCGGCATGGCGGCGAACGTGAGTTCCTTCAACACCGTGTTCACCTACGACATCTGGCAGGACTACGTACGCAAGCACCGGCCAGATGGCTACTACCTGAATGTCGGCCGGGTCGTCACGGTCGGCGGTGTCTTGATCGGCATCGGGACAGCATTCATAGCGGCTGGGTTCAGCAACATCATGAACTACATCCAGACGCTGTTCTCATTCTTCAACGCGCCGGTGTTCGCGACCTTCATCATCGCGATGTTCTGGAAGCGCACGACCCCATGGGCCGGCTTCTCGGGACTCGTCGCGGGGTTCCTCGGGGCCGTAGTGTTCCAGTACCTCATCGGGCCGAATATCGCGTACTTCTATCCGGGTCGTGACACCACTGGCGAGATCAATGCCCAGATGCTCAACTTCTACGGAGCGATCGTCGCTTTTGTCGCCGACGCCGTGGTGACGGTGGCGGTGACCCTGGTGACCAAACCAAAGCCGATCGAGCAGCTTGCCGGACTAGTCTGGGGTGTCCCAGATCCGGATGCGGGCGATCCGCACGAGGGCTATGTACGCCGCTGGTGGGAGTCGCCGAAGCTGCTCGGCTTCACCGCCCTCGGACTCGTAGCCGCCTTGTCGATCATCTTCATCTAGCGGAAAGGAGGAGATGAACCATGGCTGACTCAGACTCGACCCCCCGCCGCCGTCTGCCCCACGGAATGGACAAGCTGCCAGCCGACTTTCACGCCGCCGACACGCGTCCGGAAGGCGCCAGGGAGAGCGACGAATACGAGGCCACACACTCCGCAGCCAGCAAACTCTTCGATCTGCGGTTCTTGATCGGTGGTCTGTTCACCGTCTACGGGATCATGCTCACTATTGCCGGATTCTTCACCTCAGATGCCGAAATGGCGAAGGCAGCCGAAATCAACATCAATCTGTGGCTGGGTATCTTCATGTTGCTCGTCGGCATCTTCTTCCTGGTCTGGGCGAGGCTCAGTCCGCAGAAACCGCCCGAGCCGAATCTGACCGGTACCGACCGGCCAATGATGCACCACTGACATATATGCCTCGCGCTGTTCCAGCCAGAGAGTGTCGCTGAGCCTGCGAACCGTCGCTATCGTCAAGCCTGTCGTCAGAGCATCGGGATCAGAGACAGCGAGGGGCGGTTGTGAACATTACGGTGATGGGCTCCGGGAACGGTGGCCTCGCTGTGGCCTACCACTGGGCCAGCCAGGACCATCGCGTCAACTTGTACGCCGTCCCAGGCCATGACGACAACATCAGTGCGGTCGCTGCCGCTGGCGGCATACGAGCGCATGGGGATATCGAAGGGTTCGCCCCGGTGGCCTACTCCGGGACTGACGTAGCGCGTGCCATGGAGGACCCGGACACGGTTTTCGTTGTCGCCCCTGCCTTTGCCACGGCCGATCTCGCCAGGCTTGCAGCACCGTACCTTCGGGCGGGCATGGTGGTGGCGGTCTGTCCTGGCTCGTGCGTGGGCAGTTTGGTGTTCAAGGAGGCAGCAGGACTCGACATCCACGACGAGAGCGTGATCATCGGTGAAACCAACACCTTGCCGTACGCCTCCCGCGCCGACGGCCAAGGAGGGGTTCATTTCTTTCACTCGTTCTCCACAGGCTTCTACGCCGCGGCTGCGCCTCGCAGTGGAAATGCCCGCATGCTCCAGGTGATCCGCACGATTTATCCCTACACGGCTGAGGCGGCGACGGTCTTTCAGACCGCGCTGCAGAACGGAAACCCAGTCATCCATCCAGCGGTCACATTGCTGAACGCGGGCCTCATCGAACGGACGGGCGGTGACTTCAACTTCTACGAGGACGGCGTCACCGAGAGCGTCGGCCGGTTGATGGCGGGTGTTGACCGGGAGCGACTGGCCATCGCAGAGGCCCTCGGGGTCCACATCCTCTCCGAGCCCGAACTGGGAGTGGCTCAGGGGTATATGACCGAGGCCAACTACACAACCGGCTACTCCACCGCACCCGGCTTCCGCGGCATCAAGGCTCCTGACCGCATCGCAACCCGCTATCTGACCGAGGACCTGGCATACACCATGGTGTTCTGGACCGACCTGGCGGCTCGGCTCGGGGTCGCCACGCCCGTGATGGACGCGACCATCCAGATCGCCTCTGTGGTTCTCGGCCGTGACCTCATCTCTGAGGCCCCACGAACCTTGGCGAGCGTGCAACTAGACGGGTTGAGCACCGAGCAGCTGCTCAACCTCTAGATCACCGGCTGGGCATACGCTCCTGCTAACCGACCAAGGCCTAACCGCCTGGTCGGTCCACGCCGGCGAGATCGAGCTAGGGGGCGGTAACGTCACGGGTTCAGAGTGTCTGCCCGAGTACGTCGACGAGCTGATCGAAAACCTGCGGTGAGCCTGCGACGATGGGGCCGCCGTGAAGGAGGCCGTTGTTCGAGAGATAGTCGTTCACGCGAGCGCCGGCCGAGCTGCAGACCGCGATAGCTCCGAGGCAGTCCCAGGAGTTGATATGCGCCTCCACGTAGCCGATCAGACGTCCACAAGCGACATCGCAGAGCCCAAGTGCACCAGAGCCGTTCCGAACGAACATCCCATCGGCCCGTAATAGGCGGTCCAACACTGGAACAACCTGTTCCGGCCGGAGCCGTGGATTGCATCCAAGGAACGTGAGGCCGTCAGCCAGTGACTGCACCGGTCGGGGAGCAATCGGCCGTCCATTGAGCTCAGCGTTTCGGCCAGCGCCGCCGATGAACACTTCACCCGCTGCGGGATTGTTGACCATGCCGAGCTTCACCTCGGTCGAGCGGACATAGGCGATGGAAATGCACCAGCTGCTCAGGCCGCTGAGAAATGGCTGCGTTCCGTCAATCGGGTCGACGACCCAGATTCCGGAATCACCGCTGCCGCTACTGTGCCCTGTTTCCTCGCCCAGATAGGCATCCTCGGGATAGCTGGCAAGGAGGCGGTCGCGGATGAGTCTCTCGACCGCGAAATCTGCCTCCGAGACCATGTCGCGGGCGCCCTTGCTCATGATCGACAACTCTGTCACGTTGCCGAAGTACTGCAATGCCAGATCGCCTGCTTCCATGATCAAGTTCTTCGTGAACTCGAATCGCTCGGGTTCATCGGTCGATGGCATAGTGATCATCTCCAGAGCCAAGCGGCGCCTCGTACGCCACTGGAGTCGCCGTGAGCGGCTCGAACTATCGGAGTGTAGAAGCACGGTGAGAATGTCTCGTCGGCGAGCCTGGGTGGCAGCTCGTCATAGAGCTCGTCGACATTCGCCATGCCGCCGCCGAGTACCAAGATGTCGGGATCGAGAGTATTGATCACCAGGGATAGTCCACGGGCCACCCGATCGACGTACCGACTCCACACGAGCTTGGCAAGTCGATCGCCTTCCCGCATTCGGCTAACGATCTCGACCGGGGCGAGCGGCTCGGAGGGGGCCAAGTCGATACTGGCGTGCTGGCGGTAGTCGCGCGCAAAAGACCAGCCGGAGACCCATCGCTCCAGGCATCCATATCTGCCGCAATAGCAGGCGGGACCAGGGATCTCAGTCACGTCCGGTCTCGGGAGCGGATTGTGGCCCCACTCGCCGGCGCTGTTGTTCGGGCCATGATGAGCCTTGCCCCCCACGGCAACTCCAGCTCCTGCCCCTGAGCCGAGGATGACCGCGAAGACAATATTGTGACCAGCGCCGGCGCCGTCGACAGCTTCAGAGACCGCGAAACAGTCGGCGTCATTCGCGATTCGAACCTCACGTCCGAGCGTGCGACGCAGATCAGTTTCAACTGATTTTCCATTGAGCCAGGTAGAACTCGCGCCTTTGGCTAGTCCGGTACGCGGGTCCACGGATCCTGGAATTCCGATGCCCACGGTCCCGGTCGCTCCTCCCTCGGCCTCGACTCTCCTAACCAGTGAGGCAACGGTGGCCAGGCAGCCCTCATAGTCGGACCGCGGCGTCTCTTCACGCAATCGCGCGATCGATCGCCCACCCTCCGCGATTGCAATGGCTTCGATCTTGGTGCCGCCCCAGTCAACGCCTATCAGCATGTTGATCTTCGCCTTTCCGGGCTCGAAACCGTGCGGCCGGCTCGTGCGCTTTGCTCTCTCATCCTCCTAACTCACTGCGCCGGTCGGCCCGCCCGCAACCCTCTGAGCGTGCTGTTGCGACGCTTGCGAACGAGGGCTCGGAGGGTTCCGGCGTCGCGGTAGCCGACAGCGGCCGCGATCGCACTCATCGACATGGGCGTGTCGCGTAGCAAGAACGTGGCCTCGTCGAGGCGTACCTGCTGAATGAAGTGCAGCGGCGACATGCCGACGACGGAGGCGGTCGTACGCTGCAGCGTCCGTTCGCTGATGCCGAGGTCGCGGGCGGCGGCCGAGATCCGCAAGGGTTCGGACAGCCGTTGCCGAACCCACCGTTCGAACGCCGCCATCGTCGGGTCTGTCCGAGCGAGCAGCGCGGGCATGGCGAACGCCGCCTGCGACGGTCGGTCGCCTGTGAGCAGATACCGCGCGGTGAGGTCCGCCAAACTCGGGCTGTGCTGCTGCACGATCGACAGTGCGAGATCAATGTGGGCGAAGGCGGCACCGGCGGTCGTGATCCGAGCATCCCGAGCGATGATCCGAGTCTCGTCCACGAGCACCGCTGGATACTGGCTGCGAAACGCGGGACCGAGCCACCAACTCGTCGTTGCCAACCGTCCGTCAAGGACACCGGATTCGGCCAAGAAGAAGGTTCCCGTGCAGGCACCAGCCAACTCCGTGCCGTTCGCGTGGCTATCCCGGATGAGGTCGAGAGCCGCGTGCCCACGGACGGTATCGATGATCTCCTGGGGCGTCTTCACCCCCAAGGCAGGCATGACCAGCAGATCCGGGCGCTGCGCCATTTTCTTGGCGGAGACGGGATTCACTGTCAAGCCGTTGCCCGTCCGCACCTGCTTTTTGAGTCCCACGATCGTCACAGTGAACGCGGTTGGCGGTGCAGGCACATCCTCTCGGAGGGCGTTCGCCGTCGCGAGCACGTCCACCACCGCAGAGAGCCCTGAGTCGAAACAGCCGTCGACCACGAGAACCGCGATGTCCACGTCGGAAACGATACTCAACGTGGCGGCTCCGCCACTACCAATCAGTCGTTTGGATACGTACGTTAGGGACATCCTGGGAGGAGTTCCGATGAGTCCGACATTGGGTGTACTTGCGCTGCTCGAGGCCAAGCCTGGCAAGGGTGACGACCTGGGGAAGTTCCTAGAGGGCGGGCGTGATCTCGCCGCCGCGGAACCGGGCACGGTGACGTGGTACGCATTCAAGATCAGCGACACCCAGTACGGGATTTTCGACACCTTTGATGACGACGCCGGCCGGCAAGCGCACCTCGGCGGTCAGATCCCGGCGGCGCTGAGCCAGGTGGCCGAGGAATTGCTCGCCACTGCACCTGACATCCGCACGGTCGATGTGTTGGCGGTGAAGTAACGGCCCATGGTGCCGGAACGCCATCCCTATCGAGAGCTATTGAGGAGGGGGCAAGATCAATGCAGGTACCGGCTCCGTTCGAGTACGAGCGCGCATCAAGCGTCGATGACGCCATCGCACTGCTTGAGCGGCATGGTGAGGAGGCACGGCTGATCGCCGGAGGGCACAGCATATTGCCGCTGATGAAGCTGCGTTTTGCTGCGCCTGAAGTCCTGGTAGATATCAACGACCTCACAGAGCTGCAGCGCATCTGGGTAGCAGGTGATCTGCTGTGTATCGGTGCGATGGTCCGCCATGCAGACCTGCTCGCCTCGGCCGTCGTCGGTGAGCACTACCGGATCCTTCACGATGCGGAGCGCGTGATTGCCGACCCTGTGGTTCGAAACCGAGGCACGATCGGCGGGTCGCTCTGCCACGCCGACCCTGCCGAAGATCTTTCCGCCGCGCTCGCTGCGATCCGCGCGGAGGTCGTGATCAAGAGCTCGAGGCGGCGAGCGGGTCGTGCCCGTACGCGGGCTTTGCACCGGCCCCTTCGAGACGGTCGTCGGTCCGGCCGAGATCGCTCACCGAGATTCGGCTGCCGATCCGGCCGGGTACAGGAAGCGCGTACAGCAAGGTGGAACGGCGAGCCGGTGACTATGCGGTAGCCGCGGCGGGTGCGGTCGTCACACTGGACGGTGACACGATCAGCGAGGTGGGTCTCGGTCTAGCCGCGGTTGGAGCGCCGCACTTCGTTGCCGCCCGGGCCGAGGACGCCGTACGGGGGCGCAGCGCGGACGACGAGACGCTCGACATGGCCGCCCAGATCGCGGCGGAGGAGTGTCAGCCGACCGCCGACCAGCGTGGCCCAGCCGACTACAAACGCGCGCTCGCCGGCGAACTCGTCAAGCGGGCACTGCGAACGGCGATCGCCCGTTGCCGCGGACAGGAGGCGGTGAATCATGCAGGTCACAGTCAAGGTGAATGGCGAGGAGTACACCCGCGAGATCGAGCCGCGGCTACTGCTGGTGCACTTCCTTCGCGACGAGCTCGGCCTGACCGGCACGCACTGGGGCTGCGATACGTCCAATTGCGGCGTATGTGTCGTCCAGGTTGACGGCACGCCCGTGAAGAGCTGCACCATGCTCGCTGCAATGGCTAGCGGGCACGAGGTTCGGACGGTCGAGGGGCTGGAACAAAACGGCGAGCTCGATCCCATCCAGCAGGGGTTCATGACCGAGCACGGCCTGCAATGCGGGTTCTGTACCCCAGGAATGCTGTTGACCACCCGATGGCTGCTGGACGCTAACCCGCACCCGTCGGACGCCGAGATCCGCGAGGCGATCTCGGGCAACCTGTGTCGCTGCACGGGATACGAGAACATCGTCCGCGCAGTGCGCTGGGCCGCAGATCACCCGCGGGTTGCCGAAACTGAGGAGGTGGCGTCATGACCGTCACCGCAGACCAGGCGCACGTTGGCTTCGGGCGCCGGATGCGCAAGGAGGACGCTCGCTTCCTCCGCGGCAAGGGCAACTACGTCGACGACTTCGTGCTGCCGGGCATGCTGCACGGCGCGGTGCTGCGCAGCCCGTACGCGCATGCACGGCTGGTCTCGATCGACACCACAGCGGCCGAGGCGCATCCGAAAGTCCGGGCAGTGATCACTGGGGCACTGCTGGAGACCCTGAAGCTTGCCTGGATGCCGTCGCTGTCACATGACGTGGTAGCCGTGCTCGCCACCGACAAGGTGCGTTTCCATGGGCAGGAGGTGGCCTTCGTCGTCGCCGACGACCGTTATTCGGCGCGGGACGCGCTGGAGCTGATCGACGTCGAATACGAGCCGCTGCCCCCGGTCATCGACGCGCGCCGGGCCCTCGATCCCGATGCGGCGGTCATTCGCGATGACATCGAAGGCAAGACCGATAACCACATCTTCGACTGGGAGGTCGGCGACAAGGCGGCGACGGACGCCGCGTTCGCTGATGCAGAGGTGGTGGTCGCGCGAAGACATCCTTTACCCGCGCGTGCATCCCGCCCCACTCGAGACCTGCGGTGCCATTGCCGACATGGACAAGGTGACCGGAAAGCTCACGATCTACTGCAACACGCAGGCCCCGCACGCGCACCGCACGCTGTATGCGATCGTTGCCGGCCTTCCCGAGCACAAGATCCGCATCGTCAGCCCAGACATCGGCGGCGGATTCGGCAACAAGGTCGGCATCTATCCCGGCTACGTCCTCGCGGTGGTCGGGTCGATCCTCACCGGACGGCCGGTCAAGTGGGTCGAGGATCGTGCCGAGAACCTGATGTCGACCTCATTCGCGCGCGACTACCACATGCACACCGAAATCGCCGCGACGCGCGAAGGCAAGATCCTGGCAACGAGGGTGAACGTCCTGGCCGATCATGGCGCATTCAACAACACCGCGCAGCCGACAAAGTTTCCGGCCGGCTTCTTCCACATCTTCACGGGCAGCTACGACTACCCCGCCGCGCACTGCACCGTGAAGGGCGTCTACACCAACAAGGCCCCCGGCGGCGTGGCGTACGCGTGTTCGTTCCGGATCACCGAGGCGGCGTACGCCGTCGAGCGCATAGTCGACTGCCTGGCCTTCGAGCTGGACATGGACCCTGCCGAGCTGCGCATGAAGAACCTGCTGCGTGCGGAGCAATTCCCGTACAAATCGCCGACCGGGTGGGAGTACGACTCGGGCGACTACCCGCGCACCCTGCAGATGGCGATGGACATCGCCGGCTACGACGAGCTGCGCCGCGAACAGGCCGAGAAGCGCGAGCGGGGCGAGCTGATGGGAATCGGCATCAGCTTCTTCACCGAGGGTGTCGGCGCCGGCCCGCGCAAGCACATGGACATCCTTGGGCTCGGGATGGCCGACGGTGCTGAGTTGCGGGTCCACCCGACGGGCAAGGCCGTGGTACGGATCTCGGTCCAGTCGCAGGGCCAAGGACACGAGACGACATTTGCGCAGATCGTCTCCGAAATCACCGGAATCCCGTCCGACGACATCGATGTGGTCCATGGGGATACGGACAACACACCGTTCGGGTTGGGCACTTACGGCAGCCGTTCCACGCCGGTCTCGGGCGCTGCGGTTGCCGTCGCGGCGAAGCGTGTCGTTGACAAAGCGAAGATCATCGCCGCGGCGATGATGGAGGTCTCGCCGGACGACATCGAGGTCGACAAAGGCACGTTCTCGATCAAGGGTGATCCGACGATGTCCAAGACGATCCAGGAGGTCGCGCTAGCCGCGCACGGCTCACTGGAGTTGCCCGAGGGCGTCGAGGGGCATCTGGACGCGGCCTGTGTGTACGACCCGCCCAACCTCACCTATCCGTACGGGGCGTACATCTGCGTCGTTGACGTGGATCCGAGCACCGGAGCCGTGAAGGTGCGGCGGTTCATCGCGGTTGACGACTGCGGCACCCGAATCAACCCGATGATCGTGGAAGGGCAGATCCACGGCGGTCTCGCCGACGGCATCGGCATGGCGCTGATGGAGGTCATCGCGTTCGACGAGGACGGCAACTGCCTCGGCGGGTCGTTCATGGACTACCAGCTGCCCACGGCGATGGAGTGCCCCAGCTGGGAGCTCGGAGAGACCGTGACCCCCTCGCCGCACCATCCGATCGGGGCGAAAGGTGTCGGAGAGTCGGCCACTGTCGGTTCGCCGGCTGCTGTGGTCAACGCGGTGATGGACGCGCTGAAGCCCTACGGCGTACGTCATGCCGACATGCCACTGACACCAGCCCAGGTGTGGCGTACGATCCAGGGCCGGCCGTTCCGTACCGACCTGGCGATCACCGACTGAGTCGGTGCTGATGTGAGGCGGCGTTGAGGTGGGGCTGATTTGAGGAGGGGCGATGCCGGCGCGTCTCGAGCTCGCAGGACGGGCTGAGGCGCTCGCCGCTGCTGGCACGCCCTTCGTATGGGCGACGGTCGTCCGGGCAGAACGACCGACCAGCGCAAAACCGGGCGATTCGGCGCTCGTGCTCGCAGACGGTCAAGTTGACGGGTTCGTCGGCGGCGATTGCGCGGAGTCGACGGTGCGGGCTCAGGCACTGGAGGTGCTCGCTACCGCCACGCCACGGCTGGTGCGAATCACGCCGTCGCCTGAGGATGTCGGTGTCGCCGACGATGATGGCGTGGTGACCGTACACAATCCCTGCCTTTCTGGCGGCAGTCTGGAGGTCTTTCTCGAGCCGTCGGTTCCATTGCCGGTGGTAGCCGTGTTCGGTCACGCCCCGATCGCCACGGCCTTACTGCGTGCGCATCGCCTCTTCGGCCAGCAAGTCCTCCGGATAGAGAAGCCCGACGATCCCTTGCCGCCGGGGGCTCGTGCGGTGGTGGTGGCCTCGCACGGCAACGACGAGGAGCCGGTCCTCGAGGCGGCATTGCGAGCGGAGGTGCCCTATGTCGCGCTGGTGGCCAGCCGACGACGAGGTCCCGCAGTCCTCGCCGCGCTGGAGGTGGACGAGCGGTTGCGGTCGCGGGTACGCACTCCGGCCGGGATCGATATCGGCGCGCGAACAGCCCCGGAAGTCGCTCTATCGATTCTCGCCGAGATCGTCGCGGTGCTGCACGAACCTCGCTCCGCTCGCAGGATGAAAGCCCCGGACCTGCACACGAGATGACCGAACTGGTACGTGATCCGGTGTGCGGCATGATGGTCGCCCCCGTCGAGTCCTCGCCGCATGTCGAAACGCCCACCGGGGTGGTGTACTTCTGTGGCACCGGCTGTCGCAACGCCTACCTCGACAATCCCTTGGCGTACGCCGCAGTGATCGGCGAGAACAGCGAGTGTCGCGGAACTTCTGCCGGATCTCGAGTCTCTTCGCAGCGCGCTCGACGGTGTCGACTACCTCGCTGACGATGGCACCGTCATGGCGCTGTTTTGTGCATCGAGACTGGGCCAACCAGTTCTTGATCGAGGGCGAGCCAGGAGTCGGCAAGACCGAGGCCGCCAAGGCGCTTGCCGCCGCGCTGCACACCCCACTCGTACGGCTGCAGTGCTATGAGGGAATCGACGTCGCCGAGGCGCTCTACGAGTGGAACTATCCCCGGCAACTGCTCGCGATCCGCCTTGCCGAGGCGCGCGGCATCGAGCTGGCCGAAGATGCCCTGTTCAGCGACGGGTTCTTGATCGCGCGTCCGCTGCTCGCTCGCACTACGCCATCCCGGCCCGCGACCGGCGGTGCTCCTCATCGACGAGGTCGATCGCGCCGACGACGACTTCGAGGCGTTCCTGCTGGAGTTGCTCGGCGAAGGAGCGGTCACCATCCCCGAGCTCGGCACGGTGCGCGCGACGCATCGACCGATTGTCGTGCTGACGTCGAACCGGACTCGGGAGCTGCACGACGCGCTCAAGCGCCGTTGCCTTTTCCACTGGATCGAGTACCCGACGGCGGCGCGGGCTGCCGAGATCGTTCGGCGGCGGGTGCCGGGCAGCTCGCGAACGCTCGCCGAACAGGCAGCCCAGGTGGTCGAACGGCTGCGTGGGCTGGACCTGCAGAAACGGCCGGGCATCGCCGAAACGATCGACTGGGTCGCTGCGCTGGAATTGCTCGGAGTGCGAGCCGTGGATGCAGCCACCGTCGACCGGACGCTCGGCTCAGTGCTGAAGTACGTCGAAGATCAGCAGCTCGCCCGAGCCGCCGGGTTGTCGGCCGAATGAGGGCTGCCGACACCGCGACGCTGCTCGCACACTTCAGTGAGCGGCTTCGCGTAGAGGGCGTCGCCGTCTCGCCCGACCAGACGATGCGGCTCGCGACACTCGTAGCTCTCAACGTGCCGAGGACCGTGGAGGAGCTGTACTGGTGCGCTCGGGTGAACTTGCTGCGTTCCACGGCCGACATCGCCGCATTCGACGCCGTCTTCGCCCTCGTCTTCCGCGGGATGGTTGATATTGCCCAGTCGCGCGGCGATCCCAACGATCTTGGCGACCTTCGGCTACCGCCGCGACGCAACGACCCGTTGCTTGACGAGGAGCTGAGAGCGGATGCGTCATTGCACCAACGAGTCGAGGCAGCGGAAATCACGGCCGGCGAGCAGGTCGGCCGACCGGTGCCCACGCTCGCGAGCTCGGACGAGAGGTTGACCAAGATCGACTTCGCGCAGCTGACGGCGGACGAGCTCAGTGCGCTGGCTCCGTTGCTGCGGATGCTTTACGTCAGATCCACCGCTGCGGTTGTCACGGCGGCGGCGCCGGCATCGTCGTGGTGATCGGCTCGATGTGCGCGCGACGCTGCGCCACAGCACGCGCTCGGGCGGAGACCCAGCCGTGTCGATCCGGCGTACCCGCAAATGGACACCACGCCGCATGGTCGCTCTTCTCGACATCTCCGGATCGATGGAGCCGTACGCCCGCGTCTACCTGCACCTGCTCTGGGGCATGGCAACCCGCGCACATGCGGAAGTGTTCGTGTTCGGCACGCGGCTGACCCGGCTGACCCGTGCGCTGCACAACGCCAACCCCGATCTGGCGCTGGAGCGTGCCGCGGCAGTGATGCCTGACTGGTCAGGCGGTACGCGCATTGGTTGGGCGCTCCGTGAGTTCATGGATCTCCATGGCCGGCGGGGCATGGCCCGCGGTGCCGTAGTGCTGATCGTCTCCGATGGTTGGGAGCGCGACGACCCGAACGTGCTCTCCCGACAGATGGCTCAGCTGCGACGGCATGCGCATCGGATCGTATGGGCCAATCCGAGGGCGGCGGCGCCAGGCTTCGCTCCGCTTGCCGGCGGTATGGCGGCGGCCCTTCCGCACGTCGACTCCTTTGTCAGCGGTCACTCGGTCGAAGCGCTCACCGAGGTCGTCCGCGCCCTGGGCATGACTCGCGGTCGCACGGCCTAGGGCCGACGGGCCTGATCGAACTCAGGTCCCGCCAGTGCCCTTGAACGCCACCAGTTGCCTGAGCCACATGCGGCCGCCTCTGCGGCGACAGCCACTTCCGCCGCCCATGATCGTCCCCACCGTCGTTGAGGTCTGATCCGGGCCGGTCAGGGGTGCAGCAGCATCATGGCGACCAGCGCGGCGAGCGTCACGAAGGCGATCACGAAGAGCAGGACGAGGTGCCGCGGGTGGCTGGCCGGCTCGACCGGCCGCGCCGGCTTGAGCGGCTCCGGCAGGTCGGCGGTCAGGACGGCGAGCTCGTCCAGGGTCACCGCGGCGAGGGCCGCGGTGCTGCGCTGGTCGAACTCTTCCAGGCTGATCCGGCCCACGGCGGTGTGCCGCTCCAGGGCCCGCAGAACGATGTCGCGGTCGTCGTCCGACGCTCGCAGTGCTGGCTCGGGCATGGCGCGAGCGTACTCGAAACGCAATTCCTTCGATCGCTCACGGCGTATACGTAATGCCGGTAGTTTCGTCGCAGCCGATCGAGGGGATGGGGAGACCATGGCTTCAGGCAAACAGCTCATCATCGAGCGCATCCTGCGCGACTGCGCGGGGATCTGGGACCAGATCATCGCCGAGCGTGACCTACCCAAACTGATCCTGCGGATGCTGCTCTGCTGCGCGATCAGCCTGGCGGCGTACGGCGCGGTGCTCGGCGCCTCGAACGGCTGGCTCCAGGCGCTCGTCTCGACGGTCAAGCTCCCGCTGCTGTTCCTGGTCACCCTGGCGATCTGCCTGCCCACGCTGTACCTGTTCAACCTGGTCTTCGGCGCCCGGCTGTCGGTTCTGCAGGCCTGCGCGCTGATCATGGTGGCGATCACGGTGACCGCTGTGCTGACTTTCGCCTTCGCCCCGATCAGCTTGTTCTTCCTGATCACGGCCCGCAGCTACGCGTTCTTCAAGCTGCTCAACGTCGCGATCCTCATCCTGACCGCCCTCGTCGGGCTGCGCTTCCTGATCTCTGGGATGCGCGCACTCAACGAGCACGTCGTCGTCGAGTCGATGGTCTCCAACCAGGTCGTCGCGCCGGCGCCGCTGCTGCAGCGTGAACTGGTCTCCACGGCAGTCGGCGGCGCTGCTGACCCAGCGACCCAACCGTTCGGTAACGGCGCGGCGCCGACCGCCTCGCAAAACCAGATCCCAAACCCGAACCATCTGGTCCCCGAGCTAGAGGTCGGGGAGGCGATGGCATCCCAACCTGTCGCGGATGGGCGGCCGGCGAGCATGATCCTGCTGTACGTCTGGATTCTGCTGTTCGGTTTCGTCGGGACCCAGCTGGCCTGGACCCTGCGCCCGTTCTTCGGTAGCCCTCGCATGCCGTTCGAGCTTTTCCGCGACCTCGACGGCACGTTCTACGCCGACATCCTGCGTACGCTCGGCAGTCTGCTCAGCTGACGCCGGCTCGACGTCACACAGGCCCTGCGAGTTCCTACTGTCGTACGGATCGCCTTGATCTTCAATGCCCGGCGGTAGAAAGCGCTGTGCTAGCTACTTTCAACCATTTAGGGTCTATCTCCCCTAGTGGTGGGACTCGAACCCGCAACCTACGGCTCAAAGGACGATCGGAACCTCGCCCGACCAGGCTGAGCTCTGGTCGGGCGAGGCGCGGTGAGCGGAGGGACTCAGCGAGCTCCGGCAGGCACCGGCTTGCGGTCGGTTTCGGGCGCGATCTCTTGCCGTGCTCGTCGTCGACCGGGCGATTTCGTTGCCGTGCTCGTCGTCGACCATCGTGGTCTCGTCGAAGGGATCGCGACCGGCCAGCACCTCCTGCACCCGAGCCGAGTCGATCGACTTCGTCCACGTGCCGATCACCACTGTGGCCACCGCATTGCCGGCGAAGTTGGTGACCGCCCGGGCCTCGGACATGAACCGGTCGATGCCGACGATCAGGCCGACGCCGTCGGACAGCTCGGGGCGATGCGAGGCGAGGCCGCCGGCCAGGGTGGCCAGGCCGGCACCGGTGACACCGGCCGCACCCTTCGAGGCGATCATCATGAAGACGAGCAGTGAGATCTGCTCGCCCACCGTCAGCGGGTCGCCCATGGCGGTGGCGATGAACAGCGAGGCCATGGTCAGGTAGATGGCAGTGCCGTCGAGGTTGAACGAGTACCCGGTCGGCACCACGACGCCCACGGTGGAGCGGGAGACTCCCAGATGCTCCATCTTGGCGATCAGCCGCGGCAGCGCGGACTCCGAGGACGACGTGGAGACGATCAGCAGGAACTCCCGCGCCAGGTACTTGAACAGCTGGAAGATGCTGATCCCCGTAACCAGCTTGAGCAGCGTGCCGAGGATCACCACCACGAACGCGAAGCAGGCCAGGTAGAACCCGATCATCAACACGGCGAGGCTCTTCAGCGCAGCCGCACCGGTGGCGCCGACCACCGCTGCGATCGCACCGAAGGCACCGATCGGGGCCACCCACATGATCATGGACAGGATCCGGAAGACCAGCTTCTGGAGGTAGTTGACGCCTTTGAGGATCGGCTCACCGCTCTTGCCCATCGCTTGCAGGGCGAAGCCCACCAGCAGGGCGACCAGTAGGGTCTGCAGCACGACCTCGGTGGTCAGCGCCGAGAACAGGGTGGTGGGAATCATGTGCAGCAGGAAGTCGGCGGTCGTCATCTTCTCTGCGGTGGCCGCGCTGGCAGCCTTCTCCGCGACATCTGGGGTGATGTGCAGGCCCTCGCCGGGATGGATGATGTTGCCGACGACGAGCCCGATCCCCAAGGCCAGTGTCGACATGGTCAGGAAGTAGACCAGGGCGATGCCGCCCACCTTCCCGACCTGTGACGCCTTGCGGACCGATCCGATCCCCAGCACGATGGTGCAGAAGATCACCGGAGCGATCATCATCTTGATCAGGCTGACGAAGCCGGTGCCGAGTGGCTTCAGTTGCTTGGCGAAGTCGGGAAAGAGCAGTCCGACGGCAATTCCTAGCGCTACGGCCACAATGACCGCGACATACAGGTAGTGCGTACGATCCTTCTTCTTTGCCGGCGGTCCGGCGGGCCGTACGTCGGTGGTTGTGGCCATCGTGGTCACCTCGCAGTTTCGTTGATCGACTCAAGATCCCTGGTCGGGATGAACCTCATCCTCTGCGCGTCGGCACTGCGACACGGCCTTTCGTTCATTGAGTTCACGTCCGGTGTGACAATGCGGCCATGGCGTGGTTGCGAGGGCGCCGGCCGAGCAGTGTGGCCCGTCAGATCCTTGTGCTCCAGCTGCTGGTCGTGCTCATCGTGGTGCTGTCGGCGCTGGCGCTCGCCTACCTCGACGCCCGCGCCGACCAGCGACGGCAAGCCGGCGAGGCGGCCCTGGCCGTGGCCACCACGACCGCCGACTCTCCTCAGATCCTCGCGGCGCTGGCGGCGCCGGATCCCAGTGTGCAGCTGCAGCCGTGGGCCGAGCGGATCCGTCGCGACACTGGCACCGACTTCGTCGTCGTGATGTCCCCCGACGGGGTGCGTTACACCCATCCCGACCCGAGCCAGATCGGCGGCCACTACCTCGGCTCGATCGCGGAGGCGCAACACGGCGAGAGCCACGTCGAGCAGTTCACCGGGACGCTGGGGCCGTCGGTCCGCGCCGTCGTCCCGGTCCGGAACGGATCGGCTATCGTCGCGCTCGTTGCGGTGGGCATCACCACGGCCGCCATCGAGCGGTCCCTGTGGCCCAGCCTGATCGCGATCGCCATCGCAGCGGGGGTGGTCTTGGCCGCCGGAGCCGTCGGCGCCTGGGCGATCAGCCGTCGGCTCAACCGCCAGACCCACGGTCTCGGCGAGCGTGAGATCACCCGGATGTTCGAGTACTACGACGCGGTGCTCCACGCCGTGCGGGAGGGTCTGGTGCTGCTCGACCGGGCCGGCCGCGTCCAACTGGTCAACGACGAGGCGCGCGAACTCCTCGGATTGGAGCTGGGAGTGGTCGGTCAGCGGGTCGGCGAGCTGAAGCTGCCGGAACCCATGATCGACAGCGTGCTCGGCGAAGGCACGGTTGCCGACGAGATCCACCTGGTCGGGCCGCGGATGCTCGTGGTCAACAAGACGCCAGCCGTCTGGTCTGGCCGAGTCGTGGGCTCGGTGATCACGCTTCGCGATCACACCGACCTGCAGGCCATCTCCGGCGAACTGGACTCCGCCAAGGGTCTCGCCGACACGCTGCGCTCGCAAAACCACGAGGCTGCCAACCGGCTGCACACGGTCGTGTCGCTGATCGAGATGGGCCGGCCCGACGACGCGGTCGAGTTCGCCACCAGGGAGCTGGAGGTCGCCCAGCGGCTCACCGACCGCGTGGTGACTGCGGTCGACGAGCCAGTGCTGGCGGCCGTTCTGCTCGGCAAGTCGGCCCAGGCGCAGGAACGGGGGATCGACTTCACCGTCGACCCCGATTCGCGGGTGAGTGATCTTGCTATCGAGCCGTCAGCCGTGGTGACCATGGTGGGCAATCTGGTCGACAACGCGATGGATGCCGCGGCTGAGACCGAGCCACCGCACCGGGTGGCGATCCGCGTCGTGGCCGATCGGGAACGGTTCCGATTGACAGTCGACGACAGCGGCCCGGGACTGAGTGCCGCAGAGGCGGAGGAGGCTTTCCGGCGGGGGTGGTCGACGAAGGGCACAACCGGGGATCTTGGCCGAGGCATCGGATTGGCCCTGGTCGTGCAAGCGGTCCGCAGCCATCGCGGCACCATCGGCGTGGACCGCGGGCCGCTCGGCGGGGCACGATTCGACATCGTCATAGGGCCCGAGGTCGACCGGGAGGTCGGTTCGGCGCACCGTATCGACCGAGCGGAGTCCGCGCGATGACGACGTACCGTGCGCTCGTCGTCGAAGACGAGCCGGTGGCCGCCGAGGCCAACGCGGCCTACTTGCGGCGACTAGATATCGAGGTCGTGGCGGTCGCCGCCAGCGGCCAGGAAGCCCTCCGCTATCTGGCTGGCGATCCAGATGTTGATCTGATCTTGCTCGACATGCATCTCAAGGACGCACATGGTCTCTCCCTGCTCCGCCGGATCCGGGCCGCCGGGCACTCGTGCGACGTGATCGCGGTCACCTCGGCCCGCGATGTCGACGTCGTGCGCCGGGCGGTCGCGCAAGGCGTCGTGTCGTACCTGATCAAGCCGTTCACCTTCGCCGGCTTCCGCACCAAGCTCGAGCAGTACGTCCGTTACCGCGAGCAGATGGCGGCCAGCGACACCCTGGGGCAATCCGACGTCGACGCCATGCTGGCCACCTTGCGGCCGACGCTCAGCTCGACGGACCTGCCGAAGGGCTTGACGATGACCACGCTGACCCGAGTCAGCGCGACGGTGCGTGACGCAGAAGGCGCGATGTCCGCCTCGGAGCTGGCCGAGTTGATCGGCGCCTCCAGGGTCACGGCCCGGCGCTACCTCGAGCACCTCGCCGACTCCGGTCTGCTCGAGCGCGACACTCGCTTCGGACGCACGGGACGCCCAGAGGTGGAGTACCGCTGGCGCGAATCCCGCCGATCATGATCCGCGTGTTGTCAATCCTCCCACTCACGACCCGGAAGCCGCGCCCTGACCTCCTGGAGCAGCCACCCGTTGCCGTCCGGATCGCTGAAGGAGGCATACGAGAGGTAGGAGCGACGTCCCGGGTCCGGGCCCGGAACGAGGCGACCCTCGTCGCGGTGGAACACCTCACTAACCTCGACGCCGCGGCTGATGAGGTCCTCACGCGCCGCTTCGATGTCGGAGACGACCAGCTCTAAACGCTGAGCGGAGCCGGGCTCGGCTGTGGTGATGCCCTTCCCGAAGGAGATCGAGCACGCCGAGTGAGGTGGCGTAAACTGCACCCCCGAATGTCGTCGCCGAAGACGAAGTCGGCGTCAAGCCGCCATCCGAGGCTCTGATAAAAGCTCTTGGCCCGATCGACGTCGGAGACGGGCAACGTCACGACCTCGAGCTTCATGTCCACGCCCAGATCGCTCTGCATGCCGCTCGTCGGTTCATTGCTTTCGTCGGTGCTGACCATGTTGACCTCCATTGAATGTTGTGTGCGGCAAAGTAGCGCGTTTCTGCTTGGGCTCGAGCCCGTGGACTCCCCTTGTCAATGCCCTGGCCGAATCTTGGGCCCGCCTTGCGATCGCCTACATGACGGTCATCTGCGGAGCAGCGCGATACTGTCGAACGGCCCCTGTCGCCTCGGCCGCGCCTAGCACCCGTTCCTTTCTCCTGCCTTCCGCCCTTGCGGGGGAAGGTGTTCCGTAGGGACGGAAGGGGGGTGAGACTGCGGCATCATCCTCTCGCGCAAGACGCCCTCCTCGACATGGATGCGCCACGCCAGCAGCATCGCGTTCAGCGCCGAAAAAATCAGCGCGACCCAGACCTCGCCGAAGACCAGTGGCAGCGCCACGATTTCGCCCGCGACGATCAGGTAATTCGGGTGCCGCAAATAACGGTATGGCCCGCGGCGTATCAGCGCCGCGCCCGGCAGCGTGATGATGCGCGTAGTCCAATAGGGCCCGAGGCTCGCGATCACCCACAGACGCGCCGCCTGCAGCAGAATGAAAATGACGAGCGGGGCGACATGGATCACCGGCGGCTCGGGCAGCGCGACCAGAATCGCCAGCAGCCATGCGGCATGCAGCAAGACGAACAGCGGATAATGCCGCCGCCCGGCTTCGATGCCGCCGCGAATCAGCAGCGCCCGCGTGTTGCGCGTCGCATAGCCCACTTCGATGAGACGCTGCAGCGCCACTGCCGCGATGATCAGATAGGGCAGCATCGGTCGCTATCCGGAACCTGTCGAAGGATCGAGCATCAGGAACGCCGCGGTGAAGCCCGGCCCGAGCGTGGTCATCAGCGTGCGCCTCTGCGCCTCGCGCACGCGCATGCGTTCGAGCACGAACAGCACCGTCACGGCCGACATATTTCCGTAATCGCGCAGTACGGCGCGGCTGTCCGCGAGCCCGCCTTGCGGCAGCGCCAGCACCTGCTCCAGAGCTTCCAGCACCTTGGTGCCGCCGGGATGACACGCGAAGGTCTCGATCTCGCCGAGCGAGATCTCGTTGCGTCGCAGGAAATCGAACAGCACGGGGCCGAACTCCGTTCCGACCAGTTTCGGAATATGCCGCGAGAAGATCGGCTTCAGCCCGTCTTCTTCGATGTCCCAGCCCATGATGTCGAGAGAGCCCGGCCAGGTATGCTCGCCGCTGGCGCCCAGCGCCGGCCCATTGCCCGCGGTTGACAAGATCGCGCCTGCCGCGCCGTCGCCGAACAACGCTGTCGCCACGACATTGCTCTTCGACAGGTCGTCTCTGCGAAAGGTGAGCGCACAGAGCTCGACCGCGAGGAACAGCACTTTCGCGCCCGGCATCGCCGTCGCCAGTGCGCCCGCGCGCGCCAGGCCGATGACGCCGCCCGCGCAGCCGAAGCCGAAAATCGGCAGCCTCTTGATGTCCCGCCTCAGCCCCATGCGTTCGACCAGCAGCGCATCGAGGCTCGGCGTCGCGACGCCGGTGGTCGAGACGGTCACGATGGCGTCGATCTCGTCTGGGGCAAACTTCGCTTCGGCCAGGCAGGCAAGCGCGACAGTCTCGAACAGCTGCACCGCATGCTGCACATAGAGCGCGTTGCGGTCCTTCCAGCCATGCGGCTCCGCATACCATTCGATCGGCACGCAGGAATAACGCCGCTCGATTCCGGTATTGGCGAAGACCGGCAGCAGGCGCTCGACATCCGGCCGGCCGCTGAACTGCACTCGCACGCGTTCGGAAACGACAGTCTGGTCGAGGGCGTAAGACGGAACGGCGGTCTTGAGGGCAAGCAGGCGCGGCGGCGCGGCGGCGGACGCACTCATACGAAGCCCCCAATCGCGCAACGCCTAACAGCCTCACATAGTTAGATCGGCGTGTAGTCCAACCCTTCGTGCCGTCCAGCGTCTCACCGGCAGGCAGTGGTTGTGAAGGGGCCCGGTCGGCTCCTCCCTGAGCTCGCTCGGCGTGCCTGACATCGTCACGATGTTCTTGACTCCAAGCAGCCGCGCGAGCTCGATAGAACATCGCAGGTCATCTGCGTGCTTAGGTCCGACGCCGGGCAGCGGCTAGCAGAGCCTCCGGAAGTGGGCGATCGTGCAGGCAGGCGGTGTAGGCACCGAGCTTCATGTGTCGTCCTTTCATTGTGTTGCCAGCCGCAGAACAGTGGAACGGGACCGACTAGCCTGGGGCCGCCGGTCCCGTTGCCGTGTAATTAGCGGGTGTTGTTCTTCGCGTATTCCAAGACCTTGTCGATATTGGTGTTGTCGACGAATGACGGACCGGTCAGGACGGCCTTCCCACCACCGAGATCGTTGCCGTTCTTGGCGTTGAGGTACAGCGCCACGACGGACATGTAGCCCTGCACGTATGGCTGCTGGTCGATGGAGAACAGGATTTTGCCATCCTTGATGTTCTGAGCGACTTCGGTGTTCATATCGAAAGTCGCCAGCTTCGCCGAGGTGCCGGACCCCTCCATCGCCTTGAGAGCATCAAGAGCGATTGGGGCGCCCAGTGTCACGATGTAGTCGATCGACTTGTCCTGCGACAGCTTGGCCTGCAGGGCCGACGTCACGGCGGAATCGTCCTGGCCATTGACCTGCACAGTCTCGGTGTTAGGCACTGCCCTCTTGATGCCTGCGCAGCGGGTATCGAGGGAGATTACCCCAGCGGCCTGGATGGGGCACAGCACATGCTTCGCTCCCAGGGCGGCAAGTCGCTTCCCGCCCGCCTCGCCAGCAATAGCCTCATCGGAGCCGAAGTACATCAAGGCGCCGAGCTTTTGGTATTGATCCAGCCCCGCATTGAGGGCCACCACAGGGATACCGGCGTCCCCCGCCCCCTTGACCACGCTCGCCATAGCCTCCGGATTCGCCAGCGTTGTTGCGATGCCGTTCACCTTGGAGTCAATCGCGCTTTGGACCAGCGTCGACTGCTTGCCGGAATCTGGATCGGCGGAATACTTCAGCGTCACGCCGGTGTCCTTGGCCGCCTGGTCAGCGCCGTTATGGACCTTGGTCCAGAACGTGTCGCCCGGAGGCTCATGGGTCACCATGGCGATGGTGATGCCCGCACCACCACCGCCACCACCGCCGCCCTGATTCTGCGGCTCGTTCTGGGGAGCGCCGCCGCCACTGCAAGCCGACAGCGCGAGGAGTGCAGCCGCCGCGACGGCGGTCAGGCTCAAGCCCTTTCGAGATCGCCCAAGGGCCCGGCTCATTGCGGATCGAATCATCTTGCGATTCCTTTCTGGTTGTGGGAGGTGTATTCGCTGACGGTTGCGCTAGGGCACCGCAACGTTTTTGCCGTCGGCGTTGGCTGAAGCAACTACGGCCTCAAGCAGCCGCATGTTGTGCAGGCCATCGGCGAGAGTTGGTACGGGGGGAAGCCGGTCTAGGCGGGCAATCTGCTCGAGGAAGGCACGTGCCCCGGAACACGAACAAGTCGTTCTGCCCGTGACCGACGCTCGGAAAGTCCATGGGCAGCCCGCGTGTGATGTACGGGTGGTCAGGGCCGATGAGAACCTGCCGGTAACCGTTCATCGGCCCCGGTGGGGTGTCGTCGGCGATTGTGAACTCCGCGGGCCTGGCCAGGTCGAACGCAGCGGCCCCGCCTTCACACAACACCTCAAAGCCCAGGCCGTTCGGCAGGCCGAATGCGACCCTCGAGACCGAGAATGTGCCGACGGTGCCGTTCTTGAACGTCGCCGTGAAGGTCACGACGTCCTCGTTCTCCACGGGCTCTCGCGTATCGCTAACCGCGACGGTCGCGGAGTGGCCTACGGCAGTTCCCAGCGGGATCGGACGCTCGGGTATCAGGGTGGACAGGACACTGCCACGGACGCATTCGACTGGACCGCAGAGGAACTCACCGAGATCGATCAGATGGCTGCCGATGTCAGAAAGTGCGCCGGAGCCCAAGGCACCCTTGTACCGCCAGCTCATCGGTGCGTCCTTGTTGAACCCGTAGTCGCACCAGTAGCGCCCGTTGAAGTGCATCACCCTGCCGAGCGTGCCGTCGCTGATCTGTTGACGGATGGCATTGATGGCCGGCGACCGCCGGAATGTGAAGCCGACAGCCGCTACCTGATCGGACTTTTCGGCGGCCTCCACCATTGCCTCCGCGTCTGCGACGGTCGGCGCCAGCGGCTTCTCACAGAGCACGTGCTTGCCGGCCGCAAGGAGCGCCTCGACGATTGGACGGTGCAAATCGTTGGCCACCACGACGCTGACCGCGTCGATGTCCGGCGCGTCAACGATCGACTCCCAGCTGGTCTCGGCACGTTCGTAGCCATAACGCTTTGCCGCATCGACGGCAAACGGTTCGTGAGCGTCGGCGACGGCAACAAGCCGTACGTCCGGTAGGTCGGAGTCGAACACTGTTGATGCGGCGCGATACCCGTTGAGGTGCGCCCGACCAGCCATGCCGGCCCCGATTACTGCCACTCCGATCGATGAGTTGCCCATGCTTGTTCCCTTCCGGGCGGTTCTTTAAAGCGCTTTAAAGATGTGCGGTAGTATGCCGAGCAGCGGGCAGCCGTGTCAAGGCGGCAAGACAGGAAAGGCTGGAGTCGTGGAGGAGGACGCCATCGGGCAAGGTGTCGGCACCACCGCGT
Source organism: uncultured Actinomycetota bacterium (assembly GCA_963734005.1). Lineage (GTDB taxonomy): Bacteria > Actinomycetota > Actinomycetes > Propionibacteriales > Propionibacteriaceae > Microlunatus. The sequence continues at coordinate 347,277 of CAVTFS010000020.1, forward strand.
ATCGCCCACGCCTTGAGGAGGTCGCCGCGCGAGTGGGCCTTTCGTCGGCCACGGTCTCCCTGGTGCTGCGCAACGTGCCAGGACCAAGCGAAGAAACCCGCCGTCGAGTGCTTCAGGCCGCCGAAGAGCTGAGTTACCGGCCGAACCGCACCGCCAGTCTCCTCGCAAGGCGGCGCAGCCATCTTCTGGGCGTGTCCCTCGAGGTCCGCAACAGCTTCCACGCCGAGCTCGTCGAGGAACTTCAGGCCGCCTCCGAACAGGTGGGATATGAACTTGTGTTAAGCACAGTGACCCGCACACAGAACGAGCAGCGAGCCGTCGAGACGTTGCTGGACTCGCACTGCGAGGCTCTGATCCTGCTCGGACCGGATGCCCCACCGGCACGCCTGACGGCTCTCGGCAAGCAGCTGCCGGTGATCGCCGTCGGTCGCCGGGTGAAGGCTGATGGTGTCGATGTCGTCAGGAGCGCGGACGACCAAGGGACCAGCCAAGTCGTGAACTACCTCGCCGGACTCGCGCACCGCGCCATCACCTATGTTGACGGCGGGAAAGGCATCATTCCTGGGGATCGTCGGCGCGGTTACCGCACAGCCATGCGCCGGCACAAGCTCAATGACTGGATTCGCATAATCCCAGGCGACCACACGGAGGAGTCCGGCTTGCGCGCCGCTGCCGCCCTGCTCGCTGAATCCGACCTCCCCACGGCCGTCGTAACGTTCAACGATCGATGTGCCGTCGGACTCCTGGATGCCCTCAACCGAGCCGGCGTTGACGTGCCCGGGTCTGTGTCGATTGTTGGGTACGACGACAGCCCATTGGCCCGGCTGGCGCACATCAACCTGACGACGGTGAGCCAGAACACCCAGCAGCAGGCGGAGCACGCAGTCGCGGCGGCGGTCGAGCGGCTAGATGAGCAACGCTCGGTGCCCCGTGAAGTGGTACTAAGCCCGCGACTCGTCGTCAGGCGCACGGCTGGTCCACCCCGTTCGTCTAGCTAACGCCGATCCTTCTCCTCGAGTTTCGAGAGCTGGTCAGAGTCCCGGTCGAGCCGTTGACGGGGCGCCGGAGCTAAGAGGATCGTGACTTGTAGGCGGGCGGAGACGCCGCTCGAGGGGGAGGTGTTTCGATGCCCTGGCGACTTGAGGGAACTTACTTCGAGAACTGCAACTGTGACATGGTCTGCCCCTGCACCACATCGGGTCTGACCGCGCCGGGTGATTATGACCGATGCCATGTTGCACTGGCTTTCCATGTGGACTCAGGGGATGTTGACGGTGTCGACGTGAGCGGGCTGACTGTCGCCGTAATCGCTGATGCCCCGCCGCTGATGAGTGAAGGTAATTGGCGCGTGGGAGTGCTGATGGACGCGGCGGCTTCCCAGGAGCAGGCGGAGGCGCTCGGAGCGGTTTTCTCCGGTCAGCGTGGCGGGCCGATGTCGGGTTTGGCTCCGCTCATCGGTGAGATGCTGGGGTTGGAGTCCGCTCCTATGGAGTACGCGAATGACGGGCGACGCCATCACGTGCGAATCGGTGACGCGATCGACATCGAGGTGGAGGACTTCGTCTCTCCCCTGGACCGCACCGGTGCCGGTGTGAAGGTGAGCGGAGTGGCTTGGCTCCAAGCAGACACCCTTGCGGTTGGGCGGGCAACCACTTCAAGGGTGAATGTCTTCGGCCTCGAGTGGTCCAACGAAGGGAGGAACTCCTTCTCGGCGCCGTTCTCCTGGTCGGCCTGAGTGCCTCACGCGCTCGATCGTCGCGGGGTTTCACTTATCGGTTGGCTCGCGCTGCTGGCCGCTGCTGCCATTGCCTGGGTGCTGACCGCTCAATACGCGATGGGGATGCCGCCGGCTCCGGGAACGATGGGCCTCGGCTTCTTCGGCTTTCTCCTGCTGTGGACACTGATGATGGCCGCGATGATGTTGCCGTCAGTTGCGCCGGTCGTCTCGCTCTATCAGAGCAGCGTTCGCGCCCAGGCGTCCGGCTGGACTCTGGTCCTTCGCAGCGTCGGCCTCGTTGTCGGCTACCTCGTCGCCTGGGCACTCTTCGGTGTTGTGGCTTACTTTGTAGCGCTTTGGGGAAGCTGGCTCGCGGGCCAGGCACCGCACGCTGCGCCGTGGGTCGGTGCCGTGCTCCTTGTCGCGGCCGGCATCTACCAACTGACCCCTCTCAAGGATCGCTGCCTCAAGCATTGCCGTTCCCCGCTCGGCTTCCTCCTCCATTTTGGGAACTATCAAGGACCCCTCCGTGATCTTCGTGTGGGGCTGTACCACGGCGCCTATTGCGTCGGTTGCTGCTGGGGCCTGATGGTGGTGCTGATCACCGTCGGCGTGATGAACCTTCCGTGGATGGTCGGCCTCGCCGCAGTCATCTTCATCGAGAAAATCTGGCGGTACGGTAAGGCGTTCAGTATCGCGTTCGGGGTCGCCTTGATCATCTTTGCCTGTTTCGTGCCTTGGAATCCGAGCCTTGTTCCCGGTCTCTACATGACGGGAGGTATGTGAGCCGGCTCACATGGCAAGCAAGCTGACATCCCGTCGTCCGGCAGTCTCATCTCAGCTCCTCCGTGGCTATTGGAGCCCTGTGCTAGCCGTTTCCCGCCGCGTACGAGCTATTACCCCTTGTGGGTGGGCCCCGTGGGACTCGAACCCACAACCTACGGGATTAAAAGGACGATCGGGCTTAGCGCTGTGCTGACAAGGGAAAACGCTGGTCAACGCTGAGCGTGAGAGGCAAAATACGTAGCTCTTCGCAACCGGACTTTTTTGATCATGCTGTCGATCGCTCTCTGCCCGCTGCGGCGCGCTCACCATACCGCTGACCAAATCCCCGTTTCGTCGCGTTGCTCGCGGCTCGGCGATTCTGTGGCGTCACAGGCCGTCTCCAGTAATCGCGTCGTGTTGTCAAAGCTATGAGAGGACGCTCTTGACTAGTGGTCCGCCCGCGATGAACGCTACTGGATTTCTTTGGCATGCGAGCGTTTAGAAACTCCAGCCTTGCGCTTGCATGGGAGCGAAGAGCACTCCCACGATCCCGACCAGGCCAACGACAATCGCTCCCGCAGTTCGCGACCAGCGTCGGGATGTTCTCTGGCTGGTCGTTGTCATCGTGGTGACGCTCTGCTGAGTGGCGACGCAGATCTTGTTCCGCTTGCCGTTGAGGGCAACGTCGACGGCGTCGTCGGCCACCTCAGGAGGCGGAGTGATCGCGCGGTCAGGAATGTTGACGTTGATCTCTGCCACGAGCACGTAAGTGCCGCTCGAACTTGCTCAACGACACAGGACTGGTTGGAAGGTGCAGCGCCTGATGACAGCGTCATACGAGCCGTGTTTGTTGCGACGGACCAAGTCTTGAAGTCTGGCGGCTAGAGTGCTCGCGTGCTAGCCCCGGTCATTCATGATGGGCTTGAGTGTCGGCCGTTATTGATCTTGCGTCGGACCGGCGGGCTGGTCCGTGGGTGGACATGACGACTTTCCGGTGAGGCTCCGGTGGCGGGTTCCGAGGTTCCTGGACGGTGGCGGGCGGGTGGATCTCGGGTCAGGTGGGTGCGATGATGATCATGATCCGGCGGAACGCCTCGACGATCTGATCGGCCCACGGCCAGTGCCGGGGCAGGCGGAGGCGTCGGCGTCTGCCGCTGCGAGTGATGCTGGCGGGCACGTGCAGGATCCTGGCACCCAAAACTAACCCCGATGGCTCGCCTGTCCTCGATGAGAACCACCGGCAAGTCCAAGAGCCAGAGACTTTGCGTGGCTACTTGGTGTTTGCGCTCAACAACAAAGCTCGGATTGAAACGGAGCCCCTTGGAGCGGAAGAAGCGGCCAAGCGGTATCAGCTCTCAACGAAGCTGTACGCCAAGAGCGAGGTTGATCTGACGCACGCGGAGTGCGCGTTGCTGCTGGAGCGGATCGCGGCGATATACGACAGTCCGCTGATTGTGGGACGGATCGGCGACATCTTGGAGGGCCGGGAGATCTCACTGCCAGCGGACGAGCCTGACGCGAAGGACAGCAAGCCGGCCAACAAGCCCGCGAAGAAAGCGGATGGCGGCGAGTAGCGAAGACTTAGCGCCGGCGGTTCCTGGCGCAGCCCGGGACGGCGGACGAGCGAGTGAAGCGCTGCCTGGAGGCGATCCGGCGAGCGCTCGAGGAGCACGACTGCGAGCTGCAAATCTGGATGCCGGTTGGTGGCAATCAGCAGCAGGCGTGGGAGATCAAGGTCGTGCCGGTGAACCGGGAGACGGACAGGTAAGCTCGCTCTCCTCTTAGGAAGGTCCGTCCACCAGACGTCGATGGCGATCTGGTTACGACAGCCGGACCGTCGCTGTATTGGTCTGCTCTCCCCGGTCGTCCGTAAAGGTTACGATGCAGCGGACCTGCGGCGCTGCTGCGAGCGATCGGAGAAACGGGATACGCACGGTGCCATTCGGAGCAAGTATCTCGAGATCGGGCTCGTCATGCCAGGTCCGTATCATGGCCCATAGCACGTCGGAATCGTTCATCGGCTCAATCCGGACGCGAACATTGCGGGCTGGCGCGTTCCCGTGATTGGTGAGAATGAGGTTGTGGCGTCTGTCCTCGATCTCCGTGGTTGGCCAGACATCAGCGGCCTTCGTCCGGTCCAGGTCGTCCACGGTGATGCCCTCGTCCTGCGCAACCGCAGTCCGAACGAAGTTCTGAACTTGCGCAGCGAGCTGAGCTTCGTTGCCGTAGTCCATGAGCAGGCCGTTCTTGCTGATCTTGTCCAGGTACTCCTCAAGCTTCTGGGCCTGCTCCAGGTCCACCCCCGCGAGGTCAACCGGCCTCCGTGACCGCAGCACCCCGACTGGCCTGCCCGCCTCGCTCAGCCGCTCGATCTCGTTGGCGGTGCCTGATACTGAGTCCCTGGTGGGCGTTCCAAGCCTGGTGGCGAAAAGGGCGATACCCATGTCGCAGGCGTCCACGAGCTGGTCGTTGATCGCGTCCTGAGCTGGACGGCCGTACTCCGCCGCCGCATTGATGTTCCAATTGATCGGCGTGACCGACGTGCGGAAGGTGCTGCCGTACGCGCCGTTCCACCGGACGATCTCACGATGGACGATTAGTAGGTCGTCATCTGGTATATCGCTGGGCGATGAAATCAAGCAATGGCGGATGGTCCCCTGGTAGCCCACGGGCGGGGAGTATACCTCCGGCGCTGTCCGACGATTCGGCCCGACCTGCGAGCCACGGGAGCCTCCACTTCAACGGTACGGGTCAGTCGGTGCCTGAGATTAGGGTGATGCCGGTTGAGAGACCTGACCGTCTTCCCGGACGTTGATTTGCCGCTCGGACTCGTCAGATTTCGTCGCCTGGGTCACTCTTCGAATGGTGGATCCCACACTGTCACGTTTAGTTGAATTTGGTCAGGAGAGTCGCGAGGGGTCGCCTTCTTGATCGTGACGGACGCGAGCCGCTTCTCGGATGTCCTTACGCAAGCAGTGACACCTTGCCGCAGCTCATCCCTAGGAATCCTCTTCGTGTAGCCGGTCGCATCTGCGCAGATCTCATATAGAGCCGGACCGTCGACAATCGCAATATCGCTTCCGCTTCCGGCAATGACCCCCACCCCGGTGCCGAGATCTATGTCGAAACGAGAAAGAGTAGCTGCGTATTCAACGTCCCATGAGCGATTCATCGTATCGAGGTCGGCACTGTAACCGGTTGAGAGTGTGAGTGGATTGTCTCCTGTGCTTCGGCGCACTGTTACGCCGGTTGGATCTGTGACTGTCGGCGTTGGTGAGGGTATGGGAGCGGGTGTTGGCGGCGGGACAGGACCGGGCACGGGCGGCGAAGTCGATGATGGCACGGGGCTTGGCGTCACCGGCTTGTTCAGCTGATTCACCAGGATTGGAATCAGGGCAGCGAGAAGGAGCCCGGCCGCCCCGATGCCAGCCACGATGATGGGCACCTTGTGCTTGGTTTTCAGCGGCGGACGCTTTGTGGTCGGCGGCGCAATGCTCACAGCTATCCCTTGGTAGTAGCGCAATTACGGCCCGCCTACCGGCGAGCCGAGCCAGCAGTCTAGAGGTTCGGTCTGAGGCTGGGTGGTGCCGCGGGCATCTGAGACGTACCTCACGTTCAAAGCGGAATCGGAGATCAGGCGCCGGCCACCATTACCCAGCGCGAGCTGCTCGACAAATAAAAGGCCAGACCGACACCTCACCGCGCGGTGGGATGGCACCAATTGGGTCGAGGTGGGCCGGGCGCTGAACGTGAGCTGGCACGGACATTCATCGGGCCCTACTTTTCTTCGTCCTCCACAACGCAAAAGCCGTCATCTTCGAGTTTCTTAGAAACCTTCTCCGCTATCTCGTTCGTATCTACGGGAGCTGGTTCCACAGTGAGGTTGACTGTTACTTGCGGTGGCGGTGGTTGGGGCGGATTGAGCTGAAGCCAGATGGTGACTATCGCGGCCAAAAGCAACAAATAGTTGGAGAGCTGGTCGTTCTTCGCAAGGACTACAAGCATCTGCCACAGCCGCGTGTCTTGCAGTCGGGCCTTGATCTGTTCCGGCTCAAGGTTTTGTTCTTCGACATCGCGGGCCACATCAGTGAGCAGCTGCACCTCGTCGGCTGTTGGTGGTGCCTGTACGAGCTCTTTGACCACTTGGGCGACGGCCGCCGGGGGAGGTACGAACACCTGCCGCCGGCGCATCATGTTCTGCTGAATGATGTAGGCGTTCTGGATTTGGATGAACGCCGCGTTCTGGGGTGCCATCTGCGGAGCAACGATGTGACTCACGGCGAGCACCCTACACTGCCGCTGAACTGGTCGCCGTACAGTTAGCCCAACTTGATGGGCCTGCCGCTCTGCCGGCGCGACGGGAAGGGGCGACATGGGCAAGCGCGCTAATGACAGAAGCGATAAAGCTCAGCCCGAGGCCGTCAATCTGTATCGCCATATTGAGTCCTGGTGGGGCGATACTTTCGACGACCAACTCATTAAGCGGATCGTATATGCTCCTTCGGAGCATCATCGGGAATTCCAGCACTCACTTTCCGGAATTCCCCGTCCAGATCCTCCCGATGAAATACCGCAGGGCGTCATTCGCCCGGGGTTGTCAAGCGGCAATGTTCTATACAGGGTTGATCGCAAAGTAGAAGGATTGCGATTACTTCTCTATGCCCACGAAATCGTTTTGGATACTGGCGAATTTTTTTTCGATGTAAATCGGATCTTTCATCTTGATTCTATGAGTTATGCTAAAGCACTGAGAGCAATTATGAGAATGCGGCCACTTGTTGAGGATGGAAGCATTAAGTTTGCCGGCATGTGGCGCGACGCGCATAAGAATTTCGATGGTTCGATATCGTGCGAAATGGATGAACTGCTGAAATTTCCTGAGTATGCTTCGTATCTCGATGGGCATCTCGGAACGCCAGAAGAGACGCAAGAGAGAATGACGAGTCTTCTTATCTACGTGTGGGAAAACATGAATGCTGTCTGCCGACTTGCCACAGGCCATCAAGCGCATGTGTTGGCACGAACGCGGTTGGAGCAGGAAATCATTCGTAAGCTTCTGCATCGGCCTGTAGTTGATGACCGCCTTGTGGGGTTACACAATCTTGCGGCTCTCAAGGTTCCGACGATGACGGGAGATATTGGAACTTTCGTCAAGCTTCGCCAATCAGACGCAGATTTTGCTGAATGGCGAGCTCGCCTTGGTGAAGCCTTGACCTATGTAGGGGAGCTTGGCGAGGGCGAAGAGTCTTTGGATGAAGCTGCCGAGGTCGTCTACGCCCAGCTGTCAGATGGCTTGAGTCAGGTTCAGAAAGCGGTCGAGAAGTCGCCAGCGCTTCAAGCCGCGAAAGGTGGGTTAAGTGGGCTTGCGATCAGTGGAATCACGGGGACGACGGCCGAAGTCGTGACCAACGATCCATCGGTTGCGTTGGCGGTTGGTGCTGCGAGTGGCACCGCGGGCATGTTCTTGGAGGCGGGGCGCACCTACGTGAAGGCGCTCCAGGCGAGGCGGAAGGGTCGCCTCATTCTTGACGTAGCGATGCTGTTCGATCCTTCGGATTCAAAGTAAGTCGCCCGTGCGGCTAACCATCCGCGGGCGAGGCCGTGAATGGTGACCATATGATTAGACTAACTCTGTAGTCAATGGCCAACCCGCCTTTGAAGTCTCGTCGCTATTTCCTGTGTTGCAAGCAAAAAGTCGCACCATTCTCTAACGAGCGAATCAGATTGCTGCATATGCGAATTGAAATCGTTCCATAGGCCGGGTATGGAGATGTGATCAAAGTCAGCCGATCCGCTGAAAATCCAATCTTGGGCTATTTTAACCTCGCCATAGATGTCATCCAGCGAGCCCCTCACATTCGCCAGCATTTGAACATGATCGATCAGGAATTGTGCGTCAATCCAACCAATCTTGACATCTTCGAATCTTGTCCGCAACGTAGGCAGGTAAGTAATGACTGTATGCTCGACCCTGTCAAGGGCATCTTCCACGACATCCCGCTTCGGAAGGGTTTGGCTTAGTTTGAGCATGTGATCTCGAAATTCCTCGAATGATGGCGCGTCCTTATTCCTTAAAGCAAACTTCTCAAGTAGCAGTTCGCCGCGGCTGGATAGCAATGACAGTTCTGACAGTCCCTGCGGGCACAGCGCATTAAGGTCATTGAGAAGATGGAAAGTCACATCTCTAGTTATTGTACCTACGTCAGAGCGTCTTACAAACGAGGCCTGTGCACGGGCAAGCTTCTGGGTAAAAAGCACCGCAACCGGAACACCGAGCAGCGCAGCTGTTAAGGTTGAGGCCAAGTTCACCAAATAGGGTAGGTCACTCCAAGCTCCATCAATATCCCATCTAATCGCTTGTAGCAAGAGAATCGCGCCGAAGAACCACATGAGATAGAAAGCCACCAGAAGTTCTTCGCTGGTTTCGCTGACATAAATTTGCATTCCTTGGCCGCACGACCTTTCGAAAAAACAGAATGCCTATCCAGATAGCGAAGATTGCTAGGAAGATCCGCCGATCATAAACCGTTAACCAAGGTGGCGCCGTCACCCCATCTGGAAATAAAGAAGGGTACCATTCACGGATAAGACTGAATGGCCAATCGTCTAAGGTATATACGACAGCCATGACAAATATCAATGGCAGCAATATCATCAGTGCCACCCTCCGCGGGCCCCATTTTGATTCCACGAGGCTGTATTTTGCCAGGCGCTCGTTTCTGCCCTGTATTGTCCACATAGTGGGCAAGAAAGTCTTGCCCGGCCATTGGAATTAGTCTATTTTTGTAACAGTGAAAGCTTCTACATCTCAAAACTTAAAGTTGTACAGCGCGGCCAGGTTGGTAGAAGCACCAGGCCGCGCTGCTCGGTTTTAAGCGGTGATTTGTGCTGTCTCAAGATGCGCAGATAAGGCAAGGGCCAGAGGATATTGTGGTCGCCATTATGCGCAGATCCGGATCTACGGGCACACCTTGTCGACAACTAAGTTCGAGCCCCGCCCTGCCATTATTCGAGGAGCAGTGGCGTTCATACCGCTCGGTATGAAGGCGAAACCCGACTTGGGCCACGTTGACGAGCTCGCAGAGATGATCATCGCTCCGGCTAGGTGATTCGCGGTTTCCGAGCTCGGAAGTTGTGCACTAGCGGCGGGTCGTGGAGGGTATGCCGGTGGCGTATGTGCGGACGGTGCGGACCTCGTCGGGGGCGGTCGCTGTCCAAGTGGTGTGGAAGTCACGGCGTGGATCACGTGACATCGAGCATTTTGGATCGGCCCACACCGACGCCGAGGTGGAGGTGTTGAAGGCGGTCGCGGCGCAGCGGATCGCCGACGGCCAGGACGAACTGCCGTTCGGCGTTTCGGCCAAGCAGGAGCCGGTGTCGTTGGAGATCACCTCGTCGCGGATGGGTCGGCTGCTGGACGCGATCGCCGCGGTGTATCGCCAGCTCGGGCTCGACAAGGCCTGCCGTGGGGATGTGGTGTTCGAGCAGTTGGTGACCGCCCGGATCATCGAACCGACCAGTAAGCAGGACGCCGCGCGGGTTCTGGCCGAGGCGGGGGTGCGGGCGCTGTCGTATCGGACGGTGAAGCGTCGACTGCCCAGGTATGCCCGGCCGGACTGGCGGGACCGGCTGTCCGGGGCGTGCGCGGCCGCCGCTGCGCTAGGACCGTCGGCGTTGGTGCTGTACGACGTGACGACGCTGTGGTTCGAGACCGATACCGGGGATGGGTTCCGCGAGCCGGGGTTCTCCAAGGAACGCCGCCTCGACCCGCAGATCACCGTCGGGCTGCTCACCGACGCAACGGGGATGCCGTTGATGATCGATGCGTTCGAAGGCAACCGAGCCGAAACGAAGACGATGATCCCGCTGGTGCAGCGGTTCGTGGCCGCGCACGGGATCGCCGAGGTGACCGTGATCGCCGACGCCGGCATGCTGAGTGAGGCCAATCTCGCCGACCTCGAGGACGCCGGCTGCAGCTTCGTCATCGGCGGGAAGCTGCCCGAGGTGCCGTACGTGATCGGCCAGTGGCGACGGAAGCATCCCAATACGGAACCGGCCGACGGCATGGTGCTCACCCAGCCCGTGATCATGGGCCCCAAGGCTGATCAGCGGCGCCGCGCGACCTTCTACCAGTACAAGGCCGACCGGGCCCGGCGGACGCTGCACGGTATCGACCAGCAGGTGGCCAAGGCCGATAAGGCCGTCGCCGGGCAGGCGCCGATCAAACGGAACCGTTTCGTCACTCTCACCGGTGGCACCCGCACCGTCAACCGCGACCTGGAAACGAGGGCTCGTGCGCTGGCCGGCTGGAAGCCCTACATCACCAACCTCGACGCCGAACCGGCCTGGGTGATCGGCGCCTACCATCAGCTGTGGCGCATCGAGCACGCCTTCCGGATGTCCAAACACGACCTGCGAGCCCGGCCCGTCTACCACCACAAACGCGAATCCATCGACGCCCACCTCGCCGTCGTGTTCGCCGCCTTGGCGATCTCCCACCGGATCGAGGCCCGGACCGGCTGGACGATCAAGAAGTTCGTCCGCAGCCTGCGTCGCCACCGCACCGTCAAGATCAACACCGGCAGCCACATCCTGACCGCAGAAGACCCGCTACCCGAAGACATCCGCCATGCACTCACCGCGATCCACGCCGAAGATGCGCACTAGTTTGGCCCAAGTCGGGTCAAAACTTAAAGTTGTACAGCGCGGCCAGGTTGGTAGAAGCACCAGGCCGCGCTGCTTGGTTTTAAGCGGTGATTTGTGCTGTCTCAAGATGCGCAGATAAGGCAAGGGCCAGAGGATATTGTGGTCGCCATTATGCGCAGATCCGGATCTACGGGCACACCTTGTCGACAACTAAGTTCGAGCCCCGCCCTGCCATTATTCGAGGAGCAGTGGCGTTCATACCGCTCGGTATGAAGGCGAAATATGGCTATGCGATCGTAGACGCGGCGGATGCTTGGCTTGACCGCTACCACTGGACGGTGAGCAAGGGCTACGCCGTAACTAATATAGAAGACCAATCGTTTGCCCTGCATTCGATGGTCTTGAGAGATGTCGGCAGAGGTGTGCTAGTAGATCACACTGACCGCAATCCTCGAAACAACCGACGGTCGAATCTGCGCCCCGCTTCGAAATCGCAGAACGCCCAAAATACTGGTTTGCGCCCCAACAATAGGACGGGGTTCAAAGGAGTGTCCTTTGATCGTCAGACTGGCCGCTACCGGGCTAGCATTAAGTCCAACGGCAGGAGCGTCAATCTCGGTAGGCATGATACGGCTGAGGATGCCGCGAAAGCTTACGACAAAGCGGCTACCGCGGCTTTCGAACCATTTGCGGTACTGAATTTCCCGGCGGTGGTGTGCGTGTAGCTTATTTAGGCAACTGGCGTCCCGAGTACTCGACCGAGAACGACGTGCGGAAGGCGTTTGAGGCTTTGAGCTGGGAAGTACTGCGTCTGCAGGAGGACGCTGTGAGCCCAAACGGGGTAAGACATGCAGCTCTCGGGTCTGATCTATTTTTGATCACGTCTACCTGGGACACTGTCCAACCGTTCTTCGAAATCATCGACATTATTCGCTCTTGCGCCCTCGCTGGCGTTCCCACGGCGACTCTACATCTAGACGTTTTTTTCGGTAGCGACCGTGGAAGTCGCAATTGGAAAATGAATTCTCAATTCTTCACCCGCTATGTATTCACGGCTGACGGTGGTCACCGAGCCGAATGGGACGCCTTGGGTGTAGATCACAGATGGCTGCGGCCGGCCGTACGTCACGAAGCGGTCCACAACGGCAAGTTCCGGCCCGAGTACGCCTGCGACGTCGCCTTTGTTGGCAGCAACGGCATCGGCTATCACGATGCGGCCTGGCCCTACCGCAAAGAGCTTCTTGGACAGCTGAGGGCGATATGTCAGCGCAACGGCTGGAGCTTCCGCAACCCGCGCGGCGACGATCCGAAGATCGACCGCGGCGAAGACATGAACGACTTTTATGCGTCCGCCAAGGTCACAGTGGGTGACAGCTTGTGCCTTGATCGCGAGAAGACGTTCTATGCAGCGACCGCGCTTACGAAGCCCCAGGGCGCGGCGGCCTGCTCATAATGCCGCAACTCGACTTCCTGGATGAGGACTACGCCGGCCACCTGCCGATGTACGCCTGGGGCGACTGGGCTGATCTTGAGCGCAAGATTCGGCACTACCTCACGAACGACGCCGACAACCAGGCCGTGCGCGAGGAAACACAGGCGATCGTGCGCGACGGCCACACCTATGTGCATCGCGTCCAGGAACTGCTGCGGCAGGTGGGATTGTCATGAGGGCGGCACTGGTGATCTCACCCCACCTCGACGACGCAATCCTGGGTGCAGGTCAGTTCATCGCAGGCCGGCCGGATTGCGTGGTGGCTACTGTGTTCGCCGGCATCCCTCCGGCCAAGTCGGTGCTAACGGCCTACGACCTCAAATGCGGATTTGGGTCCGCGGCCGAGGCGATAGAGGTCCGCCGCGCCGAGGACCTTGAGGCGATGAGCGTTCTACAGGCCAAAGCCCTACAGCTGGACTTTGTCGATTCCCAATACGGCGGCAAGCTCAAGACGGCAGCGCTCGTGAAGCAGCTCGGTGAGTTGATTGACGAGTTGGACCCAGAATTCGTCTTGGCTCCGTTGGGGCTGGTTCACCCGGACCATGTTGCGGTGTGCGAGGCGGCCCTTGAAGTCATCTGCGACCGCGAGACACCACTCTGGCTATATGAAGATCTCCCGGCACGGGTCCAGCACCCGGCGAGCGTTGCAGAGGCGCTGAATGCGTTGAGGGACAAGGGGAACCAGCTGGAGCTGGGCTTCATCGGGACCGGACCGTTGGCGACGAAGCTCGACGCGATTTGGTGCTACCGATCGCAGATGGGACTTCCTGAGTTCGCCAACCGGCACGAGCTGCTCGTCGGAGAGCGGTTCTGGAAGATCAGTAAGGCGGTGACGCCGGAGGAACCGGCATGAACGAGCGACTGATCAAATTCGCCGCGATGCTCGTCCTTGCGCCGTTTCTGGCTCTTGCAATGGTGGGGATTGCCTGCCTGATGTTGTTTCTGCCTGTAATCGCGCTTCTCGCTCCGAAGTTGATCAAGTTCAAGGACAGCGACGTATGACCAACAGGCTCGATTTTGGCTGCGCGTTCGAGAAGCACGAGGGTTGGCTCGGATTTGATCTGAATGACCACGGCCACAACTTGGTGGGCGATGTCCTGGATGGCTTACCGTTCCCGGACTACCACTTCGACATGATCACTGCTCATCACTCAATCCAGGCCATTCGCTTCGACGACCTGCCGCGAGCGCTGAATGAGCTTCGCAGAGTGCTCAAGGTCGGCGGAGTGCTCCGCATCTCGGTGCCGGATGCGGAGCTGGCTGTGCAGCGGTTTCTGGCCGGCTGGGATCAATTTCCTATCTCGGAGGAGATCGAGCGCACGAAGCCTGGACGCTTCCTTCGCTATCTGCTGTGGCACGGTGACGCTCGCAGCGCGTTCACATTTGAAAGCCTCACTGACGCGCTGAACAGGGCCGGTTTACAGAACGTCAGGCGGTGCCCGTTCCGGCGGACCCACAGCGAGTACCCGGAGATAGTCGACCTGGACAACCGAGAGGGGGAGTCGCTCTTCGTCGAGGCGGTCAAATGACTTTAGGCGTTGTCGTACGAGCTGACGACGGGGGTCTGGGGTTTCAGACGGCAGCGCTCTGCCGAATGCTCCAGCCGGCAAAAGTCTTGATCATCGATAGCCGGCCATTCAACGGCGCTGGCGTGAAGCAGTACCCCGAGCGGTTCGCCGGCTACGACTCCATGATCACGAACGGCTTCCCAACTGACGAGGAGTGCCACCGTTTCCTTGACGGCCTGACGCACGTCCTGACCTGCGAAACTCCTTACAACCTCGAACTCTTCGCAGAGGCCGAGCGCCGGGGCATCAAGACATATCTGCAGCACAACTTTGAGTTTTGCGATTACCTGACGGGCCAGAGCACCCGCTGCCGACCAAGTTCCTGGCCCCGTCGACTTGGAACATCGACGTGATGCAGAGACGGTTCGGCGACCGGGTTGTGCATGCTCCCCCCGCCGACATTCCCGAGGACTTCGCCCAGGCCCGCAGTGCCAACCACGGCCGGACAGGGCGCCGGCGGTTCCTGCACATCGTCGGCAAGCCTGCTCACGGCGATCGCAACGGGACCATGCTGCTGATGTACGCCATGCAGCGCAGCCGAGCGGATTTCGAGCTTGTGGTCAAGAGCCAGAAGCCAATTCAGCCGCTCATCAAGGACCCGCGGATCACCTGGGATTCATCTGCCCCGGAGGAGCAATGGCGGCTGTACGCGGGCTTCGACTCGTTGATCATGCCGCGGCGCTACGGAGGGCTGTGCCTGCCCATGAACGAAGGTCTGACCAGCGGGCTGCCGGTGATCATGCCCAACACCTCGCCGAACGACGCGATCCTGCCGGAGGACTGGCTGGTCACCGGAGCGTTCAATGGCGGGTTCACGTCCCGGGTGCCGATCCAGTACTTCAACGTCAACATTGCTGTGCTGGCTCGCAAGCTCGATGAGTGGGCGGCTATGCCGGATGAGCAGCTAGATCAACACAAGGCCCGTGCAGTCGAGCTATCCCGGCAATTCGATCCGGAGGTGTTGCGGCCGCAGTACGAGGCGGTGCTGAGTTGAGGCTTGGTCAGCGACCTGCGTTCCGGACGGTCGAAAGCTTCCTCGAAGGTGGGCTCCGGAGGCGGCCCATCCATGGAGATACCGCGCTCCTCGAGAACCTTCCGCATGGTCGGCAGAAGCAGGTCCTCGCTGAATTTCTGGAAGTCTTCCTGACTCTCCCAGATGTCGACGACATGCACGCCGTCGGCCGTGCTTGGTCATGACATGGGCGATGAGGCCGTCCGGTGGGTTGTCCGGACCCATCGCAGCGCTGACAGCTTCAACATCTTCCCGAGGTAACGGGACATCCATCGTCATTAGAACTACCATCATTCGCCCTTCTGCCTCCCAGCCTCTCGGCTGATCATGACCAGTCTGTTCCGATCGTGACAGCTTGGCAAGGTCGTGCCGCACGGCGCTGATCGTGCTCATCGATCTTGATCTTGCACTGGGGCACGTGCATACTGCGGGGGTAACTGAGACGCTTTCCGTTGCAGACAATCACGATCATTCTGCCTGTCAGTCGCGAGCAGCATTTGCTGAGAGTCTTCGCATCGCTTGAGTTGTTGAGTGTGATCGCGAGCGAACCAAGCTGCTGGTATACGTGGACGGCGGTGAGGCCCTACATGAGGTAACGGCCAACCTCGTTGATCAATCAAGTTCACCGACCGGGTCTGTGTCCAAGGCGACATCCCAGGCCCGCGCAAGGAGTTCAGCATCAACACCCGCCGGCGTCGGATTGCAGCCATCCACAACGAGATCCGGAAGTTGATCAAGCCCTCTGAGTATGTCTTCTTGATCGAGGACGACGGTATACTGCCACCCGACGCGCTGAGCCGGCTGCTCGCGGACTACCTGGCCCATCCTTATGCCGGGTTCATCGAGGGCGTGGAGCTCGGACGTCATGGGTTGCCGTATGTCGGGGCGTGGAGAGCTGACGACGTCTACGAGCCGACGAAGATCGAAAGCGCTATCCGAAGCACGGCACAAATAGTGGACGGTGGGATGCGGCCGGTTGGCTCAGTACCGGACACCGTGGTAGAGGAGATAGACGCGGGCGGGCTGTACTGCACGCTGACGAAGTACGACCGTTACATCAAGCATGAGTTTAAGCCGTTCGAGAACTGTTCCTTGGGACCCGATTTTGATTGGGGCATCGCGCTGCGGCGACTTGGGTTCAAGAATTTCATCGATTGGAGCGTGGCCATAGAGCATTGCAAGCCTGACGGGACAAGCATTCATCCCCGATCCACCAACTCAGTTCAAATGCGCTTTGTCCGTGAGGGGAGCTCTTGGAGCGGCGGGGTAATTGAGGCCTAGTGTTGACTTCGAGTATGACCGCTGCGAGCGGATTCCGAACGTCGGTTAGCTCCAAAGATCGTATCTGCGTGGTCCGATTCCAGTGGATGAGCGAAGCCGAGATCAACTCGGTATGATGCCTTTCACGATTTCATTGAGTAGCGGCGATACGTGAGCGATAGAATTCAACCATAGTGCGAACACCACTTTCATTATCACCCCCTCAATCCAAGTAGTTATCTTCAGGAAAGTTGTCTTTGAATTTTTGGGACCAAATGTGGGGAAATGCCACGCGGTTCGTAAACCAAACGATATTGCAAATTTTAGGCGAGCCCAGCCGGTTCGACTCGCAGGTGAGCCAATTAACTTGTTATCTCTGATCCAATAAATAAAGACACACAATGAAAAAAATCCAAATATCCACGTGGCGAGCCACAAGGGTCGGTAACCAAACCCCCAGCCTAGGAATTGGATATACTCCCAAATTGAAAAATGAGGAAGCGCGTCTAAGAAGTGTTGACGAAATTTAACTTCATTAGCGGTGCTCGTCGAGCTCTCAATTTCCGCCAAGGCGTGCTCGATTTGATCCCATTCTGGCTCTTCCAACCTGGTCCGAACCTTAGTTTCGTACCAATTCATGCCCGGGCGTTTCCAATTTCTCTGACCAGTCAACTGATCCCATCGAAGGCGCAGCGCGCCAATGCGAACGCGGTCAATAGAAATGCCGGACTGCAAAGCCGGCAGACGGTAATCAGAGCGGTTGATAGTCCCTAATCGTTTGGATGGCAGCTGCGCTTCATGCAATGACAGTTCTTTCTCGAAGTCGACATCCGAAGCATGGGCACTGAACTCAATATTGGCATAAGACAAATCAACAAGGTCGGAGAAGGTGCATTGTTCGAAATCCAGAGAAAACGTCTGCAGTCCGGCGAAGCTGACCGTTCCCGAAAATCTCGAGTTGGCAATAATGACGAAGGATTGCCTTGCCGCCCACCTTGGCGACAACTTCCGTTGTTCTGGCCGGCAAGCATATGTCTTGACATACGTCTGTTCACCGAAGCTGGAGTTGTCAAAATATAAACTCTGCATATTCGCACATATGTTGAGCCTCGTAGTCTTCGAGACGGAGCTACTTATCAGAGAGAACTGATTTACATTCACTCCATCATTAGGTCGGACCGTGCCGACCTCCAGTGAACTCCCGAATTTTGAGTCTTGGATCGAAGCGTCATTTGCGGATGTGATATCGACGTCGGCACTAAATTTAGAATAGGCACTGCTAAACTGCGTAGTGCATTTTACGGAGAATTCCCCAAATTTACTTTGATAGCTTGCGATGCCGCCCGTGACGGTCTCAAGCTGCCATAATCGGCCGACCTCGCTGTTTTCGATTGAGACGCTACCCTTAATTACGGTATTACCATCTGTTACGACTGAAATACCACTTCGTAGACCTTCTAGCTTTAAATCACCGTAGATATTGCTCCGAGTTATGATTAGCGTATCTAGGCCACTCTTGCGCGATACTGAGCGGTCAGCTTCCATGATGGCTGCGGCGAGCGCAGGAGCGTTGATCAGCCTCTTCCGGATTGCAACGCCCTTTTTTATATGGGCCAATATATCCTTCTTTGAGATGTCACGCAGCTTTTTTGGGTTGTGAAGAGACGCGCAATCTTTAGATGCCTTTGGCGGCAAAACTACGACCGGCGTTTCGGTCCTAATGACCTTCCACAGTTCGACCGCCGGTGGAATGAGTAAAGCGATAGATATGCAAAGTAAAAATACGATAATAGATGAAGCGATCGCCCAGACTCGCCGTAAAAAAGACATCAGGAGACCTCAATGGGGTTGGATATGGCTGAGCTGGCTGACGTACCTTACAGCCCGGTGGCACAGCCTGCTGGGGTTTGACCAATCGGCGGTCGGACGTGGGGCTAGGCCTGGGGAGTTGACTGTCAGTCGTAGGCAGACAGGTCCACGGGGGAGCGCCTTGTCGTCGTCGAGTCGAGCATTCATGGCATAGATGACTCGTGGTGGACGCCTCGCCTGCTGGATTGCAGGAACTTGGCCAATTGACCTTAATGGCGCATATTGTCAATATGCAAGATGAAACTGAATCTCTGAAAAACAATCAGCAGGACACAAAGTCGCATCAACGGCTGTCCGCTCGACCTCGCAAAAATGACGGAAGATGAACTTTTCCGCTTGGGCGAGTACATCGGCCGCAACCTCGATCAAGCCGAAAAAGAGATGGCTCTGGTGAATGCGGAGCTAATCCGACGCTCACTAGTGCGGTCTTTTGACCCAGCACCGGCGAGCTAAACAAACCAACCCCTCATGCAAACATGGGGGGTTTAAACTTGCGGTATTATGAAGTCAGTAAACGGGAAATTACCCAATGAGCCGAACGACTTTCTGGCATGTTGTGATTGGCGCTTTCTGGCTGGTGGCGACCTATTTTGCGCTTAGGCTTTTTCTCGGAGTATGATTCCCAAACCCAAAAAGAAGCCGTCAAGGATTGCTCTCAAACGCCGTTGCGATATTCTGGCAAGTCGCTACTTTCGGGCGTTGACACCGTACTGTGAGCTAGAAAACCTGGACGGAATTTACTGCGGTGGCAACTTCCAATGGGCACACATCTTCAGCCGATCTATCTTGCATATGCGGTATGAGCCGTACAATCACCTGATACTTTGCGCCGGCCATCACATTTACTACACCCACAATCCGATAGACTGGGTACGAGTGCTGGAAAAGCACTATCCGGAGCGCCTGGCCTTGGCGGAGCAGAATCGTTACAAGCACGCCAAAGTGGACTATCAGGCTTGGATCGAACGGTTCTCTACGGTTCTATGATGAGCACTAATGCGCTATAATGAGCGCATATTAATGGGGCGTTGCATGCATGAGGCAATCTGGTGATCAGCAATCAATTGAGATTAAAAACTTTGGACAGTAGGGATGCTGTCGAGCTACCTGGGAATCCCGGTCGCAACCCTGTATAAATGGCGGCAGCAGGGGGCCGGCCCACCAGCCGTCTGGCTCGGCAAGCACATCCGCTACCGCCCCGAAGCCGTCAAGGATTGGCTGAAGTCCCAGGAGGAGCCATATGGCGCACATCGTTAGGAACACGCGCAACGGTCACTGGATCGCCCGTTGGCAGGAACCTAATGGTACGGAGCGCAAGAAGAGCTTCACACGCAAGGTGGAGGCCCAGCGCTGGCTTGATCAACTACAAGCCGAGATCCATCAGGGCCGCTATATCGACCCTTCAGCCGGCAAGACGCTCGTCGCGGTCTGCGCGCAGCGCTGGTGCGACGGCCTCGTTCACCTCAAGCCGTCGACCTTGGAGCGCTACCGGGGCATCGTGAACAGGCGCATCATCCCGGTATGGGGCGACTGGCAGATTGCCCGAATCACGCCGAACGACGTGAACGGCTGGATCGGCACATTGGTCGCTGATGGCCTCCGGCCCAGCTCGGTACGGCAGACGCACCGGGTGCTTTCGCTGATCCTCGACGCTGCGGTTCAAGATGAACGCATCGGCCGTAATCCGGCCCATGGCGCCAGGTTGCCGCGGCCGACGCGTACAGAGCCCATGTACTTAAACCCGGAGCAAGTGGGCTCTTTGGCTGAGGCGGCAGGATCCTATGAACTGATGATCTTGACCCTAGCCTTTACTGGTCTGCGCTTTGGAGAGTTGGCCGCGCTCAAGGTCGGACGCTTTGATCCCTTCCGCAAGCGCCTGAACGTGGTCGAGAGTGTTCCCGAGGTAGGCAGCCAGCTTGTGTGGACTACACCAAAGACCCATCAAGCTCGCTCCGTGCCGGTGCCGGGTCAGATTGCCGTGGCTATCGAGGAGCAGTGCAGGGGCAAGCAGCCGGGCGATTTGATCTTCACGTCACCTCTTGGAACGCTACGACTGAACAACTGGCGGAAGAACGTCTTCGATCCGGCATGTAAGACGGCGGCGCTCATGGGTCTCAGGCCGCATGATCTACGTCACACGGCAGCCTCCTTGGCTATCCAGTCGGGGGCCAACGTGAAAGTCGTCCAGCAGATGTTGGGCCATGCTTCGGCGGCCATGACACTCGATGTCTACGCCGGCCTGTTCGAGGATGACCTGGACTCAGTGGCGGAGAGGCTTGATTCTCTGACGCCACAACGACGCCACAAGGCCGCTGACAACGTTGTCGATCTTGCCGACGCGATGCCACGAAAAGCCCTTCTGACAAGGGAAAAAGATACTGTGGGCCCCGTGGGACTCGAACCCACAACCTACGGATTAAAAGTCCGCAGCTCTGCCAATTGAGCTAGAGGCCCGCGCGCCACCAGCGGCGTCACGCCTCAGACAGTCTGTCAGATGGTGCAACCAGAATCTGTCGAGCCAAAGATCGCGCTGCGTACCTGCCTACGTCAGACAACGTAGGACCAATTGCGTCCAGTGGCTGACGATGCGACCACGAGTCGGGAGTAGACGTGGATACATGGCCCTTCACTATGACTTCACAGATCGGGTGGCTTTGATCACCGGCGGCAGCCAAGGCATCGGTGCGGGCATCGCGGCGGCCTTTGTGCAGGCGGGCGCGGCCGTGGTGATCACCGCCCGCAGCAACGAAAGGTTGCAGAAGACCGCGGCCGATCTCCGCAACGATGGCGGCCGGGTGCTCGCAGTCCCCGCCGACGTCACTGATGAGGAGGCCGTGCGAGCGCTTGTTGAGCAGTGCGTTCAAGAGTTCGGCAGGCTCGATTTCGCCGTCAACAACGCCACCGACGGCCCCATGCCGGCACTGCTGGCGGACATTCCGTCCGACGGCTTCTCGCTGGGCATCCGGACGAACATCAATGGCACCTTCTACGGCATGAAGTACCAGATCCCGGCGATGCTGGCCTCGGGTGGAGGCGTGATCATCAACATGGCCTCAGTCGCCGGCGTCGGCGCGATGAGCAACCTCTCGGCCTACGTCTCCGGGAAGGCAGGAATCATCGGACTCACTAAATCGGCCGCTCTCGACTACGCGGACCAGGGCATTCGCATCAATGTGATCGCGCCCGGCTCCATCCTGACTGATCACCTTCGGGCAGCGGGCGACCGCGCCCAGCAACTGGCCGCGCAGAGCGTTCCGCTCGGGCGCATCGGCACGACGGATGACGTTGCGGCGTGTGTGCTCTGGCTTTGCTCAGCGGACGCCTCTTTTGTCACAGGAGTCACTCTGCCCGTCGACGGCGGCCAGTCAGCGGGAATCAAGCTTCGCCAGACCTATCGTCCCGGACAGCCGATGGCGGAACGCAAATAGATGATGAGGTCTGTGGGCCAGCGGCGTAGGCGCTTCAACATGCCATCGTTGCGGATCCGGTAAACGGCGAGTATGCCGTTGACGTTCTCTAGGACGACGTAGGCCTTGCCGTTGTACTCGACGACGCCGGAGGAGTTCGCTGGCTTGTCGATGCCGCCGCTTTGGAAGTAAGCGGCGAACGCTCGCCGGGTTACGTCTTGTTCGTCGATGCTGTCACCCATGAGACCGAGCTTAGTTCTGAAACTCTGTTTGCCAAACAGACTAAGGCCCCAGCGGAATCGAAGCTGTCTTCGATACGCTGGGAGGTGCCTGCTCGGTCGGGAATGACAGAAACCCCCGGAAAGAATCCCCTGGGGGCTCTGCTCGCTTGCTAGATCAGACCAACCCTGGTCTCGACGATCGCCGCGAACGCCACGAACTCCAACCACGACCACCGGTATCTGACGGTATCGACGTCATCGGCGGCGCCGGATCAACAGCACCAGCCACCGGTACTACCCCAGAACTGCCCGCCCTCGTTTTCAAACCTGGCATAACTGCGCGAACCCGCCTTATCACCGCTGGCTGAGTGACTGGCCCCCATTGGCTTCGGCTCTACTCGCGGCGTCGGAGCGCACCGAGGCGTTGCTGGCCACCGCCAGCAACCTGTACGGCTACGGCCCGGTGGATGCACCGATCACCGCGTGCGAATCTCACGTGTTCTGCTCTAAAAACTCTCTAGCATCGATCACATCATCGGTGACCCAGGCGTACACGTCACCCAATGCCACCGCGTTTTTGTAGTCGGATGTGTTGCTCAAGATCGACAGGCACACGTTTAAGTTGTACGGGTCGGCCTTGTATTCGTTAATGACTTGCTGGCTCGCCACCGCCAATCTGAGAAACACATACTGGGCGCCGGACGCCTTAATGGTGGATGCGGACGGTAGGGGCAAGGTGCTGCCGGTCACATAGCCGAGCTTCGGGAAACCGGCGGTCTTCGCATAGGTGACCTCGACGGGACGGGCCGAGTGCACAATCACCCGATCCTTCATGCCCTTGCCGTTGATCACTTCAAACAGCCGGTTCAGCATGGCCTGCGACCAACCGGCCCCCTTGGTTTCCAAGCTGATCAGGATCGGCTTGCCGTCAACCGTGTTCACCTTCGGCTTCAGAAAGTCCAACGCCTGATTCAAGCTCGGCGGATGATACGGGGTGTTGTCCGGGTCACCGTTGCCGTTCAAATCGACCGGCAGCTCCAGCCACGCGCCCTTGATGTAGTCGAGCGTCACATTCGCCACCCTGCCCGACCGGTTCGTAGTGCGGTTGATCGTCGCATCATGCATCACCGCCAGCTTGCCGTCCGAGGTGATCTGGGTATCCATGTCGACGATCTGGGCGCCGGGGAAGCCGCCGTGTTTGTCGATCGCCCACTGCCACGCCGGGATGCTGTCCTCGGGCAGCATGTATTTAGGCTCCGCGTTGCCGGCCAATCCACGATGGGCGATCAGGACCTCCACCGAGGCGGCTGCCGCTGTCGGCGCGGCCAAGGCGGCGATGAGCAGGGCGATGAATGTGAAGAGGATGGCGCGCGGCCGCATAGGGAACCCCCGAGAAGTTGTCTCACGTGTCGGCGAGCCTATCGGTGACCAGGGGGCGATATACACCAAACACGCACGCCGACGTGGACTCGTTGGCCGCATCCTGACCTGGCTTGTCCGGGGCCGCATGCGTATTGGTGCGATGTCACAGACACGTGTTCTCTGAGCGCTCCGCCCACCCCCGACTGCCCGACGTTCTGGTCGAGATCGCTGATTGGGAGTCGGTCGAGGCGCGGGAGGCCCACATGCGGGAAGCCGCAGCAACGGGCGCGTACGCACCGAGGTCATCCGGATAATCCCGGCGATAACAACCCACCAGTCAGACATGCTTTGGAGCTTCGAAAAGAAAAACAGGAGCTTCAAAAAGAAAGACGTGTCACACGTCGCCGGCGTGGCCCTCTTCCAACCAGAATCGCAGCCATGTTCTAATCAGATATGGATCTCAGCGTCGATGATCTACAGCAGTTTCCTGAGGCTGATCGTAGAGAAGTCGACCCACCGATCGAGGTCCAGGCAGCCACGTGGTCGCCAGGCGGCCAGCTCGATTGGTGGGTGAAGGACCGGCAGGAGTGGTTCGGTCGGGTCCGTGGTGCAAACGGCCGTCAACGGCGGATCCGAGCTGCTGATCTTTGTCCCGCGAACGGCTCATAGCGGCGACTGGTCGTGTCTGTCCATCGTGCACGTCTGGAGTCGGTCCTTCACTCTGACCGCGCAGGGGCAGGAGTCTTCGGCGAGACGATCTCCAACTTCACCTAGGCGGGGAGGGCTTGGTTCAGGGCGCGGTAAAGTTGCTCGAAATCTGTGCCGCGGTGCATTTCGGGCGTAAGTGTATTCATGTCACCAAGGACATCCATCATGCTGGCTATCGTGTTCCGGATCCTTTCATAGAGATCCAGTTCTTCGCGGATGCCTTGCAGGTTCTCCTGACCGACGCCCATCATCACCTGCTCCAAATCCGCCTTCTGCTGCTCCCAGTACTTAACGTAGCCAACACGCTTCACCGCCTTGAATATCTCAGCATCGGCCATGATGATCGGGAAGACGTGCTGGGCGAAATCGGGTCGGCTCGCTATCTCGGTCAGTTCGAACATGCAATTGTCTGATTCGAGGTACGCTTGGTCAATAACCACGACGATGAGCTTTCCAGTGCCGATCTTCCGCATAAAACGGCGGATGGAGCCGCGATACTTCATCTCGCTCTTATCTCGTATAACGATCACTCCGCGTCCGGCAAGCCTCTCTTGGATCTCGTCAACGAGTGCTTCGGTGTCGCCACCCCACTTGTAGGACACGAATACCTCGGGCATGATAGTCGTGGGAATCACCGCTTCGGAAGATTCTTCAATCATTCCTCTCGTAGTCCGCCACAATGTTGGGTCGGGCGAAAGCTCGGTCAACAATGGAATCGGATCCAGCAGCTTCCGACTGGCTCGGCACTGGATGCGGTCGCCCGTGCGTGCGAAGTCCTCAAGCTCGCTGATCAAGAACATTGCTGGTTCGTTGGAAGCGCGACATACTTCGCAGTTACATGGCCGCATTTTGACAAACTTGATATCTGGATAGGAACGGTGAATCCTCGTTAGCTCGCGCTCGATCATGGCAAGCAGCACCCGAGGATCGTCGCCCATGAGCCGGATGCGGAGCCGCCGTCGGTGGTATTCCTCGATGACCTCGGCCCGGCTCGGGTTGTGCGTTAGCACGACTCCCGTCCGCCACACCAGCGCTCCCTCAATCAAGTCGTGCAGAGCGACGATGAGACGGCGAACGATGCCTTTTGGCATCACGTCGTACTCATACCGCAGCACAAGATTCTCCGCGTCATCCCAGCTGTGCTCCGGCTCGGCGGGCGAGAGTAGCTGCGGTGCGATGAATTTGCTCGATCCGGCCACAGGAAAGCACAACGCAAACTTCACCATCAGCTGCACCAGCTCGTCGTGCATGCCCTGAAACGTGTGCTCATGCCAAATCCGTTTGAGATCGTCCGAGTCGAAAACACCGAGGTCCTCGATGATTTTCTCGTCATCGAGGACGCGATAGACGGCGCCGGTTCCCCATTCGGGCTTCAAAATGACCGTCTTGCTTAATAGAGCGTCGTCCTGGAAGTGCAAGCAGATGCCGAGGTCGTGCAGGAACCCGCCGAGCTGTCGGATATCGTCATCTCTTGTGAATCCATGCGAGCGACAGATTCTGAAGAACTCCTCGGCGCTGATGTAGTCCCGGCTGTCGGCCTCGAGTGCCAGCCTGACATCTCGCCATGTCTTGGGCAGACCGGTGCCAATATGGGGGAGCGATTCCAGCTCCCTACGGATCTTGTCGAGTACCTCGTCGAGTCCTGTGTTATCCGAAAGGTCGAGGCTGAATGTGCCGCTCAGGTTGGGATACTGCTGCCTGAGTAAAGCAACGTTCAAGGCCTGAGTGCGACCCTGCTTGCGGTTCTGCACGATGATCAATGGGCTTCCGCCGGTCAGCAGGTTTACGACCTCCAACCAGTATTGGAAGTCGGTGTCCTCCTTGCGCTCGTCGCAGACGAGGACGTAGACCGAGCGTTTGGTCAGGAAAAACTGATGCGTTGCGTGATAGATCTCCTGTCCGCCGAAATCCCAGATATTGACCTTAAAATCGCGCTGAAGGAGGCGCTCGTCAGCCGATTCGCGAACCCGTATCGCGGTAGGGAACCCCCAACGCAGAACAGCAATGCCTTCGGTCGATTCCTCGGAAGCGTCAAGCTTGTATGAACGGTCGAGAATTTTCTTGGCTAACGACGTTTTGCCGGCGCCGGGTTCACCGACGATGAGGAGCTTGGCCTCGGCGAGATAGTCGATGCCGGTTTCTCTTTCTTGAAGCCAGTAGCGCTTGATCGCCTCAAGTCCTTGACTCGCGATCTCAGGCGGCGGTGTAACAAGTTCATCCGGAACGGTCAACGCGGCATTAGTATTCTTAAAACCGAATCTATTCACGATAACTAACTCGCTGAGCGTCTCGGAGGCGCAGGATATCCGACGGTATCGACTTAATCGGCGAGCCGCTTATGTCGAGTAGCGTCAGGCCTTGTAGGTCCCAAACCCCAGCAGGTATATGGGTGAAGCTGTTGTCACCGAGTCTGAGCTGCCTTAAATGTTGCGAGCGGCCGACCGCGAATGGTAAATCCGACAATTCATTGGACGAAAGGTTGAGAGATTCAAGTACTGGCAGGTCAAAAAGCCAATCAGGCACCGAGCTGAGGGAAATATTGGCCAGCATGAGCCGAGTCAGCTTGGTCAATTTTCTAATTGCTGGTGGCACCCACCCTATCGGACAGCCAAAGATGTACAGCTCCTGCAGCTGATCTTGGGATTCGAGGATCTCATCGATGTGCTGAGCGAGCCATTCGGACGTATTTCCTCGCAACCCTTTTTCGGAGTAGATAATCAGCTCCGACAGGGAAAGTGGGCTGTACACCGGGTTCTGAAACAGGCTTTCGAGAACATCGAGAGATGTCTGCGACCTAACGAAAAGCCCGTATACCTTTTCGGGGTCAACGGTCCCACGACAACGCCACAGAGTCTCGGCGTTAAGCGCCCACCGGACGCTCGACAGCGTCGGTAGATCTTTGATCGAAACGTGGCGGGCATCAATCTCCTCGAGCGCGGGCATATCGTCGAGCCAAGCGGGCAGCGTAAAGGATTCTCTGTTACTTGACCCGATGGTGAGCGAACGGAGTCCGGTCAACTGTCTAAGGCCTTCGGGTATCTTGCCCAGCTCTCGGAAGTCTCGCCACTCGCCGGTGGAAGATCGCCACACGACCTCATCTAGGGCAAGCGAATCGGACTCTCCAGCGATGACGGCCTGAACAGCAGGAGCAGTCGCCCACCCCCGATACCACTGGTCTGACTTACTGCGTGCCACGACACAGGACTATAGGCATGGGGAGCGAGACCCTGCCACTGTCCTAGCACTCGGGCCGCCTTGATTTTGGGCCATAGCCCCAGAGGTCGATATGCCCGTTTCCGGTGCCTGGAGCCGCTACCGGAGGGCCCGTCCACGCGAGTCCCGACGCTTGGGCCATTGGCAGCAAGTACTCGCCGACGCCCTTGATCAGAACCTCGCGATCGGGGTCCGTGCAGCCGTCACTGATCATCTCGGTCGAGCCCCTACCCGGGGTGCAGTTTGTGGCCTACAGAGCCTAGATTTCACGGCGCATTTCACATCGACTACAGGGATTGGGCGTGGCCCTTCCTGTAGATAACGCAAACATGTTCTAATCAGTTACGGATCTGAGCGACGAGGACGTGGAGCAGTTTGCGCAGGCTGACCGCCGGGCAGTCGATCCGCCCATCGAGGTCCAGGCGCCCACCTGGGCGTCAGGCCTGAGTCGTGCCGCCTCGGCCGTTCGGTTGGGGTGACAGGCCGCTGACCTGCTGGTTTGTGTTGGCGGGCAGGTCGATTGGATTACTAAGAGGTGGGTCTGGATAGCGTTCGAACTGTGGTTTCGCGGTTCGTGCGGAAGGTCCGGACTGCGTCGGGGGCGGTGGCTGTTCAGGTCGTGACCAAGGCTCACGGCGTGATCGTGGAGCTCGAGCACGTCGGCTCGGCGCACACCGACGCAGACCTGGCGCTGTTGTTGCGGGCAGCTCGGGAGCGGTTGCATCGGGGGCAGGGCGAACTCGACTGCGGCCCGCTGCAGGAGGCCAGGGTCACCATCGACGATGTGGCGGACTGGACGCGGGCACCGGCCGCTGAGTTGCCGCTGGCTGCTTCGGCGCCCGCCGACGGGGGTGGCCGGCGACCGCTGGTGGCCGGCGGCAGGGTGGTCGGGACGGCCTCGCTGCTGTTGTGGAATGTGTTGGCTGAGGCCTATGACCGGCTCGGCTTCGACGTCATCGGTGATGAGGCGTTCAAGGACTTGGTGTTGGGGCGGATCATCGAGCTGAGAATGACAAGTTGATTTGGCCCCACTGTGCTGGCCTGATTTGGCCCCACCCTGGGGTCGGTTAGGTGTTGGCGGCTCCTTTCTTGTTTCGTGTGCTGGTGAGCCGGTAGCTGTTGGTGCCGGTTTGGATGATGTGGGCGTTGAAGGTGAGCCGGTCAACCACGGCAGCGGCGAGGCGGGGGTCGGTGAAGGTGTTGCCCCATTCGGAGAAGGGGGCGTTTGAGGCGCAGGCGATGGAGGCGCGTTCTTCTCTGGCGGTGATGATTTGGAACAGCAGTTCGGCGCCTCGCGGATCCAAGGTGAGGTAGCCGATCTCGTCGAGGCAGAGCAGGTCGAGGCGGGCGTAGCGGCCGAGGACGCGGGTGAGTTGTTTGTCGTCGGCGGCTTCGGCGAGCTCGTTGACCAGTTGGGCGCAGGTCAGGTAGCGGACCCGGCGGCCCGCTTCGGCGGCGCAGGTGCCGAGGGCGATGAGCAGATGGGTTTTGCCGGTGCCGGAGTCGCCGAGCAGCACTAAAGGTTCACCTTTGTCGATCCAGGCACCGGAGGCGAGGTGGCCGAGGACGGCTGGGGTGAGGTCGGGGATGCGGGTGTGGTCGAAGTCGCCGAGTCGTTTGGTGCGCGGGAACTTGGCCTCATGGACTAGCCGGATGCGTCGGCGGGCGTCGCGTTCGTCGCATTCGGCGGTCAGCACCTCGGCCAGGAACGCCTTGTGCGACAAGCGCTGCTTCGCCGCAGCCGCGGCCAGCTGCCCGGCTTGGGCGCGGATGGTGGGCAGCTGCAGGGTTTTGGCTGCGGCTGCGATGGCGGCGTCAGCGGCCGGCTCGGCCAGCCGAGACACGGCCGCGGTCATGCCAGGGCTCCAGCCAGCAGCTGATCGTAGCCGGCCAGCGACGGGGCCGGCCGGTCACCAAGATCTTTACTGGTCGGCACGATCAGCGGCGGCGCCGGCTCGGGATGGCTGATGCGGCGGGCCTCGACCGCAACCAGATCCGGGTCGACGCTGTCCATACTGATCGCGGCGCGCATCGCTGTGATCACCGAGTCTGTGGGCAGGGTGCGGTGCAGCAGCAACACCCCGATCAGGGCGCGGGTGCCGGGCCCGTCGCCGAGCCGCCGTCGGGCTGTCTCCCAGAACCGTTGATGATCAGCGGTGAACACCCCGGCGGCCCGTGCTGCGGCTAGCGCGGTGGACCCGGCCAGCGCGCCGGGTTTGCGGCATAGCACTTCCAGGTAATGATCCAAGATCAAATCCTCACTGTACTTATGCAGCGACCGGGAATGCTCGGCGACGATGGTGGCGCCGTCATAGACGGTGATCATGGTGGCGCCCAGCCGCACCTCCAGGCGGCGGCCGGCGTATCGGGCCGGCACCGAGTAGTAGGACTGGCGGACACAAATCCGGGCCTTAGCGTCGACCCGGCACGACGACCGCAACGCCATGTCGAACGGCTCGGCCGGCAGCGGCGCCAGCAACGGCAGCTCTCCGGCCGCCGCCTCGCCAACGGTTTCGGTGCGACCGGTGATGTGGCGGGTGTCGTCGCGGGCATCCGCGGCGGCCAGGGCAGCGTTCAACGCCTCCAGCGAGCCCACATGCGGCATCGGGGTCAGATGGCGGCGGCGGAATCGGCCGATTTCGCCCTCCACGCCGCCCTTCTCATGCGCCCCGTCGACGCCGGGCGCGCAGAAAAACGAGTCGTAGCCGTAGTGGGACCGCATCGCCACGAACCGGGGATGTTCGAAACGTTCCCTGCCCAACGCGATCCGGATCACCGCCGGTTTCAAATTGTCATACCGGATCATCCCGGTCGGCACCCCGCCGAAGGCTTCGAAGGCGCGCACATGGCCGTCCAGGAACGATTCTTGGGTTTGGTTGGCGTAGCCGACGTGGAACGCCTTCCCCGAATGCGACAGCCGCATGCAAAACATGTACAGCTTCATCACCTGCCCGGCGATGGAGGCGGTGAACTCGCCGAAGTCCACCTCGGCCTCGGCCGCCGGCGGATGAGTCTGCGGCACCATCACCCGGCACCGGTCGGCGCCGATCTCGGTTCGCAGCCGCGCCACCAGATTCCGCACCGTCGACTCCCCGATCCGAGCATCTTCCTCCTCAGTCAACCGCTGCCAGATCCGCCGTGCGCTATGCCGCTGCTTCCTCGGCGCCGACAGATCATCCATCAACCACCGCCGAACAAGATCAACATAAGGACCGGTGGCCGGAGCCAACCGCTCCGCCACCTTCCTCGCCGGCGGCGTGGCATCCGCCAACGCCTGACGCACCGTCCGCCGGTGCACCCCATGACGCTCCGCCAACGCCCGAATCGACATCCCCCGATCCCGGGAATCACGTCGAATACCCTCGAACTGCTCCACTCTCGATCTCTCCTTCACACCCCCGGCCTTTCGCGATCGCCATCGCAGACGAGCCGAAAGTAGAGGGAAACGATTGGTCGAGGGTGGGGCCACACCGAGCGAGCACTAGCCCTCCAAGTGGGGCCAAATCAGACTGGCACACTCATCGAGCCCACCTCGAAGGCCGACACGTTGCGGGTGCTGGGCGATATCGGCGTCGAGGGTCCGTCGCTGCGCACGGTGTTCCGGTCGCTGGCCCGCTGCATCGACCGGGACTACCGCGGCAGCGTGGCCACGGCCTGCCTGGCGCATTCGGCCAAGACGCCGGCTGGGCAGGTGTCGTTGGTCCTCTATGACTGCACGACGTTGTACTTCGAGATTGAGAACGAGGACCAGCTCCGCAAGGTCGGGATGAGCAAGGAGCGCCGGGTCGACCCGCAGATCCAGATCGGGCTCATGGTCGACGCCGCCGGCTTCCCGCTGGAGGTGCACTGCTTTGAGGGGAACAAGGCCGAGACCCGCACCCTCATCCCGGTCCTGCAGGCCTTCCAGGAACGGCACGGGCTGCATGACATGGTCGTGGTCGCTGATGCCGGGATGCTCTCCGCGGCGAACCTCAACGCCGTCGAGGACGCCGGGTTCTCCTTCATCGTCGGGTCGCGGATCAGCAAGGCTCCCTACGATCTGGCCGAACACTTCAAACGGCGCGGGGACTACTTCGCCGACGGGCAGATCCTGGAATCGTCGCGGGTGATGGGGACCGGGAAGGCCGCGCGAACGCGTCGGATCGTCTACCAGTACTCCTTCAAGCGGCGCAGCCGTGACGACCGGGCGATCAACGCGATGATCGACCGTGCCGAGAAGATCACCTCCGGTCAGGCAGCGATGCGCAACGTGCGGTTCCTCAAGGTCACCGGGGCCACCAAGCAGATCGACCAGAAGCTCGTCGCCCGCGCCCGGCAGCTCGCCGGCCTGAAGGGCTACGTCAGCAACATCCCCCTCGACACCATGACCGGTGCTGCGGTGATCGCCGCCTATCACGACCTGTGGCAGGTCGAGCGGTCGTTCCGAATGGCCAAGACCGACCTCCGTGCCCGGCCGGTGTTCCACCGCCAGCGTGACTCCATCGAGGCCCACCTGACCATCGTGTTCGCCGCGCTCGCGATCAGCCGCTACCTCCAAGAGCACACCGGCATCTCGATCAAGAAGCTGGTAAACACGCTGCGCACCGTCAGATCCGCGACCATCAACGTCAACGGCGAACTGCTCACCCTCGATCCGGAAATACCACCTCCAGCCCGCGAACTCCTCATCGCGCTGGGACACGAGGGTAACTAAGGCAAGTGGCACGACTCAGGTCCGGGGGTCAGCTTGATTGGTGGGTGAAGGACCGGCAGGAATGGTTGGGTCGGGTACGTGGTGCCGACGGCCGCCAGCGGTGGGTGAAAGCTGCTGATCTTCGTCCTGCGAGCGGTTCACATCCATAACTTGTCGAAGCGGGCGGCGGTCACGGTGGCGTGGTAGGCCCAGGGTCAACTCAACGGCGACGCTCGTGCCGCGTAATTGACACGCGTACATACACTGTGTACATACATAACACGCGTGTGTAGGGGTGGCTATGACCGCGATTGCAACCCGCCTTAACTTTCGGGTGCGACCAGAGACCGAGCGACGCTTGCGCACAGCTGCTGCGGCAAGTGATCAATCTCTGACTGACTTTGTCATCTCAGCCGCAGAGGAACGTGCAGATGAGGTTCTCGCCAGCCACACGTTGGTGCCAGCTGAGTATTACGAGGCGCTTCTTGCGGCCTTGGACGAGCCCCCTCAGCCCAACGAGGCGTTGATCAGTGCAGCCCGGCAGCGGCGTCGGTTCAAGCGACCATAGTCGTCACTGACCGTATGGAGCTGATCTCGGAGCCGCTTAACGACGGGCACGTCCTCAGCTCCTTTAGTTGCGGTAACGAGTCATTGGATCGATGGCTCCGTGCTTCGGCGCTCCGTGGGAGCCTGCAAGACACTGGTCGTACATGGGTCATCCAAGAGGGTGACGGCGTTGTACTCGGCTATTACACACTGGCTGGTCATGCCCTCCATCGCGATAATTTATCTAGGAGCCAGGCCCGCTCATTGCCACGTGAGGTGCCCGCAATCCTGCTCGCAAAACTTGCAGTCGATACGAGTCTTCGGGGGCAAGGCGTGGGAAGAGATTTGCTGGTGGAGGCTCTTGAGCGTTGCGTTGCCGCAGGTGAGGTGGTGGCGGCGAGATATGTGGTGGTGGACGCCATCGATGATCATGCGGCCTCCTTCTACGAGAAGTATGGGTTCCAGCGGATTCCTAATACTGATCCAACTCGAATGCATCGACGGTTGAAAGATATTGCGGCGGATCTTCGAGGCTAATGAGGACTGGGTCCATCCACGCGGCGTACGGTGCTGACCTTCAACCTTTGGACCGAGCTTTCAACGTCAGTCGGTTGGTCTGAAGGGATCGTTCCACTCCAGGGCGTGCTTCAGTTTGTCGAGCTGTTTCGTACGGTCTGTGATCCATTCCAACAGCCAGTCGTAGCTCACGACGAACGTCGCCGTAAAGCTTCTCCGGACAGGGCAGACGACTGTCTGGATCCGACCCGACCTACTTGCCTGACCTAGCCACGGTTCCTGCCCATCCGAATGCGCTGGTGCTCCCGACACTCGCTGCAGACACAGCCGTGCACGTAGGCCGCGTTGCTGCCGTGCTTAAGGTCGTTCCGACGAACTGCGGTTAGGGCTGTATCCAGGTTCTCTGACCATTCCTGGTCGGTTTTGTCAGCCCCCACACCTGGTTGGGGTTAGGCCAAGGTCACCGAGCACTCTTCGGAAGGGTTGACCGGCGTAAATCGCATTTAGAAGCCGCTGCCGCACCTCAGGGGGTAGCCGCTCTTGTGCCGTGCGCCGACCGCGTGCCCTGGCGGCATCGCTTTGCATTTGCCGGCACCGAGCACAGCTACAGCCCGAATTCCACCGCGCCATGGTGCTATGGGCGGCGCTGGAGCCAGGGCGATGGCGCTGCGGATCGGTCAGATCACGGACACTTCGTAGTTGCTCGACTGTCCATGGCGGCGCGGAAAGCAGCCCCAGCGAGAGCCACCTCCGCACTACCGGCGGTGACACGTTGCAGGCCGCAGCTGCCTGACGGACCGAGAACACGGAGCCATTCTCAATCTGCTGGCGCCGGCTCACCACACGAACGCTACGGCCTTCACCGCTCCCCGAGCCATCGATCACAGAACGCCCTTTGATCCAGAAAGCAGTTCACCTACGCCGCGACGCATGGTGACGCCGGCACGGCGAAGCTGATGGCCCACGGCGGTCCAGGGAACGCCCACCTCGGCACCGATCTGGCGCAGGCTGCGACCCTGCGCGTACAAGTCGGCTGCGCGGTTGACGTCCACCGCGCCACCGTAACGGGTACTCAGCTGAATCGGCCTCTCAGCGAATCAAGATTTCGGCCCAAGGGTGTAGAATGGAACTGGCCGGGGTTCTTGGTTCTGCTGCTGTTCTTGGTTCTGCTGCTGTTCGTCTTGCTGATGCTGTTTCTGCAGTTCTTCAAGTTGCTGCTGTTGTTCGACCTTCTGATGCTCTTCTTCTGTGGGCGCCGCTTCTACTGTTGGCGCCGCTTCTTCTGTTGGCGCCGCTTCTTCTGTGGTGGGTGCCGCTTCTTCTGGTGTTGGCACCGGTTCTGGTGTTGACACCGGTTCGCCCCCTACTAAAAATGTGTCCGTGACCTCTACGTTCGGCTCCTGACGAAATGTGTACGTTATTTGTCCCGCTGGCGTAGAGTCCGGAATTTGGAACGTTATATCGAAGCTACCGGAAGCATCCGGCGTGATAACCCCCACCGGTCGTGAGCCGGCCGGACCAGACTCCGTAATTGTTATATCTTTGTTCGGATAGAAGCCCCCGCCGAAGAGATTAGGCGTCGAGCCTGGCCGGCCGGACGTAGGGTCGAACCCGATTTTTGGATCAACGATCTCTCTCGGCTCTTCGGTGGGCGTCGGGTCTTCGGTGGGCGTCTGTCCCTCGATCTGGTTCCGTTTCTCTGGATGGGCTCCTGCTTTTCGAAGGGCTTCCGCCGCTTTTCGACGGATTTCTGTTTTCTCGATGGGCTCCAGTCCACTCCCAAGCGGTGTAGAGCCGTCAACCGACCCCCAGAAGCTTATGAGGTGCATCACACAGTTCGGCACAGCCAAGGACCCCCTTAGCCACTCTCGCTTGGTTTCGTCGCGCACGGCCTCAATCATGACCTCGCTCGCGGCCGCGCTTATGAGTTCACCGCGCTTCGGGTTACCGATTCCATCGGTGACAACACCAACGAACGGCGTACTAGTAACCACACCGACGCATGCTCTGGCGACCTCGACCATTCGCTGCAATTCGGCGTTGCTTATTTCCCCAGGTTCTTGTACGGGAACGGTGATTTGAGACTTATTGTTCTGCTGGCTTGGGTCGTGGTCGTATTTTACTGTCGCTACGCTCCGCGCAGGTTCGCGTTCCATATCTGGACGGGGCGGTACAGTTAGTATCGACGCTCGAACCATAATGATGGCCGTTTCACCCACCGGAATTGTCCCCAAGTTGCATGATATAGAGGTGCGTGTGGGCATCTTGCACTCTCCATGGGTCGTCGCCGGAGTCGGAGCAATCGAGGTGAAAATCCCCGATATCTGAAGGTCTTGCAATTCGACGTTTGACGCACTGCTAGGCCCATTATTTTTGACCTGAATGAAGTAATCTAGGTAGCTTCCCGGATCGGCCACAACCTTCTCAGGAGTTGTCATTACTTCAAGGTCGGCGTTAGGTGTCAAGGCATCTGCAGCTCCGACACCTAGACATGCAGCCCCGACCGCAGCAACAGCCGCGCCGACAGCCAACTTGGAACGTAAGATCATCTTGGCGCCTGCCTGGTTGCGGTCATCGGTCAACGCAGCGGCCGACCGAAGGCGCCCACCGAGAGTTGCCAGCAGTCGCTAACGCTGGCAGCACGCCCAATTTCCCGATCAGCCTCGCAGGCCAAGCGGAAGATGTCCACACGTTGTGTTGTACCTCATACTAAATATCTGCGCGTGAGTCGCATTTCGACGGTGAATCTTGCATGCGATCGCCGAGTCAATTGCTGATCTTGCAGAGATTTGTTGCCTATATCACGCGACACAAGTCATAGCTGTAGGCCGCTCGCGGAGCGAAGATCAGTAGCTCTGATCCACCGTTGTCGGTCGTTGGCACCGCGTACCCGACCGAACCATTCCTGCCGGTCCTTCACAAAGCCTGCGCCGATATTCAGGGTTGCAGTCCTGAACAAGCGCCGATATTCAGGGTTGCGGACCTGAACAAACCGATTTGGCTTGGGTCCTCCTCCTCGTCTGGGTCGAACTCGTCTTCGCTCGGGCCCGGGGTGTAGTTCGTTCCCGTTTCCACATCAACCACGCTCCCCAAGGCAGGCGCATGCCGGAACACGGCAGTGCCCTGGAAGGTGAGCTTGCAGTCCGAGGCAATTTCAATGTTCTGATTGATATTGCGATTCTCGCCGAGAACGCCTTCGCCGGACCAAGTCACATCCACGTTGACAGCCAACTCGTCGAAGGGACTGAGGGTGTTCGTCAGGATGAAGTCCGTCGTCGTGAAGTTGGCTGTGCGGGCCCGGCCCAAGAGCTGGAAGGTATCCTCGTCCAACAACCGGGAGCCACCGCGGTAATCGCTCAGTTCTGTCTCATTGCAGATGTTGGACTGCGCGAGGCGGATGAATGCTGTTGTTACCAGATCGGGCTTTCCGGGCACATTCTGGGTGATCTCATGGGCGGCAACGATCCCCACGGTCGTCTTAATGCACTCCGACTGGCTGATGAACGTGGTGTATGCGGCCTCGCCCGCCACATTCACGACCGTGGCGTTGCCCGCTGCCGAGGCCGTTGCAGGCGCGATGAGCGCCGCAACTGCTACAGCGACGGCAGCTAGCAACTTGGATTTCTTCATGGTCCCCTGACTACCGGCGACGTAGCCGAAGTGTTCGGCCCGAAGTGTTCGGCCGAGCGCAGCCATGACAGGCCGCCCAGAGCCCTGCGGTAGCGAACGCTATCGGAAGTCAGAGTGCTTAGTCGGGAAGATCGGGAAGACTCGCGGGAGCAATTTGGGAAAAGTTCTCGCAGCCCCGCTCACTCCCCGCTGTGGTGTCCAGGGTGATGACGACCAAGCTTGAACTGTGTGGCTTTCCACCTGAATAGCACCGGTGTTCTAATGGGATATGGAGCTCGATCCGGCCCGGTACGGCGAAGCAGATCGCAGGGAAGTCGATCCGCCGATCCAGGTGGAGATGGCCTCGTGGTCGCATGCCAGGCAGCTGGACTGGTGGTTAAGGAGCACCGTCCACTCAAGGAATGGTTCGGGCGGGTACGCGGCGAGGACGGCAAACAACGCTGGATCAGAGCTAGTGATCTTCGGCCTGCCAAAGCCGAGTAGCCGTGGCTGATCGCCAGAGTTGACCGGCCGTCTGACTGACTCAAGCCGAATCGACGAGATACTCCATGTGGCGTGAGCACGGCCCCTAGCCTTGGCGCTCGTGAACTGGTGGATGGCGGCGGTTCGTGGCGGGTGTGCAGATGAGGTGTCGTGAGTGCGCGGCGGAGGTTGCCGTCAGGGCTCGGGTGTGCTCTCAATGTGGGGCTCCGATTCGAGAAGTCTCAGCGGTCAAAAGCAGACTTTCACCCGTGACTGACTCTGAACTCGAGGATTCCGAAGACATCGCGGCGGATCGCCCGTCCGAACTCGCGGAATCTACGGCGGATCACCCGTCACAGGTTATGAGTGAATCCGCCAGCGTTGAGGTGCTCAGCGCCCGTCTGTCAACCAGGTCCGCAACTGCCGTTCACTCTCGTACCGTCCTCTACCCGGCTGCCGGAGAGCGACCAGGATGGCGGCCGCCAATGTGGCAATCCGAGCTAATGCCTGAGCGTCAGCGAGGTCTAACGGGGTGCGGGGTCTGGACACGTCAGAAGAGTAGCGGTGATTCGCGAATTAGTTAGGCTATGAATCAATGCTTTCCAACGTGCATGCCGGGCTAACCATTGCGTACATCCGAGGACCAAGAAGAGCTCGAAGACGACGAGCAAACCGATTACGAGGACGACAAGGACGGCGACACCGACAGCGTTTGGTCAGGTTCCCATGGCTGCCGACCATCGAACAACTCTGTACGTCACTGCTGGTAGAGCTCTGCTTCAGGTATTCCCGGTGCTGGCTCGCTTCCTTCCTGCAGCTCCAAGCGCCTACGAGCTGTAAACATTGCACCACGTGCAGGCCTTACTGGGCCCACTTTCATCAAGCCAGTCGCCGGCATGTCAACAAAGACGGACTCCACTTGTCCACCGCGGAAGTAGGTCTCGTGCCAGAACCCAGTGCCGCCCCTGTCGCGGAGGAATTTCTGCCACCACTGCAGATGCGTTAAGGACCTTGCCCAACGCTCCAACGAGTCGAAGTCGCGCCAGTACTGACGCATACCAGCGTGCGGTGGGAATACCGAATACAGCAGATTCTCGTGAAGCAACAGCCCGTCCGGCCGGGCCTCGACCGACTTTTGGATCTGCGGGCCGAGCGACAGAAGGGTCTTGACGCCGCGCAGGGAGTTGGCCCGCATTCCCAGGTATATGACCACAAGGTCCGGATAAGACGACAGATCAACCGTCGTCCGGGTAGGCGAACGCAATCGTTTTGGATCGGTGGGCGGCCGTTCGTGACGATTCAACGGATCGTGATCATCGGGATTCGCATCCGGACCGAGCAGAGCCTCTTCCATAACAGATGGAGGTTGGGCACAGCGGTTTGATACCAAGCCACAGGCGGATTGTCCGCTGAGCGGTCGACCTGCTGAATCGCAAGTGCGGTCTAATGAGATATTTATAATAACCGAATCTGCATCCTGCATATCCGCTTGAGTGCAGTTGATGCTTAGTCGTCTGTGGGCTCGTCCCAGTCGTTGCCGGCCGCCAAGAAAGTGCCGATCAAGATCCCCTTTGAGCGGCGTCCCGGGCCGACTGCGGCTCGATCAGACGTCAACTCGTCAGGGAACCACGACCGAAACCCCTGATACGTGCGCGGATACTCATGCCCACTGACCGGACGCGGATCGTCGGCCACGACCACCCGGTACTTCACTCAAGCGGATATGCAGGATCTGCATTCGATTAGGTGAGGTCTCCTGCAAGGCGGGGTATGAATTTTCGATCGGATGGATTGGGGTCCCGTCGAGTCGTCCAGAAAGAGGACTCCCCTGTGAGCACGAGATGGCACCCGGCCTGGCCATTCGCTGGCCTCCACCGACGATGCTGGCTACCGATGCCGAATGATGCGGGTCGCTGTAGGGCGGCGGGTGATGAGCTCGCAAGATTGAATCCAGCGAGGGAGTGCGCCGCGGATACCTCGAGGGCATCGTGCAAAACAAGATCAGGGAGCAAGCTCGGCACACGCTCAGCGAGCATGGTCTTGCCGACTCCCGGCGGGCCATGAAAGAGCATGTGGTGCCTACCCGCCGCGGCTACCTCGCAGGCCCACTTGGCCTCCACCTGACCGACCACGTCTGCCATGTCAAGCTGGCGCTTGGCATGCCTCCCAGCCTGATCGCCCATTACCTCGATTGGATCGACCAGCGGCACCGGCTCGCCTCGCAGGAAAGCGACCAACTGCGGAATCGAGGCAATACCGAATACGTCGATCCCCGACACCAGCTTTGCCTCTCCGGCCTGGCGTAGAGGCACGATCACACGCGTGAAGCCTGCCTGTTGCACAGCAAGGGTGGCGGGCAGCACGCCCCGGACCGGCCGGACTCGACCGTCCAGGCCTAGCTCACCAAGCAAGACCGTTCGGCGAAGTTCTTCGGCTCGAAAGAC
Source organism: uncultured Actinomycetota bacterium (assembly GCA_963734005.1). Taxonomy (GTDB): domain Bacteria; phylum Actinomycetota; class Actinomycetes; order Propionibacteriales; family Propionibacteriaceae; genus Microlunatus. The sequence continues at coordinate 386,787 of CAVTFS010000020.1, forward strand.
ACCCTGCGCCGCGAGCACCGCAGCAACAATCGCGAGATCAAACGACACACTAAGACAGTGTTAAGGCCTAGCTCCCAATAGGTTGGACAAAGCCAGCCGGCGACGTTACCCCAGCGCCAGCGTCCACCGTAGGATGCGGGGACTAGCCCCGGTTTCTGGCCATCCTGATGATCTAGCCAATGCTGCGGCGGAACTCGATCGCTTCATTGGCGATCCGGGTCCCCTCCTGACTATCCAAGACGGGGTAGACGTTGAAGTTTAAGAACGGGCTGAATATCGCCGTGTCACGCGCGATCGACGTGGGGTCCTCTGTCTCAACGACCGCGAAGCCACCGCGGCCGTCGATCCTATCGAGGAACTGCAGGAAGTCACTGCCCTCCGCCGGTGACCACTTTCCGAAGACCTCGAAGCCCCGAACCTGCGTCTCCTCTGAGGTATTCTCGCGAAACTCCCACGCGATTACGTACTTCATGCCGACTCCCTACGACTCAGCGGCGCCTCCCAGCGGCGTCGTGCCCTGTTTCCCACCCAAGCACCGCACGTCACACGCGGTCAACCGTTCTGGGAGTCAGCGGAATCCGACGCGGAGTGGCCATCCTGATGCGCTGGTGCTCTCGGCACTCGCTGCAGACACAGCCGAGTGCTCTCGGCACTCGCTGCAGACACAGCCGTGGACGTAAGCCGCATTGGTGCCGTGCTCGAGGTCATCCCGACGGGCTGTCGTCAGGGCAGCATCCAACTGCTCTGACCACTCGTCGTCGGTCTTGGTGAGCCCCCACACTTGATTGGAAGTCAGGCCAAGATCACGCAGGATCTGCCTGAACGGCTGGCCCCGGTAGATGGCATCCAGGAACACTTGGCGCACGTCGGCCGGGAGTCGCTCTTGCGCCTTGCGTCGGAAGCGTTCCCTCGCGGCGTCGTTCTGCGCCTCACGGCATCGGTCGCAGTCACACCCTTCCAGCCAGCGGGTCAGTGGTCCGTGTGCCGTTTGTGGGGCCACGTCGGCGGCCCTGCGGATCAGTCATATCGCGGACCTTATGCAACTGCTGCACTGTCCACGGCGGCCCGGATATCAGCCCAAGGGAGAGCCAGCGCCGGACGACAGGCGGCGTCACATTACAGGCCGCGGCCGCTTGGCGCACTGAGGTGATCTCGTCCGGTCGGCTCACCACTCGAAGGCTAGTGGGCCGTCACAGCCCTCCACGCTCTTTCGAAAGCCCCGCGGCTTCTCCATCCCTGTAAGCAGGCAGCTAAAACCCCGTCGGTCGATTTGATGTTCCTCGAGGCAAGTGAGTGTCGAGGTGACCGACGGGGCGAGAGGGACGCTACTACATAGCCAAGCGAAGTAATACTTGAACGTCGGAAGTTCACGAGAACGTTAGCAAGAGCTGATCTCGCCGTCACGATTCGGCACTCTTCACCGCTCTCCCCTGCGTGACCTCATCCCCCGCTCGTATCCGATCGCGCGAACGGCTCTGAGGAACGTCACATTGATCCCGCCCGGCGTGTCTGTTGACCGCGCAAATACACACCCCTAAGGAACCACGACCGGAACTCCTGATACGTCCGCGGATAGTCATGCCCACCGACCGGACGCAGATCGCCAGCCACGGCCAGCACGCTACTTCACTCAAGCGGATATGCAGGATGTATGTTCGATTACACCAGACCCAATGTTGAATTGGTCAGCCAGCTGGATCCTTCCACGTCATACCTCCGGAATCTGGGCTCCATGAAGGACGTCGCGTGTCTCGGTCAGCATCACAGCGCCGACACACTTCGTAGTGATCATGGGTTTCCGGGTTCTCCCGGACTTCGCAATCGTGGAGGCTAAGGCGGCACTTCCAAGGCTTGGGCACGCACAATTGTGCTCACAGCTCAACGGGTTTGGGAAGCGCATGCATGTCAACGGAAGGCAGACGACGACCTGCAGCTGCGTGTCGAGGTTGATCGCCGAGAAGTGAGCCACCCATTGAGGTGGAGACGGCCAAGTGATCGAAAGCTGGCCAGCTCGATTGGTGGGCGAAAGAACGGCAGGAAGGGGGTCGCGTACGCGGTACGGACGGCCGTCAACGGTGGATCCGAGCTGTTGATCTTCGTCCCGCGAGCGGCTCACAACCATGACTGCCGTTATCATTCGTCGCTGGTCACCGTGGCGACGGGTCGGGCCCCCATTTCCTGCTGCCCGTTCAGGCGGCGGCTCTATGGCGGGCCGAGGGCACAAGAGAATGTCCCAGGCAAGACAGCGGAGAGAAAGAACAGCGAGTAGTTGTGGACGGCGACAACAAGCCAGCAGTAACCCCCCAAATGGGGCCAAATCAGGCAGGCAGATTCAGCCAGCACTTAAGGCTGCACTGAGCTGATCATGGTACGGCCTTGCAGCGTCCTGTGGACGGATCGGACGCGTAAGCAAGCCGCCCGGGACGAGGCCGCCAGACGATTAACTGAGTGTGCCAGTCTGATTTGGCCCCACTTGGAGGGCTAGTGCTCGCTCGGTGTGGCCCCACCCTCGACCAATCGTTTCCCTCTACTTTCGGCTCGTCTGCGATGGCGATCGCGAAAGGCCGGGGGTGTGAAGGAGAGATCGAGAGTGGAGCAGTTCGAGGGTATTCGACGTGATTCCCGGGATCGGGGGATGTCGATTCGGGCGTTGGCGGAGCGTCATGGGGTGCACCGGCGGACGGTGCGTCAGGCGTTGGCGGATGCCACGCCGCCGGCGAGGAAGGTGGCGGAGCGGTTGGCTCCGGCCACCGGTCCTTATGTTGATCTTGTTCGGCGGTGGTTGATGGATGATCTGTCGGCGCCGAGGAAGCAGCGGCATACCGCACGGCGGATCTGGCAGCGGTTGACTGAGGAGGAAGATGCTCGGATCGGGGAGTCGACGGTGCGGAATCTGGTGGCGCGGCTGCGAACCGAGATCGGCGCCGACCGGTGCCGGGTGATGGTGCCGCAGACTCATCCGCCGGCGGCCGAGGCCGAGGTGGACTTCGGCGAGTTCACCGCCTCCATCGCCGGGCAGGTGATGAAGCTGTACATGTTTTGCATGCGGCTGTCGCATTCGGGGAAGGCGTTCCACGTCGGCTACGCCAACCAAACCCAAGAATCGTTCCTGGACGGCCATGTGCGCGCCTTCGAAGCCTTCGGCGGGGTGCCGACCGGGATGATCCGGTATGACAATTTGAAACCGGCGGTGATCCGGATCGCGTTGGGCAGGGAACGTTTCGAACATCCCCGGTTCGTGGCGATGCGGTCCCACTACGGCTACGACTCGTTTTTCTGCGCGCCCGGCGTCGACGGGGCGCATGAGAAGGGCGGCGTGGAGGGCGAAATCGGCCGATTCCGCCGCCGCCATCTGACCCCGATGCCGCATGTGGGCTCGCTGGAGGCGTTGAACGCTGCCCTGGCCGCCGCGGATGCCCGCGACGACACCCGCCACATCACCGGTCGCACCGAAACCGTTGGCGAGGCGGCGGCCGGAGAGCTGCCGTTGCTGGCGCCGCTGCCGGCCGAGCCGTTCGACATGGCGTTGCGGTCGTCGTGCCGGGTCGACGCTAAGGCCCGGATTTGTGTCCGCCAGTCCTACTACTCGGTGCCGGCCCGATACGCCGGCCGCCGCCTGGAGGTGCGGCTGGGCGCCACCATGATCACCGTCTATGACGGCGCCACCATCGTCGCCGAGCATTCCCGGTCGCTGCATAAGTACAGTGAGGATTTGATCTTGGATCATTACCTGGAAGTGCTATGCCGCAAACCCGGCGCGCTGGCCGGGTCCACCGCGCTAGCCGCAGCACGGGCCGCCGGGGTGTTCACCGCTGATCATCAACGGTTCTGGGAGACAGCCCGACGGCGGCTCGGCGACGGGCCCGGCACCCGCGCCCTGATCGGGGTGTTGCTGCTGCACCGCACCCTGCCCACAGACTCGGTGATCACAGCGATGCGCGCCGCGATCAGTATGGACAGCGTCGACCCGGATCTGGTTGCGGTCGAGGCCCGCCGCATCAGCCATCCCGAGCCGGCGCCGCCGCTGATCGTGCCGACCAGTAAAGATCTTGGTGACCGGCCGGCCCCGTCGCTGGCCGGCTACGATCAGCTGCTGGCTGGAGCCCTGGCATGACCGCGGCCGTGTCTCGGCTGGCCGAGCCGGCCGCTGACGCCGCCATCGCAGCCGCAGCCAAAACCCTGCAGCTGCCCACCATCCGCGCCCAAGCCGGGCAGCTGGCCGCGGCTGCGGCGAAGCAGCGCTTGTCGCACAAGGCGTTCCTGGCCGAGGTGCTGACCGCCGAATGCGACGAACGCGACGCCCGCCGACGCATCCGGCTAGTCCATGAGGCCAAGTTCCCGCGCACCAAACGACTCGGCGACTTCGACCACACCCGCATCCCCGACCTCACCCCAGCCGTCCTCGGCCACCTCGCCTCCGGTGCCTGGATCGACAAAGGTGAACCTTTAGTGCTGCTCGGCGACTCCGGCACCGGCAAAACCCATCTGCTCATCGCCCTCGGCACCTGCGCCGCCGAAGCGGGCCGCCGGGTCCGCTACCTGACCTGCGCCCAACTGGTCAACGAGCTCGCCGAAGCCGCCGACGACAAACAACTCACCCGCGTCCTCGGCCGCTACGCCCGCCTCGACCTGCTCTGCCTCGACGAGATCGGCTACCTCACCTTGGATCCGCGAGGCGCCGAACTGCTGTTCCAAATCATCACCGCCAGAGAAGAACGCGCCTCCATCGCCTGCGCCTCAAACGCCCCCTTCTCCGAATGGGGCAACACCTTCACCGACCCCCGCCTCGCCGCTGCCGTGGTTGACCGGCTCACCTTCAACGCCCACATCATCCAAACCGGCACCAACAGCTACCGGCTCACCAGCACACGAAACAAGAAAGGAGCCGCCAACACCTAACCGACCCCAGGGTGGGGCCAAATCAGGCCAGCACAGTGGGGCCAAATCAACTTGTCATTCTCAATTAACGGCTGGACCACCATGAGGTGTAGACCCGCCCATCGTTACCGGTGATGAACAAATCGAGGTTATTGGGAGTCCGGCTGACCGCAGCCACAGGCGCACCAGGCGGGAAGAACCCACCGATGCCCCGCCACCTGTCATTGAGCCCCGACCAATCACGGCCGCTGGACCACCACGAGGTGTAGACCCGCCCATCGTTACCGGTGATGAACAAATCGAGGTTATTGGGAGTCCGGCTGACCGCGGCCACAGGCGCACCGCGCGGGAAGAACCCACCAATGTTGCGGTCGACATGGTGGCCGGGACAACACGAGGTGTAGACCCGCCCATCATTACCGGTGATAAACAAATCGGGGTTGTTGGGAGGGCGGCTGACCGCGGTCACAGGCGCACCGCGGAAGAGCCCACCGATATTCGCACCGATATTCGCCCACCTGTCATTGAGGCCGGACCAATCACGGCCGCTGGACCACCATGAGGTGTAGGCCCGCCCATCGTTACCGGTGATGAACAAATCGAGGTTATTGGGAGTCCGGCTGACCGCAGCCACAGGCGCACCGCGCGGGAAGAACCCACCGATGCCCCGCCAGTTGTCATTGAGCCCCGACCAATCACTACCGCTGCCCCACCACGAGGTGTAGACCCGCCCATCGTTACCGGTGATGAACAAATCGAGGTTATTGGGAGTCCGGCTGACCGCTGCCACAGGCGCACCGCGCGGGAAGAACCCACCGATGCCCCGCCAGTTGTCATTGAGCCCCGACCAATCACTACCGCTGCCCCACCACGAGGTGTAGACCCGGCCGTCATTACCGGTGATGAACAAATCGAGGTGATCGGGAGCGCGACTGACCGCGGTGACGCACGCACCAGGGGGGAAGAACCCACCGATGCCCCGCCAGTTGTCATTGAGCCCCGACCAATCACTACCGCTGCCCCACCACGAGGTGTAGACCCGGCCGTCATTACCGGTGATGAACAAATCGAGGTGATCGGGAGCGCGACTGACCGCGGTGACGCACGCACCAGGGGGGAAGAACCCACCGATGCCCCGCCAGTTGTCATTGAGCCCCGACCAATCCGGACCCGGGCCACCCGCGCCTTGTGGAATGGCCCGCTGACCCTGGATGTTGCCTGCGGCGAGGTATCGGCACACCACGATCCAGCCCGTATTGATCGTCCCTGTTTTGGTGTCCATCACCGGAACGCCATCCTTCATGCCACAGCCGATCGATGTGGTTGACGACGCGGGGGACATCCACACTATCTGCGAGTAATGACCCCATACAAGGTAATTGGTGCCGTCGACCGGTGCATTATTATCGGCGTCAAATTTGGGCTTCTCAGCCATCCACAGATCCATTGCCGTCATTGGCCGTGGCGGGCCGGGGAAGCCGCTGGCGAGGTTTTCGCCCTGGTTGCCATTTTTGTCGCGGCCGCTGTGGACGCGCTTACCGTCCCTGGTGGACTCAGGGTCATCGGCCCAGGCCTGTGCATCACAGGCTAGCTTGGGATCCCACGTCACAGGCACCAAAGAAAAAGCAGGGTTGTACTTTTGCATGGCCACTCGGCGCGCGTCGTTGTGGGCATTGATGAGGGCATCCCTATCGGCGGCGCTTACTTGCGAGCCCGTGCCGGGCGGCGGGTCGGGCGCAGGGCACAGGGGTGCGCTTTGATCAAAGGGCAGCGCCGGAAGGCCCCGCGCCTGCGCAGACGGGGTGGCCGAGACTAGGGCGCTGACCATGATCATGCCCGTCAAGGCCAGGAATATCACCATCCAGCGCCACACGGCTGGTGCCGCTCGTCCTGAACTCGACATGGATCCCTCGCCGCTGAACGAGTCATCAAAGTACCGGCAGCAAAATGAGAGAATCATTAGCTCGCGGCTGCATGCCCCTAGACCCTGACGTCTAAGTGTGGCCTTGGGCTCTCGTGCGTTTACACAAGGCTTGTGGTCAGCCGGTCATCGCCGCTGACTCCTGAACACACCTGCTCACGATCCAGCTGGAATTGAAGTGGCAAACGAGGTCGATATATGACGATTTCCGGTGCGTGGAGCCGCTACCGAAAGGCCCCCGGCCGCCAATGTCACCACGCTTGGGCCGATGGCAGCAGGTTCTCGGCGACGCTCTCGATCAGAACCTTGCCCGCTGGCGTCCGAGCAGCCGTTGCCGATCATCTCGGTCGAGCTCCACCCGTGCCGAGCTCACCGCTGCCCGACGCACCGCGCATAGTCTCGCCGCCCTCGGTCGTGCGCGCGTGTTCCACGTGCCGGGTGCCGATGGGGACGCCAATGCGGGTGATCGCAGCTATCTGGTGCTGGCGAAGCCGAATGTGATCATGAATGACATCCGTCTCCGAGGGTTGGCGGTTGCAGGAAGTGACGCTGCCGGTCGGAAGAGCCCTCACAACCATGCCCAGACCGCCCGCAACCTTAGACGCTCCCTGCGGAATGCGGCCGCTGGTGCCCGGCTCATCCAGACGGAGGGGTTGGACAGCGAATTGGCTGCCGAGGTCAGGGCTTCACTTGTTGATGCACTCGATGAGCTTCACCGCCTCAAGCGCCGCCTCGATCGACGTATCCGACGCGACCAGGGGACGCTCGGACATCCGGGAAGTGGAAGATCTCGGCGGGCGTGAGATTCCCCGACCCCAAACACGCAGGGCCACCCTTATTCGACCTCGGTGACTGTCATGGTGATTGGGAAGTGGTCGGAGAATCCGTTCTGATTAACCGGATCGCCCATTCCGCCGTATGGGATCGGCTTGGGGTAGAGACCTGGATCGACCATGGCTGGGGGTTTGAGGATTTGCGCCGTGCCAGGGCTCACCTTGATCAGGGCGTCGCCGGTGGCCATGTTCTCGTTGACCAGGAACTGATCGAGCATGTTGGGCTGGTTGTCGAAGTAGAAGCTGCCATCGGGCAGGCCAGCGATGGGCCACATGAGATTCCACAGAAGCGGGTTTTCCCTCGCATTGGTGACCTTGGTTCGCTGTCGGGTGCTCAGAGCGTGCCGCACGAGGGAGGTGTCGAACGGTTCGTCGTTGAAGTCCCCCATCGCGAGCACCGATGTCTGGGGTCCGTGCACCTCGAGGAACCGTTCGTGGAAATAGCTGAGGGTCTCCCCGGCAATGGCGCGGTATCCCTCGGACTCGAACTGGACGACCCGGCAGGTTAAGGCGTCCAGTAAATCTTCTGATCTTGGTTTCCCCCGGCTGCCTCAGCGATCGCCTGACACGACGGGTGTAGCGTGCTGAGGTCCGCTGTTTGCTAGGAGAGGACCCAGATGCGATTCGGCCGTGCTCATCGATCCATATCCGGAGCAGTTGCGCTTGCTGTCCTGCTCTGCATCATGGCGAGCTGCAGCCCAAGCTCCACGCCGAGCACAACCAGTCCGCCCGAGACCACAGCGGCTCCGGCGACTTCCGCTCAGACGACCGCAACGCCCGCGGAGGCTTGCGCGGATGTCGCAGCACTCAGGTCGTCACTCGAGGCCCTCACAAAGGTGAGGCCTTTGCAGGACGGTGTCGGAACACTGACCACCGCGATCGACAACGTCAAGACCGACCTAGACAAAGCGGAGGCCTCGGCATCGGATGCGCTCCAGCCCAGCGTGCAGCAGGTAAAGACGGCCTTCGAGGGATTGCAAACGGCAGTAGGCGGCCTGACGACCGACAATCTCAAAGAGAAGGCGCCGGCGATCGGCGGCGCAATGACACAGCTCGCCACCGCAACGAAGGCGCTCTCCTCGACGCTGAGGGAGAGCTGTCCCGGGACCTAGCGAACGTGAGGAGAAGCCGTGATGACTGAGCACCCTAATGCCGAGCCCATCCGTCGGTCCTTCGATGCGTTCGCCAGCGGCGACATGGCGACCATGAGGTCACTGGTCGCCGAGGACACCGTGTGGCACATTCCTGGCCGGGGTCCGCTTGCCGGTGATCACTACGGCCGCGACGCCGTGTTCGAGATATTCGGCCGGTTGGTGCAGGCGTCGGAGGGAACCTTCACTCAGAAACTGCACGATGTCCTCGCCAGCGAGGATCATGCGGTCGCATTGACCTACGCCACTGCACGACGTGGTGATCACAACTACGACAGCCAAGACGTATGGGTGTTCCACCTACACGGAGGGGAAATCGCTGAGGCCTGGTGGCGCCCTGGTGACCTTTACGCCGCTGACGAGTTCTGGACATAAACCAGCTAACCGACGGTCATCCGGTCGTCAGATCTGCCGAAGAGAGGTTGTCTCCGCAGCCTCCGCTTCGGCGTTCGGAACAGCAGGGAACTGCAGCGCCAGGGCTGTCTGGATCTCAAGGTGGCGCACCAGGAAGGTGCGCTCGTCGAATCGCCTGCGCCTGAGCCAACCGGTGACTTCGACGTTGCACTTGCTGGCGTTGCACGAGTCGCAAGCCGGAACGATGTTGCCGAGTGTGTAGCGCCCGCCACGTGAGAGCGGCAGCACGCAGTCACGCTGCAACGGCCCGTCCACAGCGCCGCAATACGCGCAACCGGCCCAGGCCGCCTTGAGCGCGGCCCACTGCTCGTCCGTGAGGTCGTGCTCGACGCGATCCATTCGGCGCTTGCGTCTGCGGGCTGCCCTCGCCCTGCGACTGCGGCTGACCGCCATTGCCTCAGCGTACGCATCAGCGACTCCGGAAATGGGGACAACCGAGCGCCACGGATGTAAGACCTCGCCCGTCAGGCACGTTTGCGCGACGATGGCAACCATCAGCCGGAGTACGCCACTGTCTACGGCCACAGCAAACTGATGCCGAAGGAGCCCCATGAACGGCCATGTGTACGGTCTGTCCGAAATCGTTGGTACCTCTCGCCAGGGAGTCGACGACGCGATCCGCGTCGGCGTGCAGCGCGCGGCACGAACTCTGCGAGGCCTTGACTGGTTCGAGGTCACCGACATCCGCGGGCACCTCGCAAACGGCGAGATCGAGCACTTCCAGGTCACACTCAAGATCGGGTTCCGGATGGAGGATTCGACGCAGGCCTCCAACGAATGACGCGGCTCGTTTGAGCACCTTGCACGCCAACGACCTCGCGCCGCGGCTACAGGCCTGCCAACTCGACAAGTCGGGGTACCACCTGGGCGGGCGAGGGCATCGCTGCGATCTCATCTCGCAGCCGGCGAGCGGTCTGACGCTCCACTGAGTCGCCGAGCAGCTTCCGCACGGCTTCGGAAATCGCGCCCGGCTGCTGCGCATCGTTCGGCAATGCCTGAGCAGCGCCTGTGGTCGTCAGAATCTCGGCGTTGAAGAATTGATCCGCACCTTGCGGCAGGAGCAGTTGCGGCAGCCCAGCCTCTAGCGCACCCATCACGGTACCGGTGCCACCGTGGTGCACGATGAGGTCGACCAACTGCAGCACCGCCGACTGTGCTACGAAGCGCTCCGCGTGCACGGTGTCGGGTACATCGCCGAGCGCCGCTGGCTCGCCTTCCGGGCCGACAGTCACCAGGACGTCAACACCGAGAGGCGCGATCTCGGCGATCGCACGACTGAGTACCTCAACTGCGCCGAACGAGACAGTGCCCAGAGTGAGATAGATCCGGGGTCGCGTACGTGGTCCAAATAGCCACGCAGGTACGCCGGACGTCGTCTCGTTGTAAGCCACCGATCGGATCGGAACTGTGGAGACCGGTGTTTCGTCGACCTGGCGCAGCGTCGGCGGCACCGGATTGATCAGCGCGGAGCCAAGCAGGCTGGTTCCTTCAGGCGGCATACGGTCACGCCGCAACCACACATCGCGGTGGTAGCCGACTGTGGCACTATGCAGCGAGCCATAGAAGAACGTTGCCAGCGCGATCGCGTACGCCGCAGCGGGAAACCCCAATGCGCTGGCCGCCACTCCCGCGCCGGTGTCCATCGCCTCGTAGATGATCAGATCGGGACGCAACCGTTCGCATTGCTCGATCAAGGTCGGCGCCGTGAACTCGGCAGTCACGTCGGCGAACATCGCCGTGCTGAAGTCCTGATCATGCAGATCAGGATGGCGCCGCCTCGTCTCATCGATCGCCCAGTCCAACTCGAGCTCAGGTGGATAGCCGGGGACGGTCGCCAGCGGCAAGCGTCCCAGGAACGGCGGGCCCGTGGCGATCACCGCCTCGTGATCAGCGTCCGCACAGGCGAGCGCGAGCGGCATCATGGGGTACAGGTGCCCGTACGCGCCCAGCGAAGCGAACATGATCTTCACGTAGCCATGCTGTCAGACAGCGTGCAGCGGCGCTCGGCAAGGCGCACCGGGCGGCTGCGATCATGAGGCCCGTGTCTACATTGCCCCTGTCACCGGATGAGCTGCTGACAACCACTCGATCGGTTCGTAAACGACTCGACCTCACCCGTCCGGTGCCGCTGGGACTGGTCCGCAAGTGCCTCGAGGTTGCGCTGCAGGCGCCGTCGGGTTCCAATCGACAGGCCTGGCAGTGGGTCGTGATCACCGACGAGAGCATCCGTCGGATGATCGGCGACTACTATCGGCGATCAGTCGCCTCCTACCTCAACTCACCCGGCTCTGCCGCGGCCCTGTTCGCCGATGATCCGGAGCGCAGCGCTGTGCAGCGACGGGTAGGGGACAGCGTGGCCTATCTCGGGGAGCACATGGGTGAGGTGCCAGTGCACGTGATCCCGTGCATCGGCGTGCCGCAGCTGCGGGCAGGGAGTCAGGCCGGACTCTGGGGTTCGTTGCTGCCAGCCGCGTGGAGCTACATGCTCGCGGCACGTGCTCGGGGATTGGGCACCGCGTGGACAAGTCTGCACTTGAGGTACGAGAACGAGATCTCCGAGCTGCTGGGCATGCCGGCAGACGTCCGGCAAGGCGTCCTGATTCCCACCGCCTACTACACCGGCGACACGTTCAAGCCAGCGCCGCGGCAGCCCCTGGACAACGTGCTCCACATCAACTCCTGGTGACGACGCCGGCTTGTCAGAACCGAGTTGACCTATAGCTCAACTCGGTTCTGACAACTCGGTGTAGAACCGGTCGGTCTCCTCGGCGGTCGGCGAGGTTGCCGGACCGCGACGGCTGACGGTCAGTGCAGCGACCACATTGGCGCGCCGGGTCGCAGCCGGTACGTCATACCCAGCCGCCAGCCCAGCTATGAAAGCACCGAGGTGAGCATCGCCGGCGCCGGTACTGTCGACGATCGTGACCGGCACCCCAGGCACATGAACCACCTCCCCGGCAGCTTGTGCCACAAGGCATCCGGACACTCCCAAGCGGACCAGAACATTGCCGCGCTGCAGGCGAGCCCACAGATCCCGCGCCGCTTCAGGGGGGTCGGTGCGACCAGTGATCAACTCGGCTTCACGTGTGTTGCAGCTCCACCAGTCGACTCGCCGGCGTACGGCGTCCATGACCTCGTGAGGAAGGGTGTGGCCGAGCGGCCCGGGGTCATAGCAGACGGTGGTCTCGGGCGGGAGTCGAGGGAGCCTTTCGAGGATGGCATGCCGGTTCGCGGCATGCAGCAGCCCGTAGCCGGAGATGGCGAAAGCGTCCGTGGGCCTGATGTCGACATGATCAAGCCGCTGGCCGGTCAGCCCAGCCTCGGCACCCACCGCCGTGACGAACGTACGTTCAGCGGCTGCGTCCACCAGGACGACAGCGAAGCCGGTGTCTTGAGTTTCGTCCGCAATCTCGGGGAGGAGCAGCGCAATGCCTTCGGCCGCTAACGCCTGCCGGCCAAGATCGCCGAACGGACCCCGCCCGAGCACACCCGCGTACGCGACTTCCAGGCCCTGTCTGGCAGCCGCAGCCATCAGGTTGAAGCCGCCACCGACCTCCAGCGCAGCTCTGGAGGCCAGCACGTCTCCGCCCCGCTCAGGCAGTGCCTCCACCTCGGCGACGATGTCGATGATCACGTTCCCAAGGCTGACCAACCGAGTGATCATGGACCGGCGCGCAGGGCCAAGAGCTTCTCGGCGACCGTCTCCAGATCTAGCTGGTTGATCTCGCGTACCGTCCGGATGGCGTCAATAGGCCAGCCGTCCATGCCATGACAAGCCCCTGCAATCGCCCCAGCCATCGCAGCAATGGTGTCGCTGTCGCCGCCGAGTGAGGCGGCTGTCAGGCACGCCTGCCACGGATCGTCGGGATGCAGCGCGAGTACCGCAAAGGCGGCCGGCACCGATTCCTGCGTCGCCAGGCTGGTACCAACCAGCTCGACAAGATCTCGTACCGAGCGGTCATGATCATCTGCATCCATCAGTCCGACGGCCCATGCGATCCTGCGGGCAACTGCCGCACCGGCCACCCATTCGCCTCGCCGCTGACCCAATTCCGCGGCCCTGATGCCAAGCGTCGTAGCCTCGGCGACGGATGCTCCGTCGATGCCGGCGCTGACGGCGGCCGCGACCGCGGCCGCGCCAGCGATCGCCACACCGGTGTGATGGGTCACCCGGGACGCCTCGACGACAAGATCAACAAGCACATCAAGATCATCACTGGGGATGATCAACCCGACCGGGGTGATCCGCATCGCCGCGCCGTTCGTCGCCCCCGAGCGTCCAACCTCATCGATCGGACCGCCAGCCACCAGAGCCGCCACAGCGGCACTGCTCGACGGGCCCAGCAAGTCCAGCGATCCGCGTTCTCGTGCCCGCTCGGCCCAGGCGAGGAGCCGACGAGCCAGATCATCGCTTTCGATGTGCCCGGCGCCGGCGAGTAGCGTCTCGGCCAGCAGCAGCGCCTGCTCCGTGTCGTCGGTCACCGACCCCGCCGGCAGGCCGGACGCGATCGGGTGACTTGCCGGCGCTGCCTGGAACCCATCGAGGACACCGAAGCAGGCAGCGACCTCTTGATGCGACATCAGCTGGGTCGGCATGCCAAGCGCATCGCCAATCGCAAGGCCATATAGGGCGCCACGGGCCCGGTCACCGGCTGCGCTCATTTGGCTAGTGAGGCGAGGATGCTGTCCACCTCGGCGATATCGATCAACGGTCGGTAAAGGGCCATGGCGTCGAGGGCGCGCTGGTGATCTTCCTTGGTAACGCCGGCGCAGGCATCGGCAGCCACAGTTACGTGCACGCCTGCGTCGGCCGCCGCCAGCGCCGTCGAGAGTACGCAGCAGTCGGTGGTGACGCCGCCCAGCACGATCTCCGCGGGGTGTCCGAGCTCGCGGTCGGTCTCGGCATCCCACTTTCCGAACGTCGTCCGGTCGACAGTTGTCGCCGCGATGGATCTGAACTCCTCGCTGAGCTCATAGAGCGGCGCGTTCACCGGGTCGAGTGCAAAGGGCCACTTCTCGTAGTAGTCGATCCAGACGCCTGTCGGCTGCTCGGGCGCCAGGAACCGCGTGAAGCAGACACGGGATTCGAACGCGCCCAGCAGTCGCTGGATCCCAGCCGAAGCCGATGCATAGTCAGGCGTGACCCATTCACTTACCGGTTCGCCGAAGATCCGCTGCATGTCGATGATCATCAGCCAGGTGGCCATATCTGGTGTGGGCGATGGCATGCTGTCGCTCATTCGACGGCTGCGTCCTGGTCGGCCGGAGACAACGGCTTATCCTCTTGTGCCCGTACGGTCCGACGGCCTAGCAAGATCATGCCGACGAAGCCGATCAACAGCGCCGCGAGTACCCCGAGGTTCGCGTACGCCCAGGAACCTTCCCGACCACCGAGTCCGATCGGTCCGAGCAGATATCCCTGCCATCCGAGCCAGCCCGCGAAGGAATTGGTGACCAAGCCCCAGCCGACGACGGCGCCGATCACCAGCAGCGCCAGGGCCACAACGCGGACGCTGCCGTAGCGGCCGCGTGCGTCAAGCAGCTCAGAGCTTGCGTACGGTCGGCGGCGGAGCGCGAAGTCGCCAAGGAAGATTCCGCACCATGCAGCGATCAGGACGCCCAAAGTGATCAAGAATCCCTGGAACGGCCCGATGAAGTTATCGGCGATGAACACCAGATAGATGGACCCGGCGATCATCAAAACGCCATCGATCGCTGCCGCCACGAATCGTGGCGCCGGCAAGCCCACGCTGAGGAGTGCCAGACCAGAGGAATAGATGTCCAGGACGGCGCCGCCAACGAGGCCGAGCACCGCGACCAGCGCAAACGGCACCAGGAACCAGATCGGAAGCAGAGTGGTCAGTGCGCCGATTGGGTCAGTGGCCACGGCTGCGCTCAACGGCTCAGACGAACCAGCGAGCATCAGCCCGATGATCAAGAGCAGCACTGGACCGAGGGACGCACCGAAGGTGGTCCATGCGACAACGCCTGCGCTCGATGTCTGCCGCGGCAAGTAGCGGGAGTAGTCACCGGCGGCATTGACCCAGCCGAGGCCGAATCCGGTCAGCATGAAGACGAAAGCACCGATCAGCTGCGGAATTGGGCCGGCCGGCAGCGCAGCAAGCGTCGCGAAGTCGATGTTGGAGGCAACGAGGATGACGAAGACGACGGTCAGGATGGCAGTGATCACGGTGATCCACATCTGCAGCTTCATGATGAACTCGAAGCCGAGGATCCCGCCGACCATGATGAGGGCTGCCACGAGGAAGAGGGCGGCGACCTTGGTGAAGGAGCCGCCGCTCCATCCCAGCCGTGTGAAGACGGTTGCTGTGGCCAGCACGGCGAGTGCGGCGAGCACGGTCTCCCAGCCGACCAGGAGCAGCCAGGAAATCGCGGAGGGGAGCCGGTTGCCGTTCACTCCGAACGCGGCGCGGCTCAAAGTCATCGTTGGTGCATGCCCACGCTTGCCTGACAGTGAGACCAAGCCACACAACAGGAACGAGATGATGATCCCAACCACCCCGACCACGACCGCTTGGGGGAACGAGACGCCGAAGCCGAGGAGGAAGGCGCCATAGCTGATCCCCAGTACCGAAATGTTGGCGGCAAACCAGGGCCAGAACAACTCCCGTGGCCGACCGCGGCGCTCGGCAACGTCGATCGAGTTGAGGCCGTTCTGCTCGACCTCCAGCGCTCGGGGCGGCGGAGCTGGCAGATCTATAGGTGTTTCATCGGCTTTGGTCATGGTTGCACCTCTCAGGAGAAACCCGCTGCAACCGATCTTCCCGTATCAGCGCTGGAAACCTCACTCCAGCCGAGGCGGGTACGACCTGGCTGAGCGCGGATCCGATGGGTGGACTCTCACCTGGGGTGTGGTTCCCGGGGAGTGCTGGGTTGCGTCAGGGTGGACCGATGGTCAGTTCGGGGTACTCATCCGCGGGTCCGCCCAACACTGTCGCGGTGGCGCCGTTGAGGTACTTGTCAAAGAACGCAAGCATTAGGTCGCAGGTGATACGCCACATCCGTTGCGGTTGGATCTTGGTTGCCTCGAGTGCGGGCTTGACGATTGAGGCATCCGTGACCGGCAAGAAGGGAACATCCATGAAGCTCACGTGGGTCGCGCCGCGAACCTGTGCGGTGTAGCCCGGTTGCGCGCGCTGCTGCACTGTCCGCCAACCGCCGAATGTGATCGCTTTTTCCGCCTCGAACCAGCCGACGCTCGGAGCGGCGCCCGCCTTGACCGCATCCTCAGCCGTTATTGCGAACTCACCGTGCTCGGCCAGCACCTGCAGCGCCGGACGCTCAAGCCCGACCCGGCCTACTTCACTCCACACTGCACCATCGAGGTTGACCGCAGCCCGGCACCGCTGGTCCATTCGGCACCACTCGAGAGCAGCGTTTCCGCCGAAGGAGTGCCCGAGCGCGGCGACCCGCCCCAAGTCCAGCCGACCAGCCAAACGCTCGGCTGGATCGCTGTTGAGTCGCTCTAGTTGATTGGCGACCGAAGCGAGGTCGGCCGCTTTGTATTCGCATATCGACGCCCGCTGGCGGAAAACGTCGTCGTGTGAGCCGGTCTGCGGTCCCAGTGCCCCACCGATGGCTGCTGGATTCATGGGCACCACCCGGCCATCAGCGAATGCCGTCACCGCCGTCTCGTACGTATGGTTTACGCCCACGACGATGAAGCCGTGGCTGGCCAGCTCTTCAGCGATCGCGGTCAGCAGCAGCGGTGGGAAACCGCTGGGCGATAAGAGCAGTACCGGATAGGTGGGGTCGTCCGCCGCCACCGTGGCATCGTGGACTGCATGTGAGCGCAGGCCCGCAACGTTGATACCGAGAAAATCGGCGACCGGCGCCCATGCCTGGGGAAGGTAGGGCGCGAGCTCAGCAGCACGCTCCTTGGCCGGGTACCAAACGAAGACCACCAGCTCGCGGCGATCCTCCCCGTTGGCTCCGTAGATCTCGGTCCTTGTGGAGTCGACCCAGTCATATGACAGGCGGCCGACCGCGTGTTGTCCGGTGGGCTCCGGCAGCCGATCGGCTGCAGTCGCGGGTGTCACCGGCTCAGCCTAAATCAGGGCGTGGAGTACCACTGGACTGTGGCTTTTGCTGGAATACCTCTTGGGCATTCCTCGACGTGCGGTGACTCAGCTGCGCAGCGAAACGGGATGGCCCTCGGCATCTGAGAGATCGCTGGAGGCCATCTGGAGCAGTCGATCGGCGAGCTGCCGCAACGCACGCGCCGCCGCCACCTCGTCACCGACCGCAGGCATGTCCGGATCGGCCGGGCTGCGGCGAGCCTCACCCCGAACATCGAGCGGACCAGGTACGTCGCTGTGCAGGACGGCGTTGGCCGACGTTGAGCTCTGATCTTCATACAAATAGATCTCGACCCGCCATTTCTTGGTCGGTTCCGAGCGCGATGCTGTGGAAAGCTGCTGACCGCCAGCGTCGCCGGCATCCCGCTGGATATGCTCGACATGCGCGTCCGGACCAGGGAAAAACAGGCTCTCGTTGCCACTGTCGGACCATCGCACCAGATATGGGCCGCCGCCATCCGGTCCCGTCTGCAGGACCTCACCGTCTCGAATCGGCCGGTGCAGCGTGCCCGAGGCGACCACGATCCGATCGCCGACATCCGCCTTCATTGCGTCCTCCTGAGTGTCTCGGTGAATCCCGCCGTCCGCGCTACGGGGCCCGCATTTCTCAGTCGCCAGGCGCAGTGCGGACGCCGTACGGTTCCTCCCAGCATTACCCATTGATCGGCTGGTGGACTAGATCTATTTGGCATCTAATCAGCAAGCGGCCCCTTAGTGAATGGACAATCGCGCCAGCGCCTTAGGCTAAGCAGGGAGGTGCCAGGTGGCGAAGGCGAGCGCCCGCGCGCTGCTCCATGTCGAGCTGCACGGCGTCGATCTGCCGGGCCGGAGCTGCGGTCCACGGCCAGGTGGCGGCTGGTACACGGATATCCATGTCGGGCTTAAGAAAGGGACGACCGCAATCGACCTCGTCCCAGGTGATGCACCGGAGGCCACGTGGTCGATGGACGTCACTGTTCGGGAGATCGAGAGTGGTCGCGATTTCGGCGGCCAGTTCGTCAGCGGGCAGCGTGCCGATCGCCATCTCGGCCTTCGTTGGTATGGGCGGATCCCTGACGGCCGCGTCGAGAACTTCCGCGCTGCGAAGCTGCGCTTCGCCGAGGTCGATCCTGCTCTCATCGACCAGGCGCTGCAGAGTGGGCGTCCGCTCGTCGGGCGCGTTGTGCTCACTGACGAGCACGGCTGGCCGCGCTGTGCCCGCGTCCATCCGCCAGCGATTGCGTGGTCGATCGCGGACGCGTGACTAGTGTTGATCATCGTCGGTTGCAATGAGGTCCAGGCCGCCGGCGGTAGAACGCCACCGCGGGCAGGGCTGGGTCCGGCGCGTTGTCGGCTTTCGGGGACTTTCGCCTCTGCTCATTAGGCGCCTCACATCGACAGAGTGGGCATAGACCGGGGGAGCTGATCATCACAAGGCCCGCGCGGCCCGGAGCACTCTGGAGTAATGATGATGATGAGCGCGTCCACGGCGTCGCCTCGTGGCGACCGCCGCCTGGCCGTCCATCAGATCGAGCGCGGCGAGCAGCAGCGGATTGTCGTGGGCCTCGACGACACGCCGACGGCTCGCGCCGCCTTGCGCTGGGCCGCGCGGCAGGCCCGGCTCACCGGCGCCACCGTACGCGCCGTGCATGTGATCGACTGGCCCATCGGAATCGAGGCCTTCGGATCAGTGGAAGTCGGTGAAGACGGCCGGCTTCCGGAAGAAATGGTGAGTGCACCGTACCGGCGAGGGATCCATCGAGTCTTCGAGGAGGCGTCGCCGGAGCCCGGCTGGCAGCTGCAGTTCGCGGAAGGAGATGCGGGGCCGGTTCTGGTGGCCGAGGCTGCCGATGCCGATCTGCTGGTAATCGGGACGCGTACGAATCCGGACTGGACTGGCGATGTTTCGGGTCCGGTGGCAAACCACTGCTTGAGCCACATGACGTGCCCGGTGGTGGCAGTGCCTCTGGAGCAGTCAGAACGCTCGCCGCGTCAGTAGTTCCTCACCCGAGCCTGGACCACAGGAATCACCAGGCTCACAAAGCTGGCCATGGCACAGACGCTGAACGACGTCGTGACGATGCCGAGCGGCAGCGCCGTCTGGTCGCCGGCGATGCCTACGAGTGGCGCCGCCACTGCTCCGAAGATGAATTGGCTCAAGCCCTGCAGTGAGGACGCCGTACCGGCCAGATCCGGATAGTCGGCCATTGCCAGCGCGTTTGCCGTCGGGAAGATCAGGCCCACGGCGCACACCATCACCACCAACGCCCCGATCAGCACTGCCAGCGGGAGTCCGCTGATCACTGTGGCGAGTAAGGCGGTAGCCCCGAGGAGGTTGATCGCCAAGCCGAGACCGAGTACGCGCGGCAGTGGCCAGACGAGTGCAAGACGGGCTCCGGCCTGCGCGGCGGCCACGAGTCCGAGTGAGATGCATCCGAATACCAGTGAGAAGCCCTGCGGCGACATGCCGTAGATCCGTTGCAGGACGAACGTCGAGCCAGCGATGTAGGCGAACATCGTGGCGCCGGCCAGGCCGGACGACAGCGCGCAGCCGACGAAGAAACGGTCGTGGAGCAGGGTGTTGTAACCGTGCAAGGTTCGGCGAAACCCGCCTACGATTCGTCGCTCGGGGGGCAGTGTCTCCTTGAGACCGAGCCACCCCGCCAGGAGCAGCACCGCACCGAAGCCAGCCAGTACGCCGAAGATGCCGCGCCAGCTCATGATCTTGGCTGAGCTGGCCGCCAAGTATGGGAGCGACCACCGGTGCCAGCCCCGCTACCAAGAGCAGCCGAGAGAAGAAGATCATCAGCGCTCGTCCGGAATAGAGATCACGCGCGATGGCGCGGGAGATCACTATCCCAGCCGCGCCGGCCAGGCCCTGGACAAGCCGGAGCGCGACGAGGACTGTCGCCGAAGGCGCCAAAGCACAAGCCACGGAAGCAAGGAGATAGGCCAACAGTCCGACCATCAGCGGGCGTTTGCGGCCGAGCCGGTCCGACAGTGGACCAGCCACGAGCTGGCCCACAGCTAGGCCGACGAGGCAGGTGGTGATCGACAGCTGCGCCGCTGAGGCTGAAGCGTTGAGGTCGTCGGCAAGCTGGGGCAGTGCGGGTAGGTAGAGGTCGAGCGAGAGTGGCCCGAACATCGTGAGAAGACCGAGCACCACGACCGTGTGAGCGGGCGGCCGGGCGGCATCGGCGGCGTGCATGGCGAAACCCTAGGGCTTTAGGGTCTGCACAGCTTGCTGACGGTCTACATAGGTTGCAACCCACGCAGACCGCAGGCAACCGACGTGAACGTAGGTTTCGGCAGCCAGCTCTGGGGCTGCACGCGACTGTGATCCATTTGGGGGCTAGGCCTGCAGTTCCTTGGCGTGTTTCGCGCCTTGAGCTCTCAGCCAGCTGGCCAGCTCGGGTTGGCTGGCCTCATCAACGAGATCGAGAGGCGTCTTGTCGTCCCATCCGATCCAGTTGATGTCCGCTCCACGGTCGAGGAGGTACTCGGCCGTAGCCCGCTGGCCACCATGGCAAGCATTCCAGAACGCCATAGTGATCACTTCGCGGTCCGGACCAGATCCCTCGGCGAAGTCAGCCTCAACTCGATCCAGCAACCCCAGAGCAGCGGCATCGCTCAGCCGCGTACGGGCGCCGCGCTCGACGAGCCTCCGGGCCGCGGCCCAGTTGCCAAAACCAGATGCATCGGCCAGCGCACTGCCGCCGCCGAGCACAGCGCCGGGCGCCTCGATGTCAGCTCCCGCATCGAGTAGCGCATCGAGCACGGCGACGTCATCGCTGCTTGCGGCCCAATGCAGCGGCGTCTCGGTGTGAGAGCTGAAGCAACTGTGGGCGTTCACATCAGCTCCGGCGACCACCAGACGTTCCACGACCGCTGGACCATTCGGAAAGTGGCCCGGCCAGTCGGTTGCCGCATGGAGCAAGGTCCGATGGCAGTCCCAGTCGCCGATGCGCGCCGTCGCGAGCCACGGATCCGCAGCGAGCATCCGCTCAAGCGCTGCGAGGTCGCCTGCCTGTACGGCCTTGGTGGCCGCGAGAGCACGTGGATCGTCTGCCGACACGAGACGTACGGGATCATCGTCACCTACGGAAGCGCTCATGACGGCCAACGTACCGGCGACATGGCGCGCGGCAGCTGTCGGTCGGTGACTGTCCTGCGCTCATAGGCTCGACCAATGAGATCCTCCGGCTCGTTCGCGGTCTTGATCGCTGTCGCCTTCGCCACCGCAGCGTGCGGCGGTGGGGGCGCGGCAACCTCCCGTCCATCCGCGCAGGCCACCTCACCGGCAGCCTCGACCGCCCGGCCGAGTCCTCAACCAGCCGAGACCACGCCAGCGCCAAAGCCGGGCGCGAAGGAGCGGGCCAGGCTGAACCAGCAGCTGATCAAGGCAGCTTGGGACAACGACCTTCGCTCGCGCCCGAGATCTCATCGCCCGAGGTGCCGACGTGAATGCCAAGGACAACACGGTGCAGAGCGCGTACCTGATCTCCACGAGCGAGGGTTACCTCGATCTGCTGAACCTGACACTGAAGCACGGCGCAGATGTGGATTCCAAGGACTCCTTCAACGGAACCGGGCTGATCCGGGCCGCGGATCGCGGCCATGCCGACATCGCCGGTCGACTGGTCCAGGCCGACGTCAAGATCAACCACATCAACAACCTCGGATGGACCGCACTGCACGAGGCGATCATCCTGGGCGATGGATCACGCCGCTACGTCGACACCGTGCGGGTGCTCGTCGCGGCCCGCGCAGACCTGCGGCTGCCGTCCCAACGTGATCAGATCAGCCCGCTCGAGCATGCAACCTCCAAAGGCCACAACGAGATCGCACAAGTGCTGCGCGCTGCGCTGGTGGCGGACAAGCCGTCGAAGCGACTGGCCAATCGGCGTCTGCTCGCTGCCGCTGAGCGCGGTGACGCGACTGCCGCGGCGCTCGCCATTCGGGCCGGAGCGAGTCTTGAGACGCGTGACGAGCGGGGACGTACGCCATTGCTGCTCGCTGCTACCCAGGACCGGCTCGGGGTCGCCCGGTTGCTGGTCTATCTAGGCGCAGACCCTGATGCGCTGGACGACCGGCACGACACGCCCTGGCTCGTCACCGGGGTGACCGGCAGCGTTGACATGCTCGAGGTGCTGCTGCCTGCCGAGCCAGATGTGACGATCCGCAACCGGTTCGGCGGGACATCTCTCATTCCGGCGAGCGAGCGCGGTCATGTCGCCTACGTGCGGCGCGCCGTACGCACCGGCATCGACGTCAATCACGTGAACGACCTCGGCTGGACCGCGCTGCTGGAGGCGGTCATCCTCGGCGACGGGTCCCGGCGCTACCAGCAGATCGTGACCATCCTTCTTGACGCCGGCGCTGACCCCAAGATCGCCGATCGTCAGGGCGTGACAGCTCTGCAGCATGCTGAGCGGCGCGGCCAGCGCGAAGTGGCGCGAATCCTGCGGAACGCCTAGCTTCATGCAGCAGCAAGGGCCTGTTTCAAGGACATGGCCGGATGACCGGTCACCTCAGGAATGTCCTCGATAACCGCAGCCAGCTCGCCGACCGCTATCGCGAGGTACGTGCTGACCCAGCCGTCGACCTGCCATTGCGGCGCGCCGTAGGAGGCGCGCGAGGCGTACGCCTCCTCGATCGTCTCCGGAATGTAGGAAACGGTCCGGCCGAGATGATCACTCAAAATGCTTGCGATCTCGCCCATGGTTAGAGCCGCCGGGCCCGGTGAGATTCAACGTCCGCCCGTCGTACGCGCCATCGCTGGTGAGGACCGCAATGGCAACCTCAGCAATGTCGGCCTGGGCCACGACCGCCACCCGCCCGTCGCCGGCTGGTCCACGAATGTTCCCATCCGTGCCGAGGAAGTGCGGCGTGAAGTCGGCATAGATGTTGTCGCGCAAGATCGTATGGGCAATGCCGACCGAGCGTAGATGCTCTTCGGTGGCCCAGTGGTGTCGAGCCAGCGTGAAGGTTGCCGTTGGGGAGGCACCGAAGAAGGACACGTACACGATCCGCTGTACGCCGGCGTCGACGGCCGCGTCAATGAAGGTGAGGTGTTGCTGGACCCGGTCGGCCGTCTCGGCGGCGGAGACCATGAACACGGTGTGGGCGCCGGTCAACGCCGTTCGCGACAGCGGCCCGGTCACCATAATCGGCCGTCGCGATGTGAGTGCCGGGCAAGGCTGGTGCCTTCGCTGGATCGCGGACCACAAGTCGTTGGTCCACGCCGAGCTGGGAGAGTCCACGGGCTACCCGCGAACCGAGACGACCTGTCGAGCCCGTCACGGCGAGCGCGGTCCGGGCAGCGATCATTGGAGTACGGCCGCTGCCAGGCGGTCAATTTGGTCGAGCGTGGCTACCGTCGGATCGAAATACAACTCCGTGAAGCCGGCATCCTCAAACCCCTTCGCCACGTCGCGCAGCTGGGAAACCGATCGATGGGCAGACTCGGCAATCTGGCTCGCGAAGTCGCCGACGAAGCGGTAGTAGTCCAGCAGGTACCGACGCGACGCCTCCTCCGCGTCGTCACCCAGCGAGAAGTAGGCAAGTGCGGACAGCCGGGGCTCTCCGCTGCGTCCCGCTGCCGACCAGGCGCTTCGTATTCCTTCGGCGAACGGGGCGGCCTGAGCAGCTTGCGAGCCTCCTGCGGTCCAGCCCGCTCCCCACGTGATAACACGTTCGACGGTCTTCTGGCTCGTGCCGCCGAAGAGGATGGGGACGCGTTGATCCCGAGTCGGTCTCGGGCTCGCGGGGGCCGAGTTGGGAGTAAGCACCTCGCCGCGCCATACGCGATGCATCACATCGAGGGCATTGTCGAACTCGCGGCCTCTCCGATGGAAGTCCCGACCGGTGACCTCGTAATCGTCTGAGCGCCCGCCGGCTGCTAGGCCGAGCGAGAAGCGGCCGCTCGAGATCTGGTCGATGCTGGCTGCCGTCTTCGCCAAGAGCACGGGGGTGATAGATCGGCGCGAGCAGGATATTGGTCATCAGCGAGATGCGCTCCGTCGCTCCGGCAGCTGCCGCCAGAGACGTGAGCGAGTCATAGCTGGGATAGGCGATCCGGTCGATGGTGACCAAGCCCGAGAATCCGGCTGCTTCGGCCCGCTGAGCCCAGTCAACGAGCACGTCCCCCCGGGTGTTCGGCACCGGATTGGGTAGGCCGATTCCGATCTTCACCTGCAGCTCCCCTCGCATAATCTCGTGTTGCTTGGTGCAACGTTCGTTTCTCGCCACACTATTGCGGCGGATTTTCATCGCCGATCTTGAGTTCGGGCTCGCCGAATGAAGTGAACATAAACTGCAAGGAACGCTTGGGGCCGTAGTAGGAGACATTCATGTCGGCGACGCCGTTCGAGGAAGGGCTGGCCTTCCTGCGAGCGCACTACGCAGAGCGGATAGACATGGCAGTGGCTGCCGGCCGCATGGACCTCGTTCGTGAACTCGCTGACAGCTACGAGGACGAGGCGCTGGAGCTCATGATCTCGGTCGAAGGCGGCGCACCGACCCAGCCGGGCCACGGGACGGCCGAGATCCTGGAGTTCGGTCCTTCGTGGCGGCACCGGCCAGCCTCGAGCACATGGCGATTCGGATTCTGGCGGCATAGGAGACGCTAGCGGCGAGCTGCCCTGCTGTTGCCCGGATGCGCGTGTCCACAGAAGCCATCTGCCTGTTACCTGATCGTGCCGGTCCAGTTGCTTGACACTGCAGGGGCCAAATGCCAGACTTTCCCCGTCTTCGAAAGGTTTTCGAAAGCCTTTCCGAGCCAGTCAATCGGGTTAGTTCACTTGTACTCAAGGAAGAGCAGATGAAACTTCTCACCAAGAAGGCCGCCGTTGCCACGCTCATGGCGGGACTCGCCGCGGTCTCGTTCGCCGGATGTAACCGCGACACCGCCGCCCCGGCAGGGGAGGCGAGCGGAGCAGCAAGCGGAGCGGCAGCCGGCAAGCGTGCCTGCATCATCCTGCCCGACGCAGCGTCTTCGAACCGCTGGGAGAACGGCGACCGTCCCCAGCTGGAGAAGGCGTTCAAGGCGCAGGGGGTGGAGACGGACATTCAGAACGCGCAGAACGACACCAGCAAGTACGCGACGATCGCCCAGCAGCAACTCACCAAGGGCTGCGCGATCATGCTGCTCGTCGACCTGAACAAGGCGGGCGTCCAGGTAGCGCAGAAGGCGAAGGCGCAGGGTGTCCCGGTGATCGCCTATGACCGGCCAATCGCCGGCGCCGATTACTACATCTCGTTCGACAACTTCCATGTCGGTGAGCTCGAGGGTCAGATGATCGTCGACGGCCTCAAGAAGGAGGGCAAGGATCCGGCGACGGCCAAGGTCGTCTACGTCGGCGGCGATCCGACGGACGGCAACGCCAAGCAGTTCCACGACGGCGCTGACAAGGTCATGTCCGATGCGGGCATCAAGCCGGCCTTCGAGACGCCGGGTTCTTGGGATGCCGGCGAAGGTTCAGACCTACTTCGAGCAGGCCTACACCGCGATGAAGGGCGACATCGACGCAGTCTGGGTCGCGAACGACTTCAACGCGGCCAGCTGTGATCTCGGTGCTGGACAAGAACGGCAAGAAGGTTCCGGTCAGCGGTCAGGATGCAAGCCCGCCTGCTCTGCAGAACATCCTTCTCGGCAAGCAGGTCGCTACGGTCTACAAGCCATTCCAGCTGGAGGCGCAGGCGGCTGTGGATTTGTCCATGAAGCTCCTCAACGGCGAGAAGCCGACCGTCCCGGACAAGGCCGCCGACGGCACACCATTCATCCCGCAGACCCCGACCGTCGTCAACGCCGAAAACATGAAGATCGTGTTCGATGACGGGAACGCCAAGATTTCGGAGGTATGCACCGCAGAGGTCGCGGAGGCCTGCCAGAAGGCCGGCCTCCAGTAGCCCAGACAGATGCACCGCACTTGAGTCGGTCGCGGTGGCCATGCGCACCAGGCGGTGCGCATGGCCACCAACCTCGCTCTAGTGGCAGTAGCTAAGGAGTAGACGTGGAAACCCCGATCATCGAGCTGCAGGACATCCGCAAGAGCTTCGGCCCCGTCGAAGTACTCAAGGGCGTGAACATGCAGGTGTACGCCGGCAAGGTCACCGCACTCGTCGGCGACAACGGCGCGGGAAAGTCGACGTTGATCAAGGGACTGTCGGGGGCGCAACCCTACGACTCCGGCGAAGTCTCCTTCGAAGGGGCGCCGATCACTCTCCTCTCGCCGCGTGACGCGTCTGGGCACGGCATCGAGGTCGTCTACCAGGATCTGTCGTTGTGCGAGAACCTCGACATCGTCCAGAACATGTTCCTGGGGCGTGAAGAGGTTCACCAGCGCATGCTCAACCAGCCGGAGATGGAGAAGCATGCCACGGCAACGCTGCAGTCGTTGTCGGTCCGGACCATGAAGTCGGTGCGCCAAAAGGTCTCCTCCCTGTCCGGCGGCCAGCGCCAAACCGTCGCGATCGCTCGCGCCGTGCTGCAGAAGGCGAAGGTCGTCATCCTCGACGAGCCGACGGCTGCGCTAGGGGTCGCGCAAACCGAACAGGTGCTGGCGCTGGTCCGCCGCCTCGCCGACGCCGGGGTCGGCGTCATCATCATCAGCCACAACCTCGCGGACGTGTTCGAAGTGGCGGACTACATCAACGTGCTCTACCTCGGCGCCATGGTGGCCCAGTTGAAGACGAGCGAGACGAACTACAACGACGTCATCGCCTACATCACCGGCATCAAGGGCGACACGTCGGCTGCGGAGGAAGTCGAAGAAGAGGAGGTGGTCTCGTGACCACGCCGGTCGAAAAGTCGACGAATCCGTCAACGAACACCGCGGCCCAAACGGTCGGAGGCGCCCCGCCCCCCATCAGATCGCGACGGGGCATGAGGGCACTGTCCGCGACCAGATCGATACCTACGTGCAGCGTATCCGCGGCGGCGAGATGGGCATGCTGCCGGCTCTCGCTGGGCTGGTCATTATCGGCCTCGTGTTCTGGATCCTGACACCTTTCTTTTTCACGAAGACCAATATCGCCAACCTGATGACTCAGACCGCGGCACTGATGATGCTGGCGGTGGCGCTGACGTTCGTGATCATCCTTGCCGAAATCGACCTGTCGGCCGGCGTCACGGGTGGCCTGGGCATGGCGATTTTCATTCTGCTCACGAACGTCGGTGGGTGGAACTGGATCGCCGCGCTGCTCGTCGCGTTTGTCGTCGGCGCCACGATCGGCACATTCATAGGCTTCATGGTCGCCAGGATCGGAGTTCCGTCGTTCGTCATCACCCTGGCCCTGTTCCTGGGCCTGCAGGGTGTGATTCTCGTTCTGCTCGGCAACGCCGGCGCTTACCGCATCGAGGAGCCGACCGTGCGGGCGATCATGAACAAGTCGATGCCGGTCTGGGCCGGATGGCTGATGCTCGCAGTCATCGTCGCTATCTCGCTGTTCACCGGGCTCTACGACCGGAGCCGACGAGTCGCCAGCCGGTATGCCCGTTCGTCCCATGAGCCTGCTGTGGGCACGCGTCGCAGCCTGGGCAGTTGGCGGCGGATTGGTCGTCCTGCTGCTGAGCCTGAACAGGTCGACGAGCGTGATCCCCATCCGGGGCGTGCCGATCGTCGTGCCCATTGCGCTGGCGATCCTCTGGGTCGGCACGGTCATGCTCGACCGCACCCGGTTCGGCCTGCACCTGTACGCGGTTGGCGGCAATCCCGAGGCGGCCAGGCGGGCCGGCATCAACGTCGCTCGGGTGCGCATGGCGGCCTTCATCCTCTGCTCCTGCCTCGCTGTGGTCTCGGGTCTCTTCACGGCCAGCCAGGTAGGGACCGTCGAGTCCTCTGCCGGCCGAGACATCGTGCTGTCCGGCGTTGCCGCTGCGGTCGTCGGCGGTGTCAGCCTCTTTGGTGGTCGGGGCCGCCTCGCTCAAGCGGCGGTCGGGGCGTTGCTGATTTCAATGATCACGAACGGGCTCGGCCTTCTGGGCCTGTCAGCAGGCATCACCTTGGCGATCACTGGCGCAGTCCTCGCCCTGGCTGCCACGGTCGACGCGCTGTCGCGACGGCGGGCGGGAGCTACTTCATTGGCGCGGTAGGCCGATTGAGCACCGGTCTTCCGCCGCCGGGAGACTGATCTCTGTACCGTTCGGACTGGGCACCGCCGTGCCCCCGCTGACAGTGGTCACGGATGGCACGCCCATCAGGAGCAACCGCCAAGCCGCGGTGCCCTCCAGCCGCCTGACCGTCAGGGTGCCATCATCTCGGACCACCTCGAAGGCTGCCGCGACCTCGCCTGTGGTCGCAGGCACCGTTACAGTGCTGCGGTCGCCGTCGGCCAACTCGTATACCCGCAGCGTGACGTCCTCGTCGTACGGATAGTCCGGCCGGTCGTCTCGGGCACCGATCGGAAGCACAGTTCCGGGGCGTACGAAGACAGGGACCGTCAGGAAGTCACACACCTCGTGGACCCAGGCGGGGCCGCGTACGGTCGCACCAGTCTGCAGGTGCGTCCAGATGCCGGCCGGGACGTAGTACGAGGTCTCCCCGGATGCCGAGAAGACCGGCGCCACCAGCAGGCGATCGCCGAACATGTACTGCCGGTCCAGATGCGCACAACCTGGATCGTCAGGAAACTCCGCCACCATCGGCCGCAGCACCGGCATCCCGTCTCGGGCCGCGGCCACCGCCTGTGCGTAGATGTACGGCATGAGCTGCGCCTTCAGGCGGGTGAACCTGCGCAGCACCTCCACGGCCTCCTCGTCGAAGAGCCAGGGCACCCGGTAGCTGTCGCTGCCGTGCAGCCGGCTATGCGTGCAGAGCAGGCCGAAGGGGATCCACCGCTTGAACACCGCGGGGTCCGGACGTCCTTCGAAGCCTCCGATGTCGTGGCTCCAGAACCCGAAGCCGGACGCGGCGAGGGACAGACCGCCGCGAAGGCTTTCCGCCATCGACACGAATGTCGACTCGCAATCGCCGCCCCAGTGGACGGGGAACCGTTGACCGCCGGCAGTCGCAGATCGAGCGAACACCACAGCCTCCTGCTCACCCCGGTGGGTGCGCAGCAGCTCGAAGACGGTCTGGTTGTAGATGTAGCTGTAGAAGTTGTGCATCCGCTCCGGGTCAGAGCCATCGGACCACACCACATCGGTGGGGATCCGCTCCCCGAAGTCGGTCTTGAAGCAGTCCACGCCCATATCCAGCAAGGCCTGCAGCTTGTCCGCGTACCACTGCGCGGGCGTCGGGATTGGTGAAGTCGACGATCCCCATTCCCGCCTGCCACTGGTCGGTCTGCCACACGTCACCGTCGGGTTTGCGGAGCAGGTAGCCGTGCTGCTGCGCCTTCGGCGAACAGCGGCGAACGCTGCGCGATGTAGGGGTTGATCCAGACACAGATGCGCAGGCCTCGGTCTTTGAGGCGGGACAGCATGGCCGGCGGGTCTGGAAAGGTCCGGCTGTCCCACGTGAAGTCGCACCACTGGAACTCGCGCATCCAGAAGCAGTCAAAGTGGAACACCGACAGCGGCAGGTCGCGGGTGGCCATGCCGTCGACGAAGCCGGTCACGGTTTCCTCGTCGTAGGAGGTCGTGAACGAGGTGCTCAGCCACAGGCCGAACGACCAAGCTGGTGGCAGCGCGGGTCGGCCAGTCAACGCTGTGTACTTGCGCAGGATCTCCTGGACCGTCGGCCCGTAAATGACCAGGTACTCCAGGGCCTGACCGGCCACGCTGAACTGCACCCGCGAGACGGCCTCGGAGCCGACCTCGAACGAAACCAGGCCCGGATGGTTGACGAACACGCCGTAGCCGCGGTTGGTCAGGTAGAACGGCACATTTTTGTACGCCTGCTCGCTGCTGGTGCCGCCGTCGGCGTTCCAGATGTCGACCACTTGGCCGTTCTTCGCCAAGGGACCGAACCGCTCACCCAGTCCGTAGACGACCTCGCCAATTCCCAGGCTGAGCTGCTCACGGACATAGTGCCCATCAGAGTGGTGGACATGAGGGCCAACGCCTTGTTGCCGCTGGTGGTCAATACCTTGCCGTCAGCGAGGAACTCCAGCCCCCACCCCTCGCCACGTGCGAAATGGGCAGACAGCGCACCGGAGGTGATGGTTGCATGGCTGTCGTCTAACTCTGTGTGCACCTGCACCGAGGGGTCGGTAATCAGCGGGAACTCGGGATGGCGTGGCTGCTCGCCCGGCGAAGTGGCTGACCGCAACCGAGATGACGTCCGGAGCCGGTGAGGAGCACCGTACGGTGAGCAGTGGCTGGTTGAGAGTGTCGCCACGGTGCCTGATTTTCTCGGTGGGTGCGTAGACGACCAGCGCATCAGATTCCAGCGGTGACGTCATAAGCCTGGGCGGGGTAATGCGCCTGAACGCCTTCGCGTAGCAGCCAATATCCGTCGGTGAATTTCACCCTCGCAGAGTACGGCGCCACACGCCTTCCAGATCGGGTCCAAAAGCGCACGTCGCAGGGATATCCAGTTTCGAGAACTTTGCGTAAGCTTTGCGATAGGCAGCGTGGCGCCGATTGGCTGCAGATGCGTCAAGTCGCTAGTAGTTGGGTACTTTTCGCAGCACCGGGGTGTCTATCGTGGGCCGCAGGCTAGCGGTAAGATTGCGCATTTGATTCGATTGTCGCTTTGCTGGGCCGCCGGAAGGGTTGAGGAGTGAACGCACGATCGAAGCGCATGACACTCCAGCAAATAGCGCAGCGTGCCGGGGTGTCGACGCCCACCATCTCCAAAGTTCTCAACGGCCGTCCCGATGTCGCCCCGGCCACGCGCGAGCGAATCCTGCGGGTGCTTCACGAGCAGCAATATTTGCCACGTGGGGCGAGCACGCTTCCCATGGCCCACAAGCACATCGAGCTTGTCTTCGATGCGCTGACCAATCCGAACAACCTCGAAATGATGCGGGGAGTGCTCCAAGCCGCGGC
This sequence comes from uncultured Actinomycetota bacterium, assembly GCA_963734005.1. Classification (GTDB taxonomy): domain Bacteria; phylum Actinomycetota; class Actinomycetes; order Propionibacteriales; family Propionibacteriaceae; genus Microlunatus. The sequence goes on from CAVTFS010000020.1 coordinate 417,998, forward strand.
GGAGCAGGGGGGCCATGTTGCGGTGAGCACGGTTCCGGAGAACGTAAACCCACGTCAGTGGGTGAACGAGCTGGACCGGGTTGGCCGAGTCGGACTGATCATGGTGACCTCACGCCTCAGTTCAGAGCAACACAAGCGGCTGCAGGAGGCCGCCCTGCCGCTGGTGCTGATCGATCCGATCAACCCGGTCGATCCGTCCCTGCCTAGCGTTGGTGCGACCAATTGGCAAGGCGGGATGAGTGCGGTGCAACACCTGCTGGAGCTGGGTCACCGGCGCATCGCCATGATTCGCGGCTATCAGTGCCTCGTTGACGACGCTCGTTATCACGGCTACGTAGCGGCGCTTTCGGGATGCGGGATTGCAGTCGATGAGCGCCTGATTGGTCGGGGAGACTTCCGTTTCCAGCCCACGGTGACGGTAGCCGAGGAGATATTGCGCCTGCCCAGTCGTCCAACCGCCGTGTTCGCCGCCAACGATCTCGAGGCGCTCGGTGTGATGGAGGCAGCTCGTCGTATCGGACTTTGCGTGCCAAACGATCTCAGCGTCGTGGGCTTTGACGACAGCATGTACGCGTCAGCGTCGTCGCCGCAGCTGACAACTGTGCGGCAGCCGTTCGTACAGATGGGCGAAGTGGCCTATCAGCTTCTCGCTGATCAGATGGAAGGACGGGATCCGGCCTCTGTTCGAGTCGAACTGGCCGCAACGCTGGTCGTTCGTGATTCCACAGCACAGCTTCGAGCGGCCAGCAACTAACCAATGCCTTCAGCACGGATTGTCGTCGATCCTGCCTACACCGTTGGTCCACTGAATCGTCGTCTGTTCGGTTCCTTTGTTGAGCACCTGGGTCGGTGTGTCTACGACGGGATTTATGAGCCGGGGCATCGGTCTGCGGATGCGGACGGGTTCCGTTCGGACGTAATGGACCTGGTACGTGAGCTGGGGGTGACCACGGTCCGTTACCCGGGTGGCAACTTCGTGTCGGGCTATCGGTGGGAGGACGGTGTCGGCCCGCGGGGGCGGCGCCCGCAGCGGCTCGATCTTGCATGGCATTCGCTGGAGACGAATCAGGTTGGGCTGCACGAGTTCGCGGGCTGGTGTGAGCGACAAGGAGTGGAGCTGATGCTGGCGCTCAATCTCGGCACCCGCGGCGTCCTTGAGGCGCTCGACCTGCTGGAGTACGCCAACATCAGTGCCGGCTCTGCGCTGGCCGACCTGCGGGCCGCCAACGGCTCACCGGAGCCGTTCGGCGTGCGGATGTGGTGCCTCGGGAATGAGATGGATGGGCCGTGGCAGCTCGGTCATCGCAGCGCCGAGGATTACGGCAAGATCGCAAGCCGAGCGGCGAGCGCGATGCGGCAGTTGGATCCGGGCCTGGAGCTTGTGGTCTGCGGCAGCTCCAGCCGGTCGATGCCGACCTTCGGCACGTGGGAGCGTGTGGTGTTGGAGCACTGCTACGACGATGTGGACTTCATTTCCTGCCATGCCTATTACCAGCAGCGTGAGGGTGATCGGGGCAGCTTCTTGGCTTCGGCGGTGGATATGGAGGCCTTCATCGAGGCGGTGATCGCCACCGCGGACTCGGTGAAGGCCGCGCGGCGCAGTGAGCGGAGAATCGCCATCTCCTTCGATGAGTGGAATGTCTGGTACAGTCGACCGCTACCACGAGAGCGGAAGGATTACCGGCCTGGACAATTGGCCATACGCGCCCCGGCTGCTGGAAGACCAGTACTCGGTAACCGACGCGGTGGTGGTCGGCAGCCTGCTCATCTGTTTGCTGAAGCACGCCGATCGGGTGCAGGCCGCATGTCTCGCTCAGCTGGTCAACGTGATCGCCCCGATCATGACCGAGCCGGGTGGGCCGGCGTGGCGGCAAACCATCTTTTTTCCGTTCGCGATTACCGCGCGCCTGGCCTGTGGTTCGGTGCTGCGGCTCGCCGTCGAGAGCCCGAGCTACCAGACGGCGGAGTACGCAACTGTGCCGCTCTCGACGCCGTTGCAACCATCGACCACGACACCGGCTCGGTCGCCGTGTTCCTGGTCCATCGCGGCATGGACGCGCCCATCACCGTCTCCATCGATGTCGGCTCGCTCGAGCCGGTCAGGCTCGGCGAAACCACCACCCTCGCCGACCACGACCCGACCGCCACCAATACCCTCCAGCACCAACAGCGCGTCGTCCCGAGCCCCAACCAGTCAGCCCGCATCGCCAGCGGCGTGCTCACGGTCGACCTACCGCCGATCTCCTGGACCGCGCTAGAGCTAACCCCGCTGTGAGAATCGGGTCAGGTCACTCCCAGCTTGACGGGCCATCCGATCCGGCGGCGTACTCGTCCATCGGCACCTTTCCCTCGCGCCACGCCCGCAGTACCGGATCCACAATGCGCCAGCATTCCTCGGCGCTGTCACCGCGCACCGAGAGCAACGGGTCACCATCCAGTACCCCTGCCAGCACTTCCCCGTAGGCCGGCAGCCGGCCAGGGTGGAGATCGGCGACCAGCGAGACTCGATCCAGCACCAATGGATCATTCGGACCATTGATGTTTACTTCCAGCGCCATCCGGTCCGGCGCCATGGTCAGCCGCAGTCGGTCCGGAATTGGCTTCCCCTCCAACCCGGTCGGCAGGTGCGGCACGGATTTGAAGGTCACCAGCACTTCTTTGCGACGTTCCCGCAGCGCCTTGCCGGACCGCAGCCGAAAGGGAACGCCTGACCAGCGCCAGTTGTCAACCTGCACGACCAGCTCAGCGAGCGTCTCAGTGTTCCGGGTGGGGTCGACGCCAGGCTCCGCGGTGTAATCGGGCACGTCGCGGTCGTCGATGGAACCGTGCGTGTAGCGAGCCTGGCGTCCTGACCCAACCGGGTCGTCGTCCCAGGGTCGGCAGGCGCGCAGCACCTGGGCCTTGGCGTCCCTCACATCCACTGCTTTGACCGTGGCGATCGGCTCCATTGCCGTCAGAGCCAGTACCTGGAGCAGATGGCTTTGGATCATGTCCATCAGCGCGCCGGCGTGGTCGTAGTAGCGCGCCCGGTTCTCCAGGGTGAGTTGCTCGTCGAACACAATGTCCACGTGATCGATGTACTCATTGCTCCACACCGGTTCGAACAGGCGGTTCGCGAATCGAACACCTAGCAGGTTGAGCACGGTCGAGCGGCCCAGGAAGTGATCAACCCGATGCACCTGATCTTCGGGAACCAATTCGGCAAGCAACTTGTTCAGGCTGGTGGCGCCTTCCTGGTCGGTGCCGAAAGGCTTCTCCAGCACCAGATTCGTCCCCTCCGGCAGCGACACCTGCTGAAGGGCCTTACATGCAGCGGCGGTCACCGAAGGAGGGAGCGCAAAGTACAGGGCAGGCGGCGATGGGCAAGAATCGATCAGCGACTGCAGGTCCTCTGCCCTCGTGACGTCGGCTTTCGTGTATCGCGTCGTGTCCAGCACACTCTGCAGCGCCTCATCGGAAACCTTGGCGTCTGAGAATGACGTCCGAACTCGTTCCTGCCACGCATTTTCGTCCCAGTCCTCGGCGCCAGCGCCCACCAGCATGACCTCCCGGCGGGCCTCTTCACGGTCGAGTAGCTGGCCGAAGGCCGGCAACAGCAACCGTCCGGACAAATCGCCACTGGCGCCCAGCAGCAGCAAGCTTCCGATCGAACCAGTCATTCGTGCCCCCTCCTCTCGGCGCCGCTACGGCCAAGCAGATCAGGTGTCGGCTGAGGCGTACCCGCTCCGGCTTTCGGCAAACCGAGCAGCCCAGCCGGCGTGTGGGGCAGCCGGCGTAGAAACCTCGCAAGACGTGTCAGCGTCTCAGTGGGCTATAGGAGGCCGTCTGAGACGCTGACACGTCGGAATCACTCAGCCCTTGGCGAGGAGGGCATCCAGCTTCTCGTAACCCTCGTAGACGCCCACCTCCATGCCGCTTGCCATGATTCCGTCGCGAGCCTCGAGGTTCTCGACTACAGAGAGACCGATCGTTCTGGTCCGGCCGTCTCCAAGGTCTTCAAAGGTCATGGTCTCCAAGCTGACGCCATCGGGCATGCCCTCCCAGGTGAAGGTCTGGACCAGCCTCTCGTTCAGTCGCACCTCATGGAAGGAGCCGTAGAAGGCGGCCACCTCCTCGCCGTCCTGCAACGCTGCATAGCGATAGTTACCTCCAGTGCCTGCGTTCCACTGGTCGATCCTCATCTCGGTGCTCTTTGGGCCGAGCCACTGGGCGACCAACTCGGGGTCGATCCATGCCTTGAAGACCTTGTCGCGCGGCGCGTCGAAGTCTCGAATGATGCGGATTGTCGGCAGGTTCGGATCAGCCTCGATCGTGGTCTCCCGCGTCGTGGTTTCGTGCGTAGCGTTGGTGCTCATGATGCTGCTCCTTTGTTGATGATTGGTTCACTTTCGTCGGCCATGGAGGCCAGTACGGCATCGAGCCGGCGGTATCGCTCCTCGGCTTGCCGCCGATATCGCTCGATCCAGGCGGTCATGAGGTCGAAGACTTCGGCCTCGAGGTGGCGCGGCCGGCGTTGCGCATCTTGACTGCGGCTCACCAGCCCTGCGTCCTCGAGCACCTTGAGGTGCTTGGACACGGCTTGAATCGACACGTTATACGGGGCCGCCAGCTGGCCAACCGTGGCGTCCCCAACTGAGAGCCGAGCCACAATGTCACGCCGTGTCGGGTCGGCCAGCGCGGCAAAGACCCGTGAGAGTCGGTCCTCGCTCATGGCCACCTCCTTGCCTGGCTTATTCAACCGTTTGGTTGATTAGGAGCTTATGTCGGACTCTCGGAGTTGTCAACCGTTTGGTTGAATACCGCTACGAACTGAGATGCCGCCGCTGATCTCACGTTTTGCCCCGTGCCATCGTCTACACGTTGATGAGGATGAAGCGACCGTTTGAAGAGATCGTGGCTGAGCATGGGCCGACCGTGTTGCGAGTGTGCCGTGCCCTGCTCGCACGGCCCGATGCCGACGACGCCTGGTCGGAGACTTTTCTCTCCGCTTTGCGCGCCTATCCAGACCTCGGCGACGGCGCCAACATCGAGGCTTGGCTGGTCACTATCGCTCACCACAAGGCGATTGACCTGCTCCGTGCCCGGACTCGCCGGGCGACGCCGGTTGCCGAAGTCGCGGAGACCGGCACCGCTGCCGAGGCGTGGGAACCAGCCGAGAACGGCTTGTGGGCGGCGCTCCGAGCGCTCCCAACCAAGCAGCGGCAGGCGGTTGCCTACCACCATTTGGGCGGCCTGCCGTACGCGGAGGTTGCCGAGCTCGTCGGCGGGTCGACCGACGCGGCGCGACGCGCCGCCTATGACGGCATCCGCACTCTCCGCCGTCACTACCGCGCCACCCAGTCACCCACAATGCAGAAGGAATCCCGCTCATGATCAACTCCAAAGACCCCGTACTCGCCCCGATCGCTGCCGACGATAGGGAGACGATGGCTCGGCTCCGTGATCAACTTGTGGCGGCGGCCGAAGCGAACCGGCTGCTGGACGTCGCCTACCGGACACTGGATTCACCTGTTGGCACACTGCTTCTGGCGGCCACCGACCACGGCTTGGTGAGGGTCGCGTACGAGCGCGAGGACCATGATCATGTGCTGCAGACCCTGTCGAAGCTGATCAGCCCGCGCATTCTGCGGGCTCCGCGTCGCCTTGATCAGGTAGCTCGCCAGCTCACCGAGTACTTCACAGGCGACCGCCGCGATTTCGTGCTGCCGTTGGATTTCCGGCTGGCTCGCGGGTTCCGGCGGGCCGTGCTCGGGCACCTTGTACTGATCAACTACGGGCAGACCGAGACGTACGCCGAAGTCGCCGCAGCGACCGGTCATGCACGGGCAGTACGTGCAGTTGGCACGGCTTGTGCCACCAATCCGATGCCGGTGATCGTTCCGTGCCATCGAGTGCTGCGCAGCGACGGGAAGCTCGGCGGCTATGTCGGCGGGCTGGAAACCAAGGCGACTCTGCTCTCGCTTGAGGCCCGCAGGCCGATCGGTGGCGATACATTGTCACGCTAAGCGCCTGGCTCGGGTGCGTGACCGGCGCTAGGGTCTGATCGAAGCACTGGAGTGAGGCAATGGCGGAACATCAAGCAGAACGCCGGATCCTGGTCGGGGTCACCTATGGCCAATCCGACGCCGTGCTGCGCCATGCCGCCCGCTTCGCGCGTACCTTCGATGCCGCGCTGGTCTGCGCCCATGTCGATCCCGGACGATACGTGGTGGAGGAGCTGCCAGATGGCTCTGTGGCCTCGCTGCCGCTGGATCCGGACCTGCCGGAGCTGAAGGACACCGACTTCGATCAAGGGCTGGTGGCCCAGGTTCGCGCCGCCGTCGCCGACGACTCCATTGACTTGTCGTTTCGGGAGCTGGCCGGCGATGTCGCGTACGCGCTCACCCGACTGGCCGACATACTCGATGTCGAGATGATCATCGTCGGCAGCCGGCGGGGTGGCGTACGGGCTGGGCTGAAACAGTTCCTCACCGGGTCTGTCGCCGCCCACCTGGCCCATCGTCAGCCGCGGCCGGTAGTAGTCATTCCGGTAGCCCCGGTGGCCGAAGGCAAGCCACTGCCCTGGGAGGAGTGAGCACCATGGCGACCGTCGGGGAAGCACCGAGCAGGCCCTCGATCATCGGCTACGTGCTGGGCGGTCTCGCGCTGGCCGGCACTGCTTGCAATGTCGATCTGGTTCCTTGCAACCGGTCTGATGGCTCCGCTGTGGGCCGTCATCGGTTTCATTGCGGTCTGGGTGATCCTGGTCGTGCTGGCTTGTGTATGGATCCGCCGGCACCCGTGGCGCGTTGTGCTGCTGCCCGTCATTGCTGCGGTCATCTTGTTCGGCGGCCTGCGCGCCGGTGCGACGCTGCTCGGCTGGACGCCTTGACCCGAGCCCTGCCTGCGCCTGTCCATGATGTTGGCATGGCTACCAGCTCTACGACAGTCGAGCAGATCGTGACGGATCGACCCCTCGCCTGAGGGGAAGTTGACCATTGCCTCACGTGCTCCGGTGGCTGATCGGCCTGGCCACCTCGTTGATCGGCAATCACATTTACCTGGTCACCCTCGCCTGGGTCGCTGTGCAGACGACCACGCCAGCGAACGTCGGCTTGATCCTGGTGGCGGGTGCCATCCCGCAGGCCGCGCTGTTGCTCGTCGGAGGGGTTTTCGTCGATCGGATCGGGCCGAAGCTGACCATCATCGCCTCAGATGTGCTGCGGACCTTGATCATGGTCGTCTTCGCGATCGTCGTGGCCGGTGGTGAGGTCAAGCCGCTGCTGCTCGGCGCGCTGGCGGTGATGTTCGGGGTGGTCGACGGCTTCTTCCTGCCCGCCGTCAACAGCGCCCCTCGATACCTGGTCCGGCGTGATTCGATCACTCGCGTCGTCGCAGCGAAGACGATCGTGGCGCGCGGCGCCGAGTTCGCCGGCGCACCACTGGGCAGCTGGCTGCTCGTCGTGGCGAGCGCGGCGGCTGCGTTCTGGGTGAACGCCTGGTTGTTCGCGGTCTCGGTCGTCTTCTTGGCCATGACGCGTATGGCCATCCCTGAGGAGGATGCTCCAGGCCGGGACGTGCCCGACGCTGAACCGAGCTCGGGGCTGTCGGTGTGGGCCGACTTGAGAGCGGGGATCCGGTTGATCCGCGGCTACCGGACTCTGGCGACGTTACTGATCGTCGTATTCGTCGCAGAACTGGGGTTCTCCGGGCCGATGATCGCCGGGGTGCCGTTGCTGGCCAATGAGACCGGCTGGGGCGTGCGAACCGTCGGTTGGGTTCTTGGGGGTTTCGGTCTTGGCGCGGCCGCGGGGGCGGGGTTCTTGCTGTGGCGCAAGAACGTCCACCACACCGGGTTCGTCGCGCTTTCTGGCTTGACGGCGATGGGACTCAGCGTCGTAGGGCTGGGTTTGCTGCCGGCGCTGGGGCTACCGGTGTCTGCATCGTTCGTTGCTGCGGGACTTCTCGGCCTCAGCTCGGGCCTCGGCGCCGGTTTCTACGGCACGCTGGTCACCTCCGCTGTGCTGCAACTGGCTCCGACCGGTCAGATCGGCCGGGTCATGAGTGCGCTGTCCTTCTCCAGCATGGCCGCGGTCCCCGTCACCTACGCCCTCACCGGGCTCCTGACCGACTTCTCAAACGCCCGAGTCCCATTTCTGATTGGCGGGCTCTTGATCCTGTTGTCGCGGCTCTCGCCTTCGCGAACCCTGAGCTACGTCAGCTGACCATGGATCGGACGGCTCCGAGCGGTCGCGCGACGCTAGGTGTTTACATCCGCGGCACGCGGGTACCTCCAAAGCTGGAAAGGAGGTCCTGCCCATGAACCGGGGAATTATCGGAACCATCATCGGTGTCCTGGTCATCATCATCTTGGTGATCGTGATTCTTCAGCTCACCTGAGCGCAGAACCCGGGGCCGGCAAGGCGCGCAAGTGGCGGCCCGCCCTGGCCCGCCTTCCCAACGCTCACTCGCACCCCGAGCGCCGTCCCAACTAGCCCTGTGCTTCCCGGCGCTCGGGGTGCTGTGCGGCCAGGTACTGGTACGTGGACGTCAGATCCTGACTGCTGAGCCCAGCTCGATCCAACAGCTCAAAGAGTTCCCGCACGTTTCCTAGCAGCCGCGCTGAAGTGCCGGTCCGCCATGCTTGTTGAGTCGCGACTTCGAGTGGCGCCAGTGCGGCCCCCGCGGGTAGATCGGGCTCGAAGTCCCGGTTGAGCAGCTTGCCGCGTGCTGCTCCAAGCACTCGGCTCCCAGCCAGCGAGAGCTCCCAACTCTGCAGCACTCGAGAAAGATCGAGGCCGGCGCGTTCGGCGATGACCGCCGCCTCGCTGAGCGCCATGGCGGTAGCCGCTATGACGTACTGCTCACAAGCGTTCGCAATCTGGGCGCTGCCCACACCCCCGACGCGTACGCAGGTCCCCAACAACTCCAATACGGGCAATGAGTCCCGATAGAGGCCCGGTGTCGGCGCCGACCACGATCGACAGTTCGCCTCGGGCGGCGGCTGCCGGGGTCCCGCTCAGCGGGGCATCGACCAACCTGAGCAGGCCGGCTGTTTTCTCGGCCAGTTCGCCGGCCAGATTGCGGAGGTCGTCTGGAGTGGAGATCGCTCCCACAACGAGGATGGTCGGACTGTGCACCCCGGCCTGGAAGCCCGCTCGGTCCGCTCAGATCGGCCTCAAGATCGTCCAATTTCTGCAGCAGCACGAGGACGTATTCGCTGCGCGCTGCGAGATCTGCAGCGCTTGCAGCACGATGTGCTCCCAGCCGCTGGAGCTGAGTGAGCAGGTCAGGATTCCGGCCGTACGTCGCAGATGTGCGTCGCCTCTGGCAGCGCGTGCAGCAGCCGCTGCAAGACCGGCTCAGCGAGGAATCCGTGCCCGAGCACGCCGACTGAGCGCGGATAAGTTCGGTCGCGCGCTCTCCCCGTCGGCACGCTGGTCACTCTATCGAAGGGGATCTTTCGAAAACCCCTGCTGCGCGTCGCGGTCGGTGCGGGTCGAGCTAGTTGCGGCCGCGATTGAGCACGACCTGGACAAGTCGGCGCAACTCAGGTGTGAGGTCCTGCTCCCGCACCGTGAGACGCCAATCGCCGTATTCAACGGTGTAGACGAACCGATCTGGAGCCGGTCGGGTGGAGCTAATGTCCTGCATGCCGACACGCATCAGTAGATGTCGGATCTCCGGTCCCTCGGGATCGGCATTGAGATCCAACTGTCCGACCTTGGTGGTGCCGGCAAAGCCACCGCTGCGACAGACAGCGACTGTCGCAGGCTGGTCGCTCGATCCTGGGTGGCCGACGCCGGTGCCGCTTGCCTGGTATGCGGCTGAGATCAGCGCCTGCATCGAGTAGGCCGACCTCGGCCCACGCTGCCCGAACCTTCTCGGCGACCGACGGGTCGTTCAGGAAGAGGCGACGCGCAGAGGTGACCGTAGCCTGCGCAAACGACTCAAAGCTGGCCTGCGCACTCAACTGGCCGTTGACCATCGTGTCGTACCAAACCTGGCCAGCCTTCTCCCAGCTATATCCACCAATGTCTAGCGCAGCGAGGGCAAAGGCACGGTTGGGAATTCCTGAGTTGATGTGTACGCCACCGCTATCGGCGTCGGTTTCGACATAGTCCGCCATGGAACCCACTTGCAAATCCCTGCCAATTTGGGGATCGTCGTACGCAGTTCCGGGTTCCCGCATCGATCGCAGCGCCTTGGCATTGATCCCGGGCATGAAAAGTCCCGCTGCGATTAGCCAGTCGGCCTCGGCGGCAGTTTGACCGAGCATGCGCTGTTTGGCCATTGAGGCAAAGACATCGCTGATGCTCTCGTTCAGGGCACCCGGCTGATCCTGATAAGCCAATCCGACGGTGAACTGCGTGACACCATGCGTGAACTCGTGCGCCATAACATCCATTGGCTTGGTGAAGCGGTCAAAGATCTGGCCATCCCCATCGCCAAAAACGAGCTGAGTCCCGTCCCAGAACGCGTTGTCGTAATCCCGCCCATAGTGGACCGTGATGGACACCGTGCCGCCACGACCGTCAATGGACTGCCGACCGAACTGGCTGTCGAACATCTCCAAGACTTGCCCGGACGAGTCGAACGCCTCATCTACCGCCGGATCACCGACCGGAGGATCGCCGTCGCTTCGGACGGCCTCCCCGGGCAGCGACTCTGTGTTGTTGGCAGTGTGAACGACCCGCGTTCTGGTGACGGGCAGGGGTGGAGCGGCCATGTGACCCGGTGGCGACTCACGTCGGGCCCGTAGGCGATCATCGACTTGCAGTGTCTCCCTCCCGGAGGCGGAGGCATGACGAGTGCCGGCGCGCAAGGCGATGCGCTGCAGCAGATACGGGGGAACGAAGGTGCAGGACATGACAGCTCCTTGACTACGGCCTCCCCACGGATAGCACAAAAATGTGGCGCGCTCTGGGCGTCGCGATGGTTTGATCAATCCGTTGCGACCGCCTGCAGCATGCTCACAGGCAGGTTACATTCGGTTTTACCGACCATCGGGGGAAAAATTTTGAGCAGGGTTCTTGACGGCATGCCGTCGTACGTTTCAGGCTGACTTTCGGGAATGGGCCATGTCGCTGAGGCGGTAAGTCTGTTCCGTGGGTCGATTGACGGCGCGCAATCGGTGACGGCCACCATGCGAATGGGGCGATTCTGTGGCCACGGGGGCCATGGACCGAGGATGCGTGCGCGTGAGTCGCACCCAGTGGCGTACGCGTTGGAGAGTGTGCAAAGCACCTGACGCGATTTTGGCGTGTCCACTTTAGGACATGTCCTCTTCCTGCTGCCCTTTTTGCGTGACTTCGCACATAGCGCCTGCATAGCGTCCTTCTTGACATTGATCAAGAAACTCGCCCGCCGACGAACCGGTCACCGGCGAGACAGCAAGAAGGGAAAGCTCATGCAGTCCTTAACCCATCGCGGCCACACCTTAGGTCGGGGTCATACGCTTCGCGGTCACACACTTCGCGGTCACACGCTTCGTGGACACACGCTTCGCGGTCACACCCTTTGATACTCGGCGGCGCGGAATAGCGCCGCCCTTCTACTTATCGGACTCGCGCGGGCTGCGTGTCTGGTGGAGGCTGGTCTTGGCTAAACGGGCCCCTCCCGCTATGGCTGCCATCCGTTGGGCCTCGCTGATATCTCATCGTGAAAGCCTGGGCCACGACATATATCGGGCCTACAGGGTAGTGAAATCGGGTGGAAAGTCCGATAGTGTTTGCATTGAGCAAAGCGAGCACCAGATCTTCCGAAAGGAAGCCGGGATACCTGACGTTCCCGGTGGTTGAGTCGCGAGTGAGCGTGGCTTAACCAGCACAGCCCGTGTGGAACTTTTCCCCGAGGTTCCGCTCGGAGTTCCTCCCCCTGGGCGACGCCCGCGGTTCTCCTAAGGACCGCGGGCGTGGCTTTGGGTATCGACAGAGTTCTCGGCTCGCAGTCGTCAAAGAGCTGACAATGCCTGGCCTGCGCGCGCACTATCGCCGTGCAAGCCGTCCGACCGTACCAGTGCGGCACCTAGCTGCAGGCGCGTCGTTACGCCCAGTTCGTCCATCAGCTCCGAAATCCATCGCCGGACCGAGCGCACGTTGATGTTGAGCGTATTGGCGATCGCAGAGTCGGTAGAGCCGGTCATCAGCATAGAGATCAACATCTGGCGTCGGGGATCGGTTTCGCTGTTGACGGAGGTCATGATCGGCACGGCGGCGTCCCACACCGCCTCGAAGAGCCACTGCAAAGCCTCGACAAGCAGCGCATGTCGCACGATGGACGCGCGGAGCTCGTGACCTGGGCTGTACGAGCGCATCGAAGGGATGAGTGCGATATGGGAGTCGACCAAGATCAGCTTCATCGGAACGGGCGAGGTGCGGGACTGCTCACCCTTGTTCGCAAACAGGCCGAGCTCGGTCAGGCGATCAGGATCGAAGCCAGGGTGGTAGACCACCCGCAACGTGACGTTGCGCTCCAAGGCCTGCCACTCTGGCTCGACGCTCAACGCCTCCTCGGTAACGTTTGGCCTTGCTTGCGCGTACGGGGGCTTGTCGAAACCGCAGATCTCCCGGCGTGCGGAGTTCAGCAGTTCGCGATGGGCGGCAACGATGGAGTCGCGCCCGACGAGAATCTTGACGTCATCGGCCTGTGACGCTCCGGCCGCCAAGAGGTGGCTCTCCAGCGACTCGGCCGCCACACTCGCGAGCTCGATCTCCGACAGACGTTGCGCCTTGAGCTGGTTGACCACATCGAGCAACGGCAAGGCGCGCCAGTGCCCAAGCGACGAATCCGCGGCGAGCCCGAGCTTCCTCAGCTCCTCAAGGGTTTTCACCACCTGCTGCGGCGTCGACGAAGTAAGGCGTGCCAGCTCGGCTACCGACGCCGACCGCAAGGGCCCAAGCGCGACGTAGATAGCCTCCGCTTCGGCACTGATGCCTAGCGGCTGAAGCATTGCCTTCCCTCCAGCGCAAGGTTCGGACAGGAGCCACCGGCGCCCGACCGTTGATGTTCGGGAGCCGATACGCTGAGCCAACGGCACAGCGACCCCGCTCGCTGCACGATCGTCTCACAACGCTCCAAAGGAGAGTTTCCAACGATGGCTGAACTTGCTCAAATCGGCGTCACGGGCCTCGCAGTCATGGGCCGCAATCTCGCTCGGAACTTCGCTAGGCATGGCCACAGCGTTGCGATCCACAATCGCAGCTATGCCAAGACTGAGTCGCTGCTGGCTGAGGCGGGCTCAGAGGGAACGTTCATCGCATCGGAATCCATGGCGGATTTTGTCGCCTCGCTGGAACGCCCACGCCGGGTACTGATCATGGTCAAGGCTGGTGCAGGGACTGATGCGGTGATCGATGAGCTGACTCCCTTGCTGGAGGACGGCGACATTGTGATCGATGCCGGCAACGCGCACTTCCCCGACACCATTCGGCGTGAGGCGAAGTTGTCCGGGATAGGCCTGCACTTCGTTGGCACCGGCGTCTCCGGCGGAGAGGAGGGCGCGCTCAACGGTCCGTCGATCATGCCCGGCGGCTCGCGCGAATCGTACGAATCACTAGGTCCTTTGCTGGAGAGCATTGCCGCCAAGGTCGACGGCGTGCCGTGCTGCACGTACGTGGGACCCAACGGCGCAGGTCACTTCGTCAAGATGGTTCACAACGGCATCGAGTACGCGGACATGCAGTTGATCGCCGAGGCGTACGACTTGATCAAGCAGGGGACTGGCGCGTCAGCTCCCGAGATCAGCGAGATCTTCAAGACCTGGAACGAAGGCGATCTCGAGTCATTCTTGATCGAGATCACTGCCGACGTGCTCGGTCACACCGACGCCGAGACCGGCAAACCGTTCGTCGACATCGTGCTGGATCGGGCCGAACAGAAAGGCACCGGCCGGTGGACCGTGCAGAACGCTCTTGATCTCGGTGTGCCGATCACTGGGATCGCGGAGGCCACCATGGCCCGCGCGTTGTCAGGATCAGTGCCGCAACGAGAGACCGGTCAGGCCAAGCTTCCCGCTGGGACGGATGAGTGGAACGCGGGCAATCGAGATCAATTCGTCGAGGATGTGCGACAAGCCCTTTACGCCTCCAAGGTGGTGGCCTATTCCCAGGGGTTCGACCAGATCGCGGCCGCGAGCGCCGAGTACGACTGGAACATCGACCGCGGTGCCATGGCCAGGATCTGGCGCGGCGGCTGCATCATCAGGGCGCGTTTCCTGAATCGGATCACCGAGGCGTACGAGCGAAATCCCGACCTGGCCCTGCTGCTTGCCGACGATTATTTCACCGAAGCCGTTGGCAACAGCCTGGCTGCCTGGCGACGAGTGGTGGCTGGGGCCGCGCAGAACGGCATCCCGACACCGGCTTTCTCCTCTTCGTTGGCGTACTACGACGGCGTTCGCGCCGAGCGGTTGCCGGCGGCCCTGATCCAGGCGCAGCGGGACTTCTTCGGTGCGCATACCTACCACCGCGTCGACAAGGAAGGCACTTTCCACACGGAGTGGAGTGGCGATCGCACCGAGTCTGCCGTTTAGCGGTGCTCCGGTACTTCAGCTGACGTCGAGCACATGATCGACGCGCGCGCCAGGCTTGCTGGCACGGTCCGTCCCGTTCGCCAGGCCGCCACGCTGCTGCGCAATCGGCTGGCGGGCCCCGCATTTGCCGGTCGAGTGCGCGAGCGCGGTGACGTCCCCGAAGCAGCCGTGGCAGTGTTTTTCGCGACCGGGCCGGAGAATTTCTACCAGTTCGAGCAGTGGCGATTGCCGCTGGAACACCTCGCGCTGCAGCGTCCGGTCTTCGTGATTGTTGACCGCCCGGACACCGGCGATCTGGTGCTGCAGACCAGCAGTCTCCCGCTTGCCTTTGCGCGGGGCAGCGGTGCGCTCGAAGAGCTGGTCACTGAGCGAGACGTCCGGGTTGTGCTCTATCTCAATCAGATCGAAGCGAACTTCCGCATGTTGCGATTCCCCAGCCCTGTACATATCCAGATTGGGCACGGCGAAAGCGACAAGGGCGGGAGCGTCTCCAACCAACACAAGGCCTACGACCTGACCTTCGTTGGCGGTGACGCTGGTCGTGAGCGTCTTGATCGCGCGCTGCGCGGATTCGACGCCACCGAGCGCACGCTGGCGGTCGGCCGCCCGCAGCTTGACTACGGCTATCCAGGCGCCCCGCCTTGGCCCCGCGACTCCGGCCTACGGGTGTGGTACGCGCCCACATGGGAGGGTGACCGGCCGAGCATTGCATACGGGTCGCTGGCCCGTCACGGCGTAGCGATCATCGAGGCTCTGCTCGCTGACCCGTCGATCCGCGTCATCTACCGACCGCATGCGCGGACCGGATATGCCTCCCGTCAGCATCGCGATGCTGATAGGGCTGTCCTAGGCCTGCTCGCTAAGGCCGGCGATCGCCACCTTGTTGATCGGGAGACCTATGGCTGGCAGTGGGATTTCGCCGATGCCTGCATCACCGATATCTCGGCGGTTGCCTATGACTGGCTGGCGACCGGCAAGCCGCTGGTGATCACCGCGCCAGCGCCAGGCGTCTACCGCCCGCCCTCACCGCTGCTGGATGCGCTGCCGCTGCTGGGTGCCGCGGAGGCCGGAGAGGTGGTAACGAGGATCCGCTCACTGCAAGGAGATCCGGCAGCAAGAGAGCAGCTCCGTGGTCTCACATACCACTATTTCGGGGACGTGAGTGCTCAGCAGAGCACGAAGCGATTCGAGGATGCGATCGAGCGCGCATACCAGATCCAACGATCGGGCTAAGCCTGTCGCGAGTCAGAGACCGCGCAGGAAGTCAATGTCGTCGTCTGGTGCCTTCGGGGGAGGTTTTGGCTTTGAACTGCCGGACGACTCCGGGGTGGGCCGACCGAGCAGCAGCCAGCACACAGCACCGGCTAGTGGCAGGCAGATGATCGCGGTCGCCCAGAGCCAGCGTGGCATCCGGCGGACGGCGTACGGCGGGGCCTGAGCAACCTCGACGACACAGTAGATCATCAGCAACCCGATGATGATGATCGGTAAATACCGCGCCATAACGAAGAGTATGCGTCTTGGCCGGGGGTCGATACAACAGTCGACGATAGGCTGTCGGGATGCCCCGTGGACCCGTCGTTGCCCTGCCGCGGCACCGACGCGTGGGTTGGTACGGGAGATGGTGGTGACGGCGGGTTTCGATGTCGGCGCCGAGCGACCTGCCCGTCCGACCATTGCACAGCTGCGCGAGGTGACCCAGCCCCCTAGCGTCCGTACCCGGGCGGCCGCCGAACACTGGGTGGCTCATGCCTATCTCAGGGACATTTCCCCTTATCTGACACGGATTCTGCTGAGAGCGGGGTTCAGTGCCAATGGCGTCACCTGGCTGATGATCATCGCTGCGGCCGCGGCTGCGGTAGCTACCGGCTGGCCAACTCTGCTCGGCGCGATTCTCGCGGTGATCTTGGTGCAGCTGCAGATGCTGCTGGATTGCTGCGATGGGGAAGTAGCGCGCTGGCGGCAAACGTCATCCCCAGTCGGGGTGTACCTCGATCGGGTGGGGCACTACGTGGCAGAGTGCGGGATTGCCGTAGCTCTAGGCATCCGTGCCACGGGTGAGCTGCAGCTCAGCGGAATCTGGATCAGTGCTGGGCTGCTGCTCGGTTTGCTGATCGCTCTGAACAAGGTTGAGAACGATCTGGTGCATGTCGCGCGGCACTACGCCGGCTTGACACAGATGCGCGACGCCGATGAGGTCCGTGTGCCGCGGGGGGGCTTCCTGCGTACCACGCGGCGACTGGCTGGGCTGATCCCGTTTCACAGGGTTTTCCATTCAGTGGAGCTGTCGATCCTGGTGCTCATCGCGGCGATCATTGACCTCTTCGTTGACGGTGCTGCGACGAAGGTCCTGCTCGCGGCACTCGTCATCGCAGCTGCCGTGACACTGGTTGGTCATCTGGTGGCTGTGCTGGCATCGTCCAGGCTGCGATGAGCGAGCCTGTGCGGCCGAAGTTTGGGGTCGTTGTCTTGACGATGGGCAACCGACCCGACGATCTGAAGCGTGGTCTTGCCAGCCTGCTGGACCAGCGTGAGGTCGACCTCGATGTTGTGGTGGTCGGCAATGGGTGGCAACCGGTGGGTCTGCCGGAGGGTGTGAAGGCCCACGGGCTAAGTGAAAACCTCGGAATTCCGGCCGGGCGTAACGCCGGAGTGGATCTGGTCGAAGGGGACCTGCTGTTCTTCCTCGACGATGATGCCTGCCTTCCGGAAGAGGACATCCTGGCTCGGATGGCGATGCAGTTCGCTGCTGACCCGACACTCGGCATGATCCAGCCGAGGGTCGTCGATCCTGACGGACGACTAGCGCCGCGGCGCTGGACTCCGCGCTTGCACGTTGGCGACGCAGCTCGGAGCGGTCCTGCAATGAACGTCTGGGAGGGTGCCGTCGCGATCCGCCGCAATGCCTTTGAGCTCGCCGGTGGCTGGCCGGAGCCGTTTTGGTACGCCCACGAAGGCATCGAGCTGGCCTGGCGTGTATGGGACGGCGGACTCCATGTTCGCTACGACGGCGAAATTGAGGTCCATCATCCGGCGATTCAGCCCACCCGACACGCCGAGTTCTACCGGTATCAGGCACGGAATCGGGTCTGGCTCGCCAGGCGCAACCTTCCGCTCCCGGTGGGTGTGATCTATGTGTTGACATGGACGGGTGTGTCGGCGCTTCGGCTGCGATCGCGGAGTGCGTGGCGTGAGACGCTGCGCGGCTACCGGCTTGGGCTCACCGAACCCGGCGGCGAGCGTAGCCCGATGCGCTGGCGAACGATCTGGCGCATGACACGCGCCGGACGGCCACCGGTAATTTGATGATCGTGGAGCAGGCCAACTTGAGTGACCGGGCCTGGTCGGAGTGGGCGATTGGGCAGGTCGAAGCGGACGCGAATCGCAGCGCTGATACGCACCTGCACGCGTTTCCGCTGCCGCCGGAGTGGGGCATCAGTCTGTATCTGAAGGACGAGTCGGTGCATCCGACCGGAAGTCTGAAGCATCGGTTGGCGCGATCGCTGGTGCTCTACGGGCTGTGCAACAACTTGATCAACGAGGGCACCACTCTCGTCGAGGCATCCTCTGGGTCCACGGCAGTCAGTGAGGCCTACTTCGCGCGGCTGCTCAACCTGCCGTTCGTGGCTGTGATGCCGGCCTCGACCGTACGCGAGAAGTGCGAGTTGATCGAGTTCTACGGCGGGCGCTGCCACCTGGTCGAGGAGCCAACAGCGATCTACGAGGTGGCGGCCGATCTGGCAGCCAGCAGCGGCGGCCACTACCTCGACCAATTCACCTACGCCGAGCGGGCCACCGACTGGCGCGGCAATAACAACATCGCCGAATCGATGTTTGCGCAGCTGAGCCAGGAGCAATTCCCCATACCTGTCTGGGTGGTGGTCGGAGCTGGCACCGGCGGTACGAGTGCCACCATCGGACGCTATGCGCGGTTGAAGAAGTACCACACTCGGATATGTGTGGTCGACCCTGAGGGCTCGGCATTCTACGAGGGGTGGCGCACCGGGAATGCCGCCGTCACTGCTGCCGGGTCGAAGATCGAAGGGATCGGCCGCCCGCGCGTCGAGCCCAGCTTCGTACCCTCGCTGGTTGACCGCATGATCGCTGTGCCGGATGCTGCCTCGATTGCCGCGATGCGATGGTGCACCCACAAGCTGGATCACTGGGTCGGCGGCTCGACAGGCACCAATATGTGGGGCGCACTGCAGCTGGTGGCTGAGATGAAAGCCGAGGGTACGCGCGGCAGCGTGGTCACCCTGCTGTGCGATGACGGCCGCCGCTATGCGCGTACCTACTATGACGATGCCTGGGTCGCGGAGCGCGGCTGGGAGCTAGCTCCGTACCAGGCCATGCTCGAGTCCTTCCAGGCCTCAGGTGTCTGGCCAAGTCCTGCGCCGCCTGAGCCTCCGGCCCTCCTGCCGAAACCTACGTTCACGTAGCTTTCATGCGCTCTGCGGGGGTTGCAACCTGTGCAGACCATAAGCAATGTACGTGCACGTAGGTTTCGCCGAGAGAGTCAGGCGAACCAGAGAGCGGCGAGGGTGAGGCCCGCGGCGAATCCGACCGCGCACACCAGCTCGGCGAGGCTGGTGGCTTTGAGTACGCCGATCAGTGCCGGACCGCTGCCTCCGGACATCACGACTCGGACGGCAGGAATGATCAAGACCAGTCCGGCCAGTCCGATGAGCGCCCACCAGGTGGTCAGCAGGGCCACGATGATGATCAGCAAGGCGCTGAGTGCCACCAAGATCACGTACCAGATGCGCGTCTTGGCGTCTCCAAGCCTGGTCGCCATTGTTCGCTTGCCGACCTGGGCATCGCCCCGGATGTCGCGCAGGTTGTTGGTGACCAAGATCGCGCAAGCCAAGGCGCCGACCCACACCCCGGTGAGCAGCGCCGCGAGGGACACCCGGCCGACTTGTACGTACACGGTGCCGCAAACCGCGACGAGCCCGAAGAAGACGAAGACGAACACCTCGCCCAGGCCGACATAGCCGTACGGTCGCTTGCCGCCCGTGTAGTACCAGGCGGCTAATATGCACGCCACACCGACCACCAGCAACCACCAGTACTGGGTCATGATCACAAGTGCCAGTCCAGCGAGACCGGCAATCCCGAAGCTGGCAAACGCCGCTCTCTTCACCAGCGGCGGCGACGCCAGACCCGAACCCACGAGCCGCAGCGGCCCAACGCGTTCGGTGTCCGCGCCCCGAATCCCGTCGGAGTAGTCATTGGCATAGTTCACGCCTACCTGGAGTGCCAGGCTGACGACCAAAGCCAGGATTGCCGCAACCCAGGAGAAGCCCTGCTCGAAGAGGGCCAGGCCCGTCCCCGCGATCACTGGGGAGCAGGCTGCGGGTAGCGTCCGCGGTCGCGCTCCCGCCAGCCATTGCGTCGCAGTCGGCCGGGGAGCCGTCTCGGCGGTCACGCGGTCGCCTGCCGCTCGGCACGGAGGTTCAAGATCATCGACCTGATCGCTACTCGATCAGGTTTGCCGTTCGCCAGCCACGGAAGCCGATCGAGATATATCAGTTCACGTGGCACCGCGTACGCCGGCAGCCATTGACGTACCACGGACTGGAGATCCTCGAGCGAGCCCGGCGAATCGGAGACCGCCATGATCGTAGTTCCCCACACGCGGTCAGGAATGCCGAGCACGGCGGCCTGGGCGTCATGATGAGCGGCCCATCGCTGCACAGCCTGCTCGACATCAGCAAGATCAACTTTGTGACCGCCGGTGATCACTATGTCGTCCAACCGGCCGAGCACCGCTAGTCTTCCAGCGTTCCAGCGGCCCCGATCTCGAGTGTGAAATCTGCCGTCTATGAGAACCTCGGCGGTGAGGTCTGGGCGCAGCCGGTAGCCAGCGAAGAGCGTAGAACTTTTGATCAAGATCTGACCATCGTCGGAGAGGTCGACGGCGATACCTGGCAGCGGCTTGCCGTCATAGACACAGCCGCCGCAGGTCTCGCTCATGCCGTACGTGGTCACCACGCTGATCCCCGATGCCAGGGCACGCTCCACCAAGGTGACATCCGTTGGGCCGCCACCTACCAGGACCGTGCTGAAGGTGGCCAGAGCTGCGGTCACCTCGCCCCGCTGCAATGCCCTGTCGAGCTGCGCAGGAACGAGCGAAATGTAGCGCCGCTCCGACAGCGTGTCGGCCACCTCCGGCAGGTTGTCCAGATCGGACCGCGCCGGCACTGCATGCGTGCCACCAAGAGCCGCTCGAGCGCACACCATGAGGCCGGCGATGTAGTAAGGGGGTAGTGCCAGCGCCCAGTCGCCCGCCCCACCCAGCCGGGTATGGGTTGCCTCGACCGAGGCGCGAAGCGCAGCACGGGAGATGACGACGCCTTTGGGCGCTGCGGTCGAACCCGACGTGGCAACCACCACCGCCGCATCTGCCTCCACCACAGGGTGATCAGGCTGGAACATCGCGATCGCGCGCGTCCGCTCGATCCGATCGGCCGGCAGCGGTGCGATGGGCGGCCCGCCATTCATCGAAGCGGCCAGGGCTGTGGCAACTTCCGACGGCTCAACCGTCCGGAGCCGTGGTGATCCTGGGCGTGCTTCGCTCACGGCGACCAGGCTAACCACAGGACAGAATTGGGCCAGACTTGGACCGTGCTGGACGCGCCCCACTGTTACGCGCTCGTCCTGCGCACCCGATTTCGCGGCATCAGCGAACGTCAAGGCATGGTGTGGCGGGGCGCCGCTGGCTGGGCGGAGTGGAGTCCCTTCCTCGACTATCAGGGAGCTCAGCTGGTGCCCTGGCTGCGTGCGGCCCAGGAGGCGGCCGAGCATGGTTGGCCGGCACCGTTGCGGACCGAGATCCCGGTCAACAGCACCATTCCGGCGGTAGATCCGGAGCAGGCGTATGACCTCGCTCGTGCTGCCGGCTGTCGCACCGCCAAGGTCAAGGTGGCAGAGCGAGGGCAGACGCCCGCCGACGACGCCGCTCGCGTGGAGGCCGTACGCGATGCACTCGGCCCGAGCGGAAACGTGAGGCTCGACGCCAACGGAGGCTGGAGCCTCGACGAGGCGCTGCACGCCATACGAGAACTGAATCGCTTCGATCTTGAGTACGTAGAGCAGCCATGCGCCAGCGTCGACGAGCTTGCCGACCTACGCCGGCGCCTGGCGCGATCCGGGCTGAGCGTGCCGATCGCCGCGGACGAATCCATTCGCCGTGCTCAAGATCCCTATGAGGTGGCAGAGCGCCAAGCCGCGGACATTGCCGTTCTCAAAGTGCAGCCGCTCGGGGGAGTACGAGCCTGCCTGCAGATTGCCGAGCGGATTGGCCTGCCGGTGGTGGTCTCGAGCGCACTGGAGACCTCAATTGGGATCAGGGCCGGGCTCGCGTTGGCAGCAGCGCTGCCGGAACTGCCGTATGCCTGCGGGCTCAACACGGTCGCCTTGCTGGCTGATGATCTGGTCGTGGAGCCGCTGATCGCGGTGCATGGTGTGATCAAGCTGGGCGATCTGACCGTTGACCAGAAGGCGCTGGACAGGCACCGGCCCGATGACCAGGTGCAGCGGTTCTGGCAGGCTCGTCTCGTGCAGACTCGGAGGCTGGCCGGTGGGTAACGCCACCGCGTGCGCGCGGGTGATCATCGAGGAGCTGATCAGCCGCGGGGTACGCGATATTGTGCTTGCTCCTGGGGCACGGAGTGCGCCACTTGCGTACGAATGCTTCGAGGCCGACCGCATTGGGCTGCTGCGGCTGCACGTCCGGGTTGATGAGCGCACTGCCGGCTTTCTGGGCCTCGGGCTTGCGAAGGGCTACGGTATACCGGCTGCGGTGCTGACCACGTCGGGTACCGCAACGGCCAACCTACATCCGGCGGTGCTCGAGGCCTGGCATGCTCACGTGCCGCTGATCGTGATCACTGCCAGCCGGCCGCGCTCAGTGATCAACACCGGAGCCAACCAGAGCGCTGACCAAGATCAGCTCTTCGGCCGTCATGTGCGTGGATTCGCCGCGCTGTCAGATGAGACTCTTGATCATCGCACCTGGCGTTTCGAGTTGGCCCGGATCATCACGGCGGCCACCGGGTCCAGGACGCGCATGCCCGGCCCGGCGCAGCTGAATGTCGAGTTCAGCGAGCCGCTGATGCCGGCGGAGTTTGCCTGGCCGCCGCCAGCCCCCGAGCTGGTGATCACGTCGTCGGATGCGCCGGCCGAACCGAAGACGCTCTCCGACGGCACTCAGACGGTCATCGTCGCCGGAGATTGCCGGCCCGACACGGGCGCCAACATCGCTGATCTCGCCGCTGCGGCCGCAGTTCCGCTGTTCGCAGAGCCGTCGAGTAACGCGCGCCGAGGTGAGGCGGCACTGTCCACCTATCGGTTGCTGCTGTCTTCGGCACTTGCGGAGGGGATCGAGCGTGTCGTGGTATTTGGCCGACCGACCCTGTCGCGGCCGGTCACTCGCCTGCTCTCTCGAGACGACATCGAGCTCGTGGTGGTTTCCGCGTACGCGGACTGGATCGATCCTGGACGCGCCGCATCTTTGGTGACCGATGCAGTGAGATTCCCCGAGCCAGGGGATCGACGCTGGTTCGAAGCCTGGCGGGAGGCGGACAATGGGCTACGCGAGCGCCTCGACGCCATGCTAGCGGCGCAGCCATACCCCACCGGTCCGGGGCTGGCTGCGGCAGTCTGGGTCTCCCTCGGCGCTCACGACGTTCTGTTCGCAGGTTCCTCCAGCCCGGTCCGTGATCTCGACCTCGCACCCATCAACTCCGAGTCTCCACTGGTGTACGCCAATCGAGGACTTTCCGGGATTGACGGGAGCGTCTCAACCGCTGCCGGCATTGCGCTTGCTCTGGAGCGCCCGACCCATGCGCTCGTGGGTGACCTGACTGCGCTGCATGATGCGACCGGCCTGGTGATTGGAAGGGAAGAGCCGCGTCCGGATCTCAGGCTCGTGGTAGCCAATGATGATGGTGGCAGCATCTTCGCCACTTTGGAGCAGGGCGAACCAGCGCACATGGGCGCCTTCGAGCGACTCTTCGGCACACCGGTTGGACTGCGGTTCGAGGATCTGTCGGCGGCCGCAGGGATCGCCTATCGGCGGGTGCAGACCGCCGACCAGCTGGCCGAGGCGCTGGCGGAGGCTCCCGCTGGGTTGGAGCTTGTCGACGCCGTCATCGATCGGGCTCACCGCCGCACACTTGATCGGGAGATCACTGCGCTCGCAGCCACGCTCTGACCTGGCTGGTTGCGATCACATCGTCCTCGTTGTACTCCAGTACGCGGCGTCGCGCCCGCCCGCGCACCTCAGCCGTGTCCCCGTGCACCGCCTCGGCGAACCACAGCTGCGAGTTCAGCCCTCCCGGATCGTCGTCGCGCCAGCTGAAGCCCACATGTCGCGCCATCAGCTTGAGCCCGAGGCCGCTGACACCGAAGTAGTGCGCCTTGACAATCTCCAGCAGGTCGACGAAATGTTCCTCCGCGTACGCGGCGGCCCACGTGAGCAACTCGTCATGATCACGTCCGGCAAGCTCGCTGATCTTGGCAACTTCGTATCCGCTGTAGTGGAACACGATCACCGAAGGCGTGGAGTCGACGACACTGCGCAGCCAGGTGAACGCATCGGCGGCGAGAGCGGCCTCGCTCCGGTCGTCAAGATCATCAAACCGACTGAACTCGTGATAGACGGCAGTCTCATCATCTGCCTGCTGGACCAGGAAGCCCCATAGATATATCCGGCCATCCGCCGAGCTTTCGATGTCCAGATCGATTTCCACGTCGGCCTGCGGCACCTCAATCGGACCGCTGGTCTCCCGATCGAACGAGCTGCCTTCCAGCAGCATTCGCGCGCGACGTGCCGCCACTCTGATCCGGCCTTCGGCTCCCTCCCGATGGGTAACCTCAGGCAGGTACCACTCCAGCAGCTGATCAAGGTCGGCGTCCGCAAGCTCGGTGATGGTCGCGATGCCGTGGCGCCGCAGCGTCGCAATTTCTCGCATGTCAAGTGGGCTCTTGTCGATGCGCAGACTGACATCGTCGGGGTCGAGCTGGGGGAGGCAGTGCTCCCACCACTGACAGCGCGGGCATTCCTTGTTGACGATGGGCCGGACCAGCAGTTCGGGATCCTGGTCGGGCCGACCGGTCTGCTGCTGCGCAACGGCGGCGATCTTGATCCGGAATGATTGCTCGTATTCATAGCGCTCGAGGAAGCTGCGTAGCCGCCAACCCTCCGGGCTGCTGCGGGAGAAGGTCCGCACCTGCGGCTCGCCGAGATCGGCCCAGGCCAGCACCGGCGCCTCGAAGAGATCATCAGTCCCGATGACGGCTGCGAGCGCCTGCTCCGCACCGAACCCGCAGGCTTCGAGCATGCGGTGATAGTGAGCCAATTGAAGAAAATCAGCCGCCCGGCTACCGATCCGTAGCTCGTACCCCGAGATGCCCAACGCTGTTTCAGCTCTGGGGTCGGCCAAGGTCGAGTAGCGCAGCACCCGCGGTTGTTCCGCGTCGCCGTCTGCCGGCCGGGATCGCGCGATGATCCTGTGCCACTTCACTTCCACGGGGTGGTAGGCGGGCGGGCGGTTTGCTCCCTCGACACTACGGACCAGCAGATCAGGCGAGCCAACCCGGTGGCCGGAAAGATCAACAGGCAGGCAGCCACCGATGATCACGTGAGCGCCGGAGCTCATGGCCCGGACACAGGCTTCGATCTGCACCTCGGGGGTGTCGGAGGACAACGGCCGAAGATCGACAACCTGTCCCTGGCAGGACGTGATCAGCTGCTCGAGTACCGCATCCTTGAACTGGGCGCCACCGTCGAACAGCTCGGCAAGCCCTTCATTGGGCTCGACTGGGCCACCGTCGGCAGGCGCCTCGATGGCAACGGTGGGATTGAAGGCATTCTGGGTCTTGACCGGGCAACTGCGCGCAGCGTACGCGTCGAGCAGGATCGTCCCCAGCGGCGCTGTTACTGCCTTTGCCTCCAGATTGATCATGACCTGGCTCGATGCAGAGCGACGATACCGCCGGACAGATTGCGCCATTCGACATCTCGCCAGCCGGCCTCTTCGATCATGGTGGCCAATCTCTGTTGGTCGGGCCAGGCTTGGATCGACTCAGCGAGATACTGATATGCCGCGGGATTCGAGGAGACCAGCGTCGCGATTCGGGGTAGCGCTGCGACCAGATAGTCGGAGTAGAGGGTACGAAAGGGTCGCCAGGTGGGTGTGGAGAACTCGCAGACGACAAGTGTGCCGCCCGGCTTGATCACCCGCCGCATCTCGCTCAGCGCGGCTGCTGTGTCCTCGACGTTTCGTAGCCCGAATGAGATGGTGACCGCGTCGAAGCTGGCGTCGGCGTACGGCAGCTGCAGTGCGTCGGCGGCGACGAAGCTCAAACTGGGTCGGCGTTGTTTGCCGACCAGCAACATGCCAAAGGAAAGATCGGTCGGGATGACAATCGACCCGCGCTCTTCAATCGGCTCACTCGAGGTGCCCGTGCCCGCTGCCACATCCAAGATCAGCTGCCCGGGTCGCGGATCGACAGCCTGCACCACCTGTCGGCGCCAAGCTCGATCCTGGCCGAGCGAGAGCACATCGTTGGCCAAGTCATAGCGTGCCGCCACGCGGTCGAACATCGCGGCGACGTCCCCGCGCCGCTTGTCGAGCGTGGCGCGAGCCGAACCGGAGTCAGCGTCAGGCACACGGACAGCCTGCCATGCCCCACTGACAGGCGTGCTCTACTTATTGTTGCTGCGTGGGAGTCCACCTCACAGACCAGAGGCCGTCAACTGGACAGCGGAGTAACTGTCTGGATAGTTGATGGCGTTGGCTGTTGGGCTCCACCGGCGGCCTCAATGCTGACCGCGAGGCTCGTCACCCCGCTGAGAGGCTCCCGGAAGAACTCCTTACGATCGCCGCCACCGGCCACCAGGTTGTCCGGGATTGGCCGTTCACCCTCGAGAGTCCACAGCTGGTACGTCCGATCGGAGCCGACTGCCGGCAGATCCTTGCCGATGAAGAGGGCACGGTTCAGGCTCCTGGAGACCACAAACGAGATCTGGCCTCCGTCCTTCATCGTGGCCGAATAGGTCTGCACGTCGGGGGCGGTAAGCAGCTCGGTCTCTGCCGCCTGCTGAGCCACCTGGACCTGCCGTGCCTGGACCAGGGTGTAAACGACACCACCCAGGGCGACCGCCGCTGCCACGACCGCGGCCACGAGGACGCTGAGGACCCGGGCACGCCGTTGTTGCCGACGCAGCGCCAGCTCATCGACCGCGTGCCTGATGTCGGCCGCAACTGTCAGGGTTCCCGTTAGGGGTCGGCTTCGCCGGCGCAGTCTGGGCCGGAGGCTCCGGCGGGAGTGGTCTGACCTCGGAAATGGCAGACAGGATCGATCCGCGCAGCGCCGCAGGCGGCGGAGGCACGCTCGCCAGCAGAGACAACTCGGCTGCCGTCTCACCGAACTCCACAACCTCGCGGCTGCAGGTTGCGCATACGGCCAGATGCGCCTCGAACTCCTCCAGCTCATCGGGGTCGAGCGCATTGACCACATAAGCCCCAACCGCGCCATGGATCTCGCTCATGCTTCCACCCCCAACGCATCTCGGAGCCCGATCAGGCCGTCCCGGATTCTGGTTTTGACGGTGCCAAGGGGCAGCTTCAACAGCTGGGCTACCTGGCTTTGGGTATAGCCGCCGAAATAGGCAAGCGTCAGCGCCTCCCGCTGAATCGCTGTCAACGAGGCCATTCCCTTCCTTACCCTCTCAATATCAAGTCGTTGCTCCACGCCATCCCATACCTGGTCGATCTCGCGATCGCCGCTATGGAAGGCATATCGCTCGTCCCTGGCCATCTCACTGGACACCGATCTCACCCGGTCGACAGCGCGCCGGTGCGCCATGGTGGTCATCCAGGCAATGACGCTGCCCTTGCCCGCTGAGTAGCGGGCCGACTGCCGCCACACCTCCACGTATACCTCCTGGGTCACCTCGGCTGCGTGGTCAGGCGAACGGAGGACTCGCAGAGTGATCCCGTAGATGCGCTGTGAGGTGAGGTCGTACAGCTCAGCGAAAGCATCTTCGTGGCCTCGGGAACAAAGGGTCATCAGCTCGACGAGATGAGCAGCCTCAGCTTCGCGACCACTGGACGCGCCGCGGTGTCGCGCAGATCCGGAAGGCTGACCCTCCGAATCGGGTGGCAACGACGAGACGTTCACAAGATCGACGCTCTCACGATCGGTGGCGCCTGCTTAGGACGTCTGCAGCAACACGCTGCCGATGGTGCAGATCATGGTCATCAGCGCTTCCTCCCTGATGTCGAGTCGTGGCGACAGACAGATACCTGTCTCGTCTGGATTCGTCGCCGCACCCACTTGGGGATTGGTGATCCGCGCGACATTTGCTGGCGCGTACGCCCAGCGCGTCGGTGTGACTGAGCGTGGAGCCCCGAAGCAGAGACTTGTCCGGACTTCTTGCCGGAAAGGGGGAGAATCGCCTGCATGGCCAAACGTGCGACGATCCTCAAGGTCTCCGGCCTGCGACGGGCCTTTGGGCCGAACACCATCTTCGACAAGTTCAATATGGAGGTGCGTACCGGAGAGGCGATCGCGCTTACGGGCCGCAACGGCGCCGGCAAGTCCACGCTGCTGCGGTGCCTGGTCGGTGCAGATCGGCCAGACGATGGCAGCGTCCAGGTGTGCGGCAATGCCATGTCGGAGACCTCGCCGGAGATCAGGCGCGACGTCGCCACGGTCATTGATGATCTTGACTTCTTCCCTGACCTGAGCGTGGTCGAGCATCTGGACCTGCTGGCCCGTGCGCACGGGATCGCGGATCCGGACGAACTGGTCGATGAGGTGCTGGAAGAGGTCCAGCTCGTTCCGCAATCCGGGCAGTTGCCAGGCACTCTCTCCTCGGGTCAGCGTCGCCGACTGGCACTGGCCACAGCGTTCGTGCGCCCCCGCAAGTTGTTGATCTTGGATGAGCCGGAGCAGCGGCTCGACACCGAAGGTCTGACCTGGCTGGCACAACGGCTGAAGTCCGAGCGACAAAAAGGTCTGGCAATCGTCTTCGCAAGCCACGAGCCGGAGCTGGTCGACACCGTCGCCACTCGGGTGATACAGCTCGGAGCACCGCGCGGATGAGCAGTCTGGAAGCGGGCGCCGATGACTTCGCCTACCACGAAGCGGCTGAGCCGAGAGCGTTGACCCCGGCCAGTCCTCGTGAGCTGAAGCGGCTGATCAAGGACTGGCGTTCCGGCAGGGCGACACGCAACGTGCTTCAGGCGATGAGTGATGCCTACGTCGCGGTGTTCGGCGCGGTGATGATCGGCGCCATGGTGGTCAACGTGGTCTTGAAGGCGCAGCGCACGATCGCGCAGTGCACGTCGGCGTCTTGTCTGTCGGCGCGGGCCATCTTGCCTTGGGCGGCGTTCGCGGCCGACTGTGGCGATCGCGCTGGCGACCAGTCGGCTGTTCGGGCCGGTACTGGCGTCGGCGGCCGAGGGTTTCTGGCTGCTCGATGCGCCGATCTCACGCGCCAAGCTGCTTAGCTCCCGTCTCGTCGGCGCCGTAGCAGCGGCATTCCTGGGTGGCGCAGTAGTTGGCGCGTTGGTCTCCGCCCTGACAGGGTCGGGGACGGTCGAAGTGTTGGTCTGGTCGGGTGCCACGGCTCTCTCAGCTGCGGCATCAGTCGCCTTCGCCGCTGCTCAGCAGGGGGTTGAACGGCACGTCCTGACGCGTCTAGCGACCTATGTCTTCGGTGTTACTGGGCGTCGGTGCCCTCTTCAGTGTGGTGGGGGTCGCGGCCGGGTGGTTCAGTGTGGGCCTACTTGACAACGTCGGCATCGAGCTCGGCGTGATCATGATCGTCGCTTCGGCATTGGTGCTGCTGGTCAGCGGAGTACTGGCCGGGCTCCGGCTGAGTCGGATTCGGCGGACCAGGCTGCTGAGCGGTGGGGCGTTGGTGAGCGGGATTTCCGGTGCTTTCTTCGCCCTGGACATCGGCCTCGCTCGCGACATCGTTGTCGAGCGGCGCGCTATAGAGCGCGGTCACGTGCACCCCAGACGCGGCAAGGGATTGGGACTTGAGGCACTCGTCTGGCGCGAATGGCAGCGGCTGTGGCGGTTCCCACAGCCCCTGGTCGTGCTGGCCGGGACGATCGTCATTCCGTACGCCGCCGACGCGCTGGGCATGAGTACGCTCACCCCGGTCTTTGCGGCACTCGCCCTTTTCGGCGCAACCATCCCGCTACTGGGCGGGCTCGGGTGCTGACGCGTACCGGTGGGTTGGCTCGCTGTCTGCCGTTCTCCCTTGCGCGCATCAAGCTCGCCTCGATCGCCGTACCTGCGATCTTGGCGGCGATATGGGCCGTGGCGACTACTCCCGGCGTACCTCGGGTTCGGCGACGGGGCTGTCCAGCGGACCGTGCCCGACGCATCCTTGATGGCCATTGCCACAGCGGCGGCCGGACTGCTTGCGGCCGTGCGCTGGACCCAGGCGAAAGGCGTGGACTTCGGCGCACCCATGGTCGCCAGCCAAGCTGGCGCGTTCCCTCCGGGTCTGGTGACCAACCTGTTCCGCGGCTTCGACGTTTGCTTGCTGACAACGGCGCCAATGCTGCTCGGCTTGTCGCCGTTCTGGTCGCTGGGGATTGCAGCTATCGCGGCCGCCATCCTGCTCAACTCCATGGATGCAGAAACCCTTCGGGCGCGCCAGGCCGAGCAGCAAAAACAGTTGGAGGCCCAGAAGAAGCAGCGCGCGGAAGCGGCGGCGGCCGCCAAGCAGCGCAAGCGCTAGCGCTATCAAGGCGTTCGGGCAGTGCACGCACCGTTCGCGAACGAGCAACCATTTGTGAAAACGATCACAAATTGGGCTTCGGGTGCCCGGCCGGATTGGTCGCGTCTCGGCCCACAGTTACGCTGTGCCCCGTGACCTCGTCGGCTCCGGTTCCGCCGCGGCTCCACGTGCGGACGCATGCGATCGAGGATCCGGGTTCCTTGCTGGCCCTTGCTTCCGCCAAAGGACTGCTACGTCTGGCTACGCCATGGTGATGGCCTTGTCGGATGGGGAGAGGTGGTTCGGCTCAAGCCCACCAGCATTTCCGAGGCGGCCGAGTGGTGGTCGGAGCTGGCCGCTCAGGTCGAGGTGACCGCCGCGCTGGACCGCCCGACCGCGGGTGCTGGCCTGATGGCGTACGGCAGCTTCGTGTTCGATCCCGCGAACTCAGCCGGCCGGTCGAGCTTGATCGTGCCGCGGACAATCGTGGGTCGCCGCAACGGTCAGGCATGGATAACCGAGATCAGATCCACCTCTGGGGATGTAGTCGAATCCAGTAGACCAACCCCAGCCGAACGTCCGCGCAACGTCACTTTTGGTGATGGTGGGCTGAGCGGGCCGGAGTGGGAAGCCGTTGTCGCTGAGGCCGTACGCCGTATCGGCGACGGAGAGCTGGAGAAGGTGGTGCTCGCTCGGGACCTGCTGGCCTTTGCCGACAACGACATCGACTTGCGATGGGTTGCCGCCAGGCTGGCGGAGAACTACTCCCAGTGCTGGACCTATTTGGTCGATGGTCTGGTTGGAGCCACCCCGGAGATGCTGGTGAAGCGCGAAGCTGGTCTCGCTACCTCCCGGGTACTGGCCGGCACCATCCGCCGTTCCAGTGACGAGGATCATGATCTCAACCTCGCGGCGGCGCTGGCTCAGTCGAGCAAGGATCTGGAGGAGCACGAGTACGCGGTTCGCTCCGTGGCCCGAGCACTGACTCCCTTCTGCTCGGGCATGAATGTGCCCGATGCGCCCTACGTGCTTCAGCTGCCCAATGTGTTGCACCTGGCGACTGACATCACCGGGGTCGCTGACAAGGGCGTGGCCTCGCTGGCGCTTGCCGCGGCACTACATCCGACCGCCGCGGTCTGCGGGACGCCTACGGACAGCGCGCGATGCGCTGATTGCCGAGCTGGAGCATCTGGATCGTGAGCGTTACGCCGGACCGGTGGGCTGGATCGACGCGAATGGGGACGGGGAATGGGCGATCGCCCTCCGCTGTGGCCAGCTCAGCGAAACCGACCCTCGTCAAATACGGATCTTCGCCGGATGTGGAATCGTTGCCGGATCTGACCCCGCAGCCGAGCTTGCGGAGTCGAACGCCAAGCTGATCCCGATGCGGGACTCACTCGGCTAGTCCAAGTGCTTGTCGAAGAAGGACACCGTTCGCTCAATTGAGCGCTGCCACTGCCGGTCGAATGTGTGGCCTTCCCCGCGGTATCTGACGAAAGTGACTTCCTTGCCGTCCGCCTTGAGGGCCTTGACTGTCGCTGCTGACCAGCGGATCGGACAGGTGTCATCTTGAATGCCGTGATGCACCAGCACCGGCTCGGTCACTCGATCGAAGTAGGGCCGCGGTGAGGCCGCGCGCCAGAATTCGGGCGATTTGTCTGGCAGCCCGTAGGTCCGCGCCATCCGTCGATTGGTCCTGGATCGATCTTCCGACCGTCGGGAGAACTGCTTCCAGTTGTCGGCGGCCAGCGAGCTCACGGAGGCGTAGATGACGGCGGCGTCGACCAGGCCCGGCTGAGCCACGAGCGCGGTCAAGGTGACGCCGCCGCCCATAGAGCGTCCGAGCCAGCCGACCCGATCTTTGTCCAGGAACTTCAGCTTGGAGGACTTGACCGCCTTGACCGCGTTGATCGTGTCAACCGCGTACGGCAACCGGAGTTCATAATCGACGTTCTTGTCATTGTCAGAGGACGCATGACCTCGATAGTCCGTGTGCAGCACGACATACCCGTGCCGGGCCAGATAGTCGTGTTCCCGCGGCATGCCCTGTCCCGGGAAGTAGGTGTCGGGATCGATGTACCCATGGTTGAGCACCAGGACCGGAAACGGTCCCTTGCCGTCCGGGACATTCATCACGCCGGAAATCGTGAGCCCGTCACCGCGGTAGGTGATGAGGTAGCGCTTGTACGCGCCGTAGTCCCCCAGCAGCCGACCTAGCTTGAGGTTGCGACCGTCGTACTTCTTGTTGATCAAGGCCTGCATCGAGATCGGGTGCGGCGGTTTGGGCTCTTTCGTCGGTTTGGGTGTCGGAGTGGCGCTGGGCCGCGCCGCCGTCGCGGAGGGGGACTGGGTCGGCGCTGCTGCGACAGTCGGCGTGGGCGCTGAGGCCTGAGGGGCGGTAGCCGGCTCTCCGGCACTGCAGGCCAGCAGCACCATGGCGGCTGGCAGCATCCAGAACGCCTTCACTCAGCCAGTATTACTGCACTTCCCGACCTTTATCAGGCTGTGACCTTCGCCGTTCTCCACAGATCTGATCACAACTTGGCATCGCCTCCGCGTGTCGTCCACAGGTGCCCCATGAGCTTCAGATTTCGCCGGATCGGCGACAGTCAGGCGTGTTAGCGTGCGGCTGCTTCAGCCGGGCCGGGAGACCAGGGGATGGGATCGCGGGTCTGCTTTCCATCACTGAATCGGGGGTTCAGTTCTTTATGAGAAAGCTCGTCCGAGCCGTTGTCGCGCTCGCGGTCCTGGCGCTTGGCGCTGTCATCGTGCCGCCGGCGCAGGCGGCGTACATGCCGACAGCCGGTGCGGCCTTCAATGATCCGACCGGATCGCGCAGTCAGCAGACCGTTCTGATGGACCAGATCATTGCCGCGGTGAACAACGTTCCATCAGGCTCCGTCATCCGGGTTGTCGCCTATTCCTTCGACTACCAGCCTATGGCTGATGCATTGATCGCCGCCAAGAAGCGGGGCGCCCAGGTACGGCTACTGATCGATAGCCACACCGAGACTGCTCAAATCAGGCAATTGCGGAGCGCGTTCGGCACGGGCACGAGCGATGGCACCTACCTCCGGACCTGCAAGTTCAGCTGCATGGCAAATACGGCCTCCTTCATTCACTCCAAGCTCTACCTGTTCTCCCGAACTGGCGGCGCGACGCATGTGTCCATGAACTCCTCGGCGAACCCAGCCGAAACTGGCGTCAGCAAGTCGTGGAACAACACCTACACGACCGTCGGCGACAAGACCCTCTACGACGCCAACGTCGACAACTTCAACGACATGCTGCCCGACAAGACGAACACCGACTACTACCACACCGTGGAGAGCGGGAACCTCAAGGAGTACTTCTTCCCACGGGCGGGCTCCACCAAGAGCTCGGACACGCTCTATAACATCCTCAACGATGTCAGCTGCCCTAGCACCATCAAGGTCACGACATACTTCTGGACGAATCGCGTCTTTACCTGGCACAGAAGCTCACCGCTCTCAAGAAGGCGGGCTGCAATGTCGAGGTGATCTATCCCGATGGGCCCGGAAGTCAGGACACTATCAAGACCGAAGTCACTCCTGAGCTGCTCAACGGCAACATCCCCACGTACAACACCCGTCCTTTCAAGGTCCGGTCTCTACGTACACAACAAGGTGATATTGATCGACGGCACGTATCAGGGCGTCCGCAGGTCAGAAGATCGTCTACGCCACCTCGCAGAACCTCACCATGACCAGCCTGCGGGAAAGCAACGAGGTCATGCTTCGTATCCCGAATTCCATCGGTTTATCAGGCCTACCTGGACAACTTCGTTGACATCAGGAACCACGCCGTGCGAGTCCGCTCGACTGCTGCCAAGACAACCGCCGGTGTCGACAGCGCCAGTGAAGAGAGCAACGGTAAGGCGCCAAGCGACAACAGCCCTGACCCTGACGAGTAGCCAGCCCTTCGTTGCGACGCGTCACCGCGGTAGTTCTCGCCGGTGGCGCGTCGCAGCGCTTTCCTCCGGACAAGCTGGCTCAGCAGGTGGACGGTGAGCCGTTGCTCGACCGTGCGCTCGCTTCGCTGCCGGAACAGGTTACCACGGTCATCGTCGTCGGCTCGGTCCGCGAGGTGGCCCGGCCGGTGATCTTCACCTCGGAGGAGCCTGCCTGGTGGGGGACCGGCGGCAGCACTCGTGGCTGGACTGCGTCGAGCGCTGGACGAGTCGAATGATGCCATCGTCACGCTCCCCGGCGGATGCGCCGCTTGCGGGGAAGGCAGCCAGCATGCTGCTCAGCCGCCTGGAGGATGAGTCGACGCATCGAGGCGGTCGTCGGGATTGATGCCAGCGGCCGGGAGCAGCCGCTGCAGCTTGCATTGCGGCCGGCTGCGGCTGCGTGCCTTGCTCACTGCCGCCGGGCCCGGCGGTGCCGCCGGAGTATCGGCGCGGCGACTACTCGATGCGCTACGACCCGGATTGGTCACCCACGAGCTTGACCCAGGCCGAGCTTTGGGACATCGACACGCCTGATCAACTTCTCGCCTGGCGGTTGCAATCTTCCGCG
Organism: uncultured Actinomycetota bacterium; assembly: GCA_963734005.1. Taxonomy (GTDB): domain Bacteria; phylum Actinomycetota; class Actinomycetes; order Propionibacteriales; family Propionibacteriaceae; genus Microlunatus. The sequence goes on from CAVTFS010000020.1 coordinate 452,802, forward strand.
GCGGTGTCATCGATCCTGGACCTGGCAGCGGAGCGCCGGAAGGGAGTCGGTCGCCCGGTCGTCATTGCCATAGATGGGCCCAGCTGCTCGGGCAAGTCGATCTTGGCGACCGCGGTCGCACTGCGATCCGGCGCCTCGGTTCTGGAGGGCGACGACTTCTACCGGCACACGCTGCCGAGCCTGAGCGCCGCACAGCGAGCGGCGATGTCGGACGCTGCGGTGGTCGATGCGGTGATCGATTGGCAGCGGCTTTTGGCCGAGGCGCTGCTGCCCTTGCGAGCCGGGCAGCCGGCCGTGTTCCAGCCGTACGACTGGGACGCCGACGACGGTCGGTTGGCACCGCCGAAAACCATTCCGGCGGCTGACCTGGTCATCGTTGAGGGCGTCTACGCCGCGCGGCCGGAACTAGCCGACCTCACTGATCTTGCGGTCTATCTCGGCGTCGATCCGCAGGTACGCGCCCAGCGGTACGTCGGGCGCGAGGACGATCCGGACTGGCAGCGTTTCTGGGAGCGCGGCGAGGCCCACTATTTCAGCGTTGTCCGACCGCCCGCGGGGTTCGACATCCAGCTCGACGATCAAGATTTACGCAACGCTGGTGATGTCTAAATGTGCAGGTTCTTCCTTGCATAGTTGAGATCTGGCACGGCCCCACGTGTCTTTGGGCCCAAGACGACAGGGTCTCACGGAGAGTCGTAGACTCATCCATGATGACTTAGTGAAGTTTTTCACTAAGTCCCGTGAACGCCAGGAGATGCCATGTCGGTCACCTCGGACGGGCTCGGCCCGTACGCGGCAACTGATGGACGCGATCGTTCGACCGCGTCTGCCATCGACGCTGATGTCATCGTCGTTGGTGCCGGTCCCGCCGGCTCGGCCACGGCTACGCACCTGGCTCGGCATGGTCTTCGCGTCTCACTGCTGGAGAAGAGCCGGTTTCCGCGAGAGAAGGTCTGTGGCGACGGTCTGACACCACGCGGCACCCGGCAGCTGATCCGGTTGGGCATCGACACCTCGGAGGCGGCCGGCTGGCTACACAACAAGGGCTTGCGAATCTACGGCGGCGAACGTCCCTTCCAGCTGGAGTGGCCCGATCTTGCTGACTTCCCCTCGTACGGCTTGGTCCGGCCGCGCGCCGACTTCGACCAGTTGCTGGCGCGGCACGCGGTGGCAGCGGGAGCCAAGCTGTATGAGCTCAGCAATGTCGTTGAGCCGATCATCGACTCCCGCACCGAGCGAGTGGTGGGGGTCCGCACCAAGGACGGCCGCCGCTTCACCGCGCCGATCGTCGTGGCCGCAGATGGAAACTCGACACGGTTGAGCCTGGCCATGGGGCTGAATCGGCGCGATGACCGGCCCATGGGCGTCGCCGTACGCACCTATTACACGAGTTCGCGTCACCGCGACGATTACCTGGAGTCTTGGCTGGAGCTCTGGGAAGGCAAACCCGGAAAGAGCGCGCTGCTGCCTGGATACGGGTGGATCTTTGGCATGGGCGACGGTACCTGCAACGTCGGTCTGGGGATCCTGAACACGTCCTCTGCCTTTGGCAAGACCGATTACAAAGATCTGCTCAGGCGCTGGCTCGACAACACGCCGCGGGAGTGGGGCTTCCGGAGTGAGAACATGATCACCCCGGTGCGGGGAGCGGCACTCCCCATGGGCTTCAACCGCCAGCCTCACTATGAGCGCGGCCTGCTGCTGGTCGGTGATGCCGGCGGCATGATCAACCCCTTCAACGGCGAAGGCATCGCGTACGCCATGGAGTCTGCCGAGATTGCGGCGAGCGCGATGGCGGAGGCGCATGAACGTGGTCCCGGCAGTCCGGCGGCCGAGCGGGCGCTGGAGTCCTATCCAGCCAAGCTCAAGGCCGAGCTCGGTGGCTACTACACCTTGGGCCGCGCCTTCGTGAAGCTGATCGGCCATCCGGCGGTGATGCGTGTCTGCACCACGTACGGGCTACCGCGCCGGAGGCTGATGCGGTTTACGCTGAAGCTGCTCGCGAATCTGACCGACGCCCGTGACGGGGACGCCATGGATAAGTTGATCAATTCGCTGTCCAGGATCGCGCCGGCGGCATGATCATCTCGCATTTCTTGGGAAGGAGAGCTGGCCGGTGAGTCCGTACATCGGAATCGTGATCTTGCTGGCGATTGCTACAGGCTTTGTGGCGCTGACCATCCTGACCAGCGTGCTGGTTGGTCCGGGCCGTTATAACCGGGCCAAGTACGACTCGTACGAGTGCGGTATCGAGCCCACCCCGCAGCCCGTCGGTGGCGGCCGGTTTCCGGTCAAGTACTACATCACCGCCATGCTCTTCATCGTTTTCGACATTGAGATCGTTTTCCTCTATCCGTGGGCTGTGGCGTTTGACCAGATGGGTCTCTTCGCGCTGGTCGAGATGATCTTGTTCATTGGCACGGTCTTCATCGCCTACTTCTACGTGCTGCGACGGGGTGGGCTGGATTGGGATTGAGAATGCAAGCAAGCAGGAGTGTTGGCTGAGATGGGCCTCGAGGAGAAGCTTCCCAGCGGTGTGCTGCTGACCACCGTTGAGAATCTGTTCGGCTACATGCGGAGCGCGGCGTTTTGGCCGGCCACTTTCGGTCTGGCCTGCTGCGCCATCGAGATGATGACGTACGGCGCGCCACGCTATGACTCCGGTCGCTGGGGGCAGGAAGTGTTCCGGGCCTCGCCCCGCCAGGCCGATCTGATGATCGTCGCTGGCCGAGTGAGCCAGAAGATGGCGCCGGTATTGCGCCAGATCTATGACCAGATGCCCAACCCGAAATGGGTACTCGCCATGGGTGTGTGCGCCAGCACTGGCGGCATGTTCAACAACTACGCGATCGTGCAAGGAGTTGATCACGTCGTTCCGGTCGACATGTACCTGCCCGGCTGCCCGCCGCGACCGGAGATGCTGATCGACGCCATGTTCAAGCTGCGCGAGAAGGTGCAGAACACCCCGATCGGCCTCAATGCGATCGAGGCGGCCCAGGAGCAGGAGCAGCGCCAGCTGGAGGCACCCGCCCTCATTGAGCAGAAGGGCCTGCTTCGATGAGCGAAGGCACCCCGCGCAGGCCGCCTCGGAAGCGGACGCGCAAGCAGGCGAAGCGCCCTGAGCCTGAAGAGATGCGCCCTGAGCCTGTCGAAGGGCAAGACGTGGGCGCATCGACAAGCTCAGCGGACATCCACAAAGAGTCTGACGAGAAGGCACCGATCAAGGGCGCGGTGCCCGAGGGCGAATCCGAGCCGGACGCCGAAACCAAGCCGGAGTCCCTAACGGGGGAGGCGCCCGACGTCGGTTCTGGGGCAACCGCTGCTGAGGAGGACGAAGCCCAGCTCACTACGCCAGAACCGACCGCAGAGGTTCTCCAGGTCCGTGAGGGAATGTTCGGCGTCAAGGGCAGCGGCGACACTTCAGGGTATGGCGGCCTGGCTCGCGTTGTGGAGTTTCCAGCCGCAGCCATCCCGCCGTTCGGTGGCTGGTGGGATCAGGTCTATGAACGGATCGGTGCGCTGGTTCCCAACTTCAGCGACGTGATCACCAAGGTGGTCATCTACCGCGGCGAGATCACCTTCCATGTTGCCCGTGAACGCCTGGCTGAGCTGGTCCGATACCTCAGAGACGACGCTCACCTGCGGTTCGAGTTCTGTAGCAGCGTGTCCGGCGTGCACTATCCAGCAGACAAGGATCGTGAGCTGCACGCGGTCTATCACCTGCAGTCAATGACTCACAATCGCCGCATCCGGCTCGAAGTCTCGGCACCCGACAGCGACCCGCACATCCCATCGGTGGTGCCGACCTACCCGACCGCCGACTGGCACGAGCGCGAGACCTACGACATGTTCGGGATCATCTTCGACGGTCATCCAGCACTGACCCGAATCCTGATGCCTGACGACTGGCCCGGCTACCCGCAGCGCAAGGACTACCCGCTCGGCGGCATCCCGGTGGAGTACAAGGGCGCAACTATTCCTCCCCCAGACCAAAGGAGGTCGTACTCGTGAGCACGACCGACGAACGCACCGGCCCTTCGACAGAACAAGATCCCTTCGGTGCCGCCGCCGACGCGGCCGAGGGTCACGTCTACACGGTCACCGGGCAGGACTGGGACTCGATCGTCTCTGAGCAGGCCGAGCGTGGCGACGAGCGAATCGTGGTCAACATGGGACCACAGCACCCGTCCACCCACGGTGTACTTCGGTTGATCTTGGAATTGGAGGGCGAATCGGTGATCGATGCCCGCTGCGGCATCGGCTACCTGCACACCGGCATCGAGAAGAACATGGAGTTCCGTAACTGGACCCAAGGCGTCACCTTCTGTACCCGGATGGACTACCTTTCACCGCTCTACCAGGAGGCCACGTACTGCTTAGGCGTCGAGCGGCTGCTCGACATCGAGGCCGAGATTCCCGAGAAGGCCAATGTCATTCGAGTGATGATGATGGAGCTGAATCGCATCTCCTCCCACCTGGTGTGCATTGCCACCGGTGGCATGGAGATCGGCGCGCTTACCGTGATGACCATTGGATTCCGTGAGCGGGAGAAGGTGCTGGACGCCTTCGAGTTGATCACGGGTCTCAGGATGAATCACGCCTACATCCGGCCTGGCGGCGTTGCTCAGGACCTGCCGGACAAGGCGCTGGATTTCGTCAAGGATCTGGTCGTCTGGATGCGGAAGCACCTGCCGGAGTACGCGGCTTTCTGCAACGAGAACCCGATCTTCAAAGCCCGGCTCTCCGGCGTCGGCCATCTCGATCTTGCTGGATGCATCGCCTTGGGCATTACCGGGCCGCCGCTACGAGCAACCGGTTACGACTGGGATCTGCGCAAGAAACAGCCCTACTGCGGATACGAGACCTACGACTTCGCAGTGCAGACCTGGGACACGATGGACGCCTACGGGCGGTTCCGGATCCGGCTGAACGAGATGTGGGAGAGCCTCAAGATCATCGAACAATGTGTCGATAGGCTGGACAAGATGCGGGGCGCACCGATCATGATCCCCGACAAGAAGATCGCCTGGCCGGCGCAGCTGTCGATCGGCTCCGACGGCATGGGCAACTCCAACGAGTACATCAAGCACATCATGGGTCAGTCGATGGAAGCCTTGATCCACCACTTCAAGCTGGTCACAGAAGGCTTTCGGGTGCCGCCGGGCCAGGCGTATGTCCCCATCGAAAGCCCGCGGGGTGAGCTTGGCGCCCACGTAGTCTCCGACGGCGGAACGCGCCCATTCCGCGCGCACTTCCGCGATCCGAGCTTCACCAACCTGCAAGCTATGCCGGTGATGTGCGAGGGCGCGATGGTGTCGGACGTGGTCGTCGCCGTGGCGTCGTTGGATCCGGTCATGGGAGGGGTTGATCGATGAGCAATCTGATCGAGCCACTACCGCCGTCGCCGAACGGGCACGCCGGCGGGGATGTCGCCTCGGAGGAGCTCGTCGGTCACGGGCAGTTCGTCACCCATTTCGATGAGCCGAGCCTGGACTACGCCGTCACAGAGACCAAGATCACCGAGACCACGCTCGAAGAGCTGCGGTCGATCGCGGCGCGGTATCCGCAGGCTCGCTCGGCACTGCTGCCCATGCTGCATCTCGTGCAGAGCGTCGAGGGACGCGTCACCCCGGCTGGCATCGAGGCCTGTGCGAAGATCTTGGGTCTTACCGCGGCTGACGTCAGCGGCGTCGCGACCTTCTACACCATGTACAAGCGGCGGCCGGTCGGAGAGTACCTCGTCGGAGTCTGCACCACCGCACTGTGCGCGATCATGGGCGGCGATGAGGTGTACGCCAGACTCCAAGATCATCTAGGGATCGGTAACGACGAGACCACGGCAGATGGAAAGATCACGCTGGAACATGTGGAGTGCAATGCGGCGTGTGACTTCGCACCCGTGATCATGGTCAACTGGGAGTTCTTCGACAACACCACGCCCGAGAAGGCGATCGAGTTGGTTGATCAATTGCGGGCCGGGGCCGAGCTTCAGTCCACTCGTGGCGCTCGAGTTTGTACCTGGAAGGAAGCCGAACGGGTGCTCGCTGGATTCCCGGACGAACGTGCCGACGAAGGTCCGACCGCCGCTGGGCCGTCGCTGCTCGGCTTGCGTATTGCCGAGGAGCGTGGCTGGAGGGCTCCAGATCCAGAGCACGTGGCGGATCGACCAGATGAGGGGGGCCGGTGACCGATCCCTTGACGCCGGTACTCACGGCTAACTGGGCAGACGAGCGCGCCTGGAAGCTGACCAACTACGAACGCCGTGGCGGTTACGACGCTCTGCGCTCGGCGTTGCAGATGGATCCAACCGAGGTGGTCACGCTCGTCAAGGACTCCGGCCTGCGGGGCCGCGGCGGGGCAGGCTTTCCGACCGGGATGAAGTGGAGCTTCATCCCACAGGACAACCCGAAGCCGAAGTACCTGGTGGTCAATGCCGACGAATCCGAGCCGGGGACCTGCAAGGACATCCCGCTGATGATGGCCTCACCGCACACCCTTGTCGAGGGAGTGATCATCTCCGCGTACGCGATCCGCGCCAACCACGCATTCATCTACGTCCGAGGCGAAGTGCTGCATGTGGTACGCCGTCTCCAGCAGGCGGTCCGTGAGGCGTACTCGGCCGGGTATGCCGGGCACAACATCCTGGGCACCGGCTACAACCTGGAGATCATCGTGCACGCCGGTGCCGGGGCCTACATCTGCGGCGAGGAAACCGCGCTGCTGGACTCGCTGGAGGGCCGCCGGGGCCAGCCGCGGCTGCGCCCCCCATTCCCCGCGATCGCGGGTCTCTACGCCTGCTCCGACGGTGATCAACAACGTGGAGTCGATCGCCTCGGTTCCATCGCATCATCGCCAATGGCGACGACTGGTTCTCCTCGATGGGCACCGAGAAGTCCAAGGGAATGACCATCTACTCGCTTTCGGGTCACGTTGCCAATGCGGGACAGTTCGAGGCACCGTTGGGCATCACGCTGCGCCAGCTTCTTGATCTTGCCGGCGGCATCCGCGAGGGCCATCAGCTCAAGTTCTGGACGCCGGGCGGTTCCTCGACGCCGCTGCTGACCGACGCCCACCTCGACGTGCCGCTCGACTATGAGGCGATCGCGAGCGTGAAGTCGATGCTCGGAACCAAGGCGCTGCAGTGCTTTGACGAGACGACCTCGGTCGTCCGCACCGTGCTGCGCTGGACCGAGTTCTACAAGCACGAATCCTGCGGCAAATGCACGCCGTGCCGCGAGGGCACATGGTGGCTGGTGCAGATTCTGATGCGAATGGAGGCCGGCCGCGGTCAGGAGGGCGACATCGAGAAGCTGCTCGATCTCTGCGACAACATTCTCGGCCGGTCTTTCTGCGCTCTCGGCGACGGCGCGACCTCACCGATCACCTCAGCCATCCAGTACTTCCGAGACGAGTTCGAAGCTGCCATGCACACTCCGGCCTGGGAGCTGTTTCCGTATGAGCGCAGCACGATCTTTATTCGCGAGCCCGCAGGAGCATGAGCATGACGCACTTATATGTCCGCTCGCAGGTATCGCGGCTCGCGGACGGTGTGGCACAGGAGGTCTTGCTATGACGGTTATCGCCAACCGCCAAGGTGGGGCCGCCGTTGAGCAGCGCGAGGATCTGGTCACCCTCACCATCGACGATATCGAGGTGTCGGTGCCGAAGGGCACCCTGGTGATTCGCGCAGCCGAGCTCATCGGAGTAGAGGTGCCGCGATTTTGTGATCATCCACTGCTTGAACCGGTGGGCGCCTGCCGCCAGTGCCTGGTGGAGGTCCCCGATGGGGGAACTGGGCGTCCCATCCCCAAGCCGCAGGCCTCCTGCACCCTCGAGGTGGCACCCGGCATGAAGATCAAGACGCAGGTCACGTCGCCCGTCGCCGACAAGGCACAGCGCGGGAACATGGAATTCCTGCTGATCAACCATCCGCTCGACTGCCCGATCTGCGACAAGGGCGGGGAGTGCCCGCTGCAGAACCAGGCGATGTCCCACGGCTACGCCGAGAGCCGGTTCACCGACGAGAAGCGCACGTACCCCAAGCCGATCAACATCTCCCCGAATGTCCTCCTGGACCGTGAGCGTTGCGTGCTCTGCGCCCGCTGCACCAGGTTCTCCGAACAGATCGCCGGTGATCCGTTCATCGCACTCATTGAGCGGGGCTCGTTGCAGCAGGTCGGTATCTATGAGAAAGAGCCCTTCGAGTCCTACTTCTCTGGCAACACCATTCAGATCTGCCCAGTGGGTGCGTTGACCAGCGCGGAGTACCGGTTTCGGTCTCGGCCATTTGACCTGCTATCCACGCCCTCAATTGCCGAGCATGACGCCTGTGGCTCGGCGATCCGGGTAGATCACCGACGTGGCAGGGTGATGCGACGCCTGGCGGGGGACGATCCGGACGTCAACGAGGAATGGATCACGGACAAGGACCGCTTCGCTCTCCGCTATGGAGACGGCGAGGACCGACTCACCCGGCCCCTCGTGCGAGATGGTGCCGTGCTCCGTCCCTCCTCCTGGTCGGAAGCGATTGATGTGGCCGTACGCGGCCTTCAAGCAGCCGGAAGCTCGGTGGGGGTGCTGACCGGCGGTCGGTTGACGCTCGAGGACGCGTACAGCTACTCCAAGTTCGCTCGAGCGGTGCTGGGCAGCAACAACATCGACTTCCGGGCGCGCCGGCATTCCGGTGAAGAGGCCGACTTCCTGGCCCACGCAGTGGCCGGGACCGGACGCGGTGTCAGCTTTGCTGATCTTGAAAATGCCGGTTCGGTGCTGCTGGTCTGTCTGGAACCGGAAGAGGAAGCCGGCATGATCTTCCTCCGGCTCCGCAAGGCCTTCCGCAAGAAGCACCTCATCTCTTGGACCGTGGCGCCTTACGCCACAAACGGGGCTCGCAAGATGGGCGCTCAGCTCATCTCGTGCCTTCCCGGCGACGAACCTGCCATTCTCGACCAGATCGACCCGGAGGGAGGCGCGAACGACGATCGGCCGGCAGAGATCACTCTCGACGCCAACTCGGTGATCTTGGTCGGTGAGCGGGCCGCAGGTCTGTCGGGAACTTTCAGTGCTTGCCTGCGACTTGCCGAGCGCACCGGCGCGCGACTGGCCTGGGTACCACGCCGGGCGGGGGATCGCGGCGCAGTGGAAGCCGGCTGCCTGCCCAATCTGCTGCCCGGCGGCAGACCGGTGTCGGATGCCGCCGCCCGAGTCGATACCCAAACGACCTGGGGAGTCGAGTCGTTGCCGTCGCTGAAAGGCCGCGACGCCGACGAGATCTTGATCGCTGCCGCCGACGGCGAGCTCGAGGCGCTGGTCGTGGCGGGCGTGGATCCGAACGACTTCGTCGATCCACAAGTCGTGCTCGAAGGACTTGAGGCAGTCAACTTCGTGATCAGCCTGGAGACCCGCGCCTCCTCGGTCACCGAGCGTGCGAACGTGGTCTTTCCGGTCTCGCTGATGCACGAGCGGCCAGGCACCTTTGTGAATTGGGAAGGCCGGCGTCGGTCGTTCGAGATGGTGATCGATCGACCCAACGACATGACCGACCTCAGGGTGTTGGCCGCGCTTGCCGACGCCCTGGGAACAGATCTGGGATTCCGTACGACTGCTCAGGCCCGCGCCGAACTCGACGAATTGGGGAGCTGGGAGGGAGATCGTACCGAGGCCCCCGACTACCCGGCAGGCGAGCCTGCTGTGTCAGCGAGCAGCACCGCTCTGCTGGCCACGTGGCGGATGGCGCTCGACGAGAGCCGCGCGCTGGACGGTGAGCCGTACCTTCAGGCCACAGCACGTGCAGCCGAGGCACGAATGAGTCCCAGCACCGCCGCGGAGGCCGGAATCACCAGCGTCGCAATGATCAGTAACGACCGAGGCTCCATCACCGTGCCGGCCGTGCTCGACTCAGAGATGATCGACGGAGTCGTGTGGCTCCCAAGCCGTGCTCCAGGCCTGGGGATTCCGCAGCATCTTGCCGCCAGCGCTGGTGATCTCGTGACGATTGGGCGGGCCGACGAGCCTGTCATGCCCGCTGAGCCTGTCGAGAGCGCAGCTCCTGCGACAGGCTCAGAGCGCACGGTGGAAGTCGACGACGACACGGAGGCGGGCCAATGAGTCCCGCTTGCTCCGATGGACTTGACCGTGTTCTTCAACGACCTGTGGTGGGTGGTGCTGCTCAAGGCGCTGTTCGCGTTTGTGCTACTGCTGCTGCTGACGTTGTTCACCATCTGGTACGAACGCCGGGTCGTCGCTTTCATGCAGCACCGCCAGGGGCCCAACATGAATGGCCCGTTCGGGCTGCTGCAGTCCTTGGCCGATGGCATGAAGCTGATGTTCAAGGAGGACTTCACGCCGAGCGCGGCCGACAAGGTCGTCTTCATGCTCGCACCCTTTGTCGTCTCCATCCCGGCGATCACCGCTTTCGCCGTCATTCCGATGGCTGGGCTGGTGCGAGTGCCGTTCACCGACATCATCACCCCGTTGCAGGTCACCGACCTGCCGGTTTCGGTGTTGTTCATCGTCGCGGTCGCCTCGATCGGTGTGTACGGGATCGTCCTCGCAGGCTGGTCGTCCGGATCGACGTACTCGCTGCTCGGAGCGTTGCGTTCGAGTGCGCAGGTGATCAGCTACGAGGTCGCGATGGGTCTGGCGCTGGTCGCGGTGTTCCTGTACGCCGGTTCGCTGTCAACGTCGGAGATCGTGGCCAAACAAGCTGAACCGGCAACCGTCTTCGGCGTACCGGTGTGGTTCGCGCTGCAGTTGCTGCCGTCATTCGTCATGTACGTGATCTCCATGGTCGGGGAGACCAACCGGGCGCCGTTTGATCTGCCCGAGGCGGAGGGCGAGCTGGTCGGGGGCTTCCACACCGAGTACTCCTCGATGCGCTTCGCCATGTTCTTCATGGCTGAGTACATGAACATGATCACAGTCTCAGCGCTGGCCGTCACGCTCTTCCTGGGCGGATGGCACGCCCCGCTGCCGTTCAATCTCCTGCCCGGTGCCGACACCGGCTATTGGGGGCTGCTCTGGTTCCTTGTGAAGGTGCTGGCGATGCTCTTCATCTTCGTCTGGTTGCGTGGCACGCTGCCGCGTCTGCGATACGACCAGTTCATGCGGTTCGGCTGGCGATGGTTGATCCCCATCTCGCTGGTCTGGACAGTCATGATCGCGATCTTGAGGCTGGGCCAGCAGGAGGGTTGGTTCAGCGGCCGCGGCGTTCTGGCTTGGGGCCGCGGTGGTGTTTGCCGTGCTGGTCGGTCTCGCATTCTTCGGTGGCAGGGAGGAGCCCAAAGAAGCTGCTGCAGAGCCTGCAGCTGAGGGGATAGGTGGCTTCGACGCCTTCGCCGGCGGTTATCCTGTCCCGCCGATGGGTGACCAGGTGCTGCCCGAGTTTGCCCAGGTTCTGACCGGTGAAGAAGATCAACAGTCAGATCGATCGGCCGGCGATGCGCCGGCCAAGGAAGGGAGTGAGGCCTGATGGGGTTCTTTGATCCCGTCGCTGGCTTCGGCGTGACCTTCAAAACGATGTTCCGCAAGACGTTCACGATTGACTACCCCAACGGGCCTCGGGTCACGGCTCCGCGCTTTCACGGCCGCCATCAGTTGAATCGCTGGCCGGACGGTCTGGAGAAGTGTGTCGGGTGCGAGCTGTGCGCCTGGGCCTGCCCGGCCGACGCAATCTACGTCGAAGGGGCGCAGAACACCGAAGAGGAGCGGTACTCTCCCGGCGAGCGCTACGGGCGCGTCTACCAGATCAATTACCTGCGCTGCATCCTGTGCGGTCTGTGCATCGAGGCCTGCCCGACGCGAGCCCTGACCATGACGAACGAGTTCGAGCTTGCCGACGACACCCGCGAGAAGTTGATCTATGAGAAATCTGATCTGCTTGCGCCGCTGCTGCCCGGCATGGAGGAGCCGCCCCACGAGCGCAGGCTGGGTGATGACGAGGAGACGTACTTCCTCGGCCTGCCTGCGACAGGTCAGCCGGATGATCGCGCCGGCGATATCAGCGAGGCTCGGCCGCGCCCGATGAACCAGGGCTTCCGGTATCGCCGCGAGCACGCGGCGAAGGACGCGGGGTGATCGTGTTGACACCACTGTTGATTCCGCTGGTCACCGGCGCGGCCGTGGCATTTTGGATGCTCGCGCCGGTGATGATCTTGGGGGCGCTGGGAATGATCGCGGCGCGCAAGCCGGTGCATTCCGCGCTCTGCCTGGCGGCGGTGATGATCTCCCTGGCCGTTCAGTACGCCGCTTTGGAGGCGCCATTCCTCTTTGCGGTGCAGATCATCGTCTATACCGGCGCGATCTTGATGCTGTTCTTGTTCGTGCTGATGCTGGTGGGCGTCGACATCGCAGAGTCGTTGGTGGAGACGATCAAGGGACAGCGCACGCTGGCCATTCTCGCCGGCCTCGGCTTCGGCTCACTCCTCGTCTTTGCTATTGGCAATGCGATCGTCGGTCCGGCGGCTGGGCTGGCTGCTGCCAATGCGGAGAACGGGGGCAACGTTCAAGGCATTGCTGCGCTGATATTCGATCGCTACGTCTTCGCCTTCGAGGCCACCTCGGCACTGCTGATCACCGCTGCCGTCGGAGCCATGGTGCTAGCTCATCGCGAGCGGTTGACCAAACGCCGCACCCAGTCGGACCTGGCCGGGTTGAGGCTGAAGCGCTATGCAGAGACCGGCCAGCATCCGGGTCCGCTTCCAACTCCAGGCGTCTTTGCGCGGCACAACGCAGTGGACACGCCGGCTCTGCTGCCCGACGGCAGTGTCTCCGAGCTCTCGGTCTCGGCCACGCTGAAAGCACGCGGTGCAGTCCTGGACAGCCGAAGCCTCGCCAAGCCGGTCGACGAGACGCTCGAAGCGATCACTGAAGAGGAAACTCCGCGCACGACAGAGGACGAGCTGTGAGCACTACAAGTTACATCGTGCTTTCGGCGATCTTGTTCACTATTGGCACGGTCGGTTTCATGATCAGGCGGAACGCCATCGTGGCTTTCATGTGCGTCGAGCTGATGCTGAACGCGACCAACCTCGCTCTGGTGGCTTTCTCCCGGATGCACGGCACACTGGACGGCCAGGTCGCCGCCTTCTTCGTGATGGTGGTGGCTGCCGCCGAGGTCGTCGTCGGACTGGCCATCATCGTGACCATCTTCCGTACCCGTCGCTCGGCCTCGGTCGACAACGCGAATCTGCTGAAGTTCTGAAGGACTGCGATGCTCCCACTCGAGATCGTGACGCCCGTGCCGGCCACTGGCTTCTTCACCCTGGCCTGGCTGCTGATCGCCATCCCCGCCGTGAGCTCCGCGGTCCTGCTACTGGTCGGCCGGCGTGCCGACCGATGGGCGCCTTACCTCGGCGCGGCCGCGCCTCTGGTCTCCTTCGCGCTTGGTCTTTCCTACTTCATCAACCTGCTCGGTCGTGACGAAGCGACTCGTGCTGTGTCGGTGCCGCTGTACAACTGGATCTCCAGCGGAGACTGGCAAATCGACGTCGGATTGCTGATCGACCAGCTCTCGATCGTCTTCGTCTTGTTGATCACTGGCGTCGGTGGGCTGATCCATGTCTATTCGATCGGGTACATGGCCCACGACGACAGGCGGCGTCGCTTCTTCGCCTTCCTCAACTTCTTCGTCGCCGCGATGCTGCTTCTCGTCCTGGCTGACAACTACCTGGTGCTCTTCGTTGGCTGGGAGGGCGTTGGTCTCGCGTCGTATCTATTGATCGGTTTCTGGCAGTACAAGCCGGTAGCCGCGACGGCGGCCAAGAAGGCGTTCGTGGTCAACCGGGTTGGTGACATGGGCATGTCCATCGCCGTCATGGTCATGCTCGCTACCTTCGGATCGTCGGCCTTTGTCGACGTCAACGAGGGCATGCCCAACGTGAGCGACGCAACCGCGTTGATCTTGGGTCTGCTGCTGCTGCTTGCCGCGTGTGGCAAATCCGCACAAGTGCCGTTGCAGTCCTGGCTTTTGGACGCCATGGAGGGCCCGACTCCGGTGTCTGCGCTGATCCATGCCGCCACCATGGTGACGGCTGGGGTCTATCTCGTCACACGGAGCAATGCGATCTTCACAGAGTCGTTGCCGGCAAGCACGGCTGTCGTGGTAGTCGGAACGGTGACATTGCTATTCGGCGCCTGGATCGGCTGCGCAAAGGACGACATCAAACGGGTCCTGGCGGGCTCAACGATGTCCCAGATCGGGTACATGATGCTGGCTGCCGGCATCGGGCCGTCGGGTTACGCGTACGCGATCTTCCTCCTGCTCGTGCACGGCTTCTTCAAGGCCGACATGTTCCTCGGGGCAGGTTCGGTGATGCATGCCACGAACGACGAGGTCGACATGCGGCATTACGGGGCACTGAGGCGGCTGATGCCGATCACGTTCGTCACGTTTGCGGCCGGTTACCTGGCGATCATCGGCTTCCCGTTCTTCTCCGGCTTCTATGCGAAGGACCACATCATCGAGGTTGCCTTCGAGCGGAGCGCGGTCGTCGGAGCGCTCGCCATGCTGGGCGCCGGCATCACGGCCTTCTACATGACCAGGCTGATGTTGATGACGTTCTTCGGCGCCAAGCGCTGGCAGCAAGGTGTGCAGCCCCACGAGTCGCCGCTGGTCATGACGGTTCCCCTGATCCTTTTGGGTATCGCATCGGCGATCGGTGGACTAGCCCTCAACAACTGGATCGTCGGCTGGCTTGATCCGGCCGTTGGCGGCGAAGCCCCGCAAGAGACACCGAGCCTGCTGCACTTCTCAACCGTCGCGCTCGTCACGCTCGTGGTGGTCGCCATAGGCGTCGGCATAAGCGTGTGGCTCTTCGGGCCGCGGCGCGACATCCCGTTGACCCAGCCCGCGAGCCGGTCCTTCTTCACCTTGGCCGGACGCAACGATCTGTACGGCGACGCATTTAACGAAGCAGTGTTCATGCGCCCGGGACAGCAGCTCACGTCTCAGCTCGTCAGACTCGAGGACGACGGAATCGATGGCACGGTGAACGGCACGGCTGCAGCGATTGGCGGCATGTCGGCTCGGCTGCGTCGCGTGCAGAACGGCTACGTTCGGTCCTACGCGCTCACGATGACGTTGGGTGCTGCCATTGTCGGCGTCGTCATTGTGCTGGGCCGGCTGGGTTAGGGGCGAATGATGGCTATTCCCTGGCTCACGATCCTGGCGCTGTTGCCGGCCGCGGGTGCTGTACTGCTGATCTTCACAGGCGTCAAGGCCGCCAAGCATGTAGCGCTTCTGATCTCGCTGATCACGTTCGTGTTCGCTCTCCTCATCGCCACGCAGTTCAAGATCGGCGGTGGCATGCAGATGGTAGAGCAGCTGCCGTGGATCAAGCCGCTTGGTGCGTACTATGCACTGGGTCTGGACGGCCTCGGTCTTACTCTGGTGTTGCTAGTGGTGATCATCACTCCAGTGGTGATCATAGCCTCGTGGCGCGACTTTGAGCCGGCCGCTGAGTCCGTCGTAGGGCCCGGGGCCGCTGGGGCAGCAACGCTCGCTCCGAAGTATGACGCCCGGGTGTTCTTTGCTCTGGTGCTCGCGGTCCAGAGCAGTGCGTTGTACCTCTTCCTCGCCACCGACGTGTTTTTGTTCTACGTGTTCTTCGAGGTCATCTTGATCCCGATGTACTTCCTGATCGGTGGCTTCGGGCCAGGCCCCCGCAGGACGTACGCGGCGGCCAAGTTCTTGATCTTCGGATTACTGGGCGGCTTCGTGATGCTCGCCTCTGTGATCGGCTTGTATGTGCAGTCGGCCAATGCGGGGGAGCCGAGCTACCTGCTGAGCACCCTGAGCCAGCTGGATTTTGGGACTGCCACTGGCCGGTGGCTATTCGTCGGCTTCATGTTCGCGTTTGCGATCAAGGCGCCGCTGGTGCCACTGCACACGTGGCTGCCAGATGCGGCGGAGGAGTCTACGGCTGGCAGCGCCACCATGATGGTTGGCGTGATGGACAAGATCGGCACCTTCGGCATGATCAGGTTCTGTCTTGGTCTGTTCCCAGAGGCAAGCCAGTGGGCGACCCCGGTCGTACTGGTCCTAGCCACCATCTCGATCCTGTACGGCGCCATCTTGGCGATCGGCAGCCGGGACATCATGCGGTTCATCGCGTACACGTCAATCAGCCATTTCGGCTTCATCGTGCTCGGCATCTTCGCGTTCACCAGCCAGAGCCTGACTGGGTCGACGCTCTACATGCTCAATCACGGAATGTCCACCGCCGCCTTATTCGTCATGGCCGGATATCTGATCAAGCGTCGCGGATCGCGCGACATCAATTCGTACGCCGGCGTCGATCGAGTGGCCCCGGTGCTGGCAGGCCTGCTGCTGTTCGCCGGGCTGTCCACGCTGTCGCTGCCGGGCCTGTCCAGCTTCGTTTCCGAGTTCATGGTGCTGGCCGGAACATTCAGCCGGTACCCCGCGTACGCGGTGATTTCCACGCTGGCGATCGTGCTGGCCGCGCTCTACATCTTGATCATGTACCAGCGGACGATGACCGGGCCGGTTCCCGACGAGGTCCAGGAGAAGGTCACCGAGATCAATGGCCGCGAGCGGCTCGCCATGGCCCCGCTGGTGCTGCTTATCCTGCTGCTCGGGATCTATCCGAAGCCGCTGCTGTCGATCATCGAACCGTCGACCCAGGCCACCATGCAACACGTCGGTGTGACTGATCCGCAACCGCGGGTTAGCGCCGAGGGAGGTCGCTGATGATCATCTCTGCATTTGTGCCGATGGAGATCACCGCGCCGACCATCGAATACGGCCTGCTGGCTCCAGTTCTGGTGATCTTCGCAGGCGCCTGCCTTGGTGTACTGGCCGAGGCAGTCGTGCCTCGCGAGCTGCGTCGTGCTGTGCAGATCGTCATCACCTTCGTATCCCTGGCCTTGGCACTGGTGACCACGCTGCTGAACTGGTCATCTGGCGACGAGGCGGTGGTGGCGGTCGGCTCGTTGGCCCTCGACGGACCGACCTACTTCATGTGGACGATCTTGATTGTTTTCAGTGCCGCGTCGGTGTTGATGTTCGTCGAAACCAAGATCGAGAACGCCAGCGTCTTCACGCCGCAGGCGGCGGCTGTGCCAGGCACTGTTGCCGAACGTGAGGCGATCAGGAGCCGCGTCGAACACACCGAGGTGTTCCCGCTTGCGCTCTTTGCGGTCTTGGGCATGATGCTCTTCCCGGCGTCGAACGACCTGATCACCATGTTTGTCGCGCTGGAGATCTTGTCGTTGCCGCTGTACCTGCTGTGCGGAATCGCCCGGCGACGCCGGCTGCTGTCACAGGAGGCATCGCTGAAGTACTTCTTGCTGGGCGCTCTCTCGTCGGCTTTCTTCATTTACGGAGCTGCCTTGCTTTATGGCTACTCCGGCTCCTTCACCTTGTCTGCGATCGATGATGCGATCCGTGACGGCACGCAGGGTCAGGGCTTGCTGCTGGCCGGAATGGCTTTGCTTGGGGTCGGCCTGCTCTTCAAATTCAGCGCGGTTCCCTTCCATTCTTGGACGCCGGACGTGTACGCCGGAGCCCCGACGCCGGTGACGGGATTCATGGCGGCGTGCACCAAGATCGCTGCCGTGGGTGCCCTGATGCGCGTGTTCTACGTTGGCCTGGGCGCCGATCGGTGGGACTGGCAGCCGCTCATGGCGATCATTACCGTTGCCACGATGGTAGTCGGCTCGGTGCTGGCAATCACCCAGACCGATGTGAAACGGATGCTGGCGTACTCCTCGATTGCGCACGCCGGCTTCATGATGACCGCATTCGTAGGAGCGTCACAGGCCGTGACAGGCAGCCGGTCAGGTACTTTGACCAGCATTTCCTCAGTGATGTTCTACCTGGTCGCGTACGGCGCCGCGACGATCGGTGCGTTCGCTTTGGTGACGATGGTCCGTGACCCCAGTGGGGAGGCGACCCTGCTCAACAGCTGGGTCGGGCTGGGGCGCCGGGCGCCGCTCGCTGCGGTGATCTTCTCGATCTTCATGCTGAGCTTCGCCGGCATTCCGCTGACCAGTGGCTTTGTCGGGAAGTGGGCAGTGTTCGCCGCGGCCTGGAGCGGCGGCATCCAATGGCTTGTTGTCGTCGCGGTGGTGATCAGCGTGGTGGCGGCTTTCTTCTACATCCGCGTCATCGTGCTGATGTTCTTTGTCGAGCCGAGAATCATGGCCACCAACGTGGTACGTCCGGGCTGGACCACCCTGGCCGCGGTGGGCGTAGGCCTGGTTGCGACGGTAGCCTTCGGGGTGTTTCCGGGCCCGCTGTTGGCCCTGGCCCAGCAAGCAGGGGAGTTCATCCGCTGACGCCGATGGAGGGGAAGCGTGCTGGCTGAACAGACGCGAGACGAGGTCTTCGAGGCCTCCATCCGAGCCCAGCTCGAGCTGATCGAGGCTGCACTGCTCAAAGCCGCCGAAGCCGACTCCGACATGGTGACCGAGGCCGCGCAGCACATCATCGCAGCCGGTGGCAAGCGTTTTCGGCCATTATTAGTCGTTCTCGGCTCCCACATCGGCCCGCACGCCGACGCGGATGACGTGGTCAAGGCTGCGGTGGTCGTCGAGTTGACCCATGTGGCCAGCCTCTATCACGACGACGTCATGGATGAGGCTCCAATACGTCGAGGCTCCGTGAGCGCGAACTCCCGCTGGGGGAATACCGTTGCGATCCTTGTCGGGGATCTGCTGTTCGCCCGCGCCTCCGACATCGTCTGCGATCTTGGTCCGGAGTTCGTCCGACTCCAGGCGCGTACCTTCTCCCGGCTCGTGCAGGGCCAGATCGCCGAGACCGTTGGACCTAGCGGCATGGATCCGCTTGATCACTACCTGCGCGTGGTTGCGGACAAGACCGGCTCCTTGATCGCGACCTCGGCGTTGTTTGGTTCGAAGATCTCGGGGGCGACTCCGCACCTGCAGCGAGTGATGGCCAACTTCGGTGAGCAGATCGGGGTGGTGTTCCAGCTCAGCGACGACATCATCGACATCACGAGCGACGAGACGGGCAAGACACCGGGAACTGATCTTCGCGAAGGCATTCCGACACTGCCGACGCTCCTGGCCCGCAAGTCAAACGATCCGGCCGATGCCCGACTGCTCCAACTGCTCGACTCTGACCTGCATGATGAGGCCACACTGCGCGAGGTGCTGGATCTGCTCCGTCAGCACCGCTGCATCGATCAGGCCCGCGAGGAGGTCCGCCACCGCGCCCAAGCGGCCCGTGCCCTCCTCGAGCCGCTGCCCGCCGGCCCGGCCCGCGACGCCCTCGACGACCTCTGCACAACTGTCGTAACCCGTACCGCCTGAACCCCATGGACCAGCTGCTTACTCCTGGTGCTCTCCTCCTTCACTGGTTGCCGGAACCTACGTTCACGTAGCTTCCTGGCGGTCTGCATGGGTTGCAACCTGAGCAGACCGTCAGCAACCTGTGCAGACCTTTGAGCTGATGGCAGTCGAGACCTGATCGACAGCTGGCTGGCGGCAAAGATCTTGCTCGACTTATCCACAGATTTGGTCTGGGGTGGTTCCGCACCGCGTCTTCCGGCATCCAAGGTTGCTGACGTGAATGCAAGCTCGGGATACCTGCTCCGGCCCGATCGCGGATTCTTCAGCCGCGCCAGGCTCTCGATTGCGGTGAAACGGACCGTACGCTCGCCGCCGCGCGCCGGGCGGGGTTCATCGTACGGCTTCGACGGGGCATGTATGCGCCCGCTGATGTCTACAACGCGAGCGACGACGCTGGCAAGCATCTTCTCCACGCTCGTGCGGCCTTGGCCGCGCAGCGTGGAGAGGCGGCTCTGACAGGGCCGTCGGCCGCAGCCTTACACGGCTTTGCGCTCTACGACCAAGATCTCGCAGTCGTACATCTGGTGCGCCTTGATCGCGGACGCTCTCACCACGCGGCCAAGATCAATCACCATGTCGTCACACAAGACATTGAGGACGACCTGGGAGCATACGACGGCATCATGGCGATCAATCCAGCTCGCGCTGTCTGGGAAGTCGCATGCCGGTCGAGCCTGGAAGGCGGAGTGGTTACGGCTGACTCAGCGCTACGCCAGGATCCGCAACTGCGCGAAGCGATCGAGGGGTTGCAAGAGCGCTTCGCGTATTTTCCTGGATCGCGTCGCGGGAGGCTGGCGGTCGAGTTGGCCGACCCGCGTGCTGAGTCGCCGGGAGAATCGGTCACAAGAGTCCAGTTCCATCGATATGGCATCCCGATGCCTGTGCTGCAGTACCACGTCGTCGATCGTTATGGCTCATTGGTTGGGATCTCGGACTTCTACTGGGAGGAGCAACGCCACCTGGGGGAGTTCGACGGCAAGATCAAGTACCAAGAACTCCTCCGTCCCGATGAGACTGCTTCAGAATGCATCTTTCGCGAGAAGAAGCGGGAAGACGCGATGCGTGCTGATCTTCGGGGGATGACGCGCTTCATATGGTCTGACGTCATGCCTCACAGCGCTCGCCGCACCATGGAGGAGCTCGCTCGATCGCTTGACCAGTCGTACCGGCTCTACGTACGCGGTCGTACGATCATCGCCGGCTGAGCCGTGCACCTGCAGCCATTCGCCGCGCTTCTGTCCCAAGGTCTGCACGGTTTTCTGGCGGTCTGCACAGGTAGCAACCTATGCAGACCGCCAGCAAGCTACGTGAACGTAGGTTTCGGCAACCGGGCCAGGGGAGGGACGTTGCCAACGGCTACGACCGTCCCGTCGGACCGATGCGGGCGAGCTACGCGATAGCTACCAGATCTTGACGCGCTGATCCTCATCCAGCCAGAGGGCGTCGGATTCTGCTAGGTCGAAGGCGGCGTAGAACTCCGGCAGGTTCCGCACGATCTGGTTGCAGCGGAACTCTGCGGGGGAATGAGGGTCGGTCGCCAGCCGCTGCAGCAGCATCTCGGTACGCACCTTGGCCTGCCACACCGCAGCCCAGCTCAGGAACAGTCGCTGCTCAGGCGGATAGCCGTCCAGCTCGGGCTCGGGGCTGCTGTCGTGGGCTATCTGGTACGCCATGAACGCGATCGAGAGCCCACCAAGATCACCAATGTTCTCACCAATGGTCAGTCGACCGTTGATGCGGTGCCCGGGCGTCTGCGCTGGTTCCAACACGTTGTACTGGTCGATCAGCGCCTTCGTTCGTTCCTCGAACGCCTCGCGGTCCTTGTCAGTCCACCAGTTACGCAACCTGCCGTCGCCGTCGCAGGTGGAGCCTTGATCATCAAAGCCGTGTCCGATCTCGTGTCCGATCACCGCGCCGATGCCGCCGTAGTTCACAGCATCATCCGCATGCTCGTTGAAGAATGGCGGCTGCAGGATGGCAGCGGGGAACACGATCTCGTTCTTCAGCGGGTGATAGTAGGCGTTGACCGTCTGCGGCGTCATCAGCCATTCTTCGCGGTCGATTGGCTGGCCGATCTTGTTCAGGGCGCGATTGACCTCGAAGTCGGCGACCCGCATCACGTTGCCGATCAAGTCATCTCGAGTGATCACCAGGGAGGAGTAGTCCCGCCACTTGGTCGGGTAGCCGATATGTGGGCGGAACTTGGCGAGCTTGTCGAGCGCACTCTCCTTGGTTTCCTCGGTCATCCAGTCAAGATCAGTGATAGAGCGTCGGTACGCCTCGATCAGATTCGCGACCAGCTGATCCATCCGTTCCTTGGCGGCCGGCGAGAAGTAGCGGTCGACGTAGGTCTTGCCGACGGCCTCACCCACCGAGGCCTCCACCAGCGCCACTCCTCGTTTCCAGCGCTCGCGAAGCTCGGGCGTGCCCGACAACACCGTCCCGTAGAAGCGGAAATTCTCTTGGACGAAGGCGCTCGAAAGGTAGGGCGACAGTGAGCTGATCACCTTCCACCGCGCCCAGGCCCGCCACGCAGGCAGCCGGTCCTCGGTAAGGAGATTCGACACCTCGGTGAAGAATGACGGCTGCATCGCCACCAGTTCACCCATCTTCGACTCGGCGATATCAGCCCCGGCCAGGAACTCCCGCCAATGCAGTCCAGGACAACTGGCAGCGAAGTCATCCAAGCTCATCAGGTTGTACATCAGTCGCAGATCTCGACATTTCACTTTGTCCCAGTGCGTCGCGGCGATCTCTGTCTCAAGATCGAACACCTGCTGCGCCTGAGCCTCGGCGTCCTCAATGCCAGCGAGAGCGAAGGAGGCCGACACGTGGGCCCGATACTGAGCGCGAATCTCGGCGTACTCGTCGAGTCGGTAGTACTCCTCGTCCGGCAGGCCCAGTCCACCTTGGCCGGCAAACATCACATATCGGTTCGGATCGCCAGGATCAGGCTCCGCCTGGAGCGCCACCAGCCCAGGCACCGCCTTACGCGCGAAGCCACCCACCATCCGTGTCAGGTCCGACAGGGTCTCTACGGAATCGATCGCAGCCAGCAGTGGCAAGATCGGCCCTGAACCTGCCTTCTCGACCGCTTCCTCGTCCATGAAGCTGGCGTAGAGGTCGGCGATCCTGGCATCATCCGAGCCGGGCTCACCACTCTGAAGCGTCGTAATGATGTCACGCACCGCCGCTTCAGCTTGATCGCGCAGCTCCATGAAGGCGCCGGTCAGTGGCTTGTCTGCCGGGATCTCCGTCGAGTTGAGCCATGTCCCGTTCACATGGCGAAAAAGATCATCTTGAATGCGAACGTCTGGGTCGAAGTTCGAGAAGTCGATTGCAGGTCTCTGAGCAGAGGTCTCAGTCACTCGGCACATGCTACCGATCAGTAGCCAGTTACTCGACCAGCTACTCGACAGTCAGAGCCACTTCACATTGAGCGGCTTGTCGGTCGCCTTGACGACAGCGACCGATCTCCCGGTGAGCGTGCCCGAGCAGTTACCGGATCGGCCCTGATACGTGCAGCTGCCAGTCAGCTTCAGATTGAGCGCAATCTCGATCCGAGCCTGCGTTCCGCTGAAAGTAACCTCGGATTTCCGGAACGGATCACCCCCGGCTTGTCGCCAGGTGATGGTGCTCTTGTCGTACCGGTACTTCGAGTCGAAGTTCATCGGGCAGTTCTTGGGATTGAGCGAATGCACCTCGAGGCACTTGTTGTAGCTCTTCTTGGTCGCCGAGACAACGGCCTTCTTGCCCGACTTGGTGAGCTGGCTTTGAAGGCGATAGGTGTCGGCCTCGACGTATGGACTCTTCACCAGCACAACGTTCTTGGATCCGTAGCCGACATAAGGCAGTCCGGTAGTGAATGCGTACGAGCCGGGCAGCACCGCGACCGAGTTCTCGGTCACCTTCACACCATTGATCTTGACCGGAACAGACCCATCCACAATGAAGCTGAGATCGAGGTCTTTGACGGCACGGCTGAGCTTCCAGGTGTCTCCCACTTTGACGACGTCGAACGACTCACTGACGGCAGAGTTGCCGAGTGTGTAGGTAGCAGAAACTGACTTCGCGCTCTGATCTTCGACAACCGGCACGTGGATCTCGGTCAACGGGGCACGTTTGCTGGATTCGGCGAGGACCTCATTCGTCAAGAGACGACCCGTGGGCGCTGGATCGGCCGCGTAAGACAAGGCAGCGACAGCGTCACCGGTGGCAAGGGCTTGCAGGTATGCCGTCACCGCATCCGAAGGCCGTGGCGTGTTCTGCGGAGCACCACTTTGCGATCCCTGAGTGCCGGTGTTGCCGCCAGGATTGGCGGCCGGCCCGCCGCCGGTCGCAACGACCACGGCCAAGACGGCCATCAGGATGACCGCGAGTGCGGCCACCCCGACGATGATCAAGATCTTGCCTTTGCCCTTGGGCGGCGGCCCTGGCTGCGCTCGTCCTGCACCGTATGGGCCCGGAGGCGATCCGTACGGGCCCCCCTGAGGACCCTGCTGGTCGGGAGTGAAGGGTCCGAATGAGTAGCCAGAACCGGTGGACGGGCCGCCTGGTGCAGGCTGCTGCGGATAGCCGTACGGTGCCGGCGACTGGCCACGCGCCGGGCCAGCCGACCCTTGACCTGGCCACGGTGGCTGAGGGCCGCCGTACGGGCTGTTCGAACTCATGGTTGGTCTCCTGACCGGTCGTCCCCAATGGAGCGAACTCTAGTCAGCCAACCTGTCAGCCGTGCGGTCCGCGACAGAGTGGACAAATCTGAGATTTGGCGATGGCTCGCGCAGACAAGCTAACGAACGGTCCAGGTGTCTCCGCCGTCAATCATCGTCTGGAGAGCGTCGTCATCGTTGCCCAAGCTGGCGGCCAGCGCCACCTGGTCGCGGGCCAGATCGTCGTACGTCGGCGCGTCGACATCGCGAAAGATGCCAATCGGTGCCCGATGCAGCGCGCCCGCATCGGTTAGCCGGGAGAGCCCGAAGGCGAAGGACGGGTCCGCCAGATGAGCATCATGTACGGCCAACGCGTCCTCACCGACCTCGTCAACCTCAACCACCGAGAAGGCTGCTGTCTGCTGTTCCCTCACCACGCCGAGGTGCCCGTCGACACCAAAACGGATCGGCTCGCCATGCGTCAACGGGATGATCGCATCCGCTGACGTCGCCGGATCCTTGATCGCATCGAATGCTCCGTCGTTGAAGATCGGGCAGTTCTGGTAGATCTCCACCAACGAGCTGCCGCGGTGTGCGGCGGCCGCCCGAAGCACGCTTGTCAGATGCTTTCGATCGGAGTCGATTGTCCGCGCAACAAAGGTTGCCTCGGCACCCAGCGCAAGCGAGATGGGGTTGAACGGGTTGTCCAGGGACCCCATCGGTGTGGACTTGGTGATCTTGCCGATCTCCGAGGTGGGGGAGTACTGGCCCTTCGTCAGGCCGTAGATCCGGTTGTTGAACAGCAAGATCGTCAGGTTCACATTGCGGCGCAGCACATGAATCAGATGGTTGCCGCCGATGGAGAGCGCGTCGCCATCGCCAGTGATCACGAAGACCGCAACGTCCTCGCGTGACGTCGCGACACCGGTGGCGATCGCCGTCGCCCGGCCGTGAATCGAGTGGAGACCGTAGGTGTCTACGTAGTAGGGGAAACGGGACGAGCAGCCGATCCCGGAAACGATCACGGTGTTCTCGCGCCTGATCCCGAGCTCCGGCATGAAGCCCTGGAACGCAGCCAGCACGGCATAGTCACCGCAGCCGGGGCACCAGCGGACCTCTTGATCGCTTGTAAAGTCTTTACGGTTCAGGGGCTCGAGAGACAGCGGTACGCCAGCGAGACCTCGGTAGCTCGGTCCCGAGCTGGCCAGGCCGGGCGCGGCACCAGGCGCGTCTGGACTCATTGGGTGATCAAGCTCCGCATGCAGCTGATCGACGGCGGTCACGAGTCAGTCCCTTCCAGTTGATCGATCTCGGTTTCAAGATCATGAGCGAGTTCGCTGAGTGAGATCGGCAGCCCGCGAACCCTGGAGTAGCTGCGAATGTCCACCAGATACTTCGCCCTCAAGAGCAACGCTAGCTGGCCAAGGTTCATCTCCGGAACGATCACCAGTTCATAGCTACGCAGGATTTCACCCAGATTTGCCGGGAAGGGGTTCAGATGCCGCAGGTGGGTGTAGGCGATCAGCCGACCGGTCTTGCGCACCCTGCGCGCCGCGGCGACGATCGGCCCGTACGTGGAACCCCAGCCAAGCACCAAGACCCGGGCATGGCGTCCATCTGAGTCGGCCGGATCATCGACGAGCAGGTCCGGTATGTCCTGGACGATCTTGTTGATCTTGGCCTGCCGGGTGCGGACCATTTCCTCGTGGTTTGCCGGGTCGTAGGAGACAGCGCCGGTGTCCTTGGCCTTTTCAATACCGCCGATGCGGTGCTCTAGGCCGGCCGTGCCGGGAATCGCCCATGGGCGAGCGAGAGTTTCAGGATCGCGCAAATACGGCAGAAAGACTGGCTCACCGGACTTGTCAGTGGCGTTGGCGGTGTCCGCGAACTCCGGGTCGATCGCCGGGATGGCGCTGAGGTCCGGGATCAGCCACGGCTCGGCGCCATTGGCAATGTTGCCGTCGGACAAGATCACGACCGGGGTCCGGTACTTGACCGCCATCTGCACTGCTTCCAGTGCGGTGGGGAAGCAGTCGGCCGGGGACTGCGCTGCGAGCACCGGTACCGGCGCCTCGCCATTGCGTCCGAACATCACCTGCAGCAGGTCGGCCTGTTCGGTCTTGGTTGGCATGCCCGTGCTGGGTCCGGCGCGCTGGATGTCACAGATGATCAAGGGCAGCTCGGTCGCTACCGCCAGCCCGATTGTCTCCGACTTCAGTGCCATGCCAGGGCCCGACGTGGTGCTGACACCGAGATGCCCGGCGAAGCTCGCTCCCAGGGCAGCACCTATTCCGGCGATCTCGTCCTCGGCCTGGAAGGTGGTGACCCCGAAGCGCTTGTGTTTGCTTAGCTCGTGCAGGATGTCGGAGGCCGGAGTGATCGGATAGGAGCCGAGGAAGAGTGGCAGGCCAGCCTTCCTCGATGCGGTGATCAGCCCGTACGCCAGCGCCAGGTTGCCCGAGATCTGTCGGTACTTCCCGGGCGGCATGGGCGCCGGAGCCACCTCATACCTGACGGCGAACACCTCGGTCGTCTCGCCGAACGCATACCCGGCCTTGAATGCGGTGATGTTGGCGTCGCGGATCGCAGGTTTGGACGCGAACTTGGCAGCCAGGAAATTGATCGTGCCCTCGGTGGGCCGCTGATAGAGCCAGGTCAACAGTCCGAGCGCGAACATGTTCTTGGCCCGCGTGGCGTCCTTCCGGGTGAGGCCGAACTCCTTGACAGCTGCCACGGTCATGCCGGTGAGATCTAGCGCGTGAACCTGGTAGGCGGCGAGCGAGCCGTCGGTGAGCGGATCGCTGTTGTAGCCCACCTTGGCCAGATTGCGCTTGGTGAAGTCGGCGGAATCGGTGATGATCACACCGCCGCGCGGTAGGTCGTCGATGTTGGCCTTGAGCGCTGCGGGGTTCATCGCGACCAACACATCCGGCCGGTCGCCGGGAGTCATGATGTCGTAATTGGCGAAGTGCAGCTGGAAGCTGGACACGCCGGGCAGAGTCCCGGCGGGTGCCCGGATCTCGGCGGGGAAGTTGGGCAGCGTCGAAATGTCGTTGCCGAATATTGCTGAGTCCGAGGTGAACCGATCGCCTGTGAGTTGCATGCCATCGCCCGAGTCCCCGGCGAATCGGATCACGACCCGATCGAGGGTATTGACGTGCTTCACTACTCCGCGTGCCTTCTTTCCTTGGCGTGCCTCAGCCGCTTCTAAGGTCAGGGGGGTTCGTTGGCTGCGATCTCCGCTGAGGCTGCCGATTAAGTCCATAATAGGCAGGCCTTCCTGTGAATTAAGGGACTTCCAGCTCATGAGAACCGATGAGCAATTCGGTGACCTGGTGGTGACGGCTTGCTCACGATGGGTCGCATTACCGTGGACCTATGCGTTGGCTCGACTGGTATGGCGATGGGTCGCTGTATGTGCTGGATGTCGGGCTCGCGTGCTGCGCTTTGGAATTTGATGCTGCCTCCTCTGCCGCTGCGGTGCCACTGCCGAATCTTGACGACCGGGCGCAGGTCGCGGTGGTCATCTCCGGCACTGTGACGGATCGGCTGGCGCCGGCTGTCGCAGCGATTGTCGACGGCTGCGAGCAGCAGGCCGGCCGGCGGCCGACGGTGATCTCGTTTGGGGCATGTGCATCATCCGGTGGCCCTTATTGGGACTCTTACGCCGTGACCAAAGGGATTGATCAATTGCTGACTGTGGACGCGTACGTGCCTGGGTGCCCGCCTCCACCGGAGGCACTGTCGGCCGTGCTCGATCAGGTCGCTGGGCGGGTGCCGTCGTGATCGAGATAGCGCCGCAGGGCTGGCTGACTGCGGTGGAGGCGATCAAGGCAGACGGGTTCGACTACTTCGATTGGCTCGGCTGTGTTGACGAAATCGGTCGCCGGGACTGTCTGCGGGTAATTCTGGTCGTACGGAATCTGTCTCAGAGGGCGGAGCCGAGAATGTTGAGCTGTTCGCTATCCCGAACTGATCCTCGAATCGACACGATCAGTGGTGTCTTTGCCGGCGCTGCTTGGCACGAGCGTGAGGCGGCTGAACTGTTCGGTATCGAGTTCATTGGGGGCGAGCGTCGTCGGCTACTGCTCAACCCCGAATTCGAAGGAACGCCGCTGCGTAAAGATGAGGTGCTGGCGGCGCGTGCGGGGATGAACTGGCCCGGAGCAAAGGAGCCAGGAGAGTCCGATTTCTCACCAGACCGCCGGCGATTGGCGCCTCCTGGGGTCCCGGATCCGTCGGTATGGGGTGATCGGGATGCGTCGCAGCCAGCGCCTCATCCGGCTGAGGTGGCAGAGTCGGCGGTTGGTGGCAGGGTCCGTCGGAGGCGTTCGTGATCTTGCCAGAGCCGTCACATGGCTGGATCCGGTTGATCGAACCGGCCTGCACATCCTGCATGATCTGCGCACGCGAGTGCCCGAGCTGGTGCATCAGCATTGACTCGCATACCGAGCCAGTCGAGGGATTGCCGTCCGGGACGCGGGACCGTACCCAGAATGTGCTCGACCGCTTCGCGATCAACTGGTCACTATGCATGTACTGCGGCATCTGCATCGAGGAGTGCCCGTTTGATGCCCTCGAGTGGGTCAGCGAGCCGACGCAGCCGGCTTCGACCTCGGACGCGCTGGTCGAAGAGATGGTGACGCGACCTTCTTGAACTCGCCTGGTCCATGCGGCGCTGCATAGTGAGAGGTAGCACGACGCCGGCTATCAACAAGATGCTTAGCACGCAGATGGGATGGACGAACGTGTTCGAGGACCTAGAAAGTCAAGTCGCGGTGATCACAGGTGGAGCTCGAGGGCTCGGGCTCAGCATGGCCCAAGCACTTGCGAGGTGGGGTGTCAAGATCGCTTTGCTCGACGTGCTCGCGGACGCCAAGAACAGTGCGGAAACGGTTCAGCGCGAGTTGGGCGTGGAGAGCGTGGGTGTGATGGCGGACGTCACCGACGACGGCAGCGTCAGTGCGGGGTTTGGCGAAGTCATTCGCACACTCGGTTCGCCGAGCATTCTGATCAATGCTGCCGGCATCACCGTCTGGGAAGACAGCATCGACGTCTCCAAGGAGTCCTGGCAGCGTGTGATCGATATCAATTTGACGGGTACGTTCCTGTGTTGTCAGGCGCTCGCGCGGGCCTGCATTGCAGCCGGTAAGGGAGGCGTGATCGTCAACGTCTCGTCAATGTCGGCACGGGTGGTGAACCTTCCCCAACATCAAGCGTCGTATCACGCGTCGAAGGCCGGCGTCGAGATGCTGACCAAGGCGCTGGCCGTTGAGTGGGCGTCGATAGGGATTCGCGTCAACGCCGTCGCACCCGGCTACATGCTGTCGGAGATGACGCGCCAGTTCACAACCGCCAATCCTGAGCTTGCCGAGCGGTGGAGGAACATGATTCCGGCTGGACGGATGGGCGAACCCGCTGATCTTGAGGCGCTAGTGGTCTTCTTGTGCTCCGCCAGGTCCTCCTATCTGATGGGCCAAAGCATTGTCATCGATGGTGCCTATACCGCTGTGTGACGCTGAAGGATGATGAGCAGCCATGTAACCGTCGACCTGGGCGCCACGAGCGGCCGAGTCGTTGTGGGACGACTCGAGCGTGGCCAACTCGACGTAGCCGACGTGCACCGATTCAGTAACGAGTCATCTGGATCCGGTCGAGAACAGCATTGGGACGCTGAGGAGCTCTTTGCACAAACCGTTATTGGTCTCCAACGTGCTGCCGCTCAGGTGGATGGTGCCGCCGACAGTATGGGTGTGACAGCCTGGGGTGTGGATGTCGGGCTCGTCGACAATGACAACAAGCTGTTGGCTCCCATTCAGCACTACCGCGCTGCGGGCCCGGAGGCTGCACAGCCCTTGCTCCATCGTCTAGGGGCCGAAGAGCTCTTTGCCCGTACTGGTGTGCTTCCACAGCACATCAACACTGTGTTTCGCATCCGCGAGATAGTCGACTCCGCCGGCGATGCCGTCAGATCGGAGGGCGTCAGAGCGTTACTGGTGCCTGATCTCTGGTGCGCCCTCCTGACCGGTGTCCGTACGGCGGAGCGGTCGATAGCCAGCACGACAGGTCTCGTCTCCCTTCGTACCGGCACGTGGGACCTGGGTTTGTTGGACGCTGTCGGGGTCGACCCCTCGGTGTTTCCCGCCGTCGTGGACAACGGCGTTGTGATTGGCGGGCTCGGCAAGAAGCTTGCGGCGAAGATCGGTGCCCGCAATCAATGGCCCTTCGCACTCGTTGCGTCCCACGACACCGCTTCAGCGGTGGCAGCGATTTCAGGTCGCCCCAGCACGGCCTTCGTGTCCTCGGGCACATGGTCGCTTGTGGGCATCGGGCTAGCCGCTCCAATCGTCACAAGCGAAGCGTTGGCCGCCGGTTTCACCAACGAGGCAGGACTGGGCGCTACGACGCTCTTCATGCGTAATCTCACGGGACTGTGGCTGCTGGAACAGGCCATGCGTCAGTGGGAGGGCGAAGGCAGAAGCGTCACGATCGCGAGCCTCTTGCACGACGCGGCAGCAGTTGGCCCCTGCAAGCAGCCTTCGACGTCAGCTCTCCGGAGCTCGTCTCCAGCGAAGACGTCTTACGCACCGTGCGGATGCAATGCACGTCCACGGGCATGGCGCCCCCCGAGACACCTGCAGAAGTCACGCGATGCATCCTGCAGAGTCTCGCGCTCACGTACCGACGCACAATCGATCTGTGCGAGCAGCTGACGGACAAGCCCGTGGAGGAAATCCACATGATAGGAGGCGGGTCGCTGAACCCGCTGCTGCGCCAACTCACCGCTGACGCTTGCGGGCGGCCCCTGCGCTTCGGACCTGTTGAGGCAACGTCGCTCGGCAGCCTGGCCGCTCAAGCTGTTGCAGTAGGGAATCTGTCGGATGAAGCCCAAGCGCAGGCCGTATTGCAGCGAAGCTCCAACGCGGGAATGCTGACGCCGTCCGACGATGAATCCGTACGACGCTTCTGGCGGCAACTCGATAGCATCGTCCCGACTCCCTGGAGCCATGCATGACTGCGGCGCACGACCTTACGGATCTGGTCCAGCTATCCCGCACACTCGGTGAGCCCTGGCGCCGGTTCGCGATCTTGGCAGAAGGCAACACCTCCCAGCGAGTCGCCGAAGATCAACTCGCCGTCAAGACCACCGGGCGGTCCCTCCGCGACGCCTCGGCCGAGGACTTCGTCGTGGTCAGTTTGCGACGGCTGTCCGAAATCGTCGACGATTCGGAAGCCAGCTACGCAGACGTGGGGCGTTACTTCGACGAAGTAGAGACCGAGCAAGGCATGCGCCCGTCGGTGGAGGCTCTGCTGCATGTTGTGTGTGTCGTGGACGCCGGTGCCAAGACCGTGGCTCATACTCACCCGGAGTCGGTGAACGCCATGCTGTGCTCCGATCGCGCGGATGTACTCGCCGGACCGCCAATTTTCCCGGACCAGGTCGTTGTCATCGGGCGCCGTGCGTTGCTCGTTCCCTATTCGGACCCGGGCGTCGTGCTGGCGCGAGACGTGCGTGCCCGCCTGAGAGAACATGCCCGCGAGTGGGGCATGCCGCGAGTGATCTACCTAGGAAACCACGGCATGGTTGCCCTTGGCTCCAGTGCGGGTCAGGTGCTGCAGCTTACGGAGATGGCCGACAAGGTCAGTCGTGTTCTGGCCACGACACTCAGCTTCGGCAACGTTGTTCCGATGACAGACGAAAGTGCGGAACGTATCGACACGCGCGACGATGAGCAGATACGCCGGACCGCCCTGGCGCGCGCCACGTTGCGGCAACCGGGGAGCGAGTGAGAAGACGTCGGGTGCGGTCCTAGATCTCTTGATTGATCGGGAGCATGACGAGGTCTCGGATGTTGATGTGACGCGGCAATGTCAGCATGTACACGATCGCATCAGCCACATCCTCCGACGTCAGTCCGGTTCCTGCTGCGACGCCATCTGCGACCGCCGCAGCGTCCGCGACCTGCCATAGATCGTTCAGAACGACGCCTGGCGCAACTGCGCCGATGCGAACGCCCGTTCCGATCAGTTGCCGCCGAAGGCCATGAGTTAACGCTTGCACGGCGTGCTTGGACGCGGAGTACACCGGCTCCCAGTGGATCGACTGATGTCCGGAGACCGAGCTCGTGACGACAATGTCGCCGGTTCCAGCGGCGATCATGTACTTCAGCGTCGCATGGATCGTGCGCACGACGCCACCGACATTGGTGTCAATGAGGCGCAGTAACTGCGTCACATCATTTGCGACGAAGTCGCCGCCGGCGTAGATGCCGGCGTTGGCGATCAGGATGTCGATGCGCCCATGCAGTTCAATCGTCTTATCGAGGAGGTCATCGACTTCCTTTGTCGACGTGACATCGGTCGCGATAGCTGTGGTCGCACCGCCCAAGTCGCGCGCCGCCTGCTCCAAGTTTTTCGCTCGATCGTGCAGCTACGACGAGGAGCGCGCCGGCGTCGGCAAGTGCCCGTGCCGTTGCAAGTCCGATGCCGGAGGAGGCGCCGGTGACTACTGCCACCTTTCCAGAGAGTGATCTGTCCACTGTTCGGCCCGAGATCGGGATGGGGGCCGACGTGTGGTGTCGGCCCCCACCTGTCAAGATCAGCAGCTGGACTTGTAGACGGCGTCGGCTGCGTCGCCGTCGACATTGTCCTTAGTGATGATCGTGAAGCCGGTTTGGACCTTGGCCGTGGGAGTGCCCCCTTCTAGGGAGGTCACGGCCGCGTCCACGCCGTACTGCCCGATCACTCCCGGCTCTTGCGCAACCAAAGCCTGAACCGTTCCCTCTTTAAGGTCCTTAACCTGGTTCGGGCCGGCGTCGAACCCGACGATCTTGACCTGCTCCTGCTTTCCAGCCTGGCGAACACCGGTGGCGGTGCCTTCTGCGGAGAACAGGTTGGTGGCGAACACTCCAACAATGTCTGGGTCCTTTTGTAGCGCCGAGCCCATGAGGTTGGCCGCGGTGGCCGGATCATCATGGTAGTACTGGATGCCGAGGTACGTGAACTTTGGGTCCGCCTTGACGGCGTCTTCAAAGCCTTTTGCCCGCGCATCAGTGGTGGAAATGCCGGGGTCCACGGACATCATCATCACCTTGCCGCCGTTCGGGTTGAGCTGCTTGATGGCCTCGAAGGCGGCCTTTCCACCACCCTCATTGTCTGATGCGATCGCTGAAACGGCGATCGAAGGATCTTCCACGGTGGTGTCGACGAGGACGATCTTGATACCCGCCTCAGCTGCTTGGTTGAGAGGTGTTGCATCGCCGTCACGTCCGTGGGTGCGATCAGGATGGCGTCCGGCTTGCCAGCGACGACTGAGTCGAGAATTGGCTTTTGCAGCGTGGGGTCAAACTTCTGTGCCCCTTGGGTCTTGACCGAGACGCCAAGCTTGGCGGCCTCGGCCTCCATGCCACATTGCATGGTGATGTAGAACTCGTCGCCAGCAACTCCCTGGATGAACTGCAAGTTGTAGTTCTTACTCGCCTTTGCTGGTGCCGCCATCGACGATGCGGCGGCGGTGGGTGCGGCGGTCGCGCCGCCTGCTGGCTGTCCTTGCTGTGCTGGTTCGGCCGGTTTGGAACTCGTACATGCTGCCAGGGGCAGCGCCACGAGGAGCAGCCCGGCCGCGGTGAGGGCGGTGGTGCGGTTCACTGGTGTTCCTTTCACTTGTTCGATGCTTAGGTGTTGCGACGGAACAGGGCGAGGATTGGGTTGACGTGCGCGCCACCACGTAAGGCGGCGGCACGACGGGACTGGTCCACCCAGACGGCCGCGATCAGTACGGCGCCGACGGCAACTCCCTGCCAGAAGGGCTGTACGCCGATGATCACGAATCCGGCCTGTAGAACAGCGGGGATGAACAGGCCGACGACAGTGCCGAAGATGGAGCCCTCACCACCAAAAATCGACGTCCCGCCGATGACAACTGCTGCAATGACGTTCAGGTTCGTCAGTGATTGTCCGGCGATCGTGGTTGTGCCGAACTGGGCGAGGGCCAGAACGGCGCCTAGTCCGGCGAGCAGTCCCATCAGCGCGTAAATCATGATCAGGTGGCGGGAGACATGGACACCGACCCGGCGGGCGCCTTCCTCGTTGGATCCGATGGCGTAGGTGTAGCGACCGAACTTGGTCTTATGCAAGACGATTCCGCCGATGATCACTACCACGAGTGCGACGAACGGCAGCGCTGGAATGCCGAGGAACTTGATGTAGGTGCTGAAGTCGGTCATCGCCTCCGGAACCGACCGGATATCAATACCGCCGGTGATCACCTGGGCCAGCCCTAGGGCTATCGAGAGCGTTCCCAGAGTGACGATCAGGGGCGGAATCTTCGCCTTGGCCACCAAGGCCCCGTTCAGGAGGCCCCAGAGGACTCCAGTCACGAGCGCGGCGAGGATGCCGATGGCCGCAGTCCCCCAGCCGTCGCCACCGATCCTCTGCATCACGAGTGCAGAGACCACTGAGGAAAAGACGAGCACCGATCCGATCGACAGGTCGATACCAGAGGTGATGATGACGAATGTCATGCCAACCCCGAGAACGGCCCAGACGGCAATGTTCTGCGAGATAAGTGAGAAGTTGCTGGTGGAAAAGAACCTCTCGCCTGCGGTGACGCTGAAGAACGCGACGATCACCACAAGGACGCCGAGGATCCATACCGATTGCAGGCTGGTTATCCGCTTGATCAGCGATTGCTGGGGTTCATCTACGACGTCGACGGCCGCATCGTCTGGGGGAGTGATAACGCTCATGCGAGTTCCTCCTTGCTGAAGTCCAAGGCGCCGGTCATGGCGCCGACCAACTGTTCGACCGTGGTGCCCTCAGAGGGCAGCGTGACCACTCGGGTGCCCAGTCGCATGACCTGAATCCGGTCAGCTACCTCCAGCACTTCGGGCATGGAATGGGAGATCAACACCACTGCAATGCCCTTATCGCGTACCCGCTTAATGGTGTCGAGAACGTTCTTGGTCTGCACCACGCCGAGGGCAGCAGTGGGCTCATCGAGGAACACGAGTCTGTTAGCCCAAGTAATCGCGCGCACAATGGCGATCTGTTGACGTTGCCCTCCGGACATCGCACCTACCGGAGCTGTATATGACCGGACCGTACCTCCGAGTTCCTCGAAGCCCGCCTTCGCTTTTGCCAGCATGGCCTTCTCGTCCATGAAACCCAACGGCGCCAAGGATGCCCTTTCGAGGGATCTCCCGGCCCAGAAACATGTTCTGGACGGGGTTGAGGTGTGGGGCCAGCGCCAGGTCCTGATAGACGACCTCCATGCCCATCGCAGATGCCTGCTCGGGACTGGTGATCGTCACGGGCTTGCCCTCGAAGAACAGCTCCCCCGAATCCAGTTCGAGGTTGCCGGTCAAGGCCTTCACAATGGTTGACTTACCCGCACCGTTGTCGCCGATGAGCGCGACAACCTCACCTGGGTAGATGTCGAAGTCGGCGTTGTTCAGGGCACGCACGTAACCAAAGCTTCGACTCAGTCCGCGAGCTTCCAGGATGGGCGTGCCTGTTTTCGGCGGTGCCTGGGGTAGGGGCGTACTAGGTGTCGTCATCTTCTGGGACCACCTCGATAGCTCATGACAAGGGTCGGTGAATAGGAGATTAACTGGAGCACTGCAGACGAGTGGAAGTGATGGCGTGCAATCGTCTGCGTCTTGGTTTCATGTTTTCGCTCTCTTCGGTCGTCCTGTCAAGGGACGACGCCGAATTGGTACGCACCAAGGTCGGACGGGTAATTCGTCAGCAAGCGTCACTCCGGGACTTGTTGGTTGCTGATGCTAGGCCAACGACGCCACTTATGTCACCGGTGACAGAGAACTGTTATGAAGCTGTCACCGGTGACATACTGAGCTGTCAGACGTCGCTTCCCAGATGTGCTGTCGCTTTCCGAGAGAGGAGACGATGCCCTCAATGGCCACCATGCGGCAGGTAGCGCAGCGCGCTGGGGTGAGCGCCAAAACAGTGTCCAGGGTCATGAACAACGACCGTTACGTCTCCGAGGACGTGCGTCGGCGCGTAGAGCGAGCCATAGAGGATCTGCAATACGTCCCCAATCTGCTGGCTCGGACGTTTCGGTATGGACGCGACGCCGCAATCGGCATCGCTGTTCCCGATATCTCTGACCCCTTCTTTTCAGCCGTTATTCACGCCGTGGAGGAGATTGCTCGGGACCGGGGTGTTGCCCTGTTCGTTACGAGCGTCGGAACTGACGGCACGTATGAGCAGATAGGTGTCGAGGCGGTCCTCGGCCGGCAGATCGTCGGCCTGATTTCAACGCCAGTCGTAGCCGATCAGTCGTACCTCACGCGATGGCGGTCGCGCACCGCAATCGTCTTCATCGACAGGGCGCCATCCAATATCACCGCCGACACCGTCGTGGAGGATGATCATGGCGGGGGATATGCCGCAACGGCCCACCTGATCGAGCATGGCCATCGCAGAATCGGCTTCATCGGAGACTCTTCCTCGATCGCCACGACTGCGGGACGGCTTGACGGATATAACGCTGCGCTTGCAGATGCTGGGATCGACGAGAACCAGCGATTCGTCAGCCTAGGCGCCATGTCCAGCCGCGAAGCGGCCGAAGCGACATGGGATATGCTCAGCCGGCCAGACGCACCGACTGCACTTTTCTCTTCTAATGCCAGGTGCTCGATCGGCGTCGTGCCCGCCCTCCAGGAAACCGATCGTACGGATATCGCTCTGGTCGGCTACGGGGACTTCCCGCTCGCATCAGCCTTGCGACCGGCGCTCACTGTCATTGACCAAAACCCGGACGCCCTGGGAAAGGCCGCAGCGAGACGGCTGTTCCAGCGGCTTGACAACCCAGCGGGCCGATGGAAGCGACGCATGGTCCTGCCTGTACGACTACTGCTACGCGACTCCTGCGCCGCTACCGGAGAACATCAAACCCTGGCGATAGCGGGTCACGCGACAACATAGGGGCGCTATCTCGTGGCGTCGGTCCACGGGCGGGCGCGCTCGTTGGCCACCGTCACAA
Source organism: uncultured Actinomycetota bacterium (assembly GCA_963734005.1). GTDB lineage: Bacteria > Actinomycetota > Actinomycetes > Propionibacteriales > Propionibacteriaceae > Microlunatus. The sequence continues at coordinate 489,789 of CAVTFS010000020.1, forward strand.
GGTCGTCCAGGCGAGGACGAGCGACGCTGTCCAAGAAGCGTTGACGTTCCATGCCGTTAAGCGGAAGAGCCTCCCGCCAGATTGATCGGCCGGCGATGAACCCAGAGGCTCCACCTTCGTCGAATGCGATCTTGAGGACATCACTGAACTGCTCGAATGGGACTCCGGCCGACAGCACAGCCCAGGGGCGGTGCAAAGCGTCCGCCAGGCGCCGACAGGCCTCCGGCGAGCCGGGATACTCCAGCTTGAGGAGGTCAATGTCGAGCTCGTCGAGTGCGCTGGCGGCGCTGATGATCGCATCTTCCCGCGCCTTTCCGGAAAGCCGTTCGCCGGGGAACTCGTAGACAAGGTTCTCGATAACGGAGGGCAAACCTTCGGAATTGCAATCGGTGGTGATCTCGCGGCAGACATCCAGCACTTCACGCACAAGATCGGGCTCGCCGGAGGCTGGGCTAGCCCGATCCGCGCGCAGCTGCACCAGAAACTTCACGGCGTCTCCGCCCTGTGCCGCGACCCAGCTCGCGTTGAGTTCCGGGTCGCGATGCGTGCGAGGTTCGCCGTTGTAGCTGTTCCGGATGGACGGTTCGGCAGCGACGAGCAAACCACAGCGGGGCGCCAGGGCGTGGGCTTCGGTTACCGCTGGAACGCCATAGGTCGGATCGAGCAGGATAGCGCTTGCCGCCGGCGTGAGGGCGCGTGCGACGTCAGCCTTGGCTGCACGTAGGTCTTCTTCACTGGCGTCGATGTCAACGGCTTTGAACATGCGCTTGAGCGTGTTTCGCTGATCCATCGCGATGATCGCGAATACGCCGTTGTCCAAGGCGATATCCGCAAGAGTCTTTCGGTTTTTCGTCTCTATGGTCATGTGATATCTCCTGCGCGCTAGGCCGTCGATGGCAGGGCGAAGTCGGCTTTTAGTTGGTTGATGATCGAAAGCACAATCTGATCGACTGAACCGACAGCGTGGATGGGAAGGTGCGGACCGACGGGCGGTCCTAGGTCGAGCTGATCGATATATCGTTGCTCGCGATGGAGCTTGGCCGCGTCCCGGTCCGCCCCGCGGGCACGCATTCGCCGCAGCAATTCCTCACGGCTTAGATAGAGCCACACCATCCTCACCGTTCCGCCGGCTGCTCGGTGAAGTCGACCAACGAGTTCTTCCCAGGCGTGGGGACTCTTCCGTTCTTCGGTGAACGGGGCGACAAGCAGCACGTTGTTTCCGACGCGAAGGTTGTCTTCGGCCAGGCAGGTGATGGTCTCGTACCGGGCAGCCCGAGTGAGCGTCGCCAGCCGTGCATCGTCAATGTCGTCGACGTTGACAAGGGATCCAATGACGCTGAGCAAAGGCCCGGTAGAAACGTCCTGGTCGATGAGGGTTGCGCCAAGCGTCCTCGCAAGTGACGCCGCCACAGTGGTTTTGCCAGACGCTGGCGGCCCAGCGATAAGGAGTGCTGCTGGCCGGGCGTCCCCTTTACTCATAAGAGAATGCTGTACCCATACCGAGAATGTTGCCATCCATGACAATCACGCACGTCGGCGTGCAATTCTCGGCGCTCGCCAGGTAGTACCCCGCGTAAGTTCTGAACGTGGCGCTCCTTGTAGGGCTTGACGTGGGGACCTCTTCAGCAAAAGCGGTCGTCTTCACCGATCAAGGTGAGGTCGTCGGCGAGGGACGCGCCCCTACGCCATGGATCACCACGTCGTACGGCGTCGAGCTCGCCGCAGAGGAGCTGCTCAGTGGTGCGATCGAAGCACTCGGGGCGGCGCTGGACGCCACCCCCGGCACGACCAGCGCCACGGCCGTTGGCATCACCAGCATGGGCGAATCCGGCGTCCTTGTCGGCCGGAACGGGACTCCCGTCGCGCCGGTCATCGCCTGGCATGACAATCGCGACCAGGAGGAGGTCGAGGCGCTGCGTCGCGACATCGCTGCAGACACGTTCGCCGCGACGACCGGCAAGCCGCTACGCGGACAGTGGGCCATTACCAAGCATCGTTGGCTGCTGCGCCACGTGCCTTCAGCGGCGAATGCGGTTCGCCGGTTCAACATCGCAGAATGGATCGTGCGCGGCTTGGGTGGCGACGAGGTAACCGAGCTTGCGCTCGCATGCCGCACCGGTTGGCTCGACTTGTCCCGCCGTGACTGGTGGCCGGAGGGCCTTGCCTGGTCCGGTGCTACACCGGATCTGATGCCGCCCCTGGTAGAGGCTGGCACGTCAGTCGGGCGCGTCACGCGCCCTGATACCCACCCACGTCTGCAGGGCGCCGTCCTCACAGTTGTCGGTCACGACCATCAGGCCGCCGCGTTCGGCGTCGGCGCCACGGGGGAAGGCGACGAGGTCGACTCATGTGGCACGGCCGAGGCGATCGTCCGAACCATTCCTGCATACCTGAAGGACGAGCAGGTCCGTGATCTGGCCAACGCCGGAATCACAACGGATTGGAGCATCCAGCCCGGGCGCTGGTCCCTGCTCGCCGGCACAGAGGGTGGACTTGCCTTGCAACGCGTACTCAACGCAATCGGTGTAGACCGGGACGGTCTCACGGCATTGGATGCAGCGGCCCTGGATGCGCCTCAGGGTCGGGTCCGCATCGAGGGTATTGGCACTGATGCCGTTCATCTGCGGAACATCGGCGATGGCGTCACGCCGGGTGAGGTATGGCGTGCCGTCGTCGAGGCGACGACTGACGAGGTCACCAAGCTGCACAACTCAATGACCGACATCGTCGGGGAGCACCAAGAGATCATCGTTACGGGCGGGTGGTCGCACAGCGCCGCCCTCATGGCTGCCAAACGTCGCAGGCTCGGCACCCTTGGAGTCTCGCCCGTCCACGAGGCAGGTGCTCGAGGGGCGGCCATCTACGCCGGCCGGGCCGCGGGCGTTCTCAAATCGGATGAGGTCTTTCCGGATCCAATGGTGCCCGCATGATCGTGACACTTACGCCCAATCCCAGCTTGGACCGCACGCTGTTTCTTGACACCTTCACCCGCGGTGCGGTCAACCGGTGCACTGCGACGCTGGTTGAGCCGAGCGGCAAGGGCATCAATGTTGCGCTGGCGCTGCACAGCCACGGTGTCCCGGCTCTTGCGCTACTTCCGTCGGGAGGTCCGGCAGGAGAGCAGCTAGTCCAACTGCTTATCGCTGCGGGCTTGCCATACCGCACTGTGACCATCACCGGCGCTATCCGTACCAACGTCTCAATGATCGAGGCGGACGGTACGAGCAGCAAGATCAATGAACCGGGTCCCACTCTGACCTCGGAGGAGGTTACGGAGCTGCTTCGAGCCACGCTCGATTCGTGCAGTTCTGCCGACTGGCTTGCAATCTGTGGGACTCTGCCGAACGGGTTCTCCGAACGCAACCTGCTCGAAGCAGTGCGGGCAGCGCACACCGCCGGTGTGCGGGTGGTGGTAGACACCTCTGGATCGACGCTCCGCGCAGTGCTCAGCGCCACGCCCCAACTCGTGAAGCCGAATGCGCATGAGTTGGCTGAGGTAACCGGTCGACCGATTGAGACAATCGGTGACGTGACCGCCGCTGCTGAATTGCTCAGGGCGAACGGGTTGGGCACCGTGTTGGTCAGCCTCGGTCGGGACGGTGCCGTCCTTGTCGATAGCAACGGCGCACTACATGGACGTACGGCGGCAGTCGATGTGATCAACACCGTTGGTGCAGGTGATGCGTTTCTGGCGGGCTACCTAGCGGCAGATGCCAACGCGTTACTACCTGCAGATCGCCTTACCTGGGCGCTGCGGTGGGGCACGACATCAGTCCAACACGAGGGCACGCTGTTCTCCCGGGTTGATGACCGGATTCCCGTACACGTCGCTGCGGCGGATCCCAGCGTCAGGCTTACCGAGCGGTAACCGATCACATGGACTCGGAGTCGGGCGTGCGGTCTGCGGCAGCCTCTTGGGCGCCTACGGCCTCGTCGACCGCGGATCCGGCAGACTCCGTCGCTTCTCCAACCGCCTCCTTGATCCCCTCGGCTCCTTCGCTTGAGTAGCCGACTGACTCGTCCGCCAGCGTCGGGGTGTCGTCGTCACCATCGAAGCGATCCTTGACGTTCTCGATCACTTCCTCGGTCTTGTCGTTGGCGGCTCCGAATCCCTCCTGTGCCTTATCCCCGAACTGCTCGGCCTTGTCCTTCAGCTCATCGAGAAAACCCATGTTGTGATCCTCACTGTGTGAACTGCCACCGTTGTGCGGGTCGCAGTCATCCTAGGGTTGTGCCGCTCTGGCTGGTGGGAGGTGCCTCGCCAGCGCACTACCGATAGTTGGTGAACTGGACAGCGAAGTCCAGATCGGCGGCTTTGACCAGGGCCTGGACCCTCTGAAGATCGTCACGGCTCTTGCTGCTGATGCGGAGCTCGTCTCCCTGAATCTGGGCCTTGACGTTCCTTGGCCCCTCGTCGCGAATCAGCTTCGAGACCTTCTTCGCGTTCTCCTGGGTGATGCCTTCCTTCATGTTGGCGGTGATCTTGTAAAGCTTGCCCGATGATCTTGGTTGACCCGCGTCGAGGGCCTTCAGGCTGACCCCGCGCCTGACGAGCTTGGACTGGAAGACATCGAGCACGGCCTTCACTCGCTCCTCGGAGCTGGCTTCCATCTCGATTGCCTGACCTGACCAACGGATGCTTGCATCGGTGTTCTTGAAGTCGAACCGCTGCCGGACCTCCTTGGCAGCCTGATTGAGGGCGTTGTCCACCTCTTGGCGGTCTACTTTGCTGACGATGTCAAATGAGCTCTCTCCTGCCACTTGCTGCTCCATTCCCCACGACTGTGCGCGCGCGCTGACCGGCCCATTGTGTCGAATCGACTGGCCGCGCCAGTCAGGAGGTTGGCTCGTGGCAGTGATAGTTGGGTATTGTGTCTCCCCGCCGCAGGATGGAGATCTGAGCGGCACGGCAGGTTGCCCGAGTGGCCAAAGGGAGCGGTCTGTAAAATCGTCGGCTGAAGCCTACGTTGGTTCGAATCCAACACCTGCCACAAGTCAAAAACCGGCCTCTGGCTAGGAGGAACACCTAACGGCTAGGGGCTTGGGCCGTCTGTGGGCCGTCACCCGTCGACCACGCGGTGTCGATGGCCCGACGCGTCCGGTCCTCGCTGTCTGGCATGAGGTGGCCGTAAGTCTTGAGCACTAAGGTCGCGTTCTCGTGGCCTAACCGCTCGGCGACGGCAACGACGAACTCGCCAGCGGCCAGCAAGACTGAGGCGTAATGGTGCCTCAGGTCGTGCGAGGTGACACCAGCGGGCAGGTCCGCACTCTTGGCTGCTGGCTTAAACACGCGAGCACCGAAGTGCTCCTGCTGGTACAGGTTCCCGCTGGTCGTGGTGAACAGGGACCCGTCCCCGGCCGGTGCGAATTCCGAGATGTGCGCCGCTAGGGTTTCGGCGACCACAGTGGGCAATGGCACCGTGCGGCGTGATCTTGGTGTTTTGGGTGATACGCGGTGCTTGCCATCTTGGGTGAGCTGCCACTCCACCCGCACAGTACGATGCAGGAAGTCCACATCTTCGAGGCGTAATGCGAGCAGTTCGGCGATGCGGAGCCCGAGACCGGCCTGGATGATGATCATTGCTCGGCAACGATCCGGCATCGCGTCAGCGAGTGCCTGCACCTGAGCCACGGTCAGTGGGACGATCCGCGCGTTTTCTGATCTTGGAAGGCTCAGCCGCGCTACCGGGCTCGATGCGATTAGGCGATCTTGGACGCCGGCATTGAACACTGAGCGCAGAGTCTGCACCAGGAGCCGCACGGTGGTCGGAGACAAGACTTTGCTCGGTCTGTAACCCAAGCCTGGATTTCAGAGGCGCGGACGGCTGAGAGCCTCTTGTCGCCGATGATAGTGCCCTCGATGTGTTTGCTGATCAAGGACTCAACTCTGGTCGCGGTGGTCTGGCGGTGCGGTCTGGTCGCTGCCCATTTGCGAGCGTATTCGCCCACTGTGACCGGGTTCGCGTCGTTGACGTACGCGCCTGACAACTTGGCTCCCTCGACGGCCGCTAGGTGCCGCTCTGCGTCAGCTTTGCGGGTGAACGTCCGGGACCGCTCGCGACCGTCAGGGTCGAGCCAGCGCGCGCGGTATCTGCGATCGGCTCGCTTTTGAATGTGGCTCATCAGACACCCACCCCTCCCGCTGAGATCGACATGGGCCGCAAGACACGCGACCGGAGCGGCCGAGACTCGAGATCTCTCCGGGCCCGATTGGCCTGGCTCTCGGGTCAATGCCTTGGGCCCGCTCGGGGACCGATTTTCCCGCACCGCGCTTGCTAGCGTTGGTCGACGTGCTGTTCCAGCCAAGCCTCGACGGCCTCTCGACGGTACCGCACGTGACGGCCCACTCGGTAGCCGGTCGGACCGTCGCCCTTGTACCGCCAGCGGTACAGGGTGTGAATGGGAATGCCCAACATTTCCGAGACGTCCGTGGGTGACATCAGCTTGTCACCGGCCTGGAGTGTCATGATCGTCTTCCTTTCGTGGATGGCAGGCAGAGAGCATTTTCGGGCCGCCGAATCAGCGTGGCGACCTGGGCGCAGTCTCCGGCCGCTCGCCCGGTTGCGACTGGCGACCGTCAAAGACCTAAGTCGCGAAGCGACAGCGGGCGGTCGTAGAGCAACGAGAATCGAAGTCGCATGATCACCTTGGAAGACGTCCAGAGCGGGTCTTCGACTGGGCTATTTTCGTTAGCACCGGTCGCTGCGGCGCGCCTATGAGCACTTCCGCGACCCGCGCCGTCAATCCGGTCGTAATTGAGGAGGAGACGATCGTTCACAAGCTGGCCGACGGCATGATCGTCTGCTGGACCATTATCTCGTGCTGGCCCTGGCCTTCAGCGGCTTTGGCCCGGCGAAGGATGATCTCAAGTCAATGATCGGATCACGCTCGGGGCGCGGCGCGGCCCAGGGGAGGGACGAGAGGGCCACGTGCTCCCTGTCCTGCTACCGGCCGGGGGCGGACGGCCCGCTCGGACGCCGTTTGGGTTTTTGATATGGGAGCTGCCTGTCGTCGTGCCAGCGTCTAAGTGCGGTGTGTGCTGCCTGTCGCTCGTCGGTCCTCGCATCTGCTGGCGGGTGGGGGGAACGGGCGAAATGCCGGTCGAGGCGTTGTTTCCACAGGGCGGCGGCTGAATCGAGCTCGCCTCCTCCTCCGGTTGGTCGCGGGTCCTGAGGATTGATCCCGTTGGCGGCCCGCCACACTGCGATTTCGCGAACCAGGGCGGTGGAAAGCTCCCCCGCTGCAGCCCAGACTGGCGCCCCCTTACCGTGGCAGACGTGATCTTGGACCTGCTCGGCGAGGTCGGCGACAAGTTGAAATCGCTTTGCCAGGTAGATCCCCCAGAGGGGATCGGCATGGAGCGTTGATGGAATTCCCGGCAGCCACGGCAGCGGACCTGGGTCGGTAGGCGTTAGCGCTGTGAGCCGCCAGTCGAGGACAGCAGCCATATCGCCAGCGGTTCGCAGATCGCATCCGCTGGCGACTGTCAGCAGGTGGCGGAGCGGGTGTTCACCGGTGTCGCCCGCGACGGCGAGCAGATGAGCTCGGAGGGTTGGCCAAGCGGGTTCGGCGGTGAGTCCGGGGATGTAGTGGTCGGCTTGGTCGAGCTCTGCGACGATCGGGGTCCGAGGAGCTGTTCGGCTGCGACGTGGAGGCCATCGGTGTAGCGCTGGAGCGCCTGGAAAAGCCGGCCCGCTGGGTCGCTCAGCTCGCCCAGCAAGGTGCTGGCAGAGAAGGGCGCTTCATCGCGGGCGAGGATCTGCTGCAGCGTTTCGGCCGGCGTGCGCGGTGAGATGGTGTCAGGTCGGATGATGCTGTGCGGGTCGCCGTCGCCGACGACTTGAAGGTAGAGGTGGTTGGCCTGCCGGCCGCGGGTGAGCATTGTGTACATATGCTGGCGGGATTCCTGCCCAGTCAACAGGCCGTGCATGGTATCGGCGGTGACGCCTTGGGCAGCGTGAATGGTGGTGGCGTAGCCGAGTCCGGTCGACGCTTGAACGTAGTCGGCGGGGAGTCGGACGGTGAGGTGGCTGCGGGTGTGCCGGACCGTGAGGTCACCGCGCCGGCCGATACCGGTGATGGTCCACCGGTCACCGTTTTTAACCCAATCAGTGGCGGTGAGACGGAGTCGGCGGTCGTTACTGCGGGTAATGATCACATCTCCGACACTGGCCCGGTTTCCGTCGGCCAAGGACACCTCCGATCCGGCAGGGGAGTGATCAAGACGATGCGCCCTGGCACGGCGGTTGAGTTCGGCGACAAGCTCGCGGGTGGGAGCCAGCATGATCGCGTCGAGTCCGGCCGATCGGTCAGAAAGCCAAGCGGTGAACGCATCCGCAGTCATGGTTGCCATGTCGCCGACATGAACACGATCGTGATCGAGATAGAAGTTGAGTGCGACTGGTTTGCCTTCACGGAGGGCGAGTGATGCTGCTGCTTCGGCGGGGTCGATGAAGCGGTGCAGCTCGGCGAGATAAAGGGCGCCGTGGGTGTGGGTGATGTCGCGGAGGACGCCGCCAGCGCCGATCGCGGCGAGTTGTTGATCATCACCGATTAGCCGGACACTGGCACCGCGATCGATGGCGAACTGCACGGCCTTGTCGAGGGTGAGGGTGTCGGCCATGCCGGCTTCATCGATGATCACTAATGTCAACGGTCCGACCGCGGCCGCCCAGTCGGGCAGGTCGCCGTGCCGCAAAGACCAGGTGAGTTTGGCGAGTGTGTCGGCGCGGATGCCGATCTGCTCGCCAAGAACAGCGGCTGCGGCCGCGGACGGGGCGAGGCCGATCACCTGGCCGCCGTCTTGGGTCCAGGCCAGGGTGAGTGCGCGCATGGCGGTGGTTTTCCCGGCGCCGGCCGGGGCGATCGCCAGCTGTAGCCGGGTACCCGAGGTGCACATCTGTTGGACAAGCGAAGCCTGCCCGGCATCAAGGGCCGTGCCGTTCGCCGCTAGTTCCAGCAAAGCCAGATTCACGGCCGACTCATCGACCACTGTCCCGTCGCGGCGGCCGGCGGTGGTGACGAGGCGCTGCTCGGCGTCGAGGATCCGCTGCGAGGTGTAGAGATCCGCTCCGGCCACGGTGTAGGCAGAGGAGCCGTCGGTACGCCGCAGCGCTTGCGGTTCGTCGATGCCGTCACGTGGCGCGACAAGGGCGACAGACCGGCGATCCAGCACCTTATCGACCAACAAATCCACCAGCACACCTGCCCGCTCGATGGGCACATCAGCCGTACGGATCTGCCGTTGGACCTCGGCGCGGACATGCCACATCTGCCAGGTAGAGCGGGATTCCTCCATGACAGCCAGGACATGGTCAGCTGTTTTTGCGACCCAACGGACGTCGGCGACGGTGGCGGTCCCCGAGGCGGGGGTGAGCGCCGCCTGCACCATCGCCGCTACGGCGGCCCGTCCACCCAGCACTGCCGCCGCCTCGTTCAGCCAGGTCGAGCGTTGCTCGCCAAGTGATCGGGGCTCGTGTTTGGCGTCGCGGGTCTCCAAGGTTGCCTGCTGGGCCAGGTGCAGCGCCTCGACCGGAGTCGGCGGTCGACCATGATCTTTCTGGAACTGGAGCGCGAGTTCGCCGCGGCGGGTGTTGATGTGGGTGCGGCGGGTTGACCAGCGCTGGTTTAGTCGCGGGTCGACACCGATGATCTCCCGGATCGGCCGCTTGCCCGGGTCGCTGCCGGGTCGCTCAGCAAACCGCACGCCTAACGTGGCGCGGAGATGCTGCTCGAGCGTGGTGTTGTAGGTCTCCGAGGCGGCCACGTTGGCCTTGAACAGCAGCCGGCCATCGATGGACAGCCAGCGTCCGTCGATGGTCTGCACCTTGTTTGCCACAGCAACGTGTGTGTGTAGATCCGGGTCGCCGGCCCGGCTGTCCCGGTGGGTGAACGCGACGGCGACCAGGCCTTGGACGTTGACCTGCCGGATCCCTTGCGGCCCGGTCCGGGTGAACAAGGCATGCCTCTCGATGAACGCCAAAGCGTCCTTGACCGCGGCCTGATGGGCCCGTTCAATCACAGCGGCCACCGGCGGGTCGACGATTGCCCACAAGGCGGACACCGACTTCACTGGCGAGAAGGTCAGGTCATAACCCGCCACCGTCTGGGTCCGCGGCCGCGAGTCTTTCGCGAGCTGCCCCGCCAGCTCCCGCGCATTGACCGGCTCCCGATCATGCTCAGCGAGGAAGAACTCCCGGGCCACCTGAGTCCGCACCCGCGCCCGGTCAGCCGCCGCGATCGAGGCGTCGGATGGCGATCCGATGGCGGCGTTGAGCGCCGCGATGCGCTCGGCCACCTCGAGGCGGAACGGGATCAGATCGTTGTCGACGATCTTGAACGGCGCCCCGAGCCGCGTCGCATTCTGAAAGTCCCGCAGGGTGAGGTCGGGTCCTTCCAGCTGCTGCTGCCGCAGCTCAGCTAGTGGGTGTAGGCCGCAGCCGAACAACGCCCGCATTTGCTCCGCGGTCACCGGGTCGCCGGTGGTCAGACCGTCGATGCCGTCCATCCCAGAGCCGATCCACACCCCAGGTGATTCACCGCGTTCGGTGTAGTAGGACGCCAAGCCCGTGTGACCTTTTTCGGTTGCGTCCAAGGCCGCCACCTGTGGGGTCAGGTAGTCGTACCCGGAGCCCGCTGTGAGCTTGTGGAGGCTCATCGTCACACTCACCCGAAGGGGGTACATAACGCTTTCGCGGTCAGGCCGAGCCGAGTTATTTCCGCCGGTGCATGGGGTGTGTCCGACTTGAAGCTTCGGAATTTCGAGGGGGGTACGTCCGACGCAGGTGCCGGCCGTCTGAGCATCACAGGACTTGGATCAAGCGGCCGTGTAGACCATGCTAAGTAGGCGCAACGTGATGGGTTGGCAGCGATATGGCAAGAGCAGCGCCAGAGATAAGTTCCGAAGGAGGAACTTCATCGGCATTCTGCACGGCTGGCCGGACGCGCGGGTTCGAGATCCCTGAGCGTCTCTGCCGAACGCGGTCGTTAGCCCGGAATCTATCGAGACGGGTAGTCGGCGGGCGTGCTCACAGGATGCTCATCCGCAGAGACAAGTCGCTATGGTGGAGCCGGAGCTGGGTGAATGTCCCGGCTATCGTTCTTCCGTTCTGGGGGATCGACATGAAGACCATCGGGATCGTCGGGGGCATCGCTTGGCCCAGTTCGCTCGTCTACTACCGGATCATCAACGAACTGGTCGCCCAGCGGTTGGGTGATAGCGGCCTCCACAGCGCCAGCCTCGTGCTGGACCGCTCGTGGTGTGGCTGTCGGTGACGACCGCAGGCGGCGGGATCGGGGCTCTAACGCGGCCTCGCCTTCGGCGTCGTAGCGGGCCAGCAGCTTGTACAGCCAGGCCTTGGACACCCCGTAGGCCGCGATCACCTCGGCGACCGGGCGGTTCTCGAGCCGGACTGCAGTGATCACGAGCCGGGCCTTCGACACCCATGATCATGACGGCTGACGAGTCTCCTATGTCTTGAGACACCCGTCTCCTATGTCCTGCAACAGGACACTGCCGGGGACACTGCCGGGGGCACTCTGTGATGCCTCAGGTCATTGGCGACCGACCGAACCTACGGATTCGGTCTGTTTCGCGGTTGGGATGGATCTTGGGGTTGGTAATCCCTGGTCGGGTCGAGGGTGAGGTCGCGGAGGAGTTCGCCGGTGGCCTCGTTGATGACGCGGATGTTGAGGTCTTGGATCAGCAGCAGGACGTGGGTTCGGGCGTGGGTTCGTCCGATGCCGATGTGGTGGATGCGGCCGTGGTAGCGGACGGTGACAGCGCCGGAGCCGTCGATGCGGCCGCGGCGGACCCGATCGTGGCCGGCTGAGCTGCCGATGGGGGCGGAGGGGATGGCTCTCGGGCGGGCGGTGGACGCCGCGGCCGGCGTCCGTTGAGCAGCGGACCCTCGCAGAGGGGGATCGGTGGAGGGGAAGCCGATGCCCTGACTGACGACACGGTGAGCGAGCTGGGTGCGGGAGTTGATCCCCAGCTTCCGGAACACCTTGCGCAGGTGATAGTCCACGGTGGTGGGGCTGACGAACAGCCGCGCCGCGATCTCCCGGTTGGCTTCACCGCGGCTCACCAGGGTCGCGATCTGCGCCTCCTGGGGGGTCAGCTCCTCGGGAAAACCCACTTCCCGCTTGCGTACGCGCTCGCCGGTGGCCCGCAGCTCCACACCAGCCCGCTCGGCGAAGCAGGGCAGGCCCATGATCTCGAACATGTCGAGGGCTGTGTGGAGGTGCCCACGTGCCTCTCGCCGGCGGCTCTGGCGGCGTAGCCACTCGCCGTAGAGGAGGTGGGCGCGGGCCAGTTGAGGAGCGGCCCGAGTTCGGTCGAGCAGGGCGAGCGCGTTCTCGTACTCCTCCCGGGCCCCGGCCGAAGACTCCAGCAGGCCCCGGGAGCGGGCGAGCAGCCCGAGGGCCAGGGGCGTGCCGGCGGCGGTCGCGCGGTCCTCCAGCCGCTGGAGCGCGTGTTCGGCCAGCTCGCGCTCACCCGCGCGGACGGCTGCCTCCACCAGGTCGGGCAGTGCCTGGGTGCCGGCGAGGGGGGTGTCGTCGGTATACGCCGGGTTCAGGCACGCGACGGCGGAGCCGTAGTTGCCGAGACTGATCTCCAGCACGCCGAGGCAGTACGCGGCGAAGGCGGCCTCACCGGCGGCCCCCCTTGCCGAGGCATCCCGGGCGACCGCCGCCGCGGTCGCCCGTGCCTCCGTCTCCCGGCCACCCAGGACGAGGCCGGGCAGTGTGTGCGCGCCCGTGGGAGGGACCACGGCGGGGTTGCCGGTCGCCTCCGCCAGTTCGTGGGCCTCCAACTCGGCCGCCCGTGCTGCGGCCAACCGGCCGCCGGGGGCGTCCACGAAGGCACTGCGGAAGGCGAGGGCGCCGGCCAACCTTGCCAGCACGCCGCCGGCGCGGGCATGGTCGATGCAGCGAGCATTGAGCGCCTCGGCCGCTAGGTCGTCCAGCAGGTCGGATGCCGTGAGAGCCGCAAGCTCCAGTCGATGGAAAGCGAGGGCGGGTTCCAGCTCATCGGCGAGGAAGGCCTCCACGGCACGTCGCAATATAGGTATGGCCGCCGCGTGCCCACCCGTTACGCGCGCGGTGTAGCCCTGGAGCAAGAGATCGGTGGCGGCGTCCGAAGGGGTGCCCGGCGGGGCCAGGTCATGCGCGGTCCGTGTGACCTCGTGCAGCAGGGGGATGCTGGAAGCCCACCCTGCGAACACGATGGCCTCCAGTGCGGAGAGTAGGGCGTCTCTCGCGGCGGGCGGGTCGAGGGGCCGCAGTCCCGCCGCCGCAGCGCTCAGGAGGGAAGCAGCCTCGGCCATGTGCCCGCGGTCGAACCGGATCCTCCCCTTCAGTTCGGTCGCGTGAGCGATGGAGTGGGGATTGCCAAGGCCGGGCGCTGCCTCGGTCAGCACGACGTCGGCCCGGTCGACCGCCCCCGCAAGCAGGTGGGCCTGCGCTGCCGACAACCGTCGCTCGGCCCGCCGTTCGCTGTCTGGACTCAGCAGCGCCGAGCGTTCGAAGAATGCGGCCGCGGCGGCGTGTCCACCGCGGCTCCTGGCCGCGTGCGCCGCCGCCTCGACCTGGGCCGCGACCCCTTCGTCCGGCCCTGCCGCGGCCGCGGCCAGGTGCCTGGCGCGCGGATGCGCTGGCCCGCTCACCGAAGCTCGACGACTTCGCCGGGCGGGTGTCGGACTCCGGGGAAGGTCGCTGGACGGTCGCCGCCGCCGTCGACACCGGCGTGCCCGCCGGGGTCATCACCACCGCGCTGTACGAGCGCTTCCAGTCCCGGGGCGAGGGCGACTTCGCGGACAAGCTCCTCTCGGCCATGCGGGCGGAGTTCGGAGGACATGCGGAGAAGCCGGCGGAGAAGGCCTGACGATGCACTCCGACGTCGAGGTGCTCGCCGGCCCGGCCGAAGTGGCCCGGGCCGGGGCGGACTTCGTCGCCCGGCGGGCGCGGGCCGCGGTCGAGGAGCACGGCCGGTTCCGCTTCGCGGTGAGCGGTGGCCACACCCCCTGGCAGATGTTCGCTGGAGCTGGCCGGCGAGGACATGCCTTGGTCCCAGGTCGTGCTGTACCAGGTGGACGAGCGGGTGGCCCCCGACGGGGACCCGGCCCGGAACCTCACCCACCTGCAGGAGAGCCTGGGCGACGCCCCGGCCGAGGTGCGTGCCATGCCCGTCGACGCCGCCGACCTCGACGCCGCGGCTGACTCGTACGCCGATCTGCTGCCTGATCGCTTCGATCTCGTCCACCTCGGTCTCGGACCGGACGGGCACACGGCCTCGCTCGTGCCCGGCGACCCCGTCCTCGAGGTCACCGATCGTCTCGTCGCGCTGACCGCCCCCTACCAGGAGCACCGCCGCATGACCCTCACCTATCCGGCCCTCGCCCGCGCCGACCAGCTCCTGTGGCTGGTGACCGGCGCCGACAAGCGACGCCCGCTGGCCCAGGTCCTCGCCGGTGACCCCTCCGTCCCCGGCGGTCGGGTCGTGGCCGCGCTGATCCCTCGTCCTGTGCGACACCGCCGCAGGGGCGGAGGCGTCATGACCCCGGCCGCCACGGGCGCGAGGACGACTGCGACCTCGTCGCGTGGGACGACAGCGCGTCGGCGGCGCGTCGGCGGTCTCGCCCGGCCGGACGACCACGTCATCGTGATGTTCGGGGCCACCGGCGACCTGGCCAAGCGCAAGCTGCTGCCAGGGCTGTTCCACCTCGCTTGCGGCCGGCCTGCTGCCCGCCAGCGTACCGCATCATCGGCTCGGCCCGCGACGGGACGCTCTCGACGGAGCCAGTTCCGCGAGCACGCCCGCGACGCCGTCGCCGAGTTCGGGGTCAGTCAAGCCGCACGGGCAAGGCCTGGGAGGCCTTCGAGCGGCGCACTGTCCTTCGCCAGCCGCCGAGCCCGGACGACCGCGCCGCGCTGGTCGCCGCGGTCCGGGAGGCCGAGGAGGGAGATCGGCGGTCAACCGCGCCGGCTCTTCCACCTGGCCATCCCGCCGGCGGCCTTCGAGCCGACAGTCGACCATGCTCGGCCGCAGCCGGCCTGGCCGAAGGGGCGCGCGTCATCATCGAGAAGCCGTTCGGCACCGATCTGCGCCTCGGCCCGGGCTCTCAACGGCGCCGTGCACGCCGTCTTCGACGAGTCGCAGGTCTTCCGCATCGACCACTTCCTTGGGAAGGAGTCGGTCGACAACATCCTGGCCTTCCGCTTCGCCAACGGCCTGTTCGAGCCGATCTGGAACCGCGAGCACATCCGCTACGTGCAGATCGACGTTCCCGAGACGCTCTCGATCGAGGGCCGGGCCGGCGTTCTACGAGGGAACGGGCGCCTTCCGCGACATGGTCGTGACCCACCTCTTCCAGGTCCTCGGCGTTCGTGGCCATGGAGCCGCCGACGTCGCTGGCCGCCAAGCCGCTGCGGGACGAGAAGGTAAAGGTCTTCGAGCGCTGCCACCCGCTCGACGTGCGCAGGTGGTGCGCGGCCAGTACGACGGTTATCGCGAGGAGCCGGGCGTGGCCCCGGCTCGGAACCGAGACGTTCGTGGCGCTGACGGGCCGAGGTCGACAACTGGCGGTGGGCAGGGGTGCCGTTCTTCCTGCGCACAGGCAAGGCCCTGGCGGCGAGCCGGCAGGTCGTGACGCTCGGCTTCCGGAAGCCGACCGCTGCGGATGTTCCCGTACGAGGGAGCGGCGTAGCGGAAGCCGCCGGGGGAACGAGCTCGTCATCGACTTCGCCGATCCCGGCTCGATCGCCGCTCACGTTCCTGGCCAAGGAGCCCGGTCCGACGATGCGTCTGGGCGCGGCCAGATGACCTTCCGCTACGAGGACTCGTTCTGCGCCGCCAACGACCTCGAGGGCTACGAGCGGCTGATTCTGGACGCCATGCTCGGGGACCAGGCGCTGTTCACCCGGTCCGACGGGATCGAGCGGCTGTGGGAGATCTCGACGCCGCTGCTCGAACACCCGCCCCCGGTCGAGCCGTACGCGCCGGCTCGTGGGGCCCGGCCGTCGGTCCAGAAGCTGGTCGCACCGTACCGCTGGCACCTCCCGACCTGACCGCAGTGGGCTGAACTGGCGGCCCGCCACGCCGAGCCCCGCAGGCAGGACTCCGATACACCCCGTTGTTATCGTCGCCCGGTGGCACGTCTCGCCCCTACCGACCGCGCCGGCCTGCCCCGCAGCGCCTTCGCCTACGTGGACTCCCACGGGCGCCGGCGCCTGCCCATCCACGACGAGGCCCACGTCCGCAACGCGCTGGCCCGCTTCAACCAGGTGACCTTCGAGGACGAGGCGGCGCGGGAGGCCGCCCGCAAGCGGTTGCTCAACGCCGCCAAGCGGTTCGGCATCGTGCCCGTCGGGTTCATCACCGGCCAGCTTCGAGTCCGAGCGGGAGGTGGGGCGGCGGCGGGCCCGCCAGCCCGTGCCGCTCCCGTCCGGCTTCGTCACCATGCTGATGACCGATGTCGAGGGATCCACCGCCCTCGTGCAGCAGCTCGGGCCCCGCTACCGGACCGTGATCGACCGCCTGTGGGCCATGCTCAGGAAGGCGGCCACCACCCGGGGCGGGAAGGTGGTCGAGACGAGAGCGGACGAGTTCTTCGCGGTCTTCGAGTCGCCGGCGGCTGCCATCGACGCCGCCATCGCCGTCCAGCGGGAACTGCGCGAGTGCTCATGGCCCGACGGGGTCGAGGTCCGGGTGCGGGCCGGCATCCACAGCGGCTACCCGACCACCACGGACGACAACTACATCGGCCTGCCGGTCCACACCGCATCACGCATCTGCGGTGCCGCGCACGGCGGCCAGATCGTCGTCTCGGGTGATACCCGGGAGGCCGTACGCAGCCTCGGGCCCTCCGGGGTGCGCTTCCGCAGCCTCGGTGACTACCGCCTGCGCGGGCTCCAGGGCAGCTTTCCCCTCTTCCAGCTAGCCGCCAAGGGACTGCCGACAGGGTTCCCCCGCCGCGCACACCGTCGGCGGGCTGAGCCGAGCCGGTCAGTAGACGGCTTTCGTCGCTGGTCCCCCCGTGGTCGGTGCCGTGGCTGCCGAGGACTCGGCCGCGCCCCGACCCTGTGCGAGCTCGTCGGCCATGCGGGTCCGCATCGACAGCAGATCGTTCGAGACGGTGACCATGAGGAAGCCCTGCTCCAGGCGCCGCTCGGCCAGCGCGCCCGAGGCGTGGATGCCGGCCACGACACCATGACGTCGGCAACCGGCCACGATGGCCTCCAGCGCCTCGGTGAACTCGGACCGGTCGTCGTTGTTGCCCGGTGGCAGCCCGAGGCTGAGGGAGAGATCGGCCGGACCGACGTAGACCGCATCGACCCCGGGGACGGACAGGATGTCGTCGAGGTGCTGGAGCGCCTGCACGGTCTCGACCATGGGGATGGTGGCCACGGTGTCGTTGGCCTCCTTGGCGTACGAGCCGTTCCGCAGACCCGCGAGGATCGGCCCGAAGCTACGGGCCCCGACCGGCGCGTAGCGGCAGGCCTGGACGACGGCCGTCGCCTCCTCGGCCGAGTTGACCATGGGCACGATGATCCCCTCGACGCCCGCATCGAGGAGCTTGCCGATGATGCCTGGCTCGTTCCAGGGGACTCGCGAGACCGGACGCGAGGCCCCAAGGAGGATGCCCTGCACCATCGCTGCGGCGGCGGAGTACTCCACGACGCCGTGTTGGTTGTCCACGCACACGTAGTCGAAGCCGGCCCGAGCCGCGGCCTCGGCACTGATCGGTGACGGGATGCCCAGCCAGCCGCCGAGGGTCGGTTGTCCCGATGCCCACATCTCACGAAGGGTCGTCATGGCTGCGGTCTAACACGGCCCCGGGCGTCCCGCGGACGATCGGCAGCCCCGTTCGTGCGGTGCGCGTCAGAGCTTGCCAGGCGACGGGCGGGCCGCTACGAGGTCCTTCCGGTAGCAGTCGAGGATGTATCCCCATCCGTCCGAGCCCCCGACCGAGATCCGAATCGCGTCACCGTCGGGCCCGTGGCGGTCGAACGCCCGGTGCTCGAGGTCGACCCGGGTGCGGTGGTCGCCGAGCGCCGTGAATGTCACGTCGACCTCGCTCGCCCGGCTCGGGTCCGGGTCGAACTCGAATCGGCGATCGAGGTGCCACGCGATCTGCAGACGCCGCGGCGGGTCCCACGCCTGCACCCGGCCCCAGTCGCACTCGGCGCCGTCGGTCCCGACCTGGTAGCAGCGTCCGCCGACGGCCGGCTCGATGACCACGTCCCGCAGATCGGCGGCGACCACCCGGTGCTCGCGTGGCCACCAGGCCGTCATGTGGACGAAGACCTCGAACGCCCGGTCGACGGCCGCGTCGACCTCGACCGAGCGCCGGACACTGGTCGCGTAGTGATCGATCATCGTTGTCCCTTCCTTCGTGGACGGGTGCCGGCGGCACGGGCCTGGCGTTTGGAGGCGGATCCGCCAGCGGCTTCCTGGAACCCTTCGAGGGCGCGGGCCCAGAGCAGATCGAGGTAGCTGCGCAGGAGCTCGAAGCCGGCCTGGTCGAGCTGGTACACGCGACGAGTCCCCTCGGCACGATCGACCACGAGGTGCGCATCCTTCAGGACCTTGAGGTGCTGAGAGACCGCCGACCGGCTCACCGGCAGATCGCGAGCGAGGACCCCGACGGGCAGCGGCCCCTCGGCCAGCCGCTCGACGATGAGCCGCCTCGTATCGTCCCCGAGGACCTTGAGCGCCTCCACATGATGGCTAGGCGCATGATCGTTAGCAGTCACTAACCGTTAGTAGACACGAACGGTTAGTCGCTGTCAACCACCAGTTGCGACCGCGCACATGCCCCGTCGGGCCGCCCCGTCAGCCCGGTTCGGAGAGGTAGAAGGTGTTGCCGTCGATGTCCTTGAACGAGAACATCAGCGGCACGCCCGGCCAGGCCAGCAGCTCCCCGACGTCGACACCCTGGTCCGTCATCGACGCGTGCTCAGCCGTTGCGTCCGTCGTGACGAAGCGGATGCCCGTGTCGACGCCGGCCGGCAACTCGTCCGACGCGGTCACGATGGCCACGGACACGGACGAGCCCGGGGCCGCAACCTCGACCCAGCGGAAGCCCTCGGCGAGCTCGGCATCCATCAACTTCTCGAAGCCCAGCTTCTCGACGAAGAACGCCACGCTGCGGTCCTGGTCCGCCGCCGGGATGGCGACGGTGCGGATGGTGGTGATGGTCGTGGTCGGCATGATCTGCCCTTCCGTGCGTCGGACTGTTCCCCGTCAAGGACGACACCGCCACGACGAACTCATCGCGCGGACGGCTCCCAGAGCTGAACAGCGTTGCCCTCGGGGTCGTAGAGCTGCGCGAACCGTCCGTTCGGGTAGCTCTCGGAGTCGACCGAGACGTCGATGCCGTCGTTCCGGAGCTGGTCGACCAGGGTGTCGAGATCGTCGACGCGCAGGTTGATGCCCCAGCCGTGCGCGCCGAGGTACGGGCTCTCGGCCTGCTCGGGACCGAACGGTGCGAAGACGGTGGGGCCCGCCACCTGCTCCCAGACGGCCGCGTCGTAGCTCTGCGGTGGCGCCAAGACGCCGAAGTGGTCCGCGTACCAGCGGCTCAACAGGTCGGGATCCTGCGCCGTGAAGAAGAAGCCACCAATCCCGTTCACGTGTGCCATGCCCACAGCATCACACTCCTGCGACCTGCTTCATTCCGACCCGCCAGGCGCCGGCTCACGGTGTGCGACCGGTGAGCTCCTTGGGGCGGATGCGGTAGTCGAGCACGAGGAACGGCAACCCGAACACCCAGAACGCGTGCTCGGCGCGAAGCTCGCCGTCGCGGACGTAGACGTCGAGCTCCTCGGCGAATCCGTGCACGCTCAACGACGTGAGCTCCCTCGTCCCTGCGTCGATGTAGGTGAGGTAGTGGCCGGGATGGTCGAGGTCGCTGCGGCTGGTCAGCACCAGCCCGCCGTCCGGCCGGGAACGGGGCACGAGGGTGGCCGTGAAGCTGGCCGAGGGCAGTGGGAACCCGACGCTGACGTAGCCCCGGCCGTCGTGGCGGTACGTCGTGTAGATCCCGACGTAAATGGGTTCCTCGGTGTCGGCGAAGGACCGGATCCACCCCCGCACCGCCACCCCGGCGTCGGGGTCCGTCGTGATCGTGTCGATGCGGCTGTGCACCCCCCGCAAGGCCTCCCGCTGGTTCATCGGGACGTTGGCCTGCCCGAGCGGACGGGCGACGAGGGTGCGATAGGCGAGGTAGCCCGGCCGCACCCACGGCCTCCACCGAGGAACGATGTCGAGCGTGTACCGGGTGGTGTGTTCGTAGAACTCACGGACCCTGGGGTCGACCGAATCGGGATCGAACTCAGGTCCGGCCAGCTCGTCGAGCGAGGCCACGATGCCGATGTCGTGCGCCCCGGCGACATAGGTCCCGCCGAGGACCCGACTCAGGTCCTCGACGTAGCCAGTGCCGACGTAGCGACTCCGGGCCTCGAGGGGCACCACGAACGGCAGGTCGGCGGCATCGACGCGCTCGGCCAGGAGCGCCATCTGGGCGTCGCGGAACAGCGCGGCCGACACCAGTCGGTACGCCAGGACCGCGCCGCTCGCCGCCGCGGCGGGCCGACCTGCCGTACGGCGGAGAACAAGGCCAACGGCAGCACCGACGACGGGACCGAGAACGACCTTCTGCGGACGCAGGCCCAGCGCGCCGGCGACGGTCCCCGCTGCCGTACCGACGACGAGCGGTCCGGCACCGAAAACACGCCCTGCCACCCAGCCCGCCGGCGCGGCCATCGCCGAGCTGACGGCGATCCGCTGCCACAGGGGCGGGATCTCACCCGGGCGCTGCCTGGCACGGGCCACGGCCTCCGACACGCCGAGGGCGACAGCACCGGCAACGGCCCCGGCCACCGCGGGCCGTCGGCCACGCCGACCGCTGAGCGCCGCGCCGGCCAGCGCGCCCACGGCACCAGCGAACGCGACGGCTCCGGCGCGCCCCGTGCCCTCGGCGCCCGCGACCTCAGCCACCCGGGCAACCTAGCCAGCCGGCTCGGCGTCGCCGCTCAGACCACCCCGGCCACTGGTCGGCTCGCTTGTGTCAGCGGCCCGTGCCGCTCGCGGCGTCCGCCCGTGACACAGCGCCGGCTTCGGGGCCGTCGACGACTCGGACCCGCGGCAGTCGAGGCATCACGGCAAGACCGACGCCAGGAGAGCCAGGATCCGGGACGCGGCAGTGCCGGTCGGGTCGAGGTCCGGCCGATGGTCGGCGATGCTCACTCCGAGCAGTCCGGGAGCGGCCGTCAGCGGGTGGAGCAGCGCCGCCAGCTGTTCCCAGTCCGGACCGCCGGGTTGCGGATAGGTGACGGCGTCCAGGACCGTGGGATCCAACACATCGAGGTCGAGGTGGAGCCAGGTCGGGCGGTCCGATGGTGCGAGCAGTGCGGCGGCGCGTCTTCCCGCGGCGGACGGGTCGGCGATGACGGCGGTTGCGTCGATGCGGTGCAGGTCGGCGGGAACGGCCTGGAGCTCGGCCGAGGCGGCGGCGTCGAGATGTTCGGTGCGGTGGCCGATGAGCACGACGTCGCTGGCTTCCACGAGGGGTGGATTGCCGTCGAGCGCGACCAGGGTCTCGGCGCCGATGCCGGTGAGCACGGCGAGGTCCATGTCGGCCGTCTCACCCGTGTCGGACGAGGTGCCGTCCTGGTAGTCCGGGTGGCCGTCGACGAACCAAAGACCGACGGCGCCCGATCGGCGACGAAGTGCAGGGACGATCCCCAGAAGGATGCTGCAGTCACCTCCGAGCACGAGAGGTCGCCTGCCCGGGCGCTGCGCCATGGCCGCGCCCAGCGTCGCGCTCAGAGCTCCCGCCGCTCGAAGCGTGGACTCCAGCGCCAGCACCCCGGTGTGCACATCACGCTCGCCCGGCTCGATGGTCGTGTCGGCGTTCCCGGCGTCATCCGCGACGAGTCCCGCGGCTCCGGCGAGACGCAGCGCGTCCGGAGCGGCTGCCTCGCCGCGGCCGGTCCCGGAGCAGTCCCACGGAGCTCCCAGCAGGAACCAGCCGTCAGGCGTCATGTCGCTCCATGTCAGTGCCAGTCGCTGATCCGGACGTCGTCCGGGGAGGGCGATCCCGTTCCCGTCTCTATCAGGGCCTTGAGGCTGAGCAGGAACACCGCCCACTTGGTGCTGCAGTGGGAGAGGAACTCGACGGGCTCGGCCCAGCCTTCGTGGGTGAAACGCACGATCGTGAACCCGTCGTTGCGGGAGAGGCGCCAGTCGACGGTGGTGCCGATCCACTCCGACGGTCCGTCGGTGACCCGCCAGCGGACCAGCTCGCCGGGAGTGAGCTCGATCACCTCCATGTCGAACCCGCCTTCGGGGAACCGGAACAGGACCTTTCCTCCGAGGCCCGGGTCGCCCTGCGTATCGGTCGTCCACCACCCCGACAGGCCGTCGATGGTGGTGAGGGCGGCGTAGACGTCGTCGGTGGACGACGACTCGACGCCGATGCGGTGGTGGATGTCGGTCATGTCGCTCTCCTTGTTGGTTGTTCGGGTGATTGCCTGTTCTGCTGCTGGCGTTCGATCCGCTCGGCGATGCGCGCGATGCGACGCAGGCGCCCGTCCCAGCTGGAGCCGACGCCGGCGAGCTGCTGGGCGGCCCTGGCGAGTTGGGCGTCATCGACGCGGTAGCGGCGCTCGCGTCCGGCGGCGGCGCCGTGGACGAGGCCCGCTCGGTCGAGCACAGTCAGGTGCTTGGCCACGGCCTGGCGGGTGACGGGGAGCTGCTCGCTCAGCGAGGTGGCCGTCCCGGTGCCGTCGACCAGGAGGAGGTCGAGCATCCGGCGCCGGGTCGGGTCGCCCACGGCCGACCAGAGCTCGTCGTCGACGGCGGCGGTCACGATGTCACTCCGACCGTGGGTGCATACGAGGCGAGCCGCGGCAGGAAGTAGTCCCAGCCCTCACTGTGCTCGCGGTACTGCTGCTCGAGCACGGCGACCTCCCAGCCCTTCTCCCGGAAGCCGCTCTCGGTCATCCGCAGCAAGGTGCCCTCACCCCGGGCGGACAGCTCGAAGGTGACGAGCAGCGAGTTGCCCTCACGCGCGTCCTCACCTTCGGGGTAGACCCACCGGAACGAGAACAGCCTCGGCGGTTCGGCCTCGACGACCGTGATCTGCGGGATCTGGGCCTCTCCAGACGACCGGTCGCCGAACACGAGCTCGCCCACCGCGCCCGGGGTCGGCTCGACGACGGCGTCGTCGGGCCACCACTCCCTCAGGTGCTCGGGACTGGTGATGACCTCGAAGACGGTCGCCGGCGAGGCATCGATCTCGATCTCACGCTCGATCGTCCCGTACTCCACGTCGGATGTCCTCTCACTCGCAACTGTCGGTTGCGTGTCAGTCTGCCGGATCGGACGCGCGAAACGCAACCATCATATTGCGCGTTACGGAACCATCCTCGTGCGGCCTGGCCTGGCTTCGATGATGGCAAGCCCGGCCGGCGACGCCGTGGGGACGTGGCGACTGACGTCGAGGTCGACCTGACGCAGCAGGTCGGAGTACTCGCGGAGGGTGCGTTCACGGGCACCGAGGAGCAACAGCATGTGGAGATCCATGAGGGTGACAGCGGGGTTGTCGGCGGCACGCTCGGGCAGGACAGCTTCGACGATCAGCAACCGGCTCCCTGGTTGCATGCGGTCGCGGCAGGTGCGAAGGATCCGGGTGGCGTCCGGGTCGTCCCAGTCGTGGAGCACCCGCGACAGCAGATAGGTGTCGGCATCCGAGGGGACATCGACGAAGAAGTCACCGACCACGCAGCGAGCCCGCGAGGACAGGCCGGCGCTGTCGAACTGTGCTTGAGCGTCCGGGATCACGGCGCTGCGATCCATGAGCACGCCGGTGAGGTGAGGCGCGGTCTGCAGGATGGCGGCGAGAAGGATGCCGTTGCCGCCACCGACGTCCGCAACGTGTCGGGCAGTCGTGAAGTCGTAGGCGTCGATGACGGCGGCCGCCTCGGCGCGAGCCCGGGTTGCCATCGATGCGTGGAACGCGGCCTCTTGCTCGGGGTTGTCGCTCAGGTACTCGAAGAAGGGTTCCCCATGGTGGTGCTCGAACGCCGACCCGCCGTGCCGCACCGCGTCGAGCAGCCCCGTCGCGGCGCTGTAGTAGAGCTCGCCCCGCGCTCGAACCGCCCCCTGCATGCCGCCCATGAGCTCTCCGAGGGCCGACAGCGAGAAGGCGCCGTTGTCCAGCTCAGTCAGGACACCTTCGGCGGCGAGGCCACGCAGCACACGGCGAAGGTTGTCCGCGTGGACGCCCAGGGCGGTGGCCAGGTCGCCGCCTGTCCGGGGACCGCTCGCCAGCTGGTCGAACACCCCGAGCTCGGTCGCGACGTAGCAGAGCTGGGTGAAGACGAACCCGTCGATGAGACGAGCGGCCTGCCGCTCCGGGGTGCTGCCATCGGCGATCGACGGCATGTCCGACGTGCTCATCGTTGGCTCCTCCTCGAACGGACCCAGT
>CAVTFS010000021.1:0-91611 GCA_963734005.1 uncultured Actinomycetota bacterium
GTGCCCTGAGCACGACCACCTGGGCTCTGTGCCTCAGCGCGGAGTTGTTTACATGAAGTGCTTCAGGCCCTCCCGGGCTCCGGAGACTCTTCGGCATCGTCGTTGCTGAACGGCGTCGAGTCGGCAAGCAGGTGGTTCAACCGGGCGCCATGCAGCACCCGATACGGAAAAGGTGGCCGTCCGGCTCGCTCCGCGATGGCCGGCGTACGGCAGCGGTGTCGCACCGCCGGCAATGATCACGTTTCCGAAGCGCCGGCCCTTCAGCGTCGACGGTTCGGCGCACAACAGCAGATGCGGAAAGGCCAGACGGACACCAGCCAGCACCCGCCGCGCGTAGCCGAGCGGGCCGCGATCAGTGAGATTGATGATGATCACTCCATGATCGGAAAGAGCCCGCCGAGCATCGGCGAGGAACTCCGCTGTCGTCAGATCGGCTGGCACCCGAGCGCCAACGAAGGCATCGATGATCACCAGGTCGGCGTACCCGTCGCGCAAGTCAGCGATGCCGCGGCGGCCGTCGGTGCCGCGCACCTTGATCCCGCTGCGCGTCGGGAGCGGCAGGTGCCGACGGACAAAAGCGGTGAGCTCGATGTCTGGCTCGAGCACGATCTGGGCTGAGCTCGGTCGGGTGGCTGCTACGTAGCGCGGCAGTGTCATCGCGGCGCCGCCGACGTGCACCACCGCAACCGCTGCCCCGGCTCGGTCACGCTGTCCATGACGTCGGCCAGCCGCTGCACATAGTCGAATTCCAGCCGTAGCGGATCATCAAGATCGACGTAAGACTGATCGGTACGGCCCACGCGAAGCGTGAAAGCTCGCGGGTATGCCAGATCTGGCACCAAAAAGTGCGCCATCACGCCCGGGCCGCAGTATCAGGCTGGCCGAGCTCAACGTTGCTCCCCGGAACTTGGCGCGCGTTGCGAGGCTAGCCGCAATCGGTTGTGGTGTGGTGTAGAAACGACCTGGAAGGGAGACTCGCCATGCAACTGCGCTGGATCGACTCCGACAGTGTGAGCAACCACGATGTGGCCGATCTGCCGGCTCTGCGAGAAAGGACCGACGGCTTCCTCTGGCTCGATATTCCCGAGTGGAGCGACGAGGCAGAGATGCTTCTTAAACGAGACTTCGGCTTCCATCCGATGGCGATCACCGAGAGCCGAAACCGCAACCACATTCCACGCGTTCATGTCTATCCGCACCACGTGTTCATCGTCGTGCACGCGCCTGAGATCGGCGCGAACGGTCACGTGCACTATCTCGAGCTCGATCAATTCGTTGGCGAAAACTTCTTGGTGACCATACACGGGCCGTTGAGCCCCAAGGTCCCTCTCGAGGCAGCGTTACGCGAGACCGAGGCCGTGGCGGCGCGGCTGGAGAGCAGCCGGCTACATCCGACCTCGCCGTTCGGACTCACTTACGCCATCGTCTCCTCCATCGCTCGCCGGGAGGCTGAAATGGTCGCCGACATCGCCCGCGATGTCGGGCTGATGGAGCAGCGAGTGATGGCTGAGGTCAATGAGGATCCGCAGAAGTTTCTCAGCGAGCTCTTCGCGGCTCGACATGAGCTGCTGACCATCAAGACCATGGCGGCTCAGGGCAGTGAGATCTATCGGCGAGCGATCAAGCTGACAACCTTCGCGCCGCCGGAGGGCATGGCCTTGATGAAGGACCTGCTCGATCAGTACGAAACCGTCGCACACATCAGCGATTCCCAACTGGTGTTTTTGATGGGCGTCACCGAGTTCTACCGGGCGCGTACTGACACGAAGATGACCATCGCCGCCGAACGTCTCGCCGTCATCGCGGCGGTCACGCTGCCCGATAACCTCGCTCTCTTCGGTCCTTGGCATGAACGTCATCGTCAACGAATCCACGCACTGGGTAGCGCTCACCATCTTGCTGTTGATCATGTTGGTGATGTCGCTGATCTTGCTGCGCTGGGCCCACAAGCAAGGCTGGTGGTGATGCCGACTTGTCAGAATCTCGCACCTTGGTGCTGCGAGCTGACAAGTCGTTCGGCGATGGCCGGCTGCGACTGCAAGATGATCAAGCCGTCGCTGCTCTCGTCGGCATCGAAGGTGACGGTGTCGCCCTCGCGTACCTCGCCGGACAGCACCCGCTGCGCCAGTTGATCTTCGATCGTGGTCTGGATCAGCCGACGCAGCGGGCGGGCACCGAAGACCGGGTCGAAGCCGGTGAGAGCCAGCCACTCCTTGGCCGCCGGCGTGGCCTCCACCGTGATCCGCCGATCGGCGAGCCGCTTGTTGAGCCGAGCCAAGTTGATCTCCACGATCTTGGCGAGCTCCTCCGTGCCGAGCGCGTCGAAGAGCACGACTTCGTCCAGCCGGTTCAAGAATTCCGGCTTGAACGCCCCGCGTACCACACCCATCACCGCATTCCGCTTGGTCTCCGCGTCCAGCGTCTGGTCCGCCAGGAACTGCGAGCCCAGGTTGGAGGTCAAGATCAAGATCGTGTTGCGGAAGTCGACCGTACGCCCCTGACCGTCAGTCAGTCGGCCGTCATCGAGCACCTGCAGCAAGATGTCGAAGACCTCGCTGTGCGCCTTCTCCACCTCGTCCAACAGCACCACCGAGTACGGGCGGCGCCGTACGGCCTCGGTGAGCTGGCCGCCCTCCTCGTAGCCGATGTAGCCAGGAGGTGCACCGACCAGCCGCGCCACCGAGTGCTTCTCGGAGTATTCGCTCATGTCGATCCTGATCATGGCCCGCTCATCATCGAACAGGAATTCGGCAAGCGACTTGGCCAGCTCGGTCTTGCCGACGCCGGTCGGACCGAGGAACAGGAAGGATCCGGTGGGCCGGTTGGGATCGGAGATGCCGGCCCGGGAACGGCGTACGGCATCCGCCACGGCGCGGACTGCCTTCTGCTGGCCGACCAGCCGCTCCCCGATCCGCGACTCCATGGACATCAGCTTCTCGGTCTCACCCTGCAGCAGCCGGCCGACCGGTATGCCGGTCCAGTTGGCCACGACCTCGGCAACGTCGTTCGGGCCGACCTCCTCGGAGACCATCGAGGGCAGCTGGCTCTCGTCCTTGGCGGCCTCCTCCAACTCCTTCTCCAGGGCGGGAATCTCGCCGTAGTTGATCTCACTGGCCTTGACCAGGTCGCCTTCCCGAAGCGCGCGGTCGGAAACCACGCGCAACTCATCGATCTGCTTCTTCAGCTCGCCGACGCGGTTGAGACCTTGCTTCTCAGCCTCCCAGCGCGCCTCGAGGGATCGCAGCTCCTCCTCGACATTGGCCAGTTCCTCGGTCAACCGATGCAGCCGCTCGATGCTGCCAGTGTCTGACTCCTTCTCCAACGCGAATTTCTGCATCTGCATCCGCTCCACGGTCCGGCGCAGCGCGTCGATCTCCACCGGCGAGGAGTCGATCTCCATCCGCAACCGCGATGCCGCCTCATCGACAAGGTCAATCGCCTTGTCGGGCAACTGCCGAGAGGTGATGTAGCGGTTCGACAGCGTGGCCGCCGCGACCAGCGCAGCATCAGTGATCGCCACCTTGTGATGCGCCTCGTACCGTTCGCGCAGACCGCGCAAGATCGCGATCGTGTCCTCGACACTCGGTTCGTCCACGAAGACCTGCTGGAAGCGACGCTCAAAGGCCGGGTCCTTCTCGATTCGCTCGCGATACTCATCCAACGTGGTCGCGCCGATCATGCGCAGCTCGCCACGCGCGAGCATCGGCTTGAGCATGTTGCCCGCGTCCATCGAGGAGTCTCCGGTAGCGCCCGCGCCGACGACGGTGTGCAGCTCATCGATAAAGGTGATCATCTGTCCGGCCGCGTCGCTGGATCTCGGTCAAGACAGCCTTGAGCCGCTCCTCGAACTCACCGCGGAACTTGGCACCGGCCACCATCGATGGCAGGTCGAGCGACAGCAAACGACGGCTCTTCAGTGAATCGGGCACATCACCAGCGACCAGCCGCTGCGCCAAACCTTCCACCACGGCGGTCTTGCCCACGCCGGGCTCGCCAATCAGCACCGGGTTGTTCTTGGTACGCCGGGCGAGCACTTGGACCACGCGACGGATTTCGGCGTCCCGGCCGATCACCGGGTCGAGTTTGCCGTCCCGTGCCATTGCGGTGAGGTCGACACTGTATTGATCGAGCGCGGAGGAGGTTGCCTCCGCCTCGGGGCTGGTCACTCGCTTGCTGCCACGAGCCTCATTGAAGGCGCGGGTCAGCACATTCGGCTTGACGTTCAGCGCCGACAGGACCTTCTTGGCATCCGAGTCGACGGTCGCCAGCGAGATCAGAAGGTGCTCGGTGGCCACGTACGCGTCGCCGAGTTGTTCGGCTCGGCTCTCGGCGTCGGCCAGCACCCGGGCAAACGACCCTGAGACGCTCGGCTGGCTGACCGAGGTTCCCTTTGCTGAGGGCAGCTTGGCAATCGCACCCTGGGCGGCGGCGGCGACTACGGCCGGATCAGCGCCAGCGGCAGCGATCAAGGGTGCGACCGTGTTCCCGGGCACTTGGAGCAGCGCGTGCAGCAGGTGGGACGGCTCGGCGTACGGGTTGCCCGCCGTGAGCGCACTGCGCAAAGCGGCTGAGACTGCGTCCCGACTCTTGGTGGTGAGCTTGTTGGTGTCCATGTCTCCTCTGGATCAAGACCTCCGAGCTGCTGAGCGTCGGCATTGCGCGAGCAGCTCCCCTAAACTTGAGTACCCGCCACTCAACTATGCGCCAGCGAAATCCACTTCGCAATGGCAAAGTTGAGTCCAACAGACTCAACCTTGTATGGAATGGAGCTATTCCGCTTTTGCCCGTTGAGAGCGGCCGGTCTTGGCCCGGCGTCCAGCGGCTCTCCTGCTCCTGCCATGACGGTGGCGTGCCAGGAAGTTCAGCGCCGTTGCGGGCCGTCAAGCCCTCGATGATGATGGCGAGCTGGCGCTGCCTGAGCTCGGCGGTCCGGGCGGTATCGCCGAGCCGGGTCTTAGCCAGCAGCTCCAGCAGAAATGCGACGTCAAGGAAGGTCAGTCCCGGACGCAGGACACCGGTCTCCTGGACGCGCTCGAACAACTCGACGGTCCGGACAATCATCCGCTCGGTGCGGGCCGCGTGGCGCTCGTCCGGCGTGAAATGCCCAGCAAGGTGGACCGTCAGGGCGTGGGTGTCGGCGGCGACGATGTCGCGCAGCCACTGGACGTACGCCGTCCACGGATCGTCTGTGGACGCCAATGCCTTCTCTACCAGCTCGATATAGGTGTCCTGTCCATCGAGGCAAAGCTGGGCCAGCAAGGCGTTCTTGCTCGGGTAGCGGTGATACAGCGCGGCGATACCGACCCCAGCCTTGTTGGCGACCTCGGAGATGGGGGCGGCGGGATTGGCGATGAAGACCTCCCGCGCGGCTTCCAGGATCCGCACGTTATTGCGCGCGGCCTCCGCCTGACGCCCACGCTTGCGCGGTTCGGTCGACATGAGAAATAGCCTAGCGGATCTGGAATGATCCATTCTGTTTTGATAGTCTTTAACAGAACCAATCATTCTGTTCACAGGAGCCTGCAATGCCAGACGACGCAATCGCACCCTTCACCGTCAACATCAGCAACGACGCCATCACCGACTTGAAGTCCCGGCTCGCCAGCGCCCGGTGGCCCGAACAGCTCCCGGGGCCGGCATGGAAGCGAGGTGTTCCCGTCGACTACCTGCGGCGGGTGGCGGACTATTGGGCCTCGGACTTTGATTGGCCGGCCCAGGAGAAGCGCATCAACGCCTACCCACAGTTCACCACTGACGTCGACGGCCAGCGGATCCATTTCCTGCACGTCAGGTCGGCGGTTGAGGGCGCCACGCCGCTGCTGCTCCTGCACGGCTGGCCGGGGTCGTTCGTGGAGTTCCTGGACTTGATCGACTCATTCGTCGACCCCGTGGGCCACGGCGGTACTGAGGCCGATGCCTTCCATGTCGTGGTGCCGTCACTGCCGGGTTTCGGCTTCTCGACCCCACTGGCCGGCGAGGGGTGGGGCAGCCGCCGGATGGCCGAAGCCCTTGCGGAGCTGATGGCTCGGTTGGGATATGAGCGCTACGGCGCCCAGGGCGGCGACTTCGGTGCTTTCGTCGCGCCGGACCTGGGCCGGGTGGATTCGGAGCACCTGATCGGTGTCCACGTGAACGCAGCGACCATGGGGTTCATCCCGTTCGGGGAACTGTCTGAGGACGACAAGGCATCACTCACTGAGGTGGAGCAGGCCCGACTTGCGCGGATGGCTAACTTCCTCAGCGAGGGGAACGGCTACTTCGGCATCCAGTCGACTCGGCCGCAGACCCTCTCGTTCGCCCTCACCGACTCACCGGCCGGCCAGCTCGCCTGGATCATCGAGAAGTTCAAGGAGTGGACCGGATCCGACCACGACCTGCCCGAGGAGGCCGTCGGACTCGACACCATCCTCACCAACGTCTCGGTCTATTGGTTCACCCAGACAGCGGGGTCCGCGGCGAACATGTACTACGAGTCGATACACGGTCATGACTGGCCGACGCCCTCCCAGGTGCCCACCGGTGTGGCGGTTTTTGCCGAGGACGTTGCCATACGCCGTTATGCCGAGCAGAGCAACAACATCGTCCACTGGAGCGACATCGACGCAGGCGGCCACTTTGCCGCGCTCGAAACACCGGATCTGCTGGTGGCCGATGCACGAGCGTTCTTCGCCGGCCTGCGTCAGGCGAGGTAGCCGACCAGCTGCGCAAGAGAGGTGCAGCTACGAACTGCGCGCCTCGAGGGCGGCCAAGTCTCGCTCGGCGTACATTCCCGGCCGCCTGATCCAGGAGTCCGTGGCGAATACCAGGTGCCGAAGCGTCTCGATGAACGACCATTCACCGCCGACCGACTCGTGCAGCAACTCAGGTGGGAGGCGGCGCGCCCGTTCGAGGGTGCCGGCCCATAGCCGTACGACGACATTCCACGCTTCCTGGAAGCCGGCCGGGTCGGCTGGGCGCATCTTGGCGCGGTCGGGATATCGCCTGTCTGAGCTCGGCGTTGACCAGCGGGCCGATATCGACGCCATTGATCATGACGTTCTCGATCTCGCCATGGATGTCGACATCGACCAATTCGACGCCGCGCATCACCGCCCCTTTCAGGTAAACAGCGCGGAATTGGGCGTCACTCAGGTCGACGGTGCGAAACAGCGCACCGCTGAGGTCGACACGCTCGAACCGGGAGCTACTGGAGATCGGCACGAAAGAAGTCAGCCACACCACGACCGTAACGTCATCGTGCTGACGAATCCGCCCCGCAGTCAGGGCAATGGGCGGCCAGGAAGGGCCAACGGTGGTCGCCGCCCGCGCCGGCCGAGATGCACTCCGCCGAGCGGATCGGCGGTGAACACTCGTGAACCCGGGCGACGACTGAACGGCCGCAAGCAAGGAGGTCAGCTGCTCGACCCTCGCCCGGAGCTCATCGATATCGTCCTGCATGTGCAGGATGCGGCGAATGCCCTCCAGGTTGATTCCCTCGTCCTGTGAGAGCCGCTGGATCAGCCGCAGCCGCGCAATGTCGCGAGCCGAGTAGCGACGGCCCCGCTTGGGCGTACGCCGCGGAGAGACCAAGCCCATCCGGTCATAGGTACGCAGGGTCTGGGGATGCATCCCAGCGAGGTGAGCTGCCACCGAGATGACAAAGACCGGCGCGTCATGATCGATTCGCTGCGGCAGTTCTGAAGCAGACACGTCTCACCTCATCCAGCTGCGAAGAGCTTCGCCCTCGGATTCACCGAGCCGACCGCCTCAGCGTAAGAGTTCAGAGCCTCCCGGGCCTGTTCATTGAGCGCCTGAGGCACCAGTACCTCGACAGTGACCAACAGATCGCCCTTGTTGCCGTCGCGCTTGCTCACACCCTTGCCGCGTACCCGCAGAGTGCGCCCATTGGGCGTTCCCGGTGACAACCGCAACTTGACCGCCGGCCCACCCAGCGTCGGTACCTCGATCTCCGCGCCTAGGGCGGCCTCCTGGAAGGTGACCGGCGCGGTGAGCGTCAAGTTGTCGCCCTTACGCCCGAAGATTGGGTGCGCTCGTACGTGCACGATGACGTAAAGGTCGCCTGGGGCGCCACCGTTTTCTCCGGCTCCGCCGCGGCCCTTAAGCCGGATCCGCTGGCTGTCCGTGACACCTGCTGGAATGCGGACCTGCATGGTCTTGGTGGACTTGCCTCGGCCCGAGCCGTGGCACACCGGACATGGGTCATCGACGACCATCCCGCGACCGCGACACTCACGACACGGTTCGGTCACGGCGAAGACTCCGCCGGAGGTCGAGGTCTGCATGCCGCTGCCCTCACACGTGGGGCAGACGCGGGGAATTGTTCCTGCCCGAGCACCGGTGCCGCGGCAGGCTTCGCACGCAGCGTCGGACACCATCTGCATCCCCACAGTCACACCCTCGATCGCCTGGAGGAAGTCAACTGTGACCTCGCCCTCGACGTCGCTGCCGCGACGCGGGCCCCGGGAGGTGGTGAACCGAGTCGTCTGTGTGGTGGTGGGACCGCCATTGAACAAGCCACCGAAGATGTCGCCGAGCCCGCCGCCGGCATTACGGAACAGGTCGTCAACCGATGGGCCACCCGGCCTGGCACCGCTGCGCGGGAAGCGGAAACCACCGCTGCCAAACAACCGGCGCGCCTCGTCGTACTCCGTGCGCTTGGCCTGATTCGACAACACGTCGTTGGCTTCGGAGATTTCCTTGAAGCGCTGTTCGGCCGCGTCGTTGCCAGGGTTCTGGTCGGGATGGTTATCCCGCGCCAGCTTGCGATAGGCCTTTTTGATCTCTTCGGGAGTGGCGTCCTTGGATACACCCAGGACCTT
This sequence comes from uncultured Actinomycetota bacterium, assembly GCA_963734005.1. GTDB lineage: Bacteria > Actinomycetota > Actinomycetes > Propionibacteriales > Propionibacteriaceae > Microlunatus. The sequence continues at coordinate 8,820 of CAVTFS010000021.1, forward strand.
GTAGTAATCCTTCTCGATCCAGTCCTTGGTACTCACCGACACCTCCCTTCAAGATGATCAACTACCGACGCATGGCGGATGTTCCTGAGGAGCTCACGACTGATTGTCGTCGCGAGCGCGCTCATCTGTGGCCTCAGGGCTTGAGCTTGTCGCAGACCCTCCGACAGGCTCAGAGGGCATCTGCGGCGGATCGGGCTCAGGGCGTGCCGTCGCCTCAGCCACATCGACCTCCGCGGCTTCCGGCGCGGGAAGTGGAGCATTGGGATCCGGCTCGGCGACCGCGACTCGGGCAGGTCGCAGAATGCGATCCCCGATCCGGTAGCCCGGCTGCAGGATCTCCACGCAGGTCGGCCCCTCGATGCCCTCAGCGTGCGCATGCAGCAGCGCCTCGTGGATGTGCGGGTTGAAAGGATCGCCCGCCTTGCCGAAGCTCTCCAGACCATACTTTGACGTGACCCGCTCGATCTCCTCGGCGACGGCCTTGAACCCACCGTTGAGCTCGTCGTGCTCACGAGCCGAGCGCACGTCGTCAAGCACCGAAAGGAAATCCTTCAGCACACCTTCAATCGTCACCTTGCGAGCAAGATCACGATCGCGGTCGACTCGCCGCTTGTAGTTCACATACTCGGCTTGGAGTCGCTGAAGATCAGACGTTCGCTCCGCGAGAGCGGCCTTGAGCTCAATCACCTCTGCCTCAGCATTCGATTCTTGATGAGCAGCTTCTTCTGGAGCCGCTGTAGGAGGAGCCGCAGTTGCCTGCGGCTCCCGTACTTCATAGGTCTCCGGATCGATCCGGCGCCGGTCCCGTACGGTCGGACCACGCTGCTCGAACTCGGTCTCGGCGTTGCGCTGATGCTCGGGTTCGCGTCCGCTCACCGGGCCTCACTCGAGGTCTGGTCGTCGTCCACGATCTCGGCATCGACAACATCCTCATCAGCGGTGCTGCTTTCACCGTTGGACTCGGCGTGGTCGCTGGGCTCACCCGCCTCAGACGGAGCCTGCTGAGCGGCCTGCGCCGCGGCGTACATGGCCTGACCGAGCTGGGCACTCGTCGTGTTCAACTTCTCGACCGCAGCCTTGACCCTGTCGTTGTCTTCGCCCTCAAGAGCGGTCTTGAGCTCGGCAATCGCCTCTTCCACCGGCTGCTTGACGTCGTCGGTGATCTTGTCGGCGTTCTCGCTGAGCAGCTTCTCGGTACGGAAGACCAGGTTGTCTGCCTCGTTGCGGAGCTCGACCGCCTCGCGCCGCTTGCGGTCCTCCTCGGCGTGCGCCTCGGCCTCCTTGACCATCCGGTCGATGTCGTCCTTGCCGAGCGCGGAGCCGCCGGTGATCTGCATGGACTGTTCCTTGCCGGTAGCCAGATCCTTGGCATTCACGTGCACGATGCCGTTGGCGTCGATGTCGAAAGCGACCTCGATCTGCGGTACCCCGCGCGGCGCCGGCGGTAGGCCGGTCAGCTCGAAGTTGCCGAGCGGCTTGTTGTCCTTCGCGAAGTCGCGCTCGCCTTGGTAGACCTGGATCATCACTGACGGCTGATTGTCATCGGCCGTAGTGAACACCTCGGAGCGCTTGGTCGGGATGGTGGTGTTCCGCTCGATGATCTTGGTGAAGACGCCACCCTTGGTCTCGATGCCGAGGCTCAGCGGAGTGACGTCGAGCAGCAGCACGTCCTTGACCTCGCCCTTCAGCACGCCGGCCTGCAGGCTGGCACCAAGAGCAACGACCTCATCGGGATTGACGCCCTTGTGCGGCTCCTTGCCACCGGTCAGCTCCTTGACCAGCTCGACGACGGCAGGCATCCGAGTAGAGCCACCGACCAAGATCACGTGGTTGATCGCACCGACGCTGATCTTGGCGTCCTCGATCACCGCGTGGAACGGAGCGCGACAACGATCAAGAAGATCAGAGGTGAGCCGCTGGAACTCCGAACGGGTCAGCTTTTCCTCGAGGTGCAGCGGACCGGCCTGACCAAGAGTGATGTAGGGCAGGTTGATCTGCGTCTCGCTCGCCGAGGAGAGCTCGATCTTGGCCTTCTCGGCAGCCTCCTGCAGCCGCTGCCGCGCGATCTTGTCCTGAGCAAGATCAGTACCATTCTTGTTCTTGAACTGCTTGACCAGCCAGTCGACGATCCGGGAGTCCCAGTCGTCGCCACCAAGCCGGTTGTCACCGTTAGTGGCTTTCACCTCAAAAACACCGTCGCCGATCTCCAGCAGGGAGACGTCGAAGGTGCCGCCACCGAGGTCGAAGACCAAGATCGTCTGATCCTGATCAGTCTTGTCCAGACCGTACGCCAATGCGGCAGCGGTCGGCTCGTTGATGATCCGATCCACCACGAGGCCAGCGATCTCGCCAGCTTCCTTGGTGGCCTGGCGCTGCGCGTCGGAGAAGTAAGCGGGCACGGTGACCACTGCGTGGGTCACCTGCTCACCCAGGTACGCCTCTGCGTCTCGCTTCAGCTTCTGCAAGACGAAAGCGCTGATCTGCTGGGGCCGGTAGTCCTTGTCGTCGATCCTCACCTTCCAGTCCGTGCCCATGTGGCGCTTGACGGAACGAATGGTGCGCTCGACATTGGTGACGGCTTGGCGCTTGGCGACCTCGCCAACCAGGACCTCGCCGCCCTTCGCGAATGCGACCACCGATGGGGTGGTCCGGGAACCTTCGGCATTGGGAATGACGGTGGGTTCCCCACCTTCGAGTACGGCGACGACGGAGTTGGTCGTTCCGAGGTCGATGCCGACTGCACGAGCCATGATGCATTTCCTCCAGATGGAAGTATTGGGATGTCGTTGAGTCTGTATCACTCAACTTAGTACTTGAGCGCACTAGGCTCAACTATGCCAGCGCTATGAATGTTCCCAAATCGGGATTCAGTGTTGAGTGGACGTCTTGTTGGACCCGCCATGAGTTGTCGTCGTCCGGGCTTCTTGTCGCGGGCGTCTCGTCGTCCGGGTTTGTGTCGCCGGGTGGACGATCTTGACGCGGTTCTCGACCTCGAGATCCCGGAGGTCCGCCAGCACGACCTCTCCGCATCTCCGCCAGGATCGAGCCTCGTCTCGGCGCAGGTAGGAGAGCTTGGCGGTATCGATCCGCTCGGCCCCAGCGCCGGAAGCAGCCTCGTGCTGGCTGCCACCGACGCCCTCACTACTGCAGGCTCCACGAGGACCGCCGTTTGGGTGGACGACCCCTTGGGGTTCTCACAGTCACACGACGTGTGTAGTCCCTACGCACGTGGAGCAAGTGCAAGCAAGAATCACCTAGGCGGCCCCGTCGTCCGGATCCGCAGGTAGCAGGGTGGCCGGATCTTGGTAGGGCAGGCCGTGCGCCTCGGCTACCGGCCGGGAGACCAGCTTGCCGCCGAGCGTCGTCAGCCCCTTCGCCAGAACCGGATCACGCGCGGCCGCGCTAGCCACGCTGTGTGTCGCGACACGGACCAAGTACGGCAGGGTGGCACTGGTGAGCGCGAGGGTCGAGGTACGTGCGACTGCGCCGGGGATGTTGGCGACGCAGTAGTGCACCACACCCTCTTCGACGTATGTGGGTTCGGAGTGCGTGGTCGGCCGGCTGGTCTCGAAGCAGCCGCCCTGGTCGATGGCAATGTCGACCACGACACTGCCGGGCCGCATCGTCTTGATCATGTCGCGGGTGACCAGTTTCGGCGCCTTCGCGCCGGCGACAAGAACGGCGCCGATCACCACATCAGATTCGGCCACGTACGCCGCAGTCCGTGCCCGGTTCGGAATGACCAGGTCGAGCTGGCCGCCGAATACATCGGACAGGTAGGACAGGCGCGCCGCGTTGGTGTCTAACACCCGCACGATCGCCCGCAACCCCAGCGCCATCTTGGCGGCCTCGGTTCCAGCGACGCCCCCGCCGATGATGGTGACCTTCGCGGCAGGCGTACCGGGGACCCCGCCCAGTAGCAGGCCCGCGCCGCCGGAGGAACTTTGCAGGTGGTGGGCGGCGGCCTGGACAGACATGCGCCCGGCAACCTCGCTCATTGGCGTGAGCAGGGGCAGCCGCCCATCCGGGGTCTGCACTGTCTCATACGCGATCGAGTCGATGCGCCGGTCGAGGAGGAAGTCGGTGAGCCGGCGGTCGGCCGCCAGGTGCAGGTAGGTGAACAGCTGCTGCTCGGGGCGGAACCTGTCATATTCCTCAGGTATGGGCTCCTTGACCTTGACGATCAAGTCCGCTGCGGCGAACACCTCGTCCGCGGTGCCGACAACCCGAGCGCCAGCCGCGACGTACTCGTCGTCCGAAAACCCGCTGCCCGACCCGGCGCCGGCCTGCACTACGACGTCCCGGCCGTGATAGGCCAGCTCGGCGACGCCATCGGGCTGGACCGACACCCGACCTTCCTTGTCCTTGATTTCCTTCGGCACACCAATCACCAACACGGCATCACCCGTTCTCCCTCGTTCTGTGCCCCCGCAGCTCGCTCCGCCGGCACCACATTACGAGGCGACGAAGCTTCTTCCGCTAGGGGCTGACCTGCCGGTCACCGGTGCGGCCGGCGTGGTCAGGGTGCGGTCGTCTCAGAAGACGTCTTCGTGCGACTGGAGATGTGTGCGGCCTCAGACACTGCGGCGGCGGCGCTGCGGCGAAGGAGTGCCTCTGCCTGAGGTGCGGTTCGGCGCGGATGATCGTTCCAGCGCGTGAGGTCTCGTACCTGCTGGGTACGCACCTCGGGCGCCAGCGTCCAATGGTTTGGTCGGGGCGCAGCCTCGAACAGTGTGTACCAGGCCAGGTCCAGGGCGCGCTGGACAGGCTGAGTCCGCACATTCGAGAGGCCACCACCGGCTTCTACGATCGCACCCACCAGGCACGCCCCGACCACCGGATGGCCGGTCATCTCATCGACGTTGTAGGCGGTCACGGTTTTCGTCCGTCCGTCGTCGTCCTGGTAGGCGAACCAGCTGTGCTGCAGCCAGCCGGCACTGATCAAGTCAGCGGCCTGATTGAGCATGTCGGCGAGATTGTGAAGCTCGGCGAGCCGTGCGCTGGCCTCGTCACGATCCCGCAGCTGTCTGGTGAGGTTGCGCTTGGCCCACCAACTTGGATGACTGTCGATATCGAAGGTCGGAACCACGTGGGCCGTGCTAGCGGCTGTCATGGCTTAATTCTGCTCCCGGAGACAGAAAATGACGCCCGGGCAATCAACAGCACCTACTCCGACTGCATCGGACGGCGGCTTAACCACCGGCGCTCCCGCTCGACTGAACCAACACGCCGCCCTTCGCGGCGGTAGTGGCGACGGCCGCGAAACCTACGTGAACGTTGGTTGCTTGCGGTCTGCACAGGTTGCTACCTGTGCAGACCGCCAGGAATCTACGTGAACGTAGGTTTCGGCACGGTGGCACGGTCGGCAGCCTCGCCAGTGAGCGGTTCCGCGAGCACCAGCATGCGCCGGTCATAGGCTGCTAGGTCATGGCCTCTGATGTCTGGATGCTGGGCTGGCGACGCGTCGACGAGGGCCATGGGCACAGCATGGCCCGTGTCGAGCGCCTCGAAACTGGTTGGCTGTGCTACGCGGCCGAGGTTCTTGATTGAGCCTCAAGAGACGAGCGCGTGCAGCTTCACCGTTCGGCTCGATCAGCACTGGGCGACCTGCGAAGTCGAGGTCAACGCGGTGTCCAGAGCGGGCAATAAGCGCCTCTCGCTCAGGACTGATGAGGCGCAGGACTGGTGGCGTGACGGCTACCCGATTCCCGACCTCAAAGGATGCGTCGATATCGATATCGCCGCAGCGCCACTGACCAATACCTTCCCCATCAGGAGACTCGACTCACTCGCCGTAGCCGAACAGCGCACTTTGCCGGTCGCATGGGTGGACGTGCCAACTCTGCAGGTGACCAGGGTCGAGCAGACCTACCGCAGGCTTGACCTGGATCGCTGGGAGTACAGCGACCCGACACACGGCGCCTTCCAATTGTCCGTTGATGATCATGGCTTCGTCATCGACTACGAGGGGCTCGCCAGCAGAGTGACGCCATGATGGCGTCTCCGCACTCGGTACGTATGTCTGCAAATATGCGAGCATGAGCGATTCCATTGAATCTGCGCCGCCGACTCTGCGCCAAGTGGTGCTGGACTGCGAAGACGCACGAGCCCTTGCCGAGTTCTACCGGCAGTTGCTGGGCTTTTACTACCGCCCAGGTGACGAGCCACCCGCAGACGGAACGCCCGACATCAAGGGCAAAGACTGGCTGGTGCTGCGGGACGCGCTGGCTCCTCCCGCCTGGCGTTCCAGCAGGTGCCGCATCTGCCAGCGCCGACGTGGCCGGAGGGACCTCGACCGCAGATGTTGCACCTCGATACCACGGTTCCAAACCTGGAGGACTTGCGCACTCAGCATGACCGCGCTCTTGCGCTCGGGGCGCGCCTTCTCTTCGACCGATCCGACGATGAGCAGGAGCCGCTGTACGTCTATGCGGACCCCGCAGGGCACCCTTTTTGCATCTTCGTGGCTCCGTAATTGGGTACGGCGTGGTGTGCTGGATAGCTGGGAACGGCCTGCGTAGCGTGGTTCCCGCCCACCTGCTAGGAGAAGCAATCCATGGCTAGCTTCCTTCGTTTCCTGCAAAATCTCGGCCTGCTTCTCGCCCGGCTGGGACTTGGCGCCATTTTGTTGATGCACGGCTGGATGCGCTGGAACGCCGGTGTTCAGGAACAGATCGACTACCTGACTCAGTTCCGGACCCCGTACGCCGAGGTCGCGGCATGGGGCTCGATCATCTTCGAACTCGTCGGCGGCGTACTGCTGATCGTCGGCGCCTTGACCCGGTTCGTCGGCCTGGGCGTGTTGATCGAGCAGATCCTGATCATCGCGTACACCAACTGGTACAAGTGGCCTCCGACATTGCTCAACGCCGATGGCAGCTACAAAGGCGGCTACGAATACAACGTGGCCCTCGGCTTGCTTGGACTGCTGCTGTTCGTGATGGGCGGAGGCGCCGTCTCTATCGACAGGCTGTTCCGCCGCAAGAAGCCGACGCTCGAAGAGGAGGAGGACGACCTCGCGGAGCCCTCCACCACGCGAAGAGCAACGTGATCCGATCCGACCACAGAAACCCACTCACAGATTCACAGGGAAGACACAGCTAACCCATAGGGCTTTACCGAGATCCAGTGTCACGCTTGGCGCATGATTCGCACCGATGCAACCGCAGGACCCCTAACCCGACCCGACGGAACTCCTATCCGAATCCTCGCTGTCGATGACGAGTCCAGCTTGACCGAGCTGCTGTCTATGGCTATGCGTTACGAGGGCTGGCAGGTCTCCACCGCAGCCTCAGGCGGGCAGGCCGTGAAAGTGGCTCGGGAGACCAGACCAGACGCGATCGTGCTGGACATGATGCTGCCGGACTTCGACGGGCTCGAGGTCATGCGCCGCATTCGGGCTGAAGATCCCAACGTGCCAGTGATCTTTCTCACCGCAAAAGACTCAGTTGAAGATCGCATCGGGGGCCTGACTGCAGGCGGCGATGATTACGTCACCAAGCCGTTCAGTCTGGAGGAGGTCATCGCCCGGCTACGGGCGCTGCTGCGCCGAAGCGGCGCCGCACTCGCTAGGAGCGACTCGACGCTTGTGGTTGGGGACCTCACACTCGACGAGGACAGCCATGAGGTACTCCGCGGTGGGACGGAGATCCAATTGACCGCGACCGAATTCGAGCTGCTGCGCTACCTGATGCGCAACCCGCGCCGGGTGCTCAGCAAGGCACAGATCTTGGACCGGGTGTGGAACTACGACTTCGGCGGCCAGGCGAACGTCGTCGAGCTCTACATCTCCTATCTGCGTAAGAAGATCGACGCCAACCGTCCACCGATGATCCACACCTTGCGCGGCGCTGGCTATGTGCTGCGCCCGGCTGCTACATGAGCTATCCAGCTCCCGTTCAACCGGGCCCCGGCCCAATGGGCCGGCCGCCGCCTGCCTTCGGCGTCGTGCCGCGGCCGGATCCCTTCGGCCGCCACACCTTGCGGCGCCAGCTTGTCATCAGGGTGACGGCGCTTGTCGCGCTCGCCGCCCTGTTGATCACCACCGCGACGGCCTTGGCCACCCGCCAAGTACTGATGTCGCAGCTCGACCGCCAACTCGACGCGGTCACGTCCCGGGTACGCGATCCGGCCGGTACCTGGCCCGACGGCGAGTCCCGATAGCGGTTTGCTGCGCCCTGGTCAGCCGATCGGCACGCTTGCAGTGTTCTACGCCATCGACGGCAATCCCCAGCTGGCAGGCGGCATGCTGGCCGAGTCCGGCGCCTCCGGCCAGCACGGCGCAGACGTCGCTGAGATACCCGACCGCCGCTGTTTCCCAACTCGCTGGCGTACCGACCGATGGTACGAAGAGCTCCATTGACCTCAGCGGTCTTGGCCATTATCGAGTGGTCGGGTTCCCAATCGTTGCCGGATCGACAACGCTCGTCACTCTAGTGGTCGGCGTGCCGCTGCGGCAGGTCGACGAGACCATCCTCGAGTTGGTCGCCCTGGCGGCGGTGTTTTCTCTGCTGGTGATAGCGGGCACCGGGTTCGCGGCTCGCTCGCTCGTCGTCCGCAGCCTGCGCCCGCTGAATCGCGTAGCGGCGACCGCCCAGCAGGTCTCCCAGCTGAAGCTGGATCGCGGCGAGGTCGCACTTGCAGTACGAGTACCACCGGCGGATGCCAATCCTGCCTCCGAGGTCGGCCAGGTAGGCCAGGCGCTCAACCACATGCTCAACAACGTCGAAGAGGCGCTCGCGGCGCGCCAGGCGTCGGAGACCAGGGTGCGGCAGTTCGTTGCCGACGCATCGCATGAACTACGAAATCCGCTTGCTGCCATCCGTGGTTATGCCGAACTGACCAGACGCGACCGCGAGAAGCTCCCGACCGATACGGCGTACGCGATGTCCCGCGTGGAGTCTGAGGCCGAGCGAATGTCCCATCTGGTCGAAGACATGCTGCTACTGGCGCGGCTCGACTCTGGACCTGATCTTGATCTCAAGCCGACTGATCTGAGCGAAATTGTGATCAATGCTGTCAGCGATGCCCGCGCCGCCGGTCCTGATCATGTCTGGCAGATGAGCCTGCCTCATGATCCGGTGCTCGCGTACGGTGATCAACACCGGCTCCATCAGGTGATGGCCAACCTGCTCGCGAATGCGCGTACCCACACACCGGCCGGAACGCAGGTGTATACCGCAGTCTCCATCCTTGGGCCGGAGGCGGTGGTCACCGTGACCGACAACGGACCCGGCATCCCTCCCGAGGTGTCTCATCGCGTGTTCGAGCGGTTCGCCCGGGGAGATGTCAGCCGGACGCGGTCGCCGGATGCGGCGACAGGCAGCACTGGTCTTGGGCTGGCTATCGTGGCCGCAGTTGTCGAGGCTCACCACGGCAGAGTTATGGTCGCAAGCCAGCCGGGACGGACTCAGTTCACCGTCCGCTTGCCCCTCGCATCACTCGTGCCGGCATCCCACGCATGGCCAGGCCCGGACATGCGTGCACCGAGCTAGCCTCCAACGGCGATCTCGTCGCTTGCCTGGTATGTCGCCGCAAACGCTGCTGCCTCTGCGCGCGACCTAAGGTTCAGCTTGGCCAGAATGCTGCTGACGTGGTGGGCGACTGTCTTCGAACTGATGAACAGCTCGGCGGCGATCTCAGGGTTGGTCAGCCCTCGTTTGAGCAGCGCGAGCACGTCGCGCTCCCGCTGAGACAGCCGGCCGACTTGGCGGGGCCCTGGTCTCGTCGCGACGCCGAGACTGCGCAGCAAAGCAGCGGCTGCCGCGGCATCGCGATGGGCACCTAAGCGCTCCAGGCGGTCCAGAGCCCAGCTTGCCTCGACGACCGCTAGCGATGGATTTTCGGCGCTGACCACCCTGGCAAGCTCGACCCGGACTCGGGCCGCGTGGAACGGCAAATCCAGCCGATCAAACTCGACTGCCGCGTTGCGAAGCAGGTTTGCTGCCAGGCCGGAGTCTCCGTGCGCTGCCGCTAACAGTCCGCTGGCACGTTCGGTGAGCGCCAATGCTTGGGGATGCTCGTGGTCCGCTCCCGGCAGCGACTCCGCCGCAGTGCTGGCCGAGGCAAGATCATCGCTCGCGAGATAGGCGTCGACCAGGCCCGCAGCAAGGATCGGGAATACGGCATCGCCTAGCTCCGTCGCTGTCAGCTGGGACCGAAGCACGGCGATGGCCCGATCGGGATGCCCGGCGGCGATCATGACTTCCGCATAAACCGAGGCGATCTCCCGGCCGTCGCCCGCCGAGGCCAAGAGCTCGACAGCCTCATCGATCGCACCCTGCCGAAGTCGCAACTCGGCGAGGCCGCCGAGCGCCTCGATCCGCGGTTCCCGCCCAAGATCGGCAGCCATTGCGAGGGCCCGCATCAGCTCGGTCTCTGCCATCTCCCACTTGCCGGTCCCGACCAGAATCCGCCCGTAGTGTGCGCGGCATCGCGCATGGAGGAATGGGCAGCCGTAAGTCACCGCAAAGCTGTCCGCCGCTGCACACCACTGGGCAGCTCGTTTGTGGTCGGCGACCAGGCTGCATGCCGACAGCATGCTGCAACTGGCCCAAACCACGGTGTCAAGCCGGGCGCACTCGCCGGCCAGCGTGCCTGCCATTGCCTCGTCGAGCAGGGCCAGCCCGGCCGACACTTCACCGCTGCTCACCATGGCTAATCCCATGTCGGTCAGTGCGGACAGCTCGAGGTCTGGATCGCCAAGTCGTCGGGCCAAGTCGAGCGCTTGGCCGAGCAGCTCTCGCTGACGCAGTGGATCGTCGGAGGTGTAGCCCTCCATCAGCCACAGCCAGCCGTTGAGCTGTTCCTCGCCAGTCGAGGCTGCTGCCGAACGCGCGCGGGAGATCCAGCCCTGGGCAACGGCCGGGTTGTCGAGGTTGGAGAGGTAGCACACGGCTATGTCCAGCGCAACGACGGTCGCCTCGACGTTGCGTTGCTCGGCGCGATAGCCCGCGTACGCACGCCTTCGGTAGTCGAGGCTCTCCCGGATCTGGCCAAGCCACCAGAGCACGGTTCCCATCCCCTCCAGTGCTTCCGGAGATTCTTGCTCCGCGAGGATGGCGGTCAATTGCTGCCGCGCCTGCTCCCAGCGTCCAAGCCCCAGCGACTCCGTAGCCGACCGAAGGGCGTCGTCCGCGTTCATTGCACAATCATCCGCCCACCCTGGCGATCTCGGACAGCATTGAGGCGGGCACGAGATTGGGTCACTTGACCGATGCTCAGACTACGGTGCGGCGGCACTGTGGAGACCTGAACACGCACCTTGAGGAGAGATCGGTGACCGAGGCATTCCAGATCACCCGCGAGCAAGCGGAGGCGTATGAAAAGTTGTTCGTACCGGCCCTCTTCGCGCAATGGGCACCACTCATGGTTGATATCGCCAAGATCGCGGACGGTCAACGAGTGCTCGACGTTGCCTGCGGCACCGGGGTCGCGGCGCGGGCGGCGGCCGGTCGGGTTGGGCCCACAGGATCTGTTGTCGGTCTTGATCTCAACCCAGCGATGCTGGAGGTCGCGGCTGGCACCCCAAGCGACATCGAGTGGCGGCAGGGCGATGCCGCAAATCTGCCTTTCGGCGACGGGGAGTTCGATGCCGTGCTGTGTCAGTCAGCGCTGTTCTTCTTTCCTGATGCGGACGCCGCGGTCGCCGAGATGGCACGAGTGGTGCGGCCCGGTGGAGCGGTCGCTGTCCAGACGTACGCCAGCCTCGACGACCAGCCGGGCTTCCGCGAGCTGGACGCTGTCGTCCGACGGATCGCGGCTGCGGATGCCCTGCAACTGCTGGACACGTACTGGTCGCAGGGCGACCTGTCCATCTTGTGTAAGACGCTCTCTCGGGCTGGGCTGGACATCGTGGAGACCAGAACAACCCTCGGCACCGCGATGTACGGCTCTGTGGAGAATCTGATCGAGATCGAGGTGAAGGGAACACCGCTGGCCGATCGGCTCAGCGACGATCAGATCTCTCAGATGCTTGCTGAGTCGACCGACATCTTCGCGAAGTTCGTAACGCTTGCAGGCAGGCTGGAGATGCCAATTCGGGCGCACCTGGTGACGGGCCGCAAGCAGGTGCCCTGAGCCGCTAGCCAATGTGCCCTGAGCTCGTCGAAGGTAGGGATAACCCGATCTCGAATTGGCCCGATAGCCTGATGGTGGCTTCGACGCCAATCGAGGAGCGTTAGGGGCATGACAGCTCCTGACGTCCGCGGTGAACCTGCCACTGAAGTACTTGATCTTTATGACGACCTCCCGGAGCGCGGCGACGCCCTGCGCGACCCCGCCCGTGCGACGGAGGACGATCCCGTGACGTCCATGATCAAAGGCACCGGCCGCAACCTGGCGGTGATCATGGGAATGTTCGCACTCTCGCTCGCCGCGTTCGTCGCCTGCACGACCCTGTTCAGCCTCGGAGTCGCGCTGCTCGTGCTGGTCGTCGGCCTGTTCATTCTGGTCGGCTGCCTCATCGTCGCCGGCTGGTCGTCGCGAATGACGATGGCGCTGCTCTCCTACGCCGGGATCACGCTCCCGCGTACCCGCTATCCAGTCGCCGGACCCGGCTTCCGTGGGAAGCTGCGGCGCCTGGCCAACGCTCAATCCTGGCGTGATCTGCTGCATGTCTTGATCAACTTCATTCTCAGCACGATCAGCTTCTCGCTCGCGGTGACGTGGGTCTTTGGCGGGCTCGGCGGCGTGACGTATTGGTTCTGGAGCCAATGGCTGCCGCAGGGGTCCAACAGCGGTCTCGCCGACCTCCTTGGCTATTCCGGCCGGTACGCCGATGTCACGCTCAACACGGTGCTCGGCGCACTGCTACTGATTACGGCCCCCTTCATGCTGCGCGGACTCGTCCGGCTGCACGGCGCGGTGGCGTACGCATTGTTGGTTGATGAAACACCCGTGCTGCGTCGGCAGGTGAGCGAGCTGACCCAGAGCCGTACGGCCGCGGGCGAGGCCGAGGTGCACACCCTGCGCCGGCTCGAGCGTGACCTGCACGACGGCCCGCAGCAGCGGCTGGTCCGGCTCGGCATGGATCTCTCGGCTGCTCAGCGCCGGCTCGACGACGACCCAGTGCAGGCGCGTACTTTGCTCAATGAGGCACTGCAGCAGTCGCAGGACGCGCTCGCCGAGATTCGGACGCTCTCCCGCGGTATCGCTCCGCCCATCCTGGCCGAACAAGGCCTTCAGGCTGCGATCACTGCTTTGGCTGCGCGCGGCACCATCCCGACCTCGGTCGAGGTCGATGATGTGCAACTGTCCGACGCTGCACAGAATGCGGCCTACTTCGTGGTGGCGGAAGCTCTGGCCAATGTGGAGAAGCACAGCCGGGCGCGCCAGGCCTCAGTCGAGGTGCGTCGCGTCGGCGCCCTAGCGTTGATCAACATTACTGACGATGGGATCGGCGGTGCGTCGCTGGCCAAGGGTCTCGGTCTCTCTGGGCTCGCCGACCGGCTGGCCGGAGTCGATGGGACCTTGACGGTGTCCTCGCCTGCGGGTGGTCCCACGCAGCTCACCGCGACAATTCCACAGCTCATCCAGGCCTGAACGTCGGCATTCATCAGGTACCAGGTGTGACAGCCTGGTGCCTGTGCGTGTCGTGGTGGCCGATGACTCTGTGCTTCTCCGCGAGGGCCTGGTCCGGCTGCTCACCGAAGTCGATTGCGAGGTCGTTGCTGCCGTCGAGGATGCTCCCAGCTTCCTGCGAGCGGTAGGAGAGCAGCGGCCGGACGTAGCGATCGTTGACGTACGGATGCCGCCGAACATGACCGACGACGGGCTGCGGGCTGCGGTTGCGGCCCGCACCACCCAGCCCGAGTTGGGGATCTTGATGCTGTCGGCCTATGTCGAGCTCTCCTACGCCGACGTCCTGCTGTCCGACGGGCGAGGCCGGGTGGGATATCTGCTCAAGGACCGAGTCACCTCGCTGGAGACGCTGGTTGATGCCCTGAGGACGATTTCCGCCGGAGGCACCGTTCTCGATCCTGAGGTGGTCGCCCAACTCCTCGTGGCGCGACGAGCTGACCCGCTCAGCGCACTCAGTCCGCGGGAGAAGGAGGTGCTTGCTCTGATGGCCGAAGGACGCAGCAATGCCGCCATCGCCGAACGTCTGGTCGTTACCGGGGGAGCGGTGGAGAAGCATATCTCCAACATCTTCGGCAAGATCAACTTGCCCGACGTCGGCTCCGACAATCGCCGGGTCCTGGCGGTACTCGCCTGGCTCAGGTCCCGCTGACCGCCGACTTGTCAGAATCCAATCGTGCTATAGCGCGACTGGATTCTGCCAGGTCGGCGTAAATGGTGAGGCCTTACTGTGGTGGACATGGCGACGGAGCGGATCGAGCTGGAAGTCGGAGACCGGGTCGTCAAGATCAGCAATCCCGACCGGGTCTACTTCTCGGCACGCGGCGAAACCAAACTTGATCTTGCTCAGTACTACCTCTCGGTGAGCGACGGCATCGTCAACGCCCTCTACCACCGGCCATGCATGCTGCACCGCTTTCCCGATGGGGTGGACGGGGAGAAGGTGCATCAGAAGCGGCTGCCGCATGGAGCGCCGCCGTGGATCGAGACAGTACGGGTGCACTTTCCGCGTTTCAATCGGGACGCGGACGAGCTGTGTGTTACCCATTCGGCGGATGTGATCTGGGCGGTACAGATGTCCACGGTCGAGTTTCATCCATGGAACTCTCGCCGCGATGACGTTGAGTCCCCCGATGAGTGGCGGATCGATCTTGACCCGATGCCAGCTGCCAGCTATGCCGACGTGCGGCGGGTCTCAGTGATCGTGCACGAATTGCTTGACGAGCTGGGCGCGGTGGGATATCCGAAGACTTCGGGCGGCAAGGGATTGCACATTTACGTGCGCATTGCTCCTGATCATGGACACCCCGACGTACGCCGAGCAGCCTGGGCTTTTGCCCGCGAGGTCGAGCGTCGCGCCGGTGACCTGGTGGACTTGACCTGGTGGCGCAAGGATCGCGATCCTGGCTCGGTCTTCGTGGACTACAACCAGAACGCGCGCGACCACACGATCGCCAGCGCCTACTCCGTACGCGGCACCCCGGAGGGCATCGTCTCAGCGCCGCTGCGCTGGGATGAGATCGCTGACGCGAATCCCAAGGACTTCACGATCGCCACCATGCCGGGCCGCTTCGCCGAACTCGGAGATCTTCACGCCGACATCGACGACCACCCCTATCGGCTCGATCAGCTGCTGGAGTGGGCGGACCGGGACGAGCGCGACAACAAGAGCGCGCCGCCCGATCCCGACTAGTCCACCCGAACGGTGGCTCCCGTCGTGGGATCGAATGCAATCGCTACCCGCTAGGCGAGGCTCTTGCTCTTGAGCCACTCTGCAGCGACCTGTTCAGGCTCCTGGTGTTCACTGTCGACTTTCTTGTCGAGCTGCATAAGATCCTCGGTTGTCAATGCAGCCTGGACGGCGTCTAGGGCCGCTACCGCAGTCGCATTGCTCGCCACATCGGAGCGAACCAGCGGTACGACGTTCTGCGGAAGGATCATGGACTGCGGGTCTTCAAGCTGGACATAACCCTTCTCGGAGAGCACCGCGTCCGTTGTGAAGAAGGTCGCTACCTGAATCTTGTTGTTATCGAGATCGCTGATCTTCGGCGGGTACTTGGGGTACGGGACAAAGGCCTTGAATTTCGCGCCGTAGATCTTTTCCAGACCGGCAGGTCCGTACGCCCGATCCTCAAGCTCGGGCGGACCGCCCAGAGTGGACGTGCTCGCGATCTTCTTCAAATCCTCCAGCGAGTTAATCCCCTCCTTCGCCGACAAGTCCTTGGTAACGACATAGACGTCCTGGTCGACGGCAGCAGAAGGCTTCAGAATCTTCAGGTCGCTCGGCAATGCTGATGGCAGCGCCTTCTCGACCTCCTCCGCAGTAGTCGCCGTGGCGTTCGGGTCGAAGTTGAGCAGCAGGTTGCCGGTGTACTCGGGGACCGCCGAGATCGACTGATCTTGCAGAGCCTTGACGTAGATCTCACGCGATCCGATGCCGAGCTTCGTCGATGACTCGATACCCTTTGCTTTCAATGCTTGGGAGTAGATCTCGGCCAGGATCATGGATTCAGTGAAGTCAGCTGATCCAACCACGATTGGGGCAGCTGCCGCGGAGGTTGGCTCTGACGGCTGGGCCGAGCTCGCCTCGCCCAGCGGATCGCTCGTCACACCGCATGCAGCGAGGCTCAAGGCGGCGAGGGTCACACCGACGGCAATGAGTGATCGCTTGATCTTCATTTGAACTCTCTCCATATCTCAGGGCCGAACTCCACTATCCAACTAGGTTAAGTTGGGGTTCCATGCTTGACTGACCGTCTTGCCTCCCGGGCTGGCACGACGGCCCGCCAGCCATCCGAGGGTGCCCAACAACACATCGATGACGATAGCCAGCACTGCGACGAGTAGCGCGCCTGCGAACGTTTCGGAGTAGTTACGTGTGGCGTTGCCCGTGATAAGCAGCCGACCGAGACCACCGCCGCCGCTATAGGCAGCGACCGTCGCCGTCGCGACCACTTGCAGGCTGGCACTCCGCAGACCTGAGATCACCAGCGGAAGGGCGAGCGGCCACTCGACCTTGGCGACAATCTGCCATTCCGACATCCCCAGCGCCCGGCGCAGCGTGCACCGCCTCATGATCGGCGCCATGGATTCCGGCTGCTGTTGCGGTCAAGATCGATGGCAGCGCGAGCAAGGCCAAGACGCCGATGATCGGTCCCACTCCTGTGCCAAGAAGAAGCACGACAAGGACCAGCAGACCCAGAGTAGGAATGGCCCGGGCAGCATTACTGAGGCCGATCACCAGGAACGAACCACGATTGGTGTGCCCGATGAAAATCCCGAGCGGTATCGCGATCACCGCGGCGATCCCGACCGCCGCCACGGTATAACCCAGGTGCTGAAGCAGCAGGTACCAGATGCCGCCCTGGCCCGTCCAATTAGCGGGATCAGACAGATACTCAAAGAGGTTCATGCCGGCTGCTTCCTGAACCAGGGCAACGTTCCACGCTGAATGAGCAAGATCAGGGAGTCAAAGATCAACGACAAGATCAGCATCAAAACCAATGCGACGATGATCGGCGTATAGAAGTAGCTGCTGAAGCCAAGATCGAAGAGCTTCCCCAGCGCTCCGCTTCCGACGAGGACCGCAACGCTTACCAAGGCAATGTTCGAGACGGTAACCACGCGGAGGCCAGCGAAGATCACTGGCATGGCCAGGGGCAGCTCAACGCGGAAGAGCCGTCGCAGCCAGCCGTAGCCGACGGCCGTGGCGGACTGCCGCACCGACGGCGACACCGAGCGGAGCCCATCCACGACGCAGCGGACCAGCAGCGCGGTCGAATAGATGGCCAGCGCGACGACGATATTGATCGGATTGAGGATCTTCGTTCCAAGGACCAGCGGCATCATGACGAAGAGCGCCAGCGATGGAATCGAGTAGATGACGCCGAGAAAGGCCAGGATGACATTGGCTGCCCGCTTCGTCTTGGAGACCAGATAGCCGAGTGGCAGTCCGATCACGAACGCAATGACAACGGGCAGCACCGCGAGAATGACGTGCTCGACCAACAAACTGCCGATCATCGACAGATTGCGTTCGATCCAGGCCCAGTCGAGGTTCACGGAAATACGCTCGAACCGCGACGGTACCTGGCCTCGCCATTGGCTTCGCGGCTCTCATCCTGCTCATCAGGGATGCGCTGATTTTCAATCGTGGGTTCGGTGTTGTCAGCCGACTCGACCATGCCATCCGGAGACGCCGGGGCATCACCTTGCGGCTCCTCGGGGCCGGCCTCGTTGGAATCAGCTTGGCCCGCTGGCTCCGACTCGGCCATCTGGTCGAACACCTGCTCCGACTCCTGTGCCTGCTCGGCTTCCGCCATCTGGTTGTACACCTCGTCGGAGTCGTACGCATGCACCGGGTCGCCCAGCGGTTCGTATTCCCCCTCCACTTCCGGAAGTGGTTCATACGCCTGCGCCGCCTCGGCCTCGCGAATGGAGATCGACTCAGCGATCGATACGCGTACGTCCTTGACCTTGGCGAGGATGGCGTCCGCACTGACGACACCTGCATAGCGCTGGGTCTCCGCAGTGACGGCGACCGCGAGCCCATATGGCGAGGTAAGCGCAGAGTCCAGGGCCGTACGCAATGTGTCTGTCTCGGGGCTAAAGGTTGAGCCGAGCGGGAAGACCCGACCCGGGCTCTCGGGATCTGCCCAACCCACCGGGCGCGCGTCGCCGTCGACGACCAGAATTGGCCCGTTACCAGTCGCCTTCTCAACGTCGCGGACCACCTTGACTCCTTCCAAGCTGACCTCACTCGCTGGATGGAAGGAAAGGGAGCGAAATCCTCGGTCGCGGCCGACAAATCCCTCCACGAACGAGTCGGCCGGCTCGTCTAACAATTGCTGTGGCGTGCCGACCTGGGCGAGATGGCCGCCGATCCGCAGGATCGCAACCTGATCGCCAAGCTTGATGGCCTCATCGATGTCGTGAGTTATCAAGATGATCGTCTTGCTCAGCTCACGTTGGAGCCCGAGGAAGAACTCATGCAGCTCGCCGCGAACCACCGGATCCACCGCTGAGAATGGCTCATCCATAAGCAGGACCAGCGGATCAGCCGCGAGGGCCCGGGCCACGCCAACCCGCTGCTGCTGCCCACCGGACAGCTGCGCTGGATAGCGGTGTGCGAGTTTGCGCTCCAGACCGACGCTGCTCAGCAATTCCAGCGACCGCTTCTCTCGCTTTGCCTTCGACCAACGGAGGAGGGACGGCACGGTTCCGATGTTCTCCAAGCACCGTACGGTGTGGGAACAGCCCGCCGCTCTGAATGACGTAGCCCATCTGGCGACGCAGCGTCGTTTTGCGCTTGGAACGAAGAGGCGTGCCGTCCCAGGTGATTCGACCAGTAGTCGGCTCCAGCATTCGGTTCACCATGCGGAGTGTCGTGGTCTTGCCGCATCCGGATGGACCGACGATCACGGTGATCTTGCCGGAGGGCACCGTGAGATTGAGGTCGACGACCGCCACCGTGCCATCCCGGTACGTTTTGCCGACTGATTCGAACTCGATCACGCCAACCCCACAGGTCTCGCCCAACAGCTTTCGACGGTCGGCGCCCTTGTCGACCCATCGGTGACCGCCGCGTACGGAGGACAAAGACGACCCTAGTCGCCGTCACTGACAATCGGGGTACGCAGCGCGGGCGTGCGCCGCGGGTGGATCCCATATCGGAGGCCGATATCCATCTGCTTCCGTCATGCGGCAGCGGGTGTTCGGCCACGCCGGAGTCTGCCTCGTTGGGCATGGAGCCGCCGGATTTCGGGCGTTGACCTGGGGTCTTTGGTCGCGGTCGATCCACTGCGGCGGGATCCATTCCGGTAATCCATCAGGGTTGATGCGGCACAGCCAGCCTTTCTGCAGGAAGTGGGTGTGGTGGTACCTACAGAGCATCGTCAGATTGTCTAAATCCGTAACTCCACCGAGGATCCAATCCAAGATGTGGTGTCGGTCGCACCATTGCGGGGGATGGTTGCAGCCCGGGAACGAACACCCTGAATCTCGGGCGATCAACGCCATGGTTTGGCCACGAGACGCGAGCCGCTGGCTACGTCCTAACGCGAGCGGGACGTCGTTGCGATCAATGATGGTGGCCCAGATCTCGGCCTCATCAGCAATCCGCAACAACTGATCGCTGCTCAATTGGCTGCCGTCGCTGGTTTCGGCCAATCCGGCCTTGGCGAGCAGCTCCTCCAAGGTGATCGTGACGATCACCGACGCCGGAACCCCACCTACTGCCGGCTGATCAGCAGTCTTCAGCAACCTGCCCCAGGCCTCATCCAACGCATCGTGCAGCCGCTGCGCATAGGGCCGCTCATCGGCGATCCGGGTGATGTTTCCATCCTGGTCCTCGATGCTGCTGCTCCGCAGCTTGGCGAGCGGATCCAAGATCGCATTCAACTGGGCACCGACGGTGTTGCTGAGTCTGCCTTGCAACGACCACATGCCGTCCCGCCGCTGTTTCAGGTCGATATACCGGCGATCTTGCTGGTGTTGGTCATCGATTGGTTCGGGGCCGTCGGGATCGGCGGCATTGACAACCTGGAGAGCGAACCGACGCAGCTCGCTAGGTGCGAGCAGCGGCGCATGGTCGGTGAGCAGCTGCTCCGCCAATTGCACAGCCTCCGGATCCAGGCCCTGACTTGGCTCAATTTAGTGTCCAGCGGCTGCGTTCTTGACGGCGCTGACGGCGGCTCGGGTGTCATCGTCGAGGGGTGTTCCGGCGTGGAGGATGTGGTCGCCGGTCTGGACGGCGATGCTGCGGTAGCGGCGCAGGGTCTTCACGAGTTTCTTGATCGACCAGCCGGTCTGGCGTTCGAGCCAGTGGCTGACGGCGAGGGCGGCCATCACGATGGTGAGGTGGGCCTCGATGGAGTCGCGTTTGTGGTGGTAGATCGGCCGGGCTCGTAGATCGGTCTTGGACATCCGGAAGCTCTTCTCGATCTGCCACAGCTGGTGGTAGGCACCCAGCACGTACTCCGCGGTCGGCGCTTCGAGGTTGGTGACGTAGCCCTTCAACCCGGCCAGGGCGCGGGCTTTGGCCTCCAGGCTCCGGTTGATCGTCTTCGTCGCACCGGTGAGCTGGACGAACCGGTTCCGCTTCACCGCCGCCTGCCCGGCCACCGCCTTCTCGGCCTTGGCGATCTGCTGATCGATGCCCTTCAACGTCCGCTTGGCCCGGTCCGCGCGGTACTGGTAGAAGATCGTCCGCTTGCGCGGATAGGTCTTGGGGCCCATCACCCACGGCTGGACGAAGATCTGCCCGTCGCCGATCGGCTCGCCGGGATGCGTCCTTCGCCACTCGCTCACTTGGTAGGGGACGTCGGGGATCCGGGCGCCGACGATGAACCTGAGCCCGGCATCCTCGATCGCGGCCAGGTTGGCCTCCGACAGCATCCCGGCGTCGGCGACCACCGTCACCTCCGGTAAGCCGTGCGCCGCGGCGAAGGCCTGGATCACCGGCAGGATCGTCTTCGTCTCGGCGGTGTTGCCGTCGAACGCGTGGACCTGCAGCGGGAACCCGCGCACATCGGTCAACAGGCCGACGGTGATCTGCGGCTCCAGCCGACGTTCCTTGGAGAACCCGGGCTCGCGGAACCCGTCACCCTCATCGGTCTCGAAGTACAACGTGGTGACGTCGTAGAGCACCAACGTCGCCGGGCCCAACCCGACATGCGCCGCGCACGCTGATGCGAGGGCATCGCGCCACTCCGGTGTCGCATAGACCGGCAGCCGCCGCTTGATCGTGGGATACGACGGTGCGGCGATCCCGACCTCGGTCAACACCCGGATCGAGTCCAGCTTGCTCGTCGGCTCGATCACCCGGGCCAGCGTCAATAACGTGAACACTTCGTCGCCTCCACAGGCCCGGTCGAGTCCCAGCACCTGGTAGGCGGTGCTCAGCACTTCCCACAGATGCCTGGCCTGACTCGACACGATCGGCGCCTCGTCATCGCCGAGCCGACCGTCGTCGAGGTCCAAGGTGTCCTGGTTGGCGTGCAAGCCGCTGCCGGGCGACGGTCTTCAACACCTCTACTTCGGCTGGGGAATGCGCCGACCCGATGTGCTCGATCTCCCGCGACCCACGCCGGTTCGAGTGCACGATCTGTACCGCGGTCGCCCCGCTCGCGGTCTTCACGGTCCGGAGGTACGCCACCAGCACAGGCTAGAGAACACGGCTCCGTTAGTGCACAACCCGCCGACCAAAAGCCCTAGCCAAGGACCATTTCAACTCCAGAACGGCGAGACGTGAGCCAAGTCGGGTTTCAGGTCGATATACCGGCGATCTTGCTGGTGTTGGTCATCGATTGGTTCGGGGCCGTCGGGATCGGCGGCATTGACAACCTGGAGAGCGAACCGACGCAGCTCGCTAGGTGCGAGCAGCGGCGCATGGTCGGTGAGCAGCTGCTCCGCCAATTGCACAGCCTCCGGATCCAGGCCGGGCCGCGACAGTTTGTCCATGGCCCGTTCCACAATCGCCACCTGGCTCCGGTGACACCGCACCAGCCCGTTGCAACTGGGCCAGCTGCGGCAGCTGGCGCTCTAAGCGTTCTCCGAGCATGGACCGTCGGGGACCAACCGCTGCTGCGGCGCGCACCCGTGCGGCAGCCTCAGCGGGGGACAGTTGAAAGATCCGCACCAAAAACTGGGTCATGGTCGAGGTGCAATAGGCCTTCGGCAGCTCACTGGCCGTAGCGTCAGCGATCAAACTGTGATCGATCAGCGGCAGCCGATTCCGCAAGGTTTCACATCGTCGCCACCAGCTGATCTTCTCCGCGGCATCGAGTTGCTCAAGGCCGCCGGCTTCAATGGTGTCGATCAGACCATTGAGCGCATTCTCAAAAGCATCGAGGGGCCACATCCAGCGCGCAGCGTTCGACACGCTCACCTCTTGTGGGATCCCCGAGTTCCATACATCTATTCTATTCGAATCTGTGTTCGATAGCAAGACTTTCCCACAAAATAAGGGAAAATTGTCGCTTCGTACTTGATCATTCTCTCGGATCTGCTCCCGCCGATCGCCCGTCCGGCGCCGCCCGCAGCCGGGGTCAAGACTGGCCGTCGGCCGCGTTCTGGTGGTCGATCGCGTTTACAGCGATGGCCGTACTGCGGGCGTTCTGGCTGCCCAACCGCGGGCCGGCGTGACGAATGCGCCCTCCACCGGCCCAGGACACATCGTGGTTCAGCCAGCACAACCCTGTCGCACTAGGCTGAAGATCGCATTCGCCCCTCGAGGAGGAGTCACAGGTGAGAGTCGCCGCGATCATCGTGGCGTTGGCCGTATCGGTCGTCGGTGTCGTGCTCTTTGTCCGCGCCGTGGTGTCGATCGTCGGCGTCGTCAAGCTCGGCAAGCCCGCCCAGGCCGAGGCGATCATCCCGGTCAGCGATGGCGGCACATGCTGGCCGAAACGCTCGGACATACCCGCATGTTGCAGTGGACCAAGGTCGGTGCCGCGCACTGGTTCGTGTTCATCGCCTTCGGCGCTCTGATCTTCACTCTGGTGACCGCGTACGGGCAACTTTTCGATCCTCGTTTCGCACTACCGATCATCGGGCACTGGCTGCCGTACGAGTGGGCCAGCGAGATCATTGCATGGGCCGGACTTATCTCGATCAGCTTTTTGATCATCGTTCGATTGCTGCTTACGTGGCCGCGGCCGAAAGTCCAGATTCTTTGGCTCACGATCTTGGCAGGGGTACTACGTCGAGCTGACCGTTCTCGGCATCGTCGTGTGCGTCCTGCTGCTGCATGCCATGGAGTATCGGCTCCTGGGCTCGGATACCTCGCGACTGCATTTCGCGCTTACCTCGTTCCTGCTCCCCGCCGGCATCTCCCAGCGGCGCTCGAGACGGGAATCGTGATCATCGCTGCGATCAAGATCATCATCTCCATGGCGTGGTTCATCGTCATCGGACTCAACATCACGATGGGCGTTGCCTGGCATCGATTCACCGTCTGGCCGAATATCTGGTTCAAGCGCGAGTCGTCGGGACGCCCAGCCCTCGGCGCACTGCAACCGATCATGATCGACGGCAAGCCGACTCGACTTCGCCGAGATCGAGGACCTCGACGAGGACGCCTCGCTCGGCGTCGGCAAGATGGAGGACTTTACCTGGAAGGGATTACTGGACTTCACCTCCTGCACCGAGTGTGGCCGCTGCCAGTCGCAGTGCCCAGCCTGGAACACGGGCAAACCGCTCTCGCCCAAGCTCGTGATCATGGATCTGCGGGAGCACGCGTACGCGAAGGCGCCGTACCTGCAAGCGGCCGAAGCGGCACGTGCCACACTGCCGGAGGCGACACAGATCGAGGCAGCCCGACCGTTGGTTGGGCCCATCGAGGTACAGGACGGCGTAGCCGGCGTCATCGACCCCGACGTGCTTTGGTCATGTACGACGTGTGGCGCCTGTGTCCAGCAATGCCCGGTGGATATCGAGCATGTTGATCACATACTTGATATGCGCCGCTTCGAGGTGATGATGTCGGCGGAGTTCCCGATGGAGCTCAACGGGCTCTTCAAAGGCCTGGAAAACAAGGGAAATCCATGGAGCATGAGCCCACGAGGGCGAATGGAGTGGGCCAAGGATCTCCCCTTTCCCGTTCCAGTGGTGGGTGAAGACGTCGAGGACCTCAGCCAGGTGGAGTACCTGTTCTGGGTCGGCTGCGCCGGTGCGTACGAGGATCGGGCCAAGAAGACCACGCGTGCAGTTGCGGAACTGCTGCACATTGCGGGCGTGAGCTATGCCGTGCTCGGAAATGGCGAGACCTGTACTGGTGATCCGGCACGACGCGCCGGGAATGAATTCGTCTTCCAGCAGCTAGCCATGGAGAACGCGGAGACCTTGCAGGAGGCAAAGGCAACCAAGATCGTCGCGACCTGCGCGCACTGCCTGAACGCGTTGAAGAACGAGTATCCGCAGCTTGGCCTCAACTGCGAAGTGGTGCACCACACCCAGCTGCTCAACCGTCTGGTGCGCGACGGTCGGCTGACGCCGGTCGCGCCCCCCGAGGGCTCAGTTGCCGGGCGAACCATCACCTACCACGACGCCTGCTATCTGGGCCGGCATAACGAGATCTACGATCCGCCGCGCGATCTGCTCGCCTCACTGCCAGGTGCCACGGTCGCGGAGATGCCGCGGAACCGAGAGCGATCGTTCTGCTGCGGGGCCGGCGGCGCGAGGATGTGGATGGAGGAGCGGCTCGGCACTCGGGTCAACGAGAACCGGACCGAGGAAGCGCTGCGCACCCTCGACGGCGCCGGGCGTAATGGCCACGATGCGATCGCAACCGGCTGCCCGTTCTGCAGGATCATGCTGACCGACGGGCTGACCGCCAAGCAGGCGTCCGGTTCTGCGCCGGAGACCACCGAGGTGCTTGATGTCGCGCAATTGCTTCTCGAAGCAGTCAAGCGCGGTACGTGATCTGTCCTGCATCGACCAGCTCAGCGCGCATCTGGAGCAGTCGTGTCACAATTTGACGTCTAATCGACTTGATTTGACGTCACATTGACGTCATAGTGGTGTCATGGATCTTTCACCCGTACATTGAGTCGGTCCGCGCGGGCGTCATGAACGCCTCCTCGCTGGCGGACGAACAAACTCGGCACGTTGCCGAACGCCTCGGTACAGCAATCGGGTCTTCAACCCGACTCGCTCTTATTCAAGCGTTGTCAGACGCCGCCAGCAGCATCAGTGCCGAACTCGCCCCTTCCTCCGTTGAGTTGCGCATGGTGGGCCAGGACCCGGAATTCGTTGTAGCCCTCCAGACGGCCGAAGCAGAACCAACCTTGCTGTTGCCCGGTGCCGAACCAGACGGCCAAACCGGCGACGAATCGTCAGCGACCGACACTGAGGACGAGCCGGTAGCGCGCATCACACTGCGGCTCCCGCAATCGGTGAAGGTGCGCGTCGATGAGATGGCCTCATCCGAGGGGATTTCGACCAACGCATGGCTTATCCGCGCGGTCATGGATGCACTGTCCGACCGCAGCGGCCAAGGCCAAGAGTGGCCGCAGGCGCCGCGACCCCCGATGCCGCCCTCACCAAATGCGATCTTCGGCGCGAGCGGCCCATTCGGACCGCACGGCGTCTTCGGCTCGGGCGGACCCTTCGGTCCAGGCGGTGTCTTTGGCGAGCGCCCCAGGAAGCCCGGGCACGGGGAACCGCATTCCGGCGGAAACGTCCAGGGGTGGGTGCGATGAGCATCACGAACTCGTACGCGGGCGTACGGCAGGTCGTCGTCGATAACTTGGGCGGCGGATCGATCACGGTGGAGCCCGGCTCTCGACAAGATCTTGTCGAGGCATGGATCGACGCAGACGATCGGTTCCTCGAGCAGGTGCAGATCCGCCAGGATCACGACTGGCTGCGGATCAGCCTTCCGCACCACTTCGTGTGGAGTACGAAGGCCCAGCTGCGCCTCGGTGTACCAGACGGGCTGAGCTACGTGATCAAGACAGGCTCAGCCGATATCTCGATCAGCGCCGGCATCGGTCATTCCAAGATCATCAGCGGTTCCGGCGACATCACAGTGGGCAATGCTGTTGATCTTGACTGCAGTACGGGATCGGGCAACATTTCGGTTGCCCGGGTTGACGGCACTGGAGCCCGACTCAGGTCCGGCTCTGGCGACGTATCGATCGGCGAGGCGAACTGCCCCGTTACGGCGAAGTCGGGTTCCGGGGAGGTCGTTGTGAAGTCCCTGCGAGGTGCCAATCTCCAGGCCAATTCGGGATCCGGCGACATCGCTATCTCCTCGATGAGCGGCTCCGTGGACCTGCGTTCGGCCTCCGGCTCCTTGACCGTCGGTGTAGCCGACAACCTGCCGGCCTGGCTTGACCTCAGCTCGGTGTCCGGTGACATCAGGATCGCCCTCGAGTCCACGACTCAACCAGAACCTGGTGAGCCGTACATCACGGTGCGGGCGCGTACGGCGTCCGGCAACATCACGATCCACCGCGCCTAACGCACTTGCGGAGTGGCTTCGGCAGAATTTGCCGCATGAGCCACTCCGTCGTTGGTCCCCGGGCCGGGGACGAAGACACCGGGCCTGTGACGATCTACGACATCCAGGCAGCGGAAGACGGCAAGATCCGCGTCCGGGCGCTCCCTCGGCTGACGCGACAGGCACTGCGAATCGCATGGGCAGCAGGGCGCAGCGAGTTCATCGTCTCAACGCTATTGCAGATCATCGGGGGTGGCGGCATTGCGCTGCTCCTGCTCCTCGGACAACAAGGCCTGCATGCGCTCCTCGAAGCACTCCAAAGCGGTCAGTCACTCGCTGCAGTCGCACCCTGGGCGATAGCGATCGCAGGCGTTGCCGGAATCCAGTCATTTGTCACCGCAGCGCAACGCGAACGCCAAGAAGTGCTCGGCGATCTCATGCAACGACACATCGAGGAGCACGTCCTCGAAGTTGCAACTGCGGTCGACGTCCTCGGCTTCGAGACATCGGCCTTCCACAACCGCCTGCAACGCATGCAGCTGAGTGGACCGCAATCCCTGAACGTCGTCGCTGGTTTGTCCGGCCTGATCCGGTCACAGAAGCTGGCACCCATGAGGAGCTCATGACACTAGAGGGTCACTATGCCGAAGTCCGCCGGCTACAAGCCGCGGCATACCTCACCGGTAGTCACGATGCCTTCTGATGCACCCATTGCGGCCAGCGCTCTTGTCGAAACCTGCGTGCACGTACCTTCCTGACGGTCTGCACAGGTTGCAAAGTACGTAGATCGCAAGGAAGCTACGTGCACGCAGGTTTCGACCGCGGATCGAGGGCCTAAGTCAGGCTCGCCCTAGATCCATGCCCTAGATCTGCGTGCGGTGGAAGTTCAGGTGGGAGCGGCTCGGCGTCGGGCCACGCTGGCCTTGATAGTGGGAGCCGTACTGAGCCGACCCGTACGGATGCTCGGCCGCGGTCGTCAGTCGGAAGAAGCACAGCTGGCCTATTTTCATCCCCGGCCAAAGCTTGATCGGCAGTGTCGCGACGTTGGACAGCTCAAGGGTGACGTGACCTGAGAACCCGGGATCAATGAAGCCCGCAGTCGCGTGGGTGAGCAACCCCAGCCGACCCAATGACGACTTGCCTTCCACACGGGCGGCGATGTCGTCCGGAAGCGTCACCACCTCATAGATGGAGCCCAGCGCAAACTCGCCTGGGTGCAAGATGAATGGTTCATCACCCACAGGTTCGACGGCTCGGGTCAGCTCTGACTGATCTGCCGCCGGATCGATGTGCGGATATCGGTGGTTCTCGAAGACACGAAAATAGCGATCGAGGCGAACATCGATGCTCGATGGCTGCACCATGTCGGCGGCGTATGGTTCGAGCCCGATGCGGCCGGCATTGACCTCGGCCTTGATGTCGCGGTCGGAGAGCAACATGCCGGGACGATATCGCGACGAACCGTCAGCTGCCGCGCGTGATCTCGATCCAGTGATCACCTATGGAGACGATTGCGCCGTCGCCCACCCGGACCATTTCCCCGGCCCGGCAGCGCGCCGACATTCCGTTGGTCGTGGACACGGTCGATCCGTTCGTGGATCCGCGGTCGACCACGTACACGCCACCGGCATCTACACCGACGGCGAGATGGGATTTGGAAACGGTGCGCGATTCGTCAGCGATCTTGATCAGTTGCGCATCCTCCTCACCCGCCTTCGGTTGCGGGTTGCGACCGAGCAGTACGAGACCCTCGAGAGTGATCCGCCTCCCGTCGTCCAGCAAGATCGACCAATCCTGGACGTACGGAGAGCTGGACGCCGCAGCGGCCTGATTCGAAAAATCACCAGCTGACGTTGCGTATTCGGGCATGTCCTCGCGCGCGGGTGATCGCGCGGGTGATATGGGGGAAGGGGAACCCTGCGCCGTCTGCGAGCCTGGACCCGCCTGCTGCCCAGGTGGAGAGAGCTCGCCCCCGGAGGGTTGCGAGCTTGGCGACGACCGGTATGGCGACGGCCCGTACGGTGCGCCCGGATACGGCGTCGCGTAGGCGTTGCCTCCATACGCTGAGACCGAGCCACCAGG
Source organism: uncultured Actinomycetota bacterium (assembly GCA_963734005.1). Classification (GTDB taxonomy): domain Bacteria; phylum Actinomycetota; class Actinomycetes; order Propionibacteriales; family Propionibacteriaceae; genus Microlunatus. The sequence continues at coordinate 37,423 of CAVTFS010000021.1, forward strand.
TGGCACGGCGGCGGCATACGGAGTCCCGGAGTTGGCAGGCGCCATTCCCGACGGGGGAGTCAGGGCGCCTGGCGGCACAGGACTTCCGGCAGGCCCGTATCCCTCTCCCGGTGCATAGATCTGCGGCGACGCCGCGCGAACGCCGCTTGGTTGCTGCTGGGACATATTGCCAACCTGAGCTGGTGGACTCTGCGCCGCGGCAACGGCCGCCCGAGCCGGCTGCACCGGTGGCGCCAGGAGGCGCTCCTTGATCATCACCGATGTGACGGCGAGATCATGCCAGCCCTGCTTACGTGGATGCCTCAGCATCATGATCAACATGATCAAGAGGCCGATCCCGGTGATGTACAGCGCCCAAAACACCAAGGCTCGGATAAAGACCCGGCCCAGGCCGATCGGCCGGCCGTCGAGAAAGCCGACCAGCTGCAACTTCATCGTCCGCAAACCCGGGCTCGCCGCCCGAACGGCGAGGGTGTACCAGATCAGAACGAGCCAGCCGATTGTGATGACCGCACCGATCACTCCAAGTGTCAGGCGGGCCGCACCCGTCGTGCTCGGTAGCAGGAAGATCAGCGCAATACTGACGACGACCGGGACCGACAGGTTGATGAGAAACGCAACGAAACGCTTACCGAGCGGACCGACCTCCACTCCGGGGGGCAGGCCTGTCTCGCGATTCGGGCGACCCTGCGCGGGCGATTCCATGAAACAGCTCCTCGTCTTTGGTGACTCGCAGGTGAGACGCTACTGCGGAAAGTCAATCAATACAGACACTCCATCACCGAGCTCCATAACACTGCCCAATTGCACAGTGACCGGCTCGCCGGGAGCGAGCTGCTGACGATCCACGGCACCCGGACGAATCAGAACCGTCCCGTTCGTGGAGTTCAGGTCGGTGACAACAATCTGCCAGCCTGACGCAGCTACCTCGAGGTGTGTCCGGCTGATGTCGTGGTTGGGGCTTGGGACGGTCATCAGCCGATGTGCCGGGCTTTCCGGCCGATAGCGCGACGGCGCCCGGCCGATCAAGACCGGCCGATCCAGCTCGGCGGTGGAGCCGTCCGAGGCGCGCAGCACCGCGAGGACTGGGCCTGGGACAAATTGCGGTGTCTGGCTCGTCAGAGGGCTCCCACATACCCGACATCTGATGGAACTTGGAGGGTTCGCGTGTCCCTGCCGGCACAGCACAGCTAGGATCGCCGAATCCTGGATACTGTCAGCCGGCGAGGGCCCGGACGTAGGTCCGGCGACAGCATCCGGTGCCTGATTCGGTGCAATGGGAAGCCCCGGCAGTGGCGGCACAGCTATCTCAGGCTGTGCGTCTGACTCCGGCTCGTCAAACGGCGATGTCAGCAGCTCAGTGTCGGCGCTCTGGAAAGCTGTAATCTCCTCAGCTGACAGTTCAGCTGTCTGGTCGGTCGGCGTAGCCGCGGCCGCCGGCTCCGGCGCAGGCTCCGACGGATCAGGGGATGGAGCTGCTAGCACCTCTGGCAGCGGCTCGGTCGATAATTCCGGGCCCGGTGCATTGGCCAGCACCGGCCGCCCCTGCGGAGAGCTGACCTGTGCCCGCTCTGATGCATCGAGGACCACCGATGAGGCGCGGACGGCGCCGACGACCAACGGCAGCTCGAGCAGGGTGGCGTCTCCGTCGTGTGGCGTGTCCACCCGGATGTGGGAGACACCGGCAAGTCCGACCTCACTCCAGGTCTGGATGCCCTCGCCGTCTGCCACCACCTTCCCGGTGGCGAGATCGATGACGGAGATGTGCCCGCGGACCAGCGAACGCATGCCGTCTGGGGTCCAGAAAAAGGCACCGAAGCTGGGCAGTGCATCAATCTTGAAGCTTGCGAGCCTGGCAGCGAGGTCGGTGATCGAGCCCGACGCCACCACCTGATCCCACAGCGTGTTGATCAACGGGGCCCACTCATGAGTGGGCGGCTCGAGCAGCACCAAAGAAGTCGGCCCGGAGAGCACCACCCATTCCCCAGGGGTGTACGTCGCGCGCCACCGTCCCAGCACCGCGGCCATAAATCTCGGCCCTCCTCCCCCCAGGCATCTATGGTCTAGGCTCCCGCGACATTCTCCCCTGGCTTGAGATTGAGGGAAAGTCAAGGGCCGTCCTCTAACCGATTCCCCTGGTCAGAGGCAGGACGAAGGACTGCTCAGCGCGGCCGCAGGGCCGTATAGTTTAACTCGTGCTCGCCGACACTCACACGTGGGTTATTGCGACGAGGCCTCAAGCGACGACTCGGCGTACGACGATTGCTGACGTCGCGCGGGAAGCTGGCGTCAACAAGGGGACGGTCTCCCGTGCGCTGCGCGGCATCGCCGGCGTAGGCCCAGCAACAAGGGAACGCATCATCGAGACAGCCGACCGACTCGATTTCTCGGCGTCGCACCTGGCGACAGCACTTGCCAGTGGTCAGTCCAGGACGATCGGCATTGTTCTTCCTACGCTGCGCTCGTGGTACTTCAGCGAGTTTGCGTCCGGCGCAAGCGAGATCCTCAGTCCTGAGGGCTTCCGGGTCGAGCTCATCAATCTGGATGTGGACTCCGACTTCTTGGAGGTGGATTCTCCGCAGTTCCGCAAGCTGTTCCGCGAGCTTGGTGCCGGACGAGGCCGCGACGCCCTCCTCTTCGCCGGCACCATCTCGGTCGAACGAAACGAAGAAAACGCCGAATCAGCTCGAGTACCAGTCAGCGCATCCGGCTCGCCGCTGACCAGTGTGCCGGGGATCTTCGTCGATAACCGAGCGGGCGGCCGACTGATCGCCGAGCATCTGCTCTCGCTGGGTCATCGCAATATCGCAATCTTTGACGGACGAATGTCAGGCAAGCGCGACTATCACGTCTGGGACCAGCGGACCGACGGGCTCAGAGACAGGGTGCGAGAAGCTGGGTTCGACATCGACACCCGCGATGTGGTGCAGCCAGGCGATTGCCACGCCGAGGACGGTCAGCGTGCGATGATGCAACTTCTCGCTAGCGGCCGGCCACTCCCGACAGCGATTTTCTGCCACTCCGATGAAATGGCATTCGGGGCAATGGCAGTGCTCCGCGCCGCTGGACTCCGCTGTCCCGACGATGTGTCAATTGCGGCCTTCGATGATCATCCAATGTCACGCTGGTGGGGCTTGACCACCGTGAGCCAGCATGCCCACGAGCAAGGCGTACGGGCCGCGCACGCGATGATCAAGGCGGTGTCGGGAAATGGGCACAATGCAGGCGGTTTGAGGCAGCAACGAGATGTGCTGCGGGTCGAGCTGCTGGTTCGTGGCACAACCGGCCCAGCCTCTGAGTCCAGCTAGCCGAGCTCAGACCACTGCGGCGCGTACAGACAACACGTCCGGCAGATGCGATGCGATCTGCCGCCACGTGACTCCGTTGTCGGTGCTGACATAGACCGACCCGTCGCGCGCGCCGACGTAGACGCCCACGTTCTCGGCGTTATCAGCGGTCATGGCATCGCGCAGCACAGCCGCGTAGAAGGGATGCGGTAGGCCGGACTCGGACGGCGTCCAGCTCTGACCTGCGTCATCTGAGCGCCAGACGCGCGCCATGCCCTCTGGCGGGAAGCGGTTGATGTCTGCAGACAGAGGAAAAACGAATACAGTCTGCGGCTTGCGCGGATGAACCACGATCGGGAATCCGAAATCACTGGGTAGGCCATCGGCGATCGAGGTCCATTGGTCGCCGCCGTTGTCGGAGCGATAGACCCCGCCGTGGTTCTGAGCGAACATCCGGTTGGGCGCGTCAGGATGCGCGGCGATCTTGTGCACGCACTGCCCAAACTCGGGCAATGGATCGGGCGCGAAGCTCACCTTGATGCCAGCGTTCGCAGGGTTCCAGGTCTCCCCCCGGTCATACGTCCGGTAGACCCCGCCAGTGGACATCGCAACCGTCACATGGGCAGGATCGGTCGGATCAGGCAGCACCGAATGGATCGCCTGTCCGCCGCCCCCCGGTTGCCACATCTCGCGATGCGGGTGATCCCACAGCGACCGGATGAGGCTGAACGATTCACCGCGATCTGTGGAGCGGAACAATGCAGACGGTTCCGTTCCGGCGTAGATCACATCAGGATCGTTGGGACCACCTGGTTGGATTTGCCAGACTCGCTCGACGCTGCTCCCGAGCTCTTCGGGGAACCGCACGGCGGCGCCTTGGGTCTCAGTCCAGGTAAGTCCGCGGTCGTCTGAATAGTAGACGCCGGGGCCCCAGTGTTCGCTCGTGCCACTCACGAAAAGTCTGGGTTCTGCTTCTCTGGTATCGATGCAGGTGCCATAAATGGCCTCCATGAGGAACTGCGGGTCCGACCATTCCCAGTCCTGTCGCTCTTCGTCGGAGCGACCGACCCACAAGCCTTTCTTGGTGCCAACCAGAACTACTGCTTCACTCATCTCGGCCTCCCCCGACGGTCAATCTGCTCATGCTCATGGTCTATGTTGACTCGCCAAGTGCGTCAAGTTCGTCGGTGGGTAGGTCCAGGCATTGGGCTCCCGCTTCCGCAGCCAGGCGGTTGCGTCGCTCGGCAGCTGGCCGTCAGCAAGCTCGACACTGCTGAGCAGCACCTCACCATCTCGAAGCGTGATCGGCTCGGTGCCGAAGTTGGTCACACACCCAACGCCGCCGGGCCGCTCGAAGTGCAGCACCGACGGCTCGGAGTCGACCCAGCTCACTTCCGTGCCAGAGAACAGATCACCGCGGAGCGCGAGCGCCCGCCGGTAGAGATTGAGCATCGAATCCGGACTGTTCTCCTGGACACTCACGGCGTAGCTGCCAAACCAGTCCGGCTGCGGCAGGTGTGCACCCCCGCGACCGAATCCGTACGAAGGCCCGTCCGAAGTCCACGGCAGCGGCACTCGGCATCCGTCGCGGCCCTTTTCGGTAGTCGAGCGCCTCGCAATCGGGTCCTCCAGAACCTCCCGCGACAGGTCGGCCACCTCATGTAGTCCCAGCTCGTCACCCTGATAGATGTACGTCGAACCCGGCAGCGCGAGCAAGATCATGATCGCCGCTCGCGCTCGCCGCTCACCCAGTACGCGGTCCAGCCTCGGCGTGGCGCCATCGGTCAGCAGCCACGATCTTGCGACCTGTTGCGCTGGCCGCTCGTCTTCCATTGGCAGTCCGTAGCGGGTCGCCACCCGTGGCGTGTCGTGGCAACCAAGCAGCCAACTGGTCGTCGAGCCGCTATTGATCATGTCGGCCAGCCCGGCGTTGATCACCGACCGATAGTCATCCGGCCGCCAATCGGCATCCTGCATCGCGAAATTGAACGCGTGCCCGAGACTGTCCGGAGACGCGTACCGCGCTCGCCGGGCCGGGTGCACGGCGGCCTCCGCAACCGCATAACGGGGCGGATCGTAGGAGTTGAAGATCTGCCGCCACTCCGCATAGATCTCGTGAACGTCGTCGCGATCCCAGAGCGGGTGCGAGCCGTCCGGTCGCATGATGTCGGCGATCTCGCCCCAGGGCGGATACGGCTCCGACATGTCCTTCCGCAGTCCGTGGGCGACATCGATCCGGAATCCGTCGACTCCACGATCCGCCCAGAAGCGCACGGTGTGCCGGAAGTCCGCTCGCACTTCCTCGTTCTCCCAGTTGAGATCTGGCTGCTCGGCCGCGAAACAGTGGAAGTACCACTGGCCGTCACCAGCCGGTGCCCATGCCGAGCCGCCGAAAAGCGATTCCCAGTCGTTGGGCGGCTGCTTGCCGCTCGGGCCGAGGCCGTCGCGGAAAAGATAACGATCACGTTCCGGCGCACCACGGCCCGCGGCGAGGGCCTGCACAAACCAGGTATGCCGATTGGAGGTGTGATTAGGCACGATGTCGACGATCACCTTGATGCCAGCCGCATGGAGCGCCGCGACCATCGCGTCGAAGTCGTCCAAAGTGCCGAGCCTCGGGTCGACATCGCGGTGATCATCAACGTCATAGCCGCCATCGGCAAGCGCGGAGGGATAGAACGGAGTCAGCCACACCGCGTCGACACTCAGTGATTGCAGGTAGGGGACGCGAGAAGTGATGCCCGGCAAGTCTCCGATCCCATCACCGTTGCTGTCGGCGAAGCTGCGTGCGTAGATCTGGTAGACCACGGCCGTACGCCAGAAGTCTGTGGCGGCCTCCGTTGCGGCTTGATGATCTTGGTCGACTGTGCTTGTCACTCGACGAGTGTGCCGCGACTTGCGTCGTCTTGGGTGCATTTCTCAACACAAAGCTGCGAGCGTCGGCAAATCGCGCGCCCGACGATCGGAGGAGCGATGAGCGAACGCGCTTCTTGTTCGCGAAGAGTGACGACGACGTCGGATCCCCGCGCTGCGATGTCGTCGAGCGCTGAACCAGCTGCGAGTCGTCGCAAATCGCGACGCCCGACGATCGGAGGACGCTGAGACGAACCGCTTTTCCCGTTCCGCCAGCTCCGACGAAGACGGCGGCAACCCAGCGAACATCGCAGCGAGCGAAGCGAGCAATCAAGCAGAGCGCGATGCGCGAGCAGCTTTGAAATGAGCAGCGCGCGCCCGAGGTTGTGCCTCAATCGGGCATGCGCGAAGATCAGATGAACCCACCAACGTCTTTGTGAACTACCCCAGGAGGCACCCATGAGCGAATCCGCCACCGTCAACGTTGCCGAGGAACCCGTCGACGAGCTTGCCGGATACAAGCTCACCGGTCGAGTGGCGCTCGTCACCGGTGGTACTCGGGGAATCGGCGCCGCCATATCGGAGAAGCTCGCCGCGCACGGCGCGACGATTGCGGCGGGCTTCAGCGGAAACGTGGAGCGTGCGGATCAGTTCGCGCAAGAATTCGCGGCCCGATTTTCGACACAGGTCAGCACCCACCGCGGCAACGTCGCCTCTCCCGATGACTGCCGCCGAGTGGTGAATGAAGTTCTCGAGCAACACGGCCGGCTCGATATCCTGATCAACAACGCTGGCATCACGATCGACAAGACCATCCTCAAGTTGACCGATGATGACTGGCACAAGGTCTTGGATGTCAACCTTTCAGGCGCCTTCTTCCTGTCACAAGCCGTGCTCGGGCACATGGTCGAGCGCGGCAGCGGTCGGATCATCAATGTCAGCTCGATCATCGGCGAAATCGGCAATATCGGTCAGGCCAACTACGCGGCCTCCAAATCGGGCCTCTTCGGGCTGACCAAGACCTTTGCTCGCGAAGCCGCCTTCCTACTCGAACGATCGGGCAAGCTCAGCGACGACAGCGTCGGGATTACCGTCAACACCGTTACTCCGGGCTATACCTTGACTGAGATGGTTGCGGCCGTCCCGGAAAAGGTGCTCGACAGGCTCAAGGCGCAGATTCCGCTGCGGCGCTTCGGCCGCCCGGACGAGGTCGCGCGCATCGTATCGTTCCTCGCCGCAGACGAGTCGTCCTACATCACCGGTCAGGTCTGGGGCGTCAACGGCGGGATGGACATGTAGCCAGTTCGGCTACCGCCGTCCTGCTTGACTTCAAATCGGCGCGCTCAGGTTTCCAGCACGTATGTCCCGGGCGCGTCGGTGATCGGCCGGTGCTTACGGCTGCCCATCCGCGGTGGCTTCTGCATCCCGCCGGCTCGGTCTCCAATCCATTGGGCCCAGTCCTCCCACCAGGTCATCGGATGCATAGTCGCTGCCGCCAACCACTCATCTGGATCGGCAGGCAGTGGCTGGTCGCCCTCCAGGACACGATGAACAGACTTGGGGCTCGGCGGGTTCACGATGCCAGCGATATGGCCGGAGTTTGAGAGCACGAACCGTACGTCTCCACCGGGCAGCCGCGCGCCGGCGTACGAGCTACGCCACGGCGCAATGTGATCTTGCTCGGCGGAGAGGAAATACAGATCTTGATCAACTTTTCCAAGATCAAGCCGCTGTCCGGCTAGTTCCATGACACCGCGGGCAAGTTCGTTCCCTACATAGCAACTGCGTAGGTAGAAGCTGTGCATCTCAGCGGGCATCCGAGTGGAATCGTTGTTCCAACTCAGCAGGTCGAACGCCGGCGGCTCCTCTCCCATCAGCCAGCTACTCACGGCGTAGTTCCAGATCAGGTCGTTGGTTCGAAGCAGGTTGAAGGAGCGCTGCATCTCCTCCTTCGGCAGGAAGCCGGTGCGCTTCATCGTCCTCTCGAGCCGGCGGATGGATGCTTCGTCGGTAAAGACGCCAAGCAAGCCCGGCTCGCTGAAATCGATCAAAGTATTAAGGAAGGTCGCTGAGTTGATCAAGTCCATGCCGACTGCATCGAGATAGGCGAGACTCGCCATGGTGAGCGTGCCGCCAAGGCAGAGCCCGAGTAGGTTGACCTTTTCTGCACCGGTGATGTTACGGACGACCTCAAGGGCCGCTATTGGGCCAGAGATCAAGTAGTCGTCCATCTTCACGTGGCGCATCTGCTCATCAGGATTGCGATAGCTGATCATGAATGCGGTGTGGCCGTGGTCGACGGCCCATTGCACGAGGCTACGACCAGGAGCGAGGTCCATGATGTAGTACTTGTTGATCCACGGCGGGCTGAACAGCAGCGGGATCTCGTGCACCTCAGGCGTGCTGGGCGCGTACTGGATCAGCTCCATCAGCTCGTTGCGGAACACAACCTTGCCGGGTGTGATGGCCATGTCCACGCCAACCGTGTGCGCCCCGGAAACCACCTGACGCGGTGTGCCCTGATTGGTCCGCAGATCATGAATGAAGTTGCGCGCCCCTTTAGCCAAAGACAGCCCACCGGTATCCAACGCCTTCTTGATCACGGCCGGATTTCCGAAGACGAAGTTGGTTGGGGCCAGAGCGTCGATCATCAGCTGTACGGCGAACTCCGCCTTCTGCTTGACCGCAGGTGGCGTGTCGGTGTCCCGGACGATCTCGAGGAGAGCCTGTTCGCAGTCGTGGTAGATCTCTCGGAGCCACCAATATGCGGCATTCTCACTCCAGGCCGGATCGGCGAACCGCCTGTCCTTGCCACGCTTCGGCGCGTACGAGGAATTGCCGCCGGCCGCGCGCACGGTCGCTGCTGCGGTGGCGCGAAACATTTCGCCTGCCGCGCGGGTCAGCGCACCGGCCACCTTTTCGGGATGGGAGCCTGCAGAGAGGCCAGTACGCAACAAGGGCGAGAACAACGAGAGTGGGTCGAGCCGACCCATCAGTTCGCTGTCGCTAAGAAGATTTGTGCCCGCGGTCAGAAGCTGGCCAAGTTGATCACGGACCGCCTCATCGATGTTGTCCCAGTCATCGTCCGCGCCAGGTTGAGGGATTGTTGCCTCGCTCATCGATGCACCCGACCCTTGCGGCGTTTGACAGTGACCTGGCGGAGCGCCTCGTACGCCTCAATTAGCGAGCGCCGCTGCGAGCCAGTCAAATCCGGATCGGACTGGATGGCCTCAACGACCTCTGCCGACCCGTCCGCTGGCTGGTCGCCGCGGAGCAGGTCGGCAGATACGTTGAGAGATTCGGCGATTGCCCGAAGCACCTCTTCCGAAGGGGCGCGAAGCCCACGTTCGATCTGAGAGAGGTACGGGTTTGAGATGCCAGCCATCGCCGCAACTTGACGCATCGACAACTCAGCCAGCTCTCGTTGCCGGCGGATGATCTCGCCAAGTCCTAGCTGATCATCCGCCGACTGCTGCGTTTTCACAGCTTGAGCATACGGCTTACTTCAGGACGTCACGAGCGGCAGAGACGTACGCCGCGTTGACCTCGCTAACGAAGTCGTTCTGCGCCTTGACAACGGTGGTGACCCAGTCGAGCTGCGTCGCTTCTGCGAGCTGCTGCCTGTACTCGACGTAGCTGGCGACCGTCTTCTCGTAGCCGTCGAGCGCGGCGTTGGCGGTCTTCTTGCCGGTTTCGACCAGCTTCTCGTTGATGGCGCGATAGCGTTCGGCGGCGTCGCCGAAGCCCTCAGTGAAGTCATTGATCTTCTTAGAAGTTGTAGTCGTGGCCATGATGGTTTCTCCTTCGGGTATTTGATACAACGTACTCAATGTTAGCCAAAAAATGCTAGCTTAGCTAGCGGAGGGAGTGCGAGATGCATCACACGTTGCTCTCTAGGATGGTGGCCATGAATCCAGGGTCGGAGTCACCGGGGAATCCGCTCGGCGACATCATCCGCCGGCAACGAGAGCTGGCCGAGTTGTCGATGCGTCAGGTCGCGGCGATGGCTGGCATCTCAAACCCGTACCTTTCTCAGATCGAGCATGGGCTTCGGGCTCCATCGGAAGCCGTGCTGGAGACCATTGCCGCCACACTGGGCGTGCCACCGGAAACCCTGCGGCCACAAACGGATGATGATCATGGCCCAGACGACAACCGTGATCACGAAGATGAACACCGGCCCGGTGATCACGCTTCCCTTATCGCCGCCATCTCTGCCGACCCCGGACTGACGGCACGGCAGCGACGCGCGCTCACCGAGATCTACACTGCGATGACCGAAGCGACAGCTGGCCGACGGAACCGGCGAAGCGGATAACGAAGAGCACTGTGGCGCAAGAATTCGAATCGGTCGATGACTACATCAGCACGTTCCCGCCGGACGTCCAGACCGTGCTCAAAGCCGTGCGTAAGACGATCCGCGCGGCGGCTCCGGCGGCGAAAGAGTCGATCAGCTATCAGATTCCCACGTTCACCATCGGTGGTCGCCCAGTTGTGTACCTCGCCGGCTGGAAGAAGCACATCAGCGTCTACCCGGTGCCTGAGCTCGACGAGGAGCTCGAGCCGCAGCTTGCTCCCTATCTCTCCGGCAAGGGCACAGCCAAGTTCCCGTTGGGAAAGCCGATCCCGTACGAGTTGATCACGGCCCTGGTCCAGCGGCTGGTTCAGCGTCGGTAGCTGTCGGCTTACCCTGTAACCCGACTTGGCTCACGTCTCGCCGTTCTGGAGTTGAAATGGTCCTTGGCTAGGGCTTTTGGTCGGCGGGTTGTGCACTAACGGAGCCGTGTTCTCTAGCCTGTGCTGGTGGCGTACCTCCGGACCGTGAAGACCGCGAGCGGGGCGACCGCGGTACAGATCGTGCACTCGAACCGGCGTGGGTCGCGGGAGATCGAGCACATCGGGTCGGCGCATTCCCCAGCCGAAGTAGAGGTGTTGAAGATCGTCGCCCGGCAGCGGCTGCACGCCAACCAGGACACCTTGGACCTCGACGACGGTCGGCTCGGCGATGACGAGGCGCCGATCGTGTCGAGTCAGGCCAGGCATCTGTGGGAAGTGCTGAGCACCGCCTACCAGGTGCTGGGACTCGACCGGGCCTGTGGAGGCGACGAAGTGTTCACGTTATTGACGCTGGCCCGGGTGATCGAGCCGACGAGCAAGCTGGACTCGATCCGGGTGTTGACCGAGGTCGGGATCGCCGCACCGTCGTATCCCACGATCAAGCGACGGCTGCCGGTCTATGCGACACCGGAGTGGCGCGATGCCCTCGCATCAGCGTGCGCGGCGCATGTCGGGTTGGGCCCGGCGACGTTGGTGCTCTACGACGTCACCACGTTGTACTTCGAGACCGATGAGGGTGACGGGTTCCGCGAGCCCGGGTTCTCCAAGGAACGTCGGCTGGAGCCGCAGATCACCGTCGGCCTGTTGACCGATGTGCGCGGGTTCCCGCTGCAGGTTCACGCGTTCGACGGCAACACCGCCGAGACGAAGACGATCCTGCCGGTGATCAAGGCATTCGCCGCGGCGCACAGCTTATCGGAGGTGACGGTGGTCGCCGACGCCGGGATGCTGTCGGAGGCCAACCTGGCCGCGATCGAGGATGCCGGGCTCAGGTTCATCGTCGGCGCCCGGATCCCCGACGTCCCCTACCAAGTGAGCGAGTGGCGAAGGACGCATCCCGGCGAGCCGATCGGCGACGGGCAGATCTTCGTCCAGCCGTGGGTGATGGGCCCCAAGACCTATCCGCGCAAGCGGACGATCTTCTACCAATACCGCGCGGACCGGGCCAAGCGGACGTTGAAGGGCATCGATCAGCAGATCGCCAAGGCCGAGAAGGCGGTGGCCGGGCAGGCGGCGGTGAAGCGGAACCGGTTCGTCCAGCTCACCGGTGCGACGAAGACGATCAATCGGAGCCTGGAGGCCAAAGCCCGCGCCCTGGCCGGGTTGAAGGGCTACGTCACCAACCTCGAAGCGCCGACCGCGGAGTACGTGCTGGGTGCCTACCACCAGCTGTGGCAGATCGAGAAGAGCTTCCGGATGTCCAAGACCGATCTACGAGCCCGGCCGATCTACCACCACAAACGCGACTCCATCGAGGCCCACCTCACCATCGTGATGGCCGCCCTCGCCGTCAGCCACTGGCTCGAACGCCAGACCGGCTGGTCGATCAAGAAACTCGTGAAGACCCTGCGTCGCTACCGCAGCATCGCCGTCCAGACCGGCGACCACATCCTCCACGCCGGAACACCCCTCGACGACGACACCCGAGCCGCCGTCAGCGCCGTCAAGAACGCAGCCGCTGGACACTAAATTGAGCCAAGTCAGGTCTCCGGCAAGGGCACAGCCAAGTTCCCGTTGGGAAAGCCGATCCCGTACGAGTTGATCACGGCCCTGGTCCAGCGGCTGGTTCAGCGTCGGTAGCTGTCGGCTTACCCTGTAACGCTGGGCATTGGCTCCGCAGGTGGCGTCTGGCGATACAGCTTGCTGATCTTGTATGCGTGCTCTTCCAGCTTCAACGCCTCTTGGCGCACCTTTGCCATCTCCTCTGGGCTGAGCTCTGCGACCTTCGTCAGAACGAGGACCTCGCCTTCTGGATCATCGACGAACCCGACTCGGACATTGCCCACTCCGGGCGCGTAGTACTTGAGCTGGTGTCCACTTTCCGGCTCGAGCGGGCTCCGCTCATCAGTGATCATCACGTTCTCGTAGCAGCCAACCGGCACACAGGTCCGCTGCTGCATCTTGGAGACCTTCGCGCAATCCAAGAACTCGATGTCGGGCGACCAACCCTGCAAGTACTCGGGCGTTCCCAATTGCGGGTTCGCCACCACAATGTTGCCTGCCTGGGCGTTCTCCAGACCGGATATCCAAACGTCTGGAGCTCCATTGAACTTGCCTTCTTCATACTCTTCGGGATACTCACCAAGATTCCACAGGTTTCCGGCGTTGTCCTGCGCATGGAAAGCGAGTTCAGCCTCTTCAAGATCACCTTCGTTGATGTCTTTCTCGACGATGACGACGGTGCGCACGCCGTTGATCACCTTGGTCAAGTCAGTCACGGTCGTCACCACACGATGAGGTAGCAGGCCTCCCCCTCGGTCTGCCTCTCCGGCCCAGGTGAACTGCGTGCGCGGGATCCAGGGATTCCATTGGTTGTCGATCTTGGGCGGATTGGGGAAGTTGGCGGGATCAAACTGCGCCACCGTATTGCACGGCGGAGGCTTGGGCTCATCAGCCGATGCTGTAACGGAATTGGCGAAAAGCAACAGAACGGTAACGAGAATGGTCAGTGTGGCAGGGCGGACTCGGACGCTGGGCATTGAGCCCCCTTTCTCAGCGCAGCTACACACCACCCGGTGGCCGAGATCACCTGGAGTCCCTTTCCCTGAGCTTTTTAGGCTACGCGAGGTCAGTAAGAAAAGTCGATGTGGAATGTATGGGGAATTGATCCCCTTGTGTATCGATTTGGTCTACAGATGACCGAAACGTTCGAATGGTCGACCGCCCTGCTTGGCAATTCCAGTCGAATCTTGACGATCTTGATCGCCCTGTGATCACAGTGGCAGCGGCAGCAACGCACGGTTGCTTGCTGGCCAACTGAAAGAGACCGACGACTACTTCCACATGTGAAGACGGACCGTCGTGCCCGAACCTGTCGAACGCAACTGGACGAGGTCGCACTTCCGATTGGCGGAGGACAACCCGTCGCGATCGCTTGAGACCATCGCCCGCCGGCCCGCCAGCACGTCGTCGATCACGGTGTTATCGGACACTTCACAGACCAACGCCTGCGGCAGATCCCAGACCCGAATGGTCCCTTCTTCTGCGCCGCGCCGCATGCTGCAGGAGGCGAGGCGGCGAGACGTGGCAGCGAGGTCAGTCACCTTGTCTGACCAGAGACCGGCCCCGTACGCCTCCAGCGTGACGATATTGAAGACACGGTCGACAGCCTCGGGCGTGAAGGTGTACTCCGCTGGTTTGCCATCGAGCTCGGGAAGCTCTGCGCCGAGCATCGCCTCGACATGTGCACGCCCACCATATTGGGAGTTCCCGTGGTAGCTGTCTCCATCCATGACGGCAGGGTGGCTGCGATGGGCCTCTTTGATCACCGACGGGTCGAGGCCTCGTACGTCGTAGGGACAGATCAGCCAGAGCGGAATCTTTGGATCGACGGCCACATTGAGCAGAGCCTCATGTACCTGGCACTCGAGGATCTCTTCGGGGCGCCTCCCCGCCCAGATCGGCTCACCAATTCCGCGCACCGGACGGCCGTAGCCCGAATGCTGATCGACAAACTTCTGCCAGGCTGGAATGATGCGCGCCGGATTCTGGCCGAGCTTGGCCATGTCGACGAACTTGACCTTGCGCGCTTGAGTTCCGAGGCTCTCGCGCAACCAGGTGGCATGACGCCGGAGTATGACAACCATGACGGCCTCGCCGGCGGCCAGGCCGTCCTGGACGAATGGCGCAAGGACCGAGGCGTAGTCATCTGCATCGCGCCACATGAACGCCTCGTGCCGATAACTTTGCTGCGATCTAGGTGGGGCGGCTTGCGGCATAACGGTTCCTGAAAGCAATTTGGCAGTCGGCGTCGCGTGGGGGTCTACGACACTGGTGCGGCCGCATCTTGGGGCACAAATGCTTGCTCGCGAGTTTCGTCGTACCTTACCGAAGCCGTCGCGGGGAGCCAAAACCCCCGATCGCCGTGACGGACATTTTGTGACGCGAATCACCGGCGGACGGCTGATTCGTTGCGGCGCTGCGAAAGATCTTTTGGTTCGGCTTGTCATGATCGCCATGGCGGCGCCAGGCAAGATCACAAAGCTCATCTTCGCCGCGCGCAGGCGCTGAGTTGAGCGGAGTGGCCCGACGTCCTATTCGTCTCGTGCCGGTTGGTTGAGGCGACCTACAGTGGCAGCCATGACGGCGCGCTGGCTGGTGGTGCTGTTCACAGCAGCTGCACTGGTCGCGATGCCCGTCGTGATGGGAACCCGGCCAGCCGCACCTTCTGATATCCCAGCCGTCGAGCTCGCCGGGCGCGTCAGGCAGTCGGCAGATGTGGGGTGGTCTGGATACGTCGAGACCTCTGGGACGCTGCAGGTTCCTGACAACGAGTCATTCGCCACGCTGGCCCAGATGCTGGGCGAGAACACCCAGCTGCGGGTCTGGTGGCGTAACGCAGGCGACTGGCGGGTAGACCGGATCCGGGCCACCGGCGAGACCGACCTATTCCGACAGCATGGATACACCATTCGGTGGGTCTTCGAATCGCAGACCGCAACCTTCTCACCTGTTTCGAGGATTCGGCTGCCCGACGCCTCCGACCTGCTACCCCCGACCCTTGCCCGTGGGCTGATGCAGGGCGCGCGTGACGATGAGCTGAGTCGGCTCCCGACCCGACGCGTGGCGGGCATCGACGCCCCCGGCCTGCGGCTCACCCCTGATGAGCCGGCCACAACCGTCGCCCACGTCGACATCTGGGCCGAACCCAATAGCGGGCTGCCGTTGCAGGTGGAGTTGTACGGCGTCGGTGAACAACGCCCGGTCCTCACCACAACCCTCCACGAGCTCAGCCTGAACGAGCCAGCCACCGAGACCACAGACTTCACCCCTTCCGATGGTGTACGTGTCAACTACGAAGAGTCTGTCGACGTCGCAGCGGCCGCGAATGCCTTCGCTCCGTACGATCTCCCTGCTTCTTTGGCCGGGCTGAGCTCGCGCGATGGCGAGGACCCTGGCGCCGTCGGAATCTACGGGCGCGGCCCGACCACTCTGATAGCTCTGCCACTACGCGGCCGTGTTGCCGGGCCGCTGCGGCGCCAACTCAGCGATCGTGGCAGCGCCCAAGTTCACCGATGTTGGGACCTTGGCCCCTGTTGGTCCCGTCGGATTGCTCATCACGCCTTATCGCGGACGCAGCGGTGCTTTCCTCTTGGCTGGCACGGTGAACTCCGAGACGTTGCAGCAGGCAGCGGCCGAACTCTTGGCGCGAGCATGACCGACGCGGCCACGACGAACGGGCAGGTCATCCGTACCCGTGGCCTGACCAAGCGCTACGGCGACTTACGCGCCGTCGACGCAGTAGATCTCGACGTGCGCTCCGGCGATGTGTACGGATTCCTCGGTGCCAACGGCTCGGGCAAGACGACGACTCTGCGGATGTTGCTCGGGCTGGTGCTTCCGACCTCTGGGGAGGCGGAAGTGCTCGGAAGGCCGATGCCGGCAGCGCGCCAAAGCGTGCTTCCGCGTGTCGGATCGCTGGTGGAAAGTCCTGGTGCCTATCCGCATCTGTCCGGCCCCGCAAACCTCGCGCTACTCGATGCCACCGGGTCTGACCGCAGCCCGCGACAGGTGCGCCGCAGCCGTATCGGTGCGACGCTCGAGCAGGTCGGACTCAGCGCCGCCGATCGCCGACCGGTCCGCACGTACTCGCAGGGGATGCGGCAGCGGCTGGGGTTGGCGGCCGCGCTGATGCGCCGACCGCCGCTGTTGATCTTGGACGAGCCGACCAATGGCCTCGATCCCCAGGGCATCCAGGAGATCCGGCGACTGCTCCTGCAGCTGAACAATGGGGGGACGACAATCTTTCTCTCAAGCCATCTGCTCGGTGAGATCGAGCAGATGTGCACCCGGGTCGGCGTACTGCACAGTGGGCGGCTGATACTCCAGGAGCAGCTGGAGGTACTGCTGCAACCGACCGGCCTGGTCGCCGTCCGGACCTTCGAGACCCACCGATCCGCGGCGCTGCTCGGAAGCTCAGTCGTCTCGATCGACGGTGACCGGCTGCTCGTTCGAGCGGAGGATCCAGCTCAGCTGAATGCCTACTTGGTCGGTGCAGACGTACGAGTCGACGAGATCGGTCCCTATCGCCGGACTCTTGAGCAGGTCATTCTCGATGCTGAGACGCGCGCATGATCGCCGTCGAGTTGATCAAGATGCTGCGCCGACCACGGACCTGGCTCGTCGTCGGCATGCTCATCGCGCTGCCGACGCTGGTTGCGGTGTTGCTCGCGGTGACTGATCTGGGTCCGCGACCTGGCACGGGTCCGCCGTTCCTTTCGGCTGTCCTCAGCGACGGCACGCTGTTCCCGCTCGCCGCGCTCGGAGTCGTGCTACCGCTCCTGCTGCCGATCGCGGTGGCCGTCCTTGGTGGTGACGCCATCGCCGGCGAAAGCCAAACCGGCACTCTGCGGTACCTTCTGGTTCGGCCCGTCGGGCGTACTCACCTGCTGCTCGCCAAGCTGGTGACTGTTGTGGCGTTCGTGCTGCTCGCTGTACTCATCGTCGCCGCCGTTAGCTACGCCGAAGGTCGCCTGTTGCTGGGACAAGCTCCGGCCACCGGCACGGTGAGCGTGAGCGGCTCGACGCTCAGCCAACAGGAGTTGGCCTGGCGGACCGCCCTTGCGCTGGGTTATGTGATCATCTCGATGCTCGGGGTCGCGGCGGTTGCTCTGTTCTTCTCCACCCTGACGAGGTCATCAATTGGCGCGGCGCTTGGAACTGTCGGCCTGCTCGTCGCTTCGACCGTGCTGCTCGGTCTCGACGCCGCGCATGCTTTACATCCGTTCCTGCCGACGCGCTATTGGTTGGCCTTTGTCGACTTGTTCCGCGACCCGATCCTGTGGCGTGACGTGCTGCGCGGGCTCGTCGTCCAACTCGGCTACTTGACCGTGTTCACCCTGGCTGCCTGGGCAAATTTCGGAACAAAGGACATCGACGACTGAGGCGAAGGGGCACTCTGACAAGCGTCGATGATCAGCAGCGGACAGCGACTGGTGCCTGCGGTGTTCCAGCGCCCAGCACTGAGTCGAGAGCGGCCAGCACGACAGGACTTCGAGGAAGGTCACCGTGAGCAACGGTCGAGCGCGGGCACACGTCCTGGACGACGATATTCAGGGCCCCAGACAGAGCGGCGGAGTCGACGGGCGTCACCACTTGATCTGTCGTTGAGCGGATGGTTGTCCACAGTGGTCCGGCCGGCGTTTCATCGCCGGCGTTCAGGCGGCGCAGTAGGTCGCTGTTCGGGATCAGCTGCTCGCATGCGGTCGGGCAGCCGCCCGCGAATTCGGCGCCAAGGGCGGCCTGACTCGTCCCATGTTGTGGCGAACCGAGCGTGAGCACCCGGCGTGCCATGCCCGCGCCGTCGCCGTCTCGGACCCACAAGCGGGCGGCTACACCTCCAGCCGAGTAGCCGATAACGTCCACTGACGCAGCCCCGGCCTCCTCGCGAACCCGATCAGCGACCTCCCCCAAGTGCTCGGCTTGGGTCCGAAGATCGCCGGTGCCATCGCCCACCGGGTCCACGATGACGGCGGTCCTGCCGGCCGAGCGGAGCGCTGCGGCCAGCGGCTCAAGCGATTGGACGTTACCGCCGTACCCCAGTACCAGGAGGACAGGGCCGGGATCGGCCTGCGACACCGGATGCGTGGTGCCAGCGATAACTCGGATGACGGAGATCAGGGCAATGGCCATGATCAGCAGCACGGCCGCGACGGCGGCGCCTAGCACCAGGTGTCGCCGTTGCGGGGAGAGCGCGTCAAACACGACCCTCAGCCGATCCGTAGCTGCACTGTGACGCCGGCGTGGTCCGACGGCCAGAGTCTGGTGGCCGGGTCACGATCATTCAGCTCGTTGCCGGTGACCTCAGCTCGACTAACCGACACTTGCTGTGGTGGTGTGGATCTGGCCAGCACCAGGTCAATGCGACGCTCGAAGTCCGGTCTGTCGTCGTTCACGAGCTCGCCTAGCCAGGCCGTGTTGCCTTGGCCAGCGCCACCCGGCTGCTGAACCCAGAGATCGGTGAACCCGTGATCGTTCGTGATCAGCCGGTACGCGGCGCCGGATCCAATCGGCAGAGCAGACCGTGCCGCAGGACTGGCCGGGTTGGAATTGCAGTCGCAGGCGATCACCGTCGATAGTCCTGGGTTCCCTGCCGGTCCGTTGAGGAGTTCTTCGGCCTGCGCGCGAGCGACTCTGGCGCTCTGAGATTCCAGATGAGTCGTGATGAATCGGATGCGAGCCGATCCAATGGCAATGTCAGCCCATGCATACCCCCGGACGAACGGGAATGTGGTGTCGCTGAGCCTCACTTCGAAGTGCCGGCTGAAATTGCTACCGCCACTGGCCTCGACCCGGATTCGGGCGTCGCTTCGGACCAAGATCACGTCGCGGTCGGTCAGGCGCACGTCCTCGGCGGCGCCAGCGGTCCCTGTGTACGGATTGCCGGTGAATGCGGGAGCCTCGACGTCGGATTCCTGCTGCACGTGGACGATGTCATAGCCGACCCCGCGGCCCGCCAAATCGGCCAGCAGAGTGGCAAGAAAGTCGTAGACAACCTCCGTGGCGTTCGGTCGGCCGATTTGGTCGAGTTGCATTGGTCCGTGGCGCCACAGCGCGACCTCCTGCAGTCCGACGAGGTCGGGGCGCGCCGCGACGATCTCCTCGGCAAGCAACGTGCTGCGCGTCGTGAAGTCTGTACGGCCGACGATCTCCCGCAGCTCGTGGTTTGCGTGGCCCAGGGCAAGTACGCCCTCGCGACCCGTGCGGTCGAGTGCGGCGCGTATTGGACGATTGATGTTCCCGCCGAGGTAGATATTGCGGGTCATCACGGTCAACGTACGTGGGGCGCCAGATGCGTTCTCCCGGACCACGACGACGCTGATCACCGCGCCGAGGCAGAGAATGATCAGAGCCACCGCTGCCCAGAGCCCGATTCGCCCTCTTCCCAACCAGCGCACCACAAGCCCAATTCTGTGCGTTGCAGGCAATGCGATCCGCCGTCGGAGTCATAGACCAGCCAATTCGTGCAGAGCGGATGACGGAATCGAACGCGCACTGTCAGCTTGGGAAGCCGTTGGACCCACTGGTCAGGTGGTGTTTTCAGGCTCACACCCGGCCGTTTGAGGTCATTCTCCGGGCTCTCGTCGGCGTCGCAGGCGCAACATTGCGTAGGCCCGTGCCAGCAGCAGCGCGACCCGGCGCCTTTCACCGACGGCAGCGTCTCTATTCCAGCGGGACGCCTCCGACGTGAGCGATCACGCGTCCTCGCGGTACGCGTCGTGGTAGTTCCACCACTGGTACGGCGGGGTCTGCGGGTAGCCCTCGGGCGAGTCCTCCCACTCCTCCTGGCGCCCGAGCGCGGTGATGTCGAGATAGCTCCAGGTGGTGCCTAGCTGCGAGTCGCCGCGGGCGTCGACGAAATAGGTGCGAAAGATCCGATCGCCCTCACGGATGAAGGCGTTGTGCCCGTGCCACTGGTCCACGCCGAAATCCTTGTCGAAGTCGTCCGTGAGGGTGTACCAGGGGATGAGTTCCCAGCCCATCCGCTCCTTCAAGCCCTGGATCTCGGCCTGGGGGGCGCGCGAGACATACACCAGCGTCGTGTCCCGCGCGTTCAGGTGGGCCAGGTGGGCGACCTGGTCGGCGCCGAAGGAGCAGCCGACGCAGGCCCGCTCCGGGTAGGCGCCGCCCGACGCCGGGTAGGTGGTGACGTCCGGTGCGTAGAAGGCGCGGTAGACGATCAGCTGCCTGCGGCCTTCGAACAGGTCCGCAAGGCTCGCCGGTCCGTTGGGTCCCTCGAAGCGGTACTCCTTCTCCACGGCCATCCACGGCATCCGCCGGCGCTCGGCGGCCATCGCGTCGAGGGCGCGGGTCAGCTCCTTCTCCTTGACGAGCAGCGTCTCGCGCGCTGCCTCCCAGTCCTGCGGCGAGACGATTGGCGGTGTCTTCATTGCGGCATGCCCTCCTTGGGTACGCGTTTCATTCGGTCTGCGTTGTGTACTTATGACACCACTGAGGTCCGGAAGTAACCGGCGATTTCCTTCCTTTACGCGCGGATGGTCACTACGTGTGAGGAGCGCGAAAGGAGCGGGCCATACGAGGATGCGGTCGTGACCCGAGCGTACGCTCTCCTGAGGGCACCGGTACCTACCGGTGTCGTGCTCAGTCGAACTCCGCGAAGCGGGGCGCTCGTCATCGTGCGGTCAAAGCCCGTAGCGACGAAGCCGAGGAGCAGCGCCTGTATGAGCACCCGGCGAGTGAGGGCAACACCGCGCCCCACGACGGGAACCTCAAGGCACCCCGTCGGGGACCCAGCCCGGCGGCCTAAGAACCCCGGAGACGCTATCCCGGGACCGGGATCCCCGGGAGGCTGGTCAGACCGTCGGCCAGCGCCGCTTCCTCGAACTCGATCTCCGGAAGGCGCCCCGCCAGGAAGTCGTCGTAGGCCTGCATGTCGAAGTGCCCGTGTCCGCAGAGGTTGAACAGGATGACCTTCGACTCGCCGGCCTCCCGCGCACGGATCGCCTCGTCGATCACCGCCCGGATGGCGTGGTTCGGCTCAGGGGCCGGCACGATCCCCTGAGCACGAGCGAACTGTACGCCCGCGTCGAACACCTGGTTCTGCGTGTACGCCCGAGCCTCCATGTGCCCGTGCTTCACCAACATGGACAGCGAGGGCGCGTCGCCGTGGTACCGGAGCCCGCCCGCGTGCACCGGCGCCGGCACGAACGTGTGCCCCAGGGTGTACATGGGCACGATGGGCGCCATCTCCCCCGTGTCGCCGAAGTCGTAGGCGAACTCACCCCGGGTCAGCGTGGGGCAGGCGGCCGGCTCGGTGGCCACGAACGTGGCATCGAGCTTCCCGGCCAGCTTGTCGGCCATGAACGGATAGGAGAAGCCCGCGTAATTCGAACCCCCGCCCACGCACCCGATGATGAAGTCCGGGGATTCGCCCGCCATCTCCATCTGCTTCTGCGTCTCCAGGCCGATCACGGTCTGGTGCAGGAGCACGTGCCCCAGCACGCTCCCTAGGCAGTAGTTTGTGTCGGTATTGGTGGCCGCGACCTCGACCGCCTCGCTGATGGCGATTCCTAGGGAGCCCGTGGAGTCGGGCGTGTCGTCGAGGACGCGCTTGCCGACCTGCGTGGTGTCGCTGGGCGAGGCGTGGACCGTCGCCCCGAACGTCTCCATCATCACCCGACGGTACGGTTTCTGCTGGTACGACGCCTTCACCATGTACACGAGGCTCTCCAGCCCGAACATCTGGCATGCGAATGCCAGCGCCGACCCCCACTGCCCGGCCCCGGTCTCGGTGCTGATCCGGCGGATCCCCGCTTCCTTGTTGTAATAGACCTGAGCGATCGCCGTGTTCGGCTTGTGGGAGCCGGTCGGTGACGTCCCCTCGTATTTGAAGTAGATCCGGGCCGGAGTCTGCAGCGCCTGCTCCAGGCGTCGGGCCCGATACAGCGGCGTCGGCCTCCACAGCCGGTAGACGTCCAGGACCGGCCCCGGGATGTCGATCCACCGCTCGGTCGACACCTCCTGCATGATCAGCGACTCGGGGAACAAGGGAGCGAGGTCTGCTGGCCCGATTGGCTCCCTGGTTCCCGGATGCAGCGGGGGAAGCGGCTGCATGCCCGCGCCGACCATATCGGGAACGAGGTTGAACCACGCCGTCGGGAGCTCGTCCGGCCCGAGGTCGAAGCGTACCGGTTCGGCCATAGTGTCCCCTTTCTTTGTCACACGCTGACCTGCGAGGCGCTCATTCTATGGGGAACGGCCGTCGCTGGAGTCGCGAGGTGATCCCGGTGTGGGCGGGTGAGAACCTAGCCCCGAGCGATCCCGCACAAGCAGCAGTTAATGAACGAATCGTGGGCCACGCGGACGCCCGCGACCGGTGCTTCTGGACGGGGCACCGATGTGATGTGCTGAAGGGTGTCCTCGAGCTGGTTGAGACCGAGCCCGACAGCGAAGACTTGCTGGGATGCCCTCATCACCCCAGCCGTGATGGCACCACCATGGCATCACGAGAAAGGACAAGACGAATGAGCACCGCTCAGGACTACCAGGCCGCGGAGCAACTCCTCCGCCGACCCGCCCGCCCTGGCGAGCTCGTTGTCGGCGACAAGGTCAGGCCGCAGTGGATCGACGGAGGCGCCCGTTTCTGGTACGCGGTGAGCAACGGCGCCGGCAAGCGGTTCGTGCTGGTCGACCCGGCGGGGGGCACCCGCGAGCCGGCCTTCGACCACGCCCGGCTCGCCGCCGCACTTGCTGCCGCCTCCGGGCAACAGGTCGACCCTGAGGCCTTGCCGTTCATGGCCATCGAGCTGGCCGGGAACGCCGTGGAGTTCGACGCGTTCGGCGAGCTTTGGCGCTGCCGCCTGGACAGCTACGCCTGCGAGCGGGCCGAGTTCACGCCGCCGGGCAACCCGCTGGAGGTGCCGTCACCCGACAAGAAGGTCGCGGTGTTCCGCCGAGGGCACGACCTGTGGGCGCGCTCGCTGTCCGACGGCCGCGAGTGGGCGCTGACCACCGACGGCGAGCCCGACTACAAGTACGGCTCCGGCCCGGACTGCACGAGCAACGGCACCCTGCTGCGCAAGTTCGGCCTGCCATACCTGCCGCCTGCGGTGGCCTGGTCGCCCGACTCGACGAAGGTGCTGGCGCATCGGACCGATGAGCGCGGCGTCCGGCAGACCCACCTTGTGGAGGCCAGGCCTGCCGACGGTGGCGCGCCCCTCCTGCGCACCCAGCGGTACGCCTACCCCGGGGACGAGCAGGCGCCCTACGCCGAGTTGGTCGTCCTGGACGTGCAGGCGGGCACCATGGTCCGCGTACAGGCCGAGCCGCTGCTCATGCCGCAGTTGTCGCCGATCATGATCAAATGGGCGTGGTGGGCTCCGGACGGCGCGGCGGTGTACTACTTCAGCCAGCCCCGCGACCTGCGCACGCTAACCCTGCACCGGCTGGAACCGGCTACCGGCGAGGTCACCACTGTGCTTAGCGAGACCGGGGCCACCCGTGTGGAGCCCAACCAGTGGACGACCGAGCCGCCGATCGTGCGGGTGCTGGCCGACGAGGTGCTGTGGTACTCGCAGCGGGACGGCTGGGGCCACCTGTACCGGTACGACCTGCGCACCGGCGCGCTGCTTGGGCAGATCACCTCCGGGCAGTGGGCGGTGCGGCAGATCCTGTGCGTCGACGAGGCCGAGCGGGTGGTGTACTTCACCGCCTCCGGGCTGGTCGAAGAGGATCCGTACCGGCGCACGGTGTGCCGCGTCGGTCTGGACGGCTCCGGATTCGCCAAGGTCACAGACGACGAGCTGGACCACATCGTCACCATGCCGGACAACCAGGAGTACTTCATCGACTCCGCGTCCACTGTCGACACCCCGCCAGTGTCCCGTGCCCGTGACTGGGCCGGGCGGGTGCTGGTCGAGCTGGAGCGCGCCGACATCAGCAAGCTCACCGCCACCGGTAGGACGCCGACGGAACGGTTCCGCGTCAAGGCGGCTGACGGGATGACGGACATCTACGGGGTGCTGTACCGGCCGCGGGGGTTCGACCCCGCCCAGCGCTACCCGGTGGTAGACAGCATCTACCCCGGCCCGCAGGTCACCCGGGTCGCCCCGTGCTTCGACCCCGGCGGGATAGGCCTCGACGCGGAACCGATCGCGGCGCTGGGCTTCGTGGTGGTGGCGGTTGATGGGCGAGGCAGCCCAGGGCGGGGCAAGTCCTTCCACGACGCCTCTTACGGCCACTTGGCCGACGCGGGCTGCCTGGCCGACCATGTCGCGGCGCTGCGGCAGCTGGCCCACACCCGGCCGTGGATGGACCTGGACCGGGTGGGCGCGTTCGGCCACTCCGGAGGCGGGTTCGCCGCAGCGCGGGGATGCTGGACTTCCCCGAGGTGTACAAGGCCGGAGTCGCCCTCTCCGGCTCGCACGACGCCCGCTACTTCAACCTGGGCTTCGTGGAGACCTACGACGGCGCGGACGACCCCGGGGCCTGGGCCCGTGCCTCGACCGTGGACATCGCGGACCGGTTGGCGGGCAAGCTGCTGCTCGTCCACGGCGAAATGGACGACCAAGTCCACCCGGACCATACGCTGCGGCTGGCCGACCGGCTTATCGCCGCCGACAAGGACTTCGAGCTGCTCATCGTGCCCGGGGCCGAGCACACCTTCATCGACTGCCTGGCCTACGTCCGCAAGCGCTGCTGGGACTTCCTGGTCCGCGAGCTGATGGGCACGCAGCCACCCGCCTACCGCCCCGCCCCTATCGCCATCGACCCCGAGTTGCTCGGCGAGCTGTTCGCCTGAGCGCGACGCCACATACGAGGACCGGGGGAAAACCCAATCCCCATCAGCGCGATCACGGCTCGTCGAATACGTGCCAACAGATGGCGCTCCGGCGTTGTTGATCGTCGAGAACGAGCTCACGGATAGCGGCAGTGAGATGCACCCGCTGCCACTCCCGTTCCTCGGCCCGAGCTTGCGCAGCGTCGTCGGCTGGGACGCATGCACCGGCCGCCCTGATGGCGTACGCCGCAGCGCCCAGGTCATGGGCGGCGACGTGAGCCACCGCAACCGCCTGGCCCGCCGACAGTGCAGCGAACTTCGCTGGATCGGGCATCCCGCGCGTCGCGGCATTCGCCTGGAAAGCCGCTCGGTGTGCGTCACCCATATGCACCTCACCGCGGATCCAGGCTCGACCGACATCGATAGCGTCGCGGGGCCGGCTGTCATCCGGTTGATGATCCTCGAACAGGTGCAGCACGTGCTCGGCGCACAAGAGGGCCCAGTCAGCCAACAGTCGGTGGTGTTCGTCCGTCAGACTGCCCCCGCGACGGATGGTGATCAGCCGAGGATCACGCTCCTTCGGGAGGATCGGCACACTCCCAGTCCTACCATTCACGAAGCGACGGACCACGTCCCGAACGCACTGTTCGCGATCGGTTCCGCCAGCCATCGGTGGCTTGATCGGCCGACGGACGTGAATAGAGGAGCGGTGAGGTAGTCAACCTTTGAGCAGCGACGGGTGCAGGAGGGCGGCCGCGAGCGTGTCCTCCACCCACGCCTGGTAATCCTCAAGGGAGTAACCTCTCCGGCCGATCAGCAGGTCCCAGCATTCCGGGCTGGCCAGCGCCCAGGCGGTGTCGGCGGCGGATTCGTGAGTCAGGCCGGGGCGGAGCGCCTCCAGCGGCAGTCGCGTGATCAGCCGGCCGTACGTCACCCGGCGGAGTCGTTGATTCTCCAGCCAGTCTCCCGCGACGTCGGCGTCGGCCGCGGCGGCGTCGCGGTAGAGGCGCCAGCCGAGGGCCGCCCGCTCGCCGATCCGGCGGTGCAGGGCGGCCAGGTTGGCGATCAAGGTACGAGGGTCGCTCGGTGGCGGCATCTGGGCGACGACAGTGTCGGGGAGCGGGTCGGCCGGTGGCAGTCCAGGTGTACCGGCCAGTGCTTGCTCCAGGTACGCGCGGAGCAGTTCCCGCTTGCTGCCCCATGCCAGGTAAAGCGTCTGGACGGTCACCCCCGCACGCTCGGCGATCCGGGTGACGGTCGCGCCGACGTATCCGCGGTCGGCGAACTCCTCCGCGGCGGCCTCGAGCAGACGGCGTTTGGTCTGCTCCCGCGCCATCGCGCCGACTTCGGCTTGGCGTGTCATCCGCTCCGACCGTGGCGAACCCATGGACAACAGTGTAGGGGATGCTTTAGAGTGACACTCAATTGCTTTAGAGTGACGCTCAAAAGCGGTCGCCGAGTCAAGAGAGGATCAGTGGCCATGGCCAGGAAAGGAAGGCTCGTCACCACGCTCGCCGCAGCAGTTGGGCTGGTGCTCGTCACGGCGGCGGGCTGCCGTATGCCCGCCCCGGAGGTTGAATCGGCACCGTCGGCTTCGATGTCGGTATCGGTCGATCCGGCTCAAGCGGCAGCGGTCGACCAGGTTGTGAAGGACGTCATGGCGAGCCAGCATCTGCGGGCCGCGATCGTCAAGGTCAGCGTCGGCGGACGCGAGGTGATCACGAAGGCGTACGGGGAGTCGATGCCAGGAGTGCCGGCAAGCACCGACATGCACTTCCGCAACGGGGCGGTGGCCATCTCCTACGTCGCCATCGCCCTGCTGCAGTTGGTGGACGAAGGCGTGGTGCATCTGGACGACAAGGTGTCCAGATGGCTGCCCGACCTTCCGTACGGCGACGAGGTCACGCTGGGCCAGCTGGCTCAGATGACGTCCGGCTACGTGGACTACGTCACCGCGCCCGAGTTGACCAAGGTTGCTCTACGCCAACCCGTTCCGCACCTTCACCCCGGAGGAGCTGATCGCGATCGGCACCAAACGGCCGCTGCTCTACCGACCGGGGACGAACTGGAACTATGCCCACACCAACTACGTGATCTTGGGCCTAGCGATGGAGAAGATCACCGGCAAGCCCATGCAACAACTGTTGGCCGAACGAGTGCTGGGTCCGCTCGGACTCGACAACACGACGGATCCGGGTACGCCTGCGATCACTGAGCCAGCGCTGCATGCGTACAGCTCGGAGCGTCGCTACGCCCTGAAGATTCCAGCAGCGGTCCCGTTCACCGAGGACGTGACGTACTGGAATCCGTCCTGGACGATCACCCACGGTGCCATCGAGACGACGTACATCGACGACATGCACGCCTCCGCCGTGGCCATCGGCACGGGTCGGCTACTGAAGCCGGCGACCTTCCAGCAGATGATCACCAAGGACTTGATCGGCAAGACCACCAAAGTGAAGGGCTGCCTCACCTGCTTCCCGCAGCAGCGCGCCTACACCTACGGCCTCGGCATCGTCTCGAGCGGAAACTGGCTGGTGCAGGACCCGCTGTTCTCCGGCGAGTCCGGTGCCATTGCTTACCTGCCATCACAACAAGTGGCGATCGCCCTGACGGTCACCTACGAGCCTGCCGCCTTCACCAGCCCCGCTTCCCCGAAGAACTCCGCCGACTACCTGTGGCGCATGATCGCGGCGAAGCTCGCACCCGCCGACGCCCCGGTGATCCCGCCCAACGCTCAGTGAGGCAAGCACGATGTTCTCTACAGATCCCCTGTTCGACAACTTTGCTGAGCATCGGACTCGGTCTGGGTGGTCAGCCTAGTGAGATCCTCGCCACCTGCGCTGGGATTGCCGACAGTGACGACAGCGGTTGGTACGACGCCTGGTCGGCGACCGCTGACCGGCTCACCCGATCGATCCTTGGCCGCTGGCCACAGCAGCTCGGTGGCCGACGAGGAGCGATCGCGGCAACCCTCGACGCCCGCTGAGCGAGCGCAAATCACGCCCGCTTCGGGATGTCGTAGGGCCCATGGGGGCTCGACCGAGCCGCAGTTGATCGACGTTGAGCCGGGACGTTCGAGGAGAAATGACCTCTGCAACTCAGTTCGGCGACGGAGACATCCGCGCCTCGCTTCCCCGCTTCGAACCTGAAGTACTTGAGGCGAACCTCGCCCTCGTCGGCCTCGTCACCAGGGCCGCCGAGCGTAGCAACGCCACCGTCAGCCAGGTGGCACTGGCCTGGTTGCTTGCGCATAAGCCGTGGATCGTGCCGATCCCCGGGTCCAGGCAACTCGAGCGCCTCAACGAGAACTTGGGATCGGTGGACCTAGACCTCACGCTCGAGGACCTCGCAGAAATCGACAATGCCACCGTCAGCGTGCAGGTCCAGGGCGATCGCTACCCAGAAGCCTTGCTAAGAATGATCGACCGCTGACATCTCACCCGGTAGGGCAGGTGCGCAGGCGCCTCAGCACGTGTCTCCGTTGGTTCACTCAGTGGCCCAACCATTGGTCGTTCGAAGTCAGCTTGTAGTTCATGCTCTCGGATCCAGGCCGCGACTCCGGCTTGACAGCTGCGTTGACTAGCTCTCGAGTAACTGTTCGTGGTCGAACGGCAAGACCTTGGTGAGGTGATCTGCCTGACGCGCAACGTCCTCTCATCGCAGATTGGCAACGATCGCGGCGGCGTCGCGAAGGCGACAGGCATCGGCTTCTGCACCGAACCTCGACTTCGGCCAGGTCGCGAGATGGTCTTCCAACGATGACGTTTGCAGCCGGAACCGTTTGCCCGAGAACCCGAGTGAGGTGTTCGCGCCTTCGTGCCCTCGCCGTCGACATCGACGCCACCGCCGCCCTCGCCAGGACCAGGACGCGCTGCGCTGGCTGCCCACCCCGCCGCGGCCTGGTCGTCTGCGACGGCCACCCGGACCTTTTTAGCTGACGCCGCCCTCATCGGCGAGGATGGTCCGGTGGAGGTCACCACCCTCGCCGAGTTGGGCACCGCCCTCGGGACGCTCGTCCTCGCGCTCGCCACCTTCGCAGCGGTCCGCTCCGCGAACCGGTCGACCCTGCTCACCGAGCGCAGCCTGCTGGCGGCGATCCGGCCGCTGTTGGTGAGCTCCCGACTCCTCGACGATGACCAGAAGGTCGGGTTCGTCGACGACCACTGGGTCACGGTGAAGGGTGGCCGGGCCACCGCCGAGGCGGAGCATGACGCCGTCTACCTCACGATCTCGCTGCGCAACGTCGGCACCGGACTCGCCATCCTCAACGGCTGGCGGTTCTTCGAGGAGCGGCCGCTGGGCGTGACGCCGGCGCCGTCGCTGGACGAGTTCCACCGCCTCACCCGCGACATCTACATCGCGCGGCAGGAAATCGGGTTCTGGCAGGGCGTCTTCCGTGACCCGCAGGAGGAGCTCTTCCTCAGGGCCCAACGCGCCGTCACGGAGCGGACCGCGTTCACGATCGATTTGCTCTACGGCGACGCCGACGGCGGCCAGCGGGTGATCACCCGGTTCTCGGTCCTGCCGCTGCCGGACGACGACGGCTGGATGACCGCTGTCTCGAGGCAGTGGAACGTCGACCGCGACGACCCACGCTGACTCACCGGGTCAGGACGAGGCCCACCCCGCCGGCATTCCTTCCGACCGAGAACCTACTTGATGAGCTTGGATTGATGAGCTTGGACCGAACGGCCTGAGCCACGAGACCTTCAACGTCGTCGC
Source organism: uncultured Actinomycetota bacterium (assembly GCA_963734005.1). Lineage (GTDB taxonomy): Bacteria > Actinomycetota > Actinomycetes > Propionibacteriales > Propionibacteriaceae > Microlunatus. Next base: position 67,363 of record CAVTFS010000021.1, read on the forward strand.
CTACGGTGTAAGCAGTTACCTCGGAAGGTCTAGCGGTGGCGGTACTCCGCATCCTGATTTCAGCTCCACCGGGACGCGAAGGCTGGCCCAGCAGACCTTTGCATCCTTGACATCAGGGTGGCTTCGACTGCGCATGAACCGAAGTTCGGAGCTCTGCATCGGTGACTCGGGAGGGCCCTTAACGTATCTCCTGTTTCGAGGCGTAACGGCCGCAGGGCAGGGCCGACACCTGGAGCGGAGGGCCGGCGCGCAGCGCCGTTTGATACTGATTACGGGTTTGGCAGCAGACCACCGAAGCGCATCTCGGGCGTCGCGACGGGTCGGAAGGCGAGGTTTCAGCGGCTCGGGCCGAACGTGTGAGGCGGCACCGAGGACGCAATGGGTCGCGTGAGATCGTGGTGGTGTGTCGGGTCGCCGAGACGTCGTTGGGGATTCCTGGTTCCTGGCTCGGCGTTTGCGGTAGCTGATCGAGGATGCGCCACCACAGGCTGTCGCGGGGTGGTCATCGCGTAGGGGTCCTGCGGCGGCCGCCGACCGCACGAGCAAGGGTGGCATCGAAGCCGGCCCGGGTGAGGTTGCTCAACCTTTCTGTCAGCTGTGGCAGGAATGGGTCCGCGGTCGTACTGGGAACTTCTGCAGCGAGCATTCTGTACGGGTGCCCACCGACACATTCAGGTACTCGGCGGCCTCGTCCGGGCTGAGGTAGTGCTCGCGGGCCGCGACCTCCGCCGCAGCTCCCGCCGAAGCGGGGGCAACAGCAACCCGGCAGACCTCGACGCGTTCGCCGAGGTTAAGGAGCCGCTGACTGGCCCGACCCGGCGCTGGTCACACAGGTGTGGCGACGGCGCCGAAGGCTTAGCTGATGGCCAACCGCCGGTATTTCGGTTCGATCCGCAGGCGCGAGTCCGGCTGGCAGATCCGGTACCGGACTCGCGACGGCGTTCGGGTGGCCTGGCCGGAGACCTACGCCCGCCGATCTGACGCCGTCAGAGTGTCAGCGGCATTGGAGCGGCAGTCGCAGGTTGCGGGCAACTGGCTGGATGTCGCCGGCAGCAAAGTCTTGTTCGCCGCCTACGCCGAGGAGTGGATCAACCAGCATCCTCGCCTCCGGCCGCGCACAGCCGATGTCTACCGTTCGCTGATTCGCCGGCACCTCGCCCCCACGCTGGGCCAAGTGGCACTCGGTCAGCTCGACACCGCGACGGTGCGTGAGTGGCGCGCGGGGCTGCTCGAGGCCGGCGTATCAGCCACGATGGTCGCTAAGTCGTACCGCCTTCTGCGCGCGATCTTGAACACGGCGACCACCGAGGACGAGTTGATCATCGTCAACCCGTGCCGGATCAAAGGCGCGGGCGAGGAATTGGCCACCGAACGGCCGGCGCTGACCCTCGACCAGCTCTACGCCCTTGTCGATCTGATGCCAGATCGGTGGAAGGCGTTCCTGCTGCTCAAGACCTTCGCGTCGCTCCGCTGGGGAGAGATCACCGCGCTCACCCGGAATGATCTTGATCTGGAACGACGCACCGTCCGCATTCGCCGACAGTTTCTCAGGGTGCCCGGCGGCCTCCAGCTAGGACCGCCGAAATCGCGGGCTGGAATCAGGTGGTCTCGTTCCCGGCCGCCATCCTGCCCGAACTCCAGCACCGCCTGGACACCTACTCTCTCGATGGCCCTGACGGGTTGGTGTTTGTCAACGAGCACGGGCAGCCGTGGCATCGCGGAAACTTCAATCCCGCAGTCCGCTGGCGGAGGCCCGGGAGCAGATCGGGGTCCCTAACCTCCATCTCCACGACCTGCGGCGCACGGGCAACACACTCGCCGCTCAGTCGGTGCCAGCCTGCGTGACCTGATGACCCGCATGGGACACGACTCCCCCGCCGCCGCCCTGATCTATCAGCACAGCAGTCGGGTGGCCGACGAAGCGATCGCGGCAGCCCCCGACGCCCGGCTGAGCGAGCGCAAATCACGGCCCCTCCCGAATGCCGTGGGGCCCGTGGAGGGCCCGACCGAGCCGCAGTTGATCGCTATTGAGCCGGATCGGTCGCGGAAAACGGCACCTGATCAGGGGTAATTCTCTGGAGCGGATGACGGGAATCGAACCCGCACTGTCAGCTTGGGAAGCTGATGTTCTGCCATTGAACTACATCCGCCTGACAAGGTATTTCGTACGTTCACGCCTGCTGTCCTGCCTCCGCCCCGTGCCTCAAACGTGCCTCAAGCTTCGGAGCGACGAAACCTCAGGCTAGCGCACGTCGGGCGCCGAGCCGGAGCCGATTGCACTCTGGCTCGCTGCGACTCCACGAACCTCATCCCAGGCTGGTGCACCTGATCCGGCGTTGAAGGCGCCAGTCTGCGAGATCCCCGCCAATCGCTCACTGGACGTGGTGCATACGAGACGTTTGACGGATCTCAATCGGACCTGACATACCGCGACCAGATAGCTTCTGATCCCAGTCCGTGTTGGAACCATTGCTGTGTCAAACCCAGTGTCGGCTGATCCGCGGGCGTAGGCGGGTGCCACGCCGTGGCGGCTATTTGATCGCCGGTCTGGCCGTGGGCGGATTGTGGCTGCTCAACGGTGACAAGTCTGATCGGCGCCAAACTCGGGCTGGTCGCCTTGGCCGTCTGCGCGGAATGGCTGCTGGCTCAGGTGACATCCCGGTCCAACACCATCGTCGCCGTTGGCCTAGTCGTCCTGATCACGGCGGTCGGGCCGTCACTGGACCGCCTCGCCGCCCGCCGAGCCAAGGCTAGGGCTGCTACCGGGCCTGACCAGGCCCACCGCTCCTCTGGCCCCGCAGCAGGGGCATCAGCCCAGAGCGCAGCAGGCCCGACGAGGTTCGGCCAGGCCTCCCGATCACAGGGAGGAAGCACCCCATGATGGGCGCGATGCTCGCTGGCGGCCTTGACTCGGAGGCACGGCGCTGGCAGGCGAGCGGCTACCGATCCACCAACCGGCCGGGGACCAAGGTCCGCGCCGCCGTGACTGCCGGTATGCCGTTTGTTTGCGCACCGACGTTTCACTGTTTGGCCGTGCCTGGCTGGCCGGGGCGGTCTCAATGAAGAAAGGACTGATCACACGATGGACAAGCCATTGCTGATCTCGGCGGGCCAGCTGGTAGACGGACGCGGCGGAGCCCCGGTGGCCGACGCGGGAGTCGTGGTCGAAACCACCGGGATGATCTCCTGGGCCGGGCCGATGGCCCAGGCTCCGCACCTGCCCGCCGAATGCGAGCGGGTGGCGCTGCCGGGGACCCTGTTACCGGGCTTCATCGACACCCACGTGCATTTCGCGGTGCCCGGCGGCGGCCTCCACGTCGGCAAGCTGCTGCTGCAGCCGCCGCCGGTGCGGGTGTTGCAGATAGCCGCCAACATGCGCGCCACAGTGGAGGCAGGTGTCACCACCGTCCGGGACCTGGGTTTCCTCGGCCCGAAACTGGCGATGATGGCCAGCACCGGGGCAACCCCCGCGCCGAGGCTGCTGAACGCCATCGCGATGCTCAGCCCGACCGGCGGCCACGGCGACTACCCGCTCCCGGCCGGTGTTGACTTGGCCGATCTGTTCCATCTGCTTGATCTAACGATGTCCGTGGCCGATGGCCCAGACGAAGTCACCAAGCACACCCGGCAACTGATGCGCGACGGCGCCCAGGTGATCAAGGTCGCGGCGACCGGCGGCGTCTCGACTCCCGCTGATGGACCAGATGACGTGGGGTTTTCGCTGGTTGAGCTGAGCGCGGTGGTGGAGACCGCGTCCACCCGGGGCAGGAACGTCGCCGCCCACGCGATCGGCACCCAGGGCATCGACGATGCCGTCGAGGCTGGAGTGCACAGCGTCGAGCACGGCAGCGGGCTGACTCCCGGCATTGCCGCCCGCATGGCCGAGCAAGGCACCTTCCTCGTCCCGACCCTGACGGTGCTGAACAAGACCGGAGACCCCGCCGTCATGGGCCAGCACTTCTACGAGACGGCACGTCGCTGGCGGCAGGCCGCCCGCGAAGCGGTGGCCATGGCCGTCAAGGCCGGGGTACGGATCGCGACCGGAACCGACGCCGGCCTCGGCATCGAGCACGGCCAGAACCTGATCGAGTTGGTGCACTTGGTGAGCGCCGGCCTGTCGCCTATGGACGCGATCGTGGCCGGCACCGCGACGGCCGCCGACGTGTGCGGGCTCGGCGACCAGATCGGCACACTAGAGCCGGGCAAGCGGGCCGACCTGATCATCGCCGCCGGCGACCCACTCGACGACATCAAGCTCCTGGCGGACGCCGGCAACATCACGCTGGTCGTGCAGGACGGCCGCATCGTCAAGCACACGATGGAAACCATCCAGCGATAACCACCGCCGGCGCCTCGACCACGTCATGGTGATCATTCAAGAGAAAGGAGTTGTTCGGTGAGCAACCCACCGCCGGCATTCGGCGACTTCCAGAACGAGATCTACTTCGCCGGACTGACCGGCCGGGTCCCAGCCCTGCCGATGTCGTACGCCGAGCTGGAAAGGCGGGCGGCACAGGCATTGCCGCCCTCAGTCCTGTCTTACGTGGCTGGCGGAGCGGGCGACGAGGCGACGCAACGCGCCAACGTCGACGCCTTCGGCCGCTGGGGGCTGGCGCCACGGATGTTCATCGGCGCCAAGGAACGGGATTTGTCAGTCGACCTGTTCGACATGCGGTGGCCCGCACCACTGTTCATGGCCCCGGTGGGCGTGATCGGGATCTGCGCCCAGGATGGGCACGGTGACCTCGCGACCGCCCGTGCCTCCGCGCGCACCGGGGTTCCCATGGTCACGTCGACGCTGATGGCGGACACGCTGGAGGAGGTCGCGCCCCAATTGGGCAACACTCCCGGCTTCTTCCAGCTCTACACCCCGAACGACCGCGACCTCGCCGCAAGCCTCGTCCAGCGCGCCGAAAAGGCCGGGTTCAAAGGCATCGTCGTCACCCTCGACACCTGGATCACCGGGTGGCGCCCGCGTGACCTGTCCATCGCAAACTTTCCGCAGCTGCGCGGTCTCTGCCTGGCGAACTACTTTTCCGACCCCGTGTTCCGTTCCAGACTGGATAAGTCGCCCGCGGAGGATCCGCGGAGCGCTGTCACGTTGTGGGCCCAGGTCTTCGGCAATCCGCTGACCTGGGACGACCTGCCGTGGCTGCGGTCGCTGACCAGGCTCCCGTTGATCGTCAAGGGCATCCTGCACCCCGACGACGCCCGCCGCGCCATCGATGGCGGTGTCAACGGCATCTGCTGCTCCAACCACGGCGGCCGCCAAGCGAACGGCGGCCTGCCCGCCCTCGACTGCCTGGCCGAGGTCGTCGACGCCGCCGGTGACACCCCGGTTCTTTTCGACTCCGGCGTCCGCTCCGGCGCCGATCTGGTCAAGGCCCTCGCCCTCGGCGCCACTGCCGTCGGCGTCGGGCGCCCGTACGCCTGGGGTCTTGCCCTCGGCGGGGAGGACGGCGTGGTGCACGTCCTTCGGGCGATCCTCGCCGAGGCCGATCTGATCATGGCCGTCGACGGCTACCCGACTCTGGCCGACCTCACCCGTGACAGCCTGCGCCAGGTCCGTTGATCCTCCAGCTGCACTTCACCTGAGGTAAGGCTCCGCCCGCTAGCCGGAGTGGCCGGCAGTCCAGTGGCGCCATGCGGGCGGAAGGAAGGGACCGGATTTCGTGCCCGGGACGGAGCCTGCAGGCGGGTGGCCGTCAGAGGGACGCCAGGACGCGGACGCGGTCGGCGATGGCCCTACGTGCGACGTCGCTCGCGGGAGCGAGCACATCGAACATGTGCGGCACACCGGGCCGCAGGTGGAACTCTGCCTCGACGCCGGCCCTGCCCAGGCGCAGAGCGTAGGTGAGGTCTTCGTCGCGGAAGATGTCCAGCTGCCCGACCTCGATGTAGGCCGGCGGCAGCTCGGCCGGATCGATGATGCGCGCGGGTGCGGCGGTGGCAGGCACGTCCGATCCGCCGGCCGCGCTCCCCAGCATCGCGCCCCAGCCGGTGACGTTGTCGTCATACTTCCATAGGACGTGCCGGACGATGTGCGCATCGATGGTGGTGGTGCGGTCGTCCAGCATCGGATAGATGAGGATCTGCCGGGCGATGGCCGGACCGGCCTGGTCGCGGGCCATGATCGCCACAGCGGCGGCCAGGCCGCCGCCGGCGCTCTGGCCCATCACCGCGATCCGCTCCCGGTCGACGCCGAGCTCCTTGGCATGCCCGTCAAGCCACCGCAGACCGGCGTAGGCGTCCTGGACCTGCGTCGGATAGCGGTGCTCGGGAGCCAGCCGGTAGTCCACCGACAGCATCGGGGTCCCGCTCGCCGACACGTACCCGGCGACGGATCTCTCGTACAGGTCCATGCTGCCCAGGATCATGCCGCCGCCGTGCGTGTACAGCACTGCCGAGCCGGGTACCCAGCCCTTCTTGGTGTACCAGCGCATCGGGATCTGTGCGCCGTCGGGGGCGGTGGCGTGATAGTCGGTCATGGTGACGTCATCAGGCATGGGCAGGGCGTCGCAGACCTGCGCCATGATGTGGTCCTGGACGGTGCGGCGGGTGAGCGCGTCGCCGATAGGTGCGGGTGTCTGGTCGGCGGCTGGGGCGGCCATCGGCGCCAGCGCCTGGGCGACTTCGGGATCAAGGGTGAGGGACATGACGGTGCTCCTTGAGAGGATGGCGATTGGGATCGCGGGGTGCGAAACTGCAGCCATAAGGTCAGCTGGAGCCGCTACCAACGGCAAAGGTCAGCTCGCCCGGGGGCCCGCTGCCGTTCGCTAGGCGTCTACACACTGATTGTCTGCGGCCGGGCGGCCGGAGTCATCGCCGCCAGCCCCCACCGGCGGTTGCGGCTACCGGAGACGCGGGGATTGCTGCTAGCTGCAAAGCATGGGCCGGGCAGGTTTGCGCGGCAAATGACGCTGCAAGTTGCAAATGAGAGACATCGCTCAGTTGACGGATATCGTTATGGGTCCGGCTTCATATGGGCTTCCGGGCGCCCTGGGCTAGTTGTGCGTGACATAGCCAGTCACATCAGTTTTAGTCTCATTCGCGACCGCTCAGCAGGGTTCATGATCGGTTGCTGTGCCTGAGAGCTTGGGAAGCTGATGTTCTGCCAGTGAAGTACATCCGCAGGAGCCGTCACTCGACCGCCGCAGGAGTCTAGCGGATCGAGCGCTTGACTCGCCCATGGCGAGAGACTGCGCTATGAGCAGTTGCACGTGAAGAAGCTCAGTACCCAATCGAGAAAGGAAGCACCAGCGTGACCATTGGATTTGGCCAGGTCGTCATCGACTCACAACGCGCTGACGAGATCGCCGCCTTCTGGTCGGCGCTTCTGGAGCGTCCCGTCACCGGCGGCGCCAACCAGTTCTACGCGATGATCCCAGCGTCCGAGGACCGCACTTTTCCCGCGCTGATGTTCCTCGCCGTACCTGAACCGCGCCATGGCAAGAACCGGATGCACCTTGATCTCGTCGCGGCCGATATCGCGGCCGAGGTCGAGCGAGCTGTCGCGCTCGGGGCGACCAAGGTCGCTGAGTTCGACGAGTACGGGACCAGATGGACGACCCTGACGGATCCCGAAGGCAACGTCTTCGACATCGGGTTGAGCCACTCCCAGGTGGAGCCAGCGAGCTAGCGCCTCGATCGGTCCGTACGGCGCACCCGTGATCAGGGAACGCCCTGAAGTTACCCGAGCCCGCCCTGAAAGCACGAGCGCCCACTCCCCTGCTTTGAGGGCTCCGGACTAGCTTGGGGGCATGACCCAGCCCCTGCCCGAACCGACGAATGTTGGTCCTATTGCCGGTGGCAACCTGCGTGCCTCCGACGCCGACCGCGAACAGGTGGCGACCCTGCTCAGCACCGCGTACGCCGAGGGCAGACTGACACGGGACGAGCACGACGATCGCATCGACCGACTGATGGCGGCCAAGACCTTCGACGACCTCATTCCGATCACGCGCGATCTTGTCCTTGTCGGCCCTCCCACTCCTGTCGCCGCCCTGCGAGCCACGAGCCGCTTTACCATCGACACTGCCGGGCAGAACCCGATGCCTGACAAGATGATCGCGATCTTCGGCGGTGTTACTCGCAGCGGCAGGTGGCGGGTGCGCAAGAACATCCAGGCACTGACCCTCTTCGGCGGAATCGATCTTGATCTTCGCGATGCCGTTTTCGAATCGACGGTCGTGGAAATCTCAGGTTTCTGGTGCTTCGGTGGCCTCGATATCAAGGTGCCTGAAGGTATCGACGTACAGGACCAGACCGCGGGAGTCTTCGGCGGTACTGACGTCCGCGACGTCGGTGTCCCGGCACCGGGTGCACCGACCCTCGTTATCAAGGGCATGACATTGTTCGGCGGCGTATCGGTACGCGGCCCTAAGGCAAACAAGCGGCGGTAGCCACTCCGTTATTCAGGGCCACGGCCTCGTGACAGCGCCTCCGCGGCAGCAGCACGTAGCCTGAACTTGTTATGGAAGAACTGTTTGCGCCGCCGGTCTACGAGTGGAAACGCCTCTCCCCGAAGTACCGCTCCATGCGTCAGCTGACCAGCGTGGTTGTTCCCCCGGTCCTCTTGACCATTCCAGCGGTGATCGTGGGAGTCACCTCAGGACGTTGGTGGATCTCCGGTCTTATCTGGGCAGCCGCCATCGTGATCGTCATCCTCCGGCTCGGGTTCGTCACTCGTAACTGGCGGTCCTGGGGCTATGTGGAACGAGAGGACGATCTCTACATCACACACGGCGTGATGTTCCGCAGCCTGATAGCCGTGCCGTACGGGCGAATGCAGCTGGTCGAGGTAGAGTCCGGTCCGCTGGAGCGCGCGTTCGGCTTGGCCACAGTCACCTTGAAGACAGCCAGCCCGGAGACCGGTGCTCGGATTCCGGGGCTCAGTCCGGAGGAGGCAACGCGACTGCGCGATCGGCTTACCGAGCTCGGCGAAGCACGCGCCTCGGGGCTATGACCGCATCACAGCCGCCTCAGCACACGTCGGCCCCCGACCCGGCGGTTACCACAGCAGGTCCACCACCGGTTCCGACCGACCGCTCGTTCAAGCAGACCGAGCGACCACATCCCCTGACGCCATTCGTCCGCGGTTGGCTGATCTTCGTCGCGATCGCCATCGGTTGGGGTCGGGAGATTGTCACGAGCGCTAGCGAGGATCAGTTCGATGCGGGCGGTCTGTCGTGGATCCTGCCCATCCTCGGCATCGTCGTCGTGCTGGCTGCCATCACCGGCTTCGTCGCCTGGTACTTCACCCGATTCGTGATCGACGACGAAGAACTGCGGATCGAGACCGGCTGCGATCTTCAAGAAATCGACGAAAATCCCGTTCGAGCGGCTCCAGTCCGTCGACATCATCCAACCACTTGCCGCACGAATGTTCGGCCTTGCTGAGCTGCGCCTCGATGCCGGGAACAGCACCACCAAGCTCCGCTACCTGAGCCGAGGCAAGGCATCCAGGTTGCGCGACTATCTGCTCACCCGGGCCCATGGGCAGCAGGCCAGCATCCGCGATCTTGATCAACAATCAGCAGCGAGCATCTTCACCGACTTGGGAACGACCGATCAGCCGCTGGTTCGGGTATCACCACAGCGGCTGATCCTCAGCTTCCTGCTCTCGAGCGAGTGGTTGATCCCGGCAGCCATCACGATCATCACTGTTGTCGTAACCGCGGCCTTCGGAATGGTTCCGTTTGCCCTTGGCGTCCTGATTCCATTGATCATCGGCATGCTGACGCTGATCTGGCGGCGCGTGATCGGCATGTTCAACTTCACATTGGCCGAGTCGCCACGCGGCCTGCGGATCACCCGCGGCCTGACCAACTTGACAAGCCAATCGGTGCCGATCAATCGCATCCAAGGCGTCAAGACCAGCCAGCCCCTGCTCTGGAGGCTGCTGGGCTGGCATCGGGTCGACGTCGATATTCTCGGTTACGCCCACGGCGACAGCGAGGACAACGAGTCGAACGCCTCCAGCGTGCTGCTCCCGGTCGCCACCCTTGACGAAGTCGAGCTGGCCATCGGGCGAGTGCTGCCAGGATTTCGATCTCGATGACATCGAGCTGCACCCGCCGCCGAAACGGGCGCGTTGGGTGCGATGGTTCGACTTCTGGACCCTTCGCTATGGCTGGGACGACCGCACCTTGATCACCGAGCAGGGCTGGTTCACCCACGTACGCGACGTCGTGCCCCATGCGAAGACTCAGTCGGTACGCATCGAGCAGGGTCCGCTGCAACGGCTGCTCCGGCTGGCCGACGTCCATGTCCACACCCCGAGAGGGCCTGTGAACGCTGTGGCACACCAACTGGACGAGCACACTGCCCGCGAACTTGCGCTGAGCCAGCTCGATCGGGCGCGGGCCGCTCGAGCCGCCGAGCGCCAGCGTCGAGCGGTCGAGACGGTACGCACCGATGATCATCAAGGCGAGGCCGAGCTGCTAGCGGCGTTCGGTACCGGTCGTGATCAATTACTCGGCGCCGGGGGCGAGAGCGAGGTGTTCGCGATTGATCATGAGCGAGTGCTGCGGCTCTACCGCGGCCGGCACGAGGCGCCGCGCCGTACGGCTTCGCAGCTGCAGGCCCTCTATAAGAGCTGGGCTGGCAGCGACATCGGCCTGGAGCTGCCACTGATCCTTGAAATAGGCGAGCGCAACGGGCGGTTCTTCACCGTCGATCGACGGCTCTCGGGTCGGACCTTCTCGGGGTGGCTGCAACATGCCGACATGACCCAACGGCGCCCGGCGTTGGTCAGCTTCCTCGATGCCACCGAGCGGTTGCAGCTACTGCCGAGTCCGGTGCCGGCCTTCGCGCGGCTGATCGGCGAGGGGGCGCCACAGCAATTCAGCTCGCTTGTTGAGCTGCTCTCAAGCATGCTGCAGGCACCGCTCGCAGAGCAGTCGCACTCAGCTGGAACGCGATCTTCCGAGCGTTGCCGAGGTCTGGAACCGGCTGCATGGCCGAGCTCGCACAGCGGTCCGTCGTCCCTGCGATTGTGCACGGTGATGTCTGCCCGCCCAACGCCTACATCAGCCAGGGTCCGCAGGGACCCGTTGTTACCGGAATCGCTGATTTCAGCCCACATACCGTGCACGCCGACCCGTTGATGGATGTGGCCGGCGCGTTGATCTTCCTAGAGCTCGAGCCGTACGCCGACGCGGGGGCCGACGCGGCCTGGCTGGAAGCGGTGGCAGTAGAACGCCACGGGCGAGAGATCGTTCGCTGGATCGATGTATACCGACGCTTTTACGGCTTCTATTTCTCCAACGCGTACGCATTCGACCCCCAGCTGTACGCGTGGTGTCTCCGCCAGCTGAGTCGCTGAGCTTCCAGCCGCGACTCTGTGAGGTTACTCAAGCCAGGCTGAAGCTTGCCTGGTTACGGCGAGCGGCGGATAGTTGGCGCAGGGAAAGGCGGCGATCCTTGAATCTGCAACCTGATGAAATGCGTACACTCCAGTTCGGACCCTTGTGGGTGCTGAGTTCTCTAGCCGGAACCTATAACCGATTCAAGAGTTATGAACTCGCCGCCTTCTGGGACACCATCGTCGCAGTAGCGTTGCGTACGCCGCTACCCGGCGCGGGACATCCTCACTTCCATGGCGGAAGACCGCTCCGGTCTGCTGCTTGACTTCGAGCTCGATGACCGACCGGTTGTCTCGGGGCTGCGCCACATCGTGTCGATCCTGGACCGCATCGAGCCCGAGACATCCGCCGATTTCAGGCTGGCGCTGCTCAGGATCGGGGTTGCAGTCGCCCGCAATCGCGGCCCGTACGGCCGGACCATCACGCCAGAGCACGAGCAGCTCCTGCTGCTGATCGCAGAGTTGCTGGACATGGATTCGCTGCACGATATCGGCGACGACGTTCTGGTCTGAACTCTGGCCTGCATCCGCATCGGAAAACTGGCCCTCCCGGCAGCGGCTGGATATCGCTAGGCTCGCGAGCATGAGCGAAGAATCGGTACGAAGCGCGCCCGTGCTCGGCATCGACATCGGCGGTAGCGGCATCAAAGGAGCGCCCGTCGACCTTGCGACTGGTGAGTTCACGGCGAAGCGACTTCGCATCACCACACCCCCCAAGTCGACACCGAAGAATGTGGCAGAGGTCGTCGCTGAAATCGTGGACAGCTTCGCCGACATCATCGGTGACGGGCCGATCGGCATCACAATTCCGGCCGTTGTGACACACGGCAGGACCCGATCTGCCGCGAATATCGACAAGTCGTGGATCGACGCCGATGCCGAGAAGATCTTCGAGGATCGCCTGGGTCGCGACATCCTGCTAGTCAACGACGCTGACGCGGCCGGTATTGCTGAGGTTCACTACGGCGCCGCCAAAGGTCATCCCGGCCTGGTGCTGATGGCGACGCTCGGCACCGGGATCGGCACCGCGATCGTTTACCGCGGTGTCCTCATCCCGAACTCAGAGCTGGGCCATATCGAGGTCGACGGCTATGACGCCGAGACGCGTGCCGCCGCCAGCGTCAGGGAGAGAGAGGGCCTCTCCTTCAAGGAGTACATCCCACGACTCCAGCGCTACTTCGAGCGTCTTGAGGCCCTACTGTGGCCAGACCTGATCGTCATTGGGGGTGGCATCAGCAAAAACTCCGACAAGTTCATCCCCAAGCTCAAGCTCAATGCCGAGGTCGTGCCAGCCAAGTTGCTGAATACCGCCGGCATCGTCGGCGCGGCGTGGCTCGCGGCTGACCGTCAGATCCACCCCGACGAGCTCAGGTAAGGAGCACGAGCAGCTCCACCTGCTGCATTCAACTAGGTTTTCATCCAGAGGGCGTGCGAGGCTACATCCGTTCCAAGGGCTCGATTCCGAGCATGGTGAGCCCAGCGGAGAGCACCCGCTTTGTCGCCAAGCACAGCGCGAGCCGCGAATCCCGCACGGCACCCGAGGACTGCAGGACTGGACACTGCTCGTAGAAGATGGCCAAGGCGCCAGACAACTCGTAGAGGTAGTTGCACAACCTGTGCGGTTGCAGAGTCCGGACCACCTCGTCCACGCTGTCTCCGAACCGGATGAGCAGCAAGGCCAGCGTCTGCTCTGCCGGAGCCTCCAGCACCAATACCTTCGACTGCTCTCCGTAGCCGCGAGCCGCAGCCTTGCGCAAGACCTGGGTCACCCGGGCGTGCGCGTACTGCAGATAGGGTCCGGTGTTGCCCGTGGTCTGCACCATCCGGCTGACGTCGAAGACATAGTCCTTGTTCAGCCCATTGGACAGGTCGGCGTACTTGATCGCGGCGAGTGCGACCGGTGGCGCAGCTTGTTCCTCGGCGGCGTCCAGCAGCGTATTGAGATTCACCGCTGTGCCCTCGCGGGTCCTGAACGGCTTGCCATCGGTACCCAAGACGGTCCCGAAGGCCACATGCTCGGTGGTCACGTCGTCAGGCAGAAAACCCGCCTTGCGTGCGACCGCGAACACGAGGTCGAAGTGATCGGACTGCCGCGCGTCCACGACGTAAATGATGCGGTTGGCATGTAGATCGCGTACCCGGTGCCGGATCGCTGCCAGGTCGGTTGCCGAGTATCCGAAACCACCGTCACTTTTCCGTACGATCATGGGGGCAGCGAAGCCGTCGACAAAGACGCACAGCGCACCGTCGTCGATTACCGCCGTGCCGTTGCGTTCCAGCTCAGCGACGAGCGATGGAAGATCATCGTTGTACATGGATTCACCGGCAAGATCATCATCGGTGAGCAGCACACCCAACCGTCGGTAGGCGGCATTGAAGCCGGCGAGTGAGACGTTGATCAACTCCCGCCAGCTGCTGCGTGTCAGCTCGTCACCCGACTGCAGAGCAACAACACGGCGCCGGGCGCGATCGGCGAACTCCGCGTCAGCACGGAAGTGCGCGCTGGCACGCGTGTAGAGCTCCTCCGCATCCGGCAGGGTCAAAGTGGAGGCATCGATGCCTTCGTCCAGGATCTGCTCAACCAGCATCCCGAACTGGGTGCCCCAATCGCCAACATGGTTCTGTGCGATCACGTGGTGGCCAACGCCGGCAATCACGCGACGCAGGCAATCGCCGATCACCGTTGAGCGGAGATGTCCAACATGCATCTGCTTGGCCACGTTCGGAGCGGAGTAATCGATCACTACAACCTGAGGATCTGACACCTGTACGACGCCGCTGTACGGGTCGGCAAGCTGGTCGGTCGCCGCCTGAGCCAGTACATCAGTTCGCAGCCGGAAGTTGATGAAGCCAGGTCCCGCGATCTCGGGCGGCTCGCACAGGTCGGAAACCTCCAACTTTGCGACGACGTCCGCAGCAACCTCACGCGGTGACTTGCGCTCGCTGTTGGCCAGACGCAAAGCCACGTTCGACTGATAGTGGCCGAACTGCGGCTTCGTGGCAGGCCGGAGCTGCGGGTCGACGCCGGTAACGGCCTCGATCCGAGCGCTCAGCAGCGAAGGAACGGAGGACACAAATGGAGATTATTTCACTGCGGCTAGCTAGCGGCCTCCGACGCACTCGGCGCGGGACGCGGGAGGGTTCATGCTCGCTGCTCGAGCGCCTTCGGTGACTCCTGCCAGCGATAGATCTGGCCGTCGTGAAGCTCGACAGTGGCAGGCTCCGCCGACGGTGCCGCAGCCCGCAACCGCGCCATGACCTTGGTGCGTCCGCGCAGTTGCGTGCCATCAGCCGCTGTCCAATGCAGGTAGGGATGCAACATCACGCACAACCCTTCCCAGTCGCGCTCCAGCATCGCCCGATGCGCCGCCCGCGTCACCTCGTCCACGGGGCAAGGATGGCATCACTCATGGGGCAGGCTGGCAGTGCGGGCACCAATAGCTGTGCCGCTCTTCGCCGCGCGGCCCGAGCTCCTCGGTCCGGATGGGGGTTCCGCACCGACGACACGGCTGGCCCGATCGCTGATAGACGTACGCACGTCGGCCAGGTCGTAGATCACCGGTTGTGGACTGCCCGGCACGCCAGCGGTTTGCCATGAGCAGCCGGTGGCTGCGCTCGAGGATGCGATGCAGGTCGCGAACTTGGCCAACCGGCGTACGCGGATGTATTCCCTGCAGGAAGAGCAGCTCTGCTCGATAGAACGTGCCCAGTCCTGCCAGGTTCCGTTGGTCGAGCAAGGCTTCACCGATCGTGCGGTCCGGCTGAGCGGCGACTCTCCTCATAGCCTCGTCCGGGTTCCAGTCAGGTCCGAGCAGGTCTGGCCCGAGATGCCCGACGACGGTGTCCTCGGCCGCTGTCGGTACGAGTTCGATGACGGGGAGGCGGTATCCGACCGCATCATGATCATCGGTGCCGAGTACCGCTCGGATTTCAAACGCTGGTCCGCCACTCCAGCGCCGCCCGCGAGGGTAGATCCTCCAGACGCCATCCATCCTGAAGTGAGTGTGCAGGGTGAACGCATTGCTGAACCGGAATAGTTGGTGCTTGCCCCGCGAGATCACCTCGCGTACGGCAGCGCCGGTCAGATCGGTCGCTGCCAGGGCTGGTACCCGAAATTCGGATCTAGTCAGCTCGCGGCCAGCAAGCACCTCGTTCAGCCTCTGGCATGCCCGCCAGACGGTGTCTCCCTCCGGCACGGCCTCATTGTGCCGTGTTGGGTGAGAGGGCCCGGATCCTGACCATGCCCATCATCGCAATCGCATCCAGTTCGGCCGGGTCCACAATGGTCACCGGACCCACACTGGCAAACGCGTCTTCGTCATCACACGGCGAATTCTCAGCGACTATCCACAGAGCGTAGATAAACTATCCAAAAGGCGCAAAGGCGTCTTTGCTTGGCCATACAAAGAGGTTCGATCCATCGAGCATTTACCCTTGGGGGCGTGCGAGCACCCAAGCGAGACATGTCCGCCAGGCACCGACTCGCGCAACTGTTGTGGCTGGTGGCCGGCATGGGGATTGCAGGGCTGGCGGCGGTGGCGGGCTCGGTTAGCTTCGTTCGCTCAACAGGGACGGGTTACATTTATGCGGAGTCTGACGTGCCAAAGGCCCCAGTGGCCCTGGTGCTCGGAGCGCAAGTTAACCTAGACGGCACGCCGTCCGCATTCCTAGCGGCTCGTCTTGATCTTGCGAAGCGGCTCTTTGATGCCGGAATCGTCGAGATGATCATCGTCTCGGGTGATCACCTGGCGCCGGAGTTTGATGAGCCGGCCGCCATGCGCGATTACCTCATCATGGCGGGTTTGCCGGCCGAGAAAGTGATTGCCGACCCTGGGGGGTTCGACACTTACGAATCTTGTCTGCGAGCCAAGCGAATCTTCAATCTCTCGCGATTGATCATCGTCACGCAGAGTTACCATCTCGTTCGAGCTGTGGCGACTTGCCGCGCCTTGGGTATTGACGCAACGGGTGTCGGCGACGATTCGGCGCGGCAACACCCCATTGCCTGGTGGCGGGGCGCGATTCGCGATCAACTCGCGTGTGTCAAAACCGTTGTTGATCTTGCTACGCGGTCGGAACCAATGCCGGACAAACCGCAGTCTGTCGTTGCGGCCTCCAAATAGCCAGCGAAAGGCTGATATCCATAGTTTGGCAATGAATTTAACTCTCGGGGACAAGCCCCAGTTTTGCGGCAGTTTGCACGCCAAAATGACGGCGAGTGCGTTCCTAATCACCGCGCCAGCAGGAATTCCACGACAGGTCAAAATCGTAATCAATTCGTTTGGTCAATCGCCACGAAAATGTGGAACCCTTATCAGAATCTCAAAATGATTCGCCAGAGCGGCCGCTCGGGGGTTCTAGCTGTGATGTAGATCTCTGACCAGGTTGAGGTGAGACATGGCGCGGTTTCTAGCTGGGGTTATGAAGTTCCGTCTGCTGATCTTGGCGGCCGCCATAGGCATCCTGGCCCTCGGCATTGTCCAACTCCGCGGCACATCTCTGGAGGTGTTGCCAGCGTTCACCCCACCGTACGCTGAGATCCAGACTGAGGCGCTCGGCCTTTCGGCGGTGGAGGTCGAGCAGCTGATCACTGTCCCCCTAGAAGCTGACTTGCTGAATGGGGTCGGGGGCGTCGACATCATTCGATCAGAATCGCTCCCCGGCCTGTCCTCGACCGTCTAACGAAAGGTCTCCGGCAATGATGCGATGGATCGTCGGGTCGAGTCAGAAGTACCAACGTCTGGTCCTTGCCGCCGCCGTGGCCCTGATGGCCTTCGGCTTCGTGCAGATTCGCAATAGCTCGGTGGAGGCCCTGCCGGAGTTCGGTCCGGTGCGGGTGGACGTGCAGGTGGAGGCGCTCGGTTTGTCCGCCGAAGAAGTCGAGAACCTGATCACCAACCCGATGGAGAACGAGTTCTTCAACGGGATCCCATGGCTGGCCAAGCTCGAGTCCCGAACCATCCCAGGACTGTCGTCGATGGAGATGACCTTCGAGCCTGGCACGGATCCGATCCGCGCGCGGCAGGTCGTTCAGGAGCGCCTCACCATGGCGCCCGCGCTGCCCGCCGCGTCGTCGAGGCCGCCGCTGGTGGTGCAGCCCTTGTCGTCGACCGGCCGGCTCATGATGATCGGACTCTCCTCCACAGACAGATCCCTGATCGACATGTCGCTGCTGTCGCGCTGGACGATCGTTCCCCGCCTGCTGAGCGTCCCCGGCGTGGCGAACGTGGCCATCTGGGGATTCCGCGACCGGCAGCTGCAGGTGCAGGTCGAGCCGTCCAAGCTCATGACGGAAGGCGTCACGCTTGACCAGGTCCTGCGGACGTCGGCGAACGCGCTGTGGGTCTCACCGCTGACCTTTGTGGAGGCGTCGACGCCCGGACTGGGCGGCTTCATCGACACCGCCAACCAGCGCATCGAGATCCAGCACAACCAGCCGATCAAGACCGCGCAGGATCTCGCCAAGGTGACCATCGAGGACGCCGAGGACCGGGGGGTGCTCCTTGGTGACGTCGCTCAGATCGTCGAGGACCACCAGCTTCTCATCGGGGACGCGGTCGTCGAAGACAGTCCCAGCCTCATGCTCGTGGTGGAGAGGTTCCCCGGGGCCAGCGTCTCGGAGGTAACCCGGAACGTGGAGGCCGCACTCGGCGAACTGCAACCAGGCCTCCCAGACGTGGAGATGGACACGACCATATACCGGCCGGCCACCTTCATCGAGACGATGACCGAGAACCTCACCGCCACGCTGATCCTCGGCGCCATCCTCCTGCTGGTCGTGCTCGGCGCCTTCCTCTTCAACTGGCGCACCGCGCTGGTCAGCCTGGTGACGATCGCGGCGTCGGTGGCGGTAACGGTGCTCGTGCTGTCATGGTTCGGCGTCGGCCTCAACATGATGTCCCTGGCGGGGCTGGTGATGGCGCTGGCCATCGTGGTCGACGACGCCGTGGTCGGTGTCGACAACATCACGCGACGTCTGCGGCAGCGCGGCGAGGTGCAATCCGACGGACCCGTCGTTGACACCATAAGTGCGGCCGTCGTCGAGATGCGCGGCCCGCTCTTCGTGGCGGCGGTGATCGCCGCGGTCTCGGTGGTGCCTCTCTTCATCCTCGACGGGGTGAGCGGTGCCTTCCTCACCCCGCTCGCACTGGCCTTCCTGGTCGCCACGGCGGTTTCAATGGTGGTCGCGCTGACGCTCGCCCCGGTACTGGCGACGCTTCTGCTCTCCCGGACGTCGATGCAGCACCGCGAGTCACCACTCGCCCGGGGGTTGGAGCGGGCGTACGCCGCGCTGCTGCCCGGCCTGCTCCGCCGCCCCGTGTGGTCCTACGCCATGCTCGGCTTGGTCGTGATGGCGGGCCTGATCGCGGTGCCGTTCCTCGGTGGGCGGCCGGTGTCACCGACGCTTCAAGAGCGGGATCTGCTGATCAGCTGGGAGGCCGCGCCCAGTGCGTCCCGCACGGAGATGAACCGCATCACGGCCACGGTCACCGCGGAACTGCGGGCCATCCCCGGGGTGCGCAAGGTCGGTGCGCACACCGGGCGTGCCCTGGCATCGGACCAGATTGTCAACATCAACTCCGGTGAGGTGTGGCTCAGCATCGACCCGGCGGCCGACTACGACACGACTCTCGCCGCCGTCCAGCAGGTGGTAGATGGCTATCCCGGGGTCCACAGCGACGTGATCACTTACTCGGACAAGCGGATCCGGGATGTAGTCGCGAGGGGTGTCGCGGAGGACCTCGTCGTGCGCATCTACGGCAATGACTACAAGGTTCTCCAGGCCAAGGCGCAGGAGGTCCTCGGGATCGTCTCCGGCATCGACGGTGTCGTCGAACCACGGGTAAGGGCGGCGCAGGACGCACCTACCGTGGTCATCGAGGTGTCCGTCGCCAAGGCCGCTAAGTACGGCCTCAAGACCCGGCGATGTGCGCCGGGCGTCCGCCACCCTGGTGGCGGCCACCGTCGCCGGCAACCTCTTCGAGGATCAGAAGGTATTCGAGGTCGTCGTGTGGGGCGTCCCAGCGTTGCGCCAGAACCTCTCCACCATCAAGGACCTTCTGATCGACGCGCCGGTCGGTGGCCCGGGCGGCGGGCCGACTCAGGTGCGCCTGGGCGACGTTGCCGACGTGAGGATCGCCCCTAAGCCGGAGATTATTACGCATGACCAGGTCTCTCGCAGCATCGATGTCGTCGCCAACGTGCGCGGACAGGGGCTGGGCGCGGTCACGGACGAGGTCGATGACCGCCTCGAGCAGGTGACCTTCCCGCGCGAGCACCACCTGGAGGTCCTCGGAGAGGGTCAGGAACAGGCGAGTTCCGACCTCCGCTTGTGGGCATTTGTGATCGGCGCCGGAATCCTGATCTTCTTCCTGCTGCAGGCCGGCTTCGCGAGCTGGCGGCTCGCGTCGTTGCACTTCCTCTTGCTGCCGGCGGCATTGGCGGGCGGGCTGGTGGTGGCGGCCGTTGACCGGGCCGCCGTCTCGGTGGTCGCGCTAGCGGGACTTCTCACCGTCCTGGCCATGGCCATTCGGGGTGGACTCCTGCAGATCAAGCAGTACCAACGACTGGAGGAGCAGGGTCAGCCACCGGGCCCCGAGCTGGTCGAGCTCGGGTCACGGCAGCGGTTCACCCCAACGATAACGAGCTACCTCGCGGCGGGGCTGGCCCTAGTCCCGCTGGTGGTCTACGGCAGCGTCTCGGGCCTTGAGATCGTGAGCCCGCTCGCCCTGATCATCGTGGGCGGCCTGGTCACCACGGCCCTGGTGAACCTCTTCGTCCTTCCCGCCCTGTACCTGCGAATCGCGGCCAAACCCCGACCAGGTGTTGCCGGGCCAGCCGCGGCGGAGCAGCCACCACATACCAGCCCGGCTCCGGCGTGACCGGGCATTAGGAGGGGTTTCATGCGCACACACGGAGGCGACCCCATGCGGGGCCGTGGTCGATGGATGGCCGTGGTCCTGATCACGGCGGTCTTGCTGCTGTCGGGGTGCTCGCAGGCAACGTCGAGTAGCCCGGGGGACGGAAAGGTCATCCCCGCCAAGGTCGAGGCGATCCCCGACCAAGCCGTCAAGAAGGTGACGTTCACCGAGCAGGCGGCCCAGCGGACCGGCGTCGAGACAGTCGCAATCGCCGTCGCGCCGGCCACGCTGCTACCCGCGGGTGCCACGCCGAGCTCGTCGATGACAGTGGTGCCGTACTCCGCCGTTGTTTACGACCCGAATGGCCTGACCTGGGTCTACACCGTTCCGGAGCCCCTGACCTACGTGCGTGCGAAGGTCGTGGTCGAGACCGTGGGCGGTGCCGAGGGGACCGAGGCGGTTCTATCGGACGGACCGCCAGCGGGAACAACTGTGGTCACGAAGGGCGTGATCGAGCTGTATGGCGCCGAACTCGGCATCGGAAAGTAATCCATCCAAATCGACAGGTAGCGAGGGTAGGGACCCCACACCATGATGCGTTGGATCATTGGAACGAGTCTGAAGCTGCGGTACCTCGTGGTCGTCGGGGCCTCGATGTTGATGTTCTTCGGTGTCCTGCAACTTCGCGACATGCCGATCGATGCCTTTCCCGAGTTCGCCCCGCCCCGGGTGGAGATACAGACGCTGTGCACCGGCCTCTCCGCGAAGGATGTCGAGGAGCTGGTCTCGGTTCCGCTGGAGCAGGGGCTGAACGGGATCGAGGGCATGGAGGTGATGCGCTCCAAGTCGGTCTCCCAACTCTCCTCCATAGTCTTGATCTTCAAGCCCGGGACCGACCTCATGCAAGCCCGGCTGCTGGTACAGGAGCGCCTGACCGCGATCTCACCACGACTTCCGCGCTGGGCCAACTCGCCCTTCATGCTGCAACCCCTGTCCTCGACGAGCCGGGTCATGAAGATCGGGATGTCGCAGGCGGACAAGTCCTCGGCCGCGAACGTCAATATGGCGCTGGCCGCCTACTGGACGGTGCGGCCCCGTCTGATGCGGGTCCCCGGGGTGGCGAACGTGGCCATCTGGGGCGACCGCTGGCACGTCAAGCAGGTCCTGGTTGATCCAGAGCTCATGAAGAAACACAACGTCACGCTGGCAGCAGGTCATGGACTCCGCCGGGGACGCGGTGGACGTCGGTCAGCTCAAGTTCCGGGGCGGTTTCGAGATCGGTACCGGCGGTTTCATCGACACCCCCAACCAGCGTCTCCAGGTGCAGCACCAACTCCCCGCGCTGACCGCGGAGCAAATGGCCGAGATCCCCATCGAGATGCCAAAGGGGGCCAAGCCGGTCTACCTCAAGGACGTCGCCCGGCTGGTGGACATGGACGAGCCACCAGGTTCAGTGCTCGTTGGGGACGCGGTCATCAACGACGGCCTCGGGCTGATGCTCATCGTGGAGAAGCTGCCGTGGGGCAACACCCTGGAGGTGACGCGGGCGGTCGAGGCGACGCTGAAGGACATGGCGCCCGGGCTATGAGGGCATCGCCGTCGACACGGAGATCTTCCGCCCGGCGACCTTTGTCGAGACGTCGGTCAACAACCTCGGCCGTGCGATGGTCATCGGATTCCTTCTCGTCGTACTGATCCTGATCCTCTTCCTCTTCGAGTGGCGAGTCGCGTTGATCAGCGCCATCTCGATCCCGCTCTCGCTCGTCGCGGCGGGTCTCGTGCTGAGCTGGACCGGGGCCACCATAAATACCATGATCCTGGCGGGTCTGGTGATATCCCTCGGCGTGCTTGTCGACGACGCCATCATCGACGTCGAGAACATCGTGCGCCGCATCCGCCAGCATCGACTGGAAGGCAGCACAAAGTCGACCGCGTCCATCGTCCTCGACGCATCGGTCGAGGTGCGGGGGCCCATCGTCCAGGCCACGATGATCATCCTGGTCTCCACCGTGCCCATCTTCCTGCTCGGCGGGCTCACCGGCTCGTTCTTCCGCCCGATGGCGTTGGCCTACGGGCTGGCGATCCTGGCATCCCTACTGGTCGCGCTGACGGTCATCCCCGCGCTCGCCCTGATCCTGCTGGCCAAGGCGCCGATCGAGAGGCGTGAGTCACCATTGGTGCGCTGGCTCCAGCGCGGCTATACCGCGCTGCTGGCGCGCATCATTCCCCGTCCGACCGTCGCCTACGCGACCGTCGCGCTCGTCATGGCGGTCGGAGTGCTGGTGGTGCCGCTGCTGGGGCAGAACTTGTTCCCGGCGTTCAAGGAGCGGGACTTCCTGATGCACTGGGTGGTAACAGCCCGGCACCTCCCGGGAGGAGAGCGTCCGCATCACGGAGCAGGCCAGCAGGGAGCTTCGGGCGATCCCGGGAGTACGCAACTTCGGCGCCCACATCGGACAGGGCACGCTGTCGGACGAGGTCGTCGGACTGAACTTCACCGAGAACTGGATCAGCATCGACCCGAACGTGGACTACGACAAGACGTTGGCCGCGGTGCAGAAGGCCGTCGACGGCTACCCGGGCATCCAACGCGACGTGCAGACCTACCTGAAGGAGCGTACGAAGGAGGTGCTCACCGGATCCAGCGACGCCGTCGTCATCCGGATCTTCGGCGACGACCTCGACCTGCTTAAGGACGAAGGCCGACGAGGTCAAGGAACTCGTAGCCGGGGTCGACGGCATCATCGACGAGCACGTAACGCTGCAGAGCAACATTCCGCAGCTGCATGTCGAGGTCGACCTGGCCAAGGCGTCCCAGTACGGGATCAAGCCGGGCGACGTGCGCCGCGCCGCCGCCACGTTCATCGCCAGTGAGGAGGCGGGCGACATCTGGCGGAACGGCAAGAACACCGAGGTGCACGTCTGGAGCGTCCCGGAGGCGCGGTACAGCATCAACAGCGTCCGTCAACTCCTGATGGACGCGCCGGACGGCCGCAGAGTTCCCTTGGGTGAGCTGGCCGATGTGAAGATGGTGCCCACCCCCAACCAGATCCTGCGGGAGAACGGCTCGCGCCGAATCGACGTTGGCGCCAACGTGGCCGAGGGGGTGGCCCTCGACGACGTCGCGGCCGAGGTGCAGCGCCGCCTCGCGACGGTCGACTTCCCGGCCGGCTACCACCCGCAGCTGCTCGGTGAGTACAAGGAGGCACGGGACGCCCAGAACCGGCTGCTGCTCTTCGCCGGCGTCGCGTTGCTCGGCATCCTCTTCCTCCTGGCGACCGCCTTCAACAGCTGGCGGCTGGCGTTTCTCGTCCTGCTCACCCTGCCGATGGCTCTGGTCGGCGGCATCCTGGCCGCATGGATCACGGGCGGGATCCTCTCGCTCGGCTCGCTCGTGGGATTCTTCACGGTGCTGGGCATCGCCGCCCGCAACGGCATCCTGATGATCAACCACTTCCAGCACCTTGAACGCGAGGAGGGCGAACCGTTCGGCCGGGACCTCGTGGTGCGCGGCGCGAAGGAACGGCTCTCGCCGATTCTGATGACTTCGTTGGCGGCGGGCCTGGCCCTGGTCCCGCTGGTCGTGCTGGGCAGCCTCCCCGGCCACGAGATCGAGCACCCCATGGCCGTGGTGATCATTGGCGGCCTGGTCACCTCGACGCTGCTGAACCTGTTCGTCACGCCCTCCCTCTACCTGCGCTTCGGCGGGAGGCGGGACGCATCCGCACCCGACGACGGCGGACCCGAGCCACGCGGAATCTTCGGATCGCGCCGGAGGTACCGGACGACGTAGCGCTCCACCAGCACGGTCTCGACCACAAGGGACGTCGGCGAGGTGATCCAACAAAGGGTTCAGTCCGGGCGTGGATGGTCGCCCCGGTGATCTCGACTTTGCGTTTGGCAAAAGCAAGCGTGATCGACGAGCTGAGTCGGAGGAAGCGCTAGCTACCGCTGGCTAGCGCGCGGCCACCAGCGATCGAAGGGCCCAGCCGCCGAGGATGAGCGGGCTAGTTACGTTGCGAG